>JBMNLV010000015.1:0-57633 GCA_050953005.1 Christensenellales bacterium | reverse complement strand
AAACCGGCGCGTCAGCGGTGCTCGCGGCGCAGCGCCTCGCGGACGATCCGGGTCAGCTTGGTCTTGTTGCCGTAGTTGAGGCTGCCCCAGCGGTAGATCTTGATGCTCAGGTAGGCGAAGAAGGCGACAAAGGCCAGCATCAGCACGCCCGCGGCAACGACCTCTACCCAGGGCACGGTGACCAGGCCGAAGCGGATGGGCATGACCATGACGGAGGTGAAGGGGATGATGCTGCCGACCACCGCCAGGGTGCTGTCGGGCATCTGCGCGGCAAAGGTTGCCAGAAGGTAGCCGGCGATGAACAGGAACTGCACCAGGCCCGTGGCGCTGGCCAGGTCCTCCATCTTGGAGACGGTGGAGCCCAGCGCGGCGTAGAGGAAGAGGTAGAGAATAAAGCCGAAGAAGGAGAAGAAGGCGTAGCTCCACATGTAGCCGGGGGTAATGGTACCCGAGATCATCATCAGCACCTCCGGCGGGTAGGTGCTCTTGTTGAACTGGATGCCCAGGAAGCTTACCAGGATGACCAGGCCGAACTGGATCAGCGCCGCCAGGCCGGAGGCGGCCACCTTGCCGATGATCAGCTTGGCGGGGCGGGTGGAGGTGATCAGAATCTCCATGGTGCGGCTGTCCTTCTCCCGCGCGATCACGCTGGAGACGCTGCTGCCGTACATCAGCACAATAAAATACACCAGCAGCAACAGGAGGAAGGTGATCCAGTAGCTGCTCATGCTGTCCTGCCCCAGGATAGTGGTGGTGCCCTGGGCGCGCGCGGCCTCAATGGCCGCGTAATCCTCGCCGCTGAGGCCGTGGGCGAGTAGCATGCGCTCTTTTTTCATCGCGGTGAGGATGTCGCCCATGATCTGGTCGCGCTGTTCCGTCATTGAGCGGTCCTGGTAAACGGCCTCATAGGACAGGTCGTCCGCCACGACAAAGCCCACCTCGATCTCCTTGTCGGCCAGGGCCTTTTCCAGGGCGGCGCGGTCCGCGTAGCCGGGCGCCTCGCTGCCCAGGACCGCAAGGAGCGCCAGCCGCGTCTGCTCGTCCTCAGGCAACAGGTAGCCGGCCTTCTCAAAGCCGCTGATGCCGCCATCGGCCTGCTGGCCGCCCGGCTCCCCGCTGTCGAACAGGCTGATGATGCGCGGCAGGCTGGTGACGACCGCCATGATCAGCATGATGACCACCATGGTCACGATGGCCGCGCGCTTGAACAGCTGGATCTTGAACTCATATTGAAAAACCGTCAGAAAGTCCCTCATGCCGTTTCACCCACCTTTTCAATAAAGATGTCTGTCAGGCTGGGCTCATACAGCCCGAAGCGGCGGATAGTCACCTGCTGCCCGGCCAGCCATGTCAGCAGCCGGTCCTGAAGCGCCTGGCCCTGGGTGTCCAGGATCAGGCCCTCGCCGTCCCTGCTGTTCGTGACCAGCAGCCCGGGAAAAGCGCCTTGCAGCGCCCTGACCAGCTCATCCTGCCCGCTGTCCTGCGCCAGGGAGAGGAACAGCTTGTCGCGGCCCTCCTCGCGCTTGATGCGGTCCAGGCTGCCGCTGAGGACGATATCGCCCTCATGGATCAGAGTGACATCGTCGCAAACCTCCTCGACATAGCTCATCTGGTGGGAGGAGAAAATGACCAGCTTGCCCTGGCGCACAAAGTCCGCGATGGTGTCCTTGAACACCTGCGCGTTGACCGGGTCCAGCCCTGAAAAGGGCTCGTCCAGGATCAGGATGTCCGGCTCGTTGAGGAAAGACTGGGCGATCTGGATCTTTTGCTGGTTGCCTTTGGAGAGGGTCTCCAGGTTTTTGTTCTTGAACTCGCCCAGCTCAAAATAATCAATCCAATGGTTGGCGCTGCGCAGGGCATCCGCCTTGTCGGCGCCGCGCAGGCGCGCGAAATAGACCAGCTGGGGCAGCACCTTGTTCTTCTGGTACATGCCGCGCTCCTCGGGCAGGTAGCCGATGCGCATCTTCCATGGCTCGAAGGGCTGGCCATCCAGCAAAAACTCGCCGCTGTCCTGGTGGAAGACATCCATCAGGCAGCGGATGGTGGTGGACTTGCCGGCGCCGTTGCGCCCCAGGAAGCCCATGGCGCGCCCGGAGGTGACGCTGAAGGTAATACCGTGCAGGATCTCCTTGTCCCCGAAGCTTTTCTTGATGCTCACAACATCCAGTCTCATCTTGTTCCCTTTCTGTACAGGTGATCAGACAGCGGCTTCAGTATAGCATACCAGCCGGGCGGAACATGGCGTTTTACAATGAGTTTTCAGGAAATTTACAAAGGTTTTATCATTGTCCCGCGTCCGGCGGCGACGGATGGGCGTCACGGGGCGGGCTGCCGCGCTGGGCGATCAGGATGGCCGAGAACATCAGCGCGCAGCCGATGATTTCCCGCGCCGTGGGCACCTGACCCAGCACGATCACCCCGGTGATGACCGCGAAGACCGCCTCCAGGCTCATCAGCAGGCTGGCGATGGCGGGCTGCGTGGTCCGCTGGGCCAGGATCTGCAGGGTGTAGGCCACGCCGGAGGACAGCACCCCGGCGTACAGCAGCGGCCCGGCCGCGCGCAAAATGGCGTCCGCGCGCGGCTTTTCAAACAGGAACATCGCGCCCAGGGACAGCAGCCCGCACACCAGGAACTGCATGGCGCACAGCTTGACGCCGTTGACCTTCTGAACGAAATGGTCCACCAGCATGATCTGCAGCGCGAAAAAGAAAGCGCATAGGATCAGCAGAAAATCGCCCCGGGCGATCGTGAAGCGCTCGGTGACGCTGAGCAGGTACAGCCCCGCGGCGGCGATCAGCACGGCCAGCCACAGGGAAGCCCCGGGCTTGTGGCCCAGAACAAGGCCATAAATGGGCACGATCAGGATATACAGCGCGGTCAGAAAACCGGCCTTGCCCGCGGTGGTGGTGACCAGGCCGAACTGCTGCAGGTTGATGGCCGCAAACAGGGCCAGCCCGCACAGCAGGCCGCCCCGGAGCAGGTGGCGGTTTTCCCGCGGTACCGGCTGCCGGCCCGCCTTTTTGTCCCGCCGCCCGAACAGCGCGATGACCGGCAGGAGCGCCAGGGAGCCCATCAGGGAGCGCAGCGCCTGGAAGGTAAAGGGCCGGATGTGGTCCATCGCTATGCTTTGCGCCACAAAGGCGCTGCCCCAAATGATGGCAGCCAGCAGCAGCATCAGGCTGCCGGTGTGTTGTTTCAGGCGCATGCGCATCCCCTCCTTGCGGACAATGATGCCATTTTATCCGCGCGCGCCGCCTGGGTCAACCAAAAGCTCGAATCCCGCGCGTGGCACAAGCCTTGACAGGCTGCTGTCGGGCAATTTCTCAATATTGAAAGCCTGGGCAGCGCCAGGCTCAGCCTGGCCCCGGCCAAGGGGCTCTTCCTGCCGGGCACCCTGAAGGACGGCGCCCACCGCCTGCCGGGCAGCCGCAAACCCGGAGAAGCGGAAGCTGTTTACGAGCTGTTGAAATGCCCCCGGTGTTTCATATCACAGGATCAGCGCGGGCGCCGCTTTTGCCTTTGTGGCGGGGCTCACCTTGTCTGCCGGGCGTGTCAGGGGGTATAATGATGCCGTAGCAAAGCGGCCCCGGGCGGGGCCCAAGGAGGGAAACTTGCTGGAACTGCGCAATGTAACATGGTCCTTGCCCGGCGGCGAGGTCATTATTGATGATTTGACCCTGAGCATTCCGGAGGGCCGCCTGTCGGTGGTCACCGGGCCCAACGGCGGCGGCAAGACCACCCTGGCCAAGCTGATCGCCGGGCTGGTCAAGCCCACCTCGGGCCAGATTCTGTTGGGCGGCCGGGACATCACAGGGCTGGATGTCACCCAGCGCGCCCGCCTGGGCATCAGCTATGGCTTTCAGACGCCGGTGCGCTTCAAGGGCCTGACTGTCCAGGGCCTGCTGGAGACAGCGGCCGGGCGCACGCTGAGCTTTGACGAAATGTGTGACTTGACCGGCAAGGTGGGCCTGTGCACCATGGACTATATCGACCGGGATGTGGACGCCAGCCTGTCCGGCGGCGAGATCAAACGCGTGGAAATCGCCAGCGTCCTGGCGCGGGGCACGCGTATCTCCATCTTTGATGAGCCTGAGGCCGGCATTGACCTGTGGTCCTTCAATGGCCTGGTGGATGTGTTCAGCGCGCTCAAGCAGCGCGGGACGACCATGGTGATCATTTCCCACCAGCAGCGGCTGCTGGACATCGCCGATGAGATCATCGTGATCTCCTCCGGCCAGCTGCGCGTCCAGGGCGCGCGCGACCGGGTGATGCCCGGCCTGCTGGCCGGCGAGATCGCGGGCCATTGCCCGGCGGGCAGGAAGGTGGGCGCATGAATCCTGTACCGATCAACCCCATCTCGGAGAAGCTGCTGCGCGTCGTCGCCGGCTACACCGGTGAGTTCAAGGGCGCTTACAACATCCGCCAGGATTCCGGATGCGCCGGGCGCCGCAACACCGACACCGTCAGGATCGTCCCGCTGCCCCAGGGCAAGCCGGGCATTGAGATCCATGTCGCCCCGGGCGTGAAGGATGAAACGGTGTATATCCCCGCCACTGTCACCCGCGGCGGTGTGCATGACCTGACCTACAACGATTTTTACATCGGCGAGGGCGCCCGGGTGACCATCGTGGCCGGTTGCGGCGTGCATACCGATGACGCGGGCGAGGCCCGCCACAACGGCATCCACCGCTTTTTTGTGGGCAGGGGCGCCCAGGTGCGCTACGAGGAAAAACACATCGGCGAGGGGGAAGGGCAGGGCAGGCGCCGCATTGACCCGGTCAGCGAGATCTACCTGGAGGAAGAGGCCCACATGACCATGGACACCGTGCAGCTTTCAGGCGTTGACACGACCGACCGCGTCACCACCGCCACCCTCAGGTCGCGCGCCGTGCTGGTGGTGCGGGAACGCCTGATGACAACTGCGGACCAGGTGGCAAAAACCCGTTTTGACGTGGTGCTGGAGGGCGCGGACGCCGGATGTGACTTGGTCAGCCGGTCAGTGGCGCGCGGCCGGTCACGCCAGGAATTCTACAGCCGTATTGTGGGCAAGGAGCGCTGCCACGGGCACAGCGCCTGCGACGCCATCGTGGCCGACGAGGCCGTGGTCACCGCGGCGCCGCAGCTGGACGCCCTCAGCCCGGACGCGGCCTTGATCCACGAGGCCGCCATCGGCAAGATCGCCGGCGAGCAGATCCTGAAGCTGCGCACCCTGGGCCTGACTGAGGAGGAGGCCGAGGCTAAGATCGTGGAGGGCTTCCTGAAATAACCCGGAAGAATGGACCGGGCCCGGAGCGGATCGCCCCGGGCCCGGTGTTTGTGTTTCTTATCCGAAATTATGCGTCGTTGGAGACATACCTGCTGGGCCCTACCGGACGATAACCATCCGGCCCGATGTATTCCGCATTGCCAAAGGCCAAAATCATATAGAAGATCGGCGACAGCAGCAGCAGGCCCCAGCCAAAGCCGGCTCCCTTCCCAAAGGAACGGGCCAGCTTGAACGAATGCATGATGATAATCACAAAGTTCACAATCGGAATCAAGGCCAGCAGGAACATCCATCCCTTGCCCCATACGATCTTGAACATCACATAGGCGTTGTAGATGGGTACAATGCATGCCCAGCCGGGCTCGCCGGCTTTTTTGAAGAGTATCCAGTTGGCGGAAATCGCCAGCACCACAACAGCCAAATACAATAGAATCATTTGCCTTCCCCCTGTGTGTTTGATATCTGTGTGCTCCGGGCACCCGGTAGAGTGTATCATATCTGCCGAAAGAATCAAGTATTTGCTTGAGTTTTGCATGTTTTTATGTCAGGTTTTTGTAAATTCCAGCCCCGGGATGGCTGCCCGGACGCGCGTTCTTGACAGTTCCGGGCTGATGGGCTACATTTTTGTTGAGAGATCGCCGCGTTTCGCGCGGGTGTCCGCGCCGGCGGCAGAAAGCATGAATGTGAGGAAGCCATGAAGAAAACAAAAGTAGCCTTTATTGGTGTGGGCAACATCAGCGGCATTTATCTGGACAACATTACCAAGGTCTTCAAGGGGCTGGAGATCGCGGGCGTCTGCGACCTGATCCCCGAGCGCGCGATCAGCGCCAAGGAGAAATATAATCTTCCGCGCGTGTATGAGGACATGTACGAGGCCTTCCGCGACCCCGAGGTGGATATCATCCTCAACCTGACCCGCCCTTACCAGCACTATGAGGTGACCCGCCTGGCGCTGGAGCACGGCAAGCATGTGTATACCGAGAAACCCCTGGGCATCACCCTGGAGGAGGGCGACGCGCTGGTCAAGCTGGCGAAGGAAAAGAACCTGCAAATCGGCGGCGCGCCGGATACCTTCCTGGGCGCCGGGCTGCAGTCCTGCCGCAAGTACATCGATTCGGGCATGATCGGCGATGTGGTGGGCGCGGCCGCCTTCATGCTCTCGCACGGGCCGGAGGGCTGGCATCCCGACCCGGACTTTTTCTACCAGAAAGGCGGCGGGCCGATGCTGGATATGGGGCCCTACTACGTTACCGCGCTGACCAGTCTGCTGGGCCGTGTGGACCGCCTGGTGGCCGCGGGCAAGCGCGCCTTTGAGAAGCGCATGATCACCAGCCAGCCGCACGCCGGCACCGTCATGGACGTCAACGTGGACACCTACACCACCGGCATTTTGCAGTTCGCCTCCGGCGCCATCGGCACGCTGTTCACCACCTTCGACGTGTACTACGATACCCAGGCACGGCTGGAGATCTACGGCGCCGAGGGCACGCTGATCCTGCCCGACCCCAACTACTTCGGCGGCCCCATCCGCATTTTCCGCCCGGAGACCCGGAGGTATGACGAGCTGCCGCTGCTGTTTGACTACGCGAAGAACTCCCGCGCCCTGGGCCTGGCGGACATGGCCAGGGCGCTTGAGACCGGGCGCGAAGCGCGCGCGGGCATGCAGCAGATCCACCATACGATCAACGTGCTCACCGCCTTTGAGCGCAGCGCTAAGTCAGGAGGCTGGGTGGATATGAAAACACCTTACAAGCGCCCCGAGCCCATGAAGAAGGCGGTGCTGCGCGGCGTGCTCGACTAAAAACAACGCAACACCCCCAAATAATCACGCCGACTGAATGCCCAGCCGGCGTGTTTATATATTGATATAAACGGACAGCGCGGTACATTCCCGGGCCTCATTATCCCGACAACAGCATGGTTTTCCATAGTCAAAGCGAATCCATCATTATTCCAACGAAAATCCGGGTACCGCGGCCCCGCCGCCATCCCTTGACATCACCCGGGCTTGCTTTCATACTTGCTGTGGCCCGGACCGGGCACAAACACCAAGGAACTGATATGAGCGCGCACAGCAATGATCTGACCCGCGGCGGCATCCTCAGCAAGATGCTGGCCGTGGCCCTGCCCATCATGGGCACCCAGCTTTTGCAGATGACCTACAACCTGACGGACATGTTCTGGCTGGGGCGCATGAAGGACTCGGTCACCGCCGTGGCCGCCAGCGGCATCGCCGGCATGTTTTTATGGCTGGGCGCGGCGCTGATGATCGTGGGGCGCGTGGGCGCGGAGATCGGCGTCTCCCAGAACCTGGGCGCGGGCAACAGGGAGCAGGCGCAGGGCTTCGCCCAGGAGGCGGGGCGGATCGCGCTGGCGCTGGGCGGCCTGTACGGCCTGGTGCTGCTAACCCTGGCTGGGCCGCTGGTTTCCATGATGCAGGTGCAGGAAGCTGAGGTCTTTTCTGGCGCTGTCGATTACCTGCGCATCGTCAGCCTCGGCGAACCGCTGGTCTACCTGACCGCCGCGATCACCGGCGGCTTCAACGGCGCGGGCAATTCCCGCCTGGGCTTCTGGGCTAACGCGGCCGGGCTTGTGGTCAACATGGTCCTGGATCCTTTGATGATCCTGGGCCTGGGCTGGGGCATCCGCGGGGCGGCCATCGCTACGGTCATCGCCGAGGGCATCGCGTGCGGGCTGATGCTGGCCTTTGCCAGGCAGCACCCCAAAAAGCCCTTTGAGCGTTTCAGCCTGAGGGGACGCTTTGACAGCGGCCGTGTGCGCCAGATCATCAAATGGAGCCTGCCGGTCAGCCTGGAGAGCGGCGCCTTCACCGCGCTGGCCATGGTGGTCACCGGCATGATCTCCTCGACCCATGGCGCCAGCGCCGTGGCCGTGCAGCGGGTGGGCAGCCAGGTGGAGTCGGTCTCCTGGCTGATCGGCGGCGGGTTTTCCTCCGCATTGGCCGCCTTCATTGGGCAAAACTACGGCGCGGGCAAGTGGACGCGCATCCGCCGGGGCTTCCGTACCGCGATGGGCGTGATGCTGGCCTGGCAGACCTTCACCATGCTGCTGCTGTTTTTCGCCGGGCGCTTCCTGTTCTCCCTGTTCCTGGACCATCCGCCCGGCCTGGTGGACATGGGCGCGCAATACCTGAAGATCCTGGCCGGCTGCCAGATTTTCATGGCGCTGGAAGGCACCTGCTCGGGCACCTTCCGCGGCATGGGCATGACCCTGCCGCCCAGCATCAGCTCGATCTCCGCCAACCTGCTGCGCCCCTTCCTGTGCTGGGCGCTGGCGCAGCGCATCGGCCTTGACGGCTTCTGGCTGGGCATTTCGCTGTCGGCCGCGCTGCGCGGGCTGACGATGTTCGCCTGGTTCACCCTGGCGCAGCGCAGGCTGCCCCATGAGGATGTTCCGCCCGGAGCCGTCCCCGCGCCGGGCGCGCCTACATCCTGAAAGAAGCCCCTTCTGTCACGGACAACGATAAAAAATGGAGATAACAACAATGGACAAAGCCCGGACCATGGCCTTTTTGTGCGACAGCCTGCGTACGCTGGCGCAAACCCCCTCCCCGACCGGCATGACCCACCTGGCAGAAAAGTTTTTGATGGACAGCCTCAGGCAGCTGGGCTTCTCCCCCTGGCAAAGCCACAAGGGCGCCGTGTTTTGCCGGCTCAACCAGGCCCGGGAGGGCGCGGGCATTTTGCTGTCCGCCCACATCGATACACTGGGGCTGATGGTGCGCGCGATCAAGCCCAACGGCCGGCTGCGCATCACCCAGCTGGGCGGCTATCCCCTGCAGTACGCCGAGCAGGAGAACGTTACCGTCTTTACGCGCACAGGCCGCGAGATCCCGGGCACGCTACGGATGAACCAGCCGGCCGCACACGCCAACAAGGACCTGCGCACGCAGGAGCGCAGCGATGAAAGCATGGAGGTCGTGCTGGACATGCGCACAGGCTCCAAGGAGCAAACCGAGGCCCTGGGCATCCGCGCGGGTGATTTTATCGCGCTGGATCCGCGGTTTGTGCAAAGCGGGGAAGGCTTTATCAAAAGCCGCCACATGGACGACAAGGCCTCCGCCGCGGTGCTGCTGACCCTGGCGCGGGCTTTTTCGCGCGCGGAGGCCGCCTGCGATCGGCCCGTATATGTGCTGTTCACCAATTATGAAGAGGCGGGCCACGGCGCGGCCGCGGGGCATCCGGCCGGCATCCGCGACATGATAGCCGTGGACATGGGGGTGGTCGGGGACGACCTGCAAACCGATGAATTTCGCGTCAGCATCTGCGCCAAGGACTCCGGCGGCCCCTACAATCGCGAACTGACCGGCGCGCTGGCGGATACCGCGGCGCGTCTGGACCTTGCCTACGCGGTGGACATCTATCCCTATTACGGCTCTGATACAGGCGCGGCCCTGCGCGCGGGCTGTGACTACCGCCACGCCCTGATCGGGCCCGGGGTAGCGGCCAGCCACGGCTATGAGCGCGTGCATGAGGACGGCCTGTGGAACACCCTGCTGCTATTGCGGGGTTACCTGGCGGAACCGGTCTGATACTGATTCCAATCTTTATTGCATCAGTATGAAAACCACGCAAAGCAAAAGCCCATGTCAACCAAGCGGCATGGGCTTTTGCTTTTATGCTGATGAAAAGATTTATCAAACCTTCATCTCGGTCACCAGGCGCACCGCGGGCTCCAGCCAGTCGCCCTGCAAATTCTCTATCTTGCCCTGATCACAGGCCCGCGCGATGGCGGGATCCACCGGGATCCGGCCCAGCAGGGGCAGGCCCTGCGCCCGCGCGGCAGCTTCGGCCTTGCTGTCGCCGAAGATGTTATAGCGCTTACCGTTGTCCGGGCAGACAAAATAAGCGTAGTTCTCCACGATCCCCAGGATGGGCACATTCATCATCCGCGCCATTTTGACCGCCTTGCCCACGATCATGCCCACCAGTTCCTGGGGCGAGGTGACCACGATGACGCCATCCAGGGGCAAGGACTGGAACACGGTCAGCGGGACGTCGCCGGTGCCCGGCGGCATGTCAATGAACATCACGTCCACATCCTGCCAGAGCACCTCGCTGTAAAACTGCTTGACCGCGCCTGCCAGGATGGGCCCGCGCCACAGGACCGGGTCCGAGTCCTTTTCCAGCAACATGTTGATGGACATGATCTGAATGCCCAGGGCGCTCAGCCGGGGCAGGATATGCTGCCCATCCCCCAGCGCCTTGCCGGCAATGCCGAAGGTATGCGGAATGGAGGGGCCGGTGATATCGGCGTCCAGGATCGCGCAGCGCAGCCCTGCCCTGGCGGCGCTGACCGCCAGCAGGCTGGTTACCAGGGACTTGCCCACGCCGCCCTTGCCGCTGACCACGCCGATCATGCGCCTGACGCTGCTGTCCGGGTGCAGGTGCGCCCTGAGGTCCCGGGGCTGTTGGCGCTCAGCGCAGTCCTGGCTGCAGCCGGCGCAGTTGTTGTCACAGTGCTCACTCATAGATAAAAATATCTCCTTTGATTTGGATGTGTGTCAAAAACCCAGTTCCTCGCCGATCAGCAGCACCTTGACGCGCTTGGGCACGGCGCTGAAGCGGGTGACCACAAACTGGCAGCAGATGGTCCTCTCCGCCAGGCAGTTGCCGCACTGGCCGCTTACAGTGCAGGGCGTGTTCAGGCCAAAGCGCACCGCGTTGGGCGGCGCGGCGTGGTTACGCGCGCGGGCCAGGCCGCTGTCCAGGTCGGGGGCCAGCTTGTTCATTCCGGTGAGGACCAGCACCTGCTCCGGCCCGTGGCACAGGTAGGCTACTCGGCTGCCATAGGCGTCGATGTTGATCAGCAGCCCGTCCATCGTGATGGCGTTGGTGCTCATCAGGAAGGCATCGCAGGTGAACAACGCCTGCTTCATTTTGCGCGTCTCCTCAGGCGTTTTTGCCGTGGAGCGGTCCAGCAGCGTATACGGCCGCGCGCTGAGCTCCTCAAAAATGCCCAGCTGCGGCAGGGTCTGGGAGCCGCCCCAGCCGATGGTGGAGCCCTCCGGTATCAATTCCAGCGCCTTTTTGACCGCGGCCGCGCGGTCCGGACAGTAGTAGCCCTCCATCTGGCGCTTGTTCAGATTCTTGATGACAGTGTTCGCGGCCAGTTCAAAGTATTTCTGCTTAGGGGTCATGTCGAGCCTCCTTTATGATGGTTTTGTCCATGCCTCCCGACATGGACAGCAGGATCACCAGGCCGGCCAGGCAGGCCGCGGTGATAAAAGTAAAGGCGAAGTCCTGGGGCAGGGTGCCGATCAGGAAGGGGAAAACCGTCATCCCGCCCATAGCGCCCAGCATCATCATGCCCATCGCGGAGCCGCCGCGCTGCGGGAACATGCGCGTGGACAGCACCACCGAGATCAGCGAGCCCAGGGCGTAGGTGGAGATCAGCATCCCGGCGTCGGAGGCAGGGCGGCTCAGGAACAGCGCCATGCGATCCGCCATGGTATGGAAGATGTTGATGATCATCCCCAGAACCGTGATGAAGAGGGAAAAAAGAATGTTCTGATGCTTTGTCCTGCTCATTGCCAGATGATGGCGCGGACGCTAAATGTCCTGCGCCGTCCTTTCTGCGGGCCATTGGCTGAGCCGTGCGCGCTTTCTGACGCCATCATAGCACAGCCACCCGTAAAGGCAAGCCCCGGGCGCTGCTTGCGCGGGTTGGGCAAGAAGGTTTATACTGAACTTCATCATAAATGCTTCGATGGGGCGTTCTTTTTGCGACTGCGCGTTGCCTCTTTCATTCGGCGCAGGCTCCGGCTACGCTTCATTTTTCCGGCTTAGCGCGACCGTCAAAATTCCCTGCCCCATCAGTGCGTTTACTCATTCGTTCGGTATTACAGTCAACAAAACACGGGGAGGGCCGGATGGGAAAACAGGAAAAGACCAATGCCATGCGCCTGCTGGAGCGCGCGGGCATCCCCTATGAGGCGGTGTACTACGCCAGTGATGGCCATGCCCTGGACGCGGTCAGCGTAGCCGGGCTGCTGGGAGCACCGCCGGAGACGGTGTTCAAGACGCTGGTGCTGATGGGCAGCGACGGCCAGCCCTGTGTTTGCGTGATTCCGGGGCCGGAGGAGCTGGACCTGAAAAAGGCCGCCCGGGCCTTTGGGGTCAAGAGCCTGCGCATGCTGCATGTGGAGGAGCTCAAGCCGGTGACCGGCTATGTGCGCGGCGGCTGTTCGCCCATCGGCATGAAAAAGCCCTTCCGAACGCTTGTGGACAGCGCCTGCCTGCGCCAGGGCAGCGTGCTGGTGTCCGCAGGCCAAATCGGCGCGCAAATCCGCCTGACGCCCGAGGACCTGCTGCGCGCCTGCTCAGCCGCGGCATTGCCGCTGTGCCTGAACGCGGAGGAACCAGGGCCTGGAGTTTGATGCGGCTATAAGCCCGGCGCCGCCCCTTCATTATAACCAAACAACCAACGCTGTATCAGTCCGTGATTCTCAGCACCGTGAGGGTCAGCGGCGCCAGCTCCAGCCGGCCGAGCAGCCGGTTATTGCTTTCATCAGGGTACAGCGCCACATCCACCGGCTCCGCAATCGCCTCTGCGCCCGCCGTCTGCCCGTCCACCAGCACCCGGGCGCGTGACAGGTCAAAGGCACAGCCCGACAGGTCGATCACGCGCGGCTGGCTGTCCGCGTTGACCGCCACCAGGTAGGTGTCCCCGGTGTCCCTGGACACCGCGTAAAACACCATCGCCAGGTCCACCGCGCCCTGGTCCGGGAGGGCGATGTGATGCACCAGCTCCTCAATGTCCGCCATATCGGCATGGCGGAAGGCGTTGGTGGATTTGCGCAGCGCGATCAGCCCGCGGGTGTACTCCAGCGTGTGGCGGTGCGCGGGGCTGTTTTGAGCCTTGTCCCAGTCAAAGGCGTTGACGGCGTCGGAAGAATCATAGGAGTCATGGATGAAATAGGGATATTCAAAGGGCTTGCCCCCGGCGTCCGCCATGAAGGTGGACTTGGCCGGGGGATTGTCCACCCTGCCGATGTAATCCGGATGGCGGAACTGCTTGGTGCGGCCATACTCCTGGCCGGAATGCAGGAAGATGATGCCCTGATGGGTGAGCAGCAGCCCGTTGCCCAGGCGCACCCGGCGCAGGATCTCTTCCTCATGCTCCCCGGGATCCTTCTTGATGGACATCGCGATCACATCGTGCAGGGTCAGGTTGTCATGGGCCGCGATGTACTGGACGATGTCGCCCGGGTCGTCCGCCTTCACATTGCCCGGCTGGGCTTTGACGTTGTTAAACAGAACGCTGAGGGGGCGCTTGCCGCCGGTCAGGAAACGGGCCTGGCCCTCGGAGCCGAAGCCGGACTTGAGCTCGTTGCGCACCTCGTCGGAAAAGACGGCTACGGCGTCTGTCTGGCGCAGGGCGTCCTGGTCGGCAGGGATGACGCCGGACACTCCGTAATCCCCGTTGAAGGTGCGCCAGCCCTCGCCAATCCAGAGCGTATCCGGGTTGAGGACGGCCACCTGCTCATAGGCCTGCCGGATGGTGTCCAGGTCCAGGTTGCCCATCATGTCAAAGCGGAAGCCGTCCACCTTGTAGGTTTGGGTCAGATACACCAGGGAGTCGATGATCAGCCGCCGGGTCATCAAATGGGTGGAGCCCACCTGCCCCCCGCCAAAGCTGCCCTTGGGGCGGCCGGACTTGTCCATGAAATAGTAGTAATTGGGCTGGATGTCCTCCAGCAGCTCGATTTTGGCGGTATGATTGTACACCACGTCCAGGATGACGCCCATGCCGCGCTCATGGATGGCGTCCACCAGCTGCTTGAATTCGGCCACGCGGGTTTCCGGATTGACCGGGTCGGTGGCGTACATGCCCGTCAGGGCAAAATAGGACTGCGGGTCATAGCCCCAGTTGTAGTTCTGGTTTTCCGAGGCGTATTCAGGGGAGCGCGCGCGATCCAGCTCGTTGACGTGGTAGTAGTTGAGCACCGGCATCAGCTGGATGTGGGTCACGCCCAGGTCCTTGAGGTAATCCAGCTTCTCGATAAAGGCCGGGAAGGTGCCGTAGGGCGCCTTGAGCGTCCCTTCCAGCGCCGGGCTCGCGGTAAAGTCCCGCACATGCGCTTCGTAAATAATGGCGTCCTCCCGCTTGGCGTAGCCGGGAATCTCGGCAAAATCGAGCGAAGGGCCGATAGCCTCAGGATCAATCAGGGCAGCCTTGCCCACGCCGCCCCCCGCGCTGTCCCAGGCAGCCATCGAGCGGGCATAGGGGTCCAGCGCCAGGCGGCTGTCCTCCCCGCGGGTGACGCGGAAATGGTAAAATACGCCCCTGAGGTTATCCAGGCCGGTGTTGGACTTGTCAAGGGTCAGCTCCCAGACATGGTTGGCGTTCATTTCAAGCGGGATGCCCTGCGCGATGACCCTGTCCTGGTCCTCCGCCGCGTAGAGCACGGCCTCTACCTGCCGCGCGGTGGGCGCCCACAGCCGCAGGACCGCGGTGCCGTCCGCGTTGAGCGTGGCGCCCAGGGGCGCCTGTGTCGCGTACAGCGCGTCGATCTCCTGCCAGCCGACCACAGCGGGCTGATCCCCCTCACCGCCCGCCGGCTTCTGGCAGGGGTCGGTATGGATGGTGTCATCGTCCTCATTCATGTAGACCGCGCGGGTCTTGCCGTCCAGCGTGAAGACATAGTCCTGGGTCTGCTCGCCGCTGGCGCGGTTGACAAAGAGGAAACCCACCTCCTTGGCCTGGTCCGTCAGCTCAATATCCACATAAGCGCCCAGGGGGCCGTCCTGCGGCCTCATCTCTGTCGCCCCGACAGGCCAGGCGCCTGTTTTCTCCGAAGGGGTAACCACATCGCCCCAAAACCACACGCCCATGTCCGCATAGTCGCCGTTTTCGCGCAGGAAGCGCACGCGCAGGTGATTGTCGGGAATCTGACGCTGGTTCTCATAGAAAACCTCCAGTTCATTGTTGATCCAGACCTCCCGCACCTGCGGGCCGGGCAGGTCGATCAGCAGGTCCTGCGGGGTCAGCTTGGTGCCCTGGCCGTCAATGACCAGGGTGCCCACCTGGGCCGCGCCTTCCAGCAGCGCGATGTCGATAAAGGCGCCGTCCGGGGTGATGTTCTCAGGCGGGAAAGCGGTGCGACCGCCCGGCCAGGGCCCGGTCTTCTCCGAGGGGGTGACTACATCGCCCCAGAACCAGATCCCCAGGCCCTCATAGGCATTATCGTCATTCTGGTAATGCACGCGCAGCAGCGGCGCGGGCGCCTCCTGCGCAGGCATATTCAGGGGCAGCAGGCACAGCGTGAGCAACGCCATCAAGGCGGACAAAATCCGTTTGTGCTTCATCGGGCACCTCCTGTTGACCTTATCGGTAATGATACCTTTTAAGGGAATTATACCATTTTCTTAAGGGAATTATACTGTTTTCAGGAAGAATAACAATAAAATCACAGGAAGCCGGCAGGCTTTGTCTGGCGCGGGCACAACAGCGGGTATATTCCTGTCGGGCTTTGTATCATTAAACGACGCACGCGAAAGGAACAGCGATGGGCATTTTTTCCTGGATTCTCTTTGGAGGCCTGGCCGGCTGGGTAGCCAGCAAAATTACCGGGCACGACGGCAAGATGGGCCTGTTGGCCAATATCATAACCGGCATCGCCGGCGCGCTGGTGGGCGGTTTTGTCATGAGCCTGATTGGCAAAAGCGGCGTGGACGGCTTCAACCTTCCATCCTTCCTGGTGGCTGTGGGCGGCTCAGTGCTGGTACTGGCCGTCTCCAGGGGCTTCAACCGCAAGCGCTGAAACGGCGTCAGCCGCCGCTGACAAGCCGCGGGAAAGCATCCGCGGGCTGTTATTTTCCGTGGCGCCGCCCCTCGCCATCCGGGCGTGCCTCTGGTATGATATGGCGTGATCAAGAAACGGCGGTGAAGGAAATGGATGACAGACGGCTGAACAAATACCTTGCTGACAGCGGCTACTGCTCAAGGCGGCAGGCCGACCGGCTGATAGAAGCCGGGGAGGTCACCATCAACGGCCGCGTGGCCATTCTGGGCGAGCGCGTGCCCCCGGACGCGCGGGTCATGGTGGGCGGTCAGCTTATTGAGGCCCAGGGCGACAAGGTTTACCTGGCTGCCTACAAGCCCGTGGGCATCGTCTCCACCGCCGACCCGCGCGAAAAAAACAACATCGTCGATTTCTTCGGCTATCCCTCCCGCATCTATCCGGTGGGCCGGCTGGACAAGGATTCAGAAGGCCTGATCCTCATGACGTCTGACGGGGACATCGTCAACCGCATCCTGCGCGCCCAGGGCAGGCATGAGAAGGAATACGAGGTCACGGTCAACAAGCCGGTTACGCCCGAGTTCCTGGAGAGCATGGCCTCCGGCGTGCCCGTATTGGGGCAGGTCACCCTGCCCGCCGCCCTGCGCAAAACCGGCACGCATTCCTTCAATATCATCCTGGTGCAGGGCTTGAACCGCCAGATCCGCCGCATGTGCGAATACCTGGGCTTTGAGGTGACGCGGCTGAAGCGCGTGCGCATCATGCACATCCGGCTGGGCCGCATGCGCCCGGGCGAGATGCGCATGCTGGGCGAAAAGGAACTGTGCTCCCTCATGCGCGCGCTGGAGGAGGTAGGCCGCCGCGGCGCGCGTTAGGTTTGCGGGAACAGCATGGACTTTTTATAGGAGGCGGACACACATCATCCTGGAGGCGGCAATTTCCGCGCCGAGCGCCGGAAACCAGCAGCTCTATACGATTATCGCTGTTCAAAGCCAGAAGATCAAAGACCGCCTGGTCGCGACCTGTGATCACCAACCCTTTATTGCAGAAGCCAAGCTGGTGCTGGTCTTTTGCGCCGATTGCAAAAAGTGGTTTGTCATGAATCTTGAAATAGAGGCGGAAACCCTACTGTTGTTTTCGACATCGCCCGGAATGCGGACGGATCGCAACAGCTTTTCCCCGGAAAGCAACGACATCAATCGCTAACCAATGATGCTCCTGTCCAATAGGAACCACGACGTGTCAGCTCCTCTTTTTTCTATAAGCGCCTGGTAAACTTCACACTGCTCTCTCAACCCGGCACCCTGGCCACGCGCCTGCTGCGGTACGCCCGGGACGCGGTTGAACTCCTCCGCACAGCCCTGCGGTCAATTTTTGTGCCTGTTACGCAACCCATCAGTAATTACTGCCATTAAGAGCAATAAGCCCTTTGCTGAAATCTGCCAGAAAGTCTGCACATTCAAAAGCGCCATTCCATTGTTGAGAACACCAATAATCAAAATACCCAGGAAAGTTTTACGAACACTTCCTGCACCGCCAGCCAAGCTTGTTCCGCCAAGCAGTACTGCAGTAATGGCATCCATCGGATAAGACTCGCCTATGTTGGGGATGGCAGCACCGCCAATTCCAACCAATACGATACCTGCGATCGCTGCCATCAATCCGGATATGACATATAGCGAGATGCCGATTCTGTCCGTATTAATGCCTGCAAGCCTGGCTGCTGTTCTGTTGCTTCCGCTTGCATACAATTGTCTTCCGAATACTGTTTTTTTGGAAACAAAATCGAATATTATGAAACTTGCCAACAACACAACAATCGATACTGGTATCCCCGCCCATGTTGCCCTGCCAAGATAGACGAGTCCTGGTATATTGATAAAGTGCGCTAAGCCATCCGTAAGAACAAAGCAAAAGCCTCTGACAACATTCATCATACCAAGCGTAACAATGAAAGGAGAAAGATCGAATTTAACAATAATCAAGCCATTAATCAATCCAACACCCACACCAATCGCGACGCCTGCGAGCATCCCAACATACCAAGGAAAACCTTTTATCAATACTAAATATGTTTGTATGCTGCCCATCATTGCAACAATTGCGCCGACAGTAAGGTCTGGTCCCCTGCCAATCAATGCCAGTGTCATCGCGGTTGATATAATCCCGATAACCGACACGGAAGTGAAAATGTTGATGAAATTCCTTGGCTTCAAAAAATGAGGAGAAGCTAAGGAGAAATATACAAATATTGCTGCCAGAAAAAGAAACAAGCTTGAATAACTTATTACAACCTTAAGGCTCTTCATATGCCGATTAATCTTGGAAGCTTGTTCAAGAAGCATTCTTTTCTCCTCCAAAGTGCAGATATTTCGCTACCGCATATTTCATCAGAGTGTCCTGGTTAGCCTTCTCAATAGGCAGTTCCGCCGTAATTTCTCCCTCACAGAGCACATACACCCGATCAGAGATTCCCAACACTTCGGGTAATTCCAGAGAAAAGACAAGAACAGCAATCCCTTCTTCCACAAGCTCTTCAAGAAGCTTATAGATTTCCACTTTTGCTCCAACATCCACTCCACGGGTAGGCATATTCAGAATCAACAATTTTATATTATTGCTCAGCCAACGTGCAATCATCGCTTTTTGCTGGTTTCCACCGCTTAGAGATGCTATCAGTTGCTGAGGACCGCTGCTTCGTATTCTTAACTTGGAAATCCAGTTGGAGGATACTGTATGTTCTAACTTATGTTGGATAAAAATGCCCGCTTTGGACAGCCTTTTGACGGTAGCCAAAGTAATATTCCGTTGCATGCTCATGAGAGGAATCAGGCCTTCCTGTTTACGATCATTGCTAACATAACCAAGACCCTTTGCGTTCGCATCACGCAGGTTCTCCACCTTCAGTTCCTCCCCATGCATAATCATTTTTCCATCTATCATGGGAATTGCTCCAATGATTGCCTTACAGATTTCCTCCTGCCCAGCGCCCATTAGACCAAAGAACGAAACGATTTCACCTTTTCGTATTTGAAAATTGATGTTTCGAATTCTGTTGTTTATATGCAACCCCATCGCCTCAAAAATAACTTCCCCTGCGGGCTTTCGATTTCGAGGGTAGAGATCGTTCAGATCTCTGCCGACCATCATTCTTACAAGGGTATCGTCATCCGCATCCTTCGTTTCTAATGTGCCAACTGTCTGCCCATCTCTCAGAACCGTTATTCTATCGGAGAGCGCGAACTGCTCAGATAGCCTGTGGGTAATAAAGATAATGGAAATACCCTTGTCGCGCAGTCCCTTGATGATGCTAAACAGGGTACTGGTTTCCTGGTCGCTTAAGGCCGCGGTCGGTTCATCCATGATAAGGACCTTGGCTTCCTTGCTGAGCGCTTTTGCAATCTCAACAAGCTGTTGTTCAGCAACAGAAATCTCACTCACGGTACGTCTGACATCTATTTTGATGCCCATATCAGACAAAAGTCGCTCCGCGCGATAGTTCATCAGCTTCCAGTCAACCAGGCCGTTTTTCTTTTGAGGGAGATTACCAATCCAGACATTCTCTGCTATTGTAAGTGTTTTGGCCAGGTTGAATTCCTGGTAAATGACTCTAATCCCCAAGGACAGAGAATCCGCCGGTGATTTTATGGTTATTGGATTGCCTTCGAATCTCAGTTCACCACTGTCCATGCTGTAATCTCCAGACATGATCTTGATCAAAGTGGATTTTCCAGCGCCGTTCTCGCCAATTAAGCCGTGAATCTCTCCTCGTTTCAGATCGAAAGACACATCCCGCAGCACATGCGCTTTTCCAAAAGACTTGTTGATACTCCTGGCCTCAAGAACTCGTTCCAAAGCAATCACTCCAAGCTAAATCAAATTTGTCCGCGTTAGCTTGCATCAGCCGACCTTGCCCATTGCAGATCGGCTGATGCAAGGCAAATCAGGTAGGTTGCTAAAGATAATCAAACGATGTTGGAAATCGTTTCGGGAGCTACGCCTTATTTGGGCGGGTATTTATTATTCACTGTAGCTGGAGTCAGCAGCTCATAAGGCGCGTTGATTACGAGCGGGATTGGCGTACCGTCATTCAGGTAGTTAATCGCGTATGTGAGTACTTGTGGCCCGAATTTCGCCCAGTTCATGTCAATACTGCCAACGATAATGCCATTGGGATCCCTGAGCATATCAAGCATTTGCATACTCAAACCATTGCTGACGAGCAGACCGTCTTCAAGACGGCCTGCATTTTGCAAAGCGGCCATCATGCTGGCGGTCACGTCATCAGAGTGTGTCCATCCAAGAAGCTTCTTCCCTTCCGGCAATGTCATCAGAATGTCCGCGGTTCTCTGAAAGGCTACTTCGGTACTCCCTGTGGAGCTTGTCTCAATATATTCAACGTTGGGAAACACCGAATGCATACCTTCAAGGGCACCCTTGGTTCGGATTAAGAATACGCCTCCGGCTTCCAGGAAGCCCATGCTGACAAAAGTGCAATCCTCCTCGGCCCATCCCTTTTCTTGCGCGGCTTTAGCCAGAGTTTCAGCTGCAAGGTAAGCGCTGTCATAGTTATCATCAGCAGAGAAAATGAGTGGCGCTTCTGTTCCGTCCGAGGCGATCGCAGCCGTCGCAATCGTCAGCACAGGAATGTTTGCGGCAACCAGTTTGTCCATTATCTGCGGATTAGATGCGATGTCATTTGTGTACAGAACGTAGAAATCCACATCTCCTGCAGCAACAGCTAAATCGGCGTTAGCGTTCATT
This sequence comes from Christensenellales bacterium, assembly GCA_050953005.1. Taxonomy (GTDB): domain Bacteria; phylum Bacillota; class Clostridia; order Christensenellales; family Aristaeellaceae; genus UBA6115. The sequence goes on along the minus strand of JBMNLV010000015.1, from coordinate 36,837 downwards.
TTTACAGGATCCAATTCGTTGTCCATCACCCAAAGATCTATCCCCAAAGCTTTTGCTGTGTCGACGAAACCGGCTTCTATTTCACGTGCAACGGGATTCGTTCCGTTGAACATAGTGAAAACGATACGGTACTTCCTCTTTGGCTGAGGCAATTCTTCAGTCGCCAGGGCAGTTGCAGTGCTTAGAATCAGAATCAGAGCCATGATGAAAACGATTAGTCGAGAAGCGGGTAAGTTTTTGAATTTTTTCATGAAGTTATCCTCCCTTTCTATTAATTACCAATCAAGCACATTGAGCAGTGCTTAATTTACTTTTTCATTTCCATCAGTTCAAAAATAACGTTGTCTTTTACAACAAAGCAGATTGTGGCATGGCCAAGATCCATCGGTTCAACAATTACTCTTGCATCCTTTGATGCTTCGGCAATGCTGTCGACTTCAAACGCAATATGGGGACTATGATGCATTATTTCCGGAAAAGGCGTGCCATCCATAAAGCGAATGTATTCAATTGGAAACTCATTATATTTGGGCTCAACCTTATAGATACGCATCTTGTCCACATACTCTTCGTTGGGTCTGACCTTGACGCTCGGTATTCCAACATGTAAGAATTTTGGTTCCATTAGTATCCTCCTTTCAATTGCTTTGACTAAGTTCTTGGTAGAGTTCAAATGCCATCGTGTCATTCATACCGTCATGTACAATACCGCGTACCGCACGCAACATCGCTGCCGGGTTGCCTGCCTGGAATATGTTGCGCCCCATATCAACTCCTCTGGCTCCTCCGTCCATCGCGCGATAGGTCATGGTAAGCGCTTCATTTTCCGGCAGCTTTTTTCCGCCTGCCACAACAATCGGAGCAGGGCAACTACGAACCACGGATTCAAAATTGTCGCAGTAGTAAGTTTTGACAATTTGAGCGCCAAACTCAGCCAACATCCTTGTCGCTAACTGAAAGTATCTGGTTGTGCGCTCCATTTGTTTTCCTACGGCTACAACACCCAAAACGGGGATGCCATAATCCATGCCGGTGTCAACCGCTGTGCAAAGGTTCTTGATTGACTGCTGCTCTCCGGGCGCACCAATGAACACCTGGATGGCCATGCAGGCTGCATTCATGCGAATCGCATCCTTAATGTCTACGCCAATCTGTTCATGGCTCATGTCCTCAGACAACACAGAACTGCCTGCTGAGCAACGAAGCACAATGGCTTTGCCTGTAGTTGGTATGATGCTGGTGCGCAAAGCGCCTCGCGTTGCCATCAATACATCGTAGTGCTCATATAGCGGAGACACTGCAAGGCGCAGGTTTTCCAAACCAGTGGTTGGTCCCATGATGTAGCCGTGATCGATCGCCAGCATGACGGTGTTGCCGGTTTTGGGGCAGAATATGCTCGACAGGCGCGCTTGCATCCCCCAGTCATAGTATTCTCCGACTTTGGTCGCGCGCTCGCCATGCAAGCCGCTCTTGTTTCGCTGCTCTGCTATTGGCTGGTCAAATCCGTTAATATCGGGCATGCTATTTCCTCCTTTCTGCTAACAAAGCTATTTTTTTAAGTAAGGGGTGTTGCACGGCGCATTCCATAATCGCAACAGTTCGTCATCCATTCTTGCCACAAACATCTGGAACCCCGCTTGTTCCTGGACTGTTAGCAATTCACCAATATAATTGGCAACAATTTTGATACCCTTCTCTTTCAGCAATTGCTCACAACGCCGATATACAATAAACAGCTCCATGAGGGTCGTTGCGCCGGAACCATTGAGAATCAGCATGATATTCTCGCCTGATTTGATGGAAAGATCCTCTAACAAGCCATTGAGCATAATCTCCGCCGTTTCATCCGCTGACTTCAGGCTTTGTCTCCCTCCGCCGCCTTCCCCATGCTGCCCCATGCCGATTTCCATCTCGTTATCACCAAGCTCTGCAAGCTTAGATCCGGTGCTGGGGTGTGTTGCGCCGGAGGCAGCTACTGCAAGGGTTGCCATATTGTCCGCAAAGCGCTGCGCAATGGCTGCTACTTCCGCCAAGGACTTTCCTTCCGCTGCTGCAGCTCCCGCGATTTTGTATGTGGGAACACATCCCACAAGACCGCGCCGATTATCGCTTTCTTCACGGGGAGCATTGGATATATCTTCCTGGGTCACCACTTTAACAACATTGATTTCCTCTTTCTCAATTTGTTTCATGGCCAAGTTAGCGGTGAGCATGTCACCTGCGTGGTTGAGTACGACAAAAAGCACCCCTTTTCCCCGATCCGCCATTTTGATGGCTTTGATAACAGCCTGCGGTCCAGGAGCTGCGAAAATGTCTCCAACAACCGAGACATCAACCATGCCTTCACCTACGAATCCGCTGAGAGCCGGCTCATGGCCCGCACCTCCATGTGTTACGATGGTTACTCTTTGCGCATCATTCAGTTTGTTGTTGGCAACGATATTTGAGGGATGTAGTGTAACCAGGTCTCTGTTTGCGGAAGCAAACCCTTCCAGCAGTTCCGTCGTTAAGTTCTCTGGTGCGTTGATGAATTTTTTCATAGTTTCTCCTCCCATCCTTTCTTTCAAATAACAAGGCCTTCAAACAGGCCTCGAAATAGCAACGAACTGCTAACAGCCCCTGCGTCCGGTGTTCCGATAGTTTCGTCTCCATAGTTACGTGCGCGACCAAATTTGGACGCAATACCTTTGGTATGTTCCATCCCCTGTTGAGCGGCCTTTGATGCCTCACACAGAATGTCCGGGATACAGTCAGGAGCGTTACGGGCCGCCTCAACAGCCGGGATGACAACATCCATCATGGTTTTGTCATTGACTCGCGCTTTTGTGATACTAGAAAGCTCGTCCAGGCATCCCTGAAACATTTTCTTCAGCATGACACCGTCAATAGCTTTCTCATCGGATAACGGCTGCGCAAAACCACTGATGAGTGTGCCGTACAGGGGACCGGCGCTTCCGCCGCTTATCCCCAAAATGCTGTCCCCCAGCTGTTCTATAAACAACTTGATGCTTTTATCACCCCAGTTTAAAACATGTTCCCTGGTTGTGCGGGCGATCCTTTCGATTGTTACTCCATGATCTCCATCGCCAAAACGGGAATCTATTTCGCTGAGTTGCCCGACGTGCTCTTCCCACAAGTTCGCTACAACAACAAACATATTCGATAACAATTGTTTATCCAACAATATCTCTATTCTTTTTCCGTTTGACAAAACCAATTCCCCCAATCCCTAATGTTTTTATATTTATAACAATTGTCATTATAATAAATAGCAATTGTTATTTTGTCAAGAGATTTTTAAAAATTTTGATAAAATTATTTGCAATTATTTATGCTCATGCAAAACAATCCCTAATCTCATGCGGATCGCTCTATTGTTCAGCCTTAGAATAAGTGGTATAGTAGCTATAGTTTAAGAATTGTGACGTTTTCGGATTTTGCAGACAGAGACAGCAACGCCCCTCAGGCGCTCTAAAGTCTTTTTGCAAAATGTGAGCGCGATCAATGCTATCGTATCCATACATGTCATAGGAATTATTCTGTTTTGTACGTTTAATCTGCTGAATGCTTGGAGCTTGTTAAGGAGGAACTGATGTGATTAAAAAGTTCATTAACCATCCTGATGACATAACCATGGAGCTACTGGAAGGCTTGGTGCTTGCTTTTCCGGATTTGTTGGAATTGCATGGAAAGAACCGGAAACTGGTCGTCAACAAAGCGCTGCTGACTGCCAACCGGGTCGGAATTATATCCCTTGGCGGCACTGGGCATGAGCCGGCGCTTTCAGGCGTTGTGGGTCCGGGCATGCTTGATATTGCGGTAGCCGGGAACATTTTCGCCGCTCCCGGCCCGCAGGATGTGTTGGAAGCAATCAGACTGGCTGACAGAGGACACGGCGTTCTGCTTATTATTCTTAACCATACTGGCGACATTATGTCCGGAACTGCTGCGCTAAAAGATGCTGAAAAGGAAAACATAAACGTTAGATCTATTGTCACATATGACGATATTTTTAGTGAGCCGCGTACAAATGCTTCCAACAGGAGGGGAATGGTAGGTTGCGTTTTACTGTATCATATCGCTGGCGCTGCCGCTGAGAAAGGCATGTGCCTTGAGGAAATCGAAAAGATTTCCCAAGATTTTGCGAATAACATGGCGACGTTGTCTGTTGCGGTTTCCGCAGCGTCACATCCCGCAACTGGTCTGCTTCTTTCTGCGATTGATGCGGATGAAATGCAGATAGGAATCGGTCAGCACGGTGAGGGCGGCGGAAAACGCTACAAAATGATGTCTGCTAACGCAACTGCTGAGTTCATGGTGTCCAGGTTAGTCGAAGACCTCAGCTTGCAGTCTGGTGAAAAAGCAATGCTTGTAATTAACGGTTCGGGTTCTACCACGATTATGGAAATGTGCATTGTCTTTAGGCATGCGTATAAAGTGCTTACCAAGAAGGGTATAAAAATTGTCGCCTCATATTGTGGAGAGTTGCTGACCACACAGGAGCAAGGAGGGTTTCAAATGTTCCTTGCCCGCATGAACGACACTACTCTTAGTCTGTGGAATTCGCCTTGCCGTACGCCCTACTTCAGCAGGTAGTGTTTTTCAGTCAGAGCGCTGTGCTGGGCAATTGCCGCCACGCTTCTGAATTGGCATTCTAGCGACCTTGTGTGGCAGAATGTGATTTTACAAAGCTGTATTGATATGATATATTTAAATAAGCTTTCCCAGTTTGTGCTATTCCGGTTCTGTTCTATTAGTACGCTGGTAACTAATGCTTGGCTGTTTTGAAGAAAGGAGAGCGCACCGATTGTCTGAAAGTCAAATAAAGCGAATAGTTACCGCAACAAAAATGTATTATGAAGAGAACCTGACCCAGCAGGAAATAGCAAAGAAACTTCAGATATCCAGACCGCTGGTCAGCATTTTGCTTGCTCAGGCAAGGGAACTGAACATCGTTGAAATCAGAATCAGGGATCCCTATGTTTCCAATGAAGAGGTACTCAATTTAATCAAGATGCGCTTTAATGTGGATGATGGAATTGTTGTGCCTAAAATTGCAGATGAAAGTCGCCATTATGAAAACCTTGTCAAACATATTGTGCATTTTCTAAAGAATAATATGCAAACACTGCAATGTGTTGGCATTGGGTGGGGCGATCTCATAGAAAGAGTAACAGACGCGTACCCCAAACAAAAAAATGTATCTGAAAGCAGCGTGATTTGCCCAATTGTTGGAAACTTGAACATGTCAATCCGCGCTTTTCACTCAAATGAGTTAGTAAGGTGCCTCGCGAATAAAGTCGGTTCTTCAGCTCAGTATTTAAGCGCGCCTGCCTTACCAATGACCCTGCGTGAACAGGAACTCTTCATGGAGACGGAAAATTATCAACAGATTTTGAGCACGTGGGCAAAACTTGATATGGTAATTGTCGCTCCATCAGCCTATCCTACAGCTCCAGACCTCGCCTCCGCCTATCGCTTACAGTCAAAACAAAATATCAAAGAGGTTGTGGGAGAGATGCTTACATACTACTATGATAGGGAAGGCAACATTGTTACGAGTGATCATGATTTCGCAATCAGAATCCCTATGGAATTGCTTCGCAAGGTTGATAAAAGAGTGCTGATTGTTCCGCCCAACATCAACGCAGACGCGGTCTATGGCGCCCTGTTAACAAAACTATTCAATATTATCATTATCGATGAATATCTAGCCAATATCTTAATGCATATCTCCGGAAACAGTTCCCTGAATTCTTATTCTTAATTCTATTCCTGCCATGCTTTTCTCCGCGCAGGGCCTTGCGCTCATAGCATGCCGAAAGCTCAAACATATACCCCCGTCCGGAGAGCTCATGAGGATTTTTCCGGTCTACCCCTTAATCCCCCCGCGCGCTACCCCCCGCACAATCTGCTTCCTGGCGAACAGGAACAGCAAAACCATCGGCAGCACCACGACGGAGGAGGCGGCCATCAACAGCTCGTAGTTCACGCCGACCTCGGTGGTAAAGGCGTACAGGCCGAAGGGCAGGGTACGGTTCAGGTCGCTTTTGATGACCAGCAGCGGCCACATAAAGCTGTTCCAGGAGGCCAGGGCGTTGAGCAGGATGATGGTCACCAGGGAGGGGCGGGCGATGGGCACCATAATCTTCCACAGGTACTTCCAGTTGGTGCAGCCGTCCACCCGCGCGGACCAATAGAGGCCGTTGGGGATGGACTGGAAAAAGTTGCGCAGGATATAGGTGTAGAAAATGCTGCTGATAAAGGGCAGCACCAGCGCCCAGAGCGAATCGTTCAGGCCCACTTTGACAATGGTCTGGTAGTTGGTGATGACCAGCATCTCAAAGGGCACCATCATCATGGACAGCAGCAGCGAGAAAATGACCTCGCGCCCGGGGAACTCCAGCCTGGAAAAGGCGAAGGCGGCCAGGATGGTGGTCAGCGCCGTCACGCTGACCGAGCCCGCCGTGACGATGATGGAGTTGAAAAAATAGCGCGCGAAGGGCGCCTTCTCAAAGGAGACATAAAAGTTGTCAAAATTCAGCCAGTTTCTGGGCGCTATCGAGGGCGGGAAGAGGTTGATCTCGCTTGCGGTCTTGAAGGCTGAGGAAATCATCCAGTAAAAGGGAAAAACCATGATGACCAGGCCAACCGTCAGCAGCAGGTAGCGCACCGTGCGCGCGGTGAACTTCCTCAGCGGGTAGGAGCGGCTCCAGCCCAGCCCCAGGACAATCAGCGCGATACCGCAGGACATCAGGCCCAGCGCCAGGGTCCGCGCGCCGCCAAGCGCCAGGCTGACCGGCGCGCCCAGGATGAGCGCCCAGCCCAGGATATAGACCGGCAGGCCCAGCGGGCGGCTTGTCTGTTGATGGTGCTCACTCATGAACCTGCCCCCTACTCGTAGCGCCAGCGCCGCTGGATCCAGCGCTGAAGCATGGTAAACATGAAGATGAAGACAAACAGGATGATGGCGGCGGCCGCGGCGCGGCCCAGCTCACGGTACTCATACATCATGTCATAGATGTAATACACCATGGTATACATGTTCAGCGCTGGCCCCGGGTAGCCGCCGAAGAGCACCTTGACCTCGGTGAAAACCTTGAAGGCCGAGATGCTGTTGATGATCAGCACCAGGGAGATGGTGGGCGCCAAAAGCGGCACGGTGATGCGCCTGAAAATCCTGAAGGGCCGCGCGCCGTCCACCCGCGCCACCGTGTAATAGGTTTCATCGATGTTTTGCAGGCCGCTCAGCAGCAGGATGATGGTGAAGGGCAGGGAGGACCAGATGCCGAAGATCACCATGACCGCCATGGAGTTGCCGGCCGCCTGCAGCCAGTCCACAGGGCCTGCGCCAAAGAAGCCCAAAATGGCGTTGAGCACGCCGAAGTTGGTGTTGAAGATCCACCGCCAGACCAGGCCCACGGCGGTGACCGAGGTCACCATGGGCAGGAAGTACGCGGTCTGAAAGAGCGCTGAAAAGCGCAGCTTCTGGTTGAGCAGGTAGGCGATCACAATGGCCAGCGCGGTGGCTGCCGGCACGGTATACAGCACATACAGGATGGTGTTGGACAACCCCTGCAGGAAGTAGTTGGTGGTGCCCGGCACGCCGAAGAGGGCGTGCTCATAGTTGCCCAGGCCCCAGCCGGTAAAGCTGCCCTCCAGCCTGTAGCGCTCCTGGAAGCTCATGATGACCACGCGCACCATTGGGTAAAGGGTGAACAGCGCCACGCCCACAAAAAAGGGTAGCAGGTAGTCCATGGGCTCCAGCCGCTGACCGACGCGGGCGCGCTTTTCCTCATCCCCGCGCAGGTAGACCGCCAGCAGCGCCAGGGCGAAAGCAATCAGGAAGGCGCCAAGGGCCAGCAGCGGGAAATAATAATACATCAACGGGTACCATGGCTCAGTCACCTGCAGGCTCAGGCGCACCCGGCCCAGGTTCAGCCCTTCCTCCATCTTGTGGGTCCGGGCCGCCAGGTCGCCGGCCAGGGCGTCACGCGCCTGCGCGGCGCGCTCCCGCAAAGCGGACAGCGCCTCCTCATCCCGCACGCGGGCCAGGACGCCCTCGATCAGGGTGTCCACTGTCTTCAGGGCGATCTCCTCATCCGTCAGCCCCTGCGCCACCTGGTTGGTGATGGTCTCCTTCAGGCTGCGTTTTTTGGAGGACAGCCCGTTATCAATCTGCCGGGCCAGGGCGGATGGCGTTTGCTCCTCCACCAGCGCGGCGCGCACGTCGCTGATGCCGCCCTCCAGCAGGGTATCCACCCGCAGGGCGCTTTCCATGCGCGCGGTTTTGCCCTCCAGCTCATGCCTGCCGGTGATGCCGGCGGCAAGCGCCAGCGCGCCCAGCAGCAAAAAGACAACAACATGCACCACCACGCGCCGGGGCCCGGCGCGGCGGACAGGGCGGGCGGCCGTATGCGCGGCGGGCCTCACTGGTAACGCTCCCCGCTTTGACGGTCAAACACAAACACGCCGCGATTTTTCAGGCTCAGGCTGACCAGGTCCCCGGCCTTCAGGCCATAGTCGGCCGACAGGTAGGCGCGGAAATGAACGCCGCCAAAGCTGAGGATGGCCATCTCCTCCTTGCCCATCTGATAGACGCTGTCCACACGCGCGCGCAGGAAGCTGTCATGCGGCTGCGGTTCCAGCGCAAAGCTTTCCGCGCGCACCGACAGGTTGACCGGCACGCCCCGGGGCACGCTGTCAGAAAAACCCGGGCAGGCGCGCGCGCCATCGGCCATGACGAAACAGTCCCCCTCCATGACGCCGGGGAAGTTGTTGATGGGCGGGTTGCCCAGGAAATCGGCCACAAACTGGTTGGCCGGCTCGTTGTACAATTCCTGCGGCGCGGCATGCTGCTGCAAAACGCCGTCTTTCATCAACACGATGTGGTCGGAGATGCTCATGGCCTCCTCCTGGTCGTGGGTAACAAAGATGGTGGTGACCCGGGTCTCCTGCTGGATGCGGCGGATCTCCTCGCGCATCTCCAGCCGCAGCCGGGCGTCAAGGTTGCTCAGCGGCTCATCCAACAGCAGCAGCCGCGGGTTTTTGACCAGCGCCCGGGCGATGGCCACGCGCTGCTGCTGCCCGCCGGAAAGCTGCCGGGGCTTGCGCGAGAGCAGGTCGCCCATGTGCACCAGCTCGGCCATCTCCCTGGCGCGCCGCTCCCGCTCCCTGGGCGGCACCTTTTGGATTTCCAGCGGAAAGGTAATATTGCCCATGACCGTCATGTGCGGGTAGAGCGCGTAATTTTGAAACACCAGCCCGATGCCGCGCTGCTCCGGCGGCAGGCGGGTGACATCCTCGCCGTCAAAGTAAATCTTGCCGGCAGTCACCGGCACGATACCCGAGAGCATGTTCAATACCGTGCTTTTGCCGCAGCCCGAGGGCCCCAGCAGACAGACCAGCTCCCCATCGTGCAGGGTGACCGAAAAGTCCTGCACAGCGCGGGTCTGGCCAAAGTGCTTGGTCAGGTTTTCCATGATAACTTGCATAACGACTCCTGCCCGGGCCTGGTCTTGCGTGCCGGCTGCGCGGGTTTCTCGCGTCTATTCTAACCATTTTTCCATCGGATGACAATCAATCCGCCGCCTTGACCCCGATGTAAAGAAAATTTTATAATGGTCGCAAGGCTCTTCAAGCCTGTGGCTGCCTGCTTTCTCAGCCGTGACCCTGTCGCCGGAGCCTGTGGAAACGGGGGGCGCGCGATGAAAGCAAAATCCATGGGCGTCATTCTGCCAATTCTTGACGTTGCAAACCCTGGCTTTGGTTTGCTTGCCGATAAGGATGCTGGCACTTGAAATATCTTGAAACAAAGCCGGAATTCCTGGTCTTCAGGATTTAAACGAAACAACAGGAGGAACCCCGTGAAAAGATCAAGGAGTCTTTACCAGACAGGCCTGCTTCTGCTGTGCCTGGCCCTCCTGCTTTTGCCGGGCATCCTGCCCGCCGCTGCCTACAGCACCCTGCGCTCCCAAATGAGCGACCAGAAAGAAGGCGGTACCGCCATCCGTGATTTGCAGGCGGCGCTGGACAGCCTGGGATACCCCGTGGACAGGGATACCCGGACCGGGGATTACAGCGGCGTCTTCAACGGCCGGACCCACAACGGCGTGGTGGGCTTTCAGCTGCGAAACGGCCTGCGCCTGACCGGCATGGCGGATGACGAAACCCAAAAAAAGCTGTATTCAGGCACCGGCCTGCCCTATTCCACCCCGGTTTCCGAACTGCCTGATGACGCGGGCAAAACCGGCGGTCCCTCCCTCGCTTCCGTACAGCTGCTGGACTGGTACAGCCAGGTCAAACGCAGGGTTTCCAGCGGCCAGACCGTGCTCATTTACCACCCGCGAAGCGGCATCAGCTACAACCTGAAGGTCTATTCCCCCGGCTACCATCTTGACGCGGAGCCCGCCAGCTTCACCGACACCCGGCTGATGAACCGCGCCTTTGGCCGTGATCCCGGCTGGAGCATCGAGGTGGTCTACGCCAGGCTGCCGGACGGCCGCTGGAGCCTGGCCACCACGCATAATTTTCCCCACCTCAGCTTCAGCAATTATGACAACGGCTTTGGCGGCCACCTTTGCGTCCACTTCCTCAGGGATCTTGAGGAGACAAGGAGAAACAGCGGTGATTACAACGTTGAGAACCAGATGATCCTCCGCAGCGCCTGGAAGGCCCTGACCGGCCGGACGGTGGATGGGGAGGAAAACCCGCAGGAAGTCATCGAGTTTTATGTCATGAGCGATGACGAGCAGGCCCTGGGCGCGGAGCTGACCGGCAAGGCCATGGAAGCGGAACTGCTGAAAGCGGCCCGGGACATGGCTTACAGGATGGCCACGGAAAACCTGAGCGCCTATTCCTACCCCGGAGCCAGCGTAGTAGCCGGCGCCAGGGCATTCAGCCGGGAGGAGGCCAAGGCCGTCCTGCTGCAAAGCAACCCCGGCCTGGGCAGCGCCGAGCGCTATGGCCTGGGCTGCCTGGCGCGGGCGGCGAGAACACGCAACCACGTCAGTGAAGTCTATTATTGGTACTTCCTGGGCATGACGCAGGCGGAATTCGCCGCCTTCCCGGGTGTTGAGCCCCCTCCCGCCGCCCTGCCCGGCGATGCCAACAATGATCAAACCGTGGATATCCGCGACCTGGTCAGCGTGATTGACCATATCGTATCCGGCACGCAATGCAAGAATATGGACAACGCTGACGCCAACGGGGATGAAGCGGTGGATATCCGCGATCTGGTGTGGATTATTGAGAAGATCGTGGCGGGCTGAGCGCCAGTTGTTTGAACCGCTCTGCCTGCCCTTGCTTTTAACCGCTGCCCGCAACGGCGAATCTTCAAACGAGGTGATTTTGTGAAGTATACCGCTAAGGCATTTCTTGTCCTGGCGCTTTGCGCCTTCATCCTGTCCGTGCCCCGGGCAAGCGCCCTGGCGCAGTCAATCGATCCGCCCAAGGTTCAATTCACCCTGGATAAACAGGAAGCCGCCATCGGTGAACCCATCACGGTCACCTGGGTCATTACAGGCGGTGACAACCCGCCCTACACTTACAACCAATGGAATTCCGGCTGGATTGTTTTTGACGGAGAAGAAAACCAGCGTCAGTTTGTGTATGGCAATGTGAGCGGCAACAGCAACACGTGGACACCTGCTTTTGGTACCCGGGCCTATTTCTCGCTGTCTTTGCTGGATGCAGACGGGCACACGCCCCTTAATCCGGCGGACAACAGTGCGATTCACTTTGATTCCAAAGAAATCCCGATCAAAAACAGCAAAGTTGTAGCGCCCCTGCAGGTTTCTGTCTCTCTGGACAAAGACAATGTCAACGTCAATGAGGCGATCACGGCGACCGTTCAGGCAAACGGCGGCGAACCACCATATACGTTTAAGTATCGCTGGATAGTAATGGACCAAATACCGGGGCCGTATACCCTTGTTAAGGAGGAGGAAACGAGCAGCACCAACTCCGTGCTGCGCCCGGCGTTCAGCGTGCAGGGAGACCTTACCGTCACCGTAAGGGACAGCGTGGGCAGAAGCGAATATGAAATGGTTGATTTCACCATCACCGGCGGCCAAACCGTGGACCAGAAGGCTGAGCAGGTGGTAGCGGAATGCAAGGCAAAGGCCAGCGGCGCCTATGCCCAGGCCAAATGGCTGCATGATTACCTGAACAAAACCGCAGACTACGATCATACCTACACCCACTATCACGCTTCCGGGGTGCTGATGCTGGGGACGGGCGTGTGTAATAGCTATGCCGAAGCCTATCAGATGCTGCTGAACAAAGCCGGCATCACCAGCAGGCTTGTCAGCGGCACCGCCGATGGCGTTGGCGGCTGGGGCAACCACGCCTGGAACCTGGTGCTCCTTGGCGGCAACTGGTACCATGTGGACGTCACCTGGGACGAGAGTTGGGGACATGAGTACTTCCTGCGTTCTGACAGCCGCATGAGCACAGACCACCGCTGGAAGACTGCCGATTACCCGGCAGCCCCTTATGACTGGGGCAAAGCCCCTGCGGTCACAGCCCTGCCCGGCGACGCCAACAATGATCAAACCGTGGATATCCGCGACCTGGTCAGCGTGATTGACCATATCGTATCCGGCACGCAATGCAAGAATATGGTCAACGCTGACGCCAACGGGGATGAAGCGGTGGATATCCGCGATCTGGTGTGGATTATTGAGAAGATTGTGGCGGGCTGAGCGCCCCCATTCCCTTTGAGACTTGACCTTGATGATTCCGTTTCACTCATGTCCCATGCACAGGAATTCCCAGAACCGCAATCATGGAGAATGCAATGAAAAAATTCACCGCGCTGTCCCTTGTTATCCTGCTGGTCATTTTCTTTCCGCTGCCTGACAGCTCCCTGCTTCATGGCCAGGCAAGTGAAACCGCGCCGGATTCCCTGAACCATACCGGTGAAGGGGTTATTTGGCGCAGCCCCCTGGGGCAGGGATCCTCCATCAGCCAGCTGGAAGTCGCCTACCTGAAGTGCGACCAGAGCTGCCTGACCCCCGGCAGGGCCGCCACCTGGACGGCGCAGGCCGAAGGCGGCAGCGGCAAGTTTCTGTTTCAGTTCATCCTGTTTTTCAGAGCGCCTGATGCAATTTTCACGCACTATATGATGGTTCCCGGAGGAAAACAGGGATTCTCGCCCGACGCCTCCTTCACCCGCACCATCACCCGTCCCGGGACCTATGTCGTGCGCATGAGAATCCGGGATTCCGCGGGGCAGGAGCTGGTCTACCTCAGCCAGAAATACACGGCTTGCAGCACCGATGCCCTGACAGAAAAGGTCAGGGAGGTGGCCGCGCTGTGCAATGCCACCGCCACGGGCGATTACGGCAAGGCGCTGTATCTGCACAACTGGCTGATCAACAACGCTACCTACTCTTCCAGCGGGCCCTGCCCCCACGAGGCGCAGGGCGTGCTGCTGCATGGCTCGGGCGTGTGTGATGGCTATGCCCTGGCCTACCAGATGCTGCTCAGCGAGGTGGGTATCGACAGCATCTCGGTAAGCGGAACCGGGGACGGCGGGCCCCACGCCTGGAACCTGGTCAGGATGGGCGGAAGCTGGTACCATGTGGATGTCACCTGGGACGATAACCTGGGGTACAACGCGTATTTTGGCATGAATGACACCCTGATGCGGCGCGATCACAGCTGGAAAGGCCGTTTCCCCGCTTGCACGGAAACGGCGTACTACTACCCGCTCAGGAAAGGCGAGCCGGTCTTTCGGACGCCGGAGGAGCTGAAAGCCATCCTCAACGACCAGATCTCCCGGCAAAACGAAAGCTTCAAGCTGTATTACATGGGTGAGGACGCCGGTTTCCGTATAGCCGACGCTGTCAACCTCGCGCTGGAGGGAAACCAGGGCTACTCCTCAAAGCGCATGAGCGCTGCCAACTATTTTGCCCAGCTGACGCTGGGCTACGCCGGCATCCCGGCGCCTGCGCCGGGAGAATCCACCCTGCCCGGCGACGCCAATGGCGACCATGTGCTGGACATCCGTGACCTGGTCAATATCATCGAGTGCATTGTTTCCGGCCGGGAGAGCCAGAACATGGCCAATGCCGACGCCAATGGCGACGGGGAGGTGGACATCCGGGACCTGGTGTGGATCATCGAGCGGATCGTTGCGGATTGATCCCTCGCCCTGCTGACAGCTTAACCCTGTTGACCCCTCTTCACTTATACCCCTCTTTACCGGTACACCCATAGACTACAACATGAGGAGAAAACCATGAGAAAGCTCACCCTGTTGTCCCTTGCCATCCTGCTGATGGCCTCCTTTCTCCTGCCCGCGGGTCCTCTGTTCGACGCCCGGGCGCAGGAAACCGCGCCGGAGATCCTGAACTATACGGGTGAGGGGGTTGTATGGCGCAGCCCCGTAGCCCGGAAGCGGACATTCACGCTATCCTCCATCAGCCAGCTGGAAGTCGCCTACCTGGAGTGCGACCAGAATTATCTGGTGCCCGGCAAGGCCGCCACCTGGACGGCGAAGGCCGAGGGCGGCAGCGGTGAATTCCAGTTTCAATTCGTTCTGTTTTACAAGGCGCCCGACGATCCCTCCCCGTACTACTCCTCGGTCCCCGGCGGGGTGCAGGACTATTCAGCCAGCACCACCTTCACCCGCACCATCAATCAGCCCGGGACTTATATCGTGCGCTTGAGAATCCAGGATTCCGAAGGGCAGGAGCTGGAATATCACAGCCAGAAATATACAGCCTCCAACACTGAAGCCCTGGCAGCCAGGGTCAGCGAGGTGGCCGCGCTGTGCAATGCCGCCGCCGCGAGCGATTACGGCAAGGCGCTGTATCTGAATACCTGGCTGATGAACAACGCTACCTACTCCTTTGACGGGCCCTATCCCCATGAAGCGCAGGGCGTGCTCCTGTACGGCTCGGGCGTGTGTGAGAGCTATGCCCTGGCTTACCAGATGCTGCTCAGCGAGGTGGGCGTCCAGAGCATCATGGTTGGCGGAACCGGGGGCAGCGAGGCCCACGCCTGGAACCTGGTCAGCATGGGCGGGAGCTGGTACCATGTGGATGTCACCTGGAATGACAACATTGGTGTCAACTTGTACTTTGGCATGAATGACGCCCTGATGCGGCGCGATCACAACTGGACAGACCGCTACCCCGCCTGCACGTCATTGACGCACTACTATCCGCTCAAGAAAGGCGAGCCGGTCTTCCGGACGGCGGAGGAGCTGGAGGCCATCCTCAACGACCAAATCTATCAGAGAAACGAAAACATCAAGCTGTATTATATCGGCGAGGACCCCGCTTTCCGAATGTCAGATGTTTTATATCCCCTGCTGAACAACAACCATGGCTACTCCTCAATGAGCAGCAGTACTGTGAACTATTATGCCCGGCTGACGTTGGGCTATGAGGGCGTCCCCACGCCCACGAATTCCCCGACGCCCTCCGCCACGCCTACACCTACACCTACACCTACACCTACACCCACGCCTACGCCCACGCCTACGCCTACACCCACGCCCACGCCTACGCCTACACCCACGCCTACGCCCACAGCGGGGGGAGCCACGCTGCCCGGCGACGCCAACGGCGACAATGTACTGGACATCCGCGACTTGGTCAGCATCATCGATTACATCGTCTCCGGCCAGGAGAGCCAGGACATGGCCAATGCCGACGCCAATGGCGACGGTTATGTGGATATCCGGGACCTGGTGTGGATCATCGAGCGGATCGTGGCGGCCTGACAGCGGAGAAAACCTGACCCAACGAACAAACAGCGGCTTATACCCGCAAAGAGGAGGAGCTCAGCATGATGACAAGACACCGGACTGATGCGCGGGACGCCCGCAGCCAGGGCGTCGCGCGGCCCGGGAGGCCGACCGCAACCGTGTTGCAAAACAAACCGAGCTACAGGTTCGGACAAGGCCGGCTTCAGCTCCTGCTCCCCTTGGCGCTGGCCGTTCTGCTGTGCGCTTGTTTGTGGGCGCCCGGCACGGCAGAGCAACAGCTGCCGGACTTCAACATCACGCTGGACAAAACCACAGTGGCTGTTGGGGACAGCATCACCGCCAGCTGGCAGGTGCCTGAAGGCGTTGATGTTCTGTCGCTGAACGCGTACTGGTATATCTATGATTACTCAAGCAACCGGACCGATAAAGCGGTTATTGCCGGCAATACCGCCACCCTGTCCGTGCGGGCCGGCATGGAAGGCTATCTGGAGCTGTGGGTGCACACCGCGCAGGACACTTATACTTTTTACTCCGATACCTTTACCATCACCGGCACCCCCAATTTCCCTACCTGCAGCGTCTACCTGGACAAGTTCAGCCCGGCGCCGGGCGATACGGTCACCGCCACCTGGGATATTCAAGGCGGCCTCGCGCCCTGGGCGCAGGGCGGCCAGTGGAAAGTGACGGACACGCAGGGAAATGCGGAGTACTTTGTCGCGGACATCTCTCAAGGCAGCGCCAGCTTCACGCCCACAGCGCTGGGCAGGCTGGTGTTTACCCTGTTCGTCGAGGATACCGGCGGATATAGTTTTTCATTCCAGTCCGAGAGCGTGCCGGTCGGCTCCGCTGTCCCCCTTACCTGCGCTGTCCAGCTGAGCGCCGAGCGTATCAACATGGGCGAATCCATCACCGCCGCCCTGGATATCCAGGGCGGCAACCCGCCCTACACAGTGACAGGCACCTGGTATTATGTGCAGCAGGATGACACCTCCCGGCAACCCTTCCCGGCGCAGGTCAGCGGCAACGCCACAAGCTTTACGCCGCCCGACAGCGGTTATGTCTACTTATGGGTCGGAGTTCGTGACGTGACCGGCACCTATGAAGCTTTTTTCTCAGACACAGCATGGGTTTTGCATGTGGAGCCGGGGACGCCGCAGTGCGTCATCACGCTGGACAAGCCCACGGTGGCATCCGGACAGACCATCACCGCTACCTGGGACATCACGGGCCTTCTGCGCACGCCTGATGTCATTGGCACCTGGCTGATCACCGATACCGCAGGAACCACCTTCAAGTATCATGCCGATATCACGAATAACAGCGCCAGCCATGCCGCCGTCATCGGGAAGCGGGGTGTGCTGGAACTTTCCTTGAGCTACTACTCCGCGGGGGAACGGCACACGGTTGCTTTCACCTCGGATCCCTTTGCCATCACCGGTGCGCCCGGGCCCCTTGCATGCAGCAAAATCACCCTTGCCCCGATGGAGGCCAAGGCGGGGGAAACGATTACCGCCACCTGGACGATCCAGGGCGGCGTCCCGCCCTTCAAAATCGAATGCAAATGGCATACCGTGGATGAAAATGATGACCTCCTCACACATCCGGAGGATGAAACCGGCGGCACGGCGCGCTTTGTCCCGCCAAGCGGCGGCTGGGCATATTTCAGCGTCTCTGTGGAAGACTCCATGGGCCAAACAGCTTATGAAAGTTCGGACTTCGCCCTGATTCACGCCCCGCCGGAGAAGCCTGTCCGGTATACAAGGCAGATGCTCAATGACAAGGTAGAAGAGCTGGCCGCCGCCTGCAAGGCAGCCGTCTCGGGCAGCTATGCCCGGGCCAAATGGCTCAATGACTGGCTGGTCAACAACGCCAGGTACGATTATTCTTTCACCTACTATGGCCCCGAGGGCGTTGCTGCTTGCCGGCAAGGGCGTCTGCCAAAGCTATGCCGAGGCCTATCAGCTGCTGCTCAACAAGGTGGGCATCACCAACCGCATCATCACCGGCGAAGGATTGAACAGCACCGGCTGGGGCGGGCATGCCTGGAACCTGGTCCAAATCGGCGGCAATTGGTATCACGTGGATACCACCTGGAATAACAGCGGCAATTACTACTTCCTCAAATCCGACCAGAGCATGAGCTCAGACCACCGATGGAGGGAAAGCCGCTATCCCGCCGCGCCCCATGACTGGGGCGAAGACCCGGAGAGCAAAGGCCTGCCCGGCGACGCCAACGGCGACCAGACGGTCGACATCCGCGACCTGGTGGCCATCATTGATTACATCGTTTCCGGCACATCCTGCCCATCCAAGAAAAATGCCGACGCCAATGGCGACGGTTATGTGGATATCCGGGACCTGGTGTGGATCATCGAGAAGATTGTAGGCAGTTAACACTGTTGGATACACGCCGGTAAAACGCACGCGGCAAGCGCCCGCTGCCCGAGACCGACAAGCATTGAACATACCTGCGCGCAATCAAAGCCCGCTGCCGTGTGACAGCGGGCCAATCGGTCCATATTCAGTTGTTCTGGGCCTTCGAGTCCACTGGTTTAATCAATCAGGTGGTCCGCCGCTTCGCCCGGGAACAATCATTGTCCCCCGCTGGGGAATTAACTGTCTGGAATCAAACTTGTCAGTTCGCCATGGTAGATCGCTACGCGTACCGGTCGGTCGAACAGGCTTGAGACAGATTCAGTTCGGTCTGCGAAAGTTGTTGTTATCTATACGGGCGAAGCAGACAACGAAGGGCAGTGCTTTCTCTACGTTAATCAGTCAATCGCCTCCCTTTTGAGCCGTATTTGTTTCCGGTCTCCTGGCTCGTTCCCAATATAGCACGGGATTTCCGGCTTGTCAATACCGGTCGAATAATTTCCAGAATGCTGGCTTGAGCGGCTCCCGGATGCCTGATTCACGGTAAAAGCATACACGGACAGCCATATCACGCGGCGGGCTTCGCGCTTTCATCCCCTTTTTGCCCGGACGGACAGCCTGCGCAGGCGTCGCCGGGCCGGACAGCGTGTTTGGCGGCGTGGAATGCGCCTTTTGCGCCGCTTGCACCGCCTGCCTGAGCAGTTCGTCAAGGCCCTGGTTTCTCAGCGCCGAGATCTCCACCACCGGGCAGCCCAGGGCCTTGGAGAGCGCGGCGCGGTCAATCATATCACCTGATTTTTTCACCAGGTCCATCATGTTCAGCGCCACGACCACCGGAATCCCCAGCTCAAGAAGCTGGGACGTCAGGTAGAGGTTGCGCTCCAGGTTGGTCGCGTCCACCAGGTTGATGATGGCGTCCGGACGCTCCTTAACCAGGTAATCGCGGGTGATGATTTCCTCGGGCGTATATGGTGACAGGGAATATACCCCCGGAAGGTCCTGCAGCGTCACCCCGCTGTGGCCGCGCGCACGGCCTTCCTTTTTTTTCAATGGTGACGCCGGGCCAGTTGCCCACATATTGGTTGGCGCCGGTCAGCTGGTTGAACAGGGTGGTCTTGCCGCTGTTGGGATTGCCCGCCAGCGCGATGGTCATGGACATATTCGCCTCCTTGAATGATTTTGGTTAGCCGCGTCTAACTTGCGGGTAAAAATTAAGCGATTTCTATCATCGCGGCATCCGCCTTGCGAAGGCTCAGCTCATATCCGCGAACGGTAATCTCTACCGGGTCGCCCAGGGGTGCAACCTTGCGCACATAGACCTTTTCGCCCCTGGTCAGGCCCATTTCCATCAGCCGGCGCTTGGTGGCGCCCCGGCCGTGCAGCCTGACAATGCTCGCGTAGCTGCCGATCGGCGCTTGATCCAATGATTTCATCATATGCCTCTACCTCGTTTCCTTTTGATATTTTGAAGAACTCTTCAGATATGGATATGCCGCGCCAGCCCCTGGCCCAGGGCGACGCGGCTGTCCATCACCTGCAGAATCAGGCTGCCGCTCATGTTGCCCACCAGCGTCACATCCCTACCGGGAACAAAGCCTAAATCCTGCAGCCGCTGACGCAAAGCAGGCGGGCCGGACAGGCGCTGAATCGGCTTGGTTTCGCCTGGCCGGAGAAAAACAATCGGCATACGCGCTCCTTTCGGTTAGTTTAAACTAACTTATGGTTTGTAAGCAAGCCGGTTTCCCGGCGCTCACCAGTAGTTTACTGCGTCTAACTCCTTGCTGTCGCGGGCCAAAATGCTGCGTTTGAAAATTTTTGCGGCATGAATTAAGTATTGCTTCCGGTTGCCGGTCCGCCGGCCGGCAGGGCGCGCCCCTGCACAAGGCCGCGGTTTTCATGTATAATGCTCACAGAGAACATACGGCCCCGGCGGGCCGGAGGAGGCAAGCATGGACCTGCAGCAGAACTTGAAGAAATACGCGGAGCTGATCCTGAAGATCGGGCTTAACGTCCGTCCCGGGGACAGGATGATCATCCGCCTGGATGAGCACGGCCTGCCCCTGGCGCGGGAGATCTCCCGCCAGGCCTATGCCCTGGGCGCGCACGACATCTACCTTGCCTTTGCCGATGACCAGATCACGCTGGCCCGCTACCTGCTGGCGCCTGAGGAGGCTTTTGAGACCCGTCCCGCCTTCTTTGCGGAATTCCTGGAAGCGGCCTATCTGAACAACTATCATTTTCTGGCGCTCAACGCCCCCAACCCTGAGCTGCTTAAGGACGCGGATCCCAAACGCATCAGCAACTGGAATAGAGTCCTCAGCAAGGCCAATGAGCGCGTTTCCAGGTATTCCATGGAAAACCGCATTAAGTGGTGCGTAGTCTGTTTGCCCTCCCCGGCCTGGGCAAAGGCTGTTTTCCCGGCGCTGGGCGAGGATGAGGCCGTTGCCGCGCTGTGGCAGAAGATTTTTGAGGCTACCCGTGTGACCATGGAAGATCCCGTTGCCGCCTGGAAGGCCCATGAGGCGCAGCTGAAGCGCCGGGTGCGCTTTCTCAACGAGCAGGCCTTTGAGAAGCTGCTCTATCAAGGCCCGGGAACAGATCTGGAGGTGTACCTGCCGGAAGGCCATGTATGGATGGGAGGCTCCTCCGGCATCCCGCGCGGGGACAGCTTCATGCCCAACATCCCCACGGAGGAAGTTTTCAGCATGCCCCATGCTTATAAGGTCAACGGCCGTCTGCAATCCACCATGCCGCTGTCCACCCGCGGCCGGCTGATCGAGGATATGCGCTTTGTGTTTAAAGACGGCGCCGTGGTGGATTTTGACGCCTCTTCCAACAGGGAGATCCTGGAGGATCTGCTCAACACCGATGAGGGCGCGCGCCGCCTGGGCGAGGTAGCCCTGGTCGGGGATGACTCGCCCATCAGCCGCACCGGCCTGCTGTTTAAGAACACCCTGTTCGATGAGAACGCCTCCTGCCATTTTGCCCTGGGCAAGGCCTACAGCGAGAGCCATGTGCGAGGCAACGAGATGACAGCGGAGGAGAAGCGCGCGGCCGGCATGAATGACTCCCTCATCCATGTGGACTTCATGGTGGGCGGGCCGCAGTTGGAGGTGGCGGGCGTGAAGGCGGACGGCGCCCGCGTGACCCTGCTGAGAAGCGGCAACTGGGTGGTGTGAGCGCGATGAAGCAAGCAGCCAATCCCGGCAAGAAGCGCCTGACCATCAACGAGTCCCAGGAAAACTACCTTGAGCGCATCCTGCTGCTCCAGCGGCGCAAAGGCTACGCGCGCTCGGTAGACATCGCCCAGGCCCTGGGCGTCACCAAACCCTCGGTCAGCCACGCCATGCGCCTGCTGCGCGAAGCCGGCTACATTACCATGGACGATGACAACCTGATCTCTCTGACCGACAGCGGGCTGGAGATCGCCCGGCGCATGGCCGAGCGGCACGAGGGCATCGCGCGGGTGCTGATGCGCCTGGGCGTGGATGAGGAAACCGCCTATGACGACGCCTGCCGCATAGAGCATGACATCAGCCAGCAGAGCTTTGAGGCACTGCTGCGCCTGGAGAAGGAGGGCCTGCCCCCCCTCGGCGAGGAGGAGGCGTGAACCGTTTCGTGCTCAGCGCGCCGTTCACGCCGCAGGGCGACCAGCCCCAGGCCATCGAAGCGCTCGCGCGCGGCCTGAAGGAGGGTATGCCCGGGCAGACCCTGCTGGGGGTCACCGGCTCGGGCAAGACCTACACCATGGCCTCCGTGATAGAAAAGGTGCAAAAGCCCACCCTGGTCATCGCCCACAACAAGACGCTGGCGGCGCAGCTGTGCGCTGAGTTCCGCGCCTTCTTCCCCGATAGCGCGGTGGAATACTTTGTCAGCTATTACGACTATTACCAGCCGGAGGCCTACATCGTCTCCAGCGATACCTATATTGAGAAGGACTCCTCCATCAACGATGAGATCGACCGGCTGCGCCACTCGGCCACGGCCGCGCTCAAGGAGCGCAGCGACGTCATCATCGTGGCGTCGGTTTCCTGCATCTATTCCATGGGCGACCCCAGCGAGTACCTCACGCAGATGATCTCCCTGCGCCCGGGCATGCGCATGACGCCCGAGCAGCTGGCCCGCGGCCTGGTGGGCATCCAGTATGAGCGCAATGACATCGCGCTCTCGCGCGGCATGTTCCGCGTGCGCGGGGATGTGGTGGACATCATCCCGGTCAACGAGGAAGAAAAAGGCCTGCGCATCGACTTCTTCGGCGACCAGATCGAAAAGGTCTCGGAAACCCTGGTCACCACCGGGCGGGTGCTGCGCCAGCTCAACCACGCGGCGCTCTACCCGGCCACCCATTACGCTACCAATACCGAGGCCCTGGAGCGCGGCATCCGCCAGATTGAAAACGATCTGGTGAAGCGCGTCGCCTATTTTGAGCGGGAAGGCCGCCTGCTGGAGGCTCAGCGCATCGCCCAGCGCACCAATTATGACCTTGAAATGCTCAAGGAGATCGGCTTTGTCTCCGGCATTGAGAATTACAGCCGTTATTTTGACGGCCGCAAGCCCGGCGAGCCGCCTTTTTCCCTGCTGGATTATTTCCCGCGGGATTTTATTTGTTTCATCGATGAAAGCCACGTGACCGTGCCGCAAATCCGTGGTATGTTCAATGGCGACCGCGCGCGCAAGACCCAGCTGGTGGATTACGGCTTCCGCCTGCCCTCGGCCTTTGACAACCGGCCGCTTACCTTTGAGGAGTTTGAGCAGCGCATCCCCCAGGTGGTTTTTGTGTCCGCCACGCCGGGAGCGTACGAGGCCGCCCACAGTCTGCAAACCGTGGAGCAGATCATCCGCCCGACCGGGCTGCTGGACCCTAAAATCATCGTGCGCCCGGCCACCGGCCAGGTGGATGACCTGGTAGGCGAGATCAACGCGGTCGTTGGGCGCGGCTTTCGCGTGCTGGTTACCACGCTGACCAAGGCCATGGCGGAACGGCTGACCGACTATCTGCGTGAGTTGGGCATGCGCGTGCGTTACCTGCACTCCGACATCAAAACCATGGAGCGCATGGAGCTGCTGCGCGACCTGCGCCTGGGCGCGTATGACACGCTTGTGGGGATCAACCTGCTCAGGGAGGGCCTGGATCTACCTGAAGTGGCGCTTGTGGCCATTTTAGACGCGGACAAAGAAGGTTTTTTGCGGTCGGAAACCAGCCTGGTACAAACTGTGGGGCGCGCCGCGCGCAACACCGAAGGCCGTGTCATCATGTATGCCGACGCCCCTACGGATTCCATGATGCGCGCCATCGGCGAGACCAACCGCCGCCGCGCCATCCAGGAGGCCTACAACAGGAAAAACGGTATCACGCCCGAAACCATCAACTCCGCCGTGCGTGAGCTGATCGCCATCGCCGAGCAGTCCGACGCCGACGCCAGGGACCGCGGGCTGTCCCCTGAGGAGCGCGCCGAGCTGGCCTTGTCCCTGGAGGACAGGATGCTGGCCGCCGCCCAGAACCTTGACTTTGAGCAGGCCGCCAAGCTGCGCGACCAGCTCTTCGCCCTGCGCGGCGAGCAGCCCATCGAGAAAAAACAACCCCAGCCCGCGCGCAGGCGCCGGGCAAGGACGCGCAAATAGGGCAGGAAGGCCGAGCCAGGAAACGCCGGGAATGTCCTGAAGGGATAGGCCCCGGATTCCCGAAAACTTTGCCTGACAGATCTTTGTTTATCCCTTTAAGCGTCTTTGAGTCCCCTCCACACCCCCCAACCTTCCGTAAAAGGAGCCTTCCATGCCTTATCAGGGTGAACTGGCCGCCATCTTCTCGGCTCTGTCCTGGACCATCAGCAGCCTGATCGTGGAGCGCCGGGGCAAGGCGTATTCGCCCTGGAGCCTCAACGCGCTGACCAAGCTGGGCGGCCTTCTGACCGTGAGCCTGCTGGCGTTCTTGATGATGGGCCAATTTTTTCCCCGGGCCAGCGCCGCGCAATGGGGCATGCTGCTGCTGTCCGGCTTTTTGGGCTTCTCCCTGGGGGACGGCTTCCTGTATGCGGCCTTTCAGACGCTGGGGGCCAAGCGTACCCTGCTGATATTTTCCGCCAACCCCGTCCTGACCGCCTTGTTTGGCTGGATATTTCTTGGCGAGGCGCTCATGCCCGCGCACCTTGTGGGCATCCTGCTGGCGGTGGCTGGCATCATGTGGGTCATCCGCGCGGACATGGGCGAACAGGGCAAGCCGGAGCAGGCCGGCCCAACCATCACCTGGCAGGGCTTGCTGTTCGCTGCCCTTGCCACCCTTGGGCAGGCGGCTGGCGCCCTGCTCTCCAAGGCCGCCATGGCCAGCCTGGAGGCCATCCCCGCGTCGCAGATCCGCCTGATCGGCGGGGTCTTAGGCTCTGCCGTGCTGCTCAGCCTGACCGGGCAATGGAAGACTTTGCCCGCTCCCCTGCTGGAAAAACGCGGCCGCGGCATCCTGGCGGTCAGCGTGCTGCTGGGCACCCTGGTGGGCATGGTGCTGTCCATGCTGGCCATCAAGCTGACCCAGGTAGCCATCGCCTCCATCCTGATGAGTCTGATGCCTGTGATGATTCTGCCCATTGAGCACTTCATTCTCAAGGAAAGGGTGCGCCCAAGGGAAGTGATGGGCGCGGTGCTGACGCTGCTGGGCGTGGGGATGCTGTTCGTCTGATAGGAGGTATTTTCATGCTGCAAGACAAATCCATCTGCCTGGATCACCTGACCCTGGGGGTATGCTACTATCCGGAACACTGGGACGAGGGCCTCTGGGAGGATGACCTCAAGCGCATGCTGGCTCACGGGATCACCGTGGTGCGGGTATTTGAGTTCGCCTGGACAGTGGTGGAGAAAACGGAGGGCAGCTTTGATTTTGCCCTGTTTGACCGCTTTCTGGACCTGGCGGAAAAAATGGGCATGCAAGTCATCATGTGTACGCCCACGGCCACGCCGCCGGCCTGGCTGACCCACAAATACCCAGAAGCGCTCAACGCCAACAAGGAGGGCCAGCTGTATCACCATGGCCACCGGCGGCATTACAATTACCACTCCAAGGAGTACATCCGCCTCAGCCGCCGCATCGTGACCAAGCTGGCAGAGCGCTACGGCGACCACAAGGCCGTCATCGGCTGGCAAATTGACAATGAAATCAATTGCGAAGTCAGCGAGTTTTATTCCCTGAGCGACCATGATGCCTTCCGCGCCTGGCTGAAAGAGCGCTTCGGCACGCTGGAGGAGCTCAACGCCGCCATCGGCGCCACCTTCTGGAACCAAACCTATACCGACTGGGCGCAGGTATCCCTGGAGAAAAAAACCCTCCACGGACACGGCAACCCGCACCTGGCTCTGCTGGAGAAGCGCTTTATCTCTTCCGGCGCGCGCGCTTATGTCAACATGCAGGCGGACATCCTGCGCGAGCATGTCAAGGGGCGTTTCATCACCACCAACGGCATTTTTGGCCATCTGGACAGCCATGAGATGACCCAGGAAAGCCTGGACTTCATCACATATGACAGCTATCCGGACTTTGCTTATGGCAAGGAGGCCGGCATCAACAGCAGGGAAACCGGTTCGCTCAAGGACAGGGCCTGGAGCCTGAACCTGTCCCGCGCGCGTTCCATCAGCCCCAACTTCGGCGTGATGGAGCAGCAGTCCGGCCCGGGCGGCTGGGATTTCAGGATGCTCATGCCCATGCCCAAGCCCGGGCAGATGAAGCTGTGGACCATGCAATCCGTCGCGCACGGCGCGGATTTCATCAGCTACTTCCGCTGGCGCACCTGCGCGTTCGGCACTGAAATCTACTGGCACGGCATCAACGACTACAGCAACCGCCCCAACCGCCGCCTGCGCGAGCTCAAGGAAATTTCCGAGGTCTTCAAGGCCGCGGGCGACATGGCCGGCAGCCGCTATGAAGCCAGGGTGGGCCTGCTGTGTGACTACCTCAATGAGTGGGACGGCGAGCGCGACCAATGGCATGGCCCCCTGGACAACAACTCGCGCCTGGCCATCTTTGAGGCCGCCCAGAACAGCCATACGCCGCTGGATTTGGTCTACCTGCGGCACACCGCTTCCCACCAAACCCGGGTGGAGGAGCTGCTGCGGTATGACGCCCTGATCTATCCCCATCCCGCCATTTTGACGGAAGAGACGGCCCGGGTGCTCACCGATTATGTCAAGCAGGGCGGCAAGCTGGTCTTTGGCGCGCGCACGGGCTACAAGGATGAGTACGGCCGCTGCCCCATGGTGGCCATGCCCGGGCTGGCCGCGGCCATCTGCGGCGTGGAGGTGGAGGAATATACCCTCCAGCGCTATGATGAGGACTTGCCCCGCATCCCCTTTGGCGGCAGCCGCCCCGTGGCGCCTGACTTCCATGATGTGCTGCGCCCCCTGGAGGGGACGCAGGTGCTGGCCCGCTTTGAGGGCGCCTGGTTTGACGGCAGGCCGGCGCTGACCCGGAAAGATTACGACGGCGGTGGGGCGGCCTACTATCTGGGCAGCGGCTTCAGCGCCGAAATGGCCGCCTTGCTGCTGAAGGAGCTGGGCGTCGCCTCTTCCTACGCGAATGAGGTCGTTTGCCCGCAGCCGGTGGAAATCGCCATGCGCGTCAAGGACGGCCGCCGCTGGTGCATCCTGCTCAACTATGTGAATTCAGCGCAGGCATGCGCCCTCAAGGGCGCCTGGACCGGCCTGGACGGCAAACCGGTCAAGGGAGAGGTTTGGCTGGACGCCTATGGCGTCCTGGTCCTGCGGCAGGACACAAAATAAGCCCTATCGAAACGATATCAAAATATACACAAGCCGCCGGAGGATATGCCGGCGGCTTGCGTGGTTACTGCCCGGTTGCCGGCTCGCAAAGACCCTGTCAGGGCGGTCTCCTTCCCCTCGGGGAAAGGCGCACACCGGCAGCTTGTAGGTTGATACTGATTCCAATCTTTATTGCATCGTCGCGCCGGGTCTTTGATCGCCCTGCTGTGTCAGTCAACCTCAACGTAGCTTAGGCTACGCCATCGGTTTTCTTCCTTGCAGGACAATAAAATCCCTCGCCGCTTTGGATGCAATAAAGCTTTACATCAGTATGACATGTCGCGCGGCGCGCCCTGAGGCTTCTTTCCATTCAGATCAAACCTGTAATCCTGCCCGGTCAGTCAGCGTGAGCTCCAGTTCCCGCGCGGCGGTGACGGCGTCCTGAAAGAACATCTCATAAAAATCGTCCAGACGGAAAAAGAGGAGGGCCTCGGGATAGGCCTCCTTCAGCTCCAGGTACTGGCGCACCATCGGGGTCAATTCAGCCATACTCACGCTTCAAAAGAGGATAACAAATTATGCCACCGGCGCGGCAAGCATCAAAAAGGCGGGCGGACAGGCCGGGTGGACGGGTGTAGAAGAGTGGTTAAAATACAAGGAGATTTTACTGTACCCATAAAAGAAAGACACCTTTGGTAGAGAACTATTCAACCCTTGACAAGCTGTCATATCTGGTGTATTACTGAGGTACTGAAACGGTTAAGTAAGGATGTGAGCAAGTGCGCAGGGTCAGCATCAAGGATGTGGCCAGGGAGGCGGGGGTGTCCACCACCACCGTCAGCTATGTCCTCAACGAGATCACCACGCAGACCATCAGCAGCGAGACCAGCCGGCGCGTGCGGGAGGTCGCCAAGCGGATGGGCTATGTGCCCAACCTGAACGCCCGCAGCCTGACCAGCCGGAAAACCAATCTGATCGGGATCGTGATCCCCCAGACCGAGCCCGGGCGGGAGTTCATGTTTGACAATCCCTTCTACGGCGCCCTGCTGTCCAGCCTGGAATTCAACGCCCGCAAGAACGGCTACCACCTGCTGCTGACCGGCCCCGCCAGCGGGCAGAGCTACATCGGCGTCGCCCGCAACCGGGGGGTTGACGGCATTGTCATCGTGGGCTCCTATCCCTCCAGCAGCCTGGATGAGCTGCACCAGCTGTCCATCCCGGTGGTGCTGATCGACACCTATGTCACGGATGAATCCTTCCACACCATCGGCATTGACGACCGGCAGGGCGGCCGGCTGGCGACCGAGTACCTGCTCTCCAGGGGCCACCGCGGCATCGCCTTTGTGTCCGGCGGAATCAGCGAGCACGGCGTCATGCGCCAGCGCTTCCTGGGCTATCAGGAGGCTTTGAATGAAGCGGGACTGGAAGTTATTGAGGAACGCCTGTACGCGGGCGAGGTGAGCTACCAGCACGGCGTTCAGGCGGCCGCAAGGCTTTGCCAGCAACAGGACATCACCGCGGTGTTCGCCGCGGCGGACATCCTGGGGGTGGGCGTGGTCAAGGGCCTGCGGCAGCAGGGAAGGCGCGTGCCGGAGGATGTTTCCGTCATGGGCTTTGACGACCTGGATCTGGCGCAGATCTGCGATCCCTCCCTGACCACCGTGCGGCAGGACATCGCCGCCAAGGGCAGGCAGGCGATCCTGGCCATTTTGGACGCCCTGGACGGCAAACCGGAAAAGCAGGAATGGATTTTCCCGGTGAACCTGGTGGTCCGCGACTCGGTGCGAAGCGTCGGCGAACCGGTGGTAACAAAAAAAACCGCCAGCCCGGAGGCGAGGGGGAGTTGAGCAAATGATCCGGCACCTGCCCGAAGGCATGGTCCCCTTTGAGGACAGCGGGTTTGAGCGCCATCCCTACCTGCCCCTGGTCGGGCAGCCCGTCACCGTGGGCTGCAGGCTGGAGGGCAAAGAGGAGGTTCCGTTTCTGGCCCTTCGCCTGGACGGCAGGGAAGAACGCCTGGAGGCCCGCCCGGGGACAGGCAAGGGATTCTTCCTCTTTGAGCTGGGCGCCTTTGACCGGGTGGGGGAAGCCGCTTACCGGTTCATAACACGGCAGGAGGCCAGCCCGTGGTACTGTTTTGAAGTGCTGGAGGAGGCGCGCTACACCCGGGCGCGAAGCGTCCTGAAGACAACAACAGGTTGCAGCCTGGTCCTGGACCGGGACCTGAGCCTTGATCTGGATGGGGACGGGACGCTGACGCTCAAGCAGGCGCAGGCTGAGGGCACCAGGGTGGAAGCGGCTGAAATCTCTTTATCAAATGACTATACCATGCGCCTGGGCCAGGATTTTCTTTGGAAACTTAACCGTTTAAGCCGAACGGTTGCCGAAGCCCTGGCCTATGTGGTTCTGCGGGACGGAAAGGGCAGGATCCGGCAGTCCGGCCTGGAGATGCGGCTGCCGTGCAGGCACGTCTTCGGGACCGGGGAGCGCTTTGACGCGGTGGACATGAAGGGCAGGTCCGGCAACGGCCGCGTGGTGGAAAAGTTCACCCGGCAGGGCGATATGAGCTACCTGCCCATGCCCTTCTTCATGACGGAGGCCGGCCTGGGCTGGTACCGGGAGGGCGGCATCCCGACGCGGATGCGCTTCGCGGACACCGTCACCTTAAGCCAGCGCGCCCAAGGCACAACCCTGTCCAGGGACCATCTGCTCCTGGGCCGACCGGACGAGCTGCTGCGCGCCTACATCGACCTGACCGGAAAGCCCGCGCTGCCGCCGGAATGGGCCTTCGGAGTGTGGATCTCCGGAAACGGCTGGAAGGACGACGCCGAGGTGGACGCCCAGCTGGAGGCGCTGCGGGCGCATGGCTACCCGGCCTCCGTCATGGTGCTGGAGCAATGGAGCGACGAGCAGACCTTCTACCGCTGGCATGAGGAACATTTCCCAAACCCGGAACAGACCGTCAGGCGCATCCGCAAAGCCGGGCTGCGCCTGCTGCTGTGGCAGATCCCCGTCCTCAAGCACGATGAGGAACATCCCCACGCACCCGTTCATGAGGCGGACATCGAAGAGGCCGTCCGCCGCGGCTATGTCATCCGCCGGGAGGACGGCAGCCCTTACCGCATCAACGGGCGCTGGTTCGCCCACAGCCTGATGCCGGACTTCACCAACCCCGAGGCCTGCGCCTGGTGGTTCGGCAAGCGGAAGCGCCTGCTGGACATGGGGGTGGAGGGCTTCAAGACCGACGGCGGGGAATTCCTGTTTGAGGAGGGCGCGAGGCTTCACAACGGAATGAGGGGGCTGGAAGCCCACAACCTGTACACCGGCCAGTATGTGGAAGCCTACCAAAACTTTATGAAAGAAAACGGCGTCAGGGGCCTGACCTTCAGCCGGGCCGGCTATGTGGGCGCCCAGACCCAGCCCGCCCACTGGGCGGGGGACCAGCTGAGCACCTTCCGCGAGCTGCGGGCCCAATTGAAGGCCGGGATCTCGGCCGGCCTGTCCGGCATCCTGTTCTGGGGCTTTGACATCGGCGGCTTCGCAGGCCCTATCCCCACTGCCGAGCTCTACCTGCGGGCCACCGCCCTGGCCTGCTTTTGCCCCATCATGCAGTGGCATTCGGAGCCCCGCGGCGGGCAATACGGCGGGATGCAGGTGGAAAACAACGACCGCAGCCCCTGGAACCTGGCGGAAAGGCTGGGGGACCCCCGGGTGCTCAGCCTGGGCATACGCTTTGCCAGGCTGCGGGAAAGCCTGCGCCCCTACCTGTGGCAGGAAGCTCAGGCCTGTGTCCGGGACGCCAGGCCCCTGATGGCGCACCTGTGCCTGGACTGGCCGGAGGACGCCATCGCCCTGTCCACCCATGACCAGTTCATGCTGGGGCGGGAGCTGCTGGTGGCGCCCGTGGTGGAGGAAGGCCGGACCAGGCGGAGGGTGTACCTGCCTGAAGGCGCCTGGGAGGATTTTTTCACCGGCCGGCGCCATTCGGGAAACCAAAGCCTGACAGTGGACGCGCCGCTTGAGCGGATCCCGGTGTTCAGAAGGCTGACGAACTGATCAACCTGTCGCCACTTCAGGAAAGGAGGCGCGCATGTACCTGCCCAACGCGAAAACCCGCCGGACGGCGACCGCGGTGTTTCTCGCGCCTTCCCTAGCCGGGGTGATCGTCTTCTGCCTGCTGCCCATCGCCATGTCGCTTTACTACAGCTTCATGGATTATGACCTGCTGGCGGGGACCATGGATTTCCTGGGGCTGAAAAACTTCGCGCGGATTTTGACCGGGCGGGAATTTCCCCAGGTGCTGCTCCACACCCTGACCTACCTGGGGCTCTACCTGCCGCTGATCCTGGCGAGCTCCCTGGGCCAGGCCCTGCTGCTCAACCGCAGCTTCAGGGGGCGGGCGGTGCTGCGCACGGTGTTTTACACCCCTGTGATTACCTCCTGGGTAGCCGCCGCCGTGGTATGGACCTGGGTGCTGTCCGGGCACTACGGGCTGATGAACCAGGCTTTGTCCCTGTTTGGCATCAAAGGCCCCGCGTGGCTGTCCAGCCGCGTCTGGGCCATGCCCGGGATCGTGATCACCTCCGTGTGGAAGGATACCGGTTATTATGCCCTGATGGTGCTGGCGGCGCTCAAAAGCATTGACCCCGCGCTGTATGAGGCTGCCGGCATTGACGGCGCCGGCGGCGCGCGCAAGTTTTTCAGCATCACCCTGCCGCTGCTGACGCCCACCCTCTTCCTATTGGTGGTCATCAACGTCATCTACGGGCTGCAAGTGTTTGAGTCCGTGCTGATCATGACCGACGGCGGGCCGGGCGGGGCGACCAGCGTGTTCCTGGAGCGCATCTTCAAGTACGCTTTCCGGCAGTACAAGATGGGCATGGCCTCGGCATATTCCTGGATTTTGTTCCTCATCATCCTGGCGTTTACGCTGCTGCAGTTCCGCCTTCAGAAAAGGTGGGTGAACTATGACGCTTAAGCTGCGCGCAAAGCGCCTCAGAAACGCCGCCTTTTACACCATGGTCGTTTTCATGGCGGCCCTGACGCTGCTGCCTTTCCTGTTCATGCTGTCTTCCTCTTTCAAGGGCAGCGAGGCCATCCGCACCATTCCCATCCGCTGGATTCCGGAACGCCCCACCCTGGAGGGCTATGTGCGGGTGTTCAACATGCCCGGCTTCTCCTTTGGCAGGGCAAGCCTCAACAGCCTCTTCCTGGCGGTCGCCACCACCCTGGTGCAGGTGTTCAGCGCCTGCATGGCCGCCTTTGTGTTCGCCAAGCTGCCCTTTAAGGGCTCGGGCAAGCTCTTCGGTCTGTACCTGGCTACCATGATGATCCCGGGCACGGTGACCATGGTGCCCAATTACATCATCCTGCGGATTATGGGGCTGCTGGACAGCTATACCGGGCTGATCCTGCCCGCCCTGGCCAATGCCTTTGGCGTGTTCCTCATGCGCCAGGCGATGGTCACGGTGCCGGACAGCTACCTGGAATCCGCCATGCTGGACGGCGCCTCCCTGTACAGGGTGTTTTTTGTCATTCTGCTGCCCATGGTGGCGCCCACCTTCTTTACCCTGGTGCTGCTGGCTTTCATGGGCGCCTGGAACAGCTACCTGTGGCCCCTGATCGTGCTGACCAGCACCGGCAAGCAAACCCTGCAGGTGGTGCTGGGCAACATGAACAGCATGTACCGCAACAACGAGCATGTGCTCATGGCGGGGGCCGTGCTCACCATCCTGCCCATCCTTTTGGTCTATGTGCTCTCCCAGCGCCGCGTGGAAAGCGGCATCGCCCTGGGCGGGCTCAAATAAGCCCCCAAACCCGGATCAAACGCGCAAGCGTTCAAAAAATAGGAGGTATCCAAATGAAAAAGATCCTGGCTTTCCTGCTCGCCGCTGCGCTGCTCATGGCCTTTGCCGCAGCCGCCAGCGCGCAGACCACCCTGACCTACGCCAACTTCTCCGCTTCCGGCGCCCAGGAGGAAACCCTCAAAAAGATGATCGCTGTCTTTGAGGAGAAGAATCCCGACATCAAAATCGACCTGCAGCTGACCGGCTATAACGATTACTTTACCGGGCTGGCCACTCGTGTGGGCGGCGGCAACCCGCCGGACGTGTTTGAGCTGAACATGGAAAACTTCCTGGCCTACATGCTCAGGGGCGCCGTGGCCGACCTGACCGACCTAGGCATAGCGCGCGGCAATTATTCCGAGGGCACCCTGGCGGCTGTGTCCGGCGAGGGCAGGCTGTACGCCGTGCCCATGAGCTTCTCCACCTGCGTGCTGTTTTACAACAAGGCGCTCTTTGACCAGGCCGGGATCGCGTACCCCACCAATGAATGGACCTGGGCGGACGCGCAGGCGGCTGCGGAGAAAATCCGGGCGCTGGGTGAGGACATCTGGGGCTATTTCCAGCCCGTTTCCTACCATGAGTTCTACAAGTCCGTGAAGGGCAACGGCGGCAGCCTGGTGAGCGCTGACTACACCGCCTTTACCGCCAACGCGCCTGAAAACGTGGCGGTGCTGGAAGCCATGCTCCGGCGCGTACGGGGCGAAGGCCGCGTGCAGCCCAACCAGGAGGACATGGCGGGCCGCGGCGACTGGGACATGTTCACCGAGGGCAAGCTGGGCATGATCGTCACCGGCATCTGGGGCTTCCCCACCTTCACCGAAAAGGCCGCCTTTGAATGGGACATCGTGGTGGAGCCCGGATTCAAGGACAAGGCCACCTTCTTCTTTGCCAACGTCAACGCCGTCTCCCCCAACTGCGCCCACAAGGAAGCGGCCGCCAGGTTCATTGACGCCCTGGGTTCGGACCCGGACATCGTGCAGCTGCGCCTGGACGCCAGCTGGGAGCTGCCCACCATCGCGGACCAGAGCAAACTGAGACAGTATCTGACCATCACCCCACCCGCCAACCGCGCCGCCGTGTTTGACAGCATGGACTTCGCCTCCGCGCCGCCCGCCCTGATTGAAGCGGGCGCCGCCGCCGAGATCATCGGCAACGTGCTGTCCACGCTGGAGAGCAACGAAGTTACCGCCCAGGAAGCCCTGGACGACATCCAGGCGCAGCTGGAGGCGGCCGAGCTGCTGAAATAACAATGCTGATACCTTTCTTTACATCAGTATAAACGCCAGAAAGTCAAGGGATGCGCGACGCCGCGCATCCCTTTCTATTGTGCGCTTCAGCCCACAAAACCACCAGCAGAGCTGGTGGAATAAAAAAGCTTTAGCTATCAGAAACCTCCTTTGCTACAATCGAGGCGGTCTGGCAACCGCATCGAAAGCAAAGGAGGTTTGTCATCGAAGATGAATGACAGTAAAAGCTTATCACACACAAAATGGAACTGCAAATATCACATTGTGTTTGCCCCGAAGTATCGACGGCAAATTGTGTACGGGAAGATCAAAGCGGAGATCGGAAGGATTCTCAGGCAACTATGCGATATGAAACAAGTGGAGATACACGAAGCAGAAGCCTGTGCGGATCATATCCATATACTGGTGAGTATCCCGCCGAGCATAAGTGTGTCGCAGTTTATGGGATACCTAAAGGGAAAAAGTTCGCTCATGATATTTGACCGGCATGCGAACTTGAAATACAAGTATGGCAATCGTCATTTCTGGTGTCGCGGGTATTATGTAGATACGGTGGGACGCAACAAGGAAAGGATAGCGAAATACATCCGGGAACAATTGCAATCGGATGTAGCTGCGGATCAACTCTCGTTCAAGGAATACATAGACCCGTTTACGGGTGGCAAGACAGAGAAGGCATAAAGAAGGCCGCTTAAGCGGCGGCCAGAGAAAAAGTTGCGGTTGTCGGATTATTCAGAGCGTCTTCAGACGCAGCCAGTAAATGGCCTTGAAGGCCTCGTGCATACCACCGGCTCAGCCGGTGGTTTTGATTAATCTGGAATGACCAGTTGTTCTTTTCAGTTTCCCCTGCGGCCGCGCCCGTCGCGGGGCCGGCTTCCGCTATCGGCGGCTTTCCCGGGCCGGTTCCGGTGTCCGTAGGCGGGGGCGCTGCCCTCGTCCGCCCAGCGGCTGCCGGCGCGGCTGCCCTGCCCGGCGCCGGGCTTGTTCAGGTTGCGCTCAAAGGCCGCCAGATGCTTCTCGGACGCGTTCTTCAGCGCCTGGAGCACCAGCTTCACATCCTCCGGCAGCCCCTCCTGCTTGAGGAAGGCTTCATACATTTTAATGTTGTTGACCTCGACCGTCACGCCGGTCTGATAGACTTCCTCCAGCGTTTCGGGAAGCGCCACGTACCCGGCGGAGGTGTCCTCCGGCACAGGGATGTTGTAGGCGGCAAACAGGGGCAGCAGGTGCTCCACGTGGGTCTGTTCAGCTTTCATGATGTTGCCGAAGGAGCGGTCCACGCCGAACTTCTCCATGATCGCTTTGTATTCGGCCTGGGCCAGGTACTCGTCCTGCAAGGCGTAGATCAGCATTTGCTCCACCGTATAGGTCTGGCCCTCCCTGACCGCGGCCGCGCCATAGCCCTCCGCGGCCGAGCCCATGACCGGCACAGCCAAAGCCAGCGTCAGCGCCAGCACGCTCATCCATTTCTCGGTTTTCATCATTATCGTTCCTTCTTTCCTTTCATTCCGGCATTCTTATGCCGTGATCCTATCCTAACCGGAAAATGTGGCGGAAATGTGTTTTATCAAGGGAGAAAGTTCGGAGTTTTCATGGATATATGATGAACATGCGTCCGGCTGCCGGGCGCGTCAGGATACTTATGGATGCCGGACCGGATTCATTTTGCTGGGAATGGCAACAAAGTAACGCTCCGTTGCATATTCTTGTAGACTCACTTTCATAATAGTCTTTTTTCGGTTTGTATACCATAGACATTGATAAAAAATCCCCTGAAAAATTGCCCTGAAAAAATTGTTTAATCAAGGATTTTGTTTTCTTTCTTTTTTACCAGAGACGAACCTATCGTTAGTTTTCCGGTAAATGTTTTGGTGTAGAATTGCAGCTGTTCCGGCATACAAGGCTTACCGGGCACACGATGGTTTGCGGCGGACGATTGTCCCCCTGGATCCTGCTGCGAAGGAGTTCGATGCTGCTGCGAGCCATATATTCAAGGCCGCAGTCAACGCTGCACAGTGGGATGGGAGAAACAAGAGCGCTGTCAATGTTATCGAA
The DNA here is from genome assembly GCA_050953005.1 of Christensenellales bacterium. GTDB lineage: Bacteria > Bacillota > Clostridia > Christensenellales > Aristaeellaceae > UBA6115. The sequence goes on along the minus strand of JBMNLV010000015.1, from coordinate 856 downwards.
ACTGACAATTTTGAAATCGTTTATGTGTAGCTGACTGGATTGCTGAAGGGCGGCCATGATATGCCATGCCTCAATATCGCAAAAGACAAACAAACCATCTACGCTGTCTTGTTTCAGCTTGGGAAGAAGAGAGGTCAAACTGGTTTGATCTTTGTTCTCAGAGTCAATTTTTTCACAAGAGAAAGTATAAAGACAGCGTTTGTCCAGCGTAATATTTGCCTCATCGCAAGCGCGGAGGAAGCCTTTGGAACGGGGGAGATAAGAAGGGGCGCTGTTGCTGGTGGACAGGAAAGCAACTTTCCGGCAACCGGCTTCAATCAAGTGCCTGCCTGCAAGATAGCTGCCCTGTTCATCATCAATGATAACGCTGTCAGTCTGATAGGGAGGAAACGTGCAGGAAAGAAGCACAAAAGGAATATGGGCAGCTTGAAGCATTTCGATAGATTTGCTGCTGCCACAGGAAGGAAAGAGAAGCACACCATCGGACCTTCGGGCGATTGCCTGTTTAATCAGCTGTTGTTCAAGGCTTTGATCGTTCCGTGAACAGACGATGAACAGGGAATATCCCATTTCATGGGCGGCAAGTTGGATCAGATTGGTGATAATGCTAAAAAACGGGTTGGTCAGGTTTACGATGATGACTGTAATAATATTGGTGCGCCCATAGCGCAAAGCGATAGCAGTCTGATTGGCTACATATCCCATTTCCATGGCTGTTTTCTGGATATATGAAGTGGCTTCCGGACTGATATCGCTCATGTTTCGGAGTGCGCGCGATACAGCAGTAAGGGAATATCCTGTACGTTTGGCAATATCTTGAAGGGTCACGCGCTTTGCTGCGCCCAGGTGATGCATA
>JBMNLV010000014.1:0-172312 GCA_050953005.1 Christensenellales bacterium | reverse complement strand
CAATCGCCCGCGCATCGCCGTCGCCGCGCTCAACCCGCACGCGGGCGAGGGCGGGCTGTTCGGGCGTGAGGAAATTGAAGAGATCACGCCTGCCATCTCGCTGGCCCGGGCCGAAGGACTGGACGCCCAGGGCCCCTTCCCGGCGGACACTGTGTTTTCCAGGGCCATTGGCGGCCTGCACGATATCGTTGTCGCCCAGTACCACGACCAGGGGCACTCCCCATGAAGGTACAGGGTTTCCGCTATGACAGGGAGAAACAGGCCTGGAGCTCGGTGGACGGGGTCAACATCACCCTGGGCCTGCCCATCATCCGAAGCTCGGTCGACCATGGCACCGCCTTTGACCAGGCCTGGCAGGGACGCGCCAGCCACGGGAGCATGCTGGGCGCCATTGACTACGGCATCCGCCTGGCCAAGTCCAAGTTTTCACTGTAATACTAAAACTCATGTCGCTTAAAGCGACACAAACAGGGATGAAAACGCATTTTCACGCTGATCTGTGAAACCGCGCTGCGGTTTATTTTTTGAAGAAAGCCACCGCCACGGCGCTGGGCCCCGCATGGGTCCCGATAACGGGGCCGATGGTGGCGTAGCGGACCTCGTCCAGGTCATTTTCCCACAGGGGCCTGCTGTCCTCGATATATTTGAGCAACAGCGCGTCGGATATCCCCGAGTAGCCCAGCAGGGTGGGCCTGGTAAAATCAACGCCGCCGGCTTTTTCTATTTCCTGCGCCAGCAGGTTGTTGCCGCGCTTGGAGCCCATCGCTTTCCCAAGCAGGTTGATCTCGCCGTCAATGACGGACAAAACAGGCTTGATATTGAGCACGGAGCCCGCGAAAGCGACAGTCTTTGAGAGGCGCCCGCCTTTTTTCAGGTATTCAAGGGTGTCCACCAGGGCCACGATGACGATCTTCTTTTTATCCTCCTCAAGCTTGGCCGCGACAGCCTTCGCGTCCAGGCCCCGGTCAATGTACCTGAAGGCAAGCTCGGTCAAAACGCCGGAGCCGACAGCGGCTGAAGCGCTGTCCACCACATACACATGCTCATACTCCTGTGAGGCCAGCACGGCGCTTTGGCAGGTGCCGGAAAGCTTGGAGGACAAGGTGATGACAAGGCAGGCTTCATTGGCCTCTTGGGCCTGCCTGAACTGGTCGGCAAAGGCGGGCGGCGTCGCCTGGCTGGTGGTGGGAAGCACATCGGTTTCGATCAACTTCTGGTAAAAGGTCTTGTGGTCAATGGTCACGCCGTCGATATACTCCTCATCGCCAAAGCGCACGGTGAGGGGAACAACCTTGACCCGCCGTTTGTATTCCGGCATCAGGTCCACGGTTGAGTCCACAATCATTCTGATTTTCATCCCTGTTTCTCCTTTACCTTAAAAATAGGCGCAAAAGCTTTTCATACAGCCTGCTGCGATAGGGCTGATACCGCATGGGCAGGTCCAGCCAGGTTTTCTTGTCGACGATGGATTTATAGTGGGAAAAAGCGTCAAATCCGTCTTTGCCGTGGTAGGAGCCCATGCCGCTTTCCCCGACGCCGCCAAAACCCATTTCGCTTGTGGCCAGGTGGATGACCACATCGTTGATGCATCCGCCCCCGTAGGACAATTCGCCTGTCACCCGCCTGACGCGCTCCTTATTGTTGGAAAACAGATACAGCGCGAGCGGTTTGTCCCTGTCCTTGAGGCCGGACATCACCGCGTCAAAGCTGTCATAAGTCAGGATGGGCATAATGGGGGCCGAAGATCTCCTCGCCCATGACCGCGTCGTCCCAGGTGACCCCGTCCATCACGGTGGGCGCGATCTGCAGGGCATCCTCATTCACCTCCCCGCCTGCAACCACCTTGCTCTGATCGATCAGGCCGCGGAGGCGGTCAAAATGCTTCCGGTTGACAATCCTGCCGTAATCCTTGTTTTCAAGCGGCTTTTCTCCGTATTGTTCCCGGATCTGCCGCGCGACCTCGGACACAAACCGGTCCTTCACGGACGCTTCACAAAGAACAAAGTCGGGCGCGACGCAGGTTTGGCCGCAGTTCAAATACTTGCCAAACACGATTCTTCTGGCGGCAAGCCCGAGGTTGGCGCTGGCGTCCACTATGCAGGGGCTTTTTCCGCCAAGCTCCAGCACCACAGGGGTTAAATGCTCCGCCGCGCGGCGCAGCACCTCCCTGCCCACCGCCTGGCTGCCGGTGAAGAAAATAAAATCAAACTTCTGGTCCAGCAGCGCCGTGTTCTCCGCCCGCCCGCCGGTGACGACCGCCACATGCTCCGGCTCAAAGCATTCCGTGATGATCTTTTGAACCATGGCGCCGGTCGCCGGCGAATAGGCGCTGGGTTTGACGATCGCCGTGTTGCCGGCGGCGATGGCATTGGTGAGCGGGTCAATCGTCAGCAGGAAGGGATAGTTCCACGGGCTCATGATCAGCGTGTTGCCGTAGGGCACGGCCTGCTGAAAGCTGCGCGAATGGAACTGGCTCATGGGCGTGCGCACGGCCTTTCTCCGGGCAAAGCGCCTCGTGCGCCGGAGCATGTAGGAAATCTCGCTGAGCACGAGGCCGGCTTCGCTCATGAAGCCCTCATACGGGCTTTTGCCAAGGTCCCGGTTGAGCGCGTCGAGGACCTCCCTCTCATGCCGTTTGACAGCAGCATACAGCTTCCTCAGCTGCGCCAGGCGGAAATCCACCGGAAGCGTCGCGCCGGTCTTGAAGTACCGCCTTTGCGCTTCAAGCAGCCCTTGTATCTGCCGGGTCTTCATCTGTCCTGCCTCCAATCCGCGAAGCGGTAGCAAAATGCCTCAAGCTCCCTTCGGGTCATGAGTTTGGGTACGGGGGTAAAGAGGGTTGGCTTCCTTCCCGGCGCGCTTGGCCAGCATGGGAATGTCCCCCTGTTGAATGCCGGGCAGCCTGCCCGGGATGCTCATGCCGGCGCTCAGCTCCCGGATCGCTTCGATCAGCTTCATCCAAACCGGCGCAGCCGGCGACGATCCCGGGCTCCCGGTAAGGAAGCAGCGGAAGCGCCGGGCGAAACGCCATTTGAAAGGCGCGGCAACAGGCGGCTTTCAGAAAAAACATCCCTATCCCTGCCTCCCCATATTGTTGGCGATGGCGTCCAGGCTGTCGCTGATGACGGACAGGCTACGGTAAAACACCAGGCGCTCCTCCCGGGTGATGCCGGTGCCGACCTCATCCAGGATCTGGTTGATCTTGTCGTTGATCTCCCTGCCCACCTCGCGCCCCTTGGCCGTCAGGGAAAACGGGCTTTTGTAACGCTTGGCGTGCTGCGAGCCGCACACCAGATAGCCGTTTTTTTCCAGATACTCAAGGGAACGGGAAACGGCTGCCTTGTCCTCCTCGCAGCGCTCGCATAAATCGGTCGCTGTCAGGCCATCGGTCCTGTATAGATGGTACAAACAGGAAACATGCGCGCCTTTCAGTTGAAAAGCGGCGATCTCCTGGTTTTTGATTTTGCGGATATTGCGGCTGATACGGTTGACCAGCACAGTAAACATCTCAAAACGCTCCTGCATCGCGGCGCTCCCTCCGGCTTGTTGATAAATCAACAAGCGGATTGTACCACAGGCCCGCGCCGAAAGCAAAAGCAAAATCAGCCTGCGCCGGAGGGGGCCGTCAGCTGTCCGGGCTCCGCAGGCAATACTGAACGAAAGAGTAAATGCGCTGATGGGGCGAGGATTTTTGATACAGTATAGCGTTGAAACTTTCACGATGGCGCGCAGTTATCCTATAATATGGCAATAAAAATTTCCGGGAGTGCAACAAAACGCGCTTCCGGCGACTCCTTATGATGTATCCGGATCACACTCTCAAGGAGGTACATGTGCCCTCTGACACCCAACGAGACTGCTTCCTACAGGCGGTAGAAGAAAGAAAGCACTCCATGTACCGTGTTGCGCTGATGATGCTGCGGCGCCCGGCAGATGCCGAAGACGCCGTGTCTGACGCTGTGGAAGCCGCCTGGCGGCGGCTTCACGGCATCCGGGATTTGGAAGCCCTGCCCGCTTACCTGATGCGCAGCACCATCAACGCGTGCCATGCCGTTTTGCGAAAACGCAGGCGGGGAAACCACCATGGACGCCTTGGAACAATACCTGCCCCCCTGTACGGGAGGAAACCCCGGTATGGATGTACCTGGGCAACCTGAAGGAACGTTACCGTCTGCCCCCTGCTGCTGCGCTACAGCGAGAACATGAGGCGACCGGCAGATCGCGCAAATTCTGAAGGTGCCCAGGGGAACCGTATCATCCATCTTATCCAGAGGCTTGAAAATGCTTCGCAAACAAATCGAAATGGAGGAAAAGGGCTGTGGATGATCATAAACTGGAACGGCTGATTTTCACCCAGCGGCCCGTACCCGGCCCGGATTTTGACCTGCGCATCAGCCGGCAGGCCCGGCGTCTGGCCGGGGAAACACAAGTTATGAAAAAAAAGTTTTCAGTTTTGGCCATTGTTGTGGCGGTAGTCCTGTCCCTGGCGCTGTTTGGCGCCGTGGCGGAGCTGTTGGGCATCAACTTGTTTGAGCTCTTCGGCAAGGAAGACCAGCGCCTTGCGCAGTTGGCGCCCAAAGCGGCGCTCAACGAGGTTGCACCCATCACTATTGCCAGCCAAAAACCGGGCGCCGGCACCGCGGGCATCAACAGCGCCTATTACGACGGCCAGTCCCTGGTGGTGGCCTATGCCATCCAAAACGGCAGATACCTGGAGGAATTCACCCCGACACAGGAGCAGCTGGCCAGGATGGAAAAAAACAGCAACCCCCTCACGATGGCGCTGACAAACCCGGAAACCGACGGGCTCATCCGCCAATGGAATGAAGCCACGGCGGCGGGAAAGCCCTTTGGCTTCGTGGAATACAATATCAGCCCCTCAGACCACACACGAACCCCGGACGGGCTGGATTTGCCGCCTGACAGCACAGGCCAATTGCCGGGCGCTGGACGGACAGGTGTTCACCGTCCGGGAATATGTGAGCCCCCTGCCGGAAAAAGCCCGGAACCTGGATGTGCTGAACATTGAAATCGGACTGTTTCAGACAGCGCAATACCATTACTTTGACGGGCAGCAGGCTTTTTATTTTCCCGCTTTGAGCGAGTGGATTTGGAGCCCATGAAAGCCACCGTCTGGCGGACAGACGCCAATGTCCACCATTTCCGGGGGCAGGGCAGTTTTGCCAACATCCCTTTCAACGTTTCTGTCACAGCCTCGGCTGCCGCTGCCCAGGCAATCCTGAAAGCTGAAGGCGCCATCTTCCCGTCATTGTCTGAGGACGCCTGGTACGCTGTGTACCTGCGGGACGGCAGGCAGGCGGAGCTTCGCCCCCTGGACGGGACGCCGGGCGGCACGGACACCCTGGTCTTCAATTTCCACGGCACCGGCCAGGCGCCGGACACGCTGGAATTGCAGCTGCGGTGTGGATGCTGAGGACGGGGCGGAACTGGAACGGCCGCTCACAGAGCCGGCGTTCATCACGCTGACAAAAACAGAACCATAAATTACTGCGTTTCATCACATGTACGGGAGGCCGGCTTTCCGCCGGCCTCCCCTTATTGTGCGCTTCAACCCACAATGAAAAACGAGGTGCTCAGGCACCTCGTTTTCATCCCCTATTTGTGTCGCCCGCGTGCGACATGTACTTTATTTATCTGCCGGTTGGACAGACTTTCTCCCGCGCGGCCGCGGCGCGGTCAGCCGGTGGCTGTCCGTGACCAGCCTGTGGATGACCTCCCGGGGCACGTCGCCCTGCAGGTCCACGGAGATCCAGTGTTCCTTGTTCATGTGGTAGGCCGGCCGGATGCCGCCGAACATGCCGCGCAGCAGGCTGCCCTCCACCGGCCGGCATTTGAGGTTGACAAACTCCCTGCCCGCAACGCGCATCAGGATGGCGAACCATTTCCTGTTGCGCTCATGCCGCGCCACGATGGTGTCCGGGTCGTCCCGGAAGGGGCGGTCCAGCAGGGCGCCCTCCAGGCCGGCGCAGAAGCTGAGAAAGGCCTCGCGGGTCATCCGCCGCCCCCGGCTGCTTGTTTGCGCGGGAGCAGGCGGGCGGCCCACTTGGCCCGGCGCGCGCGGCGCTTCTCGCGGATGGCCAGGCGCTCGCCCAGGTCGCGCGCGCCCACGCCGTAGACCAGGTAGAGCACCAGACCGGACAGCAGCATGATGAAGACGGTGGAGGCGGCCCTGCGGCCTGAGGCGTTGACATTGAAGCCGTACAGGCCCTCCTCGCGCGTCATGGACTGCATGACCATGGCATAGGTCGTGCCGTAGGAGGAGGCAAAGGTGGCCGACATGTCATACTCGGTAAACAGCGCGTTGAAATTGAGCGCGAAGACAGCCAGCACGCTGGGCAGGATGATGGGCAGCTTGACCCTGAGCATGGTGGTCAGCCCGCCCGCGCCCAGGTTGCGCGCGGCGTCCTCCAGCTCGTCGTCTATGGCGTAATAGGCCGCCTTGATCATGCGCAGCGAAAAGGGCAGCTTGGTAACGGTGTAGGCGATGATGATCAGCAGCCGCACGTTGTGCATGTAGTACAGGTTGACGTTGCCCACGTACCAGACGTCGTTGCTGTTAAAGAAGGTGCGGTAGGAATAGCAAATGAGGATGGTGGGCAAGAGCCACGGGAACAGCAGCGCGTATTCCACCAGCGCGCCGGTCTTTTTGCGCTTGAAGATGTAATTGACCGCCACCACCACGATGACGCAGGCGGCCGCCGCCGCGACGGCCGAGAGGATGAAGCTGGTGCGGATGCCCCCCAGGGTATCGGCGTTGGAAAAGACGCCGCTCACCGCGCCCTCGCGCACGCGGTAGGTGCCCCGGGAAGTCAGGTAGGAATAATCGGCCTGGCCGAAGTAGTTCAGCAGCGTCCAGTTGCCCAGGTCCAGCGTCTTCATGCGGATGGCGCCATAGGTCTGAAAGGAGAAGAGGATGATCATTACCACCGGGGTCATGTAAATGATGAACAGAAGATAGGCGTACACATGCGCCAGGGCATTGGCGAAAGGGTTGTGGATCTTCTGCTTGACCAGCCTGGCCTTGGTCTTGGAAACGGACAGGTAGTGCCCCCTGCGCTCATAGGCGGACAGCACGGTCAGCAGGATGATGGTGAACAGGGCCAGGATGATGGACAGCAGGGCGGCGCGCGCCTGGGGAAAGGCCTCGTCGGCGATGGAGGAGCCCGCCAGGCGGACGATTTCCGGGTTGATGGAGTCATAGCCCAGCAGCGTGGGCGCGCTCATCGCGCAAAGGCCGGTGATAAAGGTCATAATGGTGAGGGAAAACAGGGTGGGGATCAGCGTGGGAAAGACCACCTTCCACAACACCTTCATGGGGCGCGCGCCCAGGTTGCGCGCGGCCTCGACCGTGTTGTAGTCGATGTTGCGGATAGCGTTGCGCAAAAACAGCATATGGTTGCTGGTGCAGGCAAAGGTCATGGTGAACATGACGGCATTGAAGCCGGAAAACCAGTTCTTGTCCACGCCCGGGTAGGCGTTGACCAGTGCGGTGGTCAGGATGCCATTGTTGTCATACAAAAACAGGTAGCCGGTCACCAGCGCGACGCCGCTGTAAATCAGGGTGGTCATATAGCCCAGGCGCAGGATCCTGGCGCCCTTGATGTCAAAATACTCGGTCAGCAGCACAATGGAGATGCCCACGATGTTGACAGTGATGACCAGGAACACGCCCAGCTTGAGCGAGTTGAGCACATACTTGCCCATGTTGCCGGCAAAAAAGAAACGGATGACCGCCCAGGGATCCCGCCGGACGGTCTCAAGCCCGGTAACCGGGTCCACCGTTTTGACGGTGGTGCTGAAAATCTGCGTCAGCGTGTTCCAGTTGGGCAGAACCATAAAGCCCATGAACAGGTAAATAAATACGCCAAAGCCGAACAGCCTGAAGATGTTGGCAGGCTTCAGCCAGCGCGTGCCTGTCTTCATGGCGCCTCCTCCCCCCCGTTCTCCGGATAGCTCATGATATTGAGCGGATTGATGCCCAGGCTGACCTCCTGCCCCGGCTCATAGATGCTCACACCGTCATTGCGCACAATGGAGCGGATGGACTGCTGCGGGGTCTGGACGGTGTACTTGATGTACATCCCGTAATATTCGCGGCTTTTGATGGTGCCGCGCAGCAGCGCCGTATGCGCGTCAGGCTGCGGGTTGACCGGCACGCGTTCCAGGCGGATATAGTGCGCCTGCGCCGGATCCAGCCGCGTCAATTCGCAGGTCTCGCTCCGACAGGCGGTTGATATCGCCGATGAAGTTGCAGACGAACTGTGTTTTTGAGTGGTTGTAGACCTCGTTGGGCGTGCCGACTTGCTCAATGACGCCCTTGTTGAACACCGCGATGCGGTCGGACAGCGTCAGCGCCTCCTCCTGGTCATGGGTGACATAAATGGTGGTGATGCCGAACTTCTGCTGCATGTGTTTCAGCTCGTTGCGCAGCTGGACGCGCAGTTTGGCGTCCAGGTTGGACAGGGGCTCGTCCATGCAGATGATGGCGGGCTCAGTCACCAGCGCGCGGGCGATGGCCACGCGCTGCTGCTGCCCGCCGGAAAGCTGGCTGACCGCCTTGCCCAGCTGCTCGGAGGACAAATCCACCTTGGAGGCGATGTCCGCCACCTTGTCCCTGATTTGCGCCGCCGGCAGCTTTTTGATCTTCAGGCCGAAGGCGATGTTGTCGCGCACGGTCATGGTGGGGAACAGCGCGTAGGATTGAAAAACGATGCCGATGTTGCGCTCCTCAATGGGCACCCGGGTGATGTCCCGGCCGCGCACCATCACGCGGCCGGCGGCAGGCTGGATAAAGCCCGCGATGACGCGCAGCGTGGTGGTTTTGCCGCAGCCGGAGGGGCCCAGAAAGGTAAAAAATTCCCCTTCGTTCACCTGGACGCTGATATTGTCCAGGGCGGTGAACCGGTCAAAGCGGACGGTGATGTCTTCCAAGCGAATCATGCGAGCCTCCTTGCGGGGGAAAGCCGACAGATAGCGGCTTGGCGGGCCGCAAGGCCCGCCAAGCGGTTGGGAACGTATGAAGCCGTGGGATTATTTTTTCTGGGTCAGGGTGGCCCAATCCAGGTTGGCCCAGTCCGGCTCGGCGACGGCCGCGGCCGCGTCCGCCCAGTAGAAGCCCAGGTTGGTCATGATATTGGTCCACTCCGAGGAATGCGCGGCCACATACTCGGCATAGTTCATATCGGTGCCCTCAATGGGGGCCAGGGCGAAGTTCTTCAGCGTATAGATGCCGGGCTTGCCGTCGGGATAAAGCATCTTGACGGCTTCCTCATTGCAGGGATAGGAGTCAAATTCCTCGCCCCAGAAAGCCTGCACCTCGGCGGAGCCGAACCACTCGGCAAAGGCGATGACGGCCTCGGTCTCCTCGGCAGAGCGGCCCTCCCGGTCCAGGATGCCCAGGTATTCGGCGATGTAGTAGGTGCCGTCCTCAATGTCCACCAGCGCCCAGTTTTCCGGCTGCAGGGTGCCCTTCAGGGGGTTGCTGCTGCCATCCGCCGCGGCGTCAATCTTGCCGTACAGGGAGGAGGAGTAGAAGGTACCCACCTGGACATCGCCGCGGTTCAGGGGATCAAAGCCGTAGGAGTCACCGGTAAAAACACCCTTCTCGCAATACTTCCACAGCATTTTCCAGCCGTCCAGGCTGATGCCGCCGGCCGGGGAGGCCGGGTCCACATAGGGATACAGCAGGGAGTTGTTGATGTTGGAGTTGGTGGTGCCGCCTACCTTGCCCTGGCGGTACCAGGTGTAGCCGCTGTCGACCAGGTCCGCCCAGTGGGTGAACTTGAGCGTTTCGCCCCTGGTGCCCAATTCATCCGTGCGGTAGAGCATCAGGATGTTCTGGATGACCAGGCCGTAGGCCTTGCCGGGATAGGCGTACTCGCCCACCTCATCCGCCCAGGGGGGCGTCCAGTCCAGAAGCTTGACGTTCTCATACACGCCGTCCACCACCTGGCTCCAGCGGGTCTCGTTCAGGCCGAAGAGGATGTCGCCGTCCTTGTTCTCATTGGCTGCCTGGATGGCTGTGACATCGCCGGAAATAACGGTGGTATCATCCAGGGAAATGTTGAATCCGGCGGCCTTGGCTTCGTTTTTCAGCCAGGTGACACGCTCGGTGGAATTGGAGTTGGAATAAATGCGGATGGTGACATTGGAATAATCCTTATCCTGCGCGAAGGCCGCGCCGGCCAGGGACAGCACAAAGGCCGCCGCCAGGATCAAGGACAGGGTTTTCCTCATGGGTCATATTCCTCCTTTGTAAATTTCTCTTTACATTATACGGTTAATACGGGGTTGTGACAAGGATGAAAATCCCGCCGCCGGACAAAGAAACGCCCGGGGCGCGACACCCCGGGCGCGGCAAGGTCCAAATTGATTAAAAAATGTGGAAGTTGAGGAAGAGGCCGGCGACCAGCGAAGCCACCAGCGAGCAGACGGTGATCTGCGTATTGATGGAGGGGCCGGCGGTGTCCTTGAAGGGGTCGCCCACGGTGTCGCCGATGACGGCCGCCTTGTGGGCGTCAGAGTATTTGCCGCCCTCGTTGCCGGACTCGATGTATTTCTTGGCGTTGTCCCACAGGCCGCCGGCATTGGACATGAACAGGGCCAGCAGCAGGCCTGAGATGATATTGCCCAGCAGGAAACCGCCGATGGCGTCCACGCCGCCGATGACGCCCACCACCAGGGTGGCGATGATGGCGAACAGACCGGCCGGGATCAGCTCCTTGAGCGCGCCGGTGGTGGCGATATCGATGCACTTGTTGTACTCGGGCTCCACGCCTTCCTTGCCGTCAGCCAGGCCGGGGATTTCCTTGAACTGGCGGTGGATCTCGGCGATCATGCGCTGGGCGTTCTTGTCCACGCCCAGGATCAGCATGGCGGAGAAGACAGCCGGGATGGCGGCGCCCACCATGATGCCGAAGAAGACGGTGGGGTTGAGGATGTCAAAGGCGTTGACAAATTCCATCAGCTTCTCGCCGGCCGCGGCCAGGGTGACGTTGAGCTCCGCGATGAGGGTGTTGACCTCGCTCATGAAAGCGCCCAGCAGGGAGATAACGGTCAGGCCGGCCGCGCCGATGGCAAAGCCCTTGGTGACCGCCTTGACGGTGTTGCCGGCGGAGTCCAGCTCGTCCGCGACGCGGATGGTCTCCTCGCCCAGGCCGCCCATTTCAGCCAGGCCGCGGGCGTTGTCCACGATGGGGCCATAGGCGTCGTTGGAGATGATCATGCCCACGATGGACAGCATGCCCACCGCGGCCATGGAGATGCCGTACATGGCATACTTGACAGCCTCATCCGGCGTAGGCGCCAGCAGGGCGCCCAGCTTGTAGGCGACCAGGGCGGACACCGCGATGCCCACCATCGCCGGCAGCACGGACATGAAGCCGTAGGACACGCCGGAGAGGATGGTGAAGGCCGGCCCGGATTTGGACGCGTGGGCCACCTTCTTGACGATGGGCGCGCTGTCGTCGGTAAAGTAGTTGGTGGCCAGGCCGATGATGACGCCCACCAGCAAACCGACGGCCGAGGCGCCCCAGATCTCCCAGCGGAAACCCTTGAAGATCAGGGTAGCCAGCGCGGTCAGCACCAGGAAGATGCCGGTGGTGACGTAGGTGGAGTTGTTCAGGGCGCGGGTGGGGCTGCCATGCTCGCCGATCTTGGCGGTGTAAATGCCGATGATGGAGGACAGCAGGCCCAGGGCCGCGTAAATCATGACCATCATGCCATGCACTCCCATCACGTTGCCGCCGTCCAGGGCGGCAGCGATGACCAGGGCGGCGGTCATGGAGGCGATATTGGAGTCAAACAGGTCGGCGCCCATGCCGGCCACGTCGCCCACGTTGTCGCCCACGTTGTCGGCGATGACGGCGGGGTTGCGGGGATCATCCTCGGGGATGCCCAGCTCCACCTTGCCGGCCAGGTCGGCGGAAACGTCCGCCGTCTTGGTGAAAATGCCGCCGCCCGCCTTGGCGAACAGGGCCAGGGAGCTGGCGCCAAAGGAGAAGCCCAGCAGCATGGAGGAATCGCCGGTCAGCAGCAGCACGCCCAGCACGCCCAGCAGACAGGAGCCCACCACCATCAGGCCCATGACCGCGCCGCCGCGGAAGCCGATGAGGAAGGAAGGCTTGATGCCGTGGGTGGCGGCCTCAGCGCAGCGCGCGTTGGCCAGGGCAGCTACCATGATGCCGATCTTGCCGGCAATGGCTGAAAAGATGGTGCCGGCGATGTAGGAAAGGGCCATGGTCAGGTTCGCCGTAACCCCGCCCTCGCTCTTCCAGACCGGCTGCGGCAGAAAAAGAAAGATCAGCACCGCCAGCACGCCCGCGAAGGCTGCCAGGATGGTGTATTCCTTGCGCATGAAAGTATCGGCGCCGGCGCGGATCAGACCCGCGATGCGCTCAATGGTCTTGTTCTCGTTCTTCTGCTGCTTGACCCATACAGCCAGGTAGACCGCGTAGACGAATGCGATGATGGCAGTCAGCAACGCAATCACATAGACGGCCGTAATGCCCAGTTCCATGATGGTTCCCCCTTTTTTGTTTCGATAGATTGACCTCATATACTATACAGTATTCTTTTGCAAATTTCCATAGCAAACGGGATTTTTTTGGTTTTTTTATTCATCTCATTTGAACCCCGGATTGAATATGTAAATTGACCAATTCCGTATGCTTTCTCCGCCCATTCCTGGAACGACAAGCGTTTAAATTTATGACTTTATAACTTTTTCATATATTCGCTCACACGGTGGTTCCAACTTAGACATGTCTTTTGATGCATAGACTCAGAACTCGCTCACACCCTGTTGACTTTTGGGCGAAAATCGGGGATACTTTCAAAATGAGTTAGTTTTATCTAACTAACTTTGGAAGGATAGATATGTTTTTGATTAAAAACACACGTAAATCGCAAGGGTTTGGGGGTGGATTATGCTTGCCATGATGAACATTGGGCACGGTGCAATGACAAAGTGGGGATTACAGCATCGGGATATTCCTGCGGATATTGACATCTTGGATATCGGTTCCGGTGGCGGCGCCAATATCAGGAGGAAAGCATAAAAACAGCAAAGGATGGCTTTGCGTGATTGCAAGAAAAGAGGGTTAGCCCATGATCGATCAAAGACTGTTTCAACTGCTCGGGGGCAATAAGAAATACGTATTTTATACGGTTGCGTTGATGGTGGCGGGACTTTTTGCCAACATCGCTGTAACAGCATGTATTTGCCGCGCTGTCAAACTTGCAGCGGAATATGATATGGTTGGCAGCAGCATTGACATTTTCCTGTGGCCTGCAGTAATCGCGCTGATTGGGATTGTTATTAGATACGCTGTATCCCGTCTTGTAGGCAGTCTGAAAGATTTACTCGGTAGAAAGGCAAAGAAAGATCTGCGGAAAAAGGTATATGACAAGATTGTAAAGCTCGGCGTACGTTCCGCAGACGGAATGAGCATGGCAGGGCTTACCCAGGTGTCTATAGAAGGCATAGAGCAGCTCGACTTGTATTACTCTTCCTACATTCCGCAGTTCTTCTATGCGATGATGGCGCCTATTATTCTGTTTTCCATTACCGTGTGGATTGATTGGCGCGTGGCGTTTGTGCTCTTGGCCGGTGTGCCGTTGATACCTGTGTCCATCATTGCTGTTTCAAAGTATGCCAAGAAAATATTTTCAAAGTATTGGGGGAAGTACACCTCCATGGGTGACAGCTTTCTGGACAGTGTTCAGGGGCTTAAAGAACTGAAAATTTTTAACGCAGACGGCGCACAACATTTCAAGATGAACAAAACCAGCGAGGAATTCCGTAAGATTACGATGAAGGTTCTTGTGATGCAGCTCGCAAGCGCCACAATAATGGACTTGGTGGCTTACGGCGGCGCGGGCATCGGCATCGCTCTTGCTGTTCTCGGTGTAATCAACCGGGGGCTTTCTTCTTTCTCGGCTTTGTTCCTCATTCTTATAGCTGTTGACTTTTTTCTGCCGCTTCGCGCCTTTGGCTCGGCATTCCATGTGGCCATGAATGGCGCTTCAGCAGGGAATAAAATTCTCTCTCTGCTTGACCAGCCTGATCCCGTCTGGGGCGAGGATAAGGTTGGCGATACCGAACTGAAAATGGAAAATGTAACCTTTTCTTATGACGGCAAACGTAATGTGCTGAAGAATGTAACCATGACTTTTCCCAAGACCGGCATGACCGCTATCGTTGGCGAATCCGGCTGTGGAAAATCCACGGTAGTTAACATGCTGTCAGGAGTTTACCGCCCGAAAACCGGAGCGGTTACCGTTGGCGGAAAACCCATCAGCAGCTTGTCCCGTGAAAGTTACTATTCCCATCTTGCGGTTGTCAGTTGCAATACCTATATTTTCAATGAAACTGTTCGTCAGAACTTTATGCTGGCAAACAAAACCGTAAGAGACGAAGAAATCTACACAGCGCTTGAAAAAGTAAACCTTGCAGGCTTCATCCGTGAAAACGGCGGTCTTGACAAAGCCATTGCCGAAGACGCCGCCAATATCTCCGGCGGTCAGAAGCAAAGGCTGGCTCTTGCGGTTAATCTCGTTGCCGATAAAGATATCTATATTTTCGATGAGGCCACAAGCAATATCGACATTGAAAGCGAAGCCGTTATTATGGCAAATATCAAGGAGCTTTCCAGGACCAGGACAGTTGTTGTCATTTCTCACCGCCTTGCCAATGTGGCGCTCTCCGATCTGATTTACTATATGGAGTCCGGTGAGGTCAAAGAAAGCGGAACACATGCTGCCCTGATGAACAAACAGGGCAGCTATTCCATGCTCTATTCAACACAAAAGGAATTGGAAGAAGGCTATATGGAGGTGAGCGCATGAGCAAGAAGCGCAATCACCGCCGAAGCGGAGCAAAGATCATGGCAAATCTTGTTTTACTCCTTGGCAGTCTTTCCTTCATCATGATTCTCGCTGTAATCAACGGTTCGCTTGGCTTTATCTGTGCAATGTGCGTAACGCTGACGGGCGCCATCGGGATTGCCAAGGCGCTCGGCGAAACCATTGTATTGTCCTACGGCGCAATCATCGCGCTTGCTGTTGGATGCGGTGTCCTGCGTGGTCTGCTTCGTTACCTGGAGCAATACAGCAATCACTATATTGCATTTCGTTTGCTTGCGGTTCTCCGGGACAAAATTTTTGCAGCTCTGCGCGTGCTTTGTCCTGCAAAACTGGAAAGCAAACAAAAAGGCTCGATCATAGCGATGATCACTTCGGATATAGAAACATTGGAAGTGTTCTATGCCCACACCATTTCACCAATCTGTATAGCAGTTATTGTGTCTGCCTGCGTAGTGTCGTTCGTAGGATTTGTTTCAAGCTGGTGGCTGGCACTCATTGCCCTTGTCGGCTTTATTGCGGTTGGTATTGTGGTACCCTTTGTTTTCTCCGGCAAGCTGAAGGCATCCGGTGTTCGCTACCGTGCGGAATTTGCTTCATTCAATGCTTATTTTCTTGACAGCATCAAGGGCATCAGGGACATTGTATTGAACAATGCAGGCAAGGAGCGCGAAAAGGAAGTAAACAACCGTTCCGGCATTCTCCTTGAAGAAACAAAAAAGATGAAGCGCGACACTGCCAGGGCAGCGGCAGCGACCGAGCTTTGCGTGTCTGTTTTCATTGTTGTATGCCTCACCGTCGGAATTTTGCTTGTGACAAAAGATATGCTTTCCATTGGCAGAATGATTGTTGGTATGGTGGCTGTGTTCGGCTCATTCGGTCCCGTGATCACTATCTCGGCGCTGCCCGGAAATCTGACGCAGACTTTTGCATCGGGCGACCGCATGTTCAATCTTCTTAAGGAAGAGCCTGCTGTAAGCCCTGTGAAGAACGGAAAACACATTGACTTTGAACGCCTTTCCGTAAAAAACCTCTCCTTCTCTTACGACGGCCAAACTCAGGTGCTCCAGGATATCCACATGTATGCCAAGAAGGGCGAAATCGTCGGCATTGTCGGCAAATCCGGCTGTGGCAAATCCACATTTCTGAAACTCCTGCTCCGTTTTTGGCAGAAGGACCGGGGTGAGATCTGCTACGACGGCAGCGATATTGACAGCATCAACACAGAGAGCCTGCTTGACAATGTAACAATGGTCAGTCAGGCAACCTATCTGTTTGATGAAACCATAGAGGACAATCTTCGTATTGCCAAAACCAATGCAACACAGGAAGAGATAGAGAACGCTTGCAAGCTGGCTTCTGTTCACGATTTTATCCTCACTTTACCCGATGGTTACGAAACAAGGGTTGGCGTACTTGGCGACAACCTCTCTGACGGTGAAAAGCAACGCATCGGACTTGCCCGTGCGTTCCTGCGCGGCAGTGGGCTGATTTTGCTTGACGAGCCTACCAGCAACGTAGACTCCATCAACGAAGGCATCATTCTGAGGGCGCTCAAGGATCAAAAGCAAAAAAAGGGCATTATCCTCGTGTCTCACCGCGAATCCACGATGGCGATCGCGGACCGCATCTATCGTGTAGAGGAAGGCGGGATGTATGAGCAGGACCGAAAGGTAAAGACAGCATAAGCAGAAAATTTTGCGCTTTTGATCCGCTTGTCCAGCCAATAATAAAACCGTGTCCTCCCATGACAACTGTCTGGCATGGCATTGCAAAAAAGCGAAAAGCGATTGGAGACATAATGAAGATTAAAAAGACGCTTTGGATTATCCTTGGCTGCATAGGCGTAGGACTTGGTGCAGTTGGCGCGGTTGTTCCCATGCTTCCTTCGTTTCCCTTCCTGCTGCTGGCAACAGTGAGCTTCGCGAAAAGTTCCGAAAAATTACATCAGTGGTTTATCGGTACCAAGCTGTACAAGACCAATCTCGAGAGCTATGTCAAGGGTCGGGGAATGTCCTGGCCGGCAAAGATCCGTGTGATGATTACGGTAACGCTTCTGATGTCCATTGGTTTTGTAATGATGTTCAGGAAGGCAGTATATGTGCCTTGCGTCATCCTTGCTTTCGTGTGGCTCTTTCACATCTTGTATTTCATATTTGTGGTTAAGACGTATAAACCGAAGTAATACTCGATAATTAGAATGTGTTATCTTTTTCATTACATCATGAAAAATGCGTTCAAAAACCTGAACCGGTGTTGTTGAGGTACGATACATAGGTAACACTTAGGGGAAAGAAAGCAGAGAGACTTTGGTAGAATGGTTTCCCCAAACAAAACTACTGAAGGAGCTCTCTGCATGAACAAGTTAACTCAGGATGCGCACTGGCGTCAACAGATGATGTTGTATTGCCAGAACCATGGATTGACAAAGACCTCAATTCGCTACCATGTAAGCCGGAAATGTGTATGGAAATGGCGAAATCGCTGGGATGGGACCTGGCAAAGCCTGGAGGAGCGCAAGCGAAGTCCCCATACCAGCCCACGCAAACAAAGCTGCAGCGAGGAGAAGCTGGTAAAGCGTTATGGAAGGAAGTACCGTGAAGATCTGCTGCTGGGATACCAAAAGGCCACGAACTATGGATACACACGAAGCTATGGCTGCTTCAAACGGACAGTGAACAGGCTGCTTGGGAAATCGACTGTCAAGAAACGGAAGGAACGCAAGCCCAGGCCCTACCAACGCGCAGACTATCCTGGTCAGAAACTGCAGTTGGATGTGAAGTATGTGCCTTCGTACTGTGTGTCGGATGGCGGGAAATACTATCAGTTTACGGCCAAGGACGAATGCAGCCGCTGGACCTATCGTGAGATGTACGATGAACACAGCACATACAGCGCGCGGGACTTTCTGGAGAAGCTGGTAAGGCGATCACCCTTCCCCATCAGAGCGATACAGACAGACAATGGAACGGAGTTCACGAATGCGCTGTTGGTCACCAAATCCAAACACAAGACGCTGTTTGAGCAGGCGTTGCAGGACATGGGGATAGCGTACCACCGCATCCGGATCGCCACACCCCGGCATAACGGCAAGGTTGAGCATCAGCACCGAACGGATGAGCTAAGGTTCTACCGGAAGATGCGGATGTACAGTCTGGAGGATGGAAGAAAACAGTTGGCCAGGTACCAGGCTGTGTCTAACGATTACATCATGACCTGTCTTGGGATGAGCTCGCCCAATAAAGTGCTGGGCCTTTATCAGGGGGTGATGTAATCAAGGCTCAATGTCGAGCCATTGAGCCGCCCTGAATTCTACCAAGGAAGCGGTGTCAAGGTCAGGTAGTATTTGCTTCGCAAATCTCCACCTTTCCCTTGACACCGGGCTGCTGCCAGAATTGCGCCCATTGTGTTACCTATGTTTGACACTCCTACAATGCGTTCAAAAACCTGAACCGGTGTTCGCTTGACAGTGTTTTTGGCATTGTGTATAGTATTGATTGAATTAATAAAACGTTTAACCTTCTTCAGGGTTCTGCACAAGGGTGTTCAGTTCGTGAACGCACAATGAGACAATATGCGAGTGCTCAAGGAGGTGATGATAGCAGCACGACAGGAATATACGTTGACCGGGAAATGCTGTGATTGCTGTAGTACAGCGCGGCGCGATTCGCCTTGACTTCTTGCCATACATGATGAATATGTGTGTATCGGCGCCAGGTTCCGGACAGCAGATATTCCGTGCAGAGACAGCGGCGGACCGGGCAGAAACGATTTTGTAAAAGAACCTGACCAGAAATGACCTGAAACAAGAATAATAATTTAAGGAGGCATCATAATATGCGGAAATTCAGATGGCTGTTTATGCTGACAGCGCTTGTCATGGTGTTGACCATGACCGGCAGCGCGCTGGCGGCGGTGGAACTCAGCTTTTGGGACATGGCTTGGGGCGGCCCCAACACCTATGTGCCGGTGGCTGAGCGCCTGGTAGCGCAGTTCAATGAAGAGCATCCCGACATTCATGTAACCTATCAGCCGGTACAATGGCAAAATTATTACCAGACCTTTTTGACCGCAGTTACAGGCGGCGCCGCGCCGGATGTTTCCACAGGCGCCTTTCCCCAGGCTGTGCAGTATGCCGCCATGGATGAAATCCTGGACCTGGACCCCATTTTGGAAAAATGGAAGGCGGAGAACAACCCTGTACTGGATGATTTCCTGCCTGACATCCTTGAGATGGAGCGTTATGAAGGCGTGCTGGCGGGCATTCCCTGGAACGCGGACCCCAGGCAGATCTGGTACAACAAGGACGCGTTTGATCAGGCAGGCATTGAAACCATGCCCACCACCTGGGATGAGTTCCTTGAGGTTTGCAAGCAGATCAAGGAAAAGACCGAGTATATCCCCTTCAACTGGTCAGCGGCGCAGCAAATGTCGACACACCTGTCCATTATGCTGATGGCGCAAAACGGAACCGGCTGGTCCAACAAGGACGGCACAGGCGCTTTTGAAGACCTTGAGCCTGTCGTTGAGATGCTGGCTTTCATCGGCGAACTGTACAAAAATGAATATGTGGCTCCGGGCATCGCCGGGTACAAAACGGCCGATGCCGACATCCTGTTCTATTCTGAAAAGGTCGCGATGTTTTTCTCTTCCCCGCTCAACCAAATTGACCAGTATCCCGGGTTGGAGGACAAGGTTTTCGCCATGCCGCCCCTGGCCGGGCCGCGGGGCAGCTCAATGACCTATGTGTGGCCCAACTACGTCATGGCGTTCAAGCAGACCAAGCATCCCGAGGAAGCCCGTATTTTTCTGGAGTGGTGGGTGCTGAACTGCCAGCCCCTGTACTTTGAAGGGGGCTTGAACTCCATGCCCGCACGGCTGTCCACACTGGACAACGCGTTCTACGCGGACCGTAAAATCGCCCAGGAAATCAAAAACGTGGTGCTGGCCAATTCGACCACGCCCGTATATCCTGCGCCCTTCCTCTATTTGGCGTTCAACCAGATCGAGGGTGAGGAAATGCCCGGAAATGCCATTCAGGAAGTACTGACCGGCAAGACCGACTATGAGCGCATCGCGCTGGACCTGCAGAAAAATATCCAGCGGGCTTTTGACGAGTACGCTGAGTAATTAATCCACACCGGCCCGGCGGGCAGCTTGTCTGCCTGCCGGGCATCCATTCGAGCTGTCCAGTAAAAGGGGAGATAATGTGAGCGACCGGAGCGTTTTTTCAACCGAGAGAAGAAAAAAGGCCAATCAGAAGTCCCTTCTGAACAACAAGCCGTTGGGGTACAGGATGCTGATTCCCGCATCCCTGCTGATTTTGCTTATCAGCATTTATCCCTTGATCAATGGCATTGTCCTGGGGTTCCAGCAGTACAACCTGCTCAAGCCCAAGCGCCGCGGCTTTATCTGGTTTAACAATTTTGTGAAGCTGTCCGGGGACAGTGAATTTTTCCAGGCCATCACGTTTACATTTATTTATACCATCTCTGTTGTTTTGATCGCGTACTGCCTCGGTCTGATGCTGGCTTTGCTGCTCAACCGCAATATTCGTTTCAGGGGGATGTTCCGGGCGCTGATTTTGATCCCCTGGATTATCCCGCCTGTGGTCGCCGCGACAAACTGGGCCTTGCTGCTCAATGACCAGATCGGCTTTGTCAACAATCTGCTCAGAAAAATCGGGCTGATTGAAAACAGCGTGTTGTTTCTGGCCGCGCCCGATACCGCGCGCATCACCGTAATCATCACCAGCGCGTGGAAATCCTTTCCCTTTATGATGATCACCCTGCTGGCAGGTTTGCAGGCCATACCGGGTGAACTGTATGAAGCTGCGGAGATTGACGGGGCAAGCGCCGGGCAGCGCTTCCTGCACATCACCATGCCCATGCTCAATTCGGTCACTGTGGTGTGCACCACGCTGATGTTCATCTGGACCTTCAACAACATGGAAAATATCTATCTGCTCACCAGGGGCGGCCCCAACCAGGCAACCTTTGTCCTGTCCATCCTGACATATTATACCGCGTTCATGCGCTCGGATATCGGATACGCGTCGGCGATGGCAACGGTACTGCTGGTGATCCTGCTGGTGATGTCCCTGATATACACGCGCTTGCTTAACAAGAGCAACAAAATGGAGTATTGAGGTTGAGAGAATGAGTATCAAGGCTGAAAAAGCGCAGTTGTTCGCCCAGAAAAGCAAGCGGGAAAAGCGTGCGGATGCATATACCTATGTTATTTTGATTATCATGGTGCTGCTGATCAATCTGCCCTTCCTTCAAATGATCGTGACCTCTTTCAAAACCAAGAACGAGGCCATGACTTCAACGGCATTTTTCCCGCAGACGCTGTCGCTGGACAGCTTCAAGACGGTGCTGTTCAACACCAACTTCTTGAGCAACATGCTCAACAGCTTCAAGATCGCCAGCATTGTCACTTTCCTGTGTATCGTTTTCTCGGTTATGGCCGGCTATGCCATTTCGCGTTTTCGGGGAAAGGTATTCAGCTTTTATACCACCATGATGCTGCTGCTTCAGCTGTTTCCCGGCGTGCTGATGCTGATCCCCCTGTTTGTAATCTTCCGAAACATGGGCCTTGTCGACACGCACCTGTCCCTGATCCTGTCCTACACCACCGGCAACCTTGCCTTTTCCATCTGGCTGATCAAGGGCTTTTTTGACGCCATTCCAACAGACATGGAGCAGGCGGGAATGATCGACGGGTGCTCACAGTTCCAGGCCTTTTTACGCCTGGTTCTGCCGGTTTCCATCCCGGGGATCTCAACAGTCGCGATTTTTACCTTTATCAATTCCTGGGGCGAGTTCATGGTGGCCAGCGTTTTGCTGCGTTCCGCCAATCTGCACACCATTACCCTGGGCTTGCAGCAGTTTGTCATGCAGTATGGTACGGACTGGACCAGCCTGATGGCGGCGTCCACCATTTGCTCGATTCCAACGCTGATTTTCCTGCTGGTCGCCCAAAAATACCTGATTCAAGGGATGAGCGCGGGCTCGGTCAAGGGCTGAGGCCGCAAGGGACCTTCCCCTTGCCCCAAGCTGATGCTTCCCCTGAAAAAACCGGGCCAAAAACATAGGAGCGCCCGCCAAAACACCTTGACATCCGCCTGGGCGTCAGTTATGATACCATCAAACGGTAAAACGTTTAACCGAAAGCGTGTGTTTTTGTTTTAAATGGTGGGAGTGAGTGATCGCTGTGATGAAACGCTGTGTGATGGCCGGGCCCGGCCGTTCGGTGCTGGAGGAGGTGCCCATCCCGGACATTGCCGCGGATGAGGTGCTGGTCAAAATGAAGTATTGCGGCGTATGCCGCTCTGAGCATGACGCCTGGCGCGAAGCCGCGCCCGGGCGCTTGCTGGGCCATGAGCCGGTGGGCACGGTGGCGCGCCTGGGTGAGCAGGTGACCGGCTTCGCGGTGGGTGACCGTGTCAGCGGGCTGTCCCACCCGGCGCTGGCGGAGTATGTGGTCTTCAAGGCTGAACACACTGTGAAGATCCCCGATGAGATCAGCGATGAGGACGCCATGGCCGAGCCACTGGCCTGCCTGGTCAGCGCCATTGACAAGCTGCCCCTGCGCGGCTTCATGCGCCCCTCGGCCGTGGTGGGCTGCGGCTTCATGGGCCTTGGCGCCATCTCGCTGATGAAGATGAAGTCTGCCGGGCCCATCATCGCGGTGGATGTCCGCGAGGAAGCGCGGGAGAACGCGCTGCGCTACGGCGCGGACGAGGTCTATCACCCTGACGAGGTGCCTGACAAATACCTGGCAACCTGGGAATTGGGGTTTGATCACGGGCTGCCGGTGGTGACCGAATGGGCGGAAAGCGAGCAGGCCCTGGATCAGGCCGGGCGCATGTGCGCGATTGGCGGCGTGCTGGGCATCGGCTCCTTCCATTCCGGCGGCCGGCGGCAGGTAGACCTGCAGCTGTGGAACTATAAGGCGCTGAGAACCATCAGCCTGCACGAGCGCGACAACGCGCGCATGGTGGATTGCTACCGCGCGGCGTACGCGCTGCTGGCTTCCGGGCGCTGGGACTTTTTGAACCTCAAGCACAAGGTCTACCGCCTGGACCAGTTCGACCTGGCCCAGCAGGAGATCATCACCAAGCCGGGCGGCATCATCAAGGGCATGATCGACTGCACGCGCTGGGAAGGCAAGGAAACCGCTGAATGAGCCAATGCGGCTCTGCCGCTGAAATATCAAAATAAAATGGAGGAAACCATGAAAAACTTAAAAAATGAAGGCATCTGGATCACCGCGGACGGCGTTGCCGAGGTGCGTCCCGTTCCCCTGGCCGAGGTCGGCCCCTTCGATGTGCTGATTGAAACCAAGGCCTGCGGCGTGTGCGCCTGGGACGCCAAGCTCTACCATGGCGTGAGCGCCCCCGGCCCCATGCCCTACGTGATCGGCCACGAGGGCGTGGGCATCATCCGCGAGGTGGGCAGCCATGTCCATCACCTGAAGGTGAGCGATAAGGTCTTTTGCTCCTCCGGCGGCAATGAGATGATGACCCAGTATTTTGTGCAAAACGCCTCCTGCTGCGCCAAGATTGACCCGGATACCGAGGACTATGGCGCCGCGGTGCTGGAGCCCACTGTCTGCGTAGTCAACCTGCTGGAAAAAGCCGGTATCCGCCCCGGCGACCATGTGGCGCTGGTAGGGGCGGGCTACATGGGCCTGCTGACCCTGCAGGGCCTGGTACGCGGCAGCTGGGCCGGCAAGATCTCCACCTTCGAAATCCGGCCTGAGCGCCTGGAGCTGGCCAAGAAGCTCTCCCCGCGAAATACCTGCGACCCCTACAGCAAGGAGGGCGCGGCCTATGTGGAACAGCTGGAGAAGGAAGGCAGCGTGGACGTGGTGATTGAGTTCGCGGGCAGCGACTCGGGCTTTGAACTGGCCAACCGCCTGATCCGCAAGACCGGCGGCAACCTGGTGCTGGGCTCCTGGCACCGCGACAAGGTCACCTTTGACGGCACCCTGTGGCACATGTCCGGCGTCAATGTGCTCAACCTCTCGCCGATGAGCAACCGCCACTATACCGACCTGATCCCGCGCACCGCCGTGCTGCATGAGCGCGGTGTCTATACCCCCGGCGACTACCTGACCCACACCGCGCATTTCCGCGACATCAAGGAAGTCAACCGGGTGCTGGACATCTCCGGCACCAAGGAGGATGGCTACATCAAGGGCGCGATTCTGTTCTGATAAAGGTGCATTCAGAAGGGGCTGCGGCGGATTTGGCCGCGGCCCCTTTTTCTTTTGTCCCCCTTCACCGGGCCATGGTTTATTCCGCCCGCAGCGCGAGGACGGGGTCCTTTCTGGCCGCGCCGCGCGAAGGGATCACGCCGGCGACCAGCGTGAGCAGCGTGCTGATGCCCACCAGGATCAGCGCCACGCGTACATCCAGGATGGCCCTCAGGCTGGCGATGCCGGTCAGCCGGTTCAGCAGCGCGTTGACAGGGACGCATATCAGCCAGGTGATGCCCACCCCCAGCGCGCCGGCGGCCAGGCCGATGAGCACGGTTTCCGCGGTAAACATGCTGGACACATTGCGCTTGGAGGCGCCCACCGCGCGCAGGATGCCGATCTCCCGCGTACGCTCCTGCACCGAGATGAGCGTGATGACACCGATCATGATGGATGACACGACCAGGGAAATGGCCACAAACGCGATCAGCACCAGGGTGATGGCGTTGATAATGGTGGTCACCGAGCGCATCATCAGCCCTACATAGTCGGTGTAGTGTAGATAATTGTCTTTTTACAGTAGAATTAATTCACTACTAAATGCGTATTATCTGAATATATAATATATAATTATTCTAGCTAATGACAATAAAAATTACTTATACTATTCTAAAACGATAACGCATCAATTAACCACCTGCGATGGGTGATGGAAGCGACGCGTTGGACATCCTCAGCCAACTCCTTAACAGTCAGGCACAGACGGTCAATCACTGCCTCCAGGTTCTTAAAAATCTCATTGCGGAAGCCTTTCTCCCGCACTTCGTCCCAAATCATCTCAATGGGGTTGAGCTCGGGGGTATAGGGTAGCAGCGGAAATAGTTCTATGCGGCTTGGTACAACCATGGCAGATGAGCGGTGCCAGGCCGCATTGTCTAATAGCAGCAAGATATAATCATCAGGATAGGCCTTCGAGAGTTCCTCCAGAAAGACATTCATACAGTCTGTGTTGGCATAGGGCATTACTAGGCTGAACAGCTCGCCATCCTCTGGCGATACTGCGCCATACAAGTATCTGTATTCCCGGATGTGGTGACAAGGTACGCTGGGGCGAACACCCTTCCTGCACCAGCATCGCTTGGGCTTATTGATCCGTCCAAACCCAGCCTCGTCCTGGAACATTACCCGAAGTTTTGGCTGGCTCTTTTTCAGGATTTTTATCTTTTCGGTGATTTTTTTTATAAGCTTCAATCGCTTCTTCACTGGCTTTCTTTTCATGCCTGCTGCGAGGCATGACCTTACGCCATTTATGACGACGCAACAGATAGTAGATCATGTTCCGGGTGACTGAATGACCAACCGCTTTTTCATAGGCCTGATGGATTTCCCGCGTTTCTATGATTTGGCCTGCTTCGCTCCGGCGCTGAAACTGCAATAGAAAGGCTGTTTCCTCTTCCCGGCTCATATAACGGTGTTCGTTGTGGTGCCGTACGCCTACGATGGCTTCTATGCCTTCTTCTTGGTACCTTTTGACAATCCGATTCACGCTCGTTCTATGCATCCCCGCAAGCTTTCCGGCCTCCTCACTGCCCAATCCATCCACCACTTTCAGTTTCAGGGCCAGCAACCGACGGGTAACATGAACAGGATGCTGTTTCTTTTGAGCCGCAAGGATTTCTGAACGCTCTGCTTCTTCAAACACCGGACTTTTTCTGCCCATATCTTCCACCTGATTTCTTTGTAGACTGCAGATTCATTATATCAGGTTTCTTCTATTCCGTGAAGCATTAACGTTTGGAAGTAGTATTAAAATTACTATCTACTACTAACTTTCTACAGATTGCACATATTATTCGCTCGATTTTTGGGGCAAAACTCAAGAGAATAATACCTTTACAATTCTAGTGCTATGTGATATATGTTGGGTATCATATAGAGTGTTCGATGGTGATGCGCAATATTTGGATAGTAAGAATAGCTCACAGGTGATGTATTCTCTCACAAATGACGCGTGATTAGATTAGATCGGAGAACTTTAGATGAAAGATACTATTAATTTTGGATTGATCGGATGCGGAGCTGTAAGCAAACTTCACATTGCCGCCATCAACAAGCTGGAGTCAGCCCGCTTTGTGGCTGCAAGTGATGTTTCTCCCACAAACCTGCAACAGGTGGTTGACACGTATCATGTTCGGGGATACATTGACTACCATGATCTTCTCCGGGATAAATCAGTTGATGTTGTGTCTATTTTAACTGCCAGCGGCTTGCACGCGAGTATAGGTATTGAAGCAGCGCAGTATGGGAAGCATGTCATTGTAGAGAAACCGATTGATGTGACTATAGAAAAGGCACAAGAATTGATCGATGCTTGCCATAAACACAAGGTGTTCCTTAGCTGTATATATCAGCATCGTTATGATAAGCCGGTGATTGCACTTAAACAAGCTGTTGATCAAGGGAAACTCGGTCGTCTGAAC
This sequence comes from Christensenellales bacterium, assembly GCA_050953005.1. Taxonomy (GTDB): domain Bacteria; phylum Bacillota; class Clostridia; order Christensenellales; family Aristaeellaceae; genus UBA6115. The sequence goes on along the minus strand of JBMNLV010000014.1, from coordinate 145,745 downwards.
GCCTGCTGCTGTCATACGAAGTGGTATAGAACCCAAGAGTACTTCGATGTGGCCAAATGGCGGGGAACGATAGCACTAGATGGTGGAGCTCTAATGAATCAGAGCATTCACTATATTGATTTAATGCAACACATCATGGGACCTGTCGATGAGGTTTTTGGCTATACTGCTACACTTGCGCATCAGCGGATTGAAACGGAAGATATTGGCATGGCGGTACTTAAATTCAAGTCAGGTGCTTTGGGCATAATCGAGGGGTCAATTTCAGCCTATCCCAGCTTCTATACTCGCCTTGACGTTCATGGCGACAAGGGTGGGATTATGTTGGAAAACGATGCCATTTTGCAATGGAAAACACAGGATGAAACCGACTGCGCTCAGGAATTGAAAATAAAAGGAGAGCAAGCACACCGTTTGCAGCTTCAAGAGATCGTTGACGCGATTCACCTAGGGCATCAGCCTTTGGTTACAGGGGAAGAAGCCTTGAAAGCTCTTCGTATCATCTTGGCGATTTACGATTCAGCAAAAACAGGAATACCAGTCAAGCTCTAAAAGTAGGTTCGTATGAAATCATTACTTCGATGAAATCTTGAATTTCAATATGGCTTCTGCTATATTGTTTATATAAAAAACAAATATTAGGAGGGATTCGAGGTGAGTAGACGGTTATTTCTTATTAGTATGGTATCGGTTCTTATTTTGCAGTGTTTTGTCTTCTCCAATGTCATCGCAACACCTGAAAAAAAGCTTGAAATTATCTATCAGTACTCTAATGATAACAACAAGGCAGGCTTTGAAGCTTTGATATCCAAGTTTGAAGAGCTTTATCCAATGTTGAGGTAAACAAACAAGCCATTCACCTTAGTGATTTCAGCACAGTACTGCAAACACGTGTAGCATCTAATGACTTGCCTGATGTTGCGATTGCAACGCCAGGCACAGTACCTGATCTAGCTGCAAAAGGAGTGCTGGCTGATATCACACCTTATGTCGGAGCAGATTTCCTTGATGCGTTTCCATCATCTAGGGCACTAGTCGACCGTTATGGGGAAGCTATTGTTGGTGCACCTCTGGCCACTTCTGTACGGGCGGTAGCCTATAATAAAACTGTATTAGACGCGGCAGGTATTAAGGCCCCTGGGGTTGGGGATGAGCCTTGGACTTGGGAAGAGATTGTAAGTGTTGCCCAGAAAATCCAGGACCTAGGACTGGTGACCTACGGATTGCAGTTTGAGAAGCCCAGTTTTGATGGCTGGCTCCCTTTCTTGTATCAAAACGGTGGCTCCTTGTTTGATGCGCAGGGTGAGGTAGCCATTAACAACGCAGCTGGGATTGAAGCTATTGCTTGGACCGTGAAACTTCACAAGGATGGATTAGCAGCCCCGGGTGTGCTGGAAGGAACAGATGACGGACTGCGCTTGTTTGTATCAGGCCAGGTGGGTATTTGGATGAACACTGGTCCTTTCAATGTTGCCACGCTTGAAAAACAAGTGACAGACTTTGAGTACTCCTTTACTTTCTGTCCGCGTCAGGCGATCAATACAACGATTTTGGGCGGTTCCGATGTTGTTGCCTTCAATACTCCAAATGTGGAAACGAGCGCAGCTTTCATTGCTCTTGCGACAAGCAAGGAGTACGTGACACTCGCCACCAATGTGTCAGGAGGGTTGCCCGCAAGAACAGATGCGGATAACGTATCTTTCCTTCGGGAGGATCTTGTGGACATCCTTCTAAAACAAGGTGAATATATGAATGAAACACTGGTCGAACAGTACCTCACCGGGACATACGGTGCTTCAAAGGATCAGATGCTCCGTGAATTGCAATCCGCAGTTATTGGAGAGGTTAGTGCTGAAGAAGCAGCCAATAACATGGCTGAGATTCTGCGAACCAATAAATAACTAAAGAGGGAGAGCCGTTTTACGACGGTTCTCCTTTTTTTATGCGCCTAGCTCATGGAAAGTGTAATACTGATATGTAATGCCCCCTTTGCATCCAAAGCGGCGAGGGATTTTATTGTCCTGCAAGGAAGAAAACCGATGGCGTAGCCTAAGCTACGTTGAGGTTGACTGACACAGCAGGGTGATCAAAGACCCGGCGCGACGATGCAATAAAGCTTTACATCAGACAATATCGTGGTGAGAATTGTGACATGGAATAAAGGATAACTATGTATTCAAAGCATCGAACGAACCAATGAACAAGAATCACAGAGCCCAATATTGTTACAAACCTTCTGCGTATAATTTTGTGACTATAGACGATGCAAGTTTTCGATTCCTATTCTGAGGTGTCTACGTAACATGCTCCAATATTACTTAGGTGCCTAGAGGATCAACCCACATTACATGATGTGCTAGACATATGAAAATCCTTTCTGCTTATAACACATAATAACGATTAAAAGAAAGTGGAGTGAAGGAAGGAATGAACGTTAGATAATTAGTTAGTTTACTTGCACTGATAGTTGCCAATTATAAATAGAAAAAATGTTGACGAGCCCTGCCAAATTGAGTTTGGAATGGAACTTAAAATAAGAAAGTGAGCAGTATCTGCAAAACAATTTTGGAGGAAAAAGAGGTCACAATGATTAGGTATCGGACTGTTCAGGGTCAGTCTGTTCACACATGGTTGCAAATAAAAAGTTTATTGCGCCTTCTTTTTTGATTGTTTCTACAATATCCGATATCTTTTCATTGCAACGATATTTACAAATTAAACCATGTAGACAAGTTGTCAAATTGTCGTTTGATGCAAAGACAGAGGCGATCAAGCTTTGACTACATGAAACAGCTTATTATACTTGCTTCCTATAAGAAGAATGAGCAAAATGCCAGTTTGGAAGCGCCTCAAGAAAGTGAACAAAAGTGGTGATTGTTATGATTTCTAGAAAAACGAAACTTGTTCCCTACCTTTTCATCTTTCCAAATGTGTTAATCGTAGTGCTCTTCGCCATTTACCCCTTGCTGGCTAATCTGGTGATGAGCTTTACGACAGGTGCCATCGGTGTGTCTCAGTTCAATTGGTTTGATCATTATCTTATAATGCTCAATGACCGTTATTTCCGAATTGCCCTCCTTAATACGCTTTATTTCGTCTTTTTGATGACATTACCCACGGTTTTTTTGAGCCTCGTTCTTGCTATCGGGCTAAACAGAATACGTCTAATGAAGTCAACATTGCGGGCGATTTATCTGTTACCCCATCTTTTCTCGTGGGTTGTAGTTGGACTTATTTGGCGATGGATGTACTCCTCCAACAATGGGATCCTCAACAGCATTTTGATGTCCCTGGATTTTAGGACGAGCCGCTGGATACTCGATCCCAAGTTAACTTTACCTTGCCTTGCTTTGACTGGGATCTGGGCTGGGGTAGGCTATTATGCTGTGATTTTTCTTGCAGGGCTTCAGAGTGTACCTTCCGGATTGTATGAAGCAGCGAAAATTGATGGAGCAAACAGTTTTCAACAGTTTCGGTTCATCACAGTACCCGCCCTTCGTCCCATCATTATCTTGGTTGTTAACTTGGTGGTTATTTCATCGTTCCGTGTGTTCGATCAGATTTTTGTTATGACTGGAGGCGGACCTGGAAGAGCATCGTTTGTGATGGTGCTATATATCTATATCAAAGGTATGCAGGAAGGCAATTTGGGATACGCGTCAGCTTTGTCTGTAGTTTTCTTCCTAGTACTGTTGTTAGTCACTGTTATTCTAAGGAAGCTGACGTCAGCCGCGGAGGAGTAGGAAGAATATGGAACGAAAGATTGTGTTGAAGAAAGAGCACTTAACTTCATGGCTGCTTTGGATGATGCTGGTTATCGGCGCTTTGGTCGTCCTGTTTCCCATACTTGTTATGGTATCCATGTCTTTTAAACAGCAGGATGAAATCTATGCTAAAGGATTCAGTCTAATTCCCCGTGTAATCACTATCCAGAACTATATAACAGGATGGCGTGAGGGCGGTTTTGAGAAATACTTCTTGAACTCCATCTACATTTCTATAACGAGGGTCACGATTACCGTTATCATCAATGCTATGGCTGGCTTTGCTTTCGCTAAATATCAGTTCATAGGGAAGGACTTCTTTTTTCTGTTGATTCTATCCGCGATGATGATTCCTGATCAGATCCGTATGATTCCTCTGTACACTATGATGAAAAGCCTTAATCTGATTGACACACATCTCAGCGTTATTTTGCCTTCACTGGGGGCGACCTTTGGCACCTTTCTAATGAGGCAGTATTCACAAACATTGCCAAACGAAATATTGGAAGCAGCACGTATCGATGGTTGCTCTGAGTTAAGAATCTTTTTAATTATTAGCCTTCCCTTGTGCTTGCCAGCTGTGGTGACTAATGTGATATTCCAGTTCATGTGGTCATGGAATGAATTTTTGTATCCACTCCTTTTTTTACGGGATGAAAGAAAATATACAGTTCAGTTGGCTCTTTCCATATTCCGTAACAGCGACACCGTAACGGCTGGTCCTATTATGGCCATGTCACTATTGTCCGTCGTTCCTATTGTAGCAATATTCTTTTCATTGCAAAAGTATTTCGTGGAAGGCATCGCTTCACATGGAGTCAAGGGATAAGGTATAGGTATGAAGGAAGAAATAATGAGTAAGTTCAGTTTTAGGGGATTGGAAATGCACAGTTCCAGGATGTGGCAATGGAATGCCATATGTACAACGCTGGCCTTTATGAACCAGGTAGGTCTAAACGCGCTGATCTTGCACCAAAACGACATTATGGATGAGCTAGTGATGCCCTCCTTTTACTTCAATGACAGCGACATGGTATGGAATCGTTGGCCAATCAGACGCTCAAAGACATACGCTAACAGCGTATATGTTTCACGTGTTGTCGATTTAGCCAAGAGTCTAGGGATTGATGTATATTTGGAGGTTAAGGAGATCTGGTACCCGGAAGGGATTCTGGAGTTACAACATGACTTGCGTGACACTCAGGGCGTGATTTGTCCTTCTAACCCTTTCTGGTTTTCCTTTTTGGAAAAGAAAACACAGGAAGTGTTTGATACGATTCCCGGTCTTGCAGGGCTTATCGTCAGTCCTGCTACGCGCGAATCAAAAGTATCCATTGCCACGCGGACCTGTACTTGCAACAGGTGCAAGATACTTGCTGATGAAAGCTGGTATAAGCAGTATATCCAAGCTGTCTATGAGCCTTTGAGGGTACGGGGAAAGACACTGGTCGTTAGAGATTTCTCGTACACAATTGACCAGCAAAGTGCTTTGATTGATGCGGTCATCACTTGTTCTAAGAATATTATCATGGCTATCAAAAATGTCCCTCATGATTTTTGGCCTACCTTTCCACACAATCCCAGGATCGGTAATGTAGCAGGGTTACGTCAATGGATAGAATTTGACGTCTGGGGCCAGTACGCAGGTATGGGATTGTTTCCTTGCGGTCTTGCGGAGGATCTTCAGACAAGGATCCAATTCTGTTACCAACATGGCGCTGAAGGCATCATCTGCCGAACCGATTGGGAGATTTGTAATGATGCTAGCACTTTCAATAGTTTCAATATGCTTAACCTTTTTGCTGGTGCTATGTTGAGCATGGATCCGTACATGGATCTCAATCAAGTCTATCAAGCCTGGACGCGATATGGACTTCTCTCTTCACTGCACGGGGAATCAGAAGCGCTTGAGCCAGTTGTGCCCAGTCATCCTGATGCCTGGATTAAACTACGGGATTTTATGAGGGAATCCTGGAAGATACTTGAAAAGACTTTGTATGTAAGGGGCAATGTGTTTCAACTGAGCAGTAAGATTCAGTATACAATTGATGATATTTTCTACACTATGACGAAGCATCACAGTAAAAGTAACTGGGACAAAAAAGATGAGAACTCCCTCGCGCTGACGCCAAACAATATCCGGATTATCCTTAACGAAAAAAAGGAAGCTCTTCAACGTGTCAAACAATTGAGCAGTCTGCTCTCTCCGTGCACGCTCGGCCTGCCTGAGGCCTTTGTCAAAGAGATTGAGGATCTCCTTAAGTTATATGAGCTCTACGTGGAGCAGTTTTATCACGCAGCCCATGTCACTTTTCTAGGTGTTTTCTGCGAGGAGGGTGGTGACATCACGGATTTTCAGCATGCCAATCAGGAATTGGAGCTGTTTTGCGAGCGACTTCAAGAACATTTGACCGATACACATTATCCTTACTATGTTTACTGGCTATTAGATACCAAGATGATTTCACACTTCGTCCAAGATAATTCATCACGTATAAAAAAACTTCTGGAGCGCAAGGATGGTGGATTACATGGATAAGAACATACCAGTTTTTGCTTTGTCGATGCATGACACAACCTACGATCAAGCCTACAAAATTGATACAGTTAGCCCTGACAGCTTATTTGATCCCTTTGACCGGCGCGCAGAAAGTTTAGATGGGAACTGGAAATTTACAATCGATCCGTATGAAACAGGAATGCGGAAGAAATGGTTTCAACAAAAAAACAGAGACGGTGAGGGAAATCCGATTCCCGTAGATTTTGATTTTGAAAACTGGGGTGACATAAAAGTGCCCTCCTGTTTCAACACACAAAGAAAAGAATATGCTTACTATGAGGGGATGGTTTGGTATACAAGGACCTTCCGCTATGCTGAGACCAGCCAACAGGAACGTGTTCACATAATGTTTGAAGGCGCAAATCACGAGTGTAGAGTTTGGTTGAATGGTCATTATATCCTTCGACATCTGGGTGGCAGTACACCATTCTGCGCTGACATAACAAAGTGGCTAGAACCCGAGAATCGACTTCTAGTGATGGTAAATAATCAACGTCGGGCTGAGCATGTACCCGCGTTGAACACTGATTGGTTCAATTATGGCGGACTGTATCGCTCTGTTTTGCTGTATCGCATGCCCCATACCTTCATTAGGAATGCCTTCATTCGTTTACTGCCTGATGGAACGTTGGGAAAAATCGCTGTACATATCCAGGTCGAGGGAGATGCTCAAAGTTGTATGCTGGAAATACCTGATCTAGGCATTAACGAGGAGATTCCTCTACATGAGAACATCGGAGAGATTGTCATTTCTACTCAAGCTGTACTATGGACACCAGACTCACCTACTTTATACCAGGTCATCCTCACCTGTGGGCAGGATCGTGTACAAGATGACATTGGTTTCAAGGAACTCAAGGCAAATGGAAGGCAACTCATTCTTAACGGATCGCCCATTTTTTTGCGGGGAATAAGCTTTCATGAAGATCATCCTGAAACAGGTAAATCACTAGATAAAGAAAAAGTCGAATGTTACTTTTCCTTTGCCAAAGAGCTTAACTGCAATTTCATCAGACTGGCGCATTATCCGCATAGCAGATTCGCTGCAAAGCTGGCAGATCGTTGGGGGTTTTTGCTGTGGGAGGAGATCCCCGTCTATTGGGCTGTCGAATATAACAATGAGAATACAATAAAAAGTGCCGGTAATCAGCTCAAGGAACTGATTCTGCGGGATCGGAACCGGGTAAGTGTAGGCATCTGGTCGATCGGAAACGAAACCCCGGACAGCGATGATCGACTTGCTTTCATGACTTCGCTTATCAATATATGTCGTGCTTGCGATGATATTCACCTAGTATCATCCGCCTGCCTTGTTAACTACGAACAATTAATGATCCAGGATAGGCTGGCTAAGTTGATTGATGTGATTGGAATCAATGAGTATTTTGGCTGGTATCGCGGAAATATGCAGCAACTAAGGACAGAACTGGACAACATGAGTCTGAAGAAGCCGCTCATAATCACTGAGTTTGGCGCAGGCGCATTAGCTGGATATCATGGCACAATCAATGACCTGTTTACAGAAGAATGCCAAGCGGATTTTTATGAAAAGCAACTGTCCACTCTTCAATCACGCTTTGACATCATCAGCGGTATCATTCCTTGGATTCTGTTCGATTTTCGTAGTCCAGGCAGAACGAACTCTTTTCAAAGAGGATACAATCGAAAGGGACTGCTTTCTTCCAACTGTGACAAGAAAAAAATTGCTTTTGATGTGCTTAAGCGCTTCTACAGCAACCTGAAGGATTCGTTGATAGAAACCTGATCGGGTTATTACCATCTCATACCTGTTTGGAAATCTCCGTTATCATCATCTCCATTGGAATTCACAAATGGTATGAGTCTATATTTGTGACATCTAATACTGCCCCAAAACTTTAAAGCTTCCATCATGTGATGATATTTAGTGTCTGCTGAACAACTCTCCCCTCTATATTTCACAAGCATTTCGGTCTCATTCATGCTAAAATGGTGCAAGAGAAACCCCTGAAATCACTCAAAACCCTTGAACCTTTTCCGGAGTTAAACAGCTTGTATCGGCCACAAAACAAACAAGCCAGAGTATTTGAGAACGAAAGCTTCTTTGCTTTTCCGGGAATGCTTTTATGTGATCGCCTTCTGCTTTGTTTTAGACGGTTCATGAGGCCGGAACAACCGCACATCCGACAGTAACATTGTACTGCATGGTTCGTGTGTCTTTAGGGTTTAGAACAGCAGAGGCATCTCCGTCATCCTCAGGTTGGTGCAACCATAGGGCACCATACGTAACTGCTTGGCAGGACCGGACGGCTGACTGGATAGGGGCTCTTCAGTACAGACGCCATGCTCCATTTGCCAGTTTACCGGGGACAGATTGGCAGCGATTGAGATGGCCGCCCCTTCCACGCTGAACGGGTATTTGCCCATCTGTTCATGCACCACTTCAAATTTTCTGTCTGCAAAACCATAGTTCCACGCTGATGTTGGATAAAAGTAATAATCGCAGTAAGGAAATTTGCGAATCACACCGTTCTTCTCATACTCAACAACTTCTGTTTTCGAGTCTATCGGCAAGGCATACAACAAGGGACCATGCCAAAGGCAGGCCATTCCCCTCGGCCTGGCTTTCAGCTTGGGTGAGAACTCCAACTCAACCAGCACCTGGGTACTGCCCCGCCATTCTTGGCTGATGGTATGGAAAGCGCCAACCTGTATCGGTTGTCCATCCACAAAAGCACGCGTGGCAAAACCAGGGATGCGGATGGATAGGGAAAAGGTAGCCGGTTGATCAACTAAGAGAGTGTAGCGCAGTTGGCTACGGAAGGGGTAGTCTGTTTCCAGGCGGCAGGAGACCTTAGCGCCATTAATTTCCGTACGGACCTCCGATGGCGCCAGTACTGCAGAAACCAGCCCGTGTTCTGAGCGCAGGAAAGTTGTCATTGCAAATTTAGGGAACCCCTGGCTAAAATTAGCAGTACAGCAGCCAAAGTTAGGCTCTAAACCAAAAACATGGGATTCAGGGCCATTTGTGCCAAAGATTTTATGTTCAGGCTCCATCGGGGCACATTGAACCTGATTGCTCAATTGGTCATACTGATGCGCCCACATATCGGGCGTAAGGGTTGCAGGCAAGGCATTGAAAGCCAACTTTTCCAGCTGATCCGCCCAAACGGGGTTCCCGCCTGTACACAGCAAAACTTCATAGGAGTACATGGCTTCCACTACGCCGCACAGTTCAGAACCCCGGATGGGGCTGTCGCCCGCAACACACTCATCCCCCGTGAAATGTCCGACTGCCATGCTATGGTGTGCAAGCAAAGTGTCAAGAGCCCGTCTCGCAAACTGGTCTGGATCTTGCTTTGTTAGGCGGCTGTATAGCGCACCTTGTTTCAAACACATTGCCAAATTCACCACATGGGTGAGGTATGTCCAGCGTTTTTGAGGAATTTGGTCTTTATAATTGTTAAACAGTTCATTGTAGTCGATGCCTTCCACACGCAGTTTGTGCGCCAGGTTGATCATCCACTCTTCAGGTTGCCGCTCATAAAGCCAAAACAACGGTATCAGGCACTCAAACCATCTGGCTGCTCCCCAGTTGAAAAGGGTGTTCTTATCAATGTGTGTATCAAACTGCTTCAAAGCCCTGTATAAAGCGGGTTGCACCCTTTCATCACCGCTCATATCCGCATAGAGGGCCAGAACCTTGCAAATCAAAAAGAGCGCCCAGATGTCATATCCCCTGCGTTCTTCCAGTGAGCATGGACAAATCCATCCATCCTCCTGTTGTTGGGCCAAGATAGCATCTACATAACGCTTTGCGCGAGTCTTCAACTTCTCATCATCCAACAGCCAAGCCAGAGGAATAAAGCCATCCAGCCAATAGGGAACCCGTTCCCAGCCCTCCTTGTCTCCGCCGATCCACCGGCTATGACTTACATCCGGCCATATTTTATCCAGATGTCCGCTCAAACCATCCGCCTGGATTTCCAGCTGGCGCCGCAGCCACCCCAATGGTTTAACCGCATTGCTGGTAAAATGAGCAAATTTGTTTAATTTTAACATATCTTCCACCTCTTTGGTTGTTTTTTATATTTTATCCTTTCCGCTGCATTGTATCAACTCCATCACCGGTTTGACAATTGCTTCGCTCTGCAGACTGAAGTTCACCCCTTCCAGATAATGTGGTACAATTATCACAATCAGACATCAGGCTCATATAGAGGAGGATTGCACAATGACGAGGCAAGGTTCTCAGGACAGGAGCTTTCCAATGGACGATTACACGCCTTACGGATTTTTGCATACACCCTGGCACACTGGCTTGAATCCAGTTGGGCTTGTCCGCTCAGTTCCCCCGCTTGGCTTTGCCTTTTGGACTGGCGGGCTGTCAGGTTATGGAATGAACAAGCTGCGTAACATCAACAACTATGTGTGCATGGCGCTGCCCAGTTTGCGCATTGACGGCTTGTTGCTGGCAGAAAGGGACGATTTTGATCGGGCGGGCATTGCGCTCGTTTCCCGTTATCATTCCTCCCGTATCATGAGCTATGATTTTATTGCCTGCGGTGTGCGTTGCTCCCTGAGCTGGTTTTTAATAGACCAGGATGCCCTGGCGCTGCGGGCCTCGTTCATTTTTGATGGAAAGGCAAAGGATGTTCAATTTGATGTCCAGCTTCGATATGGCATGAACGGTGCCACCTGGTGGGGCTCGGACGCCGCGACTGCCCGCGTTGTTGAGGGGGAAATTGTCAGTAAAATATTGGCTTATGGCGATGTTTTCTGCATGAAAGGAAATCAGAAACCCCAAGACGCAGTGATTGCCAGGTCGGAAGAGGACATCCGCAGCTGGCAGCAAGGCTTACTTTCCTTGAATGGCAGCCCGTTGTCAACGCGGCTTCCTGCCCCAGTGTCTGGTATGTTGCGCTTTGAATTGCAAGAAGTTGAAGGAGATGAGCAGATACTCTCTTTGGTGCTGGCCCGTGGTGTCCATGAAAAGGCGGCACGGCTGAAAGCTTCATTGGCGCTTGATGTTTCTGAAAGTACATTCAGGCAAAAATTAGATGAGGACGCGGCATTTTACCAGGGGGCCCCCTTGCTGACGGGAGACTGGCCTGCGCACTGGCGGCGCGGCTGGGTAATGGACTATGAAACGCTGCGAATGAACATCTTCAACCCCAGGGGCATTTACCGGCGACTCTGGGACGGCATGCAGGCGCTGAATCCAAGGGTAGTGATGGGTGAAACCTCCATCGACATGTTGACCCTGAGCCACGCGGACATTGACACCGCGCTTGAGGTCATGGAAGGCCTGTTTGTGGATGCCCCTGACATCCATGTGCCTTGTTCTCGGGAAGATGGCAGCGTAAACATGATTGGTGAGGACGGCAGTGAATGTGCCACCGCACCTATTTGGGGCATGCCTATGCGTGCCATTCGCATCCTGCTGGCCAGAAGCGGAAACCTCCAATGGATCAATCGCTTGTACCCCTTCCTTTCTGACTGCATCTCCTGGTGGAAACATAACCGAACCGATACACAGGGCTGGTACCATTGCAATAACAGCTGGGAATCCGGCCAGGATGGTTCTATTCGTTTTGTCACGGAGGACAATCGGGGCAAAGGCATCAAGGAGGCGGCCAACGCAACCAGTGTTCGAACAGCAGACCTGGAAGCGGCCATGGCGTCAGCAATGGAAGACATGGCCTTTTTTGCAGATTTGCTTGGCAAAATGGAGGATAAGGCAGCTTGGGCGGAGGAAGCGGCCAAGGGCCGCAAGCGTGTAGAGAGCATGTTCGTTGACGGTTGTTTCCGCGATTTTGACGCGCGGTCTGGCAAGCCCATAATCACCCCGCATCATCACGATATTATGCTGACCATGCCAGTTGCCCTTGGGATGGCGTTGCCATGGCAAAAGGAAAACATGCGCTGGCTTTTTGAGTTATTTGAGCAAAGAATGGAGGCAAGAGAGTTCGGGCCGGGTTACGCGCCTTACTGGCCGCCGTTGCTTCAGGCCTTGGTGGAAGCACTGCATGAAATGGGAGATCAGGCGGCAGCTGTACATGCTATCGACCTCATTTTAGACCAAGCCTGGCTGCGCAATGACAGGCGGCTTCATACCCCTGGTCCGCAGATGCCGGGGCTGCCAGAAAAATATTGTATGCGCATTCCCGGCGTCGCGCTCGAAAACCTTTCCGCAGACCTTGATCAAGCCGGCTGCGAAAATTATGGCTGGGGCTGCATAGGCCCTCTGTTAGTCATTGAAAATCTGCTTGGTCTGCGTCCGGAAGACGCGCTGGGGCATAGCTTCTCATTGCGTCCTTTGCTTCCGGACACCTTCAAGGATGGCAGCTACTTTGTAAGCAACCTTTCGCACGGCGCCTATCGTTTTGATCTGGAGTTGGTCAAGCAATCCGGGTCACTTCTCCTTTATCTGGAATTTTACGCGTCACCAAGCCATGCCATTCGCGCCAATGGTCAGGAACTAACAGGCTGTTCCATAACCTGGCCGGCTGGCAAGGGCGAAAAGCTTGTGATTTCATAAAGACAGAAAAACAGAGGTAGAAGGGATGAAAAAGATTAAGGTTCTGTTGCTTATCCTGTCTTGCTTTGTTTTAAGCGGTTGCTCGCTGTTTCCACGTGAGGAAGAGGTCCTGCTTCCACCGCTGGTGGAGCGACAAACCGATATACAATACGAAACTGCGCTGGTGGAACGCGGGGACATTGCCGAGCAGGTAATCATTAACGGAGTGCTGACTGCCCAGGAACAGGCGAGCCTCTTCTTTGACACTGATGGGTTGCGTCTAAAATCCATTGCGGTGAAGGCAGGTGATCAGGTCAAGGCAGGCGATATCATCGCGCAGGCTGATCCGGGAGATTTGGAATACCTGATAGCGGTGCAACGCAACCTAGTGCGTTTGGCGGAAATCAGGCTTGAACAGAGTAAGCACACTGATAAAGAAGCAAGGCAATTGGAACTTGACAATGAGCAGCTGGCGCTTTCACGGCTGGAAGGGAAGCTGGCGGACTGTCAGCTGCTCAGCAGGCATGACGGCCTGGTTCTTTTCACTGACAACATAAAGCAGGGAGAAGTCATTGAACCCTTCCGTACGATTGCAACTATCGCGGTTTCAGGCCAGATGGCAGTTTACGCACAGTCCTCTTCCTTGCGCAAGGTTCGCACCGGGATGCCTGCCAGCTTAATGGTCAATGAGTATATTTTTGCCGGACAAGTCATCCTTTCTCCGGATAATGTACCAGCCACTGCAGAGGAGCGCCTGCGTGATGCAGTCATCATCAAACCGGATTCGTTGCCGGACGGCTTAGACATTGGTACGCTGGTACGGATCCAGATTACCGTCCAGCAAAGCAAAAACACCCTGTTGATTCCCAGGCGTGGGCTGCGTACCGCGCTTGGTCAAACCTATGTTCAGGTTTTGGAGGATAGTGTGCGCCGGGAATATAATGTGGAGACCGGACTGGAGACCACAACCATGGTAGAGATACGCGCCGGACTGTCTGAAGGCATGACTGTTATTCTGAAATAGGGACACATCTATATGGCAATCCTTGCGGCAATAAAAAAAATTCTGAACAACCGGGGATTGGCAGCCAGCCTGCTTGCAGGAATGCTGTTGGTCAGCGCCCTGGTAGCGTTGGTGCCCACCTATGCGGGAATAAGTCTGAACCGCACTTTCCTAAAGGAGCTGGAAAACTATCAAAACGAGACCGGACTCTATCCCGGCATCGCGTTAGTGACCGCTTTTTATAATGAAAACGAGGTGTTGGGAACACTCAAGGAGTTGGAACTAGCCGGTCAGCCGGCCTTAAAGAACGCCAAGGTGCTTGCCCTGCTGGAACAGCGTCGCGCCAGCATACAAGGAGTTGGTATTGTCCTGGATCGATTGGGCAGTGAACTGGGTTTGCAGGAATTGATGCGGTTGGATAACCTGGCATCCATCGCAATGCAGATGGTTGTCATGGACAGTAAAACAACCCCGAAAACCGGCAGGCTTCAGACGCTTGGCGGCATGGACACCAACATTACTCTGTTGCGGGGAAACTATCCCCAAGCGCCCCAAGACGGTGTGTTTGAGGTGCTGGCAACAGAAGAAGCGCTCCTTTTCATGGACGCGCAAGTGGGCAGCGTGGTCAGTTGTTATCCCAGACTCGACAGGAGTCACACGCCAATCTTGGTTAGAATCAGCGGCACCTTCGACCTCAACCCTGAACAGGCACTCGCTTGGAATTTCTTCAAACCGGTCATGTTCAGGGAATCCCTGATGATGCGCCCGGAGGATACGCAGGAAGTGTTAATGGGTACCCCTCTGCTCGCCGCTTCGTTGAGAAGCTTTTTTGCTTTTGAACACGTGGAGCTTCTGTCAGCAGGCTTGCAAAACCTCTCTGCCCGTGAAAAGAACCTTAACCGCAAGTTGTTTCCGTATGGCGGCAGTTTTGACATGCCTGTGCTCAGTCTGGCTTCAACCTTTGCGCAGCAAGAGAAGTCTTTGAAGACAACATTGTGGATGCTCAACATTCCGGTATTGCTGATGTTACTGATGTATATGGCAATGGTCTCAGGGATGGTGGTAGAAAGTGACGCAGGCGAGATTGCAGTGCAAGTGAGCCGTGGAGCCGGTAAAAAGTTCCTGCTCATCAATTACCTGATTCTCGGTCTGCTGCTGTCATCAGTGGCCATGTTGCTTGGACCGCCTCTTTCTGTGGGAATGTCCACACTTCTTGGCTCCGTCAACGGGTTCTTATCCTTCGTTGCCCGCAGTGTACCTAGAGCGAGAACCAGCCTGGAGGGTTACTTCTACTGCGCTACCGCTTTGCTGCTCTCTTTGCTGACGCTGCTCATTCCGGCGGTACGAAGGCAGAGCAGGTCCATCTTCCAGCTGCAGCGCAACCTGGTTCGGGATGCAAAAGCGCCCTGGTGGAGCCGGTTGGGGCTGGATATTTTGCTTTTTCTTGTCAGCCTGTTGGCTTGGTATCTGTTAAAAACACGCCCGGAATGGCTTTCCTCCGCCACAGGCGAAATCAACCCGCTAATCTTCATGATGATGCCGTTCTTTGTTGTGTGTTCTACCATGGTTTTTTTGCGCCTTCACCCTTTACTTGTCAGGCTGATTTTCCGCATCGGCCGAAGTTTGTGGGGTGCTGGCGTCTATCTGACCTTGCTGCGTGTCAGCCGAAACAACCGTAATTATCACTACATCATGATTTTGCTTTCCCTAACCATCGCAATTGGAGTGTTCAGCGCGTCTGCCGCACGCACGCTCAATGACAATGAATCTGACCGGTTAGCTTACCAGATTGGTGCCGATGTCAGGCTTGCTGTCAACTGGCCGCGCCAGGGCAGCCCGGGGGTTGCAATACCCGCACAACAGCAGGGCATGGAGAAGGCGGCTGTAGCGCCTGTCAGGTATCGTTTCCAGGAACCATCTTTTTTGCCTTTTAGGAACCTGGCAGGCGTTCAGCATGTTACACGGGTTTTTAATCGCAGCGCCATTCAAGTTTCCAGTGCAAGAACCATAGGCAACGTGCAGCTCATGGGCATTGACCCGGCGGATTTTGGAAGAGTCGCCTGGTATCGGGACGACCTCTGGGTTGCTCACTTTTATGACTATCTCAACGCCATTTCCATGGATGAACGCAATATTCTTATTTCAACCTCCCTGTCCCAGCGCCTGGACCTGCGTATGGATGACTGGGTCAGCCTGCGCTGGGAGGGCAGCGACACCGCAACTTTCCGCGTAGCCGGCATCATCAGGCACTGGCCGGGCTGGGACGCCTCAGCCACTTACATGGAGGGGAAGATGCTGGTGGTGGCGGACTTGAACGCAATCCAATCCCTGCTTGCTGTGGAGCCTTACGAAATCTGGCTCAAATTGCTGCCGGCAGCCGATTCTCGCGCGCTGTATGCCGATATGGCTGACAAGAACATCAGGCCGGTTTTCTTGCGGGATTTTCGACAGGAGAACACCGCGCTGATCAATGGCGCTACAAGAATCGCCGTCAACGGCGCAATGAGCCTGGGCTTCATTGCAAGCGCTATCGTATGCATGCTTGGATTTATACTGTATTGGCAAATGTATTTGCGCATGAACCAGCTGCAATTGGGGCTGCAACGTGCGATGGGTTTTTCTGTGCGCCAGCTGTTCGGAATGCTGCTGCTGGAACAACTGCTCACCAGTGTGGCTGCCTTTGTTTGGGGTTTGTTGATCGGAAGCCTGGGCAGCAGAATGTTTGTACCCATGTTTGAGCACGCAGCTGCGCAGGCGCAGTCCCTACCATTCAGGGTACGCCTCCTGTCCAGCGACAGATGGCTCATCCTGGCGATTATCGGTTTCATCCTTGTTGTTTGCTGGGTTTATCTGGGATACAAGATAAAGCGAATGAGAATAGCACAGGCTATCAAATTAGGGGAGGATTGAATGGTGCAGCCAATAGCGAGTACCATATCCGCCAGCCGCGCCTACCGGATAGGTAACAAGGCGTTTTATGCCCTGAATGAGGTTAGTATGAAAGCCTATGCCGGGGAACTGCTGATCATCCGCGGCCGAAGCGGCAGCGGTAAGACCACCTTGCTCAATCTGTTGGCGGGGCTTGATTTGCCAACAGGCGGAAGCGTGTTTTTCAAAGGCGAAAGCCTGTCAGACATGGGTGCTGAGCAGCGGGACAAACTGCGGCGCAATGAGATTGGGATGGTGTTTCAATCGCTCGCGCTTTTTCCGTTTTTGACCGCCCGGGAGAATGTGGAAGCCGCACTGAGGTTAGAAACGCATCACAAAAACAGGCTAGGGAATGAGAGTGAGAAGTGGCTTAGTTATGTGGGCCTTGGCGACAGGATGAAGCACCTGCCTGACGAACTGTCTGGCGGTGAAAAGCAGCGAGTTGCCATCGCCCGGGCTGTATCGCGGAATCCCTCTTTGCTGCTGGCAGACGAGCCCACCGCCATGCTGGACACAAAAACAAGTCTGCAGATGATGGAGTTGTTTGTGCGCTTGTCAGTGGAAAAAGGCATCTGTGTGGTAATTACCACCCACAATCCCTTGGTTCTTCCATTTGCCAGCCGTGTTTGTACACTGGAGAACGGAAGGATTGCCTCTGATGACTGAAATGAACGATATCATCAGACTGAAAGATGTCATCAGGATTTATAAAGCGAAGGGGATCGAGGTCATCGCCTTGAGCGGCCTGAGCCTGAAAGTTCGGCAGGGATCCATGGTTGCTGTAGTTGGCAGCAGCGGCAGCGGAAAATCCACCCTTCTCAACTTGATTGGCGGATTGGATCAGGCCACCGCCGGGCAGGTCATTGTGGACGGAAAGGATATGAACAAATTGACCGGGCGGGAACTGAATTGGCATCGCAGGCGAAGGGTTGGTTTTGTATGGCAAAACACAGCCCGCAATCTGGTCACGTACCTCAATGCGCTGGAGAATGTGGAACTGGCGATGATGGTTGCCGGCCACAGGGACAGAAAGTGGGCCAGGCATCTGCTGGATAGTGTTGGCTTGTCAGGATTGCACAAAAAGTATCCAAGCGAGCTGTCCGGCGGAGAACAGCAAAGGGTCGCCCTGGCAGTCGCTTTGGCGAACAAACCCAGCATATTGCTGGCGGATGAGCCGACAGGCGCATTGGATACACAAACCGCGGAAAGCATCCTTACACTGATGCGCGCCATGCGGAAGGAATTTAACCTGACAGTCTTGATTGTAACCCATGACCCCAAGGTAGCGGCCTCAACAGACCGAACTATTTTCATCCATGATGGCCGTATAGTACAGGAAGCATTCGGGCTGGGGCTGGAACAGAATTTTCCGGAAAACATTTTGGATAGGCCAAGCCATGAACTGATTGTGGTGGATGACAGAGGTTTCCTTCAATTGCCCCAGGATGTCCTGGAACAAATCCGCATGGATAACACGCGCTATTTTACTGTTCGGATAGAGGAAGGGCGTATCATCCTCTCCAGGCAAGATCCCTGAGCCAAAGGGCTTGTATTGATTCCAATTTTCTTGCTTTGTACCGGGTCTTTGATCGTCCTGCTGTGTCAGTCAGCCTCAGCGTAGCCCAGCGATGCCAACGGTTTCCTTCCTTGCTGGGCAATTTGAATCCTTAGTTGCTTAGGATGCAATATAAATTCATGTAAGCACAAGAGCATTATATTGTCTGTCTATCAGGTTATATTTGCCTTTCCAGGCAAATATATGGACAATTCAGGCAAAAGTCATTATAATTAGTGTCTCCTGAATAACCAACAATTCAGCCACACAGGCACGCCAACGGTACCGGCGTGTCTGTTTTTGTGCTTTCCGACCGGCGAAATAGCGCTGCCAAAAAGAGCCAAATGTAGAGCCTCAGCCGCCTGAACAGGTTCCGGGTCAGGATGGCGGCATGAATGTCCACCTCGCTGGTGTGTTTCTGCCGCATCATCACCAGATCAAGCCCATATCGGCGCTTGCAAACACCGATACATCCCTCAATATGACTCCGCTCTCCTGACTCCTGTCGCTCCAGTGCCAGCGCTTCCTCATACACCTGTCGGTCTTTGGGTGGTCGTCCCAGTTTGGGACCATTCAACCGGATGCCACGCTCCCTGCACCAGGTGAGATTCTCCCTCGTTCGGTAGATCCTGTCTACCAGTCCCCGCTCCGGATAGTGGCCCGTTTGCTCCTTGTATCGCTCCATCGAAGCCATCAGTGTTTTGCTTTCGTTGAAGGCATCCCACGAGATTTCCTCAATCCTCGCATAGCCATCGCTCAGGCTCAGCGCCACCTTCGCACCGAACTCCACCGACACTGCCGCCTTGCCCCGAACAATCGGTCGCACCCAGGGCTGGTGCAGGCTTACAATCCGGTCATCCACCCGGTGCGTATTGCTGTCATACATCTCCTGCTGCTGCGCGTACAGCAGCTGGATCACTGCCATGCGCTCCAGCTCCTTTGCGCTCAGCGCGTCCGGATATTTGCTCAGGATGGCTTCCAGATAACCGAGGTTCCGTTTGACATAGCCCAGCTGCTGACGAATCGCTTTGCGAATCTTCTTGCGCGTTGGTTTCCGGTCCCGGGCAAACCGCAGCCAGTCCCGCCTGGCCAGGTTCCGGTAGGTTCTGGGCTTATTACCTTCCGTTGCGCCTGCCTTGTGCGCTGTATCAATCATCCCTTCCAGCAGCTCCCGCCCTTCGTTGAGCAGCGAAGCATCGGTGGGAAAACGGATGTTCTGCGGAACACAGGTCGCGTCCAGGATCAGCGTCCCTCGGTTGACCGGGCCTCCTCCCTCACTGTCAGCGTCATCATGATTGTCGTCATCGGAACCAGGCTCCTTTTCTGCTTTCACCTTTTTACGGCCAATCACATAGTCATTCAACTCTGACAACATCTCCGGCGTGATCCGCTCCCGAAACCACGTCATCACGCTGGGGTCAAAGGGCCTGACGTTGGTATATTCCGCAAACCCCAGGAAGTACTGCAGATAGGGGTTCTCCCGGATCTCTTCCACCGTGTCCTCATCTGAAAAACCATAGCGCTTCTTGATAATCAAAGAGCCGATGGCCATCCGGGCCGACTTTGCCGGCTTCCCCTCCCGGGGGTTGCTAAACAGTGCAGCATACCGCTCCTCAAAGACTTCCCAGGGGATGAGCTCCGACATCCTTACCCATCTGTTCTCGGAATTCAGCCTGACGCCACCAAACAGCGTCGCGTCTTCAAAAAAGGTCGCCTGGCGTGCTTTCTTCTCGTACATACCGTTTCATCTCCAGTTCAAGTGCAAGGGTTTTGCGTGCTTTCTGCAATTATCCTTGCACACATGATACCAGAAAATGGCCGGAAGATGTGGATTTGTCTTGTGTTTGGAGTTGTTCAGCAGACACTAATTAATATATAATCCCAAGAGATGGGAACAAACAAATAAAAGGAGGTTCATGATGAAGAAATTTCTGGTTCTCTGTCTGGCAGCCGCGATGATGTTGTCAATAGCTGCGCTGCCTGCTACCGCTGAAGAGCAGGTAACAATTACTTTCTCCAACTGGGATGGCGGCAACACGCTGGATGCTTACAATGCAGCCATCGCAAAATTTGAGTCAATCCACCCCAACATCAAGGTAGAGATGATCAACATTCCTTCCGAGTATGACACGAAGATAACCGCGATGATCGCCGGTGGCACACCGCCGGATATCGCAATTCTGGAATCCGGCACGATTGCCTTCACCTTGGCAGAGGAAGGGAAGGTCTACAACCTATACGAACTGCAGGAAGCAGATCCTACCTATGCCGAGCACCCCATCCTTGAAAGTCTTGCGTACAACTGGGCACCGGATAAGCGCTTAGGCTATGCGCTGGGACCACAGATGGTCTGCCTGTACTACTCAAGGCCTGCCCTCGAGGCAGCCGGCATCACCCCGGCAGACAGCTATGAGAACGCCTGGACTTGGGATGAATTTGTGGCAAACGCCAAGCTTCTTACTCTGGACGGCCAGGGCCGCAACGCTAATGACCCTGCCTTTGACCGTAATGACGTTGTGCAGTGGGGTACCACGGCACCTTCCTGGTATGCGACCGGCTACAGCGTGCTGATGGGTTCCATGGGCGCGGATTATACGACCGAGGATGGCTCTGCACTGGCTATCTTTGATGAACCAGGGATGGCAGAAGCTGTTCAGATGATCGCGGACTTGATTTATGTCCATCAGGTCGCCCCCTCCCCGTCTGAATCCGCCTCTATGCCAGGCATTGTGGACGCCTTTGCCACAGGCGCCTATGCAATGTCCATCGGCGGACACTGGAGCAACCTGAGTTTGATGGCAGAGGGCATTGATTACGATTTGATGCCAGTGCCGAAAGTAGACAAGCCCTTTACCCGCCTAATGGGCGGCTGCCTATCCATCCTCAGCAGCACAAAACACCCCAAAGAAGCTTGGGAGTTCTACAAGTTCATGGCCGATCCTCAAAACACCATTAGCATGATTGACAACGGCCTATGGCTGCCCATGTCCACTGAGTGGTACACTGATCCTGAGCTGATCGCAAAATGGGCCCAGACCGATGCGCATCCCGAGCACTATGTGCCGGTAGTTGTAGAAGGCATGCTCAAGTATGCCGAGCCCCTTTTCCAGTTCTATGTCAAGAACTTCAACAAGATGAACGCCATTATCGCCCCCGCACTGGATACTGTCTGGCTTGGTGAGAGCACCGCTGCAGATGCTTTGGCATCTGTCAAGGATCAGGTTGTACCGCTGTATGAAGGGCGTTACGACAAGTAAACATCCTGCCAATTAACCTGGGGCGGAGGACGGCCGGCTTATGTGTTTGAATTCAGGTCGAGCCTGCCTCTGCCCACTTGTTTTCTTCCAGGAACTGACATGAGGTGCGTATGTCTCAAACAGTCATTATAGATAAAAGCGGAAAGTCAAAGAATAGCTTTAATACAATAGCTAGAAGGCGGCAGTTCATTGGCATTCTTTTTGCTTTACCTGCCATACTGGGGTTCCTCGTCTTTACAATAGGGCCGATGATTGCCAGTTTTGTTTTTAGTTTTATGGACTATAAAATCATCTCGACCCCTATCTGGCTGGGATTTGACAACTACCTGAAACTGCTGAGCGGAAAAGATCCTTGGTTCTTCGCCTCTGTGAAAGCTACTGCCTATTATGTGGCTTTGTCTGTTCCTGCCAACCTTATCTTCGCATTTCTGATTGCCTTGCTGTTGAACAACGAGATGAAACTGCGGGCTTTGTTCCGTTCCATCTTTTACGTTCCGTCAATCGTGCCGGCGGTGGCCTCCAGTTTTGTCTGGATGCTAATGATGAATCCTAACTTCGGTATCTTCAACATGGTGCTTAAATCCTTGGGGCTGCCAACCAGCAAGTGGATTTTTTCGGAAGCGACCGTAATTCCGTCCATTGTGTTCATGGGTTTGTTCAGCACCGGCTCCACAATGGTTATTTTTCTGGCCGGGTTGCAAAATATTCCTCGCCACTATTACGAGGCGATTGATGTGGATGGCGGAAACCGTTTACACAAGTTTATTTACATTACACTCCCAATGATTAGCCCCACGATTTTTTTCAACTTTATTATGGGCATCATTGGCGCCTTCCAGGTTTTTGGCTCAGCCTATATCATGACACAGGGCGGCCCAAACAACGCTTCGCTTTTCTATGTATATAATCTATGGCGAACCGCCTTTACGCACATGGAGATGGGGTTGGCATCCGCGCAAGCCTGGTTGCTGTTCATCGTGATTATGTTTTTCTCATTCATCGTCTTTAAAACCAGCAAGCTCTGGGTCTTTTATGAGGGAGGGCAGCAAGAATGAGAAAACACAAGCGGTCACTGAACTTCAGCAGGGTGTTCTGGAGAAGCGTAATGTATCTGGTCCTTATCGCGCTGTCTTTGTTTTGCCTTCTGCCCTTTTTGTGGATGCTACGCTCTTCTTTCATGACCAGCACCCAGATTGTGCAAACCAGGCCCTTTATTGTCTGGCCCAAGGAAGTGTTGTGGAGCAATTACACGGACGCACTGCGGTTTGTTCCCTTTCTGCGGTATTTTTTTAACACCCTCATTGTTTTGGTTGGGGTGTTGACAGGAACAATTCTAACCTCTACCTTGGCTGCCTATTCGTTTTCTCGGGTGAAGTGGCGTGGTCGAGATCTGGTCTTTGGTATCCTGATGAGCAGCATGATGCTGCCAGGCGCGGTTACGCTGATTCCAACCTACCTTGCCTGGGGCGCTGTAGGCGGTGTAAATACCTTCTGGCCTTTGATTCTGCCTTCCTTCTTTGGCGGGGGCATTTTCAACATCTTTCTGCTCAGGCAATTCTATAATGCCGTTCCCATGGAACTGGATGAAGCTGCATTTGTGGATGGTGCGAACAACCTGCAGATTTATTCCCGCATCATTGTGCCATTGTCACGCCCAGCCATCGTTGTGGTGGGTTTGTTCACCTTTCTGGGCGTCTGGAATGATTACTTCGGCCCAATCATTTACCTAAATGACCCCAAAAGGTTTACCCTGGCCATTGGATTGCTGCAGTTCCGCGGCGAGTATGTCACTAAATGGAACTTGGTGATGGCAGCGTCCATGCTGGTCATTGTGCCCAGCCTGATTGTCTTTTTATTCGGGCAAAAACAATTGATTGAAGGTATCTCGCTGACCGGTCTGAAAGGATAAACCATATAACCCAAATAAGAAAGGAATGTTTCATGAGTTTCGCGATGCTCAAACCGGTGCCTTTCCATCAGATAGAGATAAGCGATAACTTTTGGTCTTCCCGCCTGACAACGCTGCGCAAGGAGACCATTCGCTATTGCATCCGCCGTTGTGAGGAAACCGGACGGATTGCCAACTTCCGGCGGGCTGGCAAACTGGAGGAGGGTGGTTTTCAGGGTATTTACTTCAATGATTCAGATGTTTACAAGGTGCTTGAAGGTGCGGCATATGTGTTGCACAATCAGCGGGACGAGGAGCTTGAGCGGATCACCAACGGCATCATTGAGGCTATCTGCGCCGCCCAGCAGGAGGATGGCTACCTGTTCTCCTATTATATCCTCACCGGCCTTGACCAGCGCTGGAAAGATATGGGCTACCATGAAGCCTATTGTCTTGGTCATATGCTGGAAGGCGCTATCGCCTATTATCAAGCAACTGGAAAGCGCAGGTGGCTGGATACAGCAGTCCGTGCGCTGGAACAGATGATGACTGTCATAGGTCCGGGCAAGAAAAACTGGGTGGTCGGGCACCAGGAACTGGAACTGGCGCTGATGCGTCTGTACCGTTTCACGAGCGAAACAAGGTATTTGGACTTCGCCAGCTGGTTGGTCGCGCAACGCGGTCATGGGCATCTGGACGCACCATCCTTTGTTCAGCAGAATCTGCATGAAGAGTATTGCCAGGATGATGTGCCCGCGGAAAAACTAATCAGGGTAACCGGTCATGCGGTGCGTGCCATGTATTATTTCTCCGGCATAGCGGACATTGTGTCCGTTACCGGGAACACGGCTTTGGGCGCGGCGCTGGACAGGCTTTGGAACAATGTCATTCCTGCTAATTATTATTTAACCGGCGGAATTGGGCAGTCTGCCTCAAATGAGGGCTTTACACGGGACTGGCATCTTCCGAACCTGACGGCCTACTGTGAGACCTGCGCCGCCATCGGAATGGCTCTTTGGAACCAGCGTATGAACCTGTTGTATGGTGATGCAAAGTACGCAGACATTGTGGAAACAGAGATTTATAATGGCGCGCTGGCGGGCATTTCCCTTGATGGTCTCTCCTTCTTTTATGACAATCCGCTGGCTTCCGACGGAAGGCACCAGCGCAGCAAGTGGTTCAGTTGCTCCTGTTGCCCGACCAACCTGGCGCGTTTCCTGCCATCCGTGGGAGGCTATCTTTACGCGAGCGGAGAAAGTCACCTCTATGTCAATCAATATGTTGCCTCCAAAGCCCAGGTGGAGCATGCTGGACACATGCTTCAGTTGCGCATGGAAACCGGTTATCCCTGGTCTGGGAAGATTAGTCTGAGTCTGGATGAAGGCGATTCGGTTTCGTTGAAATTGCGTAAGCCCGGCTGGTGCAAGAAGTATAGCCTCCATGTGGATGGTCAGGCTGTTCCGGCACAGGAAGAGATGGGCTATCTTGGTCTGGAGTTGCGATCGGGACAGACAGCAGTGCTTGACCTGGACATGCCGCCCCGGCGGGTTTACAGCGACCGGCGTGTCCGAGAGAACCTTGGCCGTGTCGCCTTTGCGCGAGGCCCCTTGGTTTACTGCGCAGAAGAGGTTGATCAGCAAGCCTTTATCCCTGCTGAGTATTTTCATGCTGATCTTGCTGTCAGCAAAACAGCGGAACCCGTTATGGAACAATTCAATGATGAATTGGGTGGTATTTATGGTATGCGGGTCGGGGATGTGCGGCTGATTCCTTACTATGCCTGGTCAAACAGGAGCAGAGGCGCAATGGCGGTTTGGTTGAAAGAATCCAATGTCCCAAACAGCGCCTGGCCATATTGGTTTTTTCATGAAGAACAAGGAACGAATCGATAGGCCGAATTGCCTCGAATCACCATCTCTCCAGCCTTGCTGTATGCTATTGTGTCTCATGTTAATATGAGTGCGAACAAAAGGTCAATGCCTCATATGAATGAGCTGTATGAATTATCTGCATGGCGCGTTTATAAAACTCCATCCTAAGAATTAGAGGAGATGTTCTCAAAGATAAGGATCTTTACTTTCTGTATTTTTATCCGGAATCATGCAAACATACAAGATTTTAAGTCCCCTGTGTCTGCCATTCCACCATACCGGCGAATGCGTTGAAATCATAAGAGTTTCAACGCTTTTTGTCAAGTTGGGAGAGTGAATGTATAGTAGTATACGTCAATGTTTTCGCCAAACGGTTGCCAGAAGTAACATCATTTTATATAGTCTATATAAGGGTTTATAGGGCGTTATCCTTGTCAACAAATGTGTCAAATGACTATTTTATCAGTGAATATTAATCCAGCTTCTTGTATTTTACCGGGCACTGTATGGGAATAAATGTTGAGCGTTGTGCTAGGCTGAGAGTGCCCGATGATGGCTTGGGTTGTTTTGATATCCACACCGCTGGTCAGCAGCGTTGTCGCCATCGCGTGGCGGTAGGAATGGGAGGTGTAGGGGCCAAGATTGATTTGCTGCCGGCGGATATGCTTCCACATGGTATTGAATTCCGACTCTGCGTGGATGGGTTTCCCGGTTTTGGGATTCGTGACAACATATGTTCCGGGATGCCAATCATTCAGCAAAAGCTTGCGCAGCGGCTCAATGATGGGGACGGTACGGATGCCAGCCTCGCTCTTGGGAGGCTTGATCGTTCCCGGGCATTTCTTCGTGGTGCGTTCAATGTCCACAGAGCGTTCTACAAGTAAAATACTTTCATCAAAACGAATATCAGCCTACCTGAGCGCCAATACTTCGCCTCTACGCAGTCCGGTGTAGCCGGTGATTGCCATGTACAATCTTTCATGAGGATGCTTCAGTCTTTCAATGTCTTTCAGGAACTCCCTATATTGCTCTGTGCAGGGCACAGCCCTTTGGGTTCGCTTTTTTGAGTGGGTCAGACGTTTGTCCTTTGTTGGATCAATCGGAATAATCCTATCCCCCACAGCAATCTGCAGTATTCTTGACAGGACGATGCGCCACTTGTGCACGGTAGAAAAAGCCTTGTCCGGATATTTGTCATAGAAATCCTGGACATCTCTCCGGGTAATGTCTTCTACATTCATCTTCCCGAAGTGCGGGAGAATCTGGTTTCTCATGTAGCGTTTGTAATCCAGATTGGTATTCCTGGAGACTGTCTGAGAAATATATTGCCAATTGTTTTCTGCGAACTTTTCAAAATTGTGTTTAGACTTTCTGACCGGTTCACCCGGTCTGGAGCTGTTTTTGATTTCTGCGTATTTATCCGCAATTTCCTGTTCGGAGTCTCCTGTTAACCAGAAACTGACTCCGTTAATTACATAGGGTCTTTTGATTTTAGCCATTGAGAATTCCTCAATCCTTAAATCAGAAAACGAATCTCCTCTTTCTCTTTTTCTTTTTTCAAAGTGCTCGTGCATCTAAGCACCTTCTTTATTATATCACATTTATTTTGGGAATAAGCAATGCCCCGGGGGCCAGATGGGCAGTTTTGCTGTCCAACTGACGCCGGGGCATTTTTTTGTCATTTTTAGGGTCCTAAATGTCCAGAATTTTGGGGGTTAAGGGAAACGCCTTGCATCTGAAAGAGCGCCTCTCAAACCCGTTGATTTATTTACTTTTTTTGCCCCTAAAAGGTAACGTTTGACGGGTATAGTGGTTGTTAGACACAGAGGACAGCCAATCTACAACGAGAGGAAGGCCCTGCGAATTAAGGCGCGATTCTTGCAGCCATAGTCACTTAGATGACGATTGTGAGCCGTGATAACGACCAATATCGGTTTACATAATTCGTTGCTTGGCTACGGCGCAAATATGCGAAGCAACTATTCCTAAGCCGGAGTATCTGCAGCTAACCGGCCGCCCCTGTGTCATTTTTGACAGGTAAAAAGCGGCGTTTTCAGGTGTCTAAATGTCCAGATTTTGAGGGGGTAAGGGAAAACTCTTGCCTCCCAAAAATCACCTCTCAAACCCATTGATATCATTGACTTTTTTCAGTCCTAAATGCGCACGTTCGATGGGTATGCGATAGGTGCATTTTCGTCGGGAAAATTGTATCGTTTTCCAGACTAATTTTTGTGATGACGCTGAGTTAAAAAAGTCTCGTTTTTAGGTGTCTAAATGCACACATTTTAAGGGGTATGACCAAACACCTTGCCTCTAAAAAAACGCCTCTGGGAGGCATTGATTTCATTGACTTTTTCCAGTCCTAAATGTCCACACTCGCCCCCCTCTCTCTCGCGTGGTTTTGCTTCGCGTAGTTTTCTCGCTCCCATCTGGCCTTGGTTATGCGTCTCATGTCCTCCCGGCAAGAAACGCAATACTTCTGCCGGTTGCTTGCCTTGACGATTGGCGCCCCGCACCGCTTGCAGCAGTCTGTCACGATATTGAGGCTGCGCCTGCCGTCATAATCGTCAAGAAACGCGCGATAGAGGGCTTCGAGTCTTTTGTTGCCGGGCAGCACGGCCTTGAGGAAATAAGGGCAGGTAATACCTTTGTCTCCAAATGGATATCTCGCGCCGGTGTCCGGGTTGATGTCCGTCTCATACCAATTGCAGGGTTTGTCCCTGGGCAGGCACATGCCGTCCAGATGGTTTGCGCATTCATTGGCGGCAAGGCGTGACAGAGCCGGGATGAGCTTGTTTTCCGTAATTGATTTCATGTGATGAACCTCCTATATTTTTGGGCATTAAAAAAGCGCCAGCGGTGAAGCTGACGCTAAACAGGGTGATAAGTTTTTAATTGTTTCGTTGGGATCGTCGGGAAAGGTTAAGAGGATTGCGGTTACAGGGATCTGAGCTGAGATCTGCTGTCCGGGAAAAACACGTCTCCGAACATGTGGCGGGCATTAAGGCAACACCGTTCCATAAAGCCGGATTATTTCAGCGTAAAAAACCATCATCAAACTCTTTTTCACCTACCTTGAGGAAGCCGGTTATATCGACCGCAACCCGTCCACCATTCTGCGCAAGGTCAAGGTCATCGTGGATGACGACCCCTTTGAGAGCGCCAACGACAGCAAGGCGTATACCGACAGGCAGGTCATCCACCTGATGCGTTCCATCAGCGGAAACCTTGCCGAGCGGGACAGGGCCATCGTCGCCCTGCTCTCAGGCTCCGGCCTGCGCGCCAGCGAACTGTGCGGCCTGACCATCAACCGGTGGCATGGCCGCCAGAACGGCCACATCTACGTCAAGCGGAAAGGCGGAGCCATGCGCTGGGTGGCGGTCGCGTCCTATGTGGACGCCTATGTCGAGGATTACCTGCGAACCAGAGGGGAACTCAATGAGGAAG
This sequence comes from Christensenellales bacterium, assembly GCA_050953005.1. GTDB lineage: Bacteria > Bacillota > Clostridia > Christensenellales > Aristaeellaceae > UBA6115. Next base: position 116,973 of record JBMNLV010000014.1, on the reverse strand, counting down.
ACCCGCTGTTTACAACCGCGTATGGCAATCCGATTACCCGTCAGGCGCTTTACAAGATATTGGCGACAAGACAGGAGGACGCGGGACTGCCCAAGGGCGTGCACATCTTCCGCCACACCTTTCTCACCGGCACCAGCAAGGTCAGCAACGCCAGAATCGCCCAGCAACTTGCCAACCACAGCAACGCCCAGACCACACAGCGCTATATCCACACCACCGCGCAGGAGAGAAGAACGTCAGGAAAATCAAAGCCGTGAACAGGCAAATAGGATTTCATAAACGAAGGTTTATGACCATCGGGACATTGAGCTGAATATCGCGTCATTTTCGCTGAAAACCGCTATCAAAACCCATATCAAAATCAAACCGTCAATATCCACCCTTATTGGGCATTCATACCGCGAAAGGAGGATAAATGAGAATCGCGTACGCCAGAGTCAGCACCACGGAACAGAAACTGGACAGACAGATAGACAACTTGAAAGCCGCGGGCTTTGACAAGCTTTATACGGAGAAGATGACGGGAACAAAGCCGGACAGGCCGGCGCTTCAGGAAATGCTCAGGAATCTGCGGGCGCGCGACACGGTTGTCGTGGACAGCTTCAGCCGCCTGTCCAGGAGCACCAAAGACCTGTTGAGCCTGGTGGATACCCTGCAGGAGATGCAGATGCATTTGGTCAGCCTGAAGGAGAACCTGGACACAACAACCGCGACCGGCAAGATGATGCTTACCATGCTTTCAGCCTTGTCCCAGTTTGAGCGCGACCTGATTTCAGAGCGAACCCAGCAAGGCTTGAAGGCCGCCAAAGCAAGGGGCAGGGTGGGCGGCAGGCCACGGGCCAACGCCGAGCAGGTGAAGCAGGCCTTGAAGCTTGTGGACAAGGGCGTGTCGCTGAACGACGCGGCCAGGGCGTCCGGCGTCAGCGTCAGTACCATCAGCAGGCGGATTGCTGAGCGCCGGCACAGGCAATGAACTGCGTTGCCGCCAGAGTATCATCTTGAAAGCGCGGAATTGCTCCGTTTAAGCGCCCTTTACGCGTGAATAGCAGAGTTTTTGTAGTTAAATTGCAGTAAATAGTTGCGTTTTGCGCGTGAAGGAAATCCGGATTATCCTGATGAATACCGGGTTTTCCGTCAGAGTTGAAATTGCGAACTGTCAAGTTTCTGTTGATATTTTCAACTTGAGAAATTGAGCGAGTTGCTAAACCGCGCACCAAGAGGATATGGGCACGCCGCCGCCTCAAACAAGGCGGCGGTGTGCCGGTAGAAAATGATGATCTTTTTGATCTTTTTATTTTAGGAAACACCCCTGAAACCCATTGATTTAACTCACCTTTTTGGGAGTTGTGGGAACGATTTTCCCACAGGGTCAGCCTTATCCGCAACGTGAGGCGGAATGTCCAGGGGCTTCTGCTCGAGAAAGTCAATCAGCAACTGCCGCATTCTTCTGGACGGCACGTAGATGCTGATACTCTCACCTCTGCGGATAGCGCTGCGCCAGATCCACTGAAGCATTTGAGACAGGGCATAAAGATCTTCGTTCAGTGTAATTCCCTGATCACGGAACCACATAGTGATACTCGGATGTTCAAACACATTCACCAGGTACGCGAGGTGTAATCTCCTGTCATGGTCATTTGTTGAAACCGCGTTCAGCGGCACAAAGGATGACACATAATGCTTTCCGCAGAGAGATGGCGGTTTATCCGTCCTTCGTTGCGCGGATTTGAATGTAGTCCATTGCGATTCCTCTGCCTTTGCGCCGCGTTTTCTCTCAAAGTAGTTTCGGGCATTGAGTTCCAGTGTCCTTACCTTTTGTTTGTTATTTTTGTGCCATGTGGACGACAGGGCGGTTCTGTGATCGCCAATATCGTTCAAGTTTCCTTCGCAGATGTCAATCAAGCCGCGGATCCCTGGCAGCTCCGGCCTCAAGTCCTGTTTGCCTTTGACCAGTTCATGGTCTTGAATATGCCAGTACTCGTAACCCAGCCCATGCAAATCAAGGTATGCCCTCATATGGCTGCCTTCAAACAGAAAGGTCATCACGGTGATCTCACGGAAGGATGTGATCAGTTCAATGGGGAACAGCCAGAGGAATGTTTTGTCCCGGTATAAATAGATGGCTTTGTTTTCTATCTGCCGTTTGATGCTGTCATGGTTTCCCGTATAGTCCTTGTCTGTCCACTTGACGAGTCCGTCACCGCCGGCCTCAGCGTATCTTTCCATGATCTCCTTTCTGTCGTGCGAACTGATATTCAGGGGTTCAATCACCTCGATTGTTTCATCCATATAGAGCTTGTAGCCATATTCAGATATCAGCTTGTGTTCATTTTTGGTAATTGACAGGTCTTTAAACAGCTGATGCGTCGTGACGATGTTTTTGCCGTCCCGCAGCAATTCGTGGAAGTGAGCTTGCTTGCTCCCATATTTCGAAGCATCCGGCTGATGGAATTCTGCCCGAGGGCATGCCCTGATGATCCGTTCCGCCTCATCCAGGTATTTGACAAGGACGATGTGATTCTGTTCCGGATTCTGCTCGATTTCCTTGATTGCCCTGGTGGTCTTGCCGCTTCCCATCAGGCTGTCCCATATCTTGATATGCGGCATCTAATGTCCTGTGATTTTTTTGTTTTTCATTTGAGAATCTCCTTTCATTATATTTTTTCTGACACCCGGAAACGCAAAAGCGCGGCTGTCAGAACGCCGCGCTTGCTATATGGGCGGCTTATATGCCGCTGTTCAAAGAGAGGCCCCTTCTATCTCTCTGTCGATTCTTTGCGCAACCGGCTGGTGACGCGCCGGTTTGAAGGGAGCTTTGAGCGCCGGCCCTGCGCCGGGGAGTTGGAGGAGGTTGATCCTGTTTGCAGTCTTTGGATCAGATAGCCATTGTTTTCATAAATTTCAGCAATAAAAAGGTCCCTCCGAAGGGAGACCGCGGCGCTGCGCTCCTTCCCGCAGTGGATATGTATATATGCTAAAAAGTCAATGTTTGCTTGAGAGCAAGATGAACCGGGGAAGTTCATCTTGCTCTCAACGATCCAGATAAGTTAAAGCCTGAGATATTCACAAGCTTTCTTTTTTCCTAACCGCCACATCCGTTCTTTTCGCCGCTTTGGAGGGCGGCGCGGAACGGAATGGCTTGTAACATCGTCTCCCGTTCCTTAAAATAAATTTGGTCAACTGGGCGGCCTGCCGGAGCGGCGCGGAGAGACTCTTCATGAGCTCTCCACGCCTTGTCTTCAATCCGCAACCGCTTCCGCTTTCGCTTTGGGGCTACAGCGGAGCGGTTGCTATCAGCTTGTGCAACTTGCGTTCAACCCCGAACCATCCGGCCGATTGCCTAAAGGCACTCGACCGTCTGGTTCTTATAGACCCCTCTATCTGATCTTAATCGACAAGCGATTCTGGATTATCGGAAAAGTAATGCATATTATGGTACGGAATGATATCAAATGTGACAAGTTGGTGCAATGTTTACAATTTGCTCATAGATTTAGAACATTCTGGTTGCCAGAATCCGCATTTCGTTTGGCGGTCGTCTGCCTCTGTTATTTTCTTCTTAGCGTATTCCGGAACAAATAATCCGACTTTGTGACCTCGAAATTCATGGGATCGCAGGACACATCGGTAAGGCTTCCGGGATAGCTATACAGAGGACAAGTGTCATCCCTGCAGTGAACGAGCAGGTATCTATTGTAGTTACTGAAAAATATATAATCTGCCCAAATGGAACATTCTGACGTTGTGACAAGAATGGCATTGTAATGGGTCTGGGTGTTTCATTTTGAGAAAGTTTATTTTGTCGCATCGCTAAGAGGGTGGGTGTTTTGGCCGCCCTTGTAAGCGGTCTAAATTAGACCATAAATTACATTAAAGCGACCTATGTCAGCTGATCATAAAACAAACGCTGTCATCAGCGAAAAGATAATTGGATAAAAATCCGCAGAACGTAATAAAATACATATAAGGCCCTCGCGAAACGCGAGCCCCCTTTAAAAAGAATTATTCAGACCCAAATCTGCATCCCTTAATCAGGCATCAAAAAATATAAATACAGACTGTCGACAAAGTCCCAGCGCAGGAGTTGGGACTTTGTCAAGCCATGGGAAGAGATGCTCATAGAAGCAATAGAAAACGAACGATATATGGTATAATTAAAGTTTGCTGAAAAAGGCAAATTATGCTTTTCACATTCCTTTACACAGCCGCTTGCGCCGTCCGCAACGATCTTCCTGCCCATCCATAAGTTTGCGCACTGCCTCACCGGTACGGCCCTTGGACACATTTTCCAAGGTTTTGCCCAACATGATCAAGGTGAGGATGACCCCGGCAGATTCAAAATACAGGGCGTGGACACCCTGCTGGTCGCCAGAGCAAATACGCCAGATGCCATACAGGCTGTATAGCATGGCAGCGCCTGTACCAATGGCAATCAGGGAGTCCATATTTGGCCCTCCCGCAACAAGCGCTTTTATGCCAGAGGAGTAAAACCTGCGGCCAACAAAGACAATGGGCAGCGTCAGTGCCAATTGCGTCAAAGCAAAGGCCAGGGGATGCAGGGATGGGTCTATAAAGCCTGGAACTGGAAGCCCCACCATGGGACCCATGGCCAAGTAAAGAAGCGGAACAGCAAAAACAGCCGCTATGATAAAGCGTCTCCACATGGCGCTGATTTTTTTTGTTTTTGCTCTCTGGTTTTTTCTATAGCAGAGGCCTGACGTTTTTCCAGGGGCTCATAGCCCAAATCCCGGATTTTTTGCCGGATTTCCCGCAAACGGACAGCATCAGGACAATAGGTAATTGAAGCGGTTTCCGTCGCCAGGTTGACAGCAGCAGAAGCGACTCCCGGCATGCCGGAAAGCGCTTTTTCTACCCTGCTGGAGCAGGCAGCACAGGTCATTCCTGCAATGGGGATAGAAGCCCGTTGGTTTTCTGGCTCAAAAGCCAACTGAAAGCCTGCCTTTTCTACCGCCTGCCGGATGGTTTCCTCCGTAACAGAGTTGCTGTTATATTGTACCGTTAGTTTTTCTGTGGCCAGGTTTACGCTGGCGCTTTCTACACCCGGCAAGTGGGAAATCACTCTTTCCAGCCGAGCGGCGCAGGCAGCGCAAGCCAGACCGATTACTTGAAAAGTTTGTTGTTTCATGGAACCTTCCTGCATGATATGGTTGGATATTTAGTCATTCTCTGTAAGTTTTCAAGCAACTTTTTGACTGCTGCTCGTAAATGAATCATCCTGCGGTAAACCCTGCAGCGTGACAATACTGGAATAATTTTTCCATCAAACAATGTCACTTTGAACGGAAATATTTTATAAAAATCATTCTTTTCGGCACACAAACCAGGCAATGGCCTTAACATGGTTTAGCTCCACCTGGCTGTACATGCTGTTAAGCCGTGTATGCAGGCTGTCCATGGTTTCATAGGGAGGGGTGAAGAATTTCAGCGGCTGATAAAGATGGCGGATAAACCAATCCGTCCGTTTACAGCGGCCCGTCACATAAAAGCAACCGCAAAACACGCCGCCGCTTTTCAGCACCCGAAAGGTCTCCCGATATGCCGCTCCTTTGTTGGGGAAGGCATGAAACCCATTGAGCGACAGAACAACATCAAAACTGCCATCCTCAAAGGGCAACGCGCCAACATCTCCCTGTTGGAAAGCAACATTTTCAAGTTCCATTCGCTCCGCTTTTTCCTGCGCCTGCGCCATCATATCCGGCGAGTAGTCCAAGCAGGTAATCCGGGCTTTCGGCATGGTTTGATAGACAGGAATGGTCAGTACGCCTGTTCCCACGGGAACTTCCAGCAAACTTCCTGAAAAGCCCTCAGGGATACCGGAAAGGGCCTGTGCCTGGTATTCTGCACTGTCCTTAGCATTCATGTCCCAAACCAGCCTGGAAACTGCCTTGCCCATCAATGTGGAGCATGTGACCATGCCGTCATAAAAGCTGTTGCTGCCGGTAAGCCGGTATGCACTGCGAATTCTCTCTTTTCGTTCCATATTTCCCTCCGAATAAAAACTGGTGCATTGGAATTTTCACGCATTCCAAAATCTCAAAACCTCTTGATGAAAGCGTTCCGGAAACATCATCACAAGCTCCGCATGCTGCAATCCCTTAAATTCTTTTGGAATGATCTGTGGAAATGCTTTCTTTGCGTAGGCGAGGTTGTTTTTCCTTGCTCTTTTTTCTTCTTCTCCATACCAGTATTCCATCTCCGTATCCGATGCGGGTACAGGGTCAGGCATGGGATAATTATTAGCCGACCAAAAAACATTGTAGATCGTTTTACCTGAATAATGATGTTTCCCAAATTCAAACAACTTTTGATAATGTTCTTGCGGATCTTCCCCTTCAGGTGTCCAGCGCTCAGGAGGCATCAGCATTTTCATCAGCCTTAACGATTTGAAAGCGATTCTGAGCAACAAGTAATCCTTTACGGCAATCATTCGGCACACATATTTCGGATAGGAATACGGCGTGATACCTGCATCGACGATGGCTTTCTTTACCGGCATTGCTTGGTGTGCCAGCATATACATGACACTTGCCCCGCCCATAGAAACACCATATGCCATATCCAAAGCCCGAACGCCTTTCCCATGCAGATAGGAGACGGCCTGCTCGACATTCTTTTCTATCGAAACAAAGTCCGTTCCCATTTCATCATGTCCATCAGAGATAAAAAGAAAAACACGAAAATCTTTCGAAATTGCTTTTGCCGAAGGGTTAAATACCCACCAAGGTTCGGCAGCACATTGAAACATCAGCAAGGTTTCTTTGTTGCCTTCACCAAATTCGTATACTTTCACACCGATGCTTCCTTTGCATGTTTCAATTGGCTTTTCCTGCATTCTTCTCTTGTGTCGTCAGATTCATCGTAGCCGTCATAGGGCGCAAAGGGATTATAAGCTTTTCGAAAAAAGGGTGAACAAACCTTGTCTACGTGAGCGAAAGCAAAGTCCAAATCGTCAGTGTATCCCGTATGACCCGTTATGACTTTTATATTCTTCTGTTTTCCCTTTATGATTCTTTTTAGCCGGGCAAGGGATTGTACCGATAGCTTGTTATCTTCAGCCAGAGTACTTAAAAAACTATAGCCGCCATCTGCTCCAAACCAGATTGTATCGCCCGTAAACAGATACCTGTCATCAACTAAGTAGACCATATGCCCCCATGTATGTCCGGGAACAAGCATGCACTCCACTTTGATATCATCTATGTAGAAAACCTGACCGTCTTTCAAAAGTACTTTCTTGTTGTCTGTTTTTACTTTGGGAAGCTTGTACAAACCCCGGAAAACTTTTCTGCGCACCTCGCCTGTAAGGTATCTGTTTTCTATTTCACCAAGGTAGAGCGTTGCATGTTTAAATAAAAGCGCACTATCTCTTTCCACTGCTCCCATGTGGTCAGTATCTTGATGTGTGATTAAAATATGGCAAATTTCTTTGGGATTCAGATTTAGCCACGACATTTTTTCTTCCAGCCGGTCATAATTGTAGCCGGCATCAATCATGATGGTATTCCCATTTTTTGTATAAAAGAAAATATTGGCAACCCATTCCCTAAGGGAAGCCACATGTTCATCTATCAACCCGGTATTCAAAGGCTTAAAAATCCCCTTGCCTCTAAACATCCTGCTCATGACTTTCTTTTGCAGTTTGGTGGCTTTTTTTGACACGCTTTTTCCTCTTTTACCTCAAGTCTTTAGATCTTTTTTAACGCTTCATATGTGGGTAGCTTTATTTCTTCACAAAGGTGGTAAGAATGACAGCAGAAGCCAGCTTTTCGCCCTCGCCTCCGTGTCAATTTTGTTACCTGATTTCTATTCAAAATCCATTCGATTAATGGACATTTTCATTGCCTTATCACCGATGCTTGCAAGCAACCGGTGCAAGAAATGAACGCCAGGGCTTTTCATATCATAATAACCCAACATATAGCCTTTCGAGGTGGCTTTTATGCTTTCTGACCAGTTCAAGTTTTCGGGCGGATTATTTACATAAAAATAACCGTTCACATCGCTTATGCCCATGTTTTTCAAAGTTTTTGACATCATCAGCTTTAAACCAAGCTTTCCTACACTGTCAAAAACCAAGCATCCGCCCGGATATCTTTTTGAAAGTTCCAAGACCAGGGATTTTACTTCATCCTGTTTAAAATAATGAAACACACCTGCAGCAAAGAAAATAACCCCATTGGAACCGTCCACTTGATCCATCCAAGAGTAATCGTTTAAGTCGCATGGAATATTCGTTTCTCGCTCATGTTTGTCAACTAATTGCTCGCGAACAGATATAACATCCGGAAAATCAACATTGACCATGGTGCACAAACCATTATCGCAAGCCTTTCCTGTTTCATCCAAGCCACAGCCGAGATTAACAATCGTTGCTTTAGGATATTTCCCCAAATAGTCTTTAATTTCCCATATCATATCCAACTGACGCATTGCCGCTTCGAGAGCGCCGAATTCATACAAGAAAGAGTTTTTCTTTTTCTCTAATTCCGAAAAATCATAATCCAGCCTATCGCATAATTTCTCTGCGTAAACATCCCTATAGAGTTCAGGGAATTTTTCCGAACACATTTTTCTTCCATACAAAGGAATGATCAGTGTTTCCTGAACGGTGTTCTTTTCGATTGTAACTTTTTTCATATCAGCACGCACCCTTCTCCTGCATTTTTAAATGGCTTGGTTCGTTAGTCAGATAGAGTTGTTTCCCAGTTTTCTTTGGCCTTTCCCAGCATCAGCAAATGCCCGCCCAATGTCCAAATATTCCCCAAAGTAAGGGCGCCGACCATGATGGCGTTGACCATTGCGTGGTTGCCAAAAACGATAACAAGGCTGAAAAGCAATCCCCCCACCGGTATGGAAAATACCCAGCACCAACGCGGATAAGAGCTGAAAGCTCCAGCGATTGCCCTGATATGCGCATACGTCTGTATCAGCCAGAATACAAAAAAAGCGATATAAAGGGGAAAAGAAAAGTAACATACAAATTTTATGGAAGCAGCCAGGGCAGTTTCGGGATTGGCCGCTGTGATGTATTTATAAAAAAAGGCGGAAGCCAAGGAAGACATGTGAACACCGGGGCCGCCCAAAACCAAAAGACCCAGCAGACCCACGCCAAACAACTTAGAATACTGCCGAGAATAAGGCCTGATCAGTTTGTAGATGCCCAGATGGCCGATAACAGAAACAGGTGCGCCAATGAGTCCCAACATGGCCGACCAGAATATCCTGCTGTCAGGCATTGTAAGGTACGGAGAAACCATCCCCTCTATCCCAGTCAGGCTTGTATCCCGAACACCCCAGCCTGCAAGCAGATCGCCTGCAAGGTTCATAAAAGCTCCTATAATGCCTATCTTTAGGAAGAAACTTACTCTGTCCCAGTTGATATCTTCTTTGCATCCAATTTTCTCTTTCATGCTATCCTCATTTCTTTAAAGATTGTTGATGAGCCTTACATATTCGTCATAGGTTCTTTTGGATGCTCTGTTTATCCTGACAGCCCCATAGCAGTGGGGCATGCCCGGTTCTATATGAATCTTGTAATCAGCCTCCGCTTTATCCAGAGATTGCTGATAGATGGGGGCTGCATAAACCAGGCTTTCTTTCTCGCCAAAGTACAGAAAAATCCTTCCGGCGTTTCGAAAATCTCCATGGGCAGTATGAATAAGCCAGTCCTCTAAGTCTTGCCCGCCTCGGTTGATTTGCCCATAGGCTTCTATCAGGTCTACAGGAATATAAGGGTCTATCCCCCGATAGGCTTCAAGGCTTTCTTTTTCGGCCTGATTTGCCGGCACATGGCCGGGAGAGAGCCCGATGGTCAGAGCCGGCATGGGAAGTTTTTCTTTATAATAATTGTTCCAGGAAATCATGGTCATGGCAGCCGTGCCCCCGAAAGATAAGCCTATCACGGACACTTTTTCATGTCCGTAATCATGTAGCATGGCGCGATAGGTTTCAAAGATCATACGGAATGTTTCATTGACAGGATGTTGGGTGGTAGGGGGATAGAATGGATAATAAATCTCAGCGTCTATCCGCTTTAAGAGTTTCCTGGCAAGAACAAGTTGGGACTGGTAATAATGATAGACCCCTCCTCCACCGCCAATGTAAAGAATCGCTCTCTTGGGAAGTTGTTCCTTCTTTTTCATCCGCAAGCAATGGTATGACCCGATCTTCGTATCGATTTTCAGGTCTTTATAGACAATGCCCCTCCTGTTCCTTGGCAGCTTAAATACTTGGCGCTCATTATGCTTTCGGGCATGAGCCTGGATCTCATCCGCCTTCTCAGGCAGCGGATATAAATAATGAGCCAGCCACAAGGCCCCCATAATGATTTTATTGCTAAGTTTCATGGGCGGCATCACTTTCTTCCATAAAGGATTGCCGAGTGACGCAGGCTGTACATGGCAGCTTCTTTTTTTGTCATAAACTTCCCGTCTGTCGTATCAACCATCTGAACCTTTTCATATCCCATGCCTTTTAATTTGTTGATAAAAGATGGCATATCGCCGTATTTTCCTTTCGAAAAAATATCATGAAGAGCAAAGCTCCCGCCTTTTTTAAGCACCCGAAGCGTTTCCAACAGAACTTGCTGCCTGTCTACTCCAGTAATATTGTGGTAAACGTAGTTACTTACAACAGCGTCAAAGCTTTCATCCGGAAAGTCCAGTTGAACAGCGTCTCCTTCTCTGAATTCAACACGATGAACACCTTCCGCTTTCGCATTTTTCTCGCACAGGCTTTTATTATAGGAAGCGTATTCTTTGCCCCACCGATCAACACCGATAACCAAAGCTGACGGGTTCCTTTTGGCTACAGCAATGGTTAAAGCGCCGCTGCCGCAACCAACATCCAACGCCAATCCATTTTCGGGCACTTTAACATAGCCGGAGATACCTTCAACAATGTCTTTGGACAGCTTGCGCTTGCCATCATAGGAAAAAGCGCGGTACATTCTTGCCATCCAAAGAAAAGCTGCTGTCAACAAAATGGCTGCAACGAGCAAAACAGAACTTAAAATCGCTTTTGTTGTCCCAGCATGCAGCGTCCATTGAAGAATCATTGCTGCCAAACAGCAAAGAGCAGCAAAGAAACCCAACAGGTAAAGTATGTATTTTGGCACCCAGTTTCTATAATCCGGCTTCATTTGATTCCTTTCTTGTTTCAGCAAAGCCTTTATATAAGTAGTTAGTATCCTTCCTTATACGCTGATGTTCTCCTTTTTCTGCAGGAATCGTCTTCACTCCGAAACAGAAATAGGCCATGTGGAACAACCAGACAAGGCTCAGAACAAGACAGCCAACCATGATGCCCTTCGTGCCCATTATGACAAAGCCAACGCCCATCAATAATGTAACTGTAATCATGATTCGAATCTTAGTTTTCCATGTCATGCCACGACCTGCAACATAGTCTTCCAGATTATTTTTGTAGAGTTTAGTACCTTTGAACCAGCGTTCCAGTTTTTCAGAGCTTCTGGCAAATGAGAATGCCGCCAGCATTAAAAACGGAAAGGAAGGAAGCATGGGAACAACTGCTCCCACTGCGCCTAAACCTACGCCAATGCAGCCAAGAATGATATACAAGATTCTTTTAACGTTCATGAGTGTCCCTCCAGTCGTTTCTTTTCTTTCTTCAATACGATGACATGTCGGATGGCCATGATGGGATGGTGAAATATCATCCTGGGCCCTGAAAAGCGCATGACTGCTCGAATTATTTCGCGCATATCGGATTTATAGCAATGAACCTTGCAATGAGAGCAAAAGGTCTTGGTTTCCATAAAGGGACACATATCACTGCGCTGACGGGCGTACGCATCTAATGCGGCGCAATCAGGGCAAAGCGCCTTGCAGCCATGTTTTTTCCTGCAGTAGAGAGCAATCATCAGGGATACTGTTTTCTTTTCACGCTCCCGCTTGATTTGTATGTCCATCAGCTGACTCGCCCGTGTTCTACCGAGTAGGTCTTATCAGCGATGCCCATGGTAGATTTCCGATGGGATACCAGAACGACTGTCTTGCCAGATCGTTCCTCATGAAGAGATTTTAGAATGACCGCCTCGTTCAGGCTGTCCAGATTGGAGGTCGGCTCATCCAACAGCATAAACGGCGCGTCATGAAGGAATGCCCTTGCCAGCCCCAAGCGCTGGCGCTCACCGCCGGAAAGGGTATCGCCAAGCTCGCCGACTGGTGTATTGTAGCCGCTGGGCAGGCTCATAATAAAGTCATGGACGGAGGCCTTTTTACAAGCGGTGATGATTTCGTCTTCAGTAGCGTCCAGCTTGGCAATGCGCAGATTGTTGCGGATGCTGTCATGGAACAGGTGAGTTTCCTGTGTCACATAGCTTTCCATGTCACGAAGGTTGGTGGTATTGATTTCATTCACAGACCGCTCCGAAATTTTGACTGAGCCTTTCTGAACCTCCCAGAAACGCATCAATAGTTTGAGCAGCGTAGATTTCCCGGAACCGCTGCGTCCCGCAATACCGATGATTTGATTCTTGGGTATCTCCACAGAAAAACCGTTTAGAATTGTTTCTTTTTCATAGGCAAAGGTAACATTTTCGGCGGCAGCCCCGAGGAAAGTAACTTCTTTTCTTCCCGTCACTTCCGTCACCAGCGGCGTTTCATCCAGGATATCCAGCACACGGTTACCAGCGGCAAAGGTGTTTTGCAAGGTGGAACCAAGAGCGGATAGGGCCACACAAGGGCCAAAAGAACTCATCAGCGCCAGCGTACAAATCAGCGCGCCGGAGAAGTCGCACAAATAGGCTGATACAAACAACATGGACAGATCAAATACCAGAATAACGGTGTTTGTAATCGCTGTATTGCGGCCTGCGATGCACTTCATGCGTTCTTCAGCTTTGGAAAGTTCCTCCGTCTGTTTGTTCATCTGCGACATGCGCTGTGCACCCTGACGATATTGCAGGGTTTCCGAAAGACCGCGCAGTGAATCAAGAACAAAACTGGCAAGCTCGCCGGATTTGGTGCGGAATTTCATGCCATCCTCACCGCTGAATTTAGAAGTCAACAGAGGGATGATGACCCCCACAGTGATATAAGCTGCCAACGCCAGTACGCCAAGGGCGATATGGTAACTTCCGATGAATATCACCATAACAACGCAGAACAAAGTCGCGATGCAGACAGGCGAAATCGTATGGGCGTAGAACACCTCCAGCAATTCAATATCCGAGGTGATGATGCTAATTAGATTCCCCTTATCTTTACCTTCCAATTTAGCGGGACACAGGCGGCGCAGGGCGCCAAAAACCTTGTCACGAATCAATGCCAATAATTTAAAAGCGATAAAGTGGTTGCATGCCTGCTCCGCATAGCGAAGGAAGCCGCGTACCACAGCGAATATTAGAACTACGCTGAAAACCACACTGAGATTCATGTGCCATTCCGGATAGAGTATATGCAGTACAGCATAGCCGCCGAATACCGTAATAAAGGCAGCGCATAAATGACCAATCAGTCCCATGATGATGGCAAGAATCATATAGCCGGTAAGCGGTTTTACCAGCCCTACCAAACGGACCATCACTTGAAATCCGTTGCGTCTCACTGTGCAGCACCTCTTTTCGTGAAGCGTTCCAGTTCTTGCTGGGCATTCCAAAGTTGGGCGTAAGTTGTGTTCCTTTCTAAGAGTTCGTTGTGCGTGCCGCTCTCTGCGATGATGCCTTTTTCCAGAACATAAATGTTGTCCGCACCAACTACATTGGCAAGCCGGTGAGAAATCAAAATGACGGTTTTGGAATGGGCAAGTTTATGGATTTGCGCCATAATATCAGTCTCGCTCTCTACATCTATGTTAGAGGTAGCTTCATCAAAGATGTAGACTGGACTATCATGAAGCAATGCTCTTGCAAGGGCGAGGCGCTGGCACTGGCCGCCGGAAAGATTGGATGCCTTTTCATTGAGCGCGGTATCCAGCCCGCCTTCACGACGGAGGAAATCCGCCAGATTGACTTGTTCCAGCGTCGCCCACAGAACATCGTCCGTGGCGTTGGGGTTTGCCATTAACAAATTGTCCCGAACAGTCCCCTTGAACAAATAACTCTGATGGCTGACATAGGTAAAATTCTCCATCAGACTTGATTCGCTGATTTTAGCCAGGGGCATCCCGCCTACAGTCAATTGGCCGCTATAACCCTTGTTTCGCCCCATCAAAAGAGCTGCAATGGTAGACTTTCCGCAGCCGCTTTCACCAACAATGGCAGTAAAACTCCCTTTCGGAAATATCATATCTACACCATGAAGAATCTCCCGTTCTGGCTCGTAGGAAAAACGGAGGTCTTTTACTTGAATGGTGCAATCCTGCGGTACGATGCCATCCTGTTGCTCTTCCTCGGGTAAATCCAGCAGGATGAAAATCTTGTCAGAAGCAGCCACGCCGTTCATAGCGATGTGGAAGAAGCTGCCCAGTAAGCGCATGGGAAGAAAAAAATCGGCGGCCAAAAGAATAATCATCAAACAGCCTGCCAGATTAACATAACCGGCGCGAAACTGGCTGGCTGCCAGAATGACCCCCAATGCAGCACCTCCATAGGCGATAAGATCCATAATGGTGATAGAGTTAAGCTGCATGGTCAGCACCTTCATGGTAATCTTGCGGAAGTGTTCGCTTTGTTCGTTCATTTCCTGATGTTTGAACCCATCGGATTGATAAATTTTTGTTGTAGTCAGACCCTGCAGATTTTCAAGGAAGGTATCTCCCAATGCAGTATATTGACCCCAATACTTGCTGAGCAGTTTCTTTGCCCAACGCTGAACCGCAACGATCGTCACCGGAATGATCGGGACACAAATCAACAACACGATCGCGGAGGGAAAATTTACAAAACTAAGAACACCGAAAAGCGTCAGCGGAGCTAACATTGCATAGAAAAACTGCGGCAGATAAGCACCGAAATACGACTCCAGTTGATCCACACCTTCCACCGCCACCTGTACAACCTCAGAGGTTTGTACCTTTTCTTTGTAGGAAGTACCCAAGCAGAGCAGTTTACGATATATCAGCTCACGAAGGGTCTTTTTGACTGCCTTGGAGCTAAGGTAGCTTAGACGGCTGGCTAATGTGGCGCATAGAAAACGAACAATCAAAGCGATAAGGGCAACCGCTGCTGTCATGCCGAACTGCCGTCTATCGGCAGTTCCCTCATAAATCCTTTGCAGCAGATGGGCAACAGCACCCATCATTGCAATATTCGCTGCCAGGGATATCCATTGACATGCCATATTTCCAGCGATGTATTTTTTGCTTTCATTGACCATACCAATCAGTCGTTTGTTAATCATCATCTTTTGCCTCGTCTTTTTCTGCTGGTGCAGGCAGAATAGCTGTTAGAATCACCTAACACGCTAAGGTTAGGTTATTCTAACTTTCTACGATTTGTCAAGAGTCTTTCTTGTTATTTCACCCATAGCCACTTATCTCGCTTATTTATCATTCACGGAGACCAGAGTGTATCAAGCCGAACTTTAAATAAAAAACCAGCATCTTTTTATGCTTTTTGGCATTGTTATATAGCTCGCCCACTTTTTAAGATGGTAGAATATAGTAATTTTAAAATTTGAAAAATTTCACGAAGAAGAAGTAGTAAAGAAACAAAAAAGCCGCCCCAATAGGGACAGCCTTTTTGTTTAAGCGCTTATTCTGCTGTGTACTTCACCGTGAGATCGGGATAGCCATACGATACCACTGTAATTTCGTAGGTCTTTCCCTTTTCAAAGATCGGGGTTTCTGTCCGATCCTTTTTGTTGTACAGCGTAGCGTCCGGGTTCAGTTCTCCATTTTCCGTCAGCAGATTAAAGCGCTCATTTACCGTTCCGTGATGGCCGACCGGTTCCTGCTCAACGGGCTTTTCAGCACCTTCAGCCAGAACGAGCACATGTTGAAGATTTTTCAGGTAATTGGCCAGATCTCCATTTTCCAGAACAATCTGTCTGCCTTCCATCCGGATGTTCCCTGCCTGAAGGCCGCTATCCACCACAAAGCGGGGGGCCTGCGCCTCATCCTCTTCGCCATGCCCGCTTTCAAAATTGGGCGCGCGGAAAGTACGGGAGGCATCCACCACATTGACAAAGTACTTGCCGGGGGCAAGGTCATTTTCAAAATGCAGCGAGAGCAGGCCATCCTTTATTTCCACCTGATAGGATTGGGCGTCCAGTACGTCCATGTTTTTAACACCGTGACGCACATCGACAACTTCCACCTGGAAGCCCTCGGGCAATTTGCTTTCCAGCACCACATTACGGCCGCTGATTTCTTTGACCGGCATCACGCTGCCTTTTCCGGGCAGGAAGGTCAGCCCCTTTTTGCCATCCAGCGCGTTCAATACCGCCTCCTTCGCGGCAACACCAACCATGGTCGCGCCGGTAACCGCGTCGGCTTCCCCTGTGTTTACCGCCATTTCAGCGACTTCGTCCCTTGTCTTGCCTACAAATTTTTCAAGCAAGCCGGATTTCAGCATCATGTCAAAGAAGGGCTTGTTCTTGTTTACCCATAATTCTTCCATGTCCTTGCTCTCTACGGAGCCTTCCAGTCCTGTCCCGTTGTCCTGAACTGCGGTGATTTTTCCGCTGTCGTCCGTTTCCACCGTCAAGCGGATGTTGTAAAACGGCGGGTGGATGAACGGCATCACGTCCGGGTAGGTGCGCCCATCTACATTGGCGTCACCCTGCAGCGTGGCAGCTGCTGCGCCCAGTGACAACCCCAGGGCCAGCACCAGCGCAAGAACCAAAGAAACAGATTTACGATGCATATGCTCCTCCTAAAATATATTATATTAGTTAGTTTTACCTAACTAACAAAAATTCTATCACGCCTATTGTTTCCTTGTCAATCACAAATTTTATTTCATGTTTCATGAACTTGATTTATCAGGCCGCATATAGTAATATTTGGTTAGATTAGCCTAACTTAATGGTGGAGGTGAAGGTTTGGAAGGGTTATATTGCCAGAAAACCATTGAAACTTATAACCAGTTCGCACACAACAAAATGGAGGAAAGCGGAGCATTCCCGCCCTGGGAACATTTCTTAATTCCTTATCTGAAAGCAGGTGACCATATTTTAGACTTGGGCTGTGGTGACGGGCATTACAGTCAGGTTTTTCAGCAAGCGGGCTATCAGGTCAGCGCCATCGATGCCGCCCCGGCGCTGTGCCAAATTGCAGCCGATAAACTGGGCATTCCGGTAAGAAATCTTCGCTTTGACCAATTGGAAGATGTTGCGTTGTATGATGCCGTCTGGGCGTGCTGTTCTTTGCTGCACATCCCAAAACGAGCTATGCCGGATGCGTTCGCCCGCATTGCCACCGCCCTAAAACCTGCCGGCTATGTTTATGCCAGCTTTATGGAGGGTGAAGAAGAAGGCTGGCGGAAAAAGCCTGGCACCTTTATGGCTTCAATGACGGAAGAAGCCATGTACATGGTGCTTTCCGCCGTTCCCAGTCTTCAGATCATGGAGGTTCATCGCACGCCTTGCAAACACCAGCCGCAGAAACAATTGATTCACTTTATTCTGGAGAAAAATGCTCATGCCGAACAAACAACGTAATGTCTGGGATTATTTAGCCCCGGTCTACCGGTTGGCCATGCGTCCCAGCTGCCCTCTCTATGCCGCCATATGCCAGAAGATTATCCCGAAGGTAAAGGACAAAACAGTATTGGAATTGGGCGCTGGGCCTGGAATCATTGCCCTGGAGGTAGCAAGCGCTACCCGCAGAATGATTGCCACCGATTCTTCCCGGCAGATGATTGCCGAAGCTAAAAAGAAAAAAGCCTCTGACAACCTGCGCTTTCAGGTTGCGGATGCCCGGACATTGCCCTATGCTGATGAGCAGTTTGATGTGGTTATCATTGCCAACACCCTTCATATAATGCCGGATACTCACTTGGCTCTGACAGAAATTGCCCGTATATTAAAACGAGACGGGTTGTTGATTGCCCCTAACTTCGTCCGGGAAAACCTGAGGTTCCTGGCAAAGCTGCGCTACAGGCTCTGCCAGCTTTTGGGCATTGGCTTTCAGCATGTTTGGACGGCGCAGGAATATATGGACTTCCTGCAAGAGCATGGATTTTACACACAGATATCAGAACTGCTACCTTCTGTAATACCTGTTTTATATATAGAAGCAAGCAGGAAAGCTCAGAATTAGGTTTTATGATCATCAAAAAGTGCACAGGATATCCCTGGAAGCGCGAAATATGAATCATGGGGTTATTTTGCTTTATATTTTCAGAAACCCGAAAACCTTCACAGAATATTGCGCTGATTCTACACTGCTTCTTCCAAAAATGACATCTTTCATGGTATTTTTTCTTGTTTTGTTGTAAGATTAAGCTAAAGATTATAACTAAAATTATTGGAGGAGTACAATGCAGATAAACGAATCTCAAGAAAATTACCTGGAAAGAATTCTCTTTTTAAAAAAGAAAAAAGGGTATGCAAGATCCGTTGATATCGCAAACGCACTGGGGGTTACCAAGCCTTCCGTCAGCTATGCCATGAAACAATTGCGCAAGGGCGGATACATCACAATGGATGATGAGAATCATATTCACCTAACCGATAAAGGCGAGGAAATTGCACGGGTCATGATGGAGCGCCACATGACCTTGGCAAATATCTTCATACAGCTTGGTGTTGATGAGGACACGGCCTATGAAGATGCCTGCAGAATTGAACACGATATCAGCGAGCAAACCTTTGAAGCGCTCAGGCAATTTGCCTGCGCCCATCTGCCGTCAACTTGTAAAGAAAAATAATAATCACTTTTACTTCATACAACTTTTGCCCCACCGTATATGCCATTAGGGCGAATTTTGATCAGCGGGCTGCGCTTCCCAGCGCCCCTTTATCCGTCTTTTAAATTCTGTTCTTTTTTATGCCCTCTTTTCACTTTTCCGAACATTTTCATAAAACAAGAAAAACTTACTATAAATAAAAAATAGACTTGACAATCCCATAAAGTTAGAATATTCTAACCTCACAAGTTAGTTGATGCTAACTTGTGAGGTTCATTTTATCTTGGAGGGCTGTATGGGAGAATCCTTTGAAAAAATCTTTGTGCGCCATACCTCTGCAACCTTACAGGGCTATAAAGCCGGCAGCCTTTTTACCTATCGTCCCCGCTGTGAAAAAACATTTCAAAAAGCGCTGAAAACACTGGGCGAGGCGCTGAGCAAAAAAGCTGTACGAGTTTGCATGATTGATCGAAACAGCAGTTTTAAACAAATTTTTGTGTATCGGCCCCAGATGATAGAAGCCATGCTGTCCGAGTCTAGGTTTCGGTGTTTTTTGTGCCAGCTGGGGTATCCGGTTGACAAAGGCCATGAGGCCAACGTGGCGCATTTGTTGATGAAGATGACAAATTCCTTGGATTTTCCTCACGAAATCGGGCTGTTTTTAGGTTATCCCTTAGAGGATGTGCTGGGTTTTATTGCCAACAAGGGCAAGGGGTATGCCTTTTGCGGGCTTTGGAAGGTATATACGCAGCCTGAAAAAGCAAAGGAGCGTTTTGAACTGTTTCATAGATGCCGGGAGCACTGCTTGGAATGCTTGCGGCAGGGGCAGAGTGTTTTGCAGCTCATTCACGCTGCTTGATATAAACATTATCTGTCAGGAGGGTTTATCAATGTCCAAAATAGCTGTGGTTTACTGGAGCGGAACCGGCAATACGGAGGCCATGGCCGAAGAAATTGCAAAGGTCTGCAATGCGGACTTGTACCAGGCAAGCGACTTTAACGCAGAGTTAATGTCCAACTACCAGGCAGTCGCTTTCGGCTGCCCTTCCATGGGAGGTGAGGAGTTGGAGGAGGGCGAGTTCGCCCCCATGTTTGATGGCGTTAAAGGCAGCCTGTCCGGAAAAAGGATTGCGTTATTCGGCTCATACGATTGGGGGGATGGCGAATGGATGCGAATCTGGCAGGCGGAATGCGAAAGCCTTGGCGCCCAATTGGTTGCGGATGGTTTGATTGTACATCTGACGCCAGATGACGAAGGGCTTGCTGCTTGCCGTCAACTGGGAGAACAACTGACCGCACAATAAATTACTTTCCTGCGCCTTATTCTTAAGGCGCAGGTTTTTTATTTGAATGGAGTAGAAAAAAACCATGGCTCAAAAAGCAAAAAGAAACACCCAAAAGGCTAGGAAGACCCCTCTGTTGAAACGCTTTAAGCCTTTTATGGAGGAGAAACAATTCTTTTTATCCCTGTCCCTTGTCTTGTCTTCGCTTCATGCTTTGCTGGGTATGTTGCCCTTCCTGATGGTGTGGCTGCTGGTGCGCCAGCTGCTGCAAACACCTGGGCAGGTGCAACTGGAGGGACTGGCTAAATATGCCTGGCTGGCCTTTGCAGCCCAGGTGCTTGCCATTCTTTGCTATTTTGCAGCGCTTCTCTTCTCTCACCTGGCAGGATTCCGGGTAGAAGTTGCCTTGCAGAAAAAAGGTATGGAACGGATCATTAATAAATCCCTGGGGTTTTTTGATACGAACCTGTCCGGCCGCATGCGTAAAATTATCAACGACTCAGCAGGCTCCACTCACTCCTTTTTGGCCCATCAGCTGCCGGATATGGCGGCAACAGTGATAACTCCCCTTTCGGTGCTGCTGCTGATCGCCCTGGTAGATTGGCGGCTGGGCATTGCGCTGCTGATCCCCATTCTCATGGGTTTTATGACCATGGGCGGCATGATGACCACCGCCGGCAAGGCTTTTCAGGACCAATACCTGAATGCGCTGGAAGCCATGAGCAGCGAATCAGTGGAATATGTGCGCGGCATTCCGGTGGTGAAAACATTCGGGCAGAGCGTGTTCTCCTTTAAGCGTTTTTATAACCTGATCCTCAATTACAAGGAAATGGTGTATGCCTATACCATCACCTGGCGGCACCCCATGAGCGCCTACACCATGATTATGCAGGCGGGAGGCATGTTCCTGGTTGTGGCATCCCTGCTTACCTGGGAGGGATCTGACAGCGCGGGCATTCTGCTGAGCAATTTTATTCTGTTTCTGATGCTGGCGCCCTTATTTTCTACCACCATGATGAAATCCATGTACTTGTATCAAAACAAGATGATTGCCGGGCAAGTTTTGGATCGTATGGAAGGGTTGCTTGATTATCCCGATATGTCCCGGGGCAAGCAGACCCAAATCGATGATACTTCCCTCGCCTTCCAGTACGTTACCTTCACATATCCCGGCAGCGATACCCCAGCGGTAAGCAGCGTTTCTTTCCACATCAATCCCGGTGAAACCATCGCGCTGGTAGGCGCTTCCGGCAGCGGCAAAACAACCCTGGCCCGTTTAGCCGCGCGTTTTTGGGATGTGGACAGCGGCCAGGTGCTGGTTGGGGGTGTCAACGTCAAAAATATTGCAAAAGAAACCCTGATGGACAATGTTTCCTTTGTGTTCCAAACCACCTGCCTCATGAAGATGAGCCTGCGGGACAACATTACCTTTGGCACAACAAACGCTACAGAGGAAGCCATTCAACGCGCGGTGGATTTGTCCCAGTCCCGGGAGATTATCGACAACCTGCCCCAAGGACTTGATACCATCATTGGCAGCCGCGGAACCTATCTTTCCGGCGGCGAGCAGCAGCGCATTGCGCTGGCCCGTTCCATTCTGAAGGATGCCCCCATTGTGCTGCTGGATGAAGCGACCGCTTTTGCTGACCCGGAGAATGAGCACCTCATCCGCAAGGCTCTTAAAGCTTTGAGCCAAGGCAAAACCACACTGATGATCGCACATCGTTTGAACTCTGTCGTGGATGCTGACCAAATCTTGGTCATGGACAAGGGCCGGATTGTGGAAAAGGGCAGCCATGAGCAGTTGCTGCAAAAGCAAGGGATGTATGCCGCCATGTGGGCAGAATATCAAACCACCATTGATTGGAAAGTTTCTTCTTCCAAAAAGGAGGTATCGGCGTGAATCGCTTTTTACAAAATCGCTACGCCATGACACCGGAAGGCGCCCGGGATTTGAACAAGTCCATCTGGTGGACGGTGCTGCAGTTCCTCAGTTTCATGTTACCCATCATGGTGTGTACCTTTTTTACACGGGATGTGCTCCGGGTATTTTCCGGTAAAGCACAAAACCTGTCCTGGAGTATCTGGGCGTATGTGGGCGTCAGCCTGGTGATTTTGACCCTCATCTATATCATCAACTACATCCAGTATGGCAGCACCTATACCCGCATCTATGATGAAAGCGCCAAAACCCGCATCAGGCTGGCGGAAACGCTGCGCCAACTGCCCCTTTCCTTCTTTGGGCAAAAGGACATCGCCGACCTTTCCAGCACCATCATGGAGGATACCAACCAGATTGAAAACCTGTTTTCCCACAATGTGCCCCATGTCTATGCCAGCATCATCAGCATCCTGCTGATGGCGGTAATGATGTTTTTATTTGACTGGCGTCTGGCGCTCGCGCTGTTTTGGGTGGTGCCGGTGGCGGCCCTTGTGTTCCTCAGCAGCAGCCGGTATCAGAAGAAGGTACACACCGATGTTTATCACATCAAACGGGATGTGTCGGACTTCATCCAGGAAGGCTTGGACAATGCCCAGGTTATTCAGTCCTGCAACGAGGAAAAAAACTATACCAGCAGGCTCAACGCCAAGCTGGACGCTTATGAAAACTACTTGATCCGAACGGAACTGCTCCTCGGTGCTGTTTTAAACCTTGCCAACGCGCTGCTTTATTTGGGTGTGCCCACCGTGCTTATCTGCGGAGGCACCCTCCTGGCCCAAGGGCAGGTAGATCTGTTTACCTTTTTGGTGTTTTTGCTGGTATCCTCCCGCATCTATTCTCCCATTTCCGAAGCGCTGTCCAATTTTGCGGCATTGAAATACCTGAGAGTGCGCATTGAACGCATGCGTGAGATGAACAACATGCCACGGCAAACGGGCAAAGAAACCATGCAGCCCAAGGGCTATGACATTGTCTTTGAGGATGTGGATTTTTCTTATCAGGATGACATGCAAACCCTGCAGAGAGTATCCCTGACGGCGAAGCAGGGCGAAGTCACTGCTCTGGTAGGCCCTTCCGGCGGCGGCAAAAGTACCATTGCCAAACTGGCTGCCCGTTTTTGGGATATCGACAGGGGGCGTATCACCCTGGGCGGCGAAGACATCTCCCAAATCGATCCGGAAACATTGCTTCAGAACTTTGCCATTGTGTTTCAGGATGTTACCCTGTTTGACATGAGCGTGCTGGATAACATTCGCATTGGTAAAAAAGATGCCACTGATGACGAGGTGCTGCATGCCGCCAAATTGGCCCAGTGCGATGCCTTTGTAAAGCGCTTGCCCCAAGGCTATCAAACACCTATCGGCGAAAATGGCGAGCGCTTGTCCGGCGGCGAGCGTCAGCGCATATCCATCGCCAGAGCCTTGTTGAAGGATGCCCCGGTCATCTTGTTAGATGAGGCAACAGCGTCCGTTGATACCCAGAACGAAAGCAAAATCCAGCAGGGCATCAGCGAGCTGATTAAAAACAAGACGGTCCTCATCATCGCCCACCGCATGCGCACTGTGTTAGGGGCAGACAAAATCATTGTGGTGGCTGACGGAAAAATTGCAGAAAGCGGTACGCCAGAGGAGCTTCTTAAACAAAAAGGCCGCTTTGCTGCCATGGTGGAAGCTCAGTCTGCCTGATTCAAAACAAGATGAACAAAACCCGCCATTTACAGATAAAAAAAGTGCTTCCCGCAAGCACCGAACGGGTATGGGAGTTGGCAATCAGGCTAAAAACATTGCAATACATTGCCCGTCCCTTGCTTTCGTTCAAACCGCTGGATCCCCTGCCGGGCGGAGTTTACGGGGCGGGTGCAAGCTGCCGCTTTTCCCTCCGGTTTCTTGGTTTTTTTCCTTTGGGGATGCACCGTATTCTCATCCTCAGCTGCGATAAGCAAGAAGGCTTGATCCGTTCTTTTGAGCACGGCAGCCTTGCCCGTCAATGGAACCATACCATCAGGGTGGCACCCACCAAGGACGGACAAACCCAATATATGGACATCCTGGAGATTGAAGGAGCCTGGGGCATGACCTGGCTTATCACCGCCTTTGCCTGGTCATTCTATAAGCATCGCCAGAGGCGCTGGGTGAAGTTGCTGCGAAAAGATGAGGAAGAATGAGCACTTGAACCAGCTAATATTAAATCCGCTTCAGGGTTTCCTGTATGAGCAGTTTTAGCCCTTGCTCGTTTTCACTAAGGTACAGATTGGGTTCAATTTCTATATTCTCCACTACCACCATTGGAACAATAGGCACACCCCTTTCCTCTAACTTGAGCAGATAACGCTTGTCCGTGTTTTCCCGGATGATTTCAAAAGGATTTAGCAAGACCGTTTGCTGATGAATGTGCGCCAGCCTGTCCAAAAATTCGGGCAGGCGTTTGTCATAATCCCAACAGGAGCGGACGATGGCGGCATCATACTGCTGTTAATCAACGGTTTCGTCATCCCAGCAGATAATACAGGCCTGGTGCCCTATCCCCTCAAAAGCTCGACACAACAAAGCATCGTCCGGGTAGGGATGGGAAGGCCCATAATCCTGGCTGACCAGGATGGCGACGCGCTTTTTCATTTTCAGAATTTCTCCTTCTTTAAGTTGTCTTAAGCTTTGTTTTCAGGAACCTTAGCTCCATACCTGTCTCTTCTGATTTTTGCCATCAAAGCCGACAGCAGAAGGGTGACCGTTGCATAAATTTCACCAAGGATAGATAATTCCCCGATTTGAATAAATTACCAAACAACTAAGTCAAATACGCATTACAACTAAAAAACCGGATTTCGTTGATTTTCGATGAAATCCGGTTTTTATTCATTTATAAAGCATTGAAAACTCGTTTATGCTTCAATCCATTCTATCCGGGATGCTTGATTTGCCTTCCGGGCAAGCCACATGGGCAGTTCGCTCACCAGAAGAATCAACAAAATCATCACCAGCGCATAAGCGTATATGTCCTGATATTCGTTAAAATAGCCGCTGCTGTGCACTGCTTTTCCCAAAGAGTTTCGGGTCTGCACCAAATACTCTGTCGATACCGTCAGCTTAATTCCCATACCCACAGCATTGACATAAGCCTGTTTTAAGTATCCTGCCATCAGGGGCAGGTACACATGAGCCAACACACTGAAATTAATATTGCTGTTCATGCGGTAGACATCAACCAGTTCCTGATCAATCCGCCGGAAGCCTTCGCTGGTAGCTTCACTGATAATAGGAATCAGCACCAGAGACGGGGCAATCACAGGTACCCACTTGTACTTGGCTATGACCATAATAACAACAATCAAAACTATCATGGGCAGAGAACGCAGCATGATGATAAGCGGCTTAAACAGGTTGCGAACAAAACCGCTCATTCCCTGCGCCAACCCCATAAGAATGCCAATGGCGGTGGATACCGCCATTGACATCAGCAAATGCTTGAGCGTTGTCCAAATTAACAGGTATGTGCGCCCTGTGACGAGCAACCGCAGAAAGGCCTTCACAATCTCCCATACATCGGGGAACACAATGGCATCACCTTTGATGTACCCAGCAGTTTGCAGCAGACAAGCAATCAGGATGATACCAAGGGAAAAAGCCAGAACCTCTTTTCCCTTACTTCGCGCCATAATAGAAGTCGTCCGCAGGGACAGCGCCGCCAAACTGCTCCAGGTCGATGTTGGCAGTAATCTCAACCTGCTCACGAGCATCCAAGGCACTCATGTAACGGATGGTGCAGTTGGGGATGGCGTTCATGCCCACCTTCTTGTTTGGCAGAATTTCCATGGCAGCTGCGGCCTCCGCAACAGCGGCCACATCACTAACGCATTTATCGCAGGATTCTTCCACCAGCTTCAGATAGTTTTCAACCACCTCTGGATGGTTTTGAGCCGTTTCCGTCTTCACGAACAAACCTGCCTGGGTAAAGCCGTCATAACCGGTAGCACTCTTGTACAACTCGTTAACAGAGTAGGAAGTGATTTTGTCGTTTTTCGTCCGGGCTGCCGTCAGCGCAGGCTCAGCCGTCAGCACAATGGCTTCTGCGTCAGACAGAAGCAGTTTCTGGGTATTGGAAGCCCCGGCAAGATATTCAATATTGGCGGGGATGATGCCATTTTCTGCCAATACAAACTTAGTAATGGAAGAATTGATGGTCTTTTCTCCAAACATGGTGATCTCTGCCCCGTTAATGTCCTCCAAGGTGAAGTTTTCCCTTTGAGAAGCAATAAACAGATTGCCCCAGGCAACCACAGCCGCTAATTTGTAGGAAGACTTGCCAGCTTTGTAGAGTTTGGCGCCGGCATTCAGAGGAGCGATGATAAAATCAGCGGTTTCATTGGCGAATTCAGCCGTGATGGTTTCAGCTGTCAAATAAGTATAGTTCTCAGGAGCCTGTACAGCCAGCGTTGCAAGCGCAAGCCCGGGAGCGCCGCTGGGCGAAGACACCTTCACCACATACTCATCAGCGCCTGCCACAGCAAACAGGCTGAGCATCATCAAAATCGCTAAAAGCAGCGAATACAATCTTTTCATCATAAATTCCTCACATTCACTTTACGTTAGTCAAGGTTTTCTTACCTTCAGGGGCGTGAAAGATGTTTTGTCAATCACATTTTTTGAGCAAGGTGACGCTGAATCCCATGACCCCTTGAAATCATTGTCAGGACAAAAGGCGTTCTTTCGTTTGAGATCATCAGCGTGTGAAGCGATGACAGCTCCGCTTTATAGCTTAATTGTCAGCTTCTCTCGCTGTTGGCAGCTTTGACGCTATACGCGCTGATCACCGCCACACTTGTCTTCGCACTGATTGGCATAAGGACATCCGATACAGGTTTCACCGCGTTTTTTCGCACGGGCAAAATACCGAATGATGGCCGCCACAATGGCAAGCATAATCAAAACAATCACGATGTTTTTCATAACCAAGGACTCCAGCAAAAGATTTAGCTCTTAGCGATTATTAAGAGCATATTCTTTTTTCAGCTTCTTATTAGTGTTTGCAACCAGGCCAGCTATAACTGCCGCCATGGCAAGAACAGCGACAAGACCGCCTATTGCAGCGCTGACATTAAGGACACCGCCGGTAACAAGCGTGCCGATTGTATAAACAAGGTATGCCACAGTATAACCGGTAGCGAGCTGAAGGCCGATGGCTCCCCAAACCCATTTGCCGCTCTTCATCTCGGCATTCATAGCGCCGATAGCCGCAAAGCAGGGGGGCGTATAAAGGTTGAACATCAAGTATGCGAGGGCCGCAACCTTGGTGATTGCCATAATACCCGCAACCTCCATGCCCGCGCCCTCCATCAGGGCAAGCTCTTCAACGTCGATGAGGTTCTCAAGCCCAACAAAAGTAACGGCAAGCGTTCCTACGACATTTTCCTTGGCAATGAGGCCGGTAACTGCCGCTGCCGCAAGCTGCCAGGACAGAACGCCTACAATCGGAACGAGCAGATGAGCGAAGGGTGAAGCAATGGAAGCAAGGATAGACTGGTCTGCGGACTCGGCAACCTGGAAGCTCCATGTGAAGGACTGCATGAGCTGTACCGCCAAGTTGCAAAGGAGGATAATGGTGGCGGCCTTCACAATGAAAGCCCAGCCGCGAGTACACATGGATTTGAAAGCGCTCCAAAGGGAAGGTACTTTGTATTCAGGGAGTTCGATAATAAAGAAGGATTTTCTTGCTTTGTGGCCTGTAATCTTGTTGACGAGAAGTGCGCCAAGAAAAATAAGCACAATACCGGAAAGGTACATCAAGGTGCTTACCCAACCCGCGTCGTCAAAAAACGCACCCGCAAAGAGAGCGATGACAGGAATCTTTGCTCCACAGGGCATGAAAGGGGCAAGCATGGCAGTCGTTCTTCTTTCACGCTCATTACGGATAGTGCGGCTTGCCATAACACCCGGAATCGCGCAACCAATAGAGATAACGAAAGGAATGACGGACTTGCCGGAAAGGCCAACCCTCTTGAAGATTGGATCAAGCACAACAGCGACACGGGCCATATAACCGCAGTCTTCAAGCAGAGCGATGAGGAAGTACATGACCATGATAAGGGGCAGAAAGCCAATAACCGCAATCACACCGCCAATGACACCGTCAACAAGGATGGTGGAAAGAAGCGGACTTGCGTCTGCAAGGAGTTCTCCTACCCAGCCCTGGAAGGCTTCCAGCCAGCCTACAAGCAGATCGGCAATGGGAGTGCCCACCCAAACCTGGGAAATTTGAAACACCAAATACATCACAACCGCAAAGATCGGTATGCCGAGCCATTTGTTCGTGAGCACAGCATCAATCTTATCGCCTGCGTTTCTATCCTTGGTAAAAACCTTTCGGGTCTCAACAGCCTCTACAATTTTATTTACAAATTCAAAACGCTTGCGGTCAGCATTTTCAACTGCCGTCTTGTCGGTCAAATCAACGTCGCCTTGAGCATAAGGGGCGCTCTGCGTGTTTTTCGCATGAGCGACGGCAGCATCAACTACAGCCTTCAAGCCTTCGCCGGAGGTGGAAATGGTGTTGACCACAGGGCAACCAAGCTTTTTAGACAAGATGTCCACATCGATCTTGGTACCTCTTTTTTCATTTAGGTCGCTCTTGTTCAGGGCGACGATCACAGGGATTCCAAGCTCTAAAAGCTGTGTAGTGAAGAAAAGGCTGCGGCTTAAATTGGTAGCGTCCACGATATTGACGATGACATCCGGATTTTCCTTCTTCACATAGGAACTGGTGATGCTCTCTTCGGAAGTGAAGGGAGACATGGAGTATGCACCGGGAAGGTCAACTGCAATCAGTTGTTCATCACCTGCATACGACTTTTTAATCGGGTGCTCTCTCTTTTCTAAGGTAACACCTGCCCAGTTACCGACCTTTTCGTTACGGCCGGTCAAAGCATTGTACATTGTGGTCTTACCTGAGTTCGGGTTGCCTGTCAAAGCAATTTTCATGGGTACTCCTCCTTCGATTTTATCTTTATGCCGCCTTTCAGGATTGGCTTGCAGTCCTGTTGTTAGCAATCGCTAACACGCGGTTAAAAAAAAGCAGCTTGCTTTTCTTTGCATTTTGTCAAACAACAATGGCATTGGCTAAATGAGTATCGATGTTATAACGTCCATCTTTAATGGAAACCGTGCATCCGCCTTTTCGATGGGCAACGACTGTAATCGCTTCGCCGGCATAACATCCAAGGGAGAACAGGAACGCATTTAATTCCTCGTCTCCCGTTTTAATCTGCTGAATAATGTACTCTTTGCCTTCTATAGCTTCTTTTAAGGTCATACTATGCTCCATTATATCACCATGTATCCTTCATCTGTGTTAACACGCATTCTGTTAGCGTATGCTAACGATTAGCACAAATTAAAAGTTAGAACTTGCTAACACTGATAATAATACCCTCTGATTTCAAAGCTGTCAATAAGAATTACAGTATTTTGCAATTTTGCTTTAAATGCTTTAAATGGGCGTCCAATCTTCTCTTTGATTTTTATATATGATTTTTGTATTATAAGACTGGTAAGCTTAAAATTTCGTGCTTTTAGGAGTTGATTGTACCCTTGAAACCTTCTGGCGAGATGTATCTCGAGTCTATTTATATTTTATCCAAATCAAAATCTTCGGTGCGTTCCGTTGATGTTGCTGAGTACATGAATTATTCCAGGCCCAGTGTCAGCCGTGGAATCAAAATCCTTAAAAAAGACAAACTCATCACTGTTGATCATGATGGGTATATTTCCCTGACTGAGCCTGGCCTCCTTCTTGCAGAAAAAATATATGAAAAACACATGGTTTTAAGCAAAATTCTTGAAATGCTTGGTGTTGATAAGGAAACAGCGATAGAAGATGCTTGTAAGATAGAACATGTCATCAGCGACAAGTCATTTCAGGCTTTAAAAAAACATGTGGAAGACAAACAAATGCTTTAAAAATTGAACATAAATTCGCAGATATTCTTCGTTTGTTGCGTTTCGATTGCCTATATTCATTATTCACAACAAGCTTGCTCACAACCATGGATTATATTTCGTTCATGTTAACCACTAACTGAATTCTTCTCTTACATGATCCATTTCCGGTTAATATTACGTCGGGATATTAAAAATAATGCCATCGCAAATGCGAATAACATTCCGAAAGAGAGTAGCGGTGGAATGGTATTTGCTCCCATAATCGCACCTCTAAGAATATCAGTTCCGTAAGTAAGCGGCAGGCAGAACGAAACAGGCCGCAACACAAGAGGCAAACTGGAAATCGGTATAAACAGCCCGCAGAGAAACAGCATTGGAAAGCGGAAGAAGTTTGAGAATGTCTGCGCTTCAAACACCTGCTTTGCAGATACCGCAATCAGAAGCCCCAGGAGCGCTGATGTAATGGCAATCATCAAAACCGTTAGAAATACCAGCCCCCAATTCACTGCGCCAAGATCAATCAGGAAGCTTGCGAAAATGACCGGAACAAACGCATTGAAAATGCCGAACAGGATGGTTCCCGCAATTTTTGCAAGCACCATCACGCTTATATTGATGGGCGCCAGCAACAAGCGATCAAACGACCTTCCGCTTCGTTCAAAGGTGATTGTGACAGCGAGCATGGAGGTGGTGCCGAACAAAACACTCATTGAAATCAGACCGGGGAGCAATTCCAGGATGTTCCCGCCGGGAGAGCGAATGAGCTGCATCAGTGTCCATGAGAGGGGAAAAATAATACCCCAGCTGATGTTGGGCGGTTTTAAATAATAATTTTTTACGTCTTTTTTCAGGATGTTCCAAAATGCGATCCAGCTTTTCATTGGCGCCCTCCTTTTTCCTTGTCTTTCTTCAGCACAGAAGATTCAATGCCTGTCAGTTTGACAAACACATCTTCCAAAGAAGGGCGCAGTTCACGCGCTTCGTACACCTCAACTTTATTTTTATGAAAGAACTCCATGACCGGGAATAGTGGAATGCGCTGATCAGACGCCATGACAAGGGAATGGTCAGGCCGGACTGTGACTTTGCTTCCCTTAAAACAGGCTTGAAGATCAACCGGTAAACTTTCGATGTTTTTGTCTGTAACAAATTGGATCGCATGGCCGTGGGAAATTCTTTCCATCAATTGAGAAACGGTGCCCGACGCAACAATCCGGCCTTCCGCTATAAAAGCGATCCTGTCACAGATGGCCTGCTCCGACTCGATGGTTGCAACGAGCAATTCCTGTTCCTTTGGTTTCAGGAACGAGATTTCTGACGCAGGGGTTAAACCCATTTTCTTTTCGTCTACCATATTCTGAAGCGGTGAAATCAACTCCGTAAGTCGAATGTAGCGCTGCACAGTTCTGGCGCTTTCGGATGTACCTTCAGCAATTTTCTCATCTGACCGTGACCTCGTGCCAACTTGTCCCGAAGTCAGGTCGTTCCGTTCACCCCGCCGCTTGATGGCTTCCATTTTCATCTTGTACGCTTGTGCACGTTCACTAGGCAGGATGTTCTCGCGCTGCAAATTGCTGTCTACCATGATGATGGTGGCTTCATTATCATTAAGATCACGCACGATGACCGGCATGGTTTCAAGTCCCGCTTGCTCACAGGCATATTTCCTGCGATGTCCTGCGATGATTTCATAACCTCCTTCCTTGCGAGGGCGGACGATAGCAGGAACCAGTACACCATATGTCTTTATGCTTTCAATGGTTGCTTCCATAGAGTCGTCGGAACGGACTTTGAAGGGGTGGTTGGGGAACGGGTACAGTTCGGTAATTGGCGCAGTTTGGACAATTGTTTCTTTTTTCTCATTTTTTTGATCTAGATACTGATTTGCTCAGATAAATGCACCTTCCTTTTGATTGTAATGAACAAAAAGGCACAGTTGTATTTTTTACAAATGTGCCTTATATCAGTGATTGCAGTATTTTGTTTCTATGCGACGATGTATTACATATACCTGATTCCTATCGTTCAGGGTTATCCTTTTTTCTTGTTGACTGCAATGTATCAGTAGTATGTTTTTCCTGATTCTTGAGGTTTCCTCTTTCCTTTTTAGATGTAAGCATACTCAAAATGCTATCCACATTTGATTCCGTAACGGTATGTGGGTACTCCTGTTGAAACTCAACAAGCATGTCCCTGGATAGATGTTCCTGTTCCTGTACCTGCTTAAACACCTCCCCATAGTTACTCATCTCAAAGGTGTTTTGGATAAAGGATTTGACCTCTTCATGAATACCATCCCAGCTTTGATAAAGATTAACCACTGCCTGATCCACTCTTTCCCATGAAATAGCTTGTCCTCGTTTTTCATGCTCTGCCAGAATGCCTATGATGTCGGACAGGTCATTTTTATACTTCCGGCCTGACTTAAGCTTCATGGCAATCAAGTATTCGGCAGATATGCTCCGCACCTGAAGAACACCAGAGAACGTTTTGTAGTATTGGGAGAATTCATTGAGTTTGCTGGTATAGGAAGCGGTTCGCATAAAATCGGCATTTAGCCAGCCATTAGGCAGGTTGTACTGGTCGCCAACTTGGTTAATAGCGTCTTTCATAGAAGATGAAGCGTGAATGATGGCGTCTATATCCGTTGTCATGTCCCTAAAACCATAGTTGACCAGAATGGCTGCACCACCTACAAGGACAATTTCCGCCGTTGCACTCTTACCATTTTGTTTTCGGAATAGTTTGCCCAGCTCTTTTAAATAGGTGTCCAAATTGTCTTTATTGAATGTGCTAACTTCATCAGATGACATTCCTAACCTCGCTTTCTACGATGTTGTGACGCAGAAACTCTGGGATGGACTGGGATAATGCGTCTACTTTAATCTTTTCTTCTCCGCTTACCATGGCCATGGCAAGCACGCTGGCGGGATAGAGCGTTTCCTCCAGTTTTACACTGCGCAATGCTTCGTACTTTGTGCATAGGGGTACATCGTTTTCCCGGCTTATATAATCAAGCATCGCAAGTAAGTAGAGGCTCTCCGGATACCATTTTCGCCGGTATAGTTTGCTGATATCATCTTTCTGAAGGGTTTCAATAATGAAGTCGATGTCACCTAATTCTTTCAACCTATGGCAAATATTGCTTTTGTAAAGTTCAAAGCTGACTCGTTCCCTTAAGTACGGTGCTAAAAGCTCTTCCATGCTTAAGCCAAGTTCTTTGGATAGCTTATACACGGTTTCCGCTGTGCACTTGTCCAAGCTTGTTCTTCCATGGTAGATGTCATTGACAGTGGTATAGGGAACACCACTGTTTTTAGATAACTTATACAGCGTCATGTTTTTACTTTCAAGCAGTTCCGGAACCATCACTTTAAGCACCTCCTATCACATTTAATATATCGGAATACCGATATGCTGTCAATGTGTTGAAGCTACCTAAATTGTATCCTCGTTTGGTGATGGCTCTATATCTTTAAAGCAAAATGTCCTGATTTCATACTGATTCCAATCTTTATTGCATCGTCACGCCGGGTCTTTGATCGCCCTGCTGTGTCAGTCAACCTCAACAACGTAGCTTAGGCTACGCCATCGGTTTCCTTCCTTGCGGGACAATAAAATCCCTCGCCGCTTTGGATGCAATAAAGCTTTACATCAGTATCAGTAGTGAGTTTAACTTCTTGATTATACCTTTCTCTTCTTTCGATTCTTTTTCTTATTTCGGATACTCACCAGCATATGGATATGATCCGCACAGGCTTCTGCTTCGTGTATCTCCACTTGTTTCATATCGCATAGTTGCCTGAGAATCCTTCCGATGTCCGCTTTGATCTTCCCGTACACAATTTGCCGTCGATACTTCGGGGCAAACACAATGTGATATTTGCAGTTCCATTTTGTGTGTGATAAGCTTTTACTGTCATTCATCTTCGATGACAAACCTCCTTTGCTTTCGGTGCGGTTGCCAGACCTTCTCGATTGTAGCAAAGGAGGTTTCTGATAGCTAAAGCTTTTTTATTCCACCAGCTCTGCTGGTGGTTTTGGAGGCTAAAGCGCACAATCAAGGCTCAATGTCGAGCCATTGAGCCGCCCTGAATTCTACCAAGGAAGCGCCCATTGTGTTGCCTATGTTTGACACTTCTACATGTGGAGACACAGCGCCATACAGATATCTGTATTCCCGGATATGGTGACAGGGTACAAAGGGACGTATTCCCTTTTTGCACCAGCATCGCTTGGGTTTATTGATCCGTCCAAACCCAGCCTCGTCCTGAAACATTACCCGAAGTTTTGGCTGGCTCTTTTTCAGCGTTTTGATCTTTTCGGTGATTTTTTTTATAAACTTCATTCGCTTCTTCACTGGCTTTCTTTTCATGCCTGCTGCGCGGCATGACCTTACGCCATTTATGACGACGCAACAGATAGTAGATCATGTTCCGGGTGACTGAATGACCAACCGCTTTTTCATAGGCCTGATGGATTTCCCGCGTTTCTATGATTTGGCCTGCTTCGCTCCGGCGCTGAAACTGCAATAGAAAGGCTGTTTCCTCTTCCCGGCTCATATAACGGTGTTCGTTGTGGTGCCGTACGCCTACGATGGCTTCTATGCCTTCTTCTTGGTACCTTTTGACAATCCGATTCGCGCTCGTTCTATGCATCCCCGCAAGCTTTCCGGCCTCCTCACTGCCCAATCCATCCACCACTTTCAGTTTCAGGGCCAGCAACCGACGGGTAACATGAACAGGATGCTGTTTCTTTTGAGCCGCAAGGATTTCTGAACGCTCTGCTTCTTCAAACACCGGACTTTTTCTGCCCATATCTTCCACCTGATTTCTTTGTAGACTGCAGATTCATTATATCAGGTTTCTTCTATTATGTGAAGCATTAACGTTTGGAAGTAGTATGAAAGAGGCAACGCGCAGACGCAAAAAGACCGGTCCATCGAAGCGTTTATGATTGAGTTTAAAAACAGCATAAAAAAGAGCAATAGCTACGGGAATAGCCATTGATGTGCGTCCCTAGTATAAGATGGGCGCACATACATTATACAACAATTGTTATGATATATGCCATGTTATTTTGAGTTCAGGTTGATAGCATGTCATGCTGCCTAGTTACCTATAAGCTGAGCGAAGTTTCGCTCAGATGCGCTCTGTCGTCGATCAGTCCTCCAAGTATTCTATAAGGTAGCTTGTTGCCATCTACTAATGATATTGTCCTCCAAGTCCAGCGCATCAAACGCAAAGGCGCTATGCGCATCCTGATACGCTATATACTCAGAAATAGCGCTCTCTAGGCTCCAAATCCACTCAAAATCCGGAAAATCCTTCAAAAACCTGTTCACAGAAAAACTGACATCATGGCTGGTCAGATCATAAAGTAGGTTTTCCTCAAAAATAGCCGCATCCGCTAACTGGTAAATCTGTTCCGTGGGAATATGCACCAAATTGGCCTTCGTACCAAGCGCGTCCGCGAAGAGAGTCAGATAGTCGTCATAGGGCAGCGCGGCAACAGCCCCCACGTTGTAATCCCGACCGATGCTGACGCTCTCCAGTACCAGCCTGGCAATCATGCGTCCAGAATCCCGTGCGCTACCCGCGTGTAGCAGACGCTGCCCATCATCTGGGCTGATGACCGGCAAACCGGTACGCAGTCTGGGTACTAGGCTCAAGCCACCACTTCTACTCAACGCTGTTAAAGCAAAACGTGGCCCCATGGAGTAAGCCGGACGTACGACAGTGCTGATTGCTGATATCTCACTTTGCCGCAACATTTTTTCACAGGCGCGCTTGTCTTTGGCATAGGCACAGTTGGGTGCTCGCTTCGGGTCATCCTCTCTCATGGGCAGTCTGGACAAAGGGTAACCATAGACATCCACCGTACTGATAAAGACCAGTTGCTTGAGCGACAAGGGTACCTGTGAGAGTAAGCCTTTCATCTGATACGGGTAGAAGCAACAAAAATCAATGATGCAGTCCGGTTGGATTAACTGGATGGCTCTGCGCAGCGCCTGGGTGTCATCCCGGTTTCCAATAATCATCTCGCACCTGGATGCCACATTAAAATCATCCCTTGAGACTGAGCGCGAGAATATCGAAACTTCAAAGCCCCTGTCCAGCAAGTCCAACGCGCTGTGGCTGGAAATGTTCGCTGGACCACCAATTAAAAGAACTTTATTCATCCCATCCTCCTCTTTCAAGAAATCAGCATAAGAAAACACGTCCTGTGCATAAGGAAACATGCTGGCGCTATAATAAGCCCATTCTGTTTAACTTACGGACAAAGTTCCTGGTACAAGACAAGGTTTATGATGCATTGTTCCTTGTGATGATAGACTTCCCAATCCAGGTAATTGCCCATCGCCTTCTCCAGCACATCGGACAACCTGGGCGTAGGTCTGGATTTGCTTTACCTTGTCGGCAATCTACCGCTCATCTGTCACCTGTTCGACCGCAGCGAGAATCTCGATGAAGTCCACGGTTTCCACCGTCATTCCGGCTTCCTGTAGCAGCTTCTTCCTTGCGGTCTGCACCTGATGCGCCGGGAAAAAGCTGCGGTTGTTAATCAATTCTCCATTAGAACGATGGCAACAGCATAAATGATTAATATCTTTTTGATAACCATCTGAAAGAAAGAGATACTCTCGTCCCTCGTTTCTTTATCAATAAACCACAGCTATTAGTTCTGACGAATCTTTGTTCCACAACAATAATTAACCCGTAAAAAAGGACAGTTCCTAAACACCTACGGTTGTTTTAGATTTCATTGATTCTTCAAGTCCTTTTTGATGGCAAACCCTGTCTATATGCGCTTGAGCACAACAGCTGTCCACTCTGTGATGGGCACAGTGATTCTGCCGGTCAATATTTCCTCCTTGATTTGTTTGCATTCCCAAATATCGTAATAGGTCGCGTGATATCGTAGATTGTCGCGAACTGTTTCCTCGTACGGTCCAATCCAGAGCGCCTTACCCTTCAGTTCATATCGCATGAAAACCAGATAATAGTCAAAACCCTTGCTGAGCGCATAATAATTCACACCTTCGGAATTCAACCAATCCCTACTCATCTCATCTAGAGGGACGCTTTTGATGATTTCATGCATATAGGCAATACGCGGTGCGCTTTCCCCAATCATTTCTCCACCATATGACCAGAAGATATCACGGTTGTTGTCCCGGATAAACGCCTCGCCATGTGTTGCATAACCTCCAGCCATAAGACTGCGCCAATGTCGCTCTAACATAGTTTGCGGTGAGGAATTCCCCCATTCATCAATGATATTGCCTTCATACTGGTATTCATCATTGATAACCGGTTTTTGATAGGTTTCCAGCAATTCCAACAAAAGTGTATAGGTATCAGGATGCTGGTAGCTTACGTGGCTCATCCAGGGTCTATCAGGGTAAATCCGTCCAAAGGGGATGTTATGGCAGGAAATCGGTAGATGAGAAGGATCGCGCGCTTTAATAAACTCTCCGATAACATCCCAGTCTCTGACATCGTAGCCCACCACCATACGGCTGGTGTCCAGCATCTTGATGTCGTATTCATTCGCCAGGCTCCACCATACATTTCGGAAAGACGCAAGGCGTGCGATGATATATTTTAGGTAAAACAGCGCTGCGTCTTCATCCATGCCAGTGTCAATGGACCAGTGTCCGAAGTCATAAGGATGGAAAAGTATGACATCCGCGAAGATATCTCGCTCCATGAGTTCTTGGAGCCGGTCCTCGAACTCTTCAAAGTACTGAGAATTTGGACGATAAAAATCGAAGAAACCGGGCTTGCCTTCAAAGGGATAACAAGGCGGTTCGTAGCTTACATTGACAGCGTTGTATCCACCGGTGTAGTGCTTGGGGAAGAACAACATGCGTATTTTATTGAACCGATACCGCGTGAAGGATTCCAACGTTTGCTCCCTGACCTCTTCAGGACGATGGTGCCAGACATAAGCCGTGGTACCGGAGATAAACAAAGGGCTACCGTCCGCATAAGTAAAACGGGTCCCTTTTACAACAGCAGGCCCATGGTTGCCTTTTCCGGCGGGTATCGCAGTGAAGCTGTCCTCCTTACCGTGCAGAGCAGAGATCTCTGAGAGCACCCGAACTGTGTACCGTCCCTGCTCCTTTGGCATATACCGAATGACATAGGCTCCATGTCCATTGTAGAATCCATCCACCCGCTGTGTACCATCAGGGCCTGTGAACAGGGCGGACACACGTACAGTGAAAGGGTTTCCTTTTTCAATCTTGTGGGGCAAGATCAACTCATAGATGCTCCAGCGTTCAATTTCTTTCATTATCGCTTCTCCTTATCAAATAAACTACATCGCTGTTAACTTGAGGCATCAGTAAAACCCCAGCATTTGCATCCGCAATAAACTCCGAATATAACCTGCGCTTGTTCTTCAGTTCAAATAGGATAATCTGATGCTCTTCCTCCAAGCCAAAGGGAAGCCTCACATCAGTGGGATAGGGAACATATAATACATGCCACTGATCCGAAGATGACAGACGGATAGACTCATGCTGACCTTCCAGATCATCCCAGGGTACCAGCCCAAAGAGGTCATACTGCTCCCAGAGATGGCGAATAAAGGAAGGCTCCCAGGCTCCCTCTAAGTATAAGGAAGTCCGCCAATCAAAGGGATGGCCTGAAAACGCCACGCTGGTAAACTCCTGTCCCGCTCGGTGCATACTCCACAAACCATGGGCACCGTATGTAATTCCAGCTTGGGCCCCTGAAAGCAGACTCTGCCACATTGCGCGACGTACATCAAAGGCGCTATGCCTGCCGTATTCATGACCCCATCCATGTCCATCGTAGGGAGGTTCAGTATTGATTACAGGTTTATTGCCAGGCCTGTCCCAATAGAAGCGCGCGAAGCGATATTGGTTGTTGTAATCAGCACCGGACTTTGTATGGCCACCCTGGAAGGTATAATAATCAATCATTTCACCCAACTCTATCGGCACTTCAGCATGGGGCTGCAAGTGTAGAGTAATCATGGCCTCCGGGTCTAACCTGCGTATCCTGGTGATTGCCTCTCCATAATACTTGCACACACGTTCAGTTTCAAAGTTGGTGTCGCCAGAGATTGAATAGGTCACTTGGTATGGTCGAAAGCGTTTCACAGCATAGTCCACATAATTCATTGCTTCTTCCAGTCCCATCACTGTCTCGGGGGAACGCTTAGCAGCCCAAGTATCGGGCACATAATTTGCCCACAACAGATGAATGCAAGGCGTAAACCCATATTCGACTGCCAATTCCAACATTTGACAAGCTTTGTCAAAATAGACTTTGTTGATGGTAGTAAAGTCCCACCTGCCTTCGCTACTTTTCACAAAGGGCATAAGGGCATCCTCATCCTGGGAGTTATCGTGCGAAATGGGGAGCGCGCTGATTTGCACCACGTTGAAGCGCTGCAGGCGACGCAACTGCAGAATTTCCTCCCATTCGCATATTTCTAACTTGGAAAATGCCATCCACAGTGTGTCCGCCAGATAGAAAAAAGGGTTGCCGTTATCAGTAAAGCATCGTTTTTCAGTGCTAATAGTCAATTTTCTCATGATTATTATCCTTTCACTGCTCCAGCAGTCAATCCCTTGACTACCTGTTCCTGGAAGAGGGTGTAGATGATAATAGCTGGCACAATCAAAATAACCAACCCAGCGGACAACAAACCCTGGTCTGAGACAAACTGTCCCCTCAAATTGATAGCTGCAACATTCAAGGTTCTGTTCACTGGACTGGGCAACATAATCATTGCAAACAACATCTCATTCCAAACACCCAGAAAGACAAAAGTCATCGCAGTGGCCAGACCAGCCTTAGTTAGCGGAAGCATGGTCAAAAACACGCGGATTGGGCCGCACCCGTCAATGACTGAGGCTTCAATCAGTTCGTTTGGAAGGGAGTTCATAAACCCCGAAAGAATAAAGATGCTGAAAGCCAGATTGACCGCCACATAAAGCAACACTATGCCCCATTTTGAGTCAAAAGCTTGTAAGTTGCGCAGGGTGATGAAACAGGGAATCAGGATGGCATGAACAGGAATCATGATGCCGGTCACAAAATAAGTATGCAGCAGGCGGTTTTTAGCAATTTTTGAGCAATAAAACGCTGCAGGAGCTGCGATGGCCAGCGTAAATATTACAGTAAGCATCGAATACAGTAGACTGTTTGTGCCGGTCACCAACACGTTAGTTCCTTCCCAGGCCTTACCAAAGTTACCCAGTACCGCTGGGTTTGGCCAGGCAAGGGGCGCTCCATAAATCTGCTGGTTATTCTTGAATGAACTCAGTATCGTCCAAGCAAAGGGAAAAACAGTTGTCGCGCACCATAAAATCAACGTTATATAACGGGCATATACGCCTATTTTGCCTGCAGAAAGCTTCTTGCGTGGGGTCTTCACAACGATGTTCATGATATCTCCTAATATTCATATCTTTTGGCAATACGTTGCCAAAGAAGGGTAAAAGCAAGAGACAGTACAAGGATGATGATGGCCAACGCTGAACCCCGGCCAAAGTTGTTCTGGTTGAAGGAGGTGATGTACATATACACCCCCAAAAAAGCACCGCGAGCGCTATAACCATACGTCATGATGTAGGAGTGCTCAAAAGCCTTGAAGGAGCCGCTAGTAATCATGATGGCGCACATCAGGATGATATCAACTTGGGACGGGATGACAATCCGTGTGAACACCTGAAAAGAGTTTGCGCCATCAATCTGGGCGCTTTCAATGATTTCACCAGAGATGGACTGCATTCCAGCCAATAAAATGATGATATAAGAACCTATATACTGATAGATCATCGGAAAGAGCACCACATAGAAAATCAACCCCGGATCACTCATCCAGTTTTTGGCTAAATGATCCAAACCTGCTTGTCGCAGCAGCACATTGACCGGCCCAAGATTGCCATCAAACAGCAAAGTAAAAATCAACGCAACTGCAGCGCCAGACATGATGACCGGTACAAACACCAGGGAGCGGAAGAGACGCATGCCGTATTTTGTCCTGTACAGCAGGTAAGCAAAAACAAGACCTAGGGTGAGTTGGATAATCAACGCGATAATCAAGCCCAGGAAGTTGTTTTGCATGACAATCCAGAAATCTTCTAGCTGTACCAGACGCGTATAATTGTTAATGCCGATAAAACTAGGACGACCCGGAATCTTCCATCGGGTTAGGGAAAAAAATGCGGTCTGTCCTACCGCATAGACAATGAAGTAAGTAAAAAGCAAGAAGGCTGGGAGCACAAAAAACAAAGTGATCAGCCGATGCCTGCGTAGTACGTGCATTCCACACTACCCCTTTCAGGTTGGGCAGGGGCGCCAAAGCGCCCCTGCCCAACCTATTGCGAATCTCTAGAATTTATTGGTCATCTCTGTACTCATCAAAGGAAGCTTGTGTTTTCTTCATAAAAGTGTCAGGGCTGATGGAGCCGGCCCACAGTTCATCCAGATAGGCTTGGTAATCAAACTGGGTTTTGGTATCCGGGCAACTCTGCC
This sequence comes from Christensenellales bacterium, assembly GCA_050953005.1. Classification (GTDB taxonomy): domain Bacteria; phylum Bacillota; class Clostridia; order Christensenellales; family Aristaeellaceae; genus UBA6115. The sequence continues at coordinate 75,520 of JBMNLV010000014.1, read as the reverse complement.
AGATCATCGGAGAGCCTTCTACGTTGTTTGCAATGCGGTAGGCCATCACCTTGCCCATCATGGTCTTGTCCAGAGTATAGTCCACCTGTGCCAACACCGAGCGATCTACTGGTACCCGGGCGCCGATACGGGCGACTTCCGGTTCAATCACGCCAAAGAACTGATCCAGCAGCGCGACAATGCAATCGCGCTTGAGAGGATCTGCCCAAGCCTTCTTAGAAATCATATAGTTATCATTAACGGTGCCTTGAATAAAATGCTTGGGATCACGGTCACTGTCCGGTAGTTTGGGCAGCGGGATGGGCTCGCTCTTGGCGACCATGTCCTCATCAAAGTGGCTGAATGTCCAGCCGAAGGTGTAACACATGGCACTCTTGCCTTCGGCGTACATAACGGCACTTGGGGTCCAGTCGCCAGCTGCGGCCACGTCATCCGGGAATGCGCCGCCCACACGCATAACTTCCATGTACTCTGCCGCTTTGCGGAAAGTAGGGTTGTCAAACTGCAGGTGTTCAGAGATAGTGGCAGTCAGCTCATTGCCATCGGCATACTGGCAGACGAAATCCCCATAGAAGAAGTGGGAGGGGTTACCCCCCAAAGAGCCGACATTCGTTGGTTGATAGCCATGCTCGCGGAATACTTTGCATGCTGCCAAGAATTCATCCAGAGACCAGCCATCGACCGGAAGTGGTACGCCGCACTCCTCAAAGATTTCGGTGTTTGCCAGAAATACGCCGATGCCCTGTTGGTAGGGAATAGCATAACGGACACCTTCATAATAGGTATTTAGCCAGGCGCTCTCCGGGTAGTTTTCTTCTTTAACAAAGGTGCTCAACGCAAGGTAATCGTCAATGGGTTGGATCAAGCCCGCCGCGACATAATCCATCATTACGCCACCGTTCCAAAACTTAAAAAGATCAGGCAGATTATCCGCCGCAGCGTCAACCTTGATTTTGTTGCGCAGTTCGTCACCCGAGATGCCTTCAATTTCAAGCGTGAATCCCATACGGTCAGCCACAGCCTGGAAATTGGCTATTTCGATGGGAACCTCCGGGCTTTGGGATCCGGGTGTGTCGTGGTTGGCCAAACGAATGGTAATTTTTGAGTAATCCTTCGTCTCGGCCATCGCGCTAAGCGTTATCACACCTAGAAAAAGGGAAATGGTCAGCATCATCGACAAGAAACGTTTCATACAGACAGGTCTCCTTTCATATTGTATTCTTTTTCTTATTGAGAGCACTCATTCAACTCCCAATTTTACATTTATATTAGCACAACATCATAGAAAATACAATGATTGTTCCTCACCAGACTGCATTTTCTGTTCCTCACCGACTGCATTTTCTGTTCCTCACCGACTGCATTTTCTTTGTTTTCCGAGTTTTCGTATATTTGTTTTCCGAGTTTTCCGAGTTTTCGTATAATTAACTTGACAAAATGGACAGTATGTATATAATATTTTAGCATATAGCACATGCGTGCTTATCTGTCTGCAGACAGAAAAACCGGATTACTGAAACTCGAGAATTTAATAAGGAGGGTAATTATGTCGATCAAAAAGATATTGGCTTGTGTTCTTGTGTTAACGTTCTGCGTATCCATCTCCGCCGGTTTCGCAGAAAAAGCCCCAGTGGAACTCACCTATTGGGCTCACAGTGGCCAAAAAAAGTCCATCGAACCTATGACCGAAGCCTACCTAGCGGAGCATCCTGAGGTGAAAATCACGGTATCATACTATGCCACCGATGATATCAAATTAGCGCTGAAGGTAGCTGCTTCTTCTGATACGCTGCCTGACATGTGGTTTAACTGGGGCGGAAGTCTGGGCGGATATTATGCCACCAACGGCTGCATCTACGACCTTGCTCAATATGCCGCCGATCACGATTGGCGTTCTCTCTTCAACGGTGGTGCGCTGGATCTGTGTACGCTGAGCGGTCAGCTGGCAGGTATTCCCACCAGCATGGCAATGCTAACCATGTATTATAAGAAAGATGTTTTTGAAAAGTTTGGCGTGGCTGTTCCTACCACCTTCGAAGAACTGGAAGCCGTCTGCGCGAAGTTTAAGGACAACAGCGTTGTGCCCTTCGCAACTGCCGGTATGTACGGCTGGCATTTGATGCGTATCATTGAACAGTTGATTGAATACTATGCCGGCCCCGAGCTGCATGATGAATTGCAAAACATGACCGCTAGCTGGGACTGTGAAGCTGTGATCAAGGCCCTCGCCAAGTATCAGGAGTGGGTTCACAAGGGATATTTCCCCGAAGGCTTCATCACCAGTAGCCCTGACGATACTTTATTAATGCTTGCTACGGGTCAAGCCGCTATGGATCCCGAGGGACAGTGGTTTGACAATACAGTCACTAATGAGGGACTCGATATCAATGATTTTAACTGGTTTCCCTTTCCTAATGGTACCGGCCGCATCTCTGCCTTTGGCGAAATGGTGCAGCTGAATAAGAAACTGACCCCCGAGCAGGTGGACGCTGCCGTACAATACATTATCCACATCTTCGCCAATGATACTACCAACCAACTAGCGCTGCCTTTGGCAAACTTTTCCTATCCTGATACAGCGCCTCATGCCAAAGAGGTGTTTGAGTATGCCAAGACCGCCGGTTCCTTCACTATCACGGATCAGGCCTTCCCAACAGAAGTCGCCGATGTATTGTTCAACCAACAGGACGCCCTTGCTATGGATTCAACAACTCCCGAGCAGGCTGCCGCTGCGATTCAAGCCGCGGTTGAAAAGTATCTCGCTGCAAAGTAATATGTAAAGGAATAGCTGGCCCTCGTCTCGCAAAGAGAAACGGCGAGGGCCACGCTATTTTGTTCAGAACATGTGGGGAAAATATGAATAATAAACGTACCGAGCCTGCCGCAATTTTGTTTATACTGCCGGCTGCCGTGATTTATCTTTCCGTCATTATTTTTCCTGTATTCTATTCCTTATATCTTAGCTTGTTTACCGGAAGCGGCATTAGCAACTGGACCTTTTGCGGGCTACAAAACTTTACCGCGCTTTTTAAGGACAGCATCTTCCTAATATCTTTTGGTAACTCCGTGATTTGGATGGTTCTGTCACTGATCTTCACAACAGGTCTTTCACTTCTTCTGGCTGTCATTTTAAACCGCAGCTTTCCAGGCCGCACATTTTTTCGCGGACTGTTTTACATGCCCTCTGTAGTGGCGCTCATTGCTGTTGCCATCATATGGCGGTGGATTTATCATCCCATGTTTGGGTTTATCAATCAGCTGCTTTTAGCTTTTGGCATTAAGACAGGACAAGCGTGGCTTTCCCAGTCACAGTCTGCACTGTTAGCGTGTTTTTTCGCAGCACAATGGCAGGCCATTGGTCAGCCCATGATTCTTTTTCTTGCCGGATTGCAAACCATTTCCAAAGAGATTATAGAAGCTGCGATAATTGATGGAGCGGGCAATTTCCGTCGTTTTGTCAACATCACCATTCCGCTACTTCGTAACACATTCGTCGTGGTTATTTCAACGTTGATGATAGGCGCGCTCAAAGCGTTCGATATCATCATCGGCCTTACAGACGGCGGTCCGAATAATGCATCGCAGGTGCTAGCTTCTTACATGTATTCGCAGACGTTCGAGTATAATCACTGGGGGTACGGCGCAGCCATCGCCTGTTTCATGGTTTTGCTGATGGCCTTTATCGTTATCCCCTACGTTAGTTTCACTGCTAAGAGTCAGGATGATCATTAGGATGAAGAACAAGTTATCCCGTCCAGGCACCTTGTTGATGTATGGAGTTCTACTGCTCCTGTCCCTGATTTGGATAGCGCCGCTGTTCACATTGATTGCGACCGCCGTAAAAAGCAAAAAAGACTTCTTCAGCGGTCTTGGGCTGTTTCAATTTCCCAGCAGCATTGCCTGGAGCAACTTTCAGGCGGCTTTTTCAACGGGGCATTTGCTACGCTACATGAAGAACGGTTTGATTATCTGCTGCATGAAAGTACCGCTGGGCATCCTTCTTGAGGCAATGGCTGCCTTTGCGCTTACACGTTTGCGCGTGCGCCACCGCACGGGGCTGTTTATCTTTTTTTTGATCGGCATGATGCTTCCGATGCAGGTAGCACTTGTGCCTATAAGTGTAATTTTCAACAAACTCAACCTTTTCAATACGTATTTCGGCCTATTTTATGTCTACATCGGGTTTGGTCTGTCATTTGGCATCCTAGTGTTCCGCGGATTTTTCCTAAGTATCCCGAAAGAGATGGACGAGGCAGCGTACATCGATGGTTGCAACAAATTTCAACTGTTCGCGCGCGTGATTATGCCGCTTGCAAAGCCTGCCACCGCTACGCTGCTAATTAGCGACTTTTTAGCTACCTGGAATGAGTTTCTACTGGCGAATATTATTATTACCGATGATGCGATGAAAACGGTACCAACAGGTATTCTGACTTTTGTTGGGCAGCATGGTACCGATTATGGCGGTTTATGCGCAGGCGTGCTGATCAGTATCATCCCCGTGATGATTGTATACTTTGTTTTCCAAAAGTACTTCATTGCCGGCATGACTGGCGCCATCAAGCAATAAACGCATGGAAGAATGAGTATGAAACCATTATATCTCAAGAAGTAAATCGTTAGTGCGTCTTTGAATAGTCGTGCAGCGGACCATCAGAGAATAACCACTTAATATTCCTACTGGGAATCACTGGGATTTTACGCGCTTCATCCCGCATGTTTTCAGAGGTTAGAATGTTGCATTCTAAACCATAATTAAAGCATGCTCCTGACTAAACCTTGTCTGCACGCAGCACTAACACCGCGTCACCTGTGAAAGGCTTGATTGGCGCAAACCAGATGCCTCCCTTCGGTTCAACCCGCTCTGAAATAAGCTGATATTCACCTGTCTCAGGCAAGAACCATTGAGCAGTGTATCTGGTGTGAACTAGCGTCTTAAATCCTATCTGGAAACGGTTGGTTTCCGAATAATAGGCAAGAACAGTATCCATATCAGCAGATGCAGTCACGCTTGGCATGAACAGGGCTTGTAAATCCTCTGCGCTGAAGGTAATCACAAAAGCGCCCTCCATGCCCAATGAGTACAATGAGGGATTCAATGGACGTAGCCTGTACCAGTCCATGCTCTCATAAAAGTCCCGCATAGTTTTCATCTGCCAAGCACCCGGGAAATCTATCGCCCGGTACCAGGGATCATAACTGCCAAAACCCAGGCCTGTTTGATCAGGCGGAGGCTCATCCCACTGCAAATGCCACATGCCCTGCGCTCCATAGGTATAGCCGCAGGCACCATTTTGCATGGCAAGATAAGCTACACGCCGCAGCATGGCAGGCGTGGCGCGCCGCCTGCCCAGCGGTTCCAGGGTGAGGATGTTTTCATACATAGACTCAGACTCAACAAAGGGCTTGCCAGGGTAAGCCTTCATGTGCGCACTGAAGGGACGGCTGTCAATGGGAAAGTCTCCGTGCCCGGCCTGGTTAAGCGTGAAAGAAAACCAGGGCTTGTCTTGAAAGTATCCGGGAAAAGGGCGCTCATTGGTGTAGTGTACAGTCATCAGATGCCGGTATGCATTGGCTTTGTCAATTTCTTCAGCCACCTTGCCCCACCCTTCTAGCAGCTTGGGTCGCATGGCATCGCTGTAGCCGCCGGTTTCACCAGCTAAGGTCCAGACCAGGGGATAGGCTCCGTAGCGCGCGGACAGATAGCGGACAGCCATCGAATAAAACTCAACCGCGCCTTCGCGCAGGATGGACGGGAACCAGGACAACCCAATGGCAATGACCAGACCTTGTTCGGCTAAATAGGCCATTTTCTTGTCCAGGTTGTTCTGAAAAAAAAAACAGGTTGGGGCGCCATGTACCATTTTGAAAAATAAAGTATTTCGGCGTGTGCTCGTCAGGCGCAAACTCACAGTGAAAGTTGCACTGGTAAACCGTGAAACGCTGTTTAACACGCTTATCCACCACTGCGCAGAACTGGCTATCAAAACGCGGGTCATTGGACACATCGAAGGATTCGCGTACCGCGAACTGCCAGTGGGTATCGCCTAGCCAGAAGAAGGGCGTGTTGTCCGCATGGCACAGATAACGTCCCTGAGGGCCTACTTTCAAAAACCCATGCATGTACAAAGCAGCAGTTCCGCTATATGGCCGGCATTCCACCTCGCCCAATAATACCTGTCCGCCGGAGAGGCCCTCCGTTTCATATGTCCAGATACCAGGCTCGGTTGGCGCAAAGCGCACCAGATATCCGTCATCCCCATCCCAGCAGGCACTCAACCGTAAATTCCGCCCGGTGGGTGAGGAGAAGCGCAGGCTGATGCCGCAGTCCACCTCCTTTTTCCCGCCGGCATCCACCAGCCGGATATCCAATGCCTTCCATTGCTCCGTCAACAGTCGATGTTTCATGTCAATCCCCTTTTCCGGGCAAAGTTCACCGCGTCACGGATAATGTGCTCTCGATCCGCGGCCAACAGGTAACCCCGGCAGATTATTTCATCCGTCCGCTGTGCCACCAGATTCCGATAGTTGTCCAGGCTGCTATACAGCGCCTTAAGCACAGGCGGTTCAAAGGGCACCACATGACCCCAGAAGTCCCTGGTTTTGCCCGGCTCGTCCTTCAGCGTGCAGTATTTGGAGTACAGGCAAGTTGGTAGGTCAATGAAGGGGCTGCGCACCCCGCCACTTGTGTTGCCAAAGGCATCCTTGCGGCTCTCTCCATCGGCCAGCCTATCCACCTTCAAGGACGGCGGCGGCGGCACGCCTTCACGTACCCATACGCAAAGATTGTGGAACGCGGCTGCAAAGAGGTATTCGTAAGGATAGTCCAGTGGATGGAGCTCTAAGCCGTAGTAAGGCTGCCGCCGTCCAATTTTGTCCAAGTCATCATCATCAGCGTAATAATCAATCAGATTATATTTGCTGTCATGGCTGGAGCCGGCAAACTCGTACACCCTGAACTTCGCATAGGGCAGGTCCATATCGCCACCCCAGCGCGTATGGGGAGTTTCAGTCTCGGTGTTGATGACCATGAAGGGCTCACTGGAGGCAATGTATCCGGGAAAATTCGGTCTGGTTTCAAAGAAAGGTTCGCTATCGGAAAATGAGTTGATTGGCGCCCTGGCGGAACCCGCGCCCGCATGGAAATAGCCATCGAACACCGGCTCTCCAAGGGCCTCACCAGCCCGGTTGGCGAAGGTCTCCCTGTACCTGGTCAAGAAGCCGCCGCACTGGCTCCAGCCTGCCAGATACAGCCAGGACTTGGTAAAGCCGCACAGGGGACTAGGTTCCCCGCCCTGTTTGAACAAGGTTGCCAGATCACTGAGCATATCCCAGAGCAAGCCATTCTCATATTGCGGCAGCACAGGAAAAGCCCCGGGTTTTGGTAGGGGGCGGCCGGGCAGGGGATTGGCCCAGCTCAGGGGCGCGTAGCGCTGCGAATCTACCTGATACAACGCGTCCAGCACATCAGCCTTGGAGGTCAAACCGATGTAGATATCGCCCCGGCGCATGAGGTGCGGCCAGGTTTCGACCCAAATCCTGTCGATGTCCACCCGTGCGGATGGATTGAGAACTTCCAACACCACATTGCCGCTGAAAAGATCAGGTTCTGCCGGTCTGCGCACCACCATCCGGTTGATGTATGGCGCATCCGCAAACAGCACCCGGACGTCGCCTTGCGCGGTCTCCTCATAAATATTGGAAGTTCCATGGAGGAAGTATTCTTCCTCAACATAGCCTTTTTGCTCAAAGCCGCAGCTAAGGGCTGCCCGGACGAAGGGGTGGGACAAGGGGGTCGTAGGGATGAGCTCTATGCGTGAAATCATCGTTCTCCTCCGGCTCTGCTTGCAGGGCGGGTTTTACTAACCCTTCACACCGCCCAGCGTGATGCCCTTGACAAAGTTTTTCTGGATAAAGGGATAGACAATAACAATGGGAAGGATGCCCAGGGTGGCCATCGCCATGCGCACCGAGGCCTGTGGGATTTTTGCTAGACCTTCGCCCACATTGCCGAGCTGCTGCGCGTTCATGGACAGCATCTGGATATTTTGCATGAGTCGGTTGAGCAGGTTTTGAATGCTGAAAAGATCGGTACGCTTGAGCAGGTAGATAAAACCGTTGTTCCAGTCATTCCAGTAGGCGATGCCCACAAACATGCCAATGGTGGCAATCATGGGCTTGGCCATGGGAATAGCGATGCGCACCATGGTCTGCCCCTCGTTCGCACCGTCAATATAGGCAGCCTCCAGGATTTCCGAGGGCACACTGCTGGTGAAATAGCTTTTCATCAGCAACACATTAAAGGCGTTCATCAGCAAGCTGGGCACCAGCAGGGCAGCAAAGGTGTCCTTGATATGGAATACATTGGTGTAGTTGATATAGGTTGGTACCAGACCGCCGTTGAACAGCATGGTGAAAAACACATAGAACATCAAGCCCCTGCGCAGGGGCAAATTGGATTTTGACAGGCCGTATGCCAGTGGAGTAGTAATAAGAAGACTACACAGCGTACCTACGGCTGTGAGTACAAAGGAGATGCCGTAGGCACGGATAACCACGCTGCCATTGGTCATGAACAGCCACTCATAGGCAAAGCAACTCCAGGCGCGCGGCCAGAAGGAGTATCCATCCTGAAGCAGCGCGGCATTGTCCGTGAAAGAGGAGACAAGCATTAGCATGATGGGCACGATGGACAACATCGACATCAGGCTCAGCAACAAGTGACCAAGGATACCAATGAGACGGTCTTCTCTGGTTTTCATAGACCTGCCCCTCCTCTAAAACAGCGCGCTTTCGCAGTCGATTTTACGCACCAGCAAGTTTGCGCCCAACACCAGGATAAACCCCACAGTGGATTGGTAGAGTCCCGCGGCTGAGGCCATGGAGATATTACCCAGCTGCAACAAACCACGGTAGACATAGGTATCAATCGTGTTGGTGGTGGAATACAGCGCGCCTTGGTTCATGGGCACCTGGTAAAACAACCCAAAATCCGAATAGAAGATGCGGCCGACTGCCATTAGCACCAGCATGATGATTGTGGGCTTCAGCAGGGGTAGGGTGATGTAGGCAAACTGCCTTATCTTGCCCGCGCCGTCAATCATGGCGGATTCATAGTAGCTGCGGTCGATGCCAAGCAGCGTCGCGTAGTACAGGATGCAGCTGTAGCCTACCGTTCGCCACAGGTACACAAAGACGATGATGACCGGCCAGGATTCCGGCTGGTTGTACCAATTGACCGACTGCCTACCCAGCGCCGGCAGGATGGTGTTGTTGACAAAACCGCTGGCAGAACTGAAAAAAGCGAAAACAAGATAGCTGATGATAACAGTGGAGATCAAGTTAGGCAGTAGGATAACGCTTTGATATACTTTTTTGCGCCGGCCGGGCAGCTCATTGAGGACGACGGCTACCAGAATGGCCAGCACGGTGTTGAGCACGATGAACACCAGGTTGTACAGGATAGTGTTGCGCGTGATGACCCAGGCATCGCTGGTGGCAAAGAGGTATTCAAAGTTCTTAAACCCGATCAGCTTGCTGCCCCAGATGCCCAGGCGCGCATTGTACTGCTTAAAGGCGACGATAATACCCGGCATCGGCATATAATTATTGATAAACAGATAAGCCAAGCCGGGCAGCATCATCAGATATACCGCCCAGTACCGCTTTAATTCCTTGAAGAATTGCTGCAGATTGAACCTGCCTGCTGCTCGGACCTCTTTGCCTGTTGACACAAAAACCCCTCCCTCGGTTTATTGCAAATGAAGGGACGGGCTGGCAGCCCGTCCCTTCATTACGCGTGATTATTCCTTGAAGGATGACCAGATATCTAGCTGTTGTTGTTTGTCCTCGATGATTTTCTGCAAACCGGCGGTCAGTAGCTTAGCGTTCATTTCTGGAATGCCTACAGCCGGGTCCACAAAGCCATATTCCAGGCTCTTCTGGAACTCTTCGTAAGTATTCTGGACCGCGGTCATCTCCGTGAGGGTATTTGTATTGTCGTAGGAAAAGCCCAGGGCTGCAGACTTGGCAGCGTTGGCATTGAATGCCTTGATGTTTTCCCACAGAAGCGGGTCATTGCCATTCCAGACATGAGTGATATATTGGTTAGGCATCTGCCAGGCTACGGAGTGGTTCCAGCCGGAGGTTGTGGCGTCCACGCCGTCCATATAATCAATCAAACCGTTTTCCAGCACTTTGTAATGCGTGCCCTCAATACCCCAGCTGAGCAGGTTGGCCAGGTCAGGATTGGTGTAGAACTCGTTTAACAGTACCATGGCCTTCTCAAAATCAATCGTATTGATCGGGATAGCCCAAGGGAAGGAAGCCACCGCCGCGGAGCTGATGTAATCTTCCAGGGTCTGGAAAATCGTCATAGGGCGGCCGCACAGGTTGGCTTCCTGCTGCTTGATACCGGGCTTGCCGCCGGTAGTGTAGCTCATCAAAAGGCCTGCTTTGACCAGTTCGGTCACAGGCGTGGTGTCGGTAGCGGCGTCAGGGCTGATATAACCCTTTTGGTTGTAGTCATACATACGCTCACAGTAGGTACGGTAGAACTCATCCTCGAAGAGGTTGACCACCTTCAATTCCGCACCGTAGTTGGTGGATACACCAAAGGCGGAGCCGCCCAGCATGTCCACGTTGGAAAACTGGCTCATCGACATAGCCACAGGGCGGTAGACCTCCTTATCAGGATAGGCCTCATGTAGGAGGACATACAGTTCGTTAAGTTCCTCGATGCTGATTTTGACGATTTCACTGCTGCCCTCAGGCACGGTATAACCAATGCCGTCCAGGTATTCGGTGGCAATTGCGGCGCAGCCCCGGCCCTGGGCCATATCGCGGTTGTTGGGAAGACCGTACAGTACGCCGCTGATGCGGCAGGCGTCGATATACTCCTGGCCAACCTGCTCGATAATGCCGGCGCCATAAGTTGCCAGCATGTCGTTTTCCTCCAGGTCCATCAGATAGCCCTGTGCAGCCAACCGAGGATAGCCGGCTGTGATGGTGCAAAAGATGTCAATCTGTTCGCCACCGGATAACGCCAGGGTAAGATTTTGCCGGTAGGAAGCGAAGTCGGTAATCTGCAGTTCAACTTCGATGCCCAGCTTGTCCACCGTGATGGCGTTCATAGCGTCCTGCACCAGTTGAGTATCAGCAGGCGCGCCGGTAAATGTCATGAACATCATCACAAGACGTGTGGGCTTGTCCGCTGCCAATGCTGTACCTGCCAGGCCAACCAGCAGTACCAAGGTAATGAACAGAGCACATAGCCTTTTTTTCATAATCTCCTCCAATTTTCTCGGCCTCCTCAGGCCATCTATTGACCTGATTGTACATGGCGTGGCGCTAAACAACAAATCACATATCCGTGAATAAATTGCACTTTTCTGTGATGTTTGCGATATTTATGCGTTAATTCATGTGGAATTCCTGATGGATTCGTCCATTTACTTGCATACAGGGGTGTGTTAAAATAATTTTAGGTGGGGTGTGGCATGGCAAAAACAAAGCTATTCGGTTCACTCAAAACGCGCATTCAAGCGTTTATCCTGGCACTATTCGCGGCGGTAGCCCTGCTGTTGCTGTACAACAACTACTTCGCTGCCGACATCATCAGAAACAAGCTGTACCTCACGGTGAGCGAAGTGCTTCAGGTTTCCCAGAAACGGCTTAATGATGCCTTCCGGCGCAGCTCTTCTTTCCTGGCCACCTTCATCTATGAGCAGGTGGACATCAAAACGCTGGAGAAGGGAAAGGTTCATAGTACTGCTTACCATAACGCGATTGAGCGGATCAGCCGGCAATTTTCTTCCTCGCTGCCCAGCCAGATAGTGGATAGCTTTTTTTACTATGAGCCTGACAGCCGCCTGTTCATTGCCAATCAGAACACAATCTCCACGCCCATGCGTGGGGTGCTTTCCGGCTTGAACAGGCAGCAGCTAGATGTAGCCACCAGGCGCTGGATCGCTGTGGCGTCCAACGAAAGCCACTACCTTATAAGGGTGACTCGGGTGAGCAGCAGCTACCTGGGTGCTTGGCTGGAGGTCTCCGCCGCAATGAAGCTGGTCGCGGAGGACCAGTTGTCCGACAGTAGGCTGCTACTGCTAGACCTGAATGGCCGGACGCTCTCCGGCAACCGGGAGCCTATGCAGGTTGACCTTAAAAAATTGGCTGGAAAAGCAGGCCCGGCTTTTTTACAGCTGGACGGCGAGCGCTGGCTGGCAACACTTCAGCGCGCAATCTTTGGTGAGTTCTACCTGCTTTCCCTGAGCGGAGATGCCTCGGTCACCGGTAGCCTTAACCACCTCTTTATAGTGATGTTCGCAGCAGCAGTCTTTGCCTTCCTGATTACTACTGCTGGCGCCACCACGCTGCAGCGGTGGATTCTAAGGCCTATCCGCCAGCTAACCACTTCGATCCGCGCACTGCAGGAAGGAGATTTTGAAACCAGTCTGCCTGAGGGTACGCTAGCAGAGTTCCATGAGGTCAATGTTGCCTTCAATATCGCTACCAGCAAGATTGAACAGCTGAAGATTGATGTGTACGAAGGCAGGCTGAAAAACCAGGAAATCATGCTTCAGTTCCTACAGTTGCAATTACCTCCGCATTTTTTGCTCAATTGCCTCAACACCATTTATCATCTGACCCAGATTGATCAACCAGAGACCACACGCCTGATGATTCGCCAGCTCAGCGATCACCTGCGCTACACCCTGACTTCCGCCAAGACCGTTCGGCTACAGGAAGAGCTGCGTTTTGTAGAAAACTTTATTGGCATCTCCAATATCCGTTATCCTGGCAGCGTGCTGCTGATTTCCGATTATGATCCGGATGTCATGGACGCGACAATTATCCCCTTTCTGCTGTTGAACTTCATAGAGAACAGCATCAAGTTTGAGGTGCAGCCAGGCAAGCAGCTGGAACTTCACCTGTCTACCCGCCTGAGACAGGAGAAGGGTGTCCCTGCGCTTCATATCTGTATTTGGGATACCGGGGATGGCTTTGGAAAGGAGATACTGGCCCGGCTTCAGGATGTGCGCGTATACTTGGAGAAGCATCCTAGTGACCATGTGGGTATTAGCAATGTCATTCGCAGGGCACAGATCATGTATCCGCAAAGCGCATTCAGGTTTTCAAACCGGGTAGAGGCCGGAGCACAGATTGATATTCTCATCCCATACCATACCGGGCAAAGGCTGGAGGATTGAATGAGATTATTGATTGTGGATGACGAGTATTACAGCGCCAAGGGAATTGAGCAGAGAGTACTCGATGAAAATCTGGGGTTCAGCAATGTAGTCTGCGCTTTTTCCGCCGCGCAGGGGCGAGAAGAAATGGAGCGGCAACCCGCAGATGTGCTGCTTACAGATATCCAGATGCCCAAAGGCAGCGGGCTTGAACTGGCCGCTTGGTGCCGTGAGCACTATCCGGATACAATTTGTGTTTTCCTGACGGCTTTCGCCTCCTTTGACTATGCGTCCGCTGCGCTCAAGCTGGAGAGCCTGGACTATTTGCTCAAACCAGTAACGGATGAACAGCTATCTGGCACGCTGGCAAAGGCTATCAGCCGCGCCAGGCTGATCAGGGAACGTAAAGAGCAGGCAGCCTTCGCGGATTTGGCCAAAAACCGCATAGCCGGACAGTTTTGGCTGGGCCTGGGCAGAGGCGATATCCCGACCGGCAATGAGGCAGTCATCCGATTGGCGGATACGGGCTGGCTGGCTGCCGAACAGAAGGAGGAATCGGTTTGTCTGGTCATCGCTCGGTTCTGGCAGCGGGATGGCAAAGTGCTGGCAGTACAAGGGCTCGTCGAGGGAACGCGCGCGCGGATGCTGCTAGCCACCGGTGACTCAACATTGACGCTTGCCCTGGAGCCAGCGAATGAACAGGTGCTGATGATGGTGTTTCCGGCAGCATACCGAGACAGGTGTCCCAATGGTCTGCTGACGCAATTGCTCCAATACTATGAGCAAGAGCTTGAGATCACCGCTTATCTGGCAGTCAGACCGGCCCTGTCCATCATGGAGTTTCGGGATGGTTTTCAAAGCCTGTTGTTTGATATGCACAACCTGGATTATCCGCGTAGAGGGATCAGGCTTGTTCGTCATGAAAAAACACCGCATGAGCATAGTACATTGCTGCCAGCTCAGCGGTGGGTGAATCTGATTGTCCAAGGTCAGTTTGACGCTCTGCTCAGGGAAGCAACTGACATCTTGGATGCCTTTTGTAACAGTAAACACTTCAGCCGGGATGACTTGGTCAGATTCTATCACAATTTCCTGCAGGTGCTTTATTCCGCGCTGGAACGGTTCAATTCAAGCCCCAGTCGCCTGATGGACAAACCGCTGTACCAAGAGTGCCACGACAAAGCCTGCGACAGCATCAAGGGAATGGGCACCTGGTTGAAACAGGCTCTGGAAGATTTTAACAGCACCATCAGTCTGCAGGCATTGGCTTCAGATGAAGTATCAACAGTTTGCTGCTACATTGAGCAGCACCTGGATGAAAAATTGGAACGGGAGCAGCTGGCGGCTTTGGTCCATATAAGCCCGGACCACCTCTCCCATATTTTCAAGGAACAAAAAGGTCTCACCCTGTCCGGTTATATTCTGCAGTTACGCATCCAGCGCGCCAAGGAGCTGCTACTCACCACCAGGCAATCCGTGCAACAGATTGCCCTGGCCTGCGGTTTTCAGCAGGAATCATATTTCATCAGACAGTTCAAGCGAAAAACCGGAAGAACCCCGGCTGCTTTCCGCAGAACCTTTTAAACGATTCTGGTGAGGCGGATAGCCATCCACTGCTTGCGCGGCAATGGGATAGAAAAGATTCCACTGTGCTCGCCGGCATCGGTGATGGTCATCTCCCAGGTGTCAATAACCTCAGCCTTATAGCGTTCGCCGGGTGGCATATTAAAGAGCCGGCGGAAAGGCCGCCCGAAGCCATAGTAGTACAGGTGGTAGCCACTGGCGTCAAGACCTTCCGCGGTTGCTGCCACCTCGTCCCAGGATCCTTGGGCCATTCTGAGGCCATGGCCGGGGGTTTGGCACAGGATGCTGTGCAGGAAGGCCAGCCGAGCCGGGCTTTCACCGTGTAGCTGCTTGCCATGGCTCCACCAGAGCAGGCCGTCCGGGCGCTCATAGGTTTCTCCGTGGCTGGCATAACCGCCGCGCATGGCGGCTTCCCAGAACCTGCGCACCATCTCCTGGGCGGTGATGTTGCCCCATCCTTGGTCAATATCCCCCTCATAGGCAATCTCATCCAACACCACGGGTTTGCCATAGCGGACGCGGAAATCCGCGGTATATTCCGCGCATTTATACAGATCCTGCCGCTGGATACTGCAATGGGTAATCCAGGGACGGGTGTAGTCGAACATGGGCATGCAGTTGTGAATGGAGCGCAGGTGGAAGTAGGGGTCTGATTCCACAATAATGTCGGCAATGCGCTCCCAATCCGCGATACTTTTGGTCCGCATCAGGTCGTACTCGTTTGCCAGCGACCACCAGACATTGCGGTAGGCGGAAAAACGGGCCAGCGTGTAACGCAGGTAGAGCTCATCCTGCTGCGGGCTCATTTGTGAAAAGCCCCATCGGTCATAGGGGTGAAAGAGAATGAGGTCGGCTTCAATGCCTATTTCACCCAGCCGAACGATGCAATCCTCCACCAGTCGGAAATGGGCAGGGTTGAAGCGAGTGAAATCCCAATCGTTGCCGGGTTGCACAGACATTTGGTTGTAGAAGCTGCCACAGCCATCCCAGGTGAAAACGCAGGGACTGCCCTCATAGGGGTAGGTCACTGGTTCGTGCAGGTTGTAGAGGTAGTGCTTGGGGAAGACACAGAAACGTATTTTGTTAAAATACCCCTGCGCCAGGGTAGCCAGGGTTTGTTCCCGGATGGCTTCCTCCTGCAGATTCCATACATAACAGGTGGTGCCGATGGGATAGAAGGGTGTGCCGTCCTCATACTCAAAATGAAAACCCCGCACGCGCACCATTCCTCTGTTGTTCGAAGCGGACTCGGTTACCGTGAAGCTGCCGCTGGTGTTGGCGCCGGGGAAATTTCCCGCGGTTTCAAACTGGTAACTGTCTTCAAAAGATGGCATGAAGCGCACCTTGAAGATGCCATCCCCATCATAAAACCCGGACACGGTCTTCTGCTCGTGACTACCTGTGAAGGTTGCATGGAATGCGCTGTCCACAAAAGGGTTTCCCACAGGCTCTGCGCGCAGGCTGAGTTCAAATACACCCCAGCGTTCCACTGTGGTGGTGAACTCCAAAGCATCTTTTGTCTTCATAACGATTTTCTCCTTTTCTGTCGGGGATTAGGCATCCGCATGTTGATACCGCTACGCGTCGCAAGCGGCTGTTATACCTCCTCATCCCTTGTGGTGATAAACCTCCCAACCCATATAGTTCCCCAGCGCTTCTTCCAGCACATCTGCCACCGCAGCATGGGTTATGGCAACATGGTGCTCATATCCATTTCGGGTCAAATAGCGCATCAATTCATTGAGCCTTGGCACTTGGCAAACCGCAACGCCGCCAAAGGTGGGAAGTGGGTCAACAGTAAATTCTCCTTCGCCCAAATAGCATTTAATGATACCCCGGCGGTCATCGGTGGAAATCTTCAGGTATGTCATTACGCCCGGGCGCACACGTCCCTTGAGGGCACCAAAGGACACCTCCGTACCTAAGGTGGTAGCCAGGATATCCAGGTTTTCTATCTCCGGAACCGTTTCAAAAGCGCTGACCGGATAGTTGGAGCAGTGCACATTGATGCACTTGTTGCTTTCATTCTTGTAATTGTTGTTCCAATCCTGGTAAATCGGAGGGTTGCCCGAAGCGCGCAGCAGCGCCAGCATGCTAACTGCCCCCATGATGTCAGTCTCACAGGCAGAAGGCATTCCCTTTTCGCTCATCATGGACATGCTCAGGCAGGCGGCACAGCCATAATTGGCCTCAATGCTATCCCAGCATTGGATAGCGCTGGCGTCACAGTGGTGCTTCTCCATCCAATTTTCCAGCGCAATGGACAACTTAGCTTGACGCAAAACCTTTTCGTTCTCAATACCATCAGCAATCTTGGCATATTTCTGGATTTCCAGGATTTTTTCGCCGATGACATCTGGATCTGTAATCTGTTCGATGTCAGCAAAAATCTCGCTAAAATCCTCTGTTACCACGGTCATACCGGCGTTTTGCAGCAGCTTTTCGGAATAGCGTACCGTGCGAAAGGGCATGACGCGTGCACCAATTTGACCTATCCTGGCGCTGCGCATAGCTTTGACTACTGCGCATACCCGGGTAAACCAGTCAACATCCTTTTGGAATTCTTCGCCATCCACCGGGCAGGTGTGGCGTGTGGTCAGGCTGTACTTTATGCCATATTGATAAAGATTATTACAGACGCTGAGCTTGCCGCAAAATGCGTCCCGGCGGTTTTCAAGCTGCAGTTTGTCAAAATCATCATCACATGCCTGAATCAAGATGGGCACCTCACATTTGCTCATCTTCAACGCATCAGCAATGCCAGTTTCTTCACCAAAATTGGGGAGTGAGACAATGATACCATCCAAGCGGTCCATATTGTCACGGAAGAGCTTGGCACATTGCAGCGCTTCCTCATATGTCATAGTCTGCCCCATAGTTGTCTGCTCAGGGGAGAGGGTAATGACCTCATGCCCCCAATCCTTTAGAGCCTTAAGTAGTTTTTCCCGGGTGGACGCCACCAGGTGTGCTGGGAAAAAGCTGCGGTTGCTGATCAATACTCCAAATACTGCCATGATCCGTTCCTCCAATACATCTTCATATATCAACGCTGCGATGAATCGCTGCATGCCAGCCTTGTAGCTTATCTCTACGCCAAGCCTCATTCTGGCTGGCTGTATACCGTTTTCCTTGCCCGACGCTTATCTCCGGACTATAAACACCTAACGCCCGGCCAGCCATATAGCCAGCGCCCAAGGCGCTGAGTTCGTTGTTGATTGCAGTTTGCACATTGCAGCCGACCAGATCAGCCAGGAACTGCATCAGCACTGAGTTGGATGTCGGGCCGCCGTCCACCCGAAGTTCGACCACCCGACTGCCGGTATCCTGCTGCATGGCTTGGATGATGTCGGCATCCTGATAGGCGATGCTCTCCAGTGCTGCGCGAAGAATATGCCGCCTTGTACTGCCCCGGCTGAGGCCGCTGATGGTCGCTCGCGCGGATGGTTTGTTGTGAGGCGCGCCCAATCCAGAGAAGGCGGGCACTAGGTAGACTCCGCCGGTGTCGGGGGTGTCCCGCGCAACGGCTTCAACCTCCGCCAGATCATGCGCCAGCCCGGCTTCCTCCACCAGCCAGCGCAGGGCGTCCCCACTGGAGGTCACATTACCCTCCAGCACATAGCAGGTCTGTTTGCCATAGGAATAACCCACCGAGGTGGACAGTCCGTTTTGTGAAAGAATGGGCATTCGCCCGATGTTCATCATGACAGAGGATCCGGTGCCAAAGGTGGCCTTTACCATGCCTGCCTCATGGCAGCCCTGCCCGTACAGGGCGGCATGACTGTCGCCCATAACGGCATGGATGGGGACCGGGCCCCTGTCCCCAAGCTCAACCTGCCCAAAGAGCGCATCTGAAGGCAAGATCTTTGGCAGGCAGCGTATTGGGATACCAAAAAGTGAGCACAGCTCCGGGCTGAAGTCCAGGGTGTGGAGATTCATCAGCAGAGTACGGCTGGCGTTGCTGACGTCGGTGGCGAAGACGCGGCCCCCGGTCAGGCGGAAGAGCAGATAGCTGTCGATGGTACCAACGCACAGCCGCCCCTCCTCAGCCAAGCGTAGCAATTCCGGCGCCTCGCGAAATTTGGCAGCCGCCTTGACCGCAGGGAAATAGGCGGACAATGTAAGCCCGGTCAATTGGCGCACGCGTCCGGCATGCTCAGCCAGCTCTCCGCAGAGATATTCCCCGCGCACATCCTGCCAGACGATAGCGGGACACAGGGGCTTACCGTTGTCCCGGTCCCAGAAAACCGTAGTTTCCCGCTGATTGGTCAGCGCGATCCCCGTGATGCGCTGCCTGTTCTGGCTGACAGCGCGGATGCCATGGACAAGATTGCGCCAGATTTCCTCTGCGTCATGTTCCACATAGCCCGGCTTGGGATAAAACTGCTGGTGAGGTTTGGAAAAACGGCCGGTGATCTTTCCAGCGGCATCCAGCAGGTAGACCTTGGTGGCGGCTGTGCTTTGATCAATGGCCAGGATATATGTTGAGCTTATCAAGCAATGACCTCCATGCAGGATTGCGCGATGCCCTCGGCCGTCAAGCCATAATGGGCGAAGACCTCAGCGGAGGAGCCGTTGTAAAGCTGCTCCTTGGGAAGACCCAAAATGCGCATCCGGGTAGGCTTGCGCTGCGCCAGCACGGAAGCTACCGCGCTGCCCAGGCCGCCATGTACGCAGTGCTCTTCCACGGTGACCACCAGTCCGGTCTGCGCGGCCTCCAGGACTGCGGTTTCATCCAGCGGGCTGAGGGTATGCATGTCATAAACCGAAGAGGACACACCCTGTTGAGCGAGCAGTTCCGCCGCCCCCAAAGCATAATAGACCATCTCTCCGCAGGCAATCAGGGACAGGTTGTCGCCCTCGCGCAGCCTGTTGGCTTTACCGGGTATAAAGGGAGCCGGGTCATCGTACACATTGGGCACTGCACCACGCCCCATGCGCACATAGGCCGGGGTATCGGAGACGGTCAGGTGTTGCATCAGCGCGCGCATCTGTGGCCCATCCGCGGGCAGAAAAACCTCCAGCCCTGCGATGGCGCACATCAGCGCGATATCTTGCGTGGAGTGGTGGCTGGTGCCGAGGGCTCCATAGGAGACGCCGCCGGACACACCGATGATCTTGACGTTCATCTCGGAGTAGGCTACATCCACCTTGATTTGCTCGGAAGCACGCATGGAATAAAAACAGGCGGGGCCGCACACAAAGGGACGCAGCCCGGCATTAGCCAATCCGGCGGACACGCCCACCGCGTTTTGCTCCGCGATGCCCATCTCTACAAACTGATCAGGCAGCTGACCGGCAAAATCATTCAGGGTAACTGAGCCGCGACTGTCTGTCGTAATAGCATAGAGGACAGGGTTTTCTTTGGCAGCTTCCAGCAGCGCTGCTGTGAAAGCCATGCGGACAGCTTCAGTTTTCATACCAGGATACTCCTTTCACACCCAGCGCGGCCAGCGCCTCATCCACTTGCTGCCGGTTGGGCACCTTGTGGTGCCATTCTTTCCGGTTCTCGCCCGCGGGCAGACCCTTGGCCTTGATCGTGTGACAAATCAGGCAGTGGGGCTTGCCGTCGGACTTACGGGAATGGAAATAGTCCAGCAGCTCCTGTACGTTGTGGCCGTCAGCTTCGGAGACATCCCAGCCAAAGGCACGCCATTTCTCAGCGAAGCTCTCCAAAGCCATCACATCTTCAGTTTTGCCGGAAATCTGCAGACCATTGCGATCGATGATAGCGAAAAGGTTGTCCAGGCGATAGTTCGCGCCAGCCATCGCAGCTTCCCATACACTGCCTTCTGCCTGTTCACCATCGCCCATCAGGACAAAGGTCCGGTAGCTTTTATTCAATCTCTTTGCCGCCAATGCCATGCCTACACCGATAGACAGGCCGTGTCCCAAGGCTCCCGTACACATCTCCACTCCTGGCACCCGATTGGTTGGATGTCCAATCAGCCGGCTGCCCGCCCGGGAAAAGGTACGTAATTCCTCCTTAGGGAAAAAACCTTTGTCCGCAAGAACTACCAAATATCCTTCCACACTGTGCCCCTTGCTTAGCAGGAAGCGATCACGATCCGGATCCTGAGCCAGTTGTGGGCTGATATTCATTACGCTATCATACAGGACACTTAGAATATCCAACTCCGACAGGGAACCGCCTATGTGGCCGGCGTTGGAATTATGTATCATTGTTAAGACACCGGCACGCCTGAGGTTAGCACGCGCAGCAATGGTTGTCGCATCCATGACAAATCTCTCCATTTATTTTATCCGGGCAGCCAATACCCCACCTTATTCTGCAGGTCTTTTTGCACCAAGTCAATAATTTTAGCAGCGATGACAATAATTTTAGCAGCGATGACAATAATTTTAGCAGCGATGACAACTATACCATTGATAATCATCTGCCAGTGATCTACTTTTGTTCAGCCATTGGAGTTCTCTTTTTCAGTTATATGTTGACTTGTACTGATTCTTCTTCACTCTAAAAAGTTGCGAATGTGATTTTTCCCATTCAATGGGTTGGTTTTTATCGCTTCATAGCCCATTTGTCTAGCTGTTTTTAGTATCAGTTGAGTATTTTCCTTGCTTACCCCCGGCTTTCTATTCAAAGCATTGGACACCGTTGCAGGCGATACACCCACCGCTTTTGCAATATCCCGAATTCGAACTTTAGGTTTCAACTTTGAACCCCCTATTTTCTAGACATTTCAATTTTGTATTGATCAGCCCCTGATCTCTGCACCAATTGATAAATTAGTCAAGACCACACATCGGTACAAGCATTCCTCACTAAAGCTTAACTGTATCGTAACACAGGTTGCCGAGGCACTCAAGGGTTCATAGGTAAACTGCGCGTTCACTACTCGAATAAAATCTATTGCCAAATGAAAAACTGGACAAGACCTCTGATAAATCGTATGATGTTTATTAAGAACATGCCATGCGTCGATATATCAAACAAAGCTTTACCGGAGCAAAAAGCAATCAGGAGGCGTGATGAAAGAAAGTTTAAAAATCGCCGTTTTGGGGACTGGATACTGGGCGCAGTTTCAAATTGCAGCCTGGCAAGATATCGGATGTGAGGTCGTGGCTGTATGGAACAGAACGCTCGGACGCGCGCAGGACACGGCAAAGCGGTTTAATATACCTGCGGTATACGAAACCGTAGAGCAGCTTCTCGAGGAAACTCAGTATGACATTGTGGACATTATCACGGACGCCGAGGTTCACGAGGAGCTGGTGCTGGCTTCTGCGGACAAAGGCAAACCGATTATCTGTCAGAAACCCATGTCCCTGGATGAAGAGAGCTGCCAACGTATGGTTGACGCCTGTGAAAAAGCAGGGGTTTGGTATGCCATACACGAAAACTTCCGTTACCAGCCACAGTTCCAGAACCTGAAGCGCCATATGGAAACAACTTCCTTGGGCAAGGTGCTTCATGCTCATATTCAGATGCGTTCACCTGACAGGGATATCATCCGCAAACAACCGGCTCTTGGGACGATGGAGCATATGGCATTGCGTGATATGGGGCCGCATATCTTTGATGTTGTCAGGTTTCTCTTTGGGGAGATAAGTGGGGTTCTAACAATACCTGTTTCTTCCTATCATGATATTCCGGTGGATGACACGGCGCTGTCTTTGCTGCGCATGCAGGCCGGGTATCCGGTGCTTTGTACGCTGGCGCACAGGTTCCATTACAAGGCCTTCATACAATTTGAAAAGGGAAGCATCACGCTGGATGCCCAGAACAACATTGAAATTGAAAGTGAAATGGGTGCTAAAATGTATCCCTATCAGGAGCCTGACAAGCTTGCCTATATCCCTGAGGATGACTGGGCAATCCACGGTGGCCATGTGTTTATCGCGATTCCCTCATGTCTCCGTGCGCTCCGAAGGGCTTATGTTCATCGGCAGGAGGCGGAAACGAGCGGAAGAGACAATCTGAAAACTATGCGGGCGGTGTTTGCCGCCATGCGCTCGGTAGAACAAAAGCAACAGATCAGACTGTAGAGAAGGATAAAAACATGCGAATTGGTATATCCAGCTGGAGTTATCCCTATGCTATAGGCAATAAAGCCTATGATTTTCCTGCGCACCCCATGGGGCTTCTTACGCTTGCCAACAAAGCTGTTGTACATGGCGCCGATGTGCTGCAGGTGGCGGACAATTTGCCGGTGCATGCGGCATCCCATGAAGAACTGCTTCAGCTTCGCAATCTGGCGCGACAACATCATCTTTACCTGGAGGTGGGGACTGCGGGGCTTGAGCCAGACAATCTGCTTAAGTACCTTGATATTGCGCAAATGTTGGGCGCTAAACTGGTGCGCACACTCCCCCATGCCGGCCAGGACATTCCCAATCTGGATGTCGCGCAGCAACGCGTCGATCAATTGCTTGGCAAATTCGTTGGCGCCGGCATCGTTCTTGGTATTGAGAACCATGATCACTATCCTAGCGAGTGGATTAGAAAACTGATTGATACATTTAAAGACCCCTTTCTTGGCGTATGCCTGGATGCAGTCAATAATTTGGGACTCGGTGAAAGTTTCCGAGAGGTTGTGGATACTTTAGGCCCCGTTACGGTCAATTTTCATTGCAAAGATTACACTATCCATAGAAAACCCTCCATGCTGGGCTTCGATGTGGAAGGCGCGATAGCCGGCGAAGGATTTCTTGATCTGGAGTTGGCTAAGCGTGTTTTACCTCCGGATATATCTTGGGTGCTGGAATCCTGGATGCCCTGGCAGGGAAATATTGAGAAGACCGTTTCCATGGAAGAAGAGTGGGTCATCAAGGGGCTTGACAATTTGCGCGCCTTCAGAACGCAGAAAACAGCTAAAGCTGCAGGGGCGAAGGAATGAATACACAGCTCATCACAAAAAATCAGTGGATAGGTCTTCCTGAAAAACCGCCACAGCGCATTAGCTTACAAGCAGGCGCATTGCAGGCAACAATGCTAGATGGTAGGTTGCTGGATGTGTGCTTTTATGGTGAAAAGCTGATTGATGAAGTGTATTTTGCCCTTCGGGACCCAAACTGGGGCACCATTCCCTATATCTTGAGCGCGCAATGGCATGAGCAGTATACCGATAGCTTCGTCTATCATTTTCAAGCGGAGCATGCTGTGGGTAACTATCAATACCGCTGGCAGGGCAGCGTTATGGGCAGTGCTGAGGGAAGACTGAGCTTTCTTTCCTCCGGGGAGGCGGGAGCCAGCTTTGCCAGAAACCGTCTGGGTTTTTGCGTGTTGCATCCAATAAACTGTGCGGGTCTTCCCTGTGTGATTGAGCATTCGAACGGGACAAGCGAAAAAACCGCCTTTCCTCAGCAAATCGCTCCCCATCAGCCTTTTCTTGATATTTCCGCAATGAATTACCAACGCGATGGGTTTGTATGCCAAGTGACCTTTGAAGGCGATGTGTTTGAATGCGAAGATCAGCGCAATTGGACAGACGCGTCCTTTAAAACATACTGCACCCCCCTTGGCATCCCCTTCCCTGTGCAGGTGAAACAAGGGGAGCAAGTCACCCAGGCGGTGCATATCCACTTCAAAGTAGCCTCGGATAAAAGCGAAAGGTGCCAGGCAGCAAAACAAACCGGAGATAATGTAGTTGAGTATTCAGCGCTACTTCCCCTTCAGCCTTCTTTTTCTTTAGGAACGAGTCTGCCTTTTTCTGTCCAGCGAGATTCTCTCAGGATGGGAGAAGATCTGGGGCTTCATCATGTGCGGGTTGAGCTGCATTTCAACAATCAGCCGGCCTTCTGGAATAAGTTGCTAAATCAGGCTGCGCGCCTAGCAAATTCTATCCATTTGGCTGTTTTCCTGACAAAAAATTGGCGGCAAGAGGTGTTATTGCTGCGCAATCTTCTGGTGCAACACCCGGCTATCAACACCGTGCTACTTCACCAGGAAGGTCGCAAAGTCATTGACAAAGATATTCTTTCCATGAGCCGTAAACTGCTTTCGGCCTTGGGGATACCTGTTGGTTCGGGTACCGACGCTTATTTTACACAGCTGAACCGGGAACCCTTGCCAAGTGAGCTGATGGATTTTGTCTGTTATTCCAATAATCCCCAAGTTCATGCTTTTGATAATCATTCTATCATGCAAACAACTGCCGGTCAGGCAGCCAACGTGCAGAGCGCCCAGGGCCTGTATCCCGGCATGCCCATACATGTAAGCCCTGTAACGCTAAAAATCCGTTGGAACCCTGATGCGACAGCGGCAGTAACAGACCCTGAGCAAGTTCTACTCAGCCAGACAGACAATAGGCAAATGTCCCTGATGTGCGCATCTTGGATGCTGCGTTCCATGATTGCGTTGTCTTCAGCCGGCGCAGCCAGCGCTACATACTTTGAGTTGGCAGGGCCCCGTGGTTTTTTCGCGGAACGGGACAGTATCCTGCCGGAAGGATTCCCTGCTTTTGCAGGCATGGTATATCCTTCCTACCATGTGTTTCGAAAGGCGCTGGCCATTCTCCGGGGACGGAATATACGGGCAATGAACAGCAAGTGTTTCAGTGTCCTGATCAATGATGAAAAGGTATTAATTGCCAACACCACAGAAAAACAGTTGCATTTGACCCTTAACGGATGGCTCGGTATCAGAGGCATTCGTCTGGACAGTGATACGGTTCAGCGATACGCAGCATATGACACAAAAGAAATGGCGCAGGATGCTGAAACGATATTTGATTCTATTTTAGGAGATCCTGTTATGCTCCAACCCTATTCCGTTATTCTTGGTAATTTGATAAATAAATGAAGGGAGAACAGTTATGGTACAGAAAGTAGTTTTGTTAGGCGCAGGGGGAAAAATGGGTATGCGCATTACCCCGAACATCAAGGATGATCCGTCCTACGAAATCACCTATGTAGAGGTCAGTGAGCAGGCTGCGCAGGCACTGAAAAAAAACCACGGCGTCGTATCTACCTCCAGCTCCGAACCTGTCAAGACAGCGGATATGGTTGTTTTTGCCGTGCCAGACAAGATCATTAAAAAGGTCTCCGCCAGCATTGTCCCCCTGATGAAAGCAGGCGCGATGGTGATTGGACTGGATCCCGCCGCTCACTTTGGGGGAGTAATGGCCATGCGGGAGGACATGAAATTTTTCGTTGTGCATCCTTGCCATCCCAGCCTTTTCCCGTTTGAGGAGGGCCTTAGTTTAGCAGCGCAACGCGATTGGTTCGGCGGCACAGGAGATGCGAAGATGGACATGGTTTGCGCTATCCATCAGGGTTCTGATGATGACTATGAGCGAGGCGAGGCCTTCGCGCGTCTGATGTTCAAACCCATCGACAAGTCTTTCCGTCTCACTATCGACCAGATGATACTGCTGGAGCCGGCCCTTGTCGAATCCATTACCGCCCCCCTGATCAAAGGCATGCGTATGGCAGTGGACGCTTGTGTAGAAAAGGGTGTGCCGCGGGATGCAGTCATGTCTTTTGTTATGGGACACTTGAAGGTGCAATTTGGTGTATTGTTTGACTTTGCCGGGTTCCCCTTTTCTGATGGAGCTAATTTAGCCTTGCGCAATGCGATGGATGTTATTTTCAAACCAGATTGGATTGAAAAAATCATGAGTAAGGAGGCGATAGAAAAGAGCGTTTACGACATTACCCACGAACTGAGCGACAAATAAAAAAACTGAATGAAGAAGGGAGAATACCATAAAACATCGTTGGCTGGCTCTTGTCATTACCCTTATAATGGTCGCGACAATGGTACCCGCGCATTCAGAAACTGTACAGGCCGCTAAAAACGAACTTCCAAAGGGAGAGTGGGGTATTGGTTTGTCCAACTCCTATTATGGCAACACCTGGCGCAAGCAGATGGTAGATTCCTTTACCAGGTTGCCGAGAAGGCAAAACAGGCCGGATATATCAAGGATTATCTCATTCAAAACGGCGATGGTTATTTCAACGCGCAGATTGCTCAGATCAACGCTTTTATCCTTCAGGGGGTAGAATAGACTATATAAATAATGTTGTATCTGGCAACCATTTGGCGAAAACATTGACGCATACTACTGTACATTCATTCTCCCAACTTGACAAAAAGGGGCTGTAGCAGAATAGAAAAATGCTATAGCCCCTTTTCTATGCCAACTTACCCTTCAATGATGGTTATTGTCTTCATACATCAATTCTACCAAAAAACAGAGCCGGTGTCGCCGCTTTTGCTGCTTCCAAGCTTTGTTTTTTCCTTAAATAGCGTGGACACGAGAATGTAATTGTGAGATAAAAATCATATCATAGTTAAGGGAATCACCAATCAATACGCAAAAAACCTCCTCCTTTCTTGCTGCTGTCCAAATCAGGTGTATCGCTCTATGGGCAAATGTACTTGCATGAACTTATGTCCACACTGTTTCGCAATCAGTCATGACAGAAAAATTTGATAGATGAGTAATGATACAACACGTGAATTATCCACACAACGCGTTCATAAAAACTCCTAATACTGATTCCAATCTTTATTGCATCGTCGCGCCGGGTCTTTGATCGCCCTGCTGTGTCAGTCAACCTCAACGCAGCTTGGGCTACGCCATCGGTTTCTTTCCTTGCAGGCCAATATAATCCCTCGCCGCTTTGGATGCAATAAAGCGTTACATCAGACAATATGTAATGCCCCCGGGATTTGTAGAAACGAGGATTCACCTGTAAGATGAGTATGAAACTACTATCCACAGGGGTTACCACATACAAATAGGAGGCATTACATGAAACATTATAGCACGCTTTACGTAGGAATGGATGTTCATCGGAACAGTTTTACTTTGGCACATTTTGCTTTGGATATGAAACAGCCGACAGGCATCGTCCAGACAGACAATGATTACCGCCGAATCGTTGCCTATGTGCACCGTCTCAGGGAGAAGTATGGGCAGGAAACGCGGATCGTCTGCGGATATGAGGCAGGATGTCTGGGATACACGCTGTACCATCAGTTAACCAAAGCGAAGATTGAATGCATCATTCTGGCGCCCACCACGCTGCCGTCCCCGCGCGGCGGGAAGCGGGTCAAGACCGACGGACGCGATGCCGCAAATATCGCGCAATGCCTGGCATACGGAACTTACAGCCCCGTTCATGTTCCCAGCGCCGGGGATGAGCAAGTCAAGGAATTCATCCGAATGCGCAATGACCATTGCCAGATGCTCAAGAAGCTCAAACAGCAAATCCTGTCCTTTTGTCTGCGGCATGGATACCTGTACAGTGGGACGCGAAGCAACTGGACGCAGGCGCATATGAAATGGCTGGATGCTTTGCAACCGGAAGGACTGCTGGGGGATACGCTGGAAGAATACCTGACCAGTTTTCGGTATCATCAAAACAAGCTGGAACGATTAGACAGACGCATTGAGGAGATCAGCAGGGAAGAAAGGTATCGGGAACCGGTTGGTCGGCTTTGCTGTCTGCTAGGCGTGAAACCCCTGACTGCGCTGTCCGTAGTGTCGGAGGTGAGCGATATGCATCGGTTTTCTACGGCGGAAAAGTTTGCGTCTTACCTGGGACTGGTTCCCTGCGAACATTCAAGCGGGAACAGTGTGCGGCGAGGGGGCATTACCAAAGCGGGCAATGTGCATGTGCGCGCCTTGCTGACGGAGGCGGCGCAAAGCTACACGCGGGGAAAAGTCGGTTACAAATCATCGGCTCTGAAAAAGCGGCAAAGCGGACAGAGCGAAACGGTGATAGCCTATGCGGACAGAGCCAATGAACGGCTGAGAAGGAGGTACTATCAAATGACCTTACAGAACGGGAAGCGGGGCAATGTGGCGAAAACAGCCATCGCGCGGGAATTGGCCTGTTTTATGTGGGGACTATTGACCGATCATGTGGCATAGAGTGTAGTACCACAGCCCGTGAACGCAAGTCAAGGCTGCTTCGCACCGCTGACGCGGCAAGGCCTTGACAGCATCCACAGGCTGAGGTAACGGTCACACAAGAGGATGCAGGGCATCCTCCGCGCCAAACGGCGCTACAACCACTGCTGAACAAAAAGCAGGAAGACCAACAACGGTCGGGTGATCTGCGGTAATACTATGGCGGCACCTATGTGATCCCCGAAATCAGAGCGCAGCGCCCACGGCGAACCATTGACCTGCGGTATCCAATCCGCGTATATCAGAATGGCCAAGGCCGGATTTGAATGAAAGGGCTTCTATACTTTTTGTTGAATAATCTCATCACGGATCATTCCCCCCTTGACAAAGGGGCATTACATATCAGAAGATTGTTTTCTAATTCAGATAGAACCTTTCTGTATTTTTATTCGTAAATTATGAATAGAAATAGATTTTGAGTGAATGAAGGCCCGTCGGTATTGCAGATTAAAGGGAAAGAGTTCGTCAGCTTTTCAGCCAGTGACACCAGCGCAGCGTATTGCATGGTGCTGATGTGGATGAATGAGGTGATGGAGAGACCTATACATCTTATTATGCCCGTACCTATGACGAGATCATTGGCGATCCGCTCTATGATCCAAACCGTCATACGTTTATTATGAAGCTGCCGATTGAAAATGGATTCACTGTGTTTCCCTTAAAAAATCAGGAATTTCAAGCATAAGAATCAACCACCAAAGTTTCTGTCCTAAATAGAACGGGAACTTTGATGCATATATTGGCATTGAAATATATCTCTATTTTTGTGGAAAGGTTGGAAAATACCGCTGAGAGACTTGTGCAAACTATCCGGACAAACAGCCTGTGTCGGATATGCTATAATCATGCTGATTCCAGTATCCATACCAACATCAACCAATGACAGGCAGAGGAGGCAAAAGTATGGCGATCATTGGAGCTGTCATGGTGCCCCATCCCCCGCTGATTGTGCCGGCTGTGGGCAGGGGCGGTGAGGCGCAGATCGCGCAAACCGCCAAGGCCTATGAAAAGGCCGCGCGCGCGGTCGCCGGCTGGCAGCCTGAAACGGTCGTGATCATCACCCCCCACAGCGTGATGTACCAGGATTATATCCACATCTCTCCCGGCGCCGGGGCCAGGGGTGACTTCGGGCGCTTTGGCGCGCCCGGCGTGCGGTATGAGGTGGCGTATGACAGTGAACTGGTTCATGATATCGCCAGGCTTGCCCGGGACCGGGGGCTTGCCGCCGGAACTGCGGGAGAGCGGCAGCCGGCCCTGGACCATGGCTTTCTGGTGCCCCTTTATTTTCTGGCGCAGGCCATGGGCAGCCCCTGGCCGTGCAGGTTTGTGCGCGTGGGGCTGTCCGGCCTGCCCTTTGAGATGCACTACCGCCTGGGCAGGCTGATCAGGCAGGCCGCGCAGAAGGTATCCCGCCGGGTCTGTCTGGTGGCCAGCGGTGATTTGTCCCATTATGTCCAGGCGGACGGTCCCTACGGCTTCAGGGCCGAAGGCCCCGCGTATGACGCGAAAATCATGGACATCATGGGCCGGGCGGCCTTTGATGAGCTGCTGGCGATGCCTGAGGATTTCTGCGAGCGGGCCGGGGAATGCGGCCAGCGTAGTTTTCTGATGATGGCAGGCGCCTTTGACGGACAGAAGGTGGAGGCTGAAATGCTCTCCTATCAGGGGGTGACGGGGGTGGGCTATGGCCTTGGCCTGTTCACGCCCGGGGGCAGTGACAGCAAGCGGCGCTTTGCCGATTGAAGGAGTGAGATTATGCAAAATCCCTATGTGCGCCTGGCGGTGCAATCCTATACCCATTACCTGGATACCGGCAAAATCATGAAAATGCCGGAAGGTCTGCCGGAGGAAATGACCGGCAGGCGGGCCGGCGCCTTTGTGACGTTGTACAAGCATGGAAGCCTGCGGGGGTGCATCGGCACCATCAGCCCTGTCCGGGATAGCCTGGCGGAGGAGATCATTATGAACGCCCTGAGCGCCGCCTTCAGGGATCCCAGGTTTCCGCCTGTTCAGGCGGAGGAGTTGCCCGACCTTGTCTGCTCGGTGGATGTGCTGGACGCCCCGGAGCCGATCAGCGACACGGGCGCCCTTGACGTGAAGACATACGGCGTTATCGTCAGCCGGGGGTACAAGCGCGGCCTGCTGCTGCCCAACCTGGAGGGCATCGACACGGTGGAGGAGCAGGTGGACATCGCCCGGCGCAAGGCGGGCATCGGCCCTCGGGAACCCTACACGCTGGAGCGCTTCAAGGTGGTGCGGCACACATGAGCGTGTGCGGGCTTTGCCCGCGGCGCTGCAGCCTGTCCGAAGGTCAGGCGGGGTTTTGCCGGGCGCGGGTGATGCGGGAGGGGGTGTCCAGGCCCCTGGGCTATGGAAGGCTGACTTCCCTGGCCCTTGACCCTGTGGAAAAAAAACCCCTGGCAAGGTATTACCCCGGCAGCCTGATTCTGTCCGCGGGCAGCTTCGGCTGCAACATGAACTGCTATTTCTGTCAAAACCACGCCATCGCCCGGGCGGGGGCGGATGAAAACCCCTGGCGGGAATTTAACCCCCAGGAGCTGTGCGACCTGGCGAAGGAGCTTGCGCCCCGGGGCAACATCGGCCTGGCTTTCACCTACAACGAGCCGATGCTGAACCTGGAATTTATCGCGGACTGCGCGGACATCCTCAGGGAAGCGGGGCTGAAGACCGTGGTGGTCACCAACGGAAATTTCCGCCTCCAGGCAGCGGGCGATACGATGAAAAAGGTGGATGCTTTCAACATCGACCTCAAGGGCTTCACTGAGGCCTGGTACCGGCGCCTGGGCGGAGACCTGGAAACGGTGAAGGCCTTCATCCGGGCCGCCTGCCAAACCAGCCATGTGGAAGTCACCACCCTGGTGGTACCCGGGCAAAACGACAGCCCGGAGGAAATAGACGCCCTGGCCCGGTGGCTGGCAGAGGTGGGGCGGGACATCCCCCTGCACCTGAGCCGTTATTTCCCCCGCTATCAGGCGTCCGGGGCGCCTACAGACAGGCGGGCCCTGTTTGGCCTGGCGGAGATCGCAAAACAATACCTGCGCCACGTGCTGGTGGGCAATGTGTGAGCCGCCTGCGGAAAACAAAAGAAGGGAACAGTCGAAAAAAATGGCTCGGATCAACGCTGGATCAAGCGGTAAAAAACCGGAGAATGGGTTGCCGCCCTTGACGGCGGTTGATTCCAGGAGAGGAAATGAACTCAGTGAAGCGGAACTTCACAGCATCAGGCTGATCAATGAAGAGGAACAAAGAATCCTGAGCGAGAATCCCGGCTTGGCCGCGCCCGGGACGGATGCCGCTGTCTATTATGTTTGCGAAGACGGAAGAATATTTAAAATCGCAGACAACGGGTATTTTTACGGTTTCAACTTTCAGGATTATATATGGGAACCTGATACCGCTTATATGGGCATGTTCATGGATCAAGCCGCCAAGTTTTCCATGCTGAGGAATTTCAGGGATTATTACAGGACAAAATCAGTAAAAAAAGCGGCGGATGATACCGATACTGTCGCGGCATTGGCCGGCGCTTTGTCCGGAGCGTATTACAACAGCGTTCCCGGCGAATGGCTGGATAAGATCTGGAACAGGAAATTGCTGGATGAAATCATCAGCCGCTTCACTCTGTCGGTTGCCGACATCAGTTTATAACAGGGCGAGGATGATGATTTGAATTTGTAAATGTAATGCCAGACTGTACAAAAACTGCTCCTAATCCCGTCTAACAGGCAGGAGGTGCCGGTGACCCGATCACACTTGTCAAAACCGACCATGGCGCAAACCAGGGAAGAGCCCGTTGAACAGATCATTGAAGGGCTTATGCGCCAGCACGCGGACAGCATCCTGCGGCTTTGCTTAATGATCCTTCAGGACTATCACCTGGCGGAAGACGCCATGCAGGATACCTTTTTGAAAGCTTGCCGCTCCTATGGGCGCTTCAGGGGCGACAGCAGCGTTTACACCTGGCTGACCCGCATCGCCATCAACACCTGCAAGGACATCCGCCGCTCCGCCTGGTGCCGACGCGTGAGCCGTTCCATCCGTTTGGAAGATTTGCCCGAGCTCTCCGTGCCGCCGGTGGAGGCGGATGACACCCTGATCAACAGCGTGCTGGCCCTGCCGATGAAGCTGCGGAAGACCGTGTTATTGGTGTATTATTCCAACCTGTCCGCTGCCGAGGCGGCGAGGGCGCTGTCCATCAGCGTGCCCGCAGTGTACAAAAGGCTGAAAAAAGCCCACAGCATTCTGAGGATTGAATTGGAGGGGTGGTTTCATGAAGAATAAATACAATCTGAAAACCGCAGTGGACCGCCGCCTCAGCGGCGTGAGAGCTACGGAAGAACATATCCGGCAGGTGCTGTCCAAAGCCCGGCTCAGGCCCCGGCGCATCAAGACCCGCGCCATGATTGTGGCTTTTGCCCTGGTGGCGGTGCTGGGAACGGCGCTGGCAATCAACTGGCCAGCCACAATCAGCTGGATTCAGGGCATGTTTGGTGATGAGTGGGCCGGCAAACTGCAGTCCGGCACCCTCATGGACATACGGCAGACCAAGGTATTGGGCCAGGTGCAGTATGAATGGCTGGAGGTCATCCATGTGGGCGAGGCAAAAGAGGAAAAGGCCCCTCGTTTCTATGAAAACAACAGCTTATATGGCACCGTTCGGATTCGTCCGGTACAGGGCGCCAACATCGTGCTGATCCCCGAAGACACGGAACTGACCATGTTTCCGGGATATAACAGGCACCTTGGGGAGCAGGCCCCGGAGGGCGCTTTAAGCTATTTGGATGTGGCCATTAAGAAAGACGCCAGAATCATTCTGGCCAAGGCGGTGCCCCATGGAACGCTGATTGGGGACGAATTGCAGGAGGGTTGTGAAATCATGTATGATTACAGCAGCCAACCGGACGGCAGTTTGCTGTACCATTTCCAAATTCCCCAAGTGCATACCAGCAAGGAATATACCGTCCGCCTGCGGCTGAACAACTGGGAAATCAGCAGAGACGGCCGGTGGCTGCGGGAAGAACCCCATGATACCTGGCTGAAAGAGGACTGGGAGGTAACGGTGCAGCCGGGGGAATAGCGCATGCAAATGCGGATGAATATAGTGCGGGGGAGCAAGCGGCCAATGCCAATGCTTGTTCCCCCGCGTTATCATCATTTGTTCAGTATCAAGCCTACTCCCCTTCCATTTCCATCAGCCGGGCTTTCTGCTGAAGGGACTGGGCAAAGGCCTGGGCGCTTTGCTGACCTTGTATATAGCGGCGCAGATCCTTATCAATGCTCTCCCCGCCGGGCTCATCATAATTGGTGAATAGGTTGACAGGGGGAAAGAACAGGTACGGCGCCACCTGCTGCTGGTAGAAATATAACTCGCTTTGGGTGATTTTGTATTGGTAGCCGGGGCGCAGTTCCTCAACTTTGGCCAGGTGGGCATCCAGGCGCGCCTGCGCATCGCGGTCGGCTGCGGTTGCCCCCTCTTTGGCAACGGCTGACCGCAGCAATGCCTCTTCCTGCGCCATCTCTTCCAGCCAAAGGGGATAACTGGCATGCTCCACCGGCTCCGCCCAGCTGGGGTACAGGGCGGCGCGGAATTCCGGCTTCATGTGTTGAACAGCGGTGCGCACATAGTCCAAAGCCAGCTCCGGGTTCTCTGTCTGGCTGTTGATGAAGTATACAAACAGCCGCGCGGGCTGCACCTTGGCGCCGCCTTCGGTAAGCGACAGCACGAGGATGTCCTCGCTCATCAGATCGCTGCTGCCATCGCTCAATACAAAGGGCATTTGTTCGGAATATTTGGGCATGCGATGGCTGTCAATCAACTGGAGGCCGTTGATAAAAGCAGGATCCGTAAAATCCAGGCTGCCGTGCTGGCTGTAGCGGTAATTGATAAAGTGCGTGAGGAAGCGCTCTTTCAACACAGCTGCCAGGTTGACCGCCTCCAAAGGCCGGGCCCGGTCTCCCACGTCGCGCGGCCAACTGCCCGCCCATTGTATCAGCGCTTCAAAGCTTTGGGGCAGGTCGGCGCGGGTCATGCCGATTTCCTGTAAGAATTTTCCGTAGTAGCACAGCACGTCCATCCCATCCACCCGCAGGGGAATGGCGTACAGCCTGCCGTCCATCATCACCTGGTCTTGGATGGACGGATGCATGGCCTGCACGGCGGCCATCAAATCCTCCTCCCCGCTGAGATCCATGCAATACCCTTTTTGAACCAGGGCAGGAAAATCATATTGCTGGGCGTCCATCAGCATCACATCAAAGGACAGCATGCCGGTTTTAATGCGCTGGCCCAACTCCCCGGTGCTGACGCTCTGGTTCGGGTCTATCTGCGTTTGGAAGCTCAAATCCACATCCGGCCGCAGGTTCATGAACATGTCGTAGTTGCCGCCATAATAATCAAAGGCCGGAGATTCGCCAAGGATGCGCAGGCTGCCGGCGCTGACCTCCAAAGGGTCTGCCAGGAAAAGCCCGTTTCCATGCACGCTCAGCAGGCCGCCCTCCATGATGATGCCGGGGTTGCTCCAGCCATTGCCGTTGACCGGCATGTTGCGCAGCGCCCGGGGCTGGCTGGACAAAGGCCAGGACCACAGCTTGGATTGGCTCAAATACAGCACAGAACCCATGGCTTCATCAAAAGCCATGGCCTCCGGACGCTCGGGGATATCCGCCTGCTGGCTCACCTTGCCGGAGCCAGTGTCCAGGATGCAGAGGCGGCCAAACACCTTCTCTTTTTCGTACATGCTGAAGCCCAGCGCGGCCCGGCCATCCGGAAGCAGGGCAAAGCCATGCAAGCCCCGGCTTTTGTCAAAGGCTTTCATGCTGTTTTGCTTCAGGTCAAAGCGGCACAGCACATAGCTGTCATTGTTGCGGGCGTCCATCATCAGCCACAGGTCATCGCCGTTTTGTACCATGTGCTTGATGTAGCTGCCGCTGTGGCCGCCCTTTACATCCTGGACAGGGATGGCGATGGTTTCGGGCAGACCCTCTTTCTCTGCGTACATCAGGCGCAGCACATTGGTGTCGTAATCTATATAATATACGCCACCGTTGATACAGCACATACCCATAATCGTGTCTGTTCTGCCGTACTCCTCTAAAAGAGGCAAGGGTTCAAGCCGGCTTTCCCCTGCGCGGTAGCGGAACAAAAGGCCGTGCATGGTGCCCAAATAGGCGGCCTGACCATCTCCCATCAAGAAAAATGCATAGTCCTCCTCAATCGGCAGGGAGCGGCTGGCAGCAAGGCTTTGGCCGGGCGGCAGCATAAGCATCAGCGCCGCCAGCAGGAGCAGAAGGCATCGGGACATGTATCGCATGAGAAAACCTCCTTACTGGACGATGCCTGTTAGACGAGAAGGAGGCAGGGTTTTTATACCTTTATGCTGATGTAAAGCTTTAAGAATTGTTGGCTAGCACAGGTGCATATATCGATCATTTCATGACTGGGAAATCATAAAGACCTTCTTACTGTTGATGTTTCCATATCACCAACCGGCGCTATTCCTCCCCCGGAAACCCGTTTGACCGCGCCAGGGCGTAGAGAAAGCCGTCGCAGTTGTTACGCGCGGTGACCGCCATGCGCGCAATATCCAGCCGCGCCATCAGCGCGCACAGGATGGCCAGGCCGGTGGGCAGGATATGCTCGCGCCCGGGCGTCATGCCAGGCAGCCGCGCGCGCTGCCGCGGGCTTAGCCCGGCGAGCCTTTCCAGGGTGGCTTCAGCCTGCCCGCGGTCAAAGGGCTCATCGCTTGCCTGGCTGGCGGGCATGAGGCGCTCATTAAGCAGCCCCGCCAGCGCTGCGCCTGTCCCGCCTACCAGCAGCCAGCGGCCCGCCTGCTGGTTCAGCTTTGTTTCAGCGGCGTCCATCACGCGCCCGGCCAGGGCCAGGGCTGGCGAGATGCCGGAGGGATCATCAATGGGGCATTGTGCAAACAGGCGTGAGGCGCCAAGCTGCAGGCTGAAGGCGGTCCGCAGGCTGTCCCGGCTGCCCAGGGCGATCTCGGTGGAGCCTCCGCCAATGTCGATGACGCCAAGGCCCTCGCCGCCCCCAAAGGGCAATGCCGCGCCCAAAAAAGACCAGGCAGCCTCCTGCTGCCCGGAGATGATGCGCATATCAAGCCCGGTATGCTCCCGGATCATCTGGCGCAGCTGCGCGGACTGCGCGGCATCGCGCACCGCGGAGGTGGCCGTCAGGTAAACAGCCTGCGCGCCGGCCTCGACCGCAGAGCGCTTCTGGTGTTCAATGGTGTCCAGCAGCTTGTCCACCGCTGCCCGGGACAGCGCGTTTCCTTTGTCCAGGGCCAGGAAAAGCCGGGTTTCCTCCCTCAGGCGGAGCGGCCGGCTGAGGCCACGGTCCAGGTTGGCGGTCATCATGCGCGTGGAGTTGGAGCCCACGGCGATGACCCCGGCGCGGCGCGGGGGAGGGTTCAGGAAAAGTCACCTTCCTTTATCAATCGTCTGCGGGGACGAAGCCGTCTTTATTCTACCGGGGCATCCGTCCGGGGCGGCAGGCCCAGCACCTCGGGGTTGAGAACCACAAAGCGGATCTCGCCCGGGAAGAGGTAGCCGTATTTGGTACGCGCCTCATTGGCGATGAACTGGTCGGTGGAGGCCAGGCGCACCTGTTCAGACAGGCGCAGCACCTCGCGCTCCTTGTCAAACACCTGGTCCTCCGCCCGGCTGAGGATCACGCGCAGGCGCCGGTTATCGCCCTCCACGCGCTGGGCCACCAGCCAGCCCATAAGGATCAGCGTACAGCAGATAATTACCAGATAATACCAGGGCATGGTCTTCTGGCTCAGCTGTCTGAGGCTGCGCCTGCCTTTTTTGCTTGTGCGCCGCTGTGGCGCTTCCCGGTACTGCACGGCTCAGCGCACGAGCAGCTCGACCAGGCGCGGCTGCTGGGAGAGGTCCTCCCGCGTGACCCGCAGCAGCGGCTGCGCGCTGGCCCTGGCGGGCGCCATGGCTTCCAGGAAGGGCGCCAGCGTGGTCAGGTTCTCAAGGCCGCCCTGCTCAGTGCGGTAGTGCATGGGGATGACGATGCGCGGCTGCAGCGCGTCCACCGTCTGCCGGGCCGCGCGGGCGTCCAGGGTGTAGGTGCCGCCCACGGGAATGAGCAGGATGTCAGGCATAAAGAGCTGCCGTCGCAGGGCCTCGTCCGGCACCATGCCCAGGTCGCCCAGGTGGGTGATCTTCAACCCCTCGGCTTGCAGAATCATGCACAGGCTGATGCCGCGCAGGCTGCCGCCATGGTCATCATGAAAGGCGCTGACGCCGGTCAGGCGGATACCGGGCATCGGCTCATGGATGCCCCCGGTGTCCACCACCAGAGGCTTGCCTTCCACCTTGTCCAGATGATTGTGGTCGGAATGCTGGTGGGAAACGCTGACCACGTCCGCCTTGACCCGGTGAAACGGGAAGTTCACATAGGCGGGGAAGGGGTCAAACAGGATACGGCGGCCATCGGCCAGTTCCACCAGGAACTCCGCGTGGCCATGGTAATAGATCAGCATATGGGCCTCCTTTGAGTCAGTCCGCGGCGCGGACCACAGGGCGATCGAGCAGCGTGGAGTAAAAAGCGGGCACCGCCTCCCCGCGGCGCAGGCTGACAGCCAGCGCCGCGCCGGCGCGTGTGCGCAGGTCGGATTGCGCGCCCGCGTCCCACATGAGCAGGGCAGACCGCGCCTGCCTGGTCATACCGGGACAAAAGGCGCCGGGGTGCCGGCGCAGGATGCGCGCCAGGCCGCATTCCTCCGGGCCGGGCGGGCTTGCGGCCAGCTCCTCAAAAAAGGCGCGGTACCTGTCAAAGGACCAGTCCAGACAGGCCAGGCCGCCGGACAGCACCACCGTCCAGCCCTGTGAAGCGAGCTGGTCTGCCAGTGATTGCGCGTCTGTCCGGCTGATATGGCGCGGATAGTCGCTGACAAACAGGGCGCGGGCCGCGCGGTCCCGCCGCGCAAAACCGGCCTGGCCGATCAGGGCCTTCAGCTCCAGCGCGGCGCCGTCAAGTCCGGCGGGCTTTTTTATTGGTTTCAAAGGCGATGTCCAGATTGTGCACCGAGGCATAACGGCCCTGGATGTCCAGCTGGTAGCGCAGGCTGACCGCGCCATCGCCTTCGGGGTTGACTGAATAATCCACCCGGGTGGGGTAGATGCCCATGCTTAAATCCCCATAGGGAGTGTGGTAGTTGCCCTCAAAGCGGTGTCCCTGGCGGAAGACCAGGTCGCTGGCAAAGGCGCCTTTGCGCGCCACGGTGACCATGCCATCGCCCATGGTCATGGTGATGTCGTGTTTCTCATTGGAATCGGTGCGCCGCTCGGTATAGCGAAGCTTCCACTCCTTGGAATTGCCCGAGAGCGTGCCGAAGGTGGTCATGTGCATGGCCTCTTCCTCCTGCTGGCGGTTATAAGCCGTACCGATGACTGTCAGCCTGACCGGTTTTGTTTTCATGGGCTGCACCTCCTGACGGGTTGAGATAAACTCCCATATTAAGTATAGCATACCCGGAGGATGAAAAAAAGACGGCTGCATATCTCCGGGCGAGGATGGGTGTATATCTCCGGGCGGGGATGGGTATAATCCGGGTAGTATGATGCTGATGAGTCTGCCCGGTCGGGAGGAGCTTATGAAAAAACGCCGCGCTTCCATCCTGCGCAGCGTGCTGTTGAAGCTGGCGCTGCTGTGCGGCCTGGCTTTGCCCTGGCTGGGATTTTTAGGGCTGGAGGCGAGGCTGTTCCAGCCGCCCGCGGCGCGGGCCCCCTTGACAGCGCAGGAGGAATCCTTGCGCACGGCCTTTGCCCAGGCGGCCTTTCGCGCTGAGTACGACAGCAGGGGCACGAATGTCCTGCGGCGGTGGGCAAGCCCCATCCGGGTGTATGCCGATGGCAGCATGACGCCCGGGGACGGGCAGGCGCTGGACGGCTTTATCAGCCAGCTCAGCCACCGGGTGCGCGGCCTGCCGCCGGTGTCGCGCGTGGCTGATGAGGATGCGGCCAACCTGGTCATCCACTATGCCCCATTGAAGGATCTGCCTGCCCTGGATGACAATTATGTCCACGGCAACTGGGGTTTTTTCACGTTCTGGTATGACGGCGCATGGCAGATATATAAGGCGCGGGTGCTGGTTGCTACCGATGTGACCAGCCAGCGGGAGCGCAACCATCTGCTCATGGAGGAACTGACCGGCGCCCTGGGCCTGGCCAATGACCTGGACGACCAGCCGGACAGCATCCTTTATCAGGCATGGACTGCCACCCAGCAGCTGAGCGGGCTTGACTGGCAGTTGCTGAACCTGCTGTATGACGCGCGCCTGCGGCCGGGCATGAGCCTGCGCCAGGCCATGCGGGCGCTGGAGTGGCAATAGCGCTGTGATCCGGATATAATCTGCGCTGAATGAAGAAGCAAGCTTCACGGCGCGGGATACCGGCGCGCCCGGGAGTTCGCAGGTGGATTCAGCGGGGAAGAATAGGGGAAAATCCGCCTCCGGCTGCTGGGTGCGCTGATCATCCGCAAAGGCGGTTGTTTATACGCTGAGAAAGAATATATTATTCGGGGAGGTTGACACAATGACAGATGAAACCAAAGCCATCCGGCAGGCATCCCCTGCCGGCGCCGCGGCGCTCATGGGCCGGGAGATTGACCAGGTGGAGATCCTGCATCGCCTGCGCCGGCCGGAGGGGCCGGTGGACGTGGTGCTGGATACCGATACCTACAACGAGATTGATGACCAGTTTGCCCTGGCATACCTGATCCTCTCCGCGGACAGGCTGCGCCTGAAGGCGATTTACGCCGCCCCTTTTCACAACGAGAAATCAACAGGGCCAGCGGATGGCATGGAAAAAAGCTATCAGGAAATCCTCAGGGTGCTGACCCTGATGAAGCGGGAGGATCTCAGGGACATCGTCCTGCGTGGCTCCACTTCCTACCTGAAGGATGAGCGAACCCCGGTGGACTCGCCCGCCGCGCGGGACCTGGCCCGCCGGGCGATGGCCTACACGCCGGAAAAGCCGCTGTATGTCATCGCGATCGGCGCCATTACCAATGTGGCCTCCGCCCTGCTGATGGCGCCGGATATCCGTGACCGCATCGTGCTGGTCTGGCTGGGCGGGCACGCGCTGGACTGGCCGGACAACAGGGAATTCAACCTGTATCAGGATGTGGCCGGGGCGCGGATTGTCTTTGGCTGCGGCCTGGCGCTGGTTTCCCTGCCGTGCATGGGCGTTGTTTCGGCTTTTACTACCTCGGGTCCCGAACTGGAGCACCATCTGCGCGGGCGCAACGCGCTGTGCGATTACCTGGTGGACGTGACCACCAGGGAGGCCCTGAACTGCGGCGGCAATACCGCGTGGACGCGCCCCATATGGGA
This sequence comes from Christensenellales bacterium, assembly GCA_050953005.1. Classification (GTDB taxonomy): domain Bacteria; phylum Bacillota; class Clostridia; order Christensenellales; family Aristaeellaceae; genus UBA6115. Next base: position 34,483 of record JBMNLV010000014.1, on the reverse strand, counting down.
TGTCACGGCTGTCGGCTGGCTGCTGGACGGCAGGTTTGTGGAGGATCGCCTGGAGCATGCTCCCATCCCGGAATATGACCACCGCTTTGCCCGGGACAGGACCCGCCATCTGTACAGGTATGTCTATCATATCCACCGCGACGCGCTGTTTGAGGATCTGTTTCTCAAGCTGCAGGGCCATTGAGCCCGGACACCGGACAAATGACGCGCCTGTTTTTAATGGGATAACCTGATGCTCAGGGAATAAATTTGACAAACAGAACGAGTTTCATAAAACAAACATGACGCAATGCATCTGAATGAATCAATCTGAAGAACCTATCTATTGATTTAAAGGAAGGAATCTCAATGAAACAAAAGCTGAAGCTATGGATCGTGGCTGCCGTCCTGCTCCTGGGTGTATGGCTGCCGGCAGACAGGATCATCGCGGAAACAGATCCCAAGCATTTTGAATTTGACGCGGCCACAGGCACGATTGTCAACTATGACGCGGCCGGCCCGAAAGACATTGTAATTCCCAAACAGTTGAACGGCGTCGCCGTTCAGGCCATCGGACGCGCGGCGTTTTCGTTTCGCGGGATAAGCAGCGTGGTTATTCCGGATTCTGTAAGGGAGATCGGCGACGGCGCGTTTTTATCGAACCGGCTGACAGAGATCACGATTCCGCCTTCGGTTCAGTCCATTGGCGCGTATGCGTTCAGCATGAACAGTCTGAGCAGTCTAAGCCTTCCCGATTCCGTGACGGAGATCGGTAAAAGCGCGTTTTCATTGAACAATCTTTCAAAACTGGCGCTGTCCCGGTCATTGCCGCGCATTGCCAAAGCCGTTTTTGTCTACAATTCCCTGACAGAGGTTCAAATACCGGGCTCTGTAACCGAAATCGGCGACTCTGCGTTTTCCTGGAATAACCTGACAAAGGTCGTGATCCCCGATTCCGTGACGGTGATCGGGCCGGCTGCCTTTTTTGGAAGTCAATTGACTGAGGTCACGATTCCCGCTTCCGTCAGGGTGATCGATTGGTATGCTTTCCGGGACAATCAGCTGAGACATGTGACAATTCCCGATTCTGTCACGCGAATCGGGAAGGCCGCTTTTGAGTACAATCAACTGACCGGAGTTGAGATCCCTGATTCTGTCGCAGTCATTGGCGATGCCGCCTTTGGCAGCAACTCACTCACAGCCGTTTCCGTAGGCCGTTACTGCCAGTGCGAAGGCGCTTTCGATCCGGGTGTTTCGGTGGCGCGCCGCGAACCGACGGCAAGCTCTTTCTTGTCGCCGCTGAGCATTGAGATTTCGGGTACTGTCCGGGAAGCATCCGGAACTGACCTGGTTTACACGGTAAGCGCAACGCTGACAAATCCCAATCCCGCCGCAGCGCGCCAAATCCGGGTGTCCGTGGATTTGCCGGCGGAAGCCGCGCTTACGGATGGGGAGCCCACCGTATCATTGGGTGATTTGGGGGCGGGCGAAAGCCTGGATGTCACCTGGGAGTTGCTGTTTCCCAAAGACGGTCTCTTTAAATCAGATGTGCTTTCGCTGGCCGCTTCAGGAGACAATCTCGCACCGTCATCCGAACAGTTTTATTTGGGATATGCAGCAGGATATGAACAGATTGCGGAAGGTGATTATACCTTTGAAAAAACCACGGGCATGATTTTAAGCTATTCCGATACCGGCCCCAAAGACGTGACAATTCCGGACCGGATTGCCGGCGTAGCGGTCAGGGGAATTGGCGCCTATGCTTTTTCGAGCAAAGGCCTGACCAGCGTCACCTTCCCGGATTCCCTGGTTTTTATCGGTTATGATGCCTTTGCAGGGAATCAGCTGACGCGGGTTGAGCTGCCGGATTCCGTTCGCGTCCTGGTCCAGTTTGCGTTCAGAGACAACCAGCTGACCGAAGTGATCCTTTCAGAATCGCTTTCGGAGATCCCCTACGGCGCTTTTTTTAACAATCGGTTGACCGCAATCACGATCCCGGATGCTGTTGTCTACATTGAGGGTGATGCGTTTGTTAACAATCAGCTGACCAGCGTCCTTCTTCCAGCGCGATGCCTGGCGCCAGACAGCGTAGCTTTTGACACTTCGGTTCAGATCAAGCGCCGTTAAGCGCCACTGAGTTGTGCTGAGCGTCGGAGAACCATGCCATGAGCTTCTGGGCCTCTTCCTTGTTGGGGCTCAGCTGGAAGGAGGCAACGAACTTGCCGCCGGGCACGGAGGACTGGATCTCGCCCTTGGGGTTGCGTACGGCCACCCACTCAAAGTCCTTGATGTCCTTGCTGTAGCCGTTGATGTTCCAGCTGCCGCCGATATGGGCCGCCGCGATGCCGGCCTGGAACAGCTCGCTGGCCTTTTCGCTGCCCATCCACACGGACTTGGGAATCAGCTCCTCATCATGCATGCGCTTGAATGAACTCAATCATAAATGCTTCGTCCAGTATTAGCCTAAATTTTTGAAAGAACCGCATCTCCAACTTGCGCAGTAAATGCGCAACCACCAAAATCAGCAGTAAGTATTTTTCCTTCAACCAATACTTTTTCAATAGCACAGACTAATCTCGCGCTCCATTCTACAAGACCAAAATGCTCAAGAAGCAGTGCTGCTGACCATATGGCTGCCATCGGATTAGCGATGCCACGTCCGGCAATATCTGGAGCAGAACCGTGAATTGGCTCAAACATGGAAGGATATTTGCGCTCGGGGTTAATATTTGCTCCTGCCGCAAGACCAATGCCGCCTGCAATGGCTGCACCCAAGTCTGTTATAATATCACCAAATAGATTTGAAGCCACAACCACTTGGAATTTTTCAGGCTTGGTTACAAAGAACATGCTTGCTGCATCCACAAGATACTGCTGAGTTTCAACATCAGGATATTCTTGTCCAATTTCCTTAAACATATAATCCCAGAATACCATTGAATAGTTTAATGCATTTCCTTTTGTAATACTCGTAAGCGTTTTATTCTTGCTGCGCGCAAGATTATATGCATATCGCATAATACGTTCACAACCAAATCGAGAAAACACAGATGTTTGCAATACTACCTCATTAGGACATTCCTTGTAGAGCCATTCTCCAGCTCCTGCATATTCACCTTCACAGTTTTCGCGCACAACAATCATATCGATATCTTTTCTAGTTTTGCCTATCAATGGGCAAGGCGCGCCTTTTAGTAATTTTATAGGACGCAGATTAACATATTGATCAAAGCCTTTCCGAATTGTCAAAAGCAAGTCCCACAGGGAAATATGATCTGGAACTCCAGGAAAGCCAACAGCTCCCAGAAAAATAGCATCAAAATCTGCCAGAATCCTCATGCCGTTTTCTGGCATCATCTTGCCTGTTTTTATATAATACTTGCATCCCCATGGGAAATAAATAAAATCGAATTTAATACCGCTGTCCAGCTCTGCAATATGGTTCAGAGCCTTCACTCCTTCTGCAACAACCTCTGGACCAATCCCATCTCCAGCAATAACAGCTATCTTATATTTAATCATTAACTCATTCCTCATAATAGTATGAATGTCCACATTCGGGGGGATAAAATATGTTGTTGTTTCCGCGGAAGCCGGCGCCGTCATTTATAGTTTGGCTGAAACCGCGAAAGAAAACGGCCTGGATCCCTATCGTTACCTGACCTGCCTGATGCGCGAGGCGCCCAAACTGGATATGGGCACAGAAGAGCAGGTAGCATGATTATTGCCCGTCAATGCGCTGGAAGAGTGCAGGACAAAAAAGGGCGTTTGACGCTTGCTGTCGCACGCAGGAGGCTTCAGTACACAGGTTGGCATTTGCTTTGCTTTTGGGATCAGCAAACGATTGCCGTTACCCCGTCCGGAATGACAACCACATGCCCTTGTGGCTTGATCGCGGATGCGGCTGCCATCGCGGCGTCCAATGTCGGGAAATATTCCATCTTCATGTTTTCTACGACATCTTTCAGCCCTGGCTCAGTTACAAAGAAGACGCGATGTTTTTTGAGTATCCTGACAAGAATCTGATATTGCCATTGGTCAGGTTTTGTCTGCTCGGAAGGGGTCCGCATGATCTCTCTTTCCAGATGATCAAGGCTGACACAGTCCCTGATCGCGCGATAGAATGACTCGCCGCCAATACCGTCTTCACATTTAGCGCACATGACGATGATGGCTCCATCGTTGGCTGCCGCTTCCGCTGTCGACATGCCTTTCACGGTTTGATAGATGTTTTGATCAAGGGGCGCTCCGCCGTTGGAGGTGACAACGATATCTCCCTTGTGCGCGGGGAAAATAGCGCTTGAGCTTTTCAGCTCTTCGCACGCCGCCTCGTGCGCCGCGAACGGATCACCCGCGAATGCGCCAACGATCTTCTTGTCTTTTCCCAGAATGACATTGACGACATATTGCAGCTTCGCCAGTTTGGCCGCGTGTACCATATCACGGTGCAGCGGATTGTTTTTCAGCACGCCTGCCCTTGCAAACTCATCGGCAATAAACTGCGCGTTGTGATTCTCCATCACGGTTTGTCTTGCGCAAATCCCGGGCAGCACGCTCTTTCTTCCGCCTGAGAACCCGGCAAAGAAGTGTGGTTCCACAAAGCCTTCCGCTATAAGCAAATCTGTTTCTATGGCGCGCCTGTTCAAGCGCAGCCGCGCCCCTGAAGGAAGCTCCCCGATGTCAATCATGTCATCCAGGCTGTCGCAATCGTGGACAATGATCCTTTCTTTCCTTACCAGGCCTGATCCGAGTTTGCTGATCAATTCTTCCTCAGTTGTCCCACGATGGCAGCCGGTCGCAACAAGAATGGTGATTGCTATATCGGGGTTGCCCTCCCGCAGCTTGGAAAGGATCAAAGGCGTGATAATATGACTGGGCACAGGGCGTGTGTGATCGCTGATGATGATGACAGCTGTCTTCTTGTCCTTTGCCAGTTGATCAAGCGCAGGCATGCCAATTGGATGTTCAAGGGCGGCCATCAGCACTTCTTCATCTGACCGGGGCTCTGCGATGGTCATCAGGGTTGGCTCGAGCACTTCCAAAGAGTCACCGCGGAACAGAAAAGGAAGGCTGACGCTACCGTAAGGAATCCTGACTTCTTTCATTTGCGTCTCCATGCGGTTTATTCGATGAGCTCACGGTACCTTGTTCAGAATCTGCTCCATTTCCCCTGTAACGGCCGCGTGGATAATTGGCGCCATGTAGGTGTCCACATCATCTGACGTCATGGGCACCGGCATGTTTTGAAGTTTCATTTCCAGCTGGGGATCCTTGGCAGCCGTCAGGATACGATGCACGTGTTCCTCTGAAAAACCCGGCAGATCGGATAGTTTGGTCGGCGCTCCAACAGATTTGCCAAACAGAACCATAGCGTTTGCTACCTCGATCGCCAGCTCTCTTCCCTCAAGGCCATCAATGTTCTTGGCAAATCCATACTTCTCAAACACCGCGCCGACTGTTTTCAACTGCGATGAGATCGCGGGCGCATAGTACACGGCATAATAGGGATTCATGATACCACAGGCAGTGCCGTGGGCCACCAGATCGACAAGGGAGAAGCTTGTCAGGTGAGCGCCGCTGGTTCCGCCAATCATGATGGCGTAGCCGCCAAGGTCAGTTGCCAGTCCAAGCGCCTCACGGGTTCCGATGTCTTCCGGATTCTCAAGGAGCTTTGGAGTGTTACTGACTACCAATTCGATCGCGGTCTCCGCCAACTCGCTCGCGAGTTTATAGTATTCCGGTTTTGCGCCACAGAAGACCTCAAAAGTATGCGCGATGGCATCCAGCGCGCCGTCCAGTGATACGCTCAACGGCATAGAGAGCGTGGTCTCATAATCAAATATTGATGCTGTAGGAACGATTGCCGGATCGACGATAAGTTTCTTCTGGCCGATAACCGGATCCGTGATGTTGGAATACTTTGTCAGATGGGCGCCGCTGGAAGCAGACGTCTGCACAGCGATCATGGGCAAAAGCTTCCTGCCGCTTTTTTTCAGCGCTTCACTCACCGTCCCTGTTCCAAAATAGGGATCAATCTCCGGAGTGATATCCGCTCCCAGCGTGGCCAGGACATTGGATGCCTTGCAGGCATCAATCGTTGAACCGCCGCCAAGGGCAACGATACAATCCGGCCTGTAGTGCAGGATATAGGACTCTATGCGATATACGTCCTCGCGCGGCGCGTTTGGCTTGGCATCCGGCACCGGACCACCGCCAACAATCTCCAGCTGCGCTTTCCGCAACGATTTAACTGCCCGTTCGGTAACAGGCTTCAGATAGGTGTTGTTGGCAATCAGCAAAACGCGCTTGCCGTACTTAGCTGTAATTTCACCAAGCTCATCTAATACGCCGTTACCAAACCGATAATCACTGCCTTTCCACTCTTTGAGCAGTTGATACGCTCTTTTCATTGTCTCCATGCTAATTATCTTCCTTTCTCCGTTTGTCATATCCTTTAGGCTGCGATTTCCAATGGGTACAATGCAGCCGTTTACAGGAGCTTCATCTCCACAAGGACTTTTCTAAGTTCTTCTTCACAAATCCAGGTTCTCCGGATGTCATTGCACCGTTTTTCTTAAATCAGTGCCGCGATGATACCGCCCTTTGGACCAAAAGCGGGCGCAGATACGCGGAGCTGCCCTTTACGCAATTCTTCATCATCAACAATGTAGCCCTAACCCTTATCGCTTCCAGGGCATTCCAGCAGGGCATCCATATCTGTGACTATGGTCGCTGTGAGTTCTCTAAGGGCAGGAAACCCTTGCAGCAATTTGGCTGAACTGGAAACCGGCGTTATAAACCTCTTCACATATCGGCCAACAATCATTCAACCATTTGGAATACTATTCCGTTCATGCTGCAACTATAAATCAGCATGGCGAAAATGTCAAGACTTCCGACGTAACTTACATGTGCCCGGGAATGTGTCCTTGAAAACGCCGAGGCTGAAAGGTGTTCCGTTTGGAACAGCAATTATCGAACGCCGAGCTTGCAGCTTTGAACCCCGCTTAGCATATTATGCAGATTTCAAAGTTGCGGATTTAATTCGATAACCCCTCCTATCCTCCTGCCATTCTATTTAAACAAGGATTGTTTCGTTTAAAAGATGTTCTGTTTTGCAAAAATGGGTGAAAGAAAAGCTCTGCAGCCGTTGCTTTGGATAACCTCTGCCCAGTACACATCCTCCTTTTGATCCGGCGCATCCTCCAAAAAGATGCGGGCACGACATGCCTGAGCGGCGCGCGCGGTATGCATCTTGAACGCATGAGAATGCCATGGCTTGATGTGAGATGAATATCCTGAACAGAGCAATTCGCTCAAACGTGAAACATGGGTTTGACCGTTAACATGCAAAGTAACAAGAGCATTGGGCTCCGCCTTGATTTCAAAAAGAAATGAAGAGGTAAGCGGATGCAAGGTCGACTTGTTGCAAACCGTGTCGCAGCAAAATTGAACACGATTGGGTTCCAACGTTAATATTTCATGCAGCGCATTGATGCTGTCCTCACCATTAGCATCGCTATCAGCAGGGCTCAACACATTGCGTCCGCGCAAATACGGTTTGACCTGAACAAATTCTCCGTTGTCCAGGATAACTTCACCCTCCCAGTGATACTGATCCGCAGAATTGCTCCAGCCCATTTCCAAGCGAAGCTTGTAACAATTTTCTGCATCCCGCATAATGCTGTCGTCCGAATGTGCCGTTGCTATAATCCGCCCGTTTTTCCGCAATATCATTTGCTCAATGGGCGCATCGCCTTCCGCTTCCACACAAACATCACGGTGGGAAGCGTACACCGCATCCCCCATCATAGCATCGTTCAGCCTCATGCTGCAGATAATTCGATCGCCTGTCACAGCGTATGTATTCCCTTTCAGCAACGCATTCCAGATAGCTTCACGGGTTTTCTCCTTTGCCCATACAGCGGTCAATCCATCGCCGTACGAGCCCGGAAAGCCGGCATGGTGATCTGTTGAACCTACAAACGCAAAATGTTTCCCCCTGCGTAAGCCTTCGGCAACTGTATTGCGGGGATCAAGCGGCCCCATATCATGGTAATAGGAAAAAGCGCCATCATCATACATGGAACAGCCGTGTTTGGAGAACACTTCGATCACTGGAGAAATCTTCTCATCGAACAAGTCCCAGTTGATGCCACGATAGCCCGGCGTGTAGCCGATATGATGCGGTATACTTATGGCTCTGCAGGCACAGTGATTAACTATCTCTGCCGGAGAATTGTAATAAATGAGAGGAAATTCATCATCCGGCGAGATAAAGTGATGATCACCATAAAGAGATGAATGCATTTCGTACGATTGGAAAGTCACAAGATTGTCATCATTATACTGATTGATTAACTTTGACACCTCCGACCAATTATTACGGAGTTTTTGAAATCCCTGTCGATGAAAATCCACTGTAAATGCGGTCTCATCGTTGCGCGCATACATGTCTGGCCACATCGCATGGCCCGTTACGGCACAAAAATCCAAATGTGCACGCGCAATATCCAAAGCATTTTTGAGGCTGCCAAATCCATAGGAAATATTACAATGATTGTGCAGGTCTCCCCAGTATAGATTCATACTGATTCCTCCTTTGAATAGCGGGTTTAAGAATCTATTAAAACATCACAGACAGTAACTTTTGATCATACCTTCCTCTACCGCGCACGGCAACAGCGCCGCACCAATCATACCGGCTGTGTTTCCCAGCTTCGCCGTAACAATTTTATCAGGCATATAGTGCCGGGAACGGTGTGCAACTTTGAGTCTGAGAGGTTCCAGCAAAAAATTTCCGGCATTGGAAACACCCCCCCCCAGAGCCACAATTTCCGGCCCCAGAACATAACTGCAAGTCACAATCAGCGCGGTCAAATTTTCCACATATTTTTCAAAAATCTGACGCGCAATACCATCGCCTGCCTGAGCAGCTTCAATGATGTCCTTCGCCCTCACGCTTTCCGGCTTTCCCTGGGCCAGAATAGCAATCCGGCTCATGGGATAATCTATCAGGCTTCGGCGTCCTTCCCTCTCAAGCCAGCTGGCAGAGCAGAGGGTTTCAGCACAGCCTCGGTTGCCGCAGCTGCACATCAAGCCGTCCTGCTGCAATACGATATGGCCCAGCTCGCATCCAAATCCAAGCCCGCCCTGGAACAAGCGATTGTTTATGATCAATCCGCCTCCGATGCCCGTACCGATAGTAATCAATAGCGCGCTCTTGTATCCTTGGAACACTCCGGCATAGTGTTCCGCCAAAGCCGCCACATCCGCATCGTTTCCTACAGCGATTTTAGCATTTGGGAAATGCTCGCGGAGCCGGTCGGCAATCGATACTCCTTTCAGGTTCAGATTGCATGCGCTCAGCAAAACACCTGTTTCATGGTGAACGGTGCCGGGAATACCTATGCCAATGGAGAAATGTTCTTCAGGCATAAGGCCTTGGGACTCAGAAATCTCATTTGCCATTTCAACCAATTGTTTGACAAATACGTCCTCGCCCTGCCCCAGGGGGAAATTTCTGGTTTGCTGGTTGATGATCTGAAAGGTTTGATCATCCAACAGGCATACGCGGATGCTCATGCCGCCAATATCATACCCCAATCTTATCATAGGCTACTGCCTCCTATAAACGCAGCTGCCATCTACAATGGTATAAGCAACATTCAACTCCCCGTCAGCCAGAAACATATCTGCACATTTGCCAACCCGCAGGCTGCCCAGCGCATGATCCAGCCTGAGAATCCGGGCGGGATTGAGCGAGGCCATGCGTGCGGTTTCATACAACGGCACCCCTGCATAACGATGGAAATTCAGCACATCACGCCTGAGCGGAACAACAGAACCAGAAATAGTTCCATTTTCCAGCCTGCCTATAAAATTGTCCACATGCACAACGCGGTTGTTGCAGATATAGGTACCGGGCCCCATACCGGACGCCATGCAGGAGTCCGTAATAAGAATAATTCTATCTGCCCCTTTCATACGGTAAATGAGCTTGTAAAGCTCCTTGGCCACATGTACCGTGTCTGCAATCAATTCTACATTCACCCCGTCAGCCAGCAATGCCGCACCGGCAGTTCCCGGATCTCGATGGTGAATCCCTTTCATCCCATTGAACAAATGTGTTGCCTGACTGGCTCCACAACAGATTCCCTCCATAGCTTCAACATAGCTTGCGTTAGTATGCCCCATGGCGCACAGGATTCCGCGCTCAACACACCAAATAATGAAGTCCGGGTATTTTTCCGGAGGAGTTATCATGATACGGATCACATCCAGATACTTCTCCACAAAAGCCAAATCCGGTGGCAAAATGAGCGATGCGTCATGAGCGCCCTTCTTCTCCTCAGAGATGAACACCCCTTCCATGTACGCGCCATGCAGCTTCGCGCCCTCAGTATTACCCATGCAGTTACGCACCGCGTCCAGGCTTTCTGCCACGCACTGCATGGGCGCAGTGCCCAGCGTTGCCAAGAAACCGGTTACGCCATCACGCACAAGACTCTTTGCCATGTGACGCGTTGCTTCCTGTGTGCCCTCCAACACCTCACGGCCGCAATATCCATGGATATGAACATCAATCAGGCCCGGAAACAAATATTTCCCGCCAGCGTCCAATACCTCGCAACCCTCTACGGATACATCCGTCCCAATCAACTTGATCTTTTCGTTGTAGACAAGAGTTGCGTTTTCTAAAATGCCTTCCTCCAGGACGATTTTTGCGTTGCAAATCGCTTTCATCGTATTTCCTCCTGGCCTTCCAATCAGCCGTTTTACAGCTTTGCTATGTGCTCCCGCAGGAAACTTACAGCCGCAGCAATGTCCCTGCCTGCTTCCTCTTTGGACTCACGCTCAATGGTAAGAAAACCACGATATCCAACGTCCTTTAGAGCTTTTAGATATTCCGGCCATTTCACATCGCCCTCTCCAAGAGGCGTTTGCTTTGTGACACCCAGCGCTCTGACGCCCTCCAGTCCTTTTTCAGCAAATATTCCATAGTAAAATTCACCAGTCGTGGGCTTGAGGTTCTTGCCATCCTTGGCATGGGTATGCACAATCAGGTCTCCGGCAATATAAACGCCGGCTGCGGGATCTTCACACAAAACCATGGCCAAGTTGGCAGGGTCATAATTGATCTTGAAACCTGCCTCACACTCCAGGCAGAACGCCTTCAAGCGTTCGACGGGTTCGGGACCGGTTTCCACGGCAATGCATGCGTCAATACCGGCAGCGAATCGACCGATTTCATTGCAGGCATCCAACAGAACCCGATACTGAAGATCCTTTTGGGCCGGGATCACACCCAAATGAGTAGTAACAACCGAGCAATCCAATTCCTTGGCAAGCAACAGCGTCTTTTTCAAATACTCAAGCTTGGCCGGGTTCTCCTCCTGCCTGCACAGGCCATGTCCTCCAAGCTCGCCGCACAGGGCAGTTACTGTCTGTCCACAGTTTGCAGCTGTTTTTTTAACTTTCTTGATATCGGCAGCAGATAAAACCTGAGGATCCAGTTCATTCCACGCGTAAAGCTGCACGCCTTCCGCACCTACCTTTTCGCTCATGCGAATGCCTTCCAGCAACCCCACACCAAACCAGTCGGACAAAGTGCCAATCTTGAAGAGTTCCATCACATTCCTCCTGCTACTGTCGAATAGGCTTTGCCCGGTTATAGAAAGTAAGCAGAATGACCATCACACAGCCCAGAACAATGTTGCGCACTGAAGAATTGATGTCCAACACGGTCAGGCCGTTGCTGAGCACGATCATCACCAGAGAACCGGTGATGCTGCCCAGATAGGAACCAACACCACCCACAAACAGAGACCCTCCCACAATAACAGCCACCAAAGAGTTGTAAGCATAGGTATCAAACAATTGGCACTGGCTCATCCCCATGTAACCCGCACCAATGACGCCTGCAATAGCAGAAAATACGCCGCTGAAGACGAAGGTAAGGATACGGATTTTTCGGGTGTTTACACCATTGAGGCGCGCGGCAGGTTCGTTGTTGCCTGTCAGGAATAGCTGTTTGCCAAAGCGTGAGCGATGCATCAAGAAAAATGCCAAACTCCATAGGATGACCGCATACATAGTAGCAGCGGGAATAATGCCGAAGATGCGGTACTGAACGGTCTTTTTAAACAATTCCGAAACAAGGCCCGTAGGCATACCGCCAGTGAACACGTACTGCAAACGGGTCACTACATTTGAGGTCGCCAATGTAATCACAATAGGCGGAAGGCCAACGCGGACAGCACAAACGCCATTAAGCAGGCCAACAACCGCACCCATGCTGATGGCGCAGATCAGCACCGGGATAAAAAGCCCTTCCTGACCTTGCATTATGCTGGTGGTAATAATACAGGACATAGACATGACTGCGCCCACTGAAAGGTCAACACCGCCGGAGATAACAACCATCGTCTGGCCAATGGCCGCAAAGCTCAGCAGCATGGTTTGTACCAGGATGGAACCGATGGTATTCACATTTAATGATTTTGGATTGATAACTATTGTTATAATCAGCAAGCAAAGCGCGATGACAGCCGCCATGCCGGGGCGATTGTATTTCACAAAGCGCTGAAAGCGCATTTGAGTAGACATCGTTTTGTCATTTGCCATACTTTTCACCCCGTTTCAACTGTTTGATGAAACCTTGTCTCAAGATTTCCCGCTGCGACTTGGCTGTGATAATGGTGGCCAGCAATCCCAGAAAAATGATCGTATCGCTTACCAGGTTCTGCCAGTAGGAATTGATCATCAAACCGGGAAATATCTTGGTAAGAAAGTTAAACAGATAATAAACCGTATTCTGGACAATCACGAGAAAACAACCGCCGAACAATCCGCAGCTGATGGTACCCCAGCCACCAAAGTTCATACCGCCCAGCATGCATGCTGACAATGAACGGATGCCATATTCCTCCGCCTGAAGCGGATTGCCGGACGCGTTGGACGCCGTTAAGCACAGGCCTGCCAAACCCACAATGAAACCCTTTATCAGGAACGCCTTCATCTGTACCTTTTCATGGTTGATGCCCACCGCGTAGGCGTTGCGGGGATTGTTGGCAACGGCGTACATATGTTTGCCATATGGTGTGCGACGGATGTAATTCCATATAATCAGCACTAAAATGATGACCAGCGAGGCAAACGGCAAGAATCCAAACACCGTGGAATCGTAGGTTTTCCAGATAATCTTGGGCACCTTGCCCTGCGGTTCACTCATAATGAGCACGTTAACGCCCTTGATGATATACGTAATGGAAAAGGTAGTCAGCAATGCGGGCAGACGAAGCTTCACAATACAAAAGCCGCAAAAAGCTGATACCAGCACGCCGCCCAGCAGCGCAACAATCCAACCGAGCGTTACCGGCATACCCAGCTCCTGTGGAAGCATAATGGCAATTACATTGACAAACGCCAGCTGGATACCCGTAGAAAGATCCAAAACGCCGCACATCATCAGTACAGCTTGACCCAGGCAAGTCAGAATCAAGGGGGTGTTCTTGGTCAACAAGATCCGAAAATTGTTGGTTGTAAAAAACTTAGCTGGTGTCTGGATAATGATATTGAGAACCAGAACCGCCATGAGCAAGCAGAAGCCGGTAAATGCAGGCTGTCTGGAGAACATCGTCCATTTTTGTTTGCATTTTTCAATCATTTCGCTCCCCCCTTTCCTTGACAATGCCCAGCATTTCAAGCGACAAGCGCTCCTGTGTCTTGTTCGCGCCGGCCAACATGCTGACCACCTTACCCTCATAGAAAATATAGATGCGATCTGCAAGGGTAATCAATTCATCGTTGTCACTGGAAGATACGATAATCGTCATGCCCTCCTGCGTGCATTCCTTCAATATTTGGTGTATCTCGCGTCTTGAGTTGACATCAACGCCTTTGGTGGGGTCATCCAGCAACAACAAATCCGGCTTCAGGGCAATCCAGCGCGCAACTACCAATTTTTGCTGGTTACCTCCGGAAAGAGAGCTTGCCGAGTCTTCCAGCTCGCCGATTTTAATATTGTAATCCTCCACTGCTTTCTGAGAAAACAGCTTTATCCTGGCATTGCTGATAAAGCGCATCAACTTACCGCGCACGGAATTACCTACAAAAAGGTTTTCCGCAATGGTCAGGCGATCAAAAATTGCCTCGCGGTTTCGCTCGCCGGAAATAAAACCGATGTTTGCCGCGACCGCTTGAAACGGATTCTTAAATGTGGTTTCTCTTCCCTTATAGATGATTTTTCCATCTTCCGGCTTAAATTCTCCCAGCAAGAGGCGGATCACTTCCGACTGGCCTTGACCATCCAACCCCCCGATGCCAACGATTTCACCACGGTAAACGCACATATTGATGTCCTGCACCTTGGGGCTGAACTTCAGATTTTTAACTTCCACAAGAGGCTTCTCTTGCGAAGCGGCCTGCGTAACACTGTGGCTATAATGTGTTTTTTCTGGATATTGGCCGGTCATATGATAAACGATCTGATCCAGATCCTCCAGTTCATCACCCGCCATCTCATGAACGGTTTCGCCGTTACGCATAATCACAGCGCTATCGCACAATTGTGCGATTTCCTTCATGCGGTGCGTTACATAAACGATCGCCGTTCCTTCATCGCGCAGCTGGCGAATAACGCCAAAGAGAGCATCAATTTCAGCCTGATGCAACGTTGCCGTTGCCTCGTCCAATAACAACAGCCTGGGCTTAACAAACACTGCCTTGACAACTTCCAGCATGCTCTGTGTAGAAGGCATCAGCGTCTGCACGTAGGCATCCGGATCACACTTTAAACAAAAGCGCGCCAGCAGTTCTTCCACATCCTGACGATCCTTTTTGGAATCAATCGTACCGTAGCGGCGCACCGTTTCACAGTTAAGCTTAATATTGTCCAGGACGGTCATCGTGGGAATCAGGCTTAAATCCTGAAACGCCGTGGCAATACCAAGCTGCTTGGAATCGCGTGATGTTTGAAGTTTTACCGGTTTCCCATCAATGAGTATTTCGCCATTGTCCGGTTTGACCAGGCCGGCCAACACTTTCACCATTGTGGATTTTCCCGAGCCGTTGGCACCTAAAAGCGCGCGTATCTCGCCGGGCTTTACCGTGAGAGAAGCGTTTTTCAAAGCCTGGACAGCATCGTATGACTTGCTGACACCGTGCATCTCAAACATCGTAATTCTCTCCATTTCGAAATATCTGTTTCCGAGCCGCATTACCAGTAGTAATAGTACTTATTGCTCAAATGTTGACAACCTTCCGGAGATACTATTGCCTTAAGATAATGCTTGATATAACACATCAAAAGACGGGCGCCTGCCCTGCCGAAAAACTCCGGCAGGGCAGGATTTGAATGCATTACTTGAAGTAACGCTCCGTGCACTCGTCGTAGGTATACCAGAAGGTGGCTTTGTTGTTGGTGTTCAGAGCCATCATATATTCACGGTAGTCTTCCTGGTTCTCGTAGGAGAACTGGAAGGTAGAGGCGACATAGATGGAATTATAGTCCGGGTTGCCATAGATGTCATCACGCAGTTCATGGCCGGCCAGCATGTTCAGGCCGATGTTCAGCGCGATCGCACCCACACCGGGGGTATTGCTGATAAACAGGTAGGGGACGACCTCTTTTTCGGCGTTGAGGGTCAGCATATTCTGAGCCCAGCCAGTGTGATCATCCACAGCGATCGCCTTGGGGTAGGCAGCGTTAGCCTCATTCAGGGCGTTGAAGATGAAAAAGGCTTGGTTGGAGCACAGGATACCATCATACTCCACGCCGGAGTTGATGATTTCTGTCATCAATTGCTGCGCCAAAGCAGCATCCCAGTTGTGATTTACGCGCTTGACGACCTCCAACTCGTACTCGGCAATGATGTCATTGAACGCGGCTTCGCGCTGCTCGTTGGCAGCGTTTCCATCAATAGCGTCAAAGACAACGATCTTGGCGCCCTTTCCCAACTTCTCTGCCAAAAATTTCGCGCCGTCATATGCCCACTGATACTGGTCAAGACAAACATTGATGATTTCATCGGAATAATACTCGCAGTCGCAGTTCAGCCAGATAATGCCGGCGCTTTTTGCTTTCTCGATGATGGGATCAAGGCCGGTGGGAGAAATGGGATCAATCAAAATGATGTCATAACCTTCGTTGATGCTCTGCTCAAGCATCTGGCTTTCCAGGGAGGGATCTTTGTTAGCGACAAAGGACGAGTAAGAAACGTCGAAACCGAATTCAGCAGCAGCTTGCGCAGCAGCCTGAATATCGATTTCATACTGGACACGATAGGCGTTGCCTTCCACAACGGCGTTGTGAGAAGCCACACGGATCGTTTCGGCACCGGCGACGTTGCCCAAGAGCAACACGAGTACCAGCAAGGTTGTCAGGATCTTTTTCATGGTTCTTCCTCCTTTTTTTTAAAGCTTTACGCTTTATTTTCATCATTAGCCGGCCTTGAAAGAATCAGGCCTCTTCAATGAGCGTGCGGAAATAGCGTTGTGCTAACTCCACCTGCCTGTCCACGTATTCATAACCAAGCACCTTTCCGTCATAGAAAGGCATATGACAAAATTCGTAATTGATGTAGCCCTTGTATCCAACCTGTTTGAGAGCGCGGATAAAAGCCTTGTAGTTGGGATAGATGGGATTGTGCGCCTCATAGGGGAACATAACAACCTTGCCATCCTCCTCCTTCAACTCGCCGTTGGCATGGGTGATCATCTGCAGGCTGCCTACATCATACACAGCCCTGGTTAAATACTCGTCGCTTTGGGTATGAGCTGTCAGACCGCAGTTTGGGGCATCCAAGCAACACTTGAAATTGGGAGAGTCCACCCACCTGACAAAGTCCAACATATCCAAATAGCTCCGGATGATTGGCTCATGATTCTGCAACGCCAGCATAACGCCGGCTTCCTCGGCCCATTTAGCACATTCCTTAAAGCATTCAGTGGCACGCAAGCGAATCTCGTAGTCTAAAGAGTCGTATGGATGGGGGCTCATGCGCCGGGTGATTTCATACGTGGCAATGCCGTTGCGGTAAGTTACGCCTCGCCAGGCGACAAACAATCTCAGCACTGGCGCACCAAGTTGCTTGGCTACGCGAATTTGCTCCTTCACCATCAGCAATTCATTTTCAATATGCTCTGCTACAGGAGAAGTAAAATTATTATTAGCTGCGACGCCGCAGATTTCAATGCCCCGTTTTTTCGCGTAAGCACGAATGTCGATGCAGCGCTTTTCGTCCAGATCAATCGGTGATCCGTGAGGTCTCTTCAGATCAATTTCAACGCCGTCGTACCCGTAGGTTTTAGCCTTATCAATCACCTCCTCTACTGTCAGGGCGGGACGGTCATTGTACCAAGTGCCGGAATACGAAATTGAATACAGTCCGACCTTCATGTTCTCCTCCTTTTTCCATCTCGTATATGACTCACCAGTTCTGGGGAATGTCCGCGCCCGTTTCCAGCGCAACAATAGCCCCGGCAACTGTCTGAGCATAATTCCTACGCATAGCGAACTCTGTTACGCTGTTCACCGCCACTGCATATCGGCGGTCATCCAGCTCATAAAATTCCAGCACATCTGGACTTTTGAGTTCATCACGGTAGATGAACTCCACCCGCAAAGAGCCTGACCCTTCCGTTTGGACAAGACCCAGATAGTCTCCATTGGAGGCGGCGCTCACTACCAGGTTGTAGAAACTGCGGAACCGATCAAGGGGCACCTCGCGCCCCTGCTTTTTGATATACAGGTTTGAAGGCGTTCCGCCTATTTCGTATAAATACTGCCCCTCCAAAGTCGCAATCCGCAGCGCTTTAAGATCTACCAACAGGGGAGACAAAAACCAACGGTCTACGAAGCCCGCATAATTTGCTTTCATAAAAGCTGCCCCTGCGATGCGGTAGATGATCCCGCGTGCATTGACCGCGGCCCAATGGCTTCCGTCTTCCTTATGCAATAAACGCAATTTGTATTTATAAACCGGTGTGTCAGGTTTATCGCTGTTTTTCAAGTCAAACGAAACAATAAGATCCGGTTGGGCAAAGCCCTTTTCCAAAAGCTCCGCCTCACTTAAGCCGTACGCGATGATATCCTGCGCGTAGAGATCAAGCAGCGAACCAAATATCTCTGTTGCATAGGTTCGATCCAGTTCGTGCAAAATTCCCGGGCCCTTTACTACATGTGTCACCGCGCCGAAGGACAGCAGCTCCCGTGCAAAACTGCTGTCCGGATCGCCCGCTGAGCGAATGCATATTTCCGACTCAGCCGTGACGAAAGAAATGTCGCCAATAACTCCCAAGGGGCTGATGGCAAGACATTCCGGCGTGACCTGGAGTGAGAGATAGTTCTGCACCGGCGTCATCAGGCGCTCAGCAAGCAAACCGTCCATGAGATAGAGCGAGTCACTGCCATCAACAGCGCAATAGTAACGCTTGCTTACACCTTCCCTGATGCCGATTTTCAGGTGATGGCTTTCCGTCTCTGCGTAATGAAGCGTTATCCTCGACGCAGGCATTTCCACACCATAAACCGCTTCTTTGGCCGATGCGCCTTCCACCCGCTCAAGCTCCAAAGCGTTCAAGCCATCAAAAACAGTTTTCAAAAGTTCCATCTCGATAAGTTCGGCAGGCAGACCGCTGATTGTGTCAAGCGTCATCCTGTAGCTGCCGTGACTGTTTTGTACCTCTGCGCGTTTCAGGTTCTGCTTGGGTAACGGCGAGTCAATAGTTGAAGCAGACTCAGTTTGAGGCGCCTTTTTCTCAGGCCCAATGAGCAACAGCGCTGCAACACAGCCGGATATCGCCAATGCGATTATCAGAACAATCAATCGCCGTAATTGTTTCTTCACAGTCTTCTCCTCTTAATAAAAATCAGGATGCCAAGACCGATGAACGACAGCGGCAGCGCGATCGCCAGAACTATGCCTAAAGAATTGGCAGTCACGGTAGGAATGTGTACGAAGCTATCGGTAAGCTTTTTGCCTGCAAAGCTCACCAAGTCCGCGCCTCCGCCTAAATCCGAAAACAATTTTAGCAGAAATTGACGGTTGAGGAACGCGTTACCCTCCAAAATAGTACTATCCACCAGTGAAGCCGATGCGCACACATAAATGCGGGATGTCTGTTCCCCCGCCTGTATACGACATTCCACCAAAGCCGGAATCGGTCCCCGGCGGGCAGCATCTGCCGCGGAAAAATCGGCGGCGGCATTCGAGGGGCGCACACCGCTGGTATCTGAAAACTGGAGAATGTTTTGAGTCACGTAGCCCTCTTGGCGGGCAAAGCGAACGGTCAGCGGGCGTGCCATGGGCGCTATGATAGATGTGTCGGCATTGGCAAAAGCTTCGGCATACTGCGCATGTATAATCTCCAGCGTTGCGAAAAACGGCTGATTCTGGCTGGTACGATCGGCAGAAGTTTCAAAAACAGCACCATCATCCACCGCAACACCCCAATCCTTGAGCAAACCTTCCAGTCTGGGCAACTCCGGCTGTGTAACATCCGCCGCATAAAACAAAGTCTTTCCGTAGCGTCCGCCGTTGTTCAGCCAGCTTTCCAGGGCGCTCAGCTGATTTTGCGTCAAATCCACCGTTGGTGCAATCAGCAAAAGCAAATCAGCCTGCGAATCCAATCCCGCCAGCGCCAAATTGGTTTGACCCACCTCAAAACCGTTTGCATCCAACAACCGTTGCAACCCCTCGGCCGGCTGCGCGCCGTTGCCCACCAATACCAGCGCACGAGCATGATCATCATACAATACATCAACAATGGCGGAAGTGAGCCTGGCTTCACCGAAAGCAGTAATTTGAATCTCGTTGGAAGCGGAATACGAGTATTGAAAAAGATCGCTTATCATAATGGAAACGGCGCGGTCCTCACAATCAATAACCATCGAATTCTCCATAAGCTTCAACTCCGGATAACGTGCAGCAAATGTAGGATCCCGAGTATAATCCACATACCTGACTTCTACCTGCTCAAAGCGCTTGCACTGCTGCAGGATTGTAGCCGCATAGGTAGTGTACATTGACGCCTGGGAAAATGCCTCCTCATTAGCCAACACATAGATCCTCACGGGTTTTTCCAAGCCGGAAAGGAAATCCTGCATGGTATCCGACAAAGCGTAGCGGGAATTTGTCGTCAAATCCACGCTTAACGGGTAACGCTCCGACAGCTCGACCACTATCACATTAAGCGTAATCACCAGAAGCACCGTTACCAATACCTGCACTGCATGGATAAGCTGAAAGGAACGCGCAGCGCTTTTCTTCTTCATAGTTCAACTCAACCTTCTGTATTCCAGGCGCATTACCGTCAGATAGATGAACAGTGCAGCTATGCTTGAGAAAAAAACGACATTCTTCAAAGCAAAAACGCCATAGGTGAAAGGTGCATAGCGGGCGGAAAAATTCAGCCAGCTCATGACATTCTGAAGGGACGCATTGCTGATCATGGGTGTGAGCGCTTCAAGCAGAATCAAGAGGATACTAACAGAAAACCCGCCGACAGCAGCAATAAGCTGACTTTCTGTCAAAGAAGAAACGAACAGGCAAATGGCAATCAAAGCGGCACCCAGTAGCAGCAGGCCTGCATAGTTTCCCAACACGAGCGCCCAGTTGACCTGCGCAAGCATACTAAACACCAATATGTCCAGCAGCGCGGATCCAGTAGCTATCATGTATACACACACAGCCGACAAATATTTTCCCATCACAATTCCAGGGTTACTGACCGGAGCCGTAAAGAGCAGCAGGTCGGTGCGCTGACGGCGCTCTTCGCTGAGCAGCCTCATAGTCAAAATAGGAATCAAAAACAACTCTACGGCGAACAATGTTGAAAATAAACTGGCAAAGTTCGTCGCGCCTGCGTAAAGGTTGTAAGCGTAGAAATACAATCCGGTGAACAAGGCAGTGACGCCAATAAACACATACCCCAAAGGTCCTTTAAAATATGTGCGCAATTCACGAAGGAATATGGCTTTCATGCTGCACCTCCTTCCCGGTTTGGCTCAACAACTGAAAAAACACCTCTTCCAGCGACAACTCACCGCCATAGGCATACAGCAGCGGTAGGCGGGCGGCAGACAAGGCTTCAAAGACATCCACACGAATATCCCGCTCATCACTGCCTTCCAACAGGAAGTCCGCGCTTCCCGTTTCCTTTTCGCCTGCGAACTCCAAACGCACAAGGGATGGAATCGCAGAAAGGACCGGCTGAATCTGATCTTTCTTCCCCTGTACCCGGAGCATAACACATTGCCTGCCGCGTGTATGCCTCGCAAGATTTTCCGGCGCATCGTCAGCAATCAGCCTTCCGCTGTTGAGTACCAGCACACGCGAGCATACCTGCTGCACTTCGGAAATAATGTGGGATGAAAGGATCACCGTCATGTTCTGCGCCATCTCACGAATGAGCGCACGGATTTCCATCACCTGCGTGGGGTCCAGGCCCACGCTGGGCTCATCTAAAACAAGCACCTGCGGCTGAGGCAGAATTGCCTGCGCAATTCCTACGCGCTGCCGATAGCCCTTTGAAAGATTGCGGATCATCCTTTTGCACACATGAGCCACACCGGCCATTTCCATAACCTGGTGAATACACTGCCTGCCATTGCCTTTTTTCCGATAAAGTTGCCACACGAAATACAAATACTCCTCAACTGTCATATCCATATACAGCGGGGGCTGCTCCGGCAGATAACCCACCAGTGTTTTGACAGCGAGCGGTTCCTGAACCACATCATGGCCGTCAACCATCACCGAACCGCCTGTTGGGCTTAAATACCCGGTGATAATGTTCATTAATGTGGATTTTCCCGCGCCGTTAAGACCCAACAGACCCACAACCTCACCCTTGTTGATGGTAAAGCTTACATCCTGCAGCGCAAACTTGGGGCCAAATCTTTTGGTCAATTTGCTGACTTTTACCACAAACCATCAACTCCTAATAACAATTCTCTTGTTTGCTTTGGCGATGCATGGCATTCATTTATCAACATCTACGCCTGCTTCAAAGCACACTGATATCCAAACTATACATAAAGCATTGCACCGTTCCAATATCACATATCAGAACCCGTTGATGAAGCGATCCACCACCAATTGACGGAATTTTGGTGAGAGGGATACAAAATATGCAGTAAAACCTGTTACACGCACTACCAAATCAGGATACAAATCCGGGTTCTCATGCGCTGCCATCAGTTTTTCTCCATCCAATACATTGATGTTAATCAGCGTTCCGCCCAGGCGGAAATGCTCCAAAATCAATTGCAAAATGCGGTCAATTCCACCTTCTTCCTCTGAAATTTTGGGATCAAACTCCAATTGCAGCGGCGCGGTATTGCCACACTGCGGCTGCACCATGGCAATACCCGTTGACTGTGCCGTTACCGCGCCGTCTTTACGAAAGCCCGGTTCAGGATTGGCGCCGTGAGAAATCGGCGCATGTGCATGACGGCCATTCGCCGTAGCACCGACGCATTCGCCATACTGGATCGTACGGCTCCAGGAGAACCATCCGGGGACCATCTGTCTGCCTTCGGGCATGGGATAATGATGCACCTTGTCCACCAACAGGTCCGTCAGCACCTTGGCCCACCGATCTCCCAGGCCGCCGCCTAAACAGTATCGTTCAGAGGTTGACAGCATCAGCCGGATCCTTTCTCCATCCGTTCCTGCATAATCGTTCAAAATAGCCTCATATACCTGCTGCCAGCTTAAGCGACCTTCTTTTTCAACGCGTTGCTCCAACGCGGCAAAGGAATCCGCCACAATGGCCAGCCCCGCACCGTCCACACCGACCGTGTGCATTTGGGCGCAGCGGGAAATGTCCTCGCCGCTTTCGATGCTTCCATGTGTCATCAGGTTCAGCAGCAGCTCCGGCTGTACATTTTCAACATGGTCAATACGCAGGTTGATCCCCTTGGCAGTGACTTCCACAGCCTGTTCCAAATGATGACCGTAGTAGTCCAGCAACAAGGAAGTCGACGGCGTTTGCTCTTGTTTCATCATATCATGAAAGGCCACGTCAAAAATCTTGGCGATGTTGATCTTCACCGTATCGTTCATGCAGTATTCCCTGCCGGGGATACACATCCAGTTGCAGCCTGAAGCTATGCGTTCGCGCGCAAGCGCCTTATTCGCTCCGCGGTTTTTCATATAACCGCTTACAAGCGCCTCATCCCCACAAAAGCGCGGCCAAGCTTGACGGTCCCGAAAGAGATACTGAACGGCTGTACGCAGGAAATCACGGGACACATTCTCATGTACGCGCACGGTAAGATTTGCTGAACAGTTGAGCAGATGCGCCGCGTCCAGAATCAGGTAAGACAGATCGCAGGTCTGATCCCGGTCCTGCACGTCCACGCCGGAGATTTGATAATAGCGGGTGTCAATCAACAGGAGATTGGCAAGAATGAATTTGGCCTTTTCGTCATCCAGAATGCCTGCTGCAACATCGTTTTCGTAATAAGGTGTGAGCACAACATCCAACTGATAGCCCGCGCCATCACGGTTATACGCGCGGGAAACACAGGCGAAGTGCGCTGTCCACTGGCACGCCTCAAGAAACGTGGTAGGTGCGTCGCTTATGATCTTTTTATTGGCGTGAAGCATTTCTTGAAGGCTTTCACGAATTTCTGGGCGTTCCTCCGTTTCCAGCAGCGTGTGAATTTTGTCAACATGGCGCTGGATATAACGCTGAATTGCCTTGACAACCCGTTCCTCAGCGTCGTAATAAGCGGCTTTGCTGGGATGAATAGCGCGGTATTTTTTGATTTTTGCGAGCATGCCGCCAAACCCCAGCGTCAGTCCGATACGAAAGTCCGGCGTGCTGTGAGCCTCGTTCTCCAGTCCGCTGGTAATATTATACAATTTTTGCAGCGGCTTGAGTTCATCATAGGGATAATGCACATCATCCCAGCGTGTGGCAAGACGGTAGTCTGTCAGCAATTTGCTCCAGCGGCCACATAACGCTTCCAAAGGATCCACATAAACCGGGTAGACGTCCAGCATATCTGAAAAAGCTTTGGAAAGGCCATCATACCCGTAGATGCCGCCATTTTCACAGTTGCTTTTGGGCTGGTAAACAAAATCCTCCGGTATCGGAATATTGCCATAATCATCTTCATTAGCATAACCTCTCTGCTCACGTTTCAGAAAAGTATGCCGTTGTTTGGTTTCCCGCAGAATCTTCATTCTGTCCTGATAGCTTAGTGTGCCGATTTTGCTCATCTCCTTTTGATAAAAGCTTCAGCGTTTATGCCGTTCACCATCACTGGGACCCCCGCTGCAACAGCAGCCTTTGCCAGTTCTTCCATCAACGCCCGCGTGGGTTTTTCAAATTCAATCATTTCCATCCCCAGCGCTTTGGCCTTGGAAAGCCCGAGGGGATGATAGCTCAGCAGCTCATAATACTTCAAATTTGACAATTTTGCTGCATAGCTTGCAATGGCAACGATCTCGTCAATATCCGCATTCACAGAGGGTATCACCGGCGTACGCACAACCAATGGCACGCCTGTTTCCTGCGTGAAACGCAGATTTTCAATAATCCTGCGGTTTGATGCGCCAACGTAGCGGGTATGTTTTTCGTCATTCCAGATTTTCAAATCGCACATCAGCAAGGAAAGCTGCCGTACAACAGGTTCTGCAATACGCCAATCCATACAGAGATTGCTTTCCATTGCGCACTGAATCCCCTCCGTTTTGCACTTTTGCACGAGTGCTGATGCAAACTCCGCCTGGCAAAGCGGTTCGCCACCGGAAAGAGTCACACCGCCCTCAGAACCGTAATACGGACGATCCGGCTCAATTTCCCGAAAAACCTCCTCCAACGTCATTTCCCTGCCACATGTCACTTTTGCACCAGCAAAACAACCTTCCTCGCATTTTCCACAACCAATGCATTTTTCCGGATAATGCAGGATTTGCTTTTCAAAGGCGATCGTTTCCGGGTTGTGGCACCACACACAGCGGAGCTGGCAGCCTTTGAAAAAAACGGTCGTGCGAAAACCGGGACCATCGTGTACTGAACTGCGCTGGATATCAGCCACTATCGCAATGGTTTTCATAATCTTATCATCCCCAGACGGCGTTGTTAACCAACTCCATATGACTACTTTGCACGGATCGGAGACCCGCATCCATAATGGCCATGGTCTTCAGGTTGTTCTCCAATTGCGTGACAGGCGGCATTTCATGTCCGCGCAACTTATATGCCGCAAAGGCCCAGGCAATATTGCGAAGATTTGGATCTTCCGCAGGCGAATCAAGGTATTCGATATTGCCGAAAATATCAACCAGCTTGACCACGGCGCCCCTTTCCCGGCGTTCGCAGGAAATAACGCCTTTGCGGCAAAAAATTTCCGGGCCCGGCAGAATAGCCGCGGCAGGCGTAGTCCATGTTCCCTCCACCACTGAAACGCTATCCATAAAACGCAGGAGCATTACGCCGTTGTCCTCAACATCGCTCCAACTGTGAACAAAGTTGCCTTGTATGGCCGTTACCGCCTGGCAATCCTGTCCAGTGAGCCATACACTCATCATGCTGCCATAGCAACACATATCCAAAAACGCACCGCCACCGCAAGCGCTCTGATACCACCACGTTTTAGCTTTTTCAGCAGAAGTCATTACCCCGGCCTGCAAGTCGCTTGTGCCTCGGTGTACGGCTCCCGGACCTAAGGGTCCGGTCTGACCGACCAAATAACGTATTTTGATGAGTTTGCCCATTTGTCCGCTGTCTAAAACTTCTTTCATCTGGTAGAGCCACTGTCGCCACGCAATGGGCCAGTTGACAAACACTTCCACGCCCGCAGACCTGGCGATACGCTGAATCTCCATCGCCTGCCCATAATTACACGCCAGGGGCTTTTCAATGCTCGTAACGATTCCGCGATGTGCACATTCACGGAATATTTCCACATGCAGCTGGTTTTCGGTGGTGATAAATGCTAAATCCGGTTGCACCTCATCCAGCATCTGTCGGTAATCTTCATAAATCTTTACGCCGTACCGACGCACATAATCCATATTCCAGCGACGGCTGTAGGGTTTGATGCTTTCCAAGTCAGAAAGAAACATTGGCTGGGGATCAGCCACGCCTGCCAGCACCATATCCGGGCAGTCGTTCAGATATTTGCATACCTCTAGGATATGCACGTGAGCTGCGCCGATAACTACGGCTCTCAGTTTCTGATTCATAAGATTTCTCCCTCTTCACAGATCACGCGGGTCTCAATGCAAAAGCTCCTCCATGCGAACCTCACGGCGCAGGTCCGCCGAGCGATAGAAAGCGTCAATAACCGCTGTCACATTGAGCGTTTCTTCAGGCAGAATCAGCAATTCTTCCTCGCCTAAAAGCACGCGGATATAATTTTCCACCAAATACCAGTGACCACTGAACGCCTTGGAAGCGTAAGGCCTTTCTTCATTGAAGCGGCGAGGCATGATATCCGCCTGAAAACGGTCCATGGTAGAAATCAGCCTAAACTCCGGCAGTATCAACCCGGCTTTATCACCCACTACGCTGATGGAGGAACTGTTGGGCAGGTTGAGCGCCCAGGCCACTTTAAAATTAAGGATGGCATTGTTCGCAAAGCGGATGGTGCCAGCGGCAAACTCCTCTGTTTCAAACTCCTCGGGAGAATATCCTTTGGCGGTTCCAAAGTGCCCCAGCGGCGCCCCTGCTTCCTTCAGGCTGACGGTGAGATTTTCGCCCTTGCGGGTCAGTATATTGCTTTTGATACCGGAAACGCTTGCCATTTTGGGATTTCCCATAATCCACAAGGCCGCATCCAACTGATGCACACCGATGTCGCAAAACGCACCGCCGCCGTTGATGTCCTTACGATGAAAACTACCCCAGGTGGGCGTTCCCCTGCGACGCACTCGGCTGATTTCGCCAAAGTAAAGATCGCCAAGATAGCCCTTGCGCACCAGTTCATGCGCATCAAGATGTTCCGGTATAAAACGGGTAGATTGGCAGGCAACCAGTTTGAGGCCTTTGCTTTGGGCCAGTTCAAACATTTCTCTGGCATCCCGATAGCTAACCGCCAAAGGCTTTTCGCACAGAACATTCGCGCCATGGTTCAGGGCCAGCATTGTCAATTCCTTATGAGAAATATTAGGCGTACAGATGCTGACCAAATCCGGCTTTTCTTTTTCGAGCATCTCCTGAGCATCGGTATAGTAATTCGGAATCTCCCAGCGCTGCGCCGTGGTTTGCGCAGCCGGTTCATAGATATCGCAAACCGCTACGATTTCCGCAAAATCCTGCATGTTACGATAAGCTGGAATGTGCGCAGCATTGGCGATCATGCCACCACTGATAAGAGCGATTTTTATCTTGCCACTTTTCATCTTCTTCTCCTAGGCATTTTCATTCATTGCAGACGTGCAAATGCAATCTTCGCTGATAACAGCACAAAACTGCCTTTCTTTTTTCTGTCCCGATTCTCTCACATGAAGACAGTCCTGTCCTCCTCCAAAGAGCGGATAGCCGCCTCAGCCACCAAAGCGCATTTCATTCCTTCCTCACCGCTGATTGGAAACGGGCGCCCGGTTTGATAGCATTCCACAAGTTCGTCAATCATCATCTGATCCTTGTCCTCGCCATAGTAACTGTAGATGCGCTTCCCAGGCGCGTAGATGCGATTATGCTCAGCAAAATAATCAACATAAATGGTTCCCCTGGATCCGATGAAACGTAGCGTTAAATCCCTCCCATACGGAAAATAATCCGTGCGGGACCAACTGGCATCCAGCGTTACCAGTACGCCTTTGGGATAGCGCATCGTGACAACCGCGCAATCCTCCACGTTCATTTCAAACAGCCGGTTTCCAGACTGAGCGTATACTTCCAGCGGCTGAGCGTCCAGCATGTGGTTCATCAAATCCGCCACATGCACCGTGTGGTCGATTACGCAACCGCCGCCGGACAGTTCCTTTTCGGTAAACCAACCGCCAGGCATGGTTCCCTTATTGGAAGCAAACACCGCGACAAGCCTGCCAATCTGTCCTTCTTTCACCGCCTGCATCGCTTCGCGGAAAGAATGGATATACCGATTGCACATCGCTGTCATCAATTGAACGCCCTGGGAACGGCATGCGGCAATCATCTCCTCCATATCTGTACGTTCTACACCCAAAGGTTTTTCGCACAGAACATCCACTCCTGCCTCCGCAGCCAGGCGCACCCACTTTGAATGCATACGGTTCTCAGAACATACCAGCGCTACATCCACATCCTGTCTCAAAAGCGAGCCAGCACTTTGCCAGCATGTAATTTGATGCTCTTGGGCAAAAGCTTCGCCGCGCTGTAAAATCTCATCGTATACGCCCAACAGCTCAACATCGGGATTACGCTTGAGACAGCGTACATAGGTGCCGGCATGTACGTGAGCGACGCTAAGGATGCATACGCGAACTTTACGCATTTCCTTTACCCTCCTCGCCGAATGCTTTGCAAATCAACGCAGCAAGCCTCAAATCTTCCTCCGCCGCCCCCGGACCATGCGTAAAAACCACCCGCGGCAGGTCACGCAGCATTGACCTGAGGGGACAAACTTGCGTGTTCAGCATGGGAAAACGCCGCTTGACGGAGTCTTCTCCGCAAATGCGTACGGAACGGGCCTCATCGCTGTCGTATGCCAAATTGCCATTGGAGCCGCTCCACTCATAAACCGTCTTCCAATCCTCGTGTGGCGAACACACTGTTGCAAGGTTCATGAGCGCACCGTTGGAAAAGCGTACGCTGAGTGATGCGCAATCCACTTCCTCTGCACTGGAACGAAACCCTTGTACTTTGTCCGCGTCTCCTATCAAATACAGCGCAAGATCCAACGCCTCCGCCAAAGGAAGCAATGCGCTGCATTGACGCGGCCACTGGTATAAATACTCAAGCATTCCAATCCGCCCCAAACAGCCAACCTGCAGAATGCGTTTCACATCCTGCACATTGGGCGAATAACGTTCAGGAAAGAGCAGGATCAACTTGCGTCCACACGCCTTAAAAGCCTGGTGCAAGCGATAAAACCTTTCAGTATCCCCCACAATCCAGCCCGGAACCGCCGCGTCCATGCCCGTTTGCAACAGTGTCAACGCCCATGTTTCCACTTCGCATGCAGAGCCGCATACAAGACTCAGCTCTGCGCTGTCAATATTTCCGCCATGTAACAACGAGACACTGGCTTCTTTGCCTGCTTGCTCTAAAGCCTGAGCGAAACAATTTGTCCCTAAAACCACAAATCTCATAATTCCCTCTCGCTGCTCCGTTCCCAGAACATCGCTGTTCGGAACAAATCCTGCCGTCCTGCGCTCATCCTGTTTTGCAAATAAAACAACTTTGTATTATACTTTATTAACCATTTTCAAATGGTGAATAATAAGCCCATTATATAATAAATAGATAGGAATACATACAATATATTGGCGAATAATATAACAATATTGTCAAAGGAGCATTAAAACGTGTCTAGGCTGATTCAGGAACATCATCAATCATTGTCCAGCTATTGGGTGATTAACCGCATTGGTGATGAAGCTCGCATGCCCCGTTTTTTTAATGAGACCCTTCCGTTTTCAAAGGTCGTTCCATACCGATTAACCAAGCGCGATGTGCATTTCAACGACGATGTTCCGCTGCACTATGCGCCAAGCTTGGAAATTGTTCTTTACGAAAACCTGTCTGGCAATGTTGTGGTGGACAACCAACAGATGTACATTCAAAACAACTCTGTTGTTTTGAATCCTCCAATGACCGTGCACGGAGGCTGGGTAACAAGCGATAGTGACGGTAGTTGTATTTATTGTCTGCAGGTTTCTTTGGAGCACATGGCACACTATATTCAGCTGGAAAATTTTTTGGCTGAAAAATCCCTATCGTTGAATAATGCGCCAATAATCATTCCGGAATACGAACAAATCCATGCCCTAATGAATGATTTGTTCCGTTGCGATGACAATGTTTTTTTGCGCAACATTAGCATCCTTTCCATCTTTGAAATCATAGCAAGGCACATTCCCTCATCAGATGTTTATGTTGATATAAAGCACAAATCCATGGAGACTTTAAAGACGCTGATCTCATGGACACATCATAATTTTGCGAAACGAGTTACCCTGAATGACGCTGCTGCCATGGTGGGATACAGCAAGCATTATTTTTGCAAATGGTTTAAAAAGCAGACCAATATGAGCTTTGTTCAATACCTGAAAAGAGTTCGCGTATATAACGCCGGCACTTTGCTCCTGGCAGGAAAATCCGTGTCTGAAGCCGGTTACGCCAGCGGCTTTGAAAATATGTCTTATTTTATCAAATGTTTCAAAGAGATTCGCGGTTGTCCTCCTAAGCAGTTTGTGGAAGCCATACGAATGTACAGCAACTGATTACTGTGCTGAATGCCGTTTCTGCGATGTTCATTCATGATGTATAAAGCATCAAAGGATATCCGGACGTTGACTGAAGAAGCTCGTTGCCCGAACAGTCCGACGATAGCATCAATGATAAATTTTATGAAGAAAGGCTTTTGAAGATGATTGATGAAATGCTGGAGTTTCTGGAAAAAGGTTTTTCAAGGCTTGAAAAACAACAAGCGCTGCTGGGTTTTGATGGTTTTGTCGACCGTGTGAGTGTTATTAAGAATATTTCCGAAATGGACACGTTTTCGGATTTCCTTAAGGAACGCCACGGAATGAGCGGAGCGCTTGAATTGGTGCCCAAAGACACCAAGATTGGAGGCAATATGCCTATCACCGCTCACGCTCTGGGCAATCTGGGGGTTCTCTGTACAGGCATTGGCGCTGTAGGCAAAGGCGAAGTCGACAGCATTTTTTCCGCCATCTCCACCAATTGCAACCTGATACCGGTAACAGACCCCGGAAAATGCCTTGCACTGGAGTTTAAAACCGGAAAATTGATGCTATCGGACAACAGCTCTCTTCTTGGGCTGGATTACTCCGCCATTGTACGCGCTGTGGGGGCAGGGAATCTCTTAAAACTTCACAATGATGCCAAAGCCATAGCATATGTCAACTGGAGTGAGCTGCCGCATATGAACGCTATTTTTGACGGCCTGCTGAAAAATGTTTATGCGAAACTTGAGATTAACAGAATGCCGTTGCTTCTGGATTTTTCAGACTGTACACATCAGGATCCGGGTGAAATCAAAAAAGCCTTAAGGCTGATGGCCCGGCTGGGCAAAAAACGCAGAGCTGTTCTATCAATGAACCATAACGAATATCAGCACCTGGCCAGCAAAATTCTCTCTCTTGATACATCTCAGGACAAGATTGAAGATACCATGGCGAGCATGCGTGATCTGTGCGGAATTGAAAATTTGGTGATTCGCATGGACGAGAAAGCATATGCCCTTTCCCCGGAAGGTTTTGTTCAGGTAGACATTGTCCGCGTGGATAAACCTAAACTGCTGACAGGCGCAGGAGATAACTATAACGCAGGTCTGCTGGCTGCCTTAATGATGGGTGGAACCTGGGAACAAGCCTTGATCATGGGTACCTTTGTCGCCAGCTACTACATACAATTTGGGAAAAGCGCCACGCCCATGGAGATCATTCAATACATCATTTCAAAAAGGAACCAGGCATGAAAAAACCAACTTGACAGGAAAATTTAGCAGTACCAAAAAAAGACTTGATAAAATAAAATCCCTGTGTTAGTTTTTGCTAAAGGCTGTGACGGAGAGAAAGATATCCTCACTCAGCGCAGTCGGAAAGACGCCGACGGTTAGAGAGGTTGCGGTTGGTGAAAGCAGCTGCTGACGGATATGTAAATACACTCCTGAGCCGATGCCCTGAACGTCAAGTAGGGGCATACGGAAGCCCACCGTCATAGGGGCAGGAATTATTTGATTCCGTTGAGCGGCGGTTTAAAAACCGCAATCAGGGTGGTACCGCGGGAAATGGTGTTTCTCGTCCCTGAGCAAGTCCTGACTTGCTCAGGGACTTCTATATTGAGCAAGAATAAAAAAAGGAGAATTGCCATGTCCAACATCACGTTCCTGTCGGGGGAAAAAGTCCCACTCGAAATGCACAAAGTGCGAATGGTCCAAAAACTCAACTTGCTGCCTGTGGAAGAGCGCGCGCGAAAAATGGAGGAAGCCGGATATAATACGTTTCTCCTGAAAAACCGGGATGTGTTTTTGGACATGCTCTCGGACAGCGGTGTCAACGCCATGAGCGAAAACCAATACGCTGCCATGATGCAAGCCGATGACAGTTATGCAGGATCGGAAACTTTTTACAGGCTTGAAAAAGTGTTGCAGGAAACCTTTGACATGAAGTATTTTTTACCTGCGCATCAGGGGCGCGCCTGCGAGCACATTATCGCAAGGGCCCTGGTAAGCCCGGGTTCTGTCGCGCTGATGAATTTTCACTTTACAACGACCAAGGCGCTTGTCACCCTGTCGGGCGGAACAGTGGAAGAAGTCATTGGCGATGAAGGATTAAAGATACAAAGCTCCGTGCCTTTCAAGGGCGATATTGACATTGATAAACTCAACGAAGCGATTAAACGCATCGGGAAAGACAAAATCAGCTTCGTCCGTATTGAGGCGGGAACAAACCTTATTGGCGGACAGCCGGTTTCGATGAAGAATATCCGCGAGGTTTCACGGATTTGCCGCAAGGAAGGCATTGTTTTAGTCTTTGATGCAAGCCTTTTGGCGGACAACCTGTATTTTATCAAGACGCGGGAGGAGGAGTTCAAGAACGTCAGGATCATTGACATCGCCAGGGAGATCGGAGCGCTTTCGGATGTTTTTTATTTCTCAGCGCGCAAGCTTGGCGCCGCGCGCGGCGGCGTCATCCTGACGTCGGATGAGAAATTGCATGCCAGAATGCGGGAATTGGTGCCTCTTTTTGAGGGATTCATCACATACGGCGGAATGTCTGTTCGGGAAATGGAAGCCATCGCCGTGGGTATCCGGGAGACCATGGATTTTGACTTTATCAGCCAGACCCCTATGTTTATTGAAGCACTGAGCAATGAACTGCTTGCCAAGGGTGTCCCTGTCGTGACGCCTCCGGGAGGTCTTGGCTGCCATCTGGACGCAAGCCAGTTTTGCGGGCATATCCCGAAGAACCAATATATTGCCGGTGCGCTGAACGCCGCGATATTTATAGCCAGCGGGGTAAGAGGAATGGAGCGCGGCACGCTCAGCGAGCAGCGCAATGAGGACGGAAGCGAGCGCATGGCAGAAATGGAGCTGGTGCGCCTTGCGATACCGAAGAGGGTGTTTACCTTGTCTCAAATCAAGTATACAGCCGACCGTATTTCTTGGCTGTTTAACCACCGCCGGCTTATCGGTGGTTTGGAGTTTGTGGAAGAGCCTTCGATGCTGCGGTTTTTCTTTGGCCGCCTCAAATCCATTGGAAACTGGCCGGAATTGCTGGTCAGGCAGTTCCGTAAAGATTTTGGAGAAAGCTTGTGAGTTTTCTTATTGCGCACCTTGCGCCGCATACAAAAAGGGGCTGTAACAAAACTACGGCCCGTTAACTAAGGAAAAAACAGAGCCTGAAACAGCGAAAGTGGCGACACCGGCTCTGTTTTTTGTAGAATTGATGTGTGAAAAACAACTACCACCAGACACATTGTCGTACAGGCGCGCGAAATGTGCAAGGATTCTTGGGAAAAGCGAGGAACTGTCAAATGATTATTAGCGAAGAGCAAGCCAGGCTATTCTTTAGACTGTGGATTTCCTTGCTTGATTTTGTCAATAAAAAGGCGAAAATCAACAAGAACTTGTATGGAATGCGCTCTCCGAAGGGACTGCCGCTCAGGCCTTTGGGTTCCATTCGGGAACATCTCTGGCTAAACAGAATCTTGATTGATGAGTTTGTAGAATTGAATCCCGAAAAATTGTCACATGCTGAATTGGACATCATTGCGGGATGGAAAAAGGCGGTCTTTGATTCCTTTGTGGTTTTGCGGCACTTGAAATCAGGATCGATTTTTCTTCCTATAAGCCAAGCTGACAAGGCCTTTATCGTTCGCGGAATACAATCTACCTGGAATGAAATGCTCCAGGGCTCACCATTGCCGATAATTATTGACACAGCCTTGCTGCCCTTTTGCGGCCTAATTATCAGCGACGGTCTTGTAGTAACTAAAAATGTAGTTTTAGTGGGTGGCGCAAAGAAAGACGCAAATCAACACTACAGAAAAATCAAGGAAACAGGGGGCGTTTTGAAGGCTTTCAATTATAATTGATTCCAGTGATTCATCTTATCGAAATAAACCAATAATCCGAACCCATCTCCTACTCAGGAAGATTTGGTTCGGATTATCGTTGTCTGGTGCCGGTGACCGGACTCGAACCAGCACGGCCCTGGGGCCAGGGGATTTTAAGTCCCCTGTGTCTGCCATTCCACCACACCGGCGAATGCGTTGAAATCATAAGAGTTTCAACGCCTTTTGTCAAGTTGGGAGAGCGGATGTATAGTAGTATGCGTCAATGTTTTCGCCAAACGGTTACCAGAAA
>JBMNLV010000013.1:0-168500 GCA_050953005.1 Christensenellales bacterium | reverse complement strand
TGTGTGACCGTTACCTCAGCCTGTGGATTGCTGTCAAGGCCTTGCCGCGTCAGCGGTGCGAAGCAGCCTTGACTTGCGTTCACGGGCTGTGGTACTACACTCTATGCCACATGATCGGTCAATAGTCCCCACATAAAACAGGCCAATTCCCGCGCGATGGCTGTTTTCGCCACATTGCCCCGCTTCCCGTTCTGTAAGGTCATTTGATAGTACCTCCTTCTCAGCCGTTCATTGGCTCTGTCCGCATAGGCTATCACCGTTTCGCTCTGTCCGCTTTGCCGCTTTTTCAGAGCCGATGATTTGTAACCGACTTTTCCCCGCGTGTAGCTTTGCGCCGCCTCCGTCAGCAAGGCGCGCACATGCACATTGCCCGCTTTGGTAATGCCCCCTCGCCGCACACTGTTCCCGCTTGAATGTTCGCAGGGAACCAGTCCCAGGTAAGACGCAAACTTTTCCGCCGTAGAAAACCGATGCATATCGCTCACCTCCGACACTACGGACAGCGCAGTCAGGGGTTTCACGCCTAGCAGACAGCAAAGCCGACCAACCGGTTCCCGATACCTTTCTTCCCTGCTGATCTCCTCAATGCGTCTGTCTAATCGTTCCAGCTTGTTTTGATGATACCGAAAACTGGTCAGGTATTCTTCCAGCGTATCCCCCAGCAGTCCTTCCGGTTGCAAAGCATCCAGCCATTTCATATGCGCCTGCGTCCAGTTGCTTCGCGTCCCACTGTACAGGTATCCATGCCGCAGACAAAAGGACAGGATTTGCTGTTTGAGCTTCTTGAGCATCTGGCAATGGTCATTGCGCATTCGGATGAATTCCTTGACTTGCTCATCCCCGGCGCTGGGAACATGAACGGGGCTGTAAGTTCCGTATGCCAGGCATTGCGCGATATTTGCGGCATCGCGTCCGTCGGTCTTGACCCGCTTCCCGCCGCGCGGGGACGGCAGCGTGGTGGGCGCCAGAATGATGCATTCAATCTTCGCTTTGGTTAACTGATGGTACAGCGTGTATCCCAGACATCCTGCCTCATATCCGCAGACGATCCGCGTTTCCTGCCCATACTTCTCCCTGAGACGGTGCACATAGGCAACGATTCGGCGGTAATCATTGTCTGTCTGGACGATGCCTGTCGGCTGTTTCATATCCAAAGCAAAATGTGCCAAAGTAAAACTGTTCCGATGAACATCCATTCCTACGTAAAGCGTGCTATAATGTTTCATGTAATGCCTCCTATTTGTATGTGGTAACCCCTGTGGATAGTAGTTTCATACTCATCTTACAGGTGAATCCTCGTTTCTACAAATCCCGGGGGCATTACATATTGTCTGATTCCAATCTTTATTGCATCAGTATAAGGACTTAATAAAACAGTGGTCGATTCAGAGTTCGCGAATGACGATCTGTATCAGATTCATAGGGCAAGCACTAATACTGAACTCAATCATAAATGCTTCCTTCGCGTTTTCCAGCATTCCCTGATCAAAAGACAAGAAGGCAGTTTGCAGTCTTTCATTAACACTGTCGTTCATTGTGTTGGTCCTTTCACTTCATGATGCGCTCCTTGTCGCTGCCCTACCCCGTGCCCAGGCGCAATTCCCGCGTCGCGACCTTATCAATGAAGGCGCGCTCATGCTCAATGAAGACCATGGACGCGCTGGTTTCCAGCAGCATCTCCTCGATCTGCTCTCGGCTTTCCGGGTCGATGTCGTTGAGCGGCTCATCCCACAGGAAGAGATGGGCCGGCTGCGCCAGGGAAAGCGACACCAGGGTCTTTTTCTTCTGCCCCAGCGAGAATCCGGCAAAGTCGCGGTCAAAATATTCCTGGGGCAGGTCAAACTTGCGCATCAGGGTGAAAAAGAGCGTCAGGTCCAGCCCGCGCGCCAGGGCCATCTCCCGCGGCGTTCCGGCGATGCCCTGCGCGGTTTGCGGCAGGTGGGAAATGACCAGGTCCCGGGGCAGCCAGACCCGGCCGCAGCAGGGCTGGAGCCGGCCCATGATCAGTTGGAGCAGGGTGGTCTTGCCGGAACCGTTTTTACCGGTCAGGGCCAGGCGCTCGCCCGGCGCCATCGTCAGGCTGATCCCATCGATCAAGGGCGTGCCGTCATAGGAAAAACACAACCTCTCCAGCCGCAGCAGCGCAGAGCTTCTGTGCTCCAGCGGATGCAGCTTGACAGGAGAGGTATACTCAAGGTTTTTCAGCAGGCTTTCCTGTTCCTCAATCTGCCGCTGAACCCGGTTTTCGAGGGATTTGGAGCGCTTCATCATCTTGGCGGCCTTGTGGCCGATGTAGCCGCGGTCGCCGCCGGCATCCGCGCCGAACTTGGTGGCCTCCACCCGGTCGCTCCAGTCGGCCTTTTCACGGGCGGACTGCTTCAGGCGGCCGATGTCATCCAGAATCCTGTCGCGCTGCGCGCGCTCAAACTCGTCCTGGCTGCGCTTGTTCTCCCGGTAGGTAGCGTAGTTGCCGCTGACCACGCGCGCGCCCTGCTTTTCCAGCGCCAGGATGTGGGTGCAGACCTGATCTAAAAAGCTGCGGTCATGGGAGACCACCATCAAGCCGGATTTGCGCCGCAGGTAGCCGGCCATCAGCGCGCGGCCGTCCTCATCCAGGTGGTTGGTGGGCTCGTCCAGCAGCAGGAAATGCCCGGGGCGCAGGAAGAGCGCGGCCAGCTTCAGCCGGGTCTGCTCGCCCGGGCTGAAGCTGGCAAGCGGGCGGTTCAGCTCCTCCGCCGGGATGCCCAGCAGCCGCGCTTCCCGCGCCAGGCAGTCGCGCACGCGGTAGCCGTCCCGCGCGGCGTAGGCCTCCTCCACCTCGCCATAGCGCGCCAGCGCCTGCGGTGTGGGATGAGCCAGGCAGGCGGCCATCTCCTTTTCCCACAGCGTGTAGGGCGCCAGGGTGTCAATGAGCGCCTCCCGCGCCGGGCGCGCGGCGTCCGCCGGGAAGGGAAAGTAATCAAAGGGCAGGCCGGACACGATGCTGCCCTGCCCGCGCAGCTGCCCGGCCAGCAGCCGCAGCAGCGTGGTCTTGCCGCGGCCGTTGCGGCCGACCAGCCCCAGCCGCCAGGAGCTGTCCATATGAAAATCCAGCCCGGAAAACACCGGCTGCGCGCTGCCCTCATAGAAAAAATATAGTTCTTTGACTTGAATAATGGCCATGAAATCCCCCAAAAGGCGGACAAGACGCCGCCGGCCAAGGGCCGGGCGCTGCCTGCCGGTCGCCTGGTGACAGCTTAGGCGGGGATGATTTTCATGCCGGGATCCTCCTGAATCGATGGCCTGATTGTAGAAAACGCCGCCTGACTTGTCAAGTCACGGAGCGGTTGACGCTGCGCGGCCAAAGCCCTAAGATGGAAACGGATTTTCCGCCAAATATCAAACAAGCCGAGGTGTCAGATGACCGATCGCCAGGAAAGCTACCAAAGCCCCTTTTCCCAGCGCTATGCCGGCAAGCAGATGCAAGCCCTGTTCTCCCCCATGCACCGGGCGCGGCTGTTCCGGCGGCTGTGGCTGACACTGGCGCAAGCCCAGCAGCAGCTGGGCCTGCCCATCAGCGATGAGCAGATCCGGGAGCTGAGCGCGCGCGTCCAAGATGTCGATTTGCAGCGCGTCAACGAACTGGAGCAGTCCCTGCGGCACGATGTCATGGCCCACCTGAAAGCCTACGCGGAGGATTGCCCGCTGGCCGCGCCCATCCTGCACCTGGGCGCCACCAGCTGCTATGTAACCGACAACGCCGACATCCTGATCCTGCGCGACGCCATGCGCCTTGTCCAGACCCGCCTGGTCGGCACAGCGCGCGCCCTGGCCGCGGCCGCCGAACAATACAAGGGCCTGCCCATGCTGGGCTATACCCATTTCCAGCCTGCCCAGCCCACCACCCTGGGCAAGCGGCTTGCGCTGTGGCTGCAGGACGTGCTGATGGACTTGGAGGAGCTGGACCACTTCCTCAGCCGCCTGCGCCCGCTGGGCAGCAAGGGCGCGACCGGCACCCAGGCCTCCTTCCTGGCGCTGTTTGACGGCGACGCGGACAAGGCGGTGCAGCTGGACCGCATGATCGCCGGCAGCCTGGGCTTTGAGCGGCCGCTGGCCCTCTCCGGGCAGACCTACACCCGAAAGATCGACGCGCTGGCGCAAAACGTGCTCTCGGGCATCGCGCAAAGCGCGGCCAAGTTCGCGGGCGACCTGCGCCTGCTGCAGCACCTCAAGGAGGTGGAGGAGCCCTTTGAGGCCGCGCAGGTGGGCTCCTCCGCCATGCCCTACAAGCGCAACCCGATGCGCGCCGAGCGCATGACCGGGCTGGCGCGCTTCATCCTCAGCAACGCCGCCAACGCCGGCCACACCGCCGCCAGCCAGTGGCTGGAGCGCAGCCTGGACGACTCGTCCAACCGCAGGCTGTCCCTGGCCGAGGGCTTCCTGGCGACGGACGGCCTGCTGACCCTGTACCAGAACATCGTCTCCGGCCTGGTGGTCTACCCCGGGATGATGGAAAGAAACCTGAGGCAGGAGCTGCCCTTCCTGGCCACGGAAAACATCCTGATGCGCGCGGTCAAGCAGGGCGGCGACCGCCAGGAGCTGCATGAGCGCCTGCGCGTGCACGCGATGGCGGCCGGGCGGCGCGTCAAGGAGGAGGGCCTGCCCAACGACCTGCTGGAGCGCGTGGCCGGCGACGCTGCCTTCGGGCTGGACCTGGACACGCTGGATCAGCCTGATGGACCCCCGTGACTATACGGGGCTGGCGCAGCGGCAGGTGGAGGACTATCTCGCGGGCGAGGCCGCCAGGGCGCTGGAGAGCGCTGGCGCACCTGGACAGCCCGCCGGCCAGGGTGAGCCTGTAGCAGGCGCAACTGCGCCCGCCCGCCTTGACAGGCGCGGCGGGCTTTTTTATACTGGCTTCCTAAAACAAATGAACAGGGAACAGGAGGGGCAAGCGGTGAGGGTAGTCACCATCAAGGACGTCGCCAAGGCCGCCGGGGTCAGCATCTCCACGGTTTCGCGCGTGCTCAATGACCGCAGGGACGTGGACGCGGGCACCAGGGCGCGGGTGTGGGCGATGATCAGGCAGCTCAACTACGTGCGCAACCAGTCCGCCAGCAACCTCAAGCAGCAGAGCACCTCCGCCATCGGCGTCATCCTGCTGGGGCGGCGCAACTCCTTTCTGACCGCCCTGGCCGAGGAGATCATGGAGGCCGGGCGCGGCAGCGGCTTTGTGTTTGTGATGGACATCCTGGATGAGAAGGCCAACCCCATCCTGGCCGCGCGCCGCCTGTTCCTGGAGCGCAGGCTGCAGGGCGTGATCTTCCTGGGCGCCAACCTGGAGGGCCTGGACGGGCAGCTTGCCGCGCTGGAGCTGCCCCAGGTCTACGCGACCGTCGAGGCCGGCCACCTGCCTTATGCCCACATCGCCTCCGTGAGCATCGACAACTACAGGGCCGGGCGCCTGGCGGCCAGGCGGCTGATGGACCTGGGCCACAGGGACATCGCGCTGATGGGGTATTTCGCCAAGGCGGACGACTCCACCGGGCAGCGCCTGCACGGCGCGGTGGACGAGATGCGCGAAGCCGGGCATCCCCATGACCCCGCGCTGTTTGCCGAGGTCAATTTCACGCTGCCCTCCGCCTACGCGGGCGCCGTCAGCCTGCTTGACAGCGGCAGGCCCTTTACCGCGCTGTTCGCCTGCAGCGATATCATCGCCATCGGCGCCATCAAGGCGCTGCATGACAGGGGCCTGAGCGTGCCCGGGGATGTGTCCGTCATCGGCTTTGACGGGCTGGAGGCCGGGCGCTATACCATCCCGGAGCTGGCCACCATCCGCCAGCCTTCCCTTGAGATCGCGCAGACCGCCGTGCGGCTGATGAGCGGGATGATCGGGGGCGGCCCGGCCGAGCATGTGCTGCTGGACTGCGAGCTGATGGAAGGCCAGTCTCTCCGCGCGCTGTAACAAAGCCGGCAGCCGGGCGTATGTTTGCCGCTATGTTTTTTCTGTGTACGCACCCGGTCGCCGCGGCGCGCGCGGCTTGACCGGCCGGCGGGCTTGACTTTACAATGGGAAGGGCAAATATGCCTTTCTTTTTTTATCCGACGCAAACAGGGGGCAAATCATGACGCATGACGAAGTGACCAGTTTCATCCGGGATCAGAGCATCCGCTTCATCAGGCTGCAGTTCACCGACATTTTCGGGCAGCTGAAAAACATTGCCATCACCGCCTCCCAGATCGATCGCGCTCTTGCCAACCAGGTCACCATTGACGGCAGCAGCATCGAGGGTTTTTTACGCCTGGAGGAGTCGGACATGATGCTATACCCGGATCTGTCCACCTTTGCCCTGCTGCCCTGGCACCAGGCGGACGACCGCGTGGCGCGGCTGATCTGTGATGTATATACGCCCGATGGCAAGCCCTTTCCTGGCGACCCGCGGTACATCCTCAAGCAGGTCATCGCCCAGGCGCAGAAGATGGGCTATACCTTCAATGTGGGGCCGGAGTGCGAGTTCTTCCTCTTTCATACGGATGCCAACGGCCACCCCACCACCCACACCAACGATGAGGCAGGCTACTTTGACCTGGGCCCCATCGACCGGGGCGAAATCGCCAGGCGGGACATCTGCCTGGCGCTGGAGGATATGGGCTTCCAAATTGAGGCCAGCCACCACGAGTCCGCGCCCGGCCAGCACGAGATCGACTTCAAGTACGCGGACGCGCTCAGGACGGCTGACAACATCATGACCTTCAAGGTGGCTGTCAAAACCATCGCGCAGCGGCACGGCCTGCACGCCACCTTCATGCCCAAGCCCATCTACGGCACCAGCGGCTCGGGCATGCACACCAACATGTCCCTGTTTAAAAACGGCGACAACCTGTTCTATGACCCCGAGGGGGAGAAGGAACTGTCCAAGGAAGCCTACAGCTTCATCGCCGGCCTGCTGCGCCATATCTCCGGCATCACCGCGGTTTGCAACCCCCTGGTCAACTCCTACAAGCGCCTGGTGCCCGGCTTTGAGGCGCCCTGCTACAAGTCCTGGTCGGCCAGAAACCGCTCCGTCCTTATCCGCATCCCCAGCGCGCGCAAGCGCGGCACCCGGCTGGAGCTGCGCAGCCCCGATCCCTCCTGCAACCCCTACCTGGCGCTGGCCCTGTGCCTGGCCGCCGGGCTGGAGGGCATCCGCGAGGGCCTGACGCCGCCGCCTGAAATCGCGGAGAACATCTACACCATGACCGAGGCCCAGCGCAAGGCCCGCGGGATCGAGCCGCTGCCCGGCACGCTGTATGAGGCGGTGCAGGCCATGAAGCAGGACAGCCTGATCGCCAATGCCCTGGGCAGCCACATCATGAACCACTACACCCGGGGCAAGCTCAAGGAATGGGAGGACTACCGCGTCCAGGTCAGCCAGTGGGAGCTGGACAAATACCTGGTGCTGTACTGAGGGGACGCAGCATATAAAGCTGAAGGAAACCGGGGCTTTTTGAGAATGCCCCGGGTTTTTTTTACCATGGGATTTTTTCATGCGCCATTGACATATCTATTAGATATGTTATGATGGCCTTGAAAGGAGGAAACCATGTCTACAAAGTATGCTTTGTTGGGTTTGCTGAATATCAGAAAAATGTCGGCTTATGATCTGGCGAAATTTGCGAAAGAGTCCATCGGCTATTTCTGGAATGAGTCTTACAGCAACGTCCACCGGACG
The DNA here is from genome assembly GCA_050953005.1 of Christensenellales bacterium. GTDB lineage: Bacteria > Bacillota > Clostridia > Christensenellales > Aristaeellaceae > UBA6115. The sequence goes on along the minus strand of JBMNLV010000013.1, from coordinate 160,809 downwards.
TTAAACGTCCTTGCTGACGAGAAACTTATCGATAAAACATCTGAAAAAGGAAGCAGGAACAAGATCCTTTTTCAAATTACAGACCGGGGCAGACAAGCCCTCGCAGAATGGTTGTCGAACCATGAGCACTCAACCATTTACAGGGATGAATTGTTGCTCAAGCTGTTTGTGAGCAAGAAAAAGGATTATCCCGCTCTTTTGGAGGATTTGAAGCATGTTCTGGAGGAGTTGGTGACTCAACGGCAAGTTTACGCTGAACTGCAGGAATTTATCGCAACCAAACCGGAAAATCTCTCCTATGAACTTACTTTGGATTATGGCTTCGTACAAAACGAGGCGACCATCGAGTGGTTAACAAAAGCAATCAAAACAATCGAGGAAGCATTATGAAAAAGGTCTATACCAATTTTATCATCACCATTTTTATGGTGGGACTGATGATCGCGGCTATTCTCTTTCTGATGAGCAATCCGCTGTTCACCGTCAATTGGTTCAGCACAAACTATCTCAATCGTACCATGGCATATCAGGCAAGCACCCTGGTCTTGAGCCTGGTAATCGTGCTTGTCACCGCGTTTCAAACCGGGTTTCAATCACTCCGGCTGTTGTCCATTAAGCGGATCGATGGAAAAGTTCTTCCCGAGCCCTGGATAGGGATTACAAAAAAGAACAAGGATTCCTGGAAAAAGCTGGGTTTTAACTTCACCGTCATCATATCGCTTGTAACGGCAGCGGCCATCTATTTCCAGGTGATCCAAAACGGGATCATCCAGACCCTTGCCTTGGCAAGTTTTTTGTCCATCATCCTATTTGCCCTGACCAACAGCTTTGTTGAAGAGGTGACCTTTCGCCACACCTTCGCAAGCATTGTTGAGCATCACGGTCTGAACCCGTACATTTCCAAAGCATTGTCAGCCCTTGTCTTCGGAGGCGTTCATTATCTGGGCACACCCGGGAAAATCCCCGGCGTGCTGCTGGCGGGATTTCTTGGCTGGTTCCTGTCAAAAAGCATTCACGAAACCAAAGGCTTCTTCTGGGCCTGGCTGATCCATTTTGCGCAGGACATCATCATTATGACAGCCCTGTATCTGACATCAAGCTAACTATTGATACTGATTCCAGTCTTTATTGCATTCAGTATGAATTGTTCAAGGAGGGTTTGGATTATTTATAATTCGAACAGTAAATGAATACTGAAGTTTTCAGGGTGGGGGTTCGAGGGAGGGGGCTTTTTCAAAAGCCCCCTTCCCTGCTTTCTCTTCCCGGTCTTTGTCACCGCGTCCTCAGCCCAGGCGCCCGGCCTGCGCGTTGAGCGCCCTCAGCCACAGAGCCAGTTTGGCCGTCGCCGCGCCCGGCTTCATGCGCCACAGCCAGTTGCCGCCGACGGTGCCCGGCAGGTTCATGCGCGCGGACTCGCCCAGGCGCAGGATGTCCTGCATGGGGATGATGGCGATCCTGGCGCGGCTTTGCAGGGTGCCGCGCAGGAAGGCCTGGGTGAACTCCTCATCATGGCGGATGCCCAGCGCCAGCAGGGTGTTGTGCTTCTCCTGATGGGAGGCGCGCGCCCACCAGCCCAGCAGGGTATTGTTGTCATGGGTGCCGGTGTAGACCACGTTGTTTTCCTTGTGGTATTTGGGCAGATGCTCGTTAAAGGCGTCGCCGGAGAAGGCGAAAGTCATCACCTTCATGCCCGGGTATCCGGTGGCGTCCAGCAGCTTGCGCACCTGAGGGCTGACCGCGCCCAGGTCTTCCGCCACAATACGCATATCGGGCAGCTCGCGCGCGACCACGTCAAACAGCGACTTGCCGGGGCCCGGATGCCAGGTGCCGTTGCGCGCGTGGCTGTCCTTGGCGGGCACGGCGTAATAATTGGCAAAGCCGATGAAGTGGTCCACGCGCGTGATGTCAAAGATACGCCCCATCGCCTCCAGGCGGTCCAGCCACCAGCGGTAGCCGGTGCGCTTCAAATAGGGCCAGTCGTACAGCGGGTTGCCCCAGCGCTGGCCGTCGGCTGAGAAATAATCCGGCGGCACGCCCGCGATGCCAAGCGGCCGGCGGTCGCGGTCCAGCTGGAAAACCTCGGGATTGGCCCAGGCATCCGCGGAGTCCTCGGCCACATAGATGGGCATATCGCCAAAGACGCTGATACCCTTTTTATTGGCGTAAGCCTTCAGCGCGAACCACTGCTCAAAAAAGAGGTACTGGATGAACGCCTGGCGCTGGATGTCCTTTTCCAGCAGCGCCCGGTAGCGCCGCAGCGCGGCAGCGCGGCGCATCCGGATCTCATCATCCGGCCAGTCCTGCCAGGAGCCGCCGCCAAAATGCTGCTTAATGGCCATGAACAGCGCGAAATCCTCAATCCACAGGGCGTTTTCCTCGCGGAAAGCATTGACCTTGCGCTCCAGCCGGGCATAGGACTGCTCATAGGCCAGGGAGAGCATGCGGTTTTTCCAGGGGATCAGGGCGGCAAAATTCACCTGGTCTTCCCGGGGGGCATCAGGGGGCAATTCCTGCGTGGTCAGGATGCCGCGGCGCTTGAGCGTGCGCAGGTCGATCAGCAGCGGGTTGCCCGCGTAGGTGGAAAAGCACTGGTAGGGCGACTCGGCGTAGCCGGTGGGCGAGATGGGCAGCACCTGCCAAACGCGCATGCCCGCCCGGCTGAGAAAACCAACGAACTGCCTGGCCTCACGCCCCAGGGTGCCAATGCCCTCCGGGGAAGGCAGGGAGGTAATATGAAGCAAAACGCCACTTTGTCGCATGGAACCTTCCTTTCATACAAAACCGGCAGCGGCCGGGATCTGCCGGGAATTTTACAATGCGCGCATTATAGCACAGACCCGGCCTGGCGGACAATTGCCATTTCGGGTGTCCGCTTGTTGCCCGGCCCGCAGGATGATATGATGGAGCCGATCAACACCGCATACAGGAGCAAGCATGAAAAAAACCATTCTTTGCCTGATACTGGCCCTGACCCTGCTGGGCAGCGTCCCGGCCGCTGCCCAGCCTCAGGAAGCCTACAACTGGTATGAGGTCTTTGTATACTCCTTCAAGGATTCCAACGGCGACGGCATCGGGGATCTGCCCGGTCTGATCCAGAAGCTGGACTATATCCGCGGCCTGGGTTTTACCGCCCTGTGGCTGATGCCGGTCATGCCCAGCCCCAGCTACCACAAGTATGACGTGACGGATTATTACGGCATCGACCCGCAGTACGGCACGCTGGAGGACGCCCGCGCCCTGGTGACGGCCTGCCGGGAACGCGGCATGCGGCTGATCATTGATCTGCCGCTGAACCATTCCTCCACGCAGCACCCGTGGTTTCTGGAAGCGGCTCAGGCGCTTCGCGACGGGCGGGCGGAGCATCCGCGTGTGGACTGGTATCATTTCACCCGGGAGCCCGGCAAAAATGATGTCAGGCTGCCGGGCACCGACTGGTATTATGAGGAGCAGTTCCAGGGCGGGGGCATGCCGGACCTGAACGTGGACAACGCCTCCCTGCGCGCGGAGATCGTCAGCATCCTGAGTTTCTGGCTCAACGATGTGGGCGTGGACGGCTTCCGCCTGGACGCGGTCACCAGCTTTTACACCGGGGACGATGACAGGAACATCGCCTTCCTGCGCTTTTTGAAGGAAACCTGCGAGGCGCTCAAGCCGGGCAGCTTCCTGGTGGGCGAGTGCTGGGCCGGCCTGCCCACCATTGCCCGCTACTATGAAAGCGGCGTTGACAGCTTCTTCCTTTTCCCGGCTTCCCAGGCCGAGGGCTACATCGCCGCCACCCTGCGCGCCAGGAAGCCGGCGCAAACCTTCATCAACCACCTCCAGCGCCTGCAGTCCGCCATCCCGGAGGGCATTTTGACCCCCTTTCTGAGCAACCACGACACCGGGCGCACGGTGGGCCTGGTGCAGGGCCGCCAGGCGCCGGAGCGCGTCAAGTTCGCGCACGCGCTGCTGTCGCTCCTGGGCGGATACACCTTTACCTATTACGGCGAGGAAGTGGGTATGGCAGGCGCGGGCGCGGATCCAAACAAGCGGCTGGGCATGCCCTGGGCGCCGGGCGACATCACCAGCCCGCCCCCGGGGGTCACCAAGGAGGAATACCCCTACCCCGACGTGGCTGCCCAGCAAGCGGACCCGTTTTCCATCCTCAACTACATCAAAACGCTGAACACCCAGCGCCTGGACCTGCCTGAAGCGGCCCTGGGCCGGGCTGAGGCGCATCAGGTGACCGACGATACCTGCGTTATTATCCGGCAATATCTGGGGCGCGCCGTTTGGATCGCCGTCAACTTCTCCCCCAAGGCGTCCCGGGACCTGCGCCTGAGCGCGCGCCTAAGGGCGCTGCACGTGCTGGATGTGGGCGAAGCAGCCACCACCGTTACAGCCGACGGCCAGGACACGCTGGTCAGGCTGGCGCCTTACGGAATCGCCTATTTAAGGCCTGTGGACTGAAAACGTTACCATGCAGATGGCATAAGGGAAAACCGCAAAATTATTTTTGCTGAATGATGGACAAAACGGATCCATCAGTTTATAATTAAACTATTGTGACAGGTACCTGTCCTGCACAAAAAAACAAGGAGTGCGCAACACTCAATATAAGGAGGACTCCCTATGAAGAAAATCTTCGCACTTGTTCTGTCCCTGGCGCTCATGCTGTCCCTGTTCGGCATGACCGCCAGCGCTGAAGGCTTCTCCGGCGATGTCAAAATCTGGGTTGCCGACAACATGGTGGAACTGACCAGGGCCAAGGCTGAGGAATTCAAGGCCGCCCATCCCGAGTACGCCAATATGAACGTGCTGATCGAAGCCGTTGGCGAGGGCGATTCCGCCACCAACATGATTACCGACGTCGAAGGCGGCGCGGACATCTTCGGTTTCGCGCAGGACCAGCTGGCCCGCCTGGTGGCCGCCGGCGCGCTGGTGGAACTCTCCCCCGAGAACGCCGAGATCGTCAAGGCCGAGAACGACGGCGGCTCCGTGGCCGCGGTCACCCTGGGCGATGTCGTATACGCCTATCCGATGACCTCTGACAACGGCTATTTCCTCAACTATGACAAGTCCGTCATCACCGACCCCTCCACCCTGGAAGGCGTGCTGGACCAGGCCAACGCAGCGGGCAAGAAGGTGTACTTCCAGATCAACAACGGATGGTACCAGCCCGCGTTCTTCTTCGGCACCGGCGCCACCGTCACCTATGATGTGGACAATGCAGGCAACCTGGTCAAGGCCAACATCAACTATGCCAGCCCCGAGGGCGTAGCCGCGCTCAAGGGCTTGATCAACCTGGCCAAGCACCCGGCCTTTGTCAACGGCTCTGATGCGCCTTCCGCATCCAACTATGCCGCCATCGTTGTGGGCACCTGGAACAGGGATGCCATCAGCGCCGAGTTTGGCGAAAACTACGCTGCCACCAAGCTGCCCACCTTCACCGTGGACGGCGCCACCTACCAGCTCTCCGGCTTTGGCGGCTTCAAGATGCTGGGCGTCAAGCCCCAGGTGGATGATGCCAAGCTGGCCGCCGTGGACGCGCTGGCGCTGTATTTGGCCGGTGAAGAAGTCCAGATGGCGCGCTTTGAGCAATCCGGCTGGGGCCCCTCCAACCTGAAGGTGCAGCAGTCCGAGGCTGTCAAGTCAGACTTCGTGCTCTCCGCGCTGGCTGAACAGCTCAACTTCGCCCTGGGCCAGGGCCAGTACCCGCAAGACTACTGGGACGCCGCGACCGGGCTGGGCGATGACATCATCGCCGGCAAGTTCAACGATTACACAGACGAACAATTGCTGGAGGTGCTGACCAAGTTCCAGAACAACCTCATCAGCCTGGTGAACCCGCAATAATCTCTTCTGCACAGGCTGGGGGCTTCGGCCCCCGGCCTGTCTTTTTACTATTTACACGGATCAAACAACACGGAATAGGTTGGTGATGGCATGGCGGATTTGCATTACCTCAGCCTCAGCAAGGGGCAGCGCTTCCTACACAGGCTTTCCCGCTCCGTCAGGCAGCTGCCCGGCAGGCTGGCGCGGGGGGGCAAGTCCCTGGCGCTGGCCATCGCGCGCATTTTGATGGGCATCGGAAGGGACCTTGCCGACCTGGCAACCACCTTCATCCATGGCGACTGGAAAACCAAAACCAGTTACTTCATCATGGGCTTTGGCTCCATCGCGCGCGGGCAGGTGCTGCGGGGTTTGCTCTTTTTTCTCTTCCAGGTGGTTTTCCTGCTGTACATGCTGTTCTTCGGCGGCGCCTACCTGGCCAAGTGGGGAACCCTGGGCGATGTGGAGACCACCCGCGTGGGCCGCAGGACAGTCTATGGCGACAACAGCTTCCTGATTTTGCTGTATGGGGTGCTGACGCTGTTTTTTGTGCTGGCCTTCCTGTACACCTGGCGCGCCAATGTGCGGCAGAACAAGATCGCCGAGCGGATCCTCAAATCCGGCAAAAAGCTCAAGTCCGGCAAACAGGACGTGGCGGCGCTGGCGGACAACCAGTTCCACAAGACCCTGCTGGCCCTGCCCACCCTGGGCATCTTCATGTTCACCGTCGTGCCCATCGTCTTTATGATTTTGGTGGCCTTCACCAATTATGACTACACCCACCAGCCCCCGGGCAAGCTGTTTACCTGGGTGGGGCTCGCCAATTTCCGCACGATGTTCTCCGCCGGCAGCGCCAACTACGGCTCCACCTTCTCCCAGGTGCTGCTGTGGACGCTGATCTGGGCCTTTTTCGCCACCTTCCTCAACTATTTCCTGGGGATGCTGGTAGCCATCATGATCAACAAAAAGGGCATCAGGCTCAAGAAGATGTGGCGCACCATCCTGGTGATGACCATCGCCATCCCGCAGTTTGTCAGCCTGCTGTATGTGTCCAAGATGTTCGCGGCCGATGGTATCATCAACAGCTATCTGATGCAATGGGGCTGGATTTCAAAACCCCTGCCCTTCTGGCAGGACCCGGTCTGGGCGCGGGTCACCATCATCGTCATCAACATCTGGATCGGCATCCCCTACATGATGCTGATCGCGACGGGCATCCTGATGAATATCCCGGCGGACCTGTATGAGTCCGCGCGCATCGACGGCGCCAACGCCGTGCAGATGTACGGCAAGATCACCCTGCCCTACATGCTGTTTGTGACCGGGCCCTACCTGCTGACCAGCTTTATCGGCAACATCAACAACTTCAACGTCATCTTCCTGCTCTCCGGCGGCGGGCCCATGTCCCTGGAGCTGAGCGGCAACGCCGGGTATACCGATTTGCTGATTACCTGGCTGTACAAGATGACCGTCAACAACACCGACTACAAAATGGCTGCCGTCATCGGCATCATCGTGTTCGTGGTGACGGCGGTCATCAACGTGGTGGTCTACAACGCCATCCCGTCGGTCAAGAATGAGGAGGATTTCCAGTAATGGCAAACAAACAGCAAATACCGGAAGTCGAAACCTACATCGACCACGAGGCCGGCGTCATCCGGGAGGTCAAGCAGCCCAAGCTGCGCAGCAAAAAAGGGCGGGAGCGCCGCGCCAACCGCGCCATTTACATCACGCTGACCATCATCAGCGTCATCTGGCTGGCGCCCTTCGTCTTCCTGGTGCTGCAGTCCTTCCGGTCCTACCTGACGGAAAACGGCGGCATGGTCAACTACCTGATCCCCAAGGCCTTCTCCCTGGACAATTACCGCTACCTGTTTGAGGACGGCCAATACCTGAAATGGTACTCCAACACGCTGATCATCGCGCTGTTTTGCTCGGTGCTGCAAACCGGCATGGTGCTCTCGGTGAGCTACGCGCTCTCCCGCATGCGCTTCAAGGGCCGCCGCATGATCATGAACATCATCCTCATCCTGGGCATGTTCCCCGGCTTTTTGACAATGATCGCGCTGTACTTCCTGCTCAAGCAGTTCGGGCTGACCCAGGAGGGCGCCATCCCGGGGCTGATTCTCATCTATGTGGCTTCCTCAGGCATGGGCTATTACATCTCCAAGGGTTTTTTCGACACCATCCCCAAAAGCCTGGACGAGTCGGCCCGCATTGACGGCGCGACGCGCTTTTACGTGTTCCGCCGCATCATCATGCCCCTGTCAAAGCCCATTGTCATCTACACCATCATGATGGGCTTCATGGCCCCCTGGGGGGACTACGTCTTCGCCTCCTATGTGGCCTTTGGCAAGTCGGACAGCTACAACGTGGCCGTCGGCTTGTACCGCTGGGTCAACACCATGGACTTCCAGGGCTATTTCACGCGCTTCTGCGCGGGCGGGGTGCTGGTGGCCATCCCCATCACCATCCTGTTTTTCATGTTGCAACGCTATTATGTTGAGGGCGTGACCGGCGGCGCCGTCAAAGGTTGAGGAGGAGTACCCATGGCAAGCGTATCATTACAGCATATCAAGAAAATTTATGACAACAAGGTGGTTGCCGTCCAGGATTTCAACCTGGAGATCGCGGACAAGGAGTTTGTCGTCTTTGTCGGCCCCTCCGGCTGCGGCAAATCCACCACCCTGCGCATGATCGCCGGGCTGGAGGACATCTCCGAGGGCATCCTCAAGATCGGAGACCGCGTGGTCAACGATGTGGAACCCAAGGACCGCGACATCGCCATGGTCTTCCAGAACTATGCCCTCTACCCGCACATCACGGTATACGAGAACCTGGCCTTCAGCCTGCGCATCCGCAAGATCAAGCAGGAGGAGGTGCATCGCCGCGTGGTGCAGGCGGCGCACATCCTGGGCATTGAAGAATACCTGGACCGCAAGCCCCGCGCCCTCTCGGGCGGCCAGCGCCAGCGCGTGGCCATCGGGCGCGCCATCGTGCGCGAACCCGCCGTCTTCCTGATGGATGAGCCGCTGTCCAACCTGGACGCCAAGCTGCGCAACCAGATGCGCGCGGAGATCATCCTGCTCCGGAGAAGGCTGGACACTACCTTCGTCTATGTTACCCATGACCAGACCGAAGCCATGACCCTGGGCGACCGCATCGTCATCATGAAGGACGGCTTCATCCAGCAGGTGGGCACGCCACAGGAAGTGTTTGAGAAGCCTGTCAACCTGTTTGTAGCCGGCTTTATCGGCAGCCCGCAAATGAACATCTTTGACGCCGATCTGATCAAGGAGCAGCAAGGGCGCTACACGGTAGCGGTGCAGAATCTGCGTCTGCCCCTTGACGCGGACAAGTGCGCGCTGCTGTCCCAAAAGGGCGTGGACAGCCAGGCGGTCAAGCTGGGCGTCCGGCCCGAGCATGCCCAGATCCACTTTGACGACGCGCCCGGCACCCTGGAGGGCACCCTGGCGGTCAACGAGATGATGGGCAGCGAGTACCACCTGCACGTAGTCACCAGGGACGAGCAAACCATCATTCTGCGCACCCCTACCGTGGACCTGAGCGAAAAGCAGCGCGCCACGCTCAAGGCCGGCAACAAGCTGCGCTTCAGCTTCCCCAGCAAGGTCGTCCAGCTGTTTGACCCGCAGTCCGAGCAAAGCCTGCTGTATTCCTAAACGGGTTTCACGGAAAGAATCAAATCGTCTTTACAGGAACGGGCAGCCTCACAATGGTCAGGCTGCCTGTTCCTTTTGGCGCGGCATAGCGGCCTTTAATTGCTAATCAGGGAAGAAGCTTCTTTTGCAAAGCTAAATTGAAAAAGCATATCCCAGCGCAACAATTCCAGCATACATTCGTCTATATAAGTGAAGGAGGTGGAGTGTATGTCCGATGTCAAGGGCCCTGGCATGATCGGACCGGAAGAATTCTCAAGTTTGGTAGAAACGTACCAGACAAACATGCTCCGCACTTGTTGTGTTCTGCTGGATGACCCCGCTCTGGCGGAAGACGCAGTTCAAGAAACCTGGATCAAAGTTTACCGTAATTTGACTGCTTTCCGTGGGGCAAGCAGCATCAAGACATGGCTGATGAAGATCGCTGTCAATACCTGCCGCGATATGCAGCGTGGGGGATGGTTTAAACATACTGATCGTCGCATCACCCCGGATATGTTGCCGGAGGCTTCAGTACCATTCAGAGATGATGATGAAGAACTGCTGCTGCAGGTCATGAAGCTCCCGCGGCAACTGCGCGAGGCGATTATCCTGTACTATTATCAGGACATGAATACAGAAGATGTGGGAAAAGCGCTTGGATGTACAAAGTCTGCTGTTTCCAGGCGGCTGAGCAAGGCGCGCAACATACTGCGGGATGTGTTGAAAGAGGGTGAAAAGGATGAATGATACGTATATCAGGAATGAAATAAAACGTGCAGTTAACACCCGCTTGTCAGGTCTTGAAGCGGATCCGCTGAACGTCAGCCGGATGATTTACAAAGCCGAAAGGAACCCAATAATGAAGAGAAAAATATCTGCCGGAACAATTGCAGCAATCGCTTTGATTTTGGTTACCGTGACAGTTTTTGCCGTCGGAGGAGGAAGTCTCTTCCGGCAATTGCTCGGTAAAGAGAAAGCAACAGAGGAGCTTTCGCAGATGTATACGCCGGTGAAGGCGTCCGATGCTGGTGACCACCTGAATGTAAATGTAAAAGGCTTGATATATGATGGCGAAAAGCTGGCTGTCGATTTTGAAGTGGAAAACGGACAGCCCGCGCAAGCCGCGTATATCTGGCTGCGTTCACTGAAACTCAACGATACAGAAGTATGGGTGGAGTATTGCAGCGCATCGGAGGAAAGCAGGAAACTGGTTCCCGACCCGCGCCTTGATGAGTTGCCTGTCGACCGAAACCCCGTTTCCTGCATGCTACAGGCATGCGGCGTTGCGTTGAGCGGCAAGACAGACTGTGAAATGACATTTGTTGTTGAGCGTCCGAATATCGGCATCGTCTTTATTGAAGATGCCGATAAGGAAGATACTGACGAAGCGTATCTCGCAGAACTGGCAGATAGGCGTGCAGCTTTTGCCGCTATGGAAAACGTCATTGTTTCGGATACAGAGCACCGGAACGCAGATGAATGGGCAAAAGAAGGCTATACTGTCACTTATAATGGGATTCCGGACAATCCTGAAACGCTGAGTGAGACCGCGCAAATCGTGATCCGTTTCTCCTTTGATGCAGCCTCCGGTGATTACGAATACGCACCAAAAGAGGATATCTCGCTCGCGAATGGAACATTGCGCATTAATCGACTGCGTATTTCCCCGTTGACAACGAGTATATCGCTGACCCTTTTCCCGACAGACAATTCAATGGATTCGGCGGAAATGCTTGCAGAAAAGTATGGTTCACTCTACCTGACGGATGACAACGGCAATTCCGTTGTTTACAGCAATATGGACTATCTGGAAGAGAATACCGGGTTTGCAACTGAGACGAACGGGCATTGCGCAGTACAATGGTATTTTGACATGCCCGGTCTAAAATCCTTCCCGGATACACTGGTTATTTCCTCCGACGGGGGAGAAATGTACAGGTTTGACCTGAAATAAGCATCAAATGTTGTCACGGCCGGAGCAGATAAAAGCCCCGGCCGCTTTTCATTCGCTATGCACGGGATATTAAATTATGAAGACCCAAAAGCCGCCAGCCAAAACCTGCTGTGCATAAAAGAGCCTCAATACTGTTGACATGAACCTTGCTTTTTCATAGCATACGCATGAATATACAGCCGAAAGGTGGCGCCTGACATGGATCTGAAAAACAAACAATTGCAGGAACAGTTGCTGACCATTACCCATGGCTTTGAGGACTATCATCGCCAGCTGGGGGCGGTTTCCCCGCCGGTGTATTTCTCTTCCCTGTACGCGCACCCCACCTTTGAGGAATACCTGCGGGCGTGCGCCGGCCAAGATGAAAATACTTATATCTACGGCCGTATGTCAAACCCCACCGTCAGGCTGCTGGAACAAAAGCTGGCGGCGCTTGAGTTCGGGACGGACGCCCTGGTGTTCAGCTCCGGCATGGCGGCCGCTACCTCCGCCATCCTGTCCGTCTGCCAGGCAGGGGACCATATCCTGTGCATGCGGGATTCCTACCGCCCTGTGCAATCCTTCATGGCCTGTGTGGGCGTACCGCGGCTGAAGATGGAAATCAGCTTTGTTTCCGGCCTTGACCTGGAGGAGATCAGGCATGCCATCAGGCCCAACACCAAGCTGATGATCCTGGAGAGCCCTGCCACTTTCGTGTTCTCGGTGATCGACATCCCGGCGGTCGCCGCGCTTTGCCGTGAGCGCGGCGTTACGACCTACCTTGACAACACCTGTTGCACCCCGCTTTTTCAAAACCCCCTGAACATGGGCATTGACCTGGTGATGCACACGCTGTCCAAGTATATCGGCGGGCACAGCGACGTCATCGGCGGCGTGCTGGTGTCCAAAGACGGGGACTTGATCCGGCAGATGCGCCGCGGCACCCGGGAGTGGCTGGGCGGCATCCTGGGGCCCATGGAAGGCTGGCTGGCCATTAGAGGGCTTCGCTCCATGCCGGCAAGGCTGGCCATGCACCAGGACAGCGCCATGAGGGTAGCCCGTTTTCTGGAGGGTCATCCCAGGGTGAAGACGGTGCATTACACCGGCCTGGCCTCCCATCCCCAGGCGGAATTGATCAAACAGCAGATGCGGGGCCATGCGGGGCTGATGAGCTTTGAAATTGACGGTACGCCGGAGATGGCGGTAAAAATGATCAACGCGCTGAAGCTGTTCGGCAAGGGCTGCTCCTGGGGCGGTTACGAAAGCCTGGCGCTGTGCCCGATGTATGGCGCCACCGAGGAGGCCGCCCGTGCTTCAGGCGTCACCCGCGGGCTGGTCCGCATCCACTGCGGGCTGGAGGGCGCCGGCAACCTGGTCGCCGACCTGGCCCAGGCCCTTGAGCGCATTGAGAACATGTAAAACACGGAACACCCTGCCAATATGATGGCCCGGGCGTTCCCGCGCGCGGGCCATGCCCGGAAACGGGGCAGCGTATGTCCTGTTTTTGTGCCGCCGATTGACTTTAAGGGCCGTTTGACTTAGTATTTAACTGTTAACATACACCTTTTCACAGGTGAATATAGATGAATGGGGGTTCATGATGAAATATTTATTGGGCATTGACCTGGGCACTTCCGGCACGCGCAGCGTGCTGTTCAACCCTGATGGCGAGGTGATCGCCGCCAAGTCGGCGGAATACCCGCTGTCCCAGCCGCAAAACGGCTGGGCGGAGCAGGACCCGCAGGATTGGTGGGATGCCGCCATCGCCACCATCTCCCACGTGGTGCGCCAGTCCGGCGTGGATCCCAGGCAGATTGCCGCCCTGGGCATTTCAGGGCAGATGCACGGCCTGGTGATGCTGGATGAGCAGGGCAGGGTGCTGCGCCCCTCCATCATCTGGGCGGACCAGCGCACGGGCGAGGAATGCGAGGACATCACCCGCCTGGTGGGCAAGGAGCGGATGATCGAGATCACCGCCAACCCGGCGCTGACCGGCTTTACCGCCTCCAAGATCATGTGGGTCAAAAAGCACCAGCCCGACATCTACAAAAAGACACGCCACATCCTGTTGCCCAAGGATTACCTGCGCTACAAGCTGACCGGCGACTTCGCCACCGAGGTGTCCGACGCCTCCGGCATGCAGCTATTGGATGTGCCGGGACGCCAGTGGAGCCAGGAGGTGCTGGACAAGCTGGGCATTGAGCGGGAGCTGCTCGCCCGTGTATACGAATCCCCCGAGGTCACCGGCCATGTGTCCGAGGAGGCCGCCAGGCTGACCGGTTTGTCCCAAAACACGCTGGTGGTGGGCGGCGCGGGCGACAATGCCGCGGCCGCGGTGGGCACCGGCACGGTCAGGGACGGCAGAGCCTTTACCACCGTGGGCACCTCCGGCGTGATCTTCGCGCATTCCAGCAAGATTGCCATTGACCCCAAGGGCCGCGTGCATACCTTCTGCTGCGCTGTTCCCGGCGCCTGGCATGTCATGGGCGTGCTGCAGTCCGCGGGGCTGTCCAAGCGCTGGATCCGCGATACCCTCTGCCAGGCGGAAATTGTCCTGGCGGATCAGCTGGGCATCGACTCCTATGACCTGGTGGACGCCCTGGCGGCCAAAAGCCCGGTGGGCTCCAACCGCCTGCTTTACCTGCCCTACCTGATGGGCGAGCGCACTCCCCATCTGGACCCGGACTGCCGCGGCGTGTTTTTCGGCCTGTCCGCGATGCACAAGCGGGGCGACATCATCCGCGCGGTCATGGAGGGCGTCAGCTACGGCCTGCGCGACAGCCTGGAAATCCTTGACGGCATGGGCGTCAAGGCTGATAAGATGCTGCTGACCGGCGGCGGCGCCAAATCCCCCTTCTGGCGGCAATTGCTGGCCGATGTCTATGCCCGGCCGCTGTCCCTGATCAACTCCCCCGAGGGCCCGGCCCTGGGCGTCGCCATCCTGGCGGGCGTGGGCGCGGGCATCTACCAAAGCGTGGAATCCGCCTGCGATGCCCTGGTTCGGCCGGGCAACACCATCCAGCCGGACATGGACAAGGCGGCCACCTACCAACGTTTCCACAAGCTCTATCAGCAGCTTTACCCGGCGCTCAAGCAGTCCTGGCAGGATCTGGCCCGGCTGTAGCGACGCCGTTTGTCTGATTTGAACATATTTTTGTTCACAACAGCCGTCCTGACGGTTTGAAAACACGCGGCTGTGTGATATACTGTACTGGATGCATATTAAAAAAGGAGGGAAATATGTCTTTGTTCAAAAACCTGCCTCAAATCAAATACGAAGGGCCGAAATCACGCAATCCCCTGGCGTTCAAGCACTATGACGCCGAGCGTGTCATCTACGGCAAAAAGATGAAGGATCACCTCAAGTTCGCCATGGCCTGGTGGCACAACCTGTCCGCAACGGGCCAGGACATGTTCGGCCCGGGCACGGCCGACAAATCCTTTGGCGAGGAAGTGGGCACCATGGCCCATGCCAGGGCCAAGGTGGATGCCGGCTTTGAATTCATGCAAAAGCTGGGCATCGAGTATTTCTGCTTCCATGACGTTGACCTGGTGCCCGAGGGCAAGGACCTGGAGGAAACCAACCAGCGTCTGGACAAGATCACCGACTACATCAAGTCCAAAATGGCCGGCACCCCGATCAAGTGCCTGTGGGGCACCGCCAACCTGTTCGGCAATCCGCGCTACATGAACGGCGCGGGTTCCAGCAACTCCATTGATGTCTACTGCCACGCCGCGGCGCAGCTCAAGAAGGCCATCGACTGCACCGTTAAGCTGGGCGGCCAGGGCTATGTCTTCTGGGGCGGCCGCGAGGGCTATGAAACGCTGCTGAACACCGACATGAAGTTTGAGCAGGAGAACATCGCCGCGCTCATGCACATGGCGGTGGACTACGCGCGCTCCATCGGCTTTACAGGCGACTTCTATATCGAGCCCAAGCCCAAGGAGCCCATGAAGCACCAGTACGACTTTGACGCCGCCACCTCCATCGCTTTCCTGCGCCAGTACGGCCTGGACCGCGATTTCAAGCTCAACATCGAAGCCAACCATGCCACCCTGGCCGGCCATACCTTCGAGCACGACCTGCGCGTGGCCGCCATCAACGGCATGCTGGGCTCAGTCGACGCCAACCAGGGCGACGACATGCTGGGCTGGGATACCGACCAGTTTCCCTCCAATGTCTATAGCACAACGCTTGCGATGCTGGAAATCCTGCGCGCCGGCGGGCTGCGCGGCGGGCTCAACTTTGACGCCAAGAACCGCCGCCCCTCCTACACCCATCAGGACATGTTCGAGGGCTTCATCCTGGGCATGGACAGCTTCGCCCTGGGCCTGATCAAGGCCGTTGCCCTGATCGAGGATGGCCGGATCGACCAGTTTGTCAAGGAGCGCTACGCTTCCTTTGACAGCGAGCTGGGCCGGAAGATCCGCGCGGGCAAGGCCACCCTGGAAGAGCTTTCCAAGAAAGCCGTCCAGGCGGGCAACGCGCCGCTGCCCGGTTCAGGCAAGCAGGAATACCTGGAGGGCGTGGTCAACAGCGTGCTCTTTGGCAGCTGATGTGACGCCATCATCAGGCCCTGCCCCGAACGGGCAGGGCTGTTTTGTGCGGATGATAGCCGTTTTTGTACGGATTTTGCGATAGCGTGGGAAAAGGTATACGTTTATATCCGCTGCCTACCGTTTCCAAGCCGTTTGTGCTATGATAAAACTAACAATATTGATAGGAGGGTACCATGAGAATCGCTTATACCGGTTGGACCTGGCTGGTCAACCACAAGGACAATCATGTTTGGGAGTTTGAGCAATTCCTGCGCGAAGCGAGCGACCTGGGTTATCAGGAGGTTGAGAACTTCGCTTTCATCTTGGACTATTTTGACGGGGACGCGGGGCGCGTCAAGGCGCTGCTGGACAAGTACAACCTGAAAATGGCCAACCTCTACCAGCACTACAAGGATGACGACGATCTGGACTATGAGAACGCCGTCAAGTACATCGCCTTCATGAAGGAGATCGGCGCGAAATACCTTAACCTGCAGGGCACCATGTGGCACGATGAGCCGCTGGAGCGCCCGCTGGACCGCGAAAAGATACTCAAGTACGCCGCTCTGTCCAACCGCATCGGCCAGCTGGCGCGCGACAACGGCATTGTCGCCTGCTTCCATCCCCACGCGCAAACCGCGATCTACAAGGAGGAAGAGATCCAGCTGTTCCTGGACAATACCGACCCCAAGCTGGTCAGCCTGTGCCTGGACACCGCGCACACCACCATCGCGGGCATGGACGCGGTAGAAGCCTTCCGCCGCTGGGTCGACCGCATTGATTATGTCCACCTCAAGGATGTGGATCCCAACCTGGACCAGTACAAGAACCCCATGCAATCCTTCTGCGAGCTGGGCATTGGCACCATCAACTTCCGCGGCGTCTATCGCGTGCTCAAGGAAGCAGGCTATGATGGCGTGCTGTGCGTTGAGCTGGACCACCGCCCGGTATGCAACTACAAATCCGCGATGATTTCAAGGCAGTACCTGCACAACGCCCTGGGGCTGTAGGCAGATGTCTTGGCGGGGTTCCTGCAGGAACCCCGCTTCTTTTTGCAGCTCCTGCGGATCTTATCCGCAGCGTATAACCATACACAAGGAGGACAGCATGCAAGACCGCGGCTATGCCGGGGATGCCAACCGCATCACCCGCGACTACCTTGACAGCCTGCTCATTGAGATGCGCCATATCGGCGCGCGCCTGCCGGACACCCGCTACACGCTGTTTGGCAAGTGTTTTTCCACCCCCGTCGCCACCGCGGCCCTGTCCCACCTAAAGGGCAAGGACGGCAATGGCATGGTGCAAATGGCGCAGGGCTGCGTGATGAGCGGCGCGGTCTGCTTTGCAGGCATGGGCGAGCGCCGCGAGCTGGGGGCGATGATCGATACCGGCGCCCAAGTAGTCAAGATCATCAAGCCCTACGCGGACCGTGAGATGATCCTGCGCCGGCTGGAGCATGCCAGGCAGGCCGGCGCGCTGGCCGTGGGCATGGACCTGGACCATACCTTTAACGCGCAGGGCAACTGTGATGTGGTGCTGGGGCTGCCCATGGCGCCGCTGACTGAAGACGAGCTGCGCGAACTCATCCGCCTGGCCGGGCTGCCCTTCTTCTTCAAGGGCGTGCTCAGCACCGCGGATGCCCGGAAGGCCATCAGCCTGGGCGCCAAAGGCATCGTGGTCTCCCACCACCACGGCATCCTCCCCTTTGCCCTGCCGCCGCTGATGGTGCTGCCGGACATCGTCAAGGAGGCGCAGGGACGCCTGAGCATCTACGTTGACTGCGGAATCAGGGACGGCTACGACGTCTTCAAGGCTCTGGCCCTGGGCGCGGATGGCGTGTGCGTCGGGCGGGCCCTGATGCAGCCGTTGCTGGAGGAGGGCGCCAAGGGCGTGGAAATGACCCTGCGCCGCGTCACATCGGAGTTGGCCGGCGCCATGGCGCGCACCGCCTGCGCTACCCTGGACGACCTGGAGCCCGGCCTGGTCTGGCTGCCCTGAGTACAGGCGCGCAGCATCAACAAACAGCAGGCGGCCGGATCATTTGGGCGCTGTACCTATAAAACGATGAGCCGGCGCTTTTTGGATCCGGCAATCCGCATCCGCGGCGAAAACATTTGGTCTCTCAGTATTTTTATGTTATAATCAAACGATTTTTCATTTGGGGAGGGAGGTTTTTTTATGGTCTTGGCTCTGGTTCTTTTCCTCGCGACCTATGTGGCGCTGCTGGTGTTCGCCAAATACCGCGCCTATATCGCGCTGGGCTCGGCCGCCGTCTTCGCGGTGCTGGGCGCTCTGGGCGTCCTGCCCGCCTTCAATGTGTTCGAAGCCGTGGACTGGAACGTCATCATGATGATCGCCGGCACCATGGGAACGGTATACTTCTTCATCAAGTCAAAGATGCCCGCGCTGATGGCCGATTACATCATCGAGAAGATGCCCAACGTCAAATGGGTCATCATCGCGCTGTCGCTGTTCGCCGGCATCATCTCCGCCTTTGTGGACAACGTGGCCACCGTGCTGATGGTGGCGCCGGTCGCGCTGGTGGTGGCGCGCAAGCTGAAGATCTCCCCGGTGCCCATGATCATTTCCATTGCCATCTCCTCCAACCTGCAGGGCGCGGCCACCCTGGTGGGCGATACCACCTCCATCCTGCTGGGAAAACAGGCAAACATGAACTTCGTGGACTTCTTCTGGTACCATGGAAAGCCCGGGCTGTTCTTTGTCGTCCAGGCCGGGGCGATTGTGTCCGCCCTGGTGTTGATGGTAGTCTTCCGCCAGTACAAACAAAAGGTACACATGGATGAGAAGACTGTTGTAAGCGATTTCTTTCCCAGCGTGCTGCTGTTCGGCACCATCCTGCTGCTGATCCTGGCTTCCTTCATTCCCCAGGATCAAAAGCCCGAGACCACCAACGGCCTGATCTGCATGGGGCTGATGCTGATCGGCCTGGTGCGGGAGATCATCATCACACGCAAGCCCATGGAGGCGCTGCGCGAGACCCTCAAGGAAATTGACTTCTTTACCCTGCTGCTCTTGACCGGCCTGTTCATCGTCATCAAGGGCATCGAGGAAGCAGGCGTGGTCAAAGCCATCGGCGAAGCCTTCGCGAAGATGTCCGGGGGCAATGTCTTCGTGGCCTATACGCTGATCGTCTGGGCCTCGGTGCTGCTGTCCGCCTTCATTGACAACATCCCCTACGTGGCCACCATGCTGCCGGTCGCCGCGGTAATCGGCAGCCACCTGGGCGTGGACCCGACCGTGCTCTACTTCGGGCTGCTGGTGGGCGCGACCCTGGGCGGCAACCTGACCCCGATCGGCGCCAGCGCCAACATCACCGGCCTGGGCATCCTGCGCAGGGAGGGGCATGAGGTCAAGAACTGGGACTTCATGAAGATTTCCATCCCCTTTACCCTGGCCGCGGTGGCCACCGGCTATGTGCTGGTCTGGCTGTTCTGGGGCATGGGCGGCTGATGCCATTATATTTCCCCGGCTCCATCACATTCCAAGCGGTGTTATGTTATCAAAATAAGGCAGCTGAAGCAAAACTACGGCTCCTTAGTTAAGGAAAAACCAGAGCCTGAAGCAGCGAAAGCGGCGACATCGGCTCTGTTTTTGGTAGAATTGATGTGTGTAAATGTTATCAAATGCAGTATGGTTTTTCTTTCCGAATGACTATAGAAAAAGCACCGGAAATACCGACGCTTTCGTCCGCAATTCCTGATTTCGTCCAAATCCTTTTTATATTGGACGTTATTTATTGGATTGTATCTACCTTGATGTAGAATGTGCTTCGACCTTCTCCTTGTTTGATCAGTACACCTTCATCCACCAGTTTCTTGATGGAATTCAGTACCGCTGATCTACCAATCGCTGGACATTTTGCAATCACTTCGTTACTTCTAATTGTGCCAATGCGCTGTTCCACATATCTTTTCACGATGTCGTAGGCAGAGCTTTTCGTTCCAAGACTGTTCATGATGTCTATACGTTCCTCGAACTCGATATAGCAAGCCAGAATCGCCATCAGCATATACCGGATGAATGGTGTAGGATCATTACGCTCTTCATGCCATCCCTGGTCCGACATTTTAAGCACTTCGTAGTAACGATCCTTGGTTTTCTCAATCTGCTTTTCCACGCTGACGTATTTTCCTACATGATAACCGTTTTGGTAAAGCAGCAGTAGGGTCAACAGTCGGCTCATTCTGCCATTTCCATCATTAAACGGGTGGATGCATAGAAAATCGCAGATGAAGCATGGAATAACCAGCAGCATATCCACCTCTTGTGAGGCAGAAATCTGCGCATACGCTTGGCAGAGTGCAGTGATTGCGTCGGGTGTTTCATGGGGCGCAACAGGTGTAAACCGAGTAACGGTTGTGCCATCAGACCCAGTCTCACTGATGTAATTCTGAACGCTCTTGAAATTACCACCGAACGATACACCCGCACGTTTCATCAAATCTCGATGAAGTTGCAGAAAATAGGATGGACGGATTGGAATATAATCGTGACTTTCATGGATAGTGTTTAGGACATCTCTGTATCCCATGATCTCGCTTTCATCACGATTGCGAGGAGTTGTTTTCTCTTCAAACAGCTGCTTCATGCGTGTGCTGGTTGTAACAATACCCTCGATTTTGTTAGATGCCTCGGTACTCTGAATCTTCGCAAACTCAACCAATCGGTTAAGTTCTACTGGCTTCTGACGAATAAACAGATCCTGCCGGCCTTTGCATTCATGAATTCTGGCAACCAAGTTCAAGATTTCTGTATCCCATGCTCTGTTTTTCAAACTGGAAAAGTCAAAGTTACGCATCCGTTTCTCCTTTCGTCCACCGATCTAATCTTTCGTCCAATTTTAACTTTATATGGACGTAAAATCAAGGTAGTAGATGAAAGACCTTCATAAAGTTTCGGGCCAAGGTAGAATATGCAAGGTAAAATATGATTAATATCTAATGACCTCCTTTTGCTTTGTTGCAGTTGGCAGACCGTAGCGCTATATTAGCAAAAGGAGTTTTTATGTCATATGTATCGCTATAAGCTCTCTTGAACCCCACGCCTAGCGTGGCGTTTTCTATATACAATCAAAACCACCGGCTGAGCCGGTGGTATGCACGAGGCCTTCAAGGCCATTTACTGGCTGCGTCTGAAGACGCACTGAATAATCCGACAACCGCAACTTTTTCTCTGGCCGCCGCTTAAGCGGCCTTCTTTATGCCTTCTCTGTCTTGCCACCCGTAAACGGGTCTATGTATTCCTTGAACGAGAGTTGATCCGCAGCTACATCCGATTGCAATTGTTCTCGGATGTATTTCACTATCCTTTCCTTGTTGCGTCCCACCGTATCTACATAGTACCCGCGACACCAGAAATGACGATTGCCATATTTGTATTTCAAGTTCGCATGCCGGTCAAATATCATGAGCGAACTTTTTCCCTTTAGATATCCCATAAACTGCGACACACTTATGCTTGGCGGGATACTCACCAGCATATGGATATGATCCGCACAGGCTTCTGCTTCGTGTATCTCCACTTGTTTCATATCGCATAGTTGCCTGAGAATCCTTCCGATCTCCGCTTTGATCTTCCCGTACACAATTTGCCGTCGATACTTCGGGGCAAACACAATGTGATATTTGCAGTTCCATTTTGTGTGTGATAAGCTTTTACTGTCATTCATCTTCGATGACAAACCTCCTTTGCTTTCGGTGCGGTTACCAGACCAACTCGATTGTAGCAAAGGAGGTTTCTGATAGCTAAAGCTTTTTTATTCCACCAGCTCTGCTGGTGGTTTTGTGGGCTGAAGCGCACAAAAACCGGGAGGCCATGTGAATGATGGCCTCCCGGATTGGTGGAGGTGAGGGGAATCGAACCCCTGTCCGAAGATTCAAACCCACGGATTTCTCCGAGCGCAGACGGTGTTTTAAAATTCCCGCCTCCGGCCGCCCGCCGTCAGGCTGCCGGATTTGGTAGCTTCATTTTACCGGGCTCACCGCAAAGCTTAGGCGGCCCTGTTCCTCACATCATTGACGCCGGGAACCCAAGCCGTGAGCGCTTGGGGCCGACGTTCCGCGGGCTTAGGCCGCGAAAGCTAAATTCTGATTGTTGTCAGTTATTTGTTTTCCCCGTTGTTGCGCGGTACAGGGTCCGCGGCTCGCTTTCCGTGTGCCCGACGATCCCCGTCGAAACCAGTGCACCCCCATGCGGGAGACTGGCGGGGCGCAGCCTGCCCCGGTCCTGCGGCGCCCTAAGCCGCGCCGCTTGTTGATTGTTGATACTGATTCCAATCATTACTGCATCGCCACGCCGGATCTTTGATCGCCCTGCCGCGTCATTCAACCTCAATGCAGCTCAGGCTACACCCTCGGTTTCCTTCCTTGCAATCCAATAAAATCCCTCGCCGCTTTGGATGCAATAAAACTTTACATCAGTATGGCCGGACATCCATCCGGTACTTTTATTGTACCTTTCAAATCGACAAAGGTCAAGAATTTATACGCGCCCATCTTTCTGTGAGGTATACGCGCCTGTCTTCTTATGAAGCTCGCTGCGGAATAAAAACCTGTTGCCGTTTCTCGCGGAAACGCTCCTGTTCACACTCTGCGGCTGCCGGATGAGAAAGCCATTCATACCGGAAATGATGCGGGGAAGGCGGTTTTCAGGCGTCTTCTCAAATCCATCCTGTGCTTATAACTCCTCCATTCCGCTGAGCGCCGCCAGCACCTCGCTCAGGGCATGGGCGCGGTGGCCGTCGCGCCCGGTGAGGGGCCGGGCATGAAACAGCGCGCTGAGCACCGCTTCTTCAGTGGCCTCGGCCGCGGCGCGGAAGAGCAGGTCGATATGGGCTTCGTTGAGCTGGCGGGATTGGCGGAAGGGCGCCGGGTCGTCATGCGTAATGGGATTGGCTGTGGAGAAGCACAGCGCGATCTCGCCGCTGCTGTGTCCGATGTTGCTGCCGGTGCGCGACAGGCCGGCAACAGCCCTGCGGGACACGCGCTTGAGCTGGATGCTGTCCAGGGGCACATCGGTAGCCAGCACCACGATAACCGAGCCCTTGTCCTGCTGCTGTTCATACCCGCTGGTCCAGCCGCTGCTGAGCAGCTCCTCCGCCCCGGGGCCAAGGTGGCGTCCCGCGATGGTCAGATCCCGCAGGCTGCCGTGGTTGGCCAGCACCAGGGCGCCCAGGGGATGGGGATGGCCGGCGATGTCCAGCAGGCGCGAGCTGGAGCCGATGCCGCCCTTGAGCCCGTGGCAGCGCATGCCGCGCCCTGCCCCCAGGCTGCCCTCCTCAAAGGTCCGGCTGGCGTTTTTCAGCGCGGACAGCACATGCTCTTCCTTGATATGCAGGCCGCGGATGTCATTAAGGTAGCCGTCATTGCACTCAAACACCACTGGGTTGACGGTGCCGGTGGTGAGGCAGATGCCCGGGTTTTGAGACAGCGCGTGGCGGCACAGGGCGGTCCAGGCGGTGCCGACAGACAGGGTGTTGGTCAGCGCGATGGGCGTCTCCAGCTGGCCCAGCTCCTCTATCTGCATCAGCCCGAGGGATTTGCCAAAACCGTTGAACACCGTGACGGCGGCGGGCAGCTTGTGCGTGAAGCAGTTGTCCGGACCGGGCAGGAGGACCGTGACTCCGGTCTGCACCGGCCCATCCGCCAGGGTATGGTGCCCTACCTTGAGCCCCGGCACATCGGTGATGAGGTTTTTAGGCCCGGCGGGCAGCCGCCCGACACGGATGCCCAGGGCAGGATTGAGTCCCATGCGTTCTCCTTACAGCAGATGAATTAAATCATGTTTTCTGCATGAGCCGATCATGTAGCGAAAGCCATTCTCTGGTAATAGCTGGCAGTATTTCTTTATGTTTCTTATTAAATTCATCAAGAGTTTCTGTGTTAACGCAATGGATTCGTTCATGCTGATAACTGCCATATTGTTGACTTGTCGCGAACAAATAAACTTCAGCTGAAGAGTCTCTTTCAACAATGTCCCTGTATTCTTCTGCATACAACTGATTTTTCCCACTTTTCACCTGTGGATAGAACAGTTGGCCCTTTGAATTCACCATGATACATTCATAACGGGGTTCAGATGGCTTAACTGTGGAAGTATAAACCTTTAATTCTTTACATATCTGCAAGTATAGCAAGAAAAGTTCCTCAATCTGTTCGGAATGAAGAAGATTCCAGATGCTTTCAGATTCTTTCTTTGTTGTTGTTGAGTATGTTTCTACTCCGGAAAACTTATTCCAAATATGTTTTGTAATAAGATTTGAATTATTAACACGCTGCAATGTTCTGTTAGGTCTGAATGAAGCAACGACCTTACCGGGCACCTTGTCCTCAGTTCCAATTTCTAGCCAATCAACATTGACATAATTGGCGATGTCATACTCCATATGGTTTGCATTCGGCTGGGTCTCTTTCCAAGGTTTTGTAACTTTGCACAAATAGTAGACCTGTTTGCTTGACCTTGTCCATATCAAATCGCCAATCTCAATTTGCCTCATCGCATTTATCGCTTTAAATGCTTTTGGTTCTTTTACGATTTTTTGCAACTCGTCTTTCTTTTCGATTCTTTTAGAGAAGGCACTCCAACCTAAACCGATGATACCGTTTTCTCGGCAGAATTGATATAGTTTAAAGTAATCATAAGTTGTGTTGTTTTGATGGCTCGAAAAAGCTTTACCCTTTGTCTTCAGGTGTAATCGCCAGATAGTAGGCTCATTCATTGTTCTATTTCCCTCTCTTAATATTACCTGATTCATTTCAATGTACCGTCAAGTCCTAACAACACTGATATTATATCTTAGAAACCCTGACTTGTCAGCCATGCCCGCTTGCCACCAGAATTTCGCGGCAGCGTCAGTTCCCGCGGTTTAGCAGATTGACCAGGTAAAGGAACTCCTCCCTGTAGGGGTCGCCGGTCAGGCTGCTGTCCGCGCGCAGCAGCTTCAGCGCGCTGTCATAAGTGGCGCTGCCCTTCCATTCGCTGTCGCGCAGGAGCATGCCCACCTCCGCCACCGCGGCGGCGAAGCGCAGGTTGTCAGTCATCTCCCCGGGCGCCTGCGCCTTGACCGGGTAGGTGTACAGCGCGCTTTCATCCCCCGTGGGCGCCTTGGCGCGGATGGACAGGGTGAGCAGCTCATCGCTCAAGGCCGGGCTGTCGAGGGGGGCCGGTTGCCAGTATTTGCTGGCGACCTCACCGATGTCAAATTCGCTGTCCGCGGACACCAGCTCATACAGCACCGTCAGCCGGTGGCCGCTGCCCAATTCACCGCCGTCCTTGGTGTCATCGGCGAAATCCTCAGCCGCCATGACGCGGTTTTCATAGCCGATCAGCCGGTAACCCTTCAGGTGGGCCGGGTTGAAGTCCACTTGCAGCTTGACATCCCGGGCGACTGTATAGAAGGTAGCGCCGATTTCGGTGACCAGCGCGCGGCGGGCCTCATGGATGGTATCGATATAGCTGTAGTTTCCGTCCCCCCGGTCGGCCAGGGCTTCCAGCTTGTTGTCCTTGTAGTTGCCATCGCCAAAGCCCAGGACGGACAGGAAGATGCCGCCCTGTTTCTTTTCCTCGACCATGCGGGCCAGGCTGCCCTCATCGGTCACGCCCACGTTTAGATCGCCGTCGGTGGCCAGCAGCACGCGGTTGTTGCCGCCTTCTATAAAGTGCTCCCTGGCCAGCTCATAGGCGGTGGTGATGCCCGCGGCGCCCGCGGTGCTGCCGCCGGCTTCCAGCGCGTTGATGGCCTCCATGATGGCCACCTTGTCAGCAGCCGGCCTGCCTGAGAGCACCACCTCATCCCTGGAGGCATAGGTGACAATGCTGACGGTGTCCGTAGGGGAAAGCTCCTCCAGCAGCATCAGGAAGGCGCGCTTGACCAGGGGCAGCTTGTCGGGCATGTCCATGCTGCCGGATACGTCAATGAGGAAGACCAGGTTCTGCGGCGGCCGCTCCTCCCGCTTGATTTCCTCGGCCTGCAATCCGATCAGCAGCAGCCAGGTGTCCTCGTTCCAGGGCGTTTTGGCCAGCTCCATCGTGACGCCGAAAGGCTCCCCGGGCGCGGGCTGTTTGTAGCTGTACCGGAAATAGTTAAGCATCTCCTCGATGCGCACGCTGTCGGGGGGCACAGCTTCGCCGCGCAGGATTTTGGCGCGCAGCTGGGCATAGGAGGCGGTGTCCACATCGGCCGCGAAGGTGGACAGGGGGGAGGTGGCCACGGAAAGGAAGCGGTTTTCATTAAAAACATCGTACTCATTGGTGTTCATCGGGCTCCATCCCGCGCCCTGGGCGCTGGTGCTGTACACCAGGGTGCCGAGGGGAGCGGAATCCAAGACCCGGTTCTCATCGGCAACGGGCCTGAAGGGCTTGGCGTCCTGGGCGTACAGCGCCCGGTGGGTATGGCTGTCCAGCGTGCCGGTGGCCAGCAGGTTGTTGTCCTGCTGGAAGCGGATAAGCGCTGCCCGCGTGGCGTCATCGAACTTGCCATCGGGCCGGCCTGTGAAATACCCCAGCTCCTTCAGGCGCGTCTGCATGGCCAGCACCTCTTCGCCGCTGTCGCCCGGGCGCAGTTCCTGTGTAAACGGCGCGCCCAGGGCCGGCAGCGCCAGGAACAGCGCCATCAGCAGGGCCATTAGCAAGGCGGCGGGCTTGTGAAAAATAGTTTGTGTGTTGTGCATGATCAATCCCTCCTTTTGCTATTATGACGCGGCTCCTGTCAAAAT
Organism: Christensenellales bacterium; assembly: GCA_050953005.1. Lineage (GTDB taxonomy): Bacteria > Bacillota > Clostridia > Christensenellales > Aristaeellaceae > UBA6115. The sequence goes on along the minus strand of JBMNLV010000013.1, from coordinate 134,134 downwards.
GGTTCCCGAATGAACGATGCGTTATCCGGCAGAACGCTGTTAATATGATTTCCCTGCAAGGGTATAGACAAAATTCAAAGGATTGATTGAATACAACTAATCCTTCAGCCGCACCGCTACCACGGTGTCGGTCTCATCCGGCAGCGCCGGATCCGGCCCGAAGCTGGTGAAGACATGGTCCGGGTAGTTGTTGGTGATCCAGTTCCTTTCAATCTTCATCTCGGCGCCGCTGGACAGCAGACGGATGCTCTCCACCTGTTCGGGCTTTAGGCCGCTCAGGGGCAGGTAGCCGACAGGGTTGTCAAAGACATGGTAGTACAGCGTGCTGCCGCGCCTGGTGATGCGGCCAAAGTCCGGCTTGCCCATCCCCGCGGGGCCGCAGCCGTGGATGCTTTCGCTGTTGCGCTTCATCCAGCGGCCGATCTGGCTGAGGATGTCCAGGGACTGCCCGGGGATCATCCCGCGGGCGTCCGGGCCCACGTTGAGCAGCAGGTTGCCGCCCTTGGACACGCACTCCACCAGCTTGCGGATGAGCATGGGCGCAGGCTTGAAGAACCTGTCCTGCTCGGCATAGCCCCAGTTGTTGTTCATGGTGACGCAGGCCTCCCAGGGCACCGGCTTGCCGTTGATGTCAAGGATGCCTTCCGGCGGAATGATCTGCTCGGGGCTGACATAATCGCCCGCGTATTCCTCGGGGCGCCCGGAGAGCAGGCTGCCAAAGCCCTCCCCGGAAACCTCCAGTCGGTTGTCCATGATCATGTGGGGCTGGTGGCGGCGGACCATGCGCACCAGGTCTGTCGCGCGCCAGGTTTCGCCGGCCATGTGGTCATAGGAAAAGTCAAACCACATCAGATCGATCCTGCCGTAGCCAGTGACCAGCTCCTCCACCTGGCCGTGCATATACCTGAGATAGTTGTCAAAATCATGCCGGACGCCTTTGAAGGCTGCGTTGTCGCGCTCCGGGTGGTGGCGGTCGCCATAGTGGGGAAAATCCGGATGATGCCAGTCAATGATGGAGTAGTACAGGCCTACCTTCAGCCCCTCTGCGCGGAAGGCTTCCAGGTATTCGCGCACCAGGTCGCGCCCAGCCGGGGTGTTGGTAGCCTTGTAATCTGTCAGCTTGCTGTCAAACAGGCAAAAGCCGTCGTGGTGCTTGGCGGTGAACACCGCGTAGCGCATGCCGGCCTCCCTGGCCGCCCGGGCCCAGGCCCCGGGGTCATAACAGGTGGGGTTGAACTCCTCAAAGAAGGGCCGGTAGTCCTCCTTGCTGAGGCGCTCCCGGGAGCGCACCCATTCGCCGCGCGCGGGAATGCTGTACAAACCCCAGTGAATGAACATGCCAAAGCGCGCTTCCTGAAACCAGGCGATGCGCCCGGCCCTGTCGGTATGTCCCATGGCAACCTCCCATGCTGTTTTATGCCCCGGCAATCAGCGTGCCCGGGCGCTTTCCGGGCTTATTATACCTGCCTGCGCTACGTTTTGCGAATTTTTTCCCAGGAAATTTAATCTGTCTCGATTCCTTGGCCCTCTGTTAGGCGTTGCCACGCTTGCGACTAGTCAAAGTCCGCTGAAAACTCTTTATTTCGCCATCAAGAAAATGATCCCTGATAAATATATATTGCCGGATTTCCTCAATAGTCTTTTGCGTAAACCCCGTGTGTTCTGATATTTTCTCAGCGTCCACTCCAGGAACATGATTTCCAACCGTTTCATAACATTTTTTGGCATGCCTGCCTTGCCAACCAGGTGTTTTCTTTGCACCACGGTATTAGCTTAAAACACAAGCAGAGCAGCGCTTTCCCTACGCGGTTCTCTCCGCGCAGGACGCGCGCAGCACCATCTCCGGCATCAGCGTACACCCGCGGCCGGGGGCAGCGTGGGGGCTGTCCATCAGGCGCAGCAGTTCCAGGGCGGCACTGGTGCCAAGCTCGGTCACAGGGTTGATGACGGTGGACAGCGGGGGCGTATAGTAGGCGGACATCACAATGTTGTCAAAGCCCATCACGCTGAGCTCCTCCGGAACCTTGATGCCCCGCTCGGCCAGGGCGCGGATGCAGCCCCAGGCCGTCTCGTCGTTGGCGCAGAAAAAGGCGTCTGGCAAAACCGGGCCGCCGTCCAAAAATCCCCGCACCGCATGATAGGCGATCTCATACTCAAAAAATCCCTGGAGGACATAGGCAGGATCAATCGATAGCGCGCGGGCCTTGAGGCTGTCGCGGTAAGCGCGGTAGCGGTCCTGGCCGTCGCGGTTATCCAGGCCGCGGATAAAGCCGATGCGCCTGTGCCCCAGGCCCAGCAGATAGTCCATGGCCTGTTTGGCGCCCCGGTAATTGTCGATGATGACGCTGGAAATCAGGGGGCCGACAAGCTCGCGGTCGATAAAGACCAGGGGCAGACCGCGCAGGCGCAGCCGCTCGACCCAGGGGCCATCCAAGGCCTCGTCCATGATGATGGCGCCCGCGACACCGGAGGAAGCGATGACCGCATAGACCTCCTCCCCCGTGCTGTTGTTGCCGACATGGATACTCATCTGCACGCCCGCGCGAATGCACTCCCTGTGGATGGCCTGGGCCAGGAGGGTATAGTACTCGCCCTGGATGCTGGACACGAACAGCCCGATCGTGTTGCACCGCCTGGTTTTCAGCATCCTGGCGTTCACGTTGGGGATGTAATTGAGCAGATGCACGGCGCGCAGCACCTTTTCTCGCGTGCGCGGGCTGACCTTGTTGACACCGTTGACCACGTTGGACACAGTGGAGATGGAGACGCCCGCCTCCCTGGCGACGTCATGAATGGTAACGATGTCCCCGCCTGCCTGCCCGTTCACAGCAACACCGCCTCAAGGGCCGTGATCCTGCCCTCCCGCACGGCCAGGGCCAGCTCGCCCCGCAGGCTGTCGCCCATCACCTCAATCTGCCGGCCGGACAGGTCGGTCAGGCGCAGGCGCGCGACGCGAACAGCGCCCTTTCCAAAGGTGGGCCGCCGGTTCTCGTTGACAAGCCGCACCCGGCAGCGGGACAGCAGGGTGAAAGACAGGCAGCCGTTTTGGTCAAAGAGCCAGTCCGGCAGGATGGGCGAGAGCCTGAAGACCAGCTCCCCCTCCTCCTGGAAAAAGGGCCCGGGTCCTGCCATCATGCGCAGCCAGATGCTGAGCATCTCGGTGGTGGAGCCGGTCAGCCGCGCCACGAAACCGCGCCCGTGCAGCGCCGGATCCGGGTTGCGGGAGGAGGCGATGAAGGAGACGTTTTCCAGGATGCTGCGCCCGTAGACAGCCGGATCCAGGAAGGGGATGAGGGCCCCCCTGACGGCTGTGAAGAACTCCTCAACCAGTCCCGCGCGCAGGAGGCCGTAAAGGTATTTGTACTCCATGTGAAGGAAAACGCTCTCGCGCTCCAGCCAGCCGGGGGTGAAGGCGCGGATGCGCCCATATTCCAGGGACAGGTGATCCAGCGGCACGCTGGTGCGGTACATCAGCAGCTTCCGGTCGAACAGCTCACTGTCTTGCACCAGGCCGGTCATACGGCGCAGCCGGTCCTCCTCTCCCGGGCGGGCGGCCGCCAGGCATCGGGCCGGCCCCTCCAGGAAGGGGGGGACCGGCTCTTGTTTAAAGCCGGTCACGGTGACAAGCGGCAGGCCGTCCGGCGACAGGCGGGGGCTGCCGTCGGCGTTTGTCTGCCGGTCAAAGCTTTCGGCGGCAAAGGTAAAGTAGGTGGGCATCAGGCCCCCGCCAAGGTCCAGGGCGCGCGCGACGCCCGCGTCCACAAGGGCCAGGAAGGCGCATAAAATCTGCCGGATACACGCATAGGAAAGCGCCTCTTCCCGGCCGGAGAGCGCGTGGCGCGTCCTTTCCCGGAAAGCCTCGCGCAGGTCCGCCGCAGCCTGCCAGCGGCGAAGGGGCGTGTCCGCCTGAACCTTTGACAGTGAAACAGCGAAATCCGCCAGCTCTTTGGGGAGCTTCAGGCTCCCTGCCTCCGGGCAGACCCGGATCATAAAGTCCAGCAGGCGGCGCAGCTCCAGGGTTTCGGGCATGCCGCTGCCAAAGAGGCCGGGCAGGCCGTTCATCGCGTCGCACCAGCCGGGACGGCCGCCGTCCATCTCAATCCCGCAGCCGGCCGGATCCAGCAGCGCGGCCTTGTTCACAGCCAGGCACAGCAATTTCCCGAACAGGCAGGTGGATACTTCGCGCCCTTCCCGGTCCTTCAGCCAATTGGTTTGGCCGGGCCGAAAACCCGGGGACGCGTGTTTCTCCTCATCCCGCGCCAGCGCGCCATACTGGCGCACGCCCTTCGCGGTCAGCACCTGAGTCTGGCGCCGGGGGCGCACATAGTGGCCGGAATCATAAAAGCGGTAGTCCTGCCGGCCAAACAGCAGCTCCTCCTGCCGGTCAGGGAAGACGCTCAGGTAGGCGTCCACCAGGTCCAGGCAGTAGGTGAAATGGTCGCTCCAGCAGCCCTCGCCAAAGCCGGCCTCGATGCGCTGATCGGAAAGGCTGACAAGGCCAGAAACCAGCCCCCGCAGATTGCCGCTGACGGCAAGGCCGCGGGACGCGAGCGCCCGGCACAAGGAACCGGGGGTGAAAGGCTTGATCATCAGACTCCTCAGCACCTCCTCCGGCGCGTCCACCCGCGCTTTCATCAGGCGCAGGGCCTCATTCATGCGCTCCCCGGGCAGGACGAAACTGACCGGGCGGATCTCCAGCGGGTTGTAGCCGTCCATCTGAATGAGGGACAGGAAGGTGTAGACGTCGGCGTCCCCCACCTCCGGCCGAAAGAGCACATCGTTTCGGCGGTTCTGGCAGACATCGCGGAAGTTGCCGTTGCCCTGGGAGTAGTATTCGCCCGCGGTGGTGAAAAAGTTGTAGTCGCGCTCCGGGTCACCGTGCTTTCGGCTGTACAGGTGCACGACCTTGCGCCCCTCGCCCTCGCCCAGGATCTCCGGATAGCCGCCGCGCAGCAGGTTGTCCAGGTAGCACTGCCTGATGTACAGGTCAAAGGCAGGATGCCCGCTCTCGCATTGAACGTCTTGCAGCATCTCCTCCAGCACCTGGGCCGCGCGCTGCTGCCGCTGCTCAAAATAGCCCGGGGAAGAGAAGGCGGGCAAGAGCGCGGCAAGCAGGCTTTCCCCCGGGGTATGCCCGGTCAGGCTGGTAAAGCTCAGATTCTCTCCCGGAGCCAGGGTTGTTTCAACCGGGGTAAAGGCGCAGGCGTACTTGTTGGCCGCGACCTGGTCCCCCAGGGGCAGGGACGACAGGCCGCCCGCCATGAAGTTCCGGGGCAGGAGCTGGGTCTGATCAAAGGCGAAAACAGCATCCGGGTCAAACACCACCTCCTGCAGCGCGCCGTCCATGACAGACAGGTAGAAGTTCGCGCCGGTGACCTCCGCCACCTGGGCCTCATCCGCCGTGCCGGAGCGCATGCGGTACAGCGCCGCGCGCTCGCGCACAAAGGAAACCTCCGCCCAGCTGCGCATAAGGTTGGACAACTCCTTGAACTGGCCCAGCTGCAGGCCGAAGGGCAGCACCCGGGGCAGGCCGTCCAGCAGCTCGACCTGAAGCGCCTGATCCGCGCGGCTGGTCAATGTCACCCTCCTGACCAGCGCGCCCAGCGGCGCCTCCGGCAGCAGGAAGTAGGTGACCTCAAAGCTGTACAGGCTGGCCGTTTCGCGGATGGTCTGGAAACCAAAGGAGATTTCCAGCGTCCGCTCGGCTTGATAAAGCGGGCTGAAGGGCTCCAGGTATTCCCCGTTCAGGCGCAGGAAGGTGCGGAAGCCGTTGACCGGCGTGCGCTCATAGGCGAGGTTGGCGGGAAGGAATTCCAGGATAGCGTTGCCCTTGTGGTGCACGCCCAGGCTGGAAATGCACTGGCCACGGTTAACAGTGTAGGCCCAGAGGGGAATGCCCAGCCGGCCCGCGACGCCGGGCAGGAAGCTGGTAAACGCCGGCGCGCGGTCAAAGCCGCGGATCACAAAGCGATTGCCCGCGAGCTCATAGGCAGGGGCAAGGCTGTCCTTCTTGTGACTCAAAACTCACTCCCCCTTCGTCAAGGCTGTGATTTCGGGGCTTTGGTAGACGCGCACATAGTCCACCAGCATCCGCTGGGGAAGCGCGTTCTCGTCAATCCCGCGCGCGCCGCCCCAGTTTCCGCCAAAGGCGATGTTCAGCAGCAGGTGGTGGCGCCGGTCAAAGGGCCATTCCCTGAAGGTGGGCTGCGCTATATAGCGGCCCGGTTCATAGGTGAAATAGACCTCGCCGTCCACCGCGATAAACAGCTTGTCCGGAAGCCAGGTGAGGGTGTAGGTATGGAACTCCTCGCTGATATCGGAAAGCCGCGTCCTGGCGGACTTCTGGGTGCCGATCACGTGGTTGAAGGCCTTGGTGTGCACCGAGGCATGGCTCACTCCCTGGTCATAGCCCACGTGCTCCATGATATCGATCTCGCCCGAGGCGGGCCAGCCGCCATAGGCCCAGTCCGTCGGCAGCATCCAGATCGCCGGCCAGGTGCCGAGCCCCCGGGGCATCTTCGCGCGAATCTCAAAGCGTCCGTAAAGCCAGTCGCCCTTTCCGCGCGTCACCAGGCGCGCGGAGGTATAGGCACGGTTGCCGCGCCGCTCCTCGCGGGCCTCAATGACCAGGCAGCCGTCCTCAACCCAGGCGTTTCCCTCCCCGGTGTAGAACTGCAGCTCGTTGTTACCCCAGCCGCTGCCGCCCAGATCATAGTCCCAGCGCTCAGGATCCGGCGCGCCGGGAGTGTCAAACTCGTCCGCCCAGACCAGCTCATAGGTCAGCTTTGACTCGTCATAGACAAAGCCGGTGGCCTTGGCCTCATCAGGCGCAGGGGTCAAAACGCTGCCCGGCTGAACGTAAGCGCCGGACACCGCCGTGCCCACCCTCAGTTTTCCCTTGTCAAAGCCGGAAGTATTCATTGGTTGTTCCTCCTTTATTGCCATGCGCGGCGCAAATACGGGCGCCAGGCCGATCAGCAGCGCCACAAGGCTTACGAGCAGCTGTTTGATCATCATGTTGGTCCTTTCGGGCTTTATTCACCGGTGATGCCGGTGTTCTCGATGCCCTGGATGAACTGGCGCTGCACCAGAAGGTACAGCCCGATCAGGGGCAGGATGGAGATGAAGGTGGCGGCCATCTTGTAGGCCTCGTTGATGCGGAAGGCGCTGCCGGAAGAGGAGACCAGGCTTTCGAACTGCTGGTCAAACAGGGCAAGCTTCCCGGGCAAAAGCTGGATGGTGCCGGCCACCAGGGTGCCGGTGACATAGGTCTCGTTCCAGTTCCAGACGAAAGAGAACAGGAAGACGACCAGGACGGTCGCGCGGCTTAAGCGCACGACCACATGGTAGAACACCTGCAGGGGGCCCGCGCCGTCGATCATCGCCGCCTCATCCAGAACGCCGGGGATCATGTTGAAAAAATTGTAGAAAATCAGGATCAGCACGGTCGAGTACACGCCCTGGCCCAACAGCACCATGGCAACCTGGGGCAGCGCTGTGCCGATCATCTTGATCTTTGTCAGGTCCTGGAAGGTGATGAACATCATCAGCCGCGGCACCATCAAAACCGGCAGCGGCACGATGAAGACCATCAGGATCATCATGAACCAGAAACGCTTGAAGCGAAACTCAAAGCGGGACAGCGCGTAGCCGGTCAGCGCCGAGACCAGGGTCTGGCAGGCGGCGAGAAGGGCGGAGAACCAAAGGGAATTGACCAGGGAGGTGCCAAGGTTCAGCACGCGCGCGGCGACCCTCAGGTTGTCGGTTGAAAAGGCCCGGGGCAGCCACTGCACCGCCGGGTCAATGATGTCCGGCGCGCTCATGAAGGTCTTGGAAATGATGCGGAAGACGGGCTCCAGGTAGACAAAGCTGATAACAACCAGCACGGCGTAGATCACGGATTTTCCGGCAATCCGGCCCCAGGCGGGCTTTCTTCTCACGGCAGGCTCACCTCCTTTGCCCGGGGCTGCCTGAAGACAAGGAAAGCAAGGCCCATCAATAGCAGCACCAGGAGGCTGTAGATCCAGGCATAGGTGGCCGCGAAGCCCAGCCCCTGGCTGGTGTTGGCGGTCGCGGCGCGGATGAGGTTGTAAACGCTGCTGATGTTGTAGGTGCTCAGCTGCGCGATGGTGAAGATAGCGGAAATGAGCGCGATGGGGCGAATCTGGGGCATGGTGATCTTCCAGAGCATCTGCCACTCGTTGGCGGAATCGATGCGCGCCGCTTCGTACATGCTGGGGTTGATCTTTTGCAGCCCGTTGATGAACAGCACCACCGGGATCCCGGTGAACCAGAGGATGGTGGACAGCTGCCGGAAGACGCCGGAGAGCAGGTTTGCAAGAGCCGGAGAATAGCTGCGCAGAATGCTCAGCAGGAAGAGGCTGTCAAAATCATCCGGCAAGGCCATTCCGTGGATCACGGTCTGCGAATCCAGGAGCTGCCACATGACGGGCCCCGACATGATGATGACCGGAAGGAAGTAGATGGTGCGGAAGAGGGCACGCCCCCGCGTGATGCGGTTGAGCAGATAAGCCACAATGAAGGAGACCACCACCACCATGAAAGTATAAGGGACGATCATCATCAGGAACTCGCCCAGCGCCGGGACAAACTCCGTATTGCGGAAGAAGGCGGTCACATAGTTGTCAAGGCCAACGGGCCGGATTTCATAGCCGCGGATGGTGGAACTGACCTCCATGAAGCTCAGCGCGATGGTCGCCACGAAGGGAAAAAGGGTGAACAGCAGGAAGCCCACAATCCATGGCGTCATAAAGAGATAGCCAACGCGGTTGTGGCGCTTTCTCAGGCTGAAGCTACGGCGTTTCTTCACGGCCTTGGCGCCTCCTTCACGCACAGGGCGCTCCGCGGGCCCACTGTCTGCCCCTCAAAGCTGAGGGTGAAAGGGGTGTAGTTGACCAGGATGCGCGCTTCCTGCCCGTTCTTTTCGTAGCGGTTCACAACCAGCCCGGCCTGCGGCACAAAGCGGGAAACCCAGGCATAGCCGCTGACCTCGCGCAGGACAGCGTTGACCTGGCCGTAAATCTCCGGGATCAGCTGCCGGTACTGCTCATACTGGGTGGAGTACAGATCGCCCGAGAGCGTGTCCGCGAGCAGGTGGGAGGGGCCATGGGACAGGATGAAGGCTGGGTAGAGGTGGTAATCAATCATCCGCAGCACATCCTCCCTGGTATAGAAAGAGAAGTTGCAGTAGGGGCCGTAGACCTCCATGCTGCCGCAAAGCACCATCTGCAGGAAGGGAACCTCGTCCGTCTCAAACACATGCCGGGAACCGCCAACCGGCGCGTTCAGGAAGCGGCGCGCGTATCGCCAGAGGTAGAGGTTGGGCGCTGCCAGGTCCAGCTGAAGCTGCTGACCGGCTTCAGAAAACGCGTCCCGGACTGCCCGGATGCCGTCCGGCAGGGTCAGGCTGACGCCGCTTCGGTCATAGCTGGAAGTCAGGGTGCTGGTGATGCCGGAGACGGTCAGCGCGGTGGAAAAGGGCGCGGCGCGGCGCGCGATCCCGCGCACCCAGGAGGCCGCAACATCCGGCCTTGCGTAGCTGAACTCGCTGACCGGCGCGCCGGGGAAGACCCAGGACTTGTCATGAAGCAGGTACCAGGTGTTGATATGCTTGGCCGCGACATTCGTATAGGAGGTCATGCGGCTGTTGAGCAGCGTGTACTCCCGCGCAAGGCTGAGCGTGGCGCCCATGGCTGCCTGGTCCCGGAAAAGGCTTGCGATCTCCCCCTCGCTGCCGGTGGCCCGGTGAAAGCGGAAGGAGTCCGGCCGCGCCAGCGTTTCAGCGCCGGCCTGCCAGCCGGTCAGGGAGCCGGTGATGTTGGACACGCCGCTGTCCCGCACCTGCTGCAGGATCTCGCCGACCTGCCGGGCGCTGGTCACCACCACCTGCTCATGGCCCAGGATGCTCTTCTTCATGTCGGAGAGGATGAAATCCAGCCGGATCGGGATATCAGGGGAGGCAGGCGGCGCGTCCCGCAGGATGCCTTCTTCGATCAGATGCCTGCGGTAGGCCTGCGCCATACCGGTGTAGTCGGCCGCGGGGCTGCCGTCAGACCCGTCCCCGTGCAGGAAGAGGTAGACCATGCTCGCATCATACCGGAAGGCCTGATCTGTCATGGCGAAGTAGCCGCTGCCCTTGCGGTTGTAGACCTTGTAATACTCCACATTGTACTCAAAGCGCGGGTAACAGAAGTTGTACTTGAGGCGCAGGTTCTCTTCAGGCCGCATCACCACGCTCATGTACTCGGCTCCCTGTTCGGCATAGGCGACAAAGGCCGCCTGGCGGTCGCCGTGGGCGATGCCAAAGACCGGCATCAAGGGGTTCTTTAGCGGCACGGCATCCGAGGCCGCGCTGGCGTAGTAGGTCCTGGTCGCGGGGTCCTGGCCGTACACGTCCCCCACATATTCCACAAAGGGGACCTGGTTGTCCTGAAAGCGGATCAGGGCGCCGCTGCCATCGGGCACCATCGCGTAGCCCGGCGGCGCGTACTTGGGCCGCGGCTCGCCATAATCCCCTGTTTCCGGGTCAAAATAGGCCGCCTCGCCGCCGCTTGCGCCCAGGAAGGGGGTGATCCAGATGGCGGTCAGCTTGCTTTTTCCCGGCCCTGAAATGCCGTCCGCCCTGATATCATAGCGCAGGCCTTTTGTGAGGCAGGTGATCTCAACCTGTACCTTTAGCTGCAGCTCCTGAAAATCCACCGTCAGCGTGAAGCGCCCAGGCTCGCCCGGAACGGCTGAAAGCAAGCTGTCCACACCTTTTTCAGCTGCGCTGCCGGCATAAAAGGTCTTGCCGTCGCGGTACTCTGCGGTGATGAGGGAATTGGCAACGCCGATATAGGTGCTGTTCATGCTCTTTTCCAGGGGCTCGGCCAGGCGCAGCTTTTCCTGCGCGCTTTCCGCCTCCCTGACCCGGGACTGCACCTGCTTGGGGAAGCCGATGTCGGCCCCGGTCTTCCAGACATAGCCGTTGGCCTTGTCCAGCACCGCGATGATGTCCCTGTCCTCCCGCCAATGGTATTTGGCGTCAGGAGTCTCATACAGGAGGGTGTAGGCGCTCAAATCCTGCTGCGTGATTTGTACCCGGGGCGGGGCAGGTTTGGTATGCCGGACAGTGGGCACAAAGGCCTCCTCCCGGGCCGCGGCCGAAGGCAGGCAGCACAGCGCGCAGAACAGCGCAATCAGGATTCGCTTAGCTGCCGTATACATTGCGCATCACCTCCTCAAAGACAGTCCTCAGGAACTCGGTCAGCTTCTCCCCCATGACCATGACAATCAGCGCCATGATGAAGAAGATCATTATGAAGATCACCGTCAGGGCAAGACAGCGGACGGTTTCCTTGACGGTATAATCGTGCACGTGCATCAGCGCCAGGAAGAGCGTGACCAGCGTCCACACGGCGCCGGACAAAAGGATGACGGACAGCAGGAAGGATTCGCCATAGGTGAGCGCGTGGCTGAGCAGCACAACCATGCTGAAGGCCAGCATCAGGGGGGCCAGGGAATAGGCGGGGATCATGTAGCACTGCGCAAGGTCCCCATCGCCGTCATTGATGGAGGTGACCAGGTAATTGCACAGGATGAACAGCCCAATCAGCAGGAAATAGCCCGCGACCAGCGCCTTGATGTCCATGTCCTCCACCTGCACAAACTGGTAGATGAAACCCTTTCGCGTCTGGAAGACCATGAAGATGAAAAAGTAGACGGCGTACAGGATGCTGGCGCCCAGGACGCTGCCCCGGCGCTTTCGGCGCACCTCGTAGAAGCGGTCCACCGGGTGACGCGGCGCTTCCAGCGCCAGGGACAGGTCGCTGACCAGCGGAACCTTCCGCAGCCGGGCCGCGATTCCCGCGCCAGGCGGCTTTGCGCCCCGTTTTCGGCGCAGCCGCCCAAACCCCCGGCGTGCCGCGGCCAGCGCGGCCAGTCCCGCCGCGACCCAGGGCAGCCACTTTTGGATATGGGCGTTGCGCACCTCCCAGAAAGCCTCCGAGTAGAAGAGGCGGTTGCCCGCCACGCGGAAATGCTCCATGGCCTTCTCGTAGTCCTCATGGTGGAAATACGCCTTGGCAATCCCGTTATGAGCCAGGACGGACATCTGGTTGAGGCGCAGGACCTCCTGCCAGGCCTTGAGCGACTCCTGATAGCGGCCCTTCTCATACAACCCCAGAGCGCTGTACACGGTCCGGGCGTAGTCGGTGGGCATGAAGGACTGCAGGTAGCCCTTGTCCATGTCCAGCGTCCAGATCTGCCCTTTGTGATCCACCGCCAGGGCGGGCAGGCGGGAATACAGGCCCGCGACATCCAGATTCACGACGGAGGAGCCAAAGTAGAAAATCAATTCCCCCAAAGCGGAGTACACCTGCAGGTAACCGGTCTGATCGCAGGTGTAGATCAGCCCCTGCGCGTCCACCCACACGTCGCTGAGCGCCTCCGGGCCTATGACCGGGCTGGTGAACATGTTGCCGCCATCGGTCCGGTGCTTTTTCACGGGGTTGTAGCCGGTGGACATGGTGGTGGTGTAGACGATGCCGGCACGATCCACAAAAACGTTGGAAAAGGTAGTGGGCACGGTCTCAACCAGCTTGCTGAGCTGCTCGCGGTTAAACAGCAGCCGCTGGATAGCCTGGGTCAGGGTGAGCCGCGTTCGGTTGACCGTGAAATATCCCAGAAACTCGCCGCTACCAGCCAGTTGGATCACGCCATGGTAGACGCCCTCGCCCACGATGTACAGGTTGCCCGCGGCGTCGCTTGCCACCTTCATCGGCTCGTAGCGGATATCACTGAAGGCGGGTGAATCCGGCTTCTCATAGGCACGGATCAGCGCGCCTTCACCGTCAAAGAGGAAAACCTTGCGGGCTGCCGGGTCCGCGACATAAAGCTTGCCCGCATCTGTCACAAAGATACCAGTGGGCGCGGAAAATTCCTGATGCCGGATCTCCCCGTTGACCTCGTTGTTTTCGGGGTCGTAGATGATGACGCGCTTGTTTCCGCTGTCGGCGATGTACAGGTGGCCGTCCGACGCGAAAAACAGGTCGGAGGGCTTCGCGAGGCCCAGCGTGGTGATGGTCTTGTCGGGCAGGTAGGCATCCTGGGTGCGCACATGGCGCCCCTTCTCGTTCAAGGTATAGGTGTAGCTGGTGGCCTTGTCCGCGCGCGCGGAACACGCGCCCGCAAGCAGCGCCAGGACCAGCAGGATGCCCGCCGTCAGCCGTTTCATCGCGCCACCTACTTAATGCCCGAATGGCTCATGGTATTCATCACCTTGGACTGCATGACGATGAAGATGAGCAGGTTGGGCAGGAAAAGAATCAGAGAGGCCGCCGCCGTCATGCCGGCCGCGGAGACCGCGTTGTTGGTTGAGATGGCGTTCAGGTAAAACGCCAGGGTGCGCAGGCTGTCGTCGGTGATGAAGTTATTGGAGGCCTCCACCGTCCCCCAGACCAGCTGGAAGCTCAGCACCACGGCGGTCGCGAGCGCCGGGCGGATAAGCGGGATGATGATCCGGCGGATAATGCTCAGGTCCCCCGCTCCGTCAATCACCGCGGCCTCAATCAGCGCGTCCGGGATCTGGTCCGTGAACTGCTTGATCAGAAACAGCACCACCGGCATGGCGACCAGCGGCAGGACATGGGCCCAGATGGTGTTGAGCATGCCGGAATTGACAATGACAATATAGCGCGGCACCGCTACGGCCGTCGGCACGAACATCAGCGCCAGCTGGTTGATGGAAAAAAGCTTCTCCTTGAGCCTGAAGCGCTTCTTGGAAAGGACATAGGCGCTTGAAACCGAGATCAGAAGGTTTATCACAACAGTCAGCGCCGTAATGACGACAGAGTTGAACAGGTAGCGTGACATGGGCACCCCGGTGGTGGAGGACAGCTGAAACAGCGCCCTGAAATTGTCCAGGGTAAAGCGGCTGGCCAGGATGCGCGGCGGGAAGGCATGCAGCTCGCCCAGGGACATGAAGGCGCGGTTCACGATCATGATGACCGGAATCACCATGAAGGCGGCCAGCGGCAGGAGCAGCAGGTAGAACTTGATCTGCCCGGCCGAAAAATGCTTCGGGTTGATGCGGGAGCCGGAGTAGGCGCTGCGCCGGGGCTTCCTGACAGGATGTCTCATGCCGGAGCCTCCTCTTTTTCACCAAAGAAACGGTAGGCCAGGCGGTTGAACAGATAGACTACAAGCAGCAAAATCACCGACAGCGCCGCCGCGTAGCCCATCTCATAGCGGATGAAGCCGTAATCGTCGATATGGTTGGTGATCAATTGCCCCGCGTACTCGGGCGTCGGGTTGGCGCCGGCCAGGGTCACGCCAATCCAGCCCATGTTGAAGGCGTTGACGATGGCCATCACCGCGCCGAAGAGCATCTGGGGCTTCATGGAGGGGATGGTGATGTAGATGATCTCCTGGAAGCGGTTGCGCAGGCCGTCCACATAAGCGGCCTCATACAGCTCCTCGTTGACGTTGAGGATGCCGGAGATCATGGCCAGAAAGCCGATGCCCATCGCCGACCAGAGGGAGACGATGATCATGATCAGCATGAAGTAGTCGCGCGTCAGCAGGAACTGGATCGGCTGGTCGGTCAGCCCCAATTCCAGGAGGAGATAGTTGACAAAGCCCGACTGGTCGCCGGAAAAAATCGCGCGCCAGACCACGCCGATGAACACGCTGCCCAGCATTGAGGGCGTGTAGATGCACAGCGCCAGGATGGTGCGCGGCAGGCGCTGCAGCTGGGTCAGCATCCAGGCCACCAGGAAGGACAGCGCGTAGCCGCCCGGCCCAACCACAAGCGCGTACAGGAAGGTATTGGGCAGGACGTTTTTCATGAAGACCGTGTCCTGCGTAAACACGGTGATGTAATTCAAAAAACCTGTAAACACCGGGCGGTTGATGACATCAAAGAAGGTAAAGGACAAGAGCGCCGCCACGACCACCGGCACCAGGATGAACATAGTAAAGGGCAGCGCGTAGGGCATCAGCAAGAGGCCCGACATCAGGCCGTCGCGCCTGGCCCTGGCGCTCACGCGGAAGCGCGGCGGTGTCCGTTTCTTGGTCATGGTTCCTCCTGCAGATAGGGCGCCATCTGCTGCCGCACCCAGTCGATATCGCGGATCACATAGGGGCGGACCATCTCGCCCGCCTGGTTGTAAAAGCCAAGCTCCGTCATCTTTTTGCGAATCTCGCGGTTGATCAGCACCGCCTTTTCGTCCACCGCTACCTGGGCCGAGACCCCGCGCGTCACCATCGCGTTCCAGATATCGGACAGGGAGCGTTCCAGCAGGTACTGGCCCGGAGTGCGCGGCACGTCGCGCAGCCAGACAGCGCTGTCCAGGATGATGTCCAGGTCCGCCCGCGCGATGGGCGCATCCGACAGCGCCGTGAGGTTGGAAGGCAGCCACAGGAAGGCGCTGCCGTAGGTGGATTTCAGCAGGAAGCTGTAGGTGACCTGCGTCTCCCGCGACAGCCACCACTTGAGGAAAGCCCAGGCCGCGTCCGGTTTCCTGGTATCCCGAAAGACAATCCCGCCCTGGCCGTTGGCGACAAACCAGCGCGACACGCTGCCGTCCGCCCGGGGCGTCCCGGGGTAGGGGGCCAGCGCCCAGCGCCCCTGCAATTCCGGCGCGCCGTTCAGCAGAAGGATGTAGGTGGCGGCGTCGATGATGCCGACCGGCTGCACCGCATAACGGAAAGCGTCAAAGAAGCTGGTGACCTGCTTGGACAGGGAATAGGCGATAAACAGGTTGCCCAGCGCCTGGATGCCGCTGATGGCCTCCGCCTGGTCGATCGCGGTACGCAGGCCGTCCTGCGTATACAAGGCGCCGCCGTGCTGATAGATCAGGGGCGTTGTCTGATAAAACCACTTGTAGCCCACGCCCTGGGAGATGTTGTGGAAAAAGTTCATCCCGTGGCGCTGCAGCTCCGGCAGCAGGGCAATAACCTCCTCCCAGGTATCGGGCGGCGTTAAGCCAAAGCGGTCAAAGATGTCCTTGCGGTAGACCAGGCAGGCAAAGTCCAGCGTTTCGGGCACCGCGTAGACACCCTCGTTAAACAGATAAGGCACAAAGGCGCCGGCGGGCATCCGGGAAGCGACCTGCCAGAAATCCGGGAACTGCGTCAGGTCCAGCAGCGCGCCGCGGGAAGCAAGGTCAAAGGGCATATAGGAAGAAAGGCCCAAAGCGACATCCGGGGTCGTACCCGCGGCGGCGGCCAGGGTCAGCCGGCCGGCGTCCGTCATCGCGGACAGTTTGACCTTGATGCCGGTCTTCTTCGTAAAATCCGTATCAACCAGCTTTTGCAGCAGATCCACATGGGAGAGCGCGCGGTTGACCCAGACGGTCAGTTCCTCTCCCTCACCGGCCTTCTGGCGGTATTTGTCCGTTGTAAAGGTGTGCAGCAGGGTGCTGAACCAATTGCCGACCCTCTCCATCCCCCCGCCTTTCCGCGGCGCCTCCTGCCCTTCGCCCAGGAGGTAAAACATGTCCAGGCTCAAGGCGTTGGCCGACAGCTGGCTTGAAAAGCGGCTCAGGTAGACCAGAAGGGAGTTGTCCGGCCCGGTCAGCTGCGCCGTGTACAGGGCGATGTCGTCCGGATAGCGCCGCATCTCCTTTATAAAGCGCAGCATCTTGTCCACTTCACCAAGGACCGCGCCGGAGGAACCCGCGTGAAGGGCAGCCGTCTGACGCAGGTACAGCGCGAGGGTTTGGTAGGCGTCCAGGTAATCCGCGATGCGGGGCAGGTAGCGGGTCATCTTCCAGGTGCGGTTGCGGTCACGCTGGGAACCGGCCAGCTGGATGATACGCAGATAAAAATCCATCACATGGGCGGACATCAGCCGGGCATAGCGCAAAGCCCTGGCGACCGGCTCAATCTCCACCCGGACAGTGAGGGTGTGCCTGCCCTCATCCAGGTAGAACAGATAGGGCCGGCCCGCGCTGCCCAGGGTATGCAGGTCAAACCGGCCGCGGGTCGAGGCCAGGGGATAGTTCAGGCATTCATTAAACAGCGCCTCGCCGTCCAGCAGGAAGGACAGGAAGGTGTCGTACTCGGGCTTGTCGCTCCGGTAGTTCAGCGCGATCGCGTAGCGGCCCGCCGTGTCCACCTGCAGCTCGTAGGTGATCTCCGTCCCCGCGCCCTGCACCTGGGCCATTTCCCCCGCCCCGCCCAGGGCCAGGGTATTGATCAGCTTGCGCCCGGCCTCATGGGGGGTGAGCCCCGGATCGTTCACGCTGTGGTAAACGACGCGCAGGTCATTCTTTTCAAGGTAGTCGACAGCATTCACGGCGATCAGGCCCCGGCCCGGGGGCGTGCCGGCTTTTGCGGCCGCGTAGCCCCGGTAATCCGGCAAACCGGTCACCGGCGCGCGCGCCTCAATCCGCCCCAGTTCCAGCCCGTCGGGACCTGTGCTGGTAAACTCCAGGGTATTTTCCCCCTCCCGGAGCGGGATAAGCAAGGGATTCGCGGTGTCACGCCGCGCGCTGGTGATGGCCTGGCTGCGCCAGTGGTCCAGGCGCTTCTGGCGGGGAGCCGATTCGTCCCCGTAGCTGTCCCTTGGGAAGCCTTCCTCGCCGTCCGTCCAGTACAGGGGCAGGAGCAGGCTGTCCAATTCCTCATAAGGCCGCTGGCCGTTGACACGCAGGGACAGGCTGAAGTCCGACATGGTGTCGCCCCGGGGCCGATAGTCCAGGAGCAGCCAGTACCAGCCGGCGCGCTCCGCCGTGAGCCTGTAGGCGGCTGTCCCGCCGCCCTGCAGCGGCAGCGTTTGGCCCTCTGCTCCGGGCCAGGCCAGGCTGCTCCCCCCTCCCGGGGGCTGGGGCGCGTCCATCAGGTAGTCCAGATAGGTGGTCTGTTCGCTGTGCAGCTCGCCGCGCAGCAGCCGGTAGGCCGCCAGGGCCTGCTCTTCGGTCACAGCCTGCTCCGCGGCGGCGGAAAGCGGCTGAACAGACGAAAACAGAACGGAGAGGGCCATCGCCAAACACAGCAGGTTCTTCAGCATGGCCCCTCCGTTCATCGGTTATCGGTCAGGTTGGAATCAGTATTACTTCAATTCCTCTTCGGTCAGGCCGTAGTACTTCATCAGGCCTTCCTTTAATTTGCCCTCGGCCTTCACAAAGCGCGCGTTGATCGTCTCGTTCCAGTCGCCCAGCTTGGCCTTGACGGTGTCCAGCCAGTTGGCGTCCGTGGTGCCCACGCCAAGAACCTCTGCGTTGGTGGCGCTGAGCCACTCGCGCAGGTTGTTGACGCGGGTGCCGTCCTCGATGATGTGGTAGAGGTAGGTCTTGTCGGAAATGTCCCACATCTCGCCCTTCTCCCACAACTCCAGCACATACTGGAAGCCGGGCATCAGGTCCTTGTCCAGGTAGCGGGCGTGCTCCTTGGTGCTGCCCCAGATAGCCATCTGCTCGTCAAAGGCCGGGCCGGTGACCAGCGGCAGGGAATCGTTCAGGGCGCTGCGCGGGGCGCCGTTATCGGAGTAAATCATCTCCGCGCGGGCCTTCATGCCCTCGGTAGCGCCGCACCAGAAGGAACCGAAAGCATAAGCCAGCTGCAGCTTTGCGATCTCCTCCTCGCTCCAGGCGGGGTCGTTGTCGTCCATGGCGTAGTTGTGGATGGCCATCGGGTCAATCACGATGCCCATGGTGTTGCCGCGGAACTCCGTAGCCGGGCGCGGGTAGATGTCCCAGTCGCCGGATTCGACTGCGTTCACCTTCCAGGTGCCGTCCTCGTTCTTGCCGCCGGAGGCAGCGCCGATCATCCAGGGGTCGCCATCCAGGGTCAGGATGTAGTTGCGGCAGAAGAAGCGGAAGCCCCACCACCAGCCGTCATCCATGATTTCCTGCGGCACGTTGCCCAGGCCAAATTGCGCCCAGACGCTGCTCTTGGCCCACTCGGGCACATAGGACAGGGTCTTCGCGACCTCGTCGCTGGCCAGGTCCACATAGTCACCCTCGCCGTCGTACTTGTTCAGGCGGTAATTGATGGCGGTGGTGCCGGTGGCGATAAAGCTCAGCGGCGTATCCATCGCGCCCCAGAAGGTCTTGTTGTCGGCGCTGTTCACAAAGGCTGTATAGTCATCGATGGTCCAGTTGGGTTCCGGAACATCGATGTTGTTGTTCTCAGCCAGTTCCTTGTTGATGTATACGCCCCAGGGCTGCAGGAACTGAGGCAGGCCGGCCTGGAAGCCGTAGTAGTTCATCAGGGCCATGATGGAGGGGTTGAAGGTCTGGTACAGCGGGTCATCCTTGAAGGGGGTCAGGTCCGCTACCAGGCCCAGGCTGACATCGCCGGCCAGGTCCGTCGAGGCATAGATGTCCGGGTGCTTGCCGTGCTGGGCCTTGAAGTTTTCCATCTCCTGGTACCAGGAGGTGTCGTTGCCGTGCGGGTCATCGGTCTTTGCCCAGAGGTTGACCTTGACCTTCGGGTAGAGCTGCTTGAACTGCTTGGCGAGGGCATGGACAGCCGCCACGTTCTGGCTGGTCATGTCCTCCGGCGCCCATTCCTTGGCGCCGATGTCCTCATAGTAGGTGCTGTCGCCGGACCACACCATGATGTCGATGCTGCCTTCCGTGTTGGGATCCAGGGTCTTGTAGAAAGGCTGGGCTTCCTCCGCCATGACCGGCAGCATCGCCAGCATGAGGCAAAGGATCAGGGTCAGAACCAGGGATTTTCGAATATGCTCCATTTGTGTGCCCTCCTTTTTGGTTTTGCCGTTTTCACTCTACCACGTTTCCATGTCTGTTTCAACCAATAAAAACGTTTTTATATCCATCCTGTACCAAACCCGAAGCGGTCCACAAACCCGGATTTGCGCTCCGCTCGCCATGTCGTTCCGCCCGGTTGCTTAGCGAATCCTCACTTATACAGGCTTTTATTACCGAGTAATCTTCCAAGCGTTCCATTAAACACACAGTCCCCACCATAAAATCACAGAAACCCGCTCACTGGAGTGGTTAGCGGGTTCCTTATTTCTCGAAGCTGTAAACTGCGTTCGCCTGCTTGCTATCGGAAGCAATACCAAAACTCATGTCGCATAGAGCGACACAAACAGGGATGAAAACGCATTTTCACGCTAACGAACGAATGAACAATGTGTTTTCTCCGGAAACTATTCAAATACAACAGCCAGCATCCTGGCGTGGCCCTTTCCGTTATTCGCGACCGAGTGGGTGTCGCCGCCGCCGGTAAACACGGCATCCCCCGGCATCAAGACCTTAGAGACGCCATTTCTTTTGTCTTAAACATGTATCATTCCCCCACAACTTTAAATTATCGCTTTTTTATTGAACAATTACAGGGAAAGCATGCACATGCGTGATATCCCATGGCCGGCTGCCCGCACGCTTTTCCTTGGATATTGCCCGCCGCTGCCCGGCTTCTTCAATTCGCTTCCGCGAAGGATTTTTCCGGGTGTCCGGTAATTCATGCGGTCTTCGCCGCCATGGCACCAGGCTCAAAAATACGCTGTCATTGCCATCGGCTCCCTTGTAAAAATGTGTATCATCCGCATACTCATCCGCCAACCATGCCGAAATTTTACCATCACGGAATGGCCCCTGCAATAGCAAGACATGATATTTGCGATTCCGATTGGCGTGTACCATAACCGGCATCAAATATCACGCGATGCGGAAAAATCGTTCCATAGGGATTGACAAATAATTTTTCACGCTCTATAATTCCGTCATTGACATTGTGTTTAATTTTGTCATTGACAATTTGTGTGAGGTGAATCCGAATGACAGGTGAAAGCTCAAATCTCAAGGCCGCCCTTTCGAGGTTCCAGATGTCAAACCTTGACCTCGCCAGAGCGACAGGGATTGATCCGTCTCTGATCAGCCGTTATATTTCCGGGAACCGCAAACTCAAAAAAGACAGCTGGCAGGCGGAGGACATCGCCGAATTTCTCCTGCTGAAGGCGGACACAAGCGATAGGATCGAATGGCTGAAGGAGCAGTTCAAAGTGTCGAAACTCCCGGTGGACATTCAGTCTGTCCTGGGGATGAAGCGCAATTTGATCCAATGGATTTCCTCGGACAAAGGGGTTCCGGCCGATGATCCAGCCGAACCCGATGAATGGGAAGATGCCGCCGAGGACGAAAAAAATGCTGAAAAGCAAAGGGGACTTGAGTTTGGAACCTTGGCGATCGCCGCCGCCTTGAGCGAAGGATTCCGCGCCGTGCCGCAGGATGAATCCGTGGACCTGTTCCTCACCAGCGACAAGCTTCGCATTATCATTGATCCCGCGTTTTCCGATATGCTCCACGGGGCGCTTGCCGACCGGAAAATCAGCGTCAACATCGTGATCTGCGTGTCGGGGGACACGCGGCATCTCAACAAAATTATCCAGACTTATATGGGAGAAATGGTATCCGGCACGATGCGTTTCTATACTTTTTTCGGCTCGACGCAGAATGTGGCGGAGCAGATGTTCTGTATTTTCCGCAACAGAGAAGTCGCGATCGTCACGGAAACCCCCGTCGGGTCGGCGCATCCCGTCGGCATGTTCGTAGACGATGCGGATTTTGTGCGGGAGATGAGCCAGAGCTTCGACGCGACCTACCGCTATTCCCAGTCCATGTTCAACATTTATAATGACGACTATGTCCGCAATATGATAGAGGTTTTGTACTGCGAATACTGCATTCCCGGAGCGTTGTGCGTCGTCAAGGACAGCGTCAACCCCATGTATATGTCCCTTGAGGCGTATTGGCGCGTTCTCAGAAAAGACAATCAGGACGACGGCGAATACGCGTGGAAGTGCAATGAATACCGCCGCTTCCACGACTCTTTTGTGAATATGCTGGAAAACGGAATGCCATGCAGGGAAATCATCTCGCTGAAGCGCCTCAAGGCGATCGTCAGCGAGGGAAAATGCCTCATGGCCGGGTTATATTTCCTCGGCACGGGGTTCTATGAGCTGGATCTTCAGGGATGCCGCGATATTCTCGCGGGGTATGTCGAATATCTGAACCGTTTCCCGAACTTTTCACTGCGCATTCTTGACGACCTGCCCGAGCTGCACAGCAGCAACTGCTGGCATGTAAAGGAAAACCAGAGCGTGGCCATCAACGATTGGAACGGCGATGTGCCCATCATGTGCCATTCCGGCCACAGCGCGCTCATACAGGAGTTTCAAAAGCACTATGAAACGATCTGGAAGCGCGGCACCGGAAGCCTCGGCAACCGGGCCTATGTGATCTCCATTTTGCAAAGCATGATCCGGGAGATGGATGAGAAGCTGGACAATGGCGCGAGTCCCGGCCAAAGCTGATGCCGGCGCTGTCATCAGGGAAAGTGCGCAAAGGATCGCCCATTGACGAGCGGAAGAGCAATCAAGAGGTATGCAGATATATGAATGACAAAAGCGAAAAAATCTGAAGTCAACACTGCCGCGCGCTACGAAAGCCTGTTCAAATCTGAATATATTCAAACAAACTTGAAAAGGAAACCAGACCATGAAACAACATCAGCATTTTCTTCCATTCAAACGCCTTATGCTTCTGTTTCTTTGCGCGCTGTGCGTGATGGGCAGCGTGCCCGGACAGGCGGCGGACGGGCTGGATGACCTGCGGGACGCCTTGGCCGGCTTGGACGGCCTGGACGGACAGCTGGCCCTGCTCTATGAAGCTTCTGTCGCCCATGCGGAAGAGTTTGAAACAGGCGGCTGGCAGGTCGAACTCAACGCGGAAGCCGCGGGCGGGCAGGAATGGATACCGGCTGAGGAAGCATATGGCGCCGCGAAGAAGGCCGACAGCCTGCCGGAGCAGTTCAAAAACAAAAGGCTGATCGCGCTGTATGACGATAACGATGACGATGAAAAAAAGGTTCGTCTGGCGGGCGATCTGTATGTCCGGCTGCCCGAACCCATGCGCGCGCGCAGCGTGGAGGAAGCGGAGGGCGTGCTGATTCTGCGGCATTACCTGACCAAGCGAGGCGACTATATCGGCTCTGCATACAACCGCCACTATGCGCTGTATGCCCGGCTGTTCGATTCAGATACCCTTTATCAGCTGTACCACGATATTACAACGCCGCCATCTTCGGGCTTTGGCACGCTGGTGGGGTATAGCACGTCCCCCAGCCTGCTGTGGGCAGGGATACAGCCGTTGTTTCTAAACCGGATTCTAACAGTAGAAACCGCGGAAGGCCCGCTGTATTTCAACGTGACCGGGCGCGGCTGCACCCTGTACAAGGTGGAAGGCGACCGAGAAGTACTGGATATTCCTGCCGAGGCGGAGGGCTATCCGGTGACCAACATTACGCTCAGAAATCTTGCGAAAGCCTGTCCTTCACTGCAGGAGGTACATCTGCCCGAGGGCCTTGTGTGCATTGGCGGGCGAGCTTTTGCCGGCTGTGAAAGGCTGCGTGCCGTCAATTTTCCCTCCACGCTGCGCGCCATTGGCGACGAGGCGTTTGATGGAGCGCCGTTAGAGGAGCTCGCCCTGAACGAAGGATTGGAAACCATCGGTGAAAAAGCTTTCCCCGGCGGGGATGTTCTGCGCTCTGTCACACTGCCCTCCACGCTGAAGGCTTACAGCTATGGATTCTTGGAAAACGGCGCACATATCCCCTATCTGATCCTCCCGGAAGGGGCGGAGCGATTGGGAAGTTATTTCCTGTACATTGCTTCTAATATGCTGTGTGTCTATATCCCGCAAACTGTCACTTATTTTGGCGGTTGCCTGCTGAATTCTGGCAATTTACGCATTTATACGCCGGAGGGCAGCCCTGCCGCCGAGTGGGCGGAGAAAAAAGGATATGGCTACACGCCCTGTCCCAGCCCGGAGGCCATGCCCCGGCCAGCCTATACCGCAGAGGGAGACTTTGAATACGGCGTGCTGGAGGGCGAAGCCATCCTGATGCGGTATCTGGGCAACGGCGGGGAGGTGACAGTGCCCGCCGAACTGGGCGGATGCCCTGTGAAGCGGATCAGGGAGCATGCATTTTCCTCACTCAAAAACCTTCAGTCCATTACTTTGCCGGCATGCCTTGCGGAGATAGAATCGAAGGCCATTATTTTTTGCGATGGCGTGCACGTGTATATCCCAGGCGCTGAAACCGCATTGACCTGTTCCCTGTCCATTTGCTCCGATGGTTCGGTGGTGCACGCCCCGGAAGGCTCTCCGGCGCATCAATGGTGCCTGAAACGCGAGGTGGAGTGGGTGGCATGGCCGCCGGAACGCTGATATGACTCACAAAAAGGAGGGATCCCCATGAAGAAACTCATTTCCTTGCTGCTCTGCGCGCAGCTCGCGCTCTGTCTGACGCCCGCGCCCGCGCTGGCGGAGGAAACCGCCGGCGAATACGTCTTCACCTTCCGCAATGGAATCACATGGGATTCAACCCTTGAGGAAGCGATGGAGGCGGAGGGCTTGTTCGGAAGAGACGTTCATACCGATGGCGGCATATCGATGTTCCACGTGTATGGCGCTTTGTTCGCCGGGCTGTCAGTTGATCTCTTTTATTGTTCTATGAACGGCACGCTGATTTGCATTGGCTGTATCCCTGACCGAGATACGGACAACGCGGAGGCGCTCGCGGATATCAAGGCCGCGCTGACCGGGATGTACGGCCAGCCCAACATGACGGAACTGAGTCGCGTGCTCAATATCTTGAGGATAATCAGCAGAAGCGATGTAGAAACCGTTCCGGTCGAGGCATCGCCGTGGGCGGGCTGGATTCTGCCGGACGAGCGCACGCTGGTTTTTGCGTCGGACGTTGATGGCGTGGGCCTGATCTTTCTCAACGAGGCGCCATTCGCGCCCAGGGAAACCGCCGCTGATCCGGAGGGCGCGGCATTGCGCGTTGAGGAAGGCGATACGGTTGTGTTTGGAAGCTATGAGCAGGACGGCGACGAAAGCAACGGTACGGAACCAATTCAGTGGCTGGTTCTGGACGTGGAGGACGGCGCGGTTTCGGGCGATGACCGCATCCTGCTGATTTCGCAGTACGCGCTGGCTTATTACCCCTATCATTATGAGAACGAACCTGTGACCTGGGAAACAAGCGACCTGCGGACATGGCTGAACAGCGAGTTTTGCTCCGCCGCATTCACGCCGGCGCAACGCTCGCACATCGTGCGCGCGAAACTGTCCACGCCCGGGAATTACGATGAATATTACTACGCGGGCCAAAAGACGCAGGCAAACGTATCCGGTGGGAACGACACGCTGGACGATGTGTTTGTGCTCAGCTGCGAGGAAGCGGAGCGATACTTCTATTTTGGCTCGAGCAGCGATTATACGGCCATGGGATACCGCCTGACAGCCCCCACCTACGCTGCGCTCAGGGAGTCATACGAAACCGACGGCTACCCTCAGGAGGAGGAGGATCGGCTTGCAAAAGCAGAATATGACGCGCTTATGAAAGCGCTGCCCCAGCTACATTTGCGTGAAGGAAAATGGGCGATCGCGCTGCCGTCGCTGGACGACTACGCTGCCTTCTGGAAGGCCGAGCGCACGCTGGAGAATAACGCGCCGACGTTAAGCTGGGTGCTTCGCACACCGGGCCGCAAGGAAACTTACTGCTGCTATGTCTATGATGATGGTTCCATCAGCCATTCAGGCGATTATGTGTCAGATGAATATCTCATACGCCCGGCGCTGTGGCTGAACGCCGCCGCCCTGTTGAACGCCGACATCGCGGCGAAGGCGGTGCCCGTTCAGCCCGACACGCGAACAGATCCCGCGCTCACCGGCACATGGAAGGGAAGCGTCAGCAATCAGAGGAGTGTTTATTGCCAATTCAGCGAGGATGGCTATCATATGGTAGCGGTTAATGATTACGCGGAAGCGGATCATGCCATCTTCGAGGCGGGCGGCGGGCAGCTTCGCTTGATGCAGATCGGTGAACAGGGCAATGAGACAGTGATGCGCTATCAGGTGACGGCGGACACGCTCACGCTGGAAGCAGACGGAGAAACACTCAACTTTATGCGCGTGGGCAACGCTCCGCTGTACATGCTGCCAAAGTCCCTGACCATAGATCCCGACAGCGCAGCGCCCGCGCCGGCAGGCGAAGAAGCGCCGCAGCCCGCCGGCCGCGTCACCGCGCGCGGCTTCAATACGGCGGAGGAATGCGCCAAGGCGGCCGCGGAAGCGCTGATCGCCGGAGACATTCAGGCGTTTCTGGGCTGCTATGCGATTCCCGAGATGGCGCGGAACTTCGACCTTGCCGCCCAAGTTGAGGCATACAGAATGATACAATTCGGTCGGTTCCTGATGCAGCCGTCAGACGCCCTTGCGATTGCCTACAATGAATCCTATTTTGTGAATGATCTCCTGAAAAGGATGATCAGCTCCAGTCTCATGCTGAAAAGCAATGACGAAAGTCTTCAAAAATATGCCAGCGGTATACCGATTACCACAAAGGAGCATACCCTGAAAGAGCTGCTTGAGATAGCGAATACAGACAACGTGCTGTCAAGGCTTACCTACCAGGGAACGAAGACGCCGGACTTTAAGAACAAGGATCAGCTGAACAACTGGAAAAAAGCGATGGCACGGCATAAAGCGCTTTATGGCATGACGGACATCACCGAGATCATCGTTACGCTGGAGCTTGACAGCCGTACCGTCTATTTTCCCCTTACGCTTGCGCAATACGATGGCAGCTGGCTGGCGGCGCCTGTCGTAAGCATCATCGCTAATTTCTATGGAATGCCTGCCCATACGATGATGGTGCCCGCAGACATGCTGTGACGGCCTGGGCATCTGACGGAAAAAAATGAAGGAGGGTATTCCCATGAAAAACCGGCTTCTTGCGCTTCTTCTGATCGTCCTTATGATGCTTTGCGCCGCCTGCCCCGCCTATGCTGACGCGCCCGCGTGGCTGAGCGTGGCAGGAACGAGCCAATACGTCCTTGCCGCAAACGCGGACGGCGCGCGCTTCCTGCTGGGCGAGGAGCTGCCCATGACGATTCCACCGAACCGCAATCTGAGATTGAGCGTGCTGGACAAGACCACCGGGGCATCCCGCGCGCTGTACTTTGCGGAGGATCCCAATCTGGAGCTGCTGGCGCACAGCATGCTTTATTTGAACGCTAAAGTGCAGGACGAGGCCACCCGTACGGCGCTCATTGAGAAAAACGGCGGCGCGGCGGCGGTGGTGATGCGCGCCGGCTGGTGCGGCTGGCCCAGGCTTGCGGGAACGGGCGGCAATTACATGCTGCTTTACTCCGCTGCGATGTCCTGCTATGCGCGCGTGGACACGCGCACGGGCGAAACGCTGTATTTGGATGCTTCGGCCGCGTGCGTGGGCCCGGACGGCAGCGTGCTTTTCCGCAGCAGAGACATGAGCGGGATGTGGCTGCTCAAGCCCGATACCGCCAAAGCGGAAGCTTTTCCGCTTGCCACTGCAAAGGGTGGCGTGATCGTTCCTTTCTCCATGTGCCTGCTTTCGGATGGCAGCGTGTGGCTGATCGAGTACGTTACCCGTGCGGAGCAGCCGCAGGTCGAGGGAAAAAATGTGCTCGTGCGCGATGTTTTCTTTGTCCATTACGGCGCGGACGGGCGGGAGCTTCGGCGCGTTGAGGCGGGCGGCCTTGCGCGCGTACCCGATACGCTGTTTTTCAGCGAGCAGACAGGCGCAGGCGTGGCATACAGCCCGCAATACGCGATGTGCAGCCCCATGTGGACGTTTGCCGGGGGCGACGATACCGCGAAGGCGCTTTTAGTAAAGAGCCTCACGCCGCCCGCCCTATATCGTGCTGAGCGCGATGCGGCTGTAGACGAGCTGGGATACCCGCTTTCCGAAGTAAGGGCGCTGGTCCCCCTCGGGATAGCCGCCGACGGAGCGCGGCTTCTGCTTTACGACACGGAGTCAGCCCATCTGCTTGCCCTCGACCTGCAAACCCTGGAGGCCGACATTCTGATGACCAACGTACAGCTTGAGGCGCTCTACGATGAAAAGGAAGCTGAGCATCGTTTCTTGATGCACCTAACGATGCTCAGCTGGAACGGCGGCGACCTGCTCTGCGGGAGATCCAACCCCGGCGGCTGCGCGCTGCAGATTCCTTATACCGGGATGTTCAGCAAATAGCGATAAACGCTGCGAAAAAAACATGAAAAAACACCGGCTTCTGATGCTGACCATCGCGTTTTGAATAACATTCCAAACAATCCCCAAAAAGAAGGAGGTAGACCCATGAAACGATTCTGTACAGCGCTGACATCCCTGCTTGTTCTCCTCATCGCGCTGACCGGCCCGGCCTGCGCGGAGGCTGAGGACTATGTCTTCACCTTCCGCAACGGCATCGTCTGGGGCGCTTCGCCGGAGGAGGTCATGGCCATCGAAGGCACGCCTGAGCAAAAGGCGGGGTATGACGGGGACTCTTTGACCATTTATCAGGGAACGGGCGATACGATGGCCGGGTGCGACACTAAAACGTACTATGTGTTTTGGAACAGCCGTCTTGCCGTCATTGAGGAAGTGCTGGAAGGCTACGAAAACGCCGCGGAAACGCTGGAAAACGCAAAGGCGGAAATGACCGCCGCCTACGGCGAACCCAATGTCAGCGATTACAGCGCCATCATTGATACAGTCAAGGCCATGGACGGCTCAATTGACGAGGAAATGTTTGCCCAAACCAGCAAATATGCCTGGAAGCTGCAGGATGACCGCACGCTCATCCTGCTGGCGAGCATCGAAGGCATTGTGGGCATCGCATATTTGGATCAGGGCGCAGCCGCGGCGAACGAACCGTGACAATTAAATTCATATCGCTGCCGATGAAATTATAACCAACCAACAAACCGGCAGCGCGAAATCTACTCAAACCATGGTTAATACGAATCAAAACATAAGGGGGGTTCCATCATGAAAAAGCTGTTGGCAATGGCCCTGATTCTTTCCCTGTTCTTCGCCCTGCCGGCACTGGCGGAACTGGGTTCGGCGGATGTGTCCTTTGAAGGAACGAACTATCATCTTACACTCGACAGCATAGAGATTGACAACGGGCGGCTGACGCTGGTGATCGCCGGCATGACCAAGTCGCTTTCCCTTGGCGCGAACGGCGTTCAGTTCGCCGCGATGCCGGTGCCGTACTATGGCGATGAAGCGCTTTATGCCTCGGACAGGGACATTTTTATCGGCACTGAATTCAACTTCCGGTACAACCGCGACACGCTTCCGGATTTGATCATGCTGGTTCCCACCGAGAAAGATCAGGAACCGATCCTGCTGTGGGAGCGGGACAGCGGCACCGCGCAGACAACCATCCCCGAGGAGCTGGTAGGCGAATGGCGCGGCACGGGCAAGCCCAAAAACGGCGGTCAGCCCATTGACCTAACCGCCATCATCAACGCCGACGGCTCCGGCGAATACACCTTCGATCAGGGCGATTACCATGAAAGCTATCCCTTCACCATCACCAACGACGACAGCCGCTTCTCCGTGGACATCCCCGCCACCAGCCAGCTGGGCAGCGTGAACGGCTCCTGGTCCTTGGAAGAAGGCGTCCTGAAGCTGGACATCACCTCTACATTCACCCGCGGAGGCAGCTATTCCTACACTGCCGAATGTAAAAAGGCCGACAGGGCGGAAGAGGCCGATACAGCCAATCCCGGCGCAAAGCCTGCTGACGGGGAAACGCCCGCCTGGGCTGGCCGCGGCTGGCAGCTGAGGACGCTGCACTTCAAAACGCTCAGCGAGGACAGCCCCTTCACCATCGACGCGGGGATGACCCTGAACGGCCCTACCGCATACGGTTCCAGGCTGTCTTTCGACGCCAGCGCCGCCATGTCCTCGGACATCGACCTGAACGGCCTGATCGAAGCTGTGCCCGAGCTGCCCTTCTCTGTGCCGGAGCTGAATCTGACGCAATACGGCGGCTTCGCCCCGCAAGAAGACTCGCTGCGCCTGACACCCGGGGACATCCTGCTGACTCTGGCCTACGACGCCGCGTCGGACAGTCTGTCACTGACCTATATCCCCCATGTAGAGGTGCAAAGCCGGACCCTGGACAACGGCCTGAGCAGCAAAGCCGGCGAGACGGATATCGAAATCATTCTGGGCTTTGTTCCGGAAGTCGGCAAATAAACAACCCAGCCGGAACAAACGGCACAAAAGCAGGCACCCCTGTACCCATAAGGGAAATATGCGCGCGCACGCCCCGTGCGTGACTGCGCGGCAGGGTATAACAAAGGAGGAGGAAAACAATCATGAAGAAGCTGTTCGCCCCGGTATTTGCCTTGATTCTGATACTTGCCCTGTACGCGCCCGCCCCGGCTGAAGGCACGGCGCAGACCGGGCTTGCCGCCTATGGCGACTGCGATGACGTGGAGAGCCTGCTGGATACCGCCGACCGGGCGCTGGCGGACGGCATGGATCCGAAGGCGGTCGGAGAAGAGATGTATGCGCTGGCGGAGGCGAACGGCCTGGCTGACGCCTTCAGCTGGCATACAGAAAACATCGCCGCCAGCGATACGGACGAATACCGGCGCTTTCAGAACAGCTTCCCTCATTTCGACCGGATGCTGCCCGACCATACAGACGGCCAGGTCAACGGCGTATCGGTCTACAGCGCAACTGAGGTGTCAGACGCGATGAAGGCGCTGCTCGCCGACCCCGGCGCGCAGTTCTGCTACGAACCGGTCTACTGGTCAGAATCGGATTTCGCCAATTTTTACGGCGTTTCGTACGCGAAGTTCAAGCCGTCCCGCCCCCGCGCGGGATATGTCTGCGTGGTTGTAAAGGACGGCGCAGAGTCCGCTCCGAAAACCGGCTGGAAAAAGGATGAGGAGGGCGATTTTGACAACGCGCTTACCCAGCACGTCGCCGAACTGCTTTGGAAACTGGAAGATGACGCCCCGATCCTCACCGGCAACCCGAACCTGGCCTCCTCCTTTCTGGTCTTTGACCTGCAATACCCCTTCCGCGGCTTTTACGGCAGCGAGGAGCCGTATGTCAAGGGCTATAACTGCACGGTTTCGCTGACACTGACGAACGCGAAGTCCCGCTCCGCCATTGCCTCGATAACCCGCACGAACAGGCTGGGAAACACCATTTACAGCTGGAACAACTGGATCGCCAAAGCGGATGTCCCGGAGCTTTACGAAGGCAGGGATTACGCGGGTTTTGCAGAGAAAATCCGCGCGGCGCTGATCAAAGAACGCGCCAAGGCCGTTTCGGCGCGCAAGATCACAAACCTGAACGCGGGCAGCGTGCTGAATGGCATTCTGGCGGAGCAGGCGGATAAGACCAAGAACGCCTGGCAGGCGGCCATTTACAACGCTGGCACGAAAAACGCGAAGCTTGAGGACGGAGCGCTGACCTTCAACCTTCGCGGCTATGACCCGCTGCTGTCTGAACTGGGCAAGTACGCCAGCGCGGAAGACAAAACCGCGTGGCTGATGTCCGCCCTGACCAACGCGGCCGCCTATCGTCTGGCGCTCAGCGTGCCGGTGAAGGACGGAGAAGTGACGGCGAAGGGATTGAACGCGCTGAAACAGGCCGTCACCAAGGCGGCTTCCGCCGCGCAGAAGGCTTTTGGCGGCAAGGAGCTTTCCGCCGCCCTGACCGCGTATCTCTTCCCTTCTCCAATCGACGGAAAGCTGGCGAGCGCGTCCGACCTGCTCAAGCCGACAGAGGCCTTTGCCGACCGGATGAGCGAGATGAGGCTGGCCGCAGATACTCCTGAAAACGCGCTGTCCTCTTTGTTTTACGCGCAAAAAAGCCAGACGCTCAACGCAAAAGGCGGACCGGACGCGCTGGCCATGAGCTGCGTAGGCGTCGATCCCGCCTCGTTGCTACAGCTTGCGTACACCGCTGTGCTGGACGCTCAGGCATACCTGCCCAAAGAGGGACGCTTCGACACCCATGACGCGCTTCTGGACGCGCTGAAGCAGGGCATCGCCGACAAGGCCGTGGCTGCGAAGAAAAAAGCCAACTATAAATTCACCGTCACCTTCAGCGTCGACGATCTGCTGGCCGGAAGGCTGCCCGCGGACTATGCCGCGTACCTGGGTGCCTTCGCCTATGAGGAATCCGCAGAAGGGCTGGAAACGACCGTCGAGCGGCTGCCGGACATCGCCGCCATCCCTATGCCGAAGACCGGCAGGCTGTCCGGTTCCACATCCGGCACGCAGGTGACCTTCCTGCTCAGCAAGGACAGCAAAGCCACCTACATCCAGATGCGCCGCGCCGACAGCAACGCGCTGGCGGTCTCCTGCTTTGTTGAGGCGGGCAAGCGCATCACCGTCAAGGTTCCCAGCGGCGAGTACACCATCGCGTGGGGGTCCGGGCCGTACTGGTACGGCGAGGAACTGCTGTTTGGCGACCTGGGCGCATACAGCAAGAGCGATCCGACCGGGATCAAGGGCAGGAATTACAAGCATACGTTCACGCTGGAAAGTTCGGAAGAGGGCGACGTGGGCTTCCATGACGCGGATCTGTCGGATTTCCATTAAAACCAGTGAAAGACCATGGAAATTTTTGTCCTCGCCTGCGCGCTTGCGCTGTTTTTTGCACCTGTCTCCCTCGCTCAGGATGAACAAGGTACATCTACGAGCCGCAGGCCAGCATTGTAAATGTTTTGCCGGGCGGAACCGCATAGGTCAGCGTGTTGTGTCTGGTAAAGAACAACGATGAGATTCCTCTGTACTTCGAGATGTTTCGCGCTTCCGCGCTCGGCAAAGCGGAAAACATCCTGACTACGGCAACTATGGGTTCGTGTACTCCGAGGTTCATTATGCCGGGCAAATTCGCCATCGTATGGTGCACATCCAAGCCGGGCGAATTTACAACTGAGCAATTGGGGGACATAACCGCACCGCATGCGGATTGTTTTGGCTTTCCGAAACTGACGGACGCATCAGAGGATTGTGCTGTATCCAACGAAGCAAGCTTGCGCCGGGCGCATCCGTCAGGGTGGGAACCGAACTCACGGAGTTCTTGCTCTCCATTGTGCAAATGCTGGTTGGTGATCCCTTTCCGGTTTGCTGAACCAAGCAAAACCGACCCGCGTCAATACGGGACTCCCTTCAGGCTGTTTGTGCATATGATGAATCAAAGGGATATGGGCTGGCTGATGGAATAATACTGAACGAAAGAGTAAATGCACTGATGGGGCGAAAATTTTTGATGGTTGCGCTAATACTGATTCCAATCTTTATTGCATCATCGCGCCGGGTCTTTGATCGCCCTGCTGTATCAGTCAACCTCAACGCAGCTCAGGCTACGCCATCGGTTTCCTTCCTTGCAGGACAATAAAATCCCTCGCCGCTTTGGATGCAAACAAGCTTTACATCAGACAATATGTAATGCCCCCGGGATTTGTAGAAACGAGGATTCACCTGTAAGATGAGTATGAAACTACTATCCACAGGGGTTACCACATACAAATAGGAGGCATTACATGAAACATTATAGCACGCTTTACGTAGGAATGGATGTTCATCGGAACAGTTTTACTTTGGCACATTTTGCTTTGGATATGAAACAGCCGACAGGCATCGTCCAGACAGACAATGATTACCGCCGAATCGTTGCCTATGTGCACCGTCTCAGGGAGAAGTATGGGCAGGAAACGCGGATCGTCTGCGGATATGAGGCAGGATGTCTGGGATACACGCTGTACCATCAGTTAACCAAAGCGAAGATTGAATGCATCATTCTGGCGCCCACCACGCTGCCGTCCCCGCGCGGCGGGAAGCGGGTCAAGACCGACGGACGCGATGCCGCAAATATCGCGCAATGCCTGGCATACGGAACTTACAGCCCCGTTCATGTTCCCAGCGCCGAGGATGAGCAAGTCAAGGAATTCATCCGAATGCGCAATGACCATTGCCAGATGCTCAAGAAGCTCAAACAGTAAATCCTGTCCTTTTGTCTGCGGCATGGATACCTGTACAGTGGGACGCGAAGCAACTGGACGCAGTATAAGTAGCCAGAGCCTACATCGAATGAAAGAGGTACTGAAGGAATGCGGCTGTGGGGAAAGGAACGGAGAAAACACAAGCAGCGCTGTCCATGAGCATGGTCCGGTGATTGAGGAATAAGGAGAGCGAATCTCGCTTGAACAATTCTCAAAGAATACTGCAAGGTTCTCCCCTTCAACACCCCTCCACCCTGAAGAGGAGGCCTACCATAGATTCCCCTGCGCATCAAAGGCCCAGTCCTCCGGCTCACTGACGCATTCCAGGCCGGCAATATTACGCACGGATTCAATCATATTTTCTGAAACGCGGATTTCCGAAAGATGAAGCGTATCCGCAATGCGAATAATCGTTGCGCTGTTCGAGTCGATCCCGGCGGTAATCCTGACCGCGCACTGGATCGCCTCACGGTCATTGCGCATGTACATGGGCATGTGCTGACTGCAGCAGGAAACCAGCGCGTTCGGATAGGTTTGCTGAATGTCCGCCTTGTCCATGACGCGCCGGGTGGTCACGTCAGCGGCGTCAATGCCAATGAAGTTTCCATTTGTCGCGTCGGTCAAGTCCAGCACCGCCAGGCGCTTGGCGGAGAAATTCGGCCTGCCTGTATAGGACCGGGAAAACCGCCCGGTAATGTGCGGGTCCATGCCATCACCGCTGATATCCTTACCCATTTTGTCCACCACCAGCACATCCGCTTTTCCCGGCAGGATACGCGGCATGCGCGCCTTTGCTTCAAGCAGCAGACCCGGCTCCCGGGCGGCGATCTCTTCGGGCGCAAGCGCAGCGATCCTGCATGTCTGGTCGTAGGCATTTTCGATGATGCCCAGGCCAAACAGCACATTGCAGGTTTCCAGCACGATGCTGCCATGCAGCGGGATGAGCCTGTGAAAGCGCTCAATGCCTGCCCGGTGGAAGAAGTCCGCGCCCCGCTGCTTGGCAAGGCCAATGGACGCCATCTTCATCAGGCCGCTCTCATAGTCCGCCATAAACATGGGATGTGGTTTGATTCGATTAACCAACACGATGGCATCGGCCTTGGCAGCCGCCTGATCGATGTAAACGGGCGTATTCTCCGGTGAAACCGCAATCCGTACAGTATCCATGCTGCTGATGATCGGGCAGCCGCAGGCCGCCTCAGTGATACCTAACGATTCGAGCGCCTTGCGCTGGCCATCGGCTGTCGCTCCTCCATGGCTGCCCATGGCAGGGATGATGAACGGATCTCCGCCGCCTTCCTTTACCAAGTCCGCCACTGCCCGCAGGATGTCCGGCATGTTTGCTATGCCCCGGCTGCCCCCGGTAACCGCAACGCGCATGCCCGGCCGAACCGCCTGCGCAAAGCGCTCAATGTTCCTTCGGGTCTCGCCGTATACATTTTGGATATGGTCACCCGCAAAGCATTGACGCATGCGAACCATGCGCGGCAGGCTGATTGGCCGCAGGATATTGCTTATGACGTTCACGCTCTGCTCCTCCGTTCTCGCTTGATACAAAACTGCGCCGTATCTTCTCCATCAAACGATTGCCTTTCCGCTGCTTTTATATCAAATCCCGTACTCATCAGATAACCTTCCGGCACCGATGCTCAAGCTTGCAGTCAGCATATTTGATTTTATTTCAAGTTCCTGTTTTTTACCAGCTCTGTCGCGGCTGCCATTATGCGCGCATTGACGGCGGGCCGGGTCATTTGGCGGAGCTGATCATCAATAATTATCAAGCCATTGATGGGCGGAGTAAAAATAGCCAGTGCTGAACGAATGAAGCTCTTCGTGATACGGGCGGATATGCTGATTCAAATTTTCCAAGTCCGTATTATTGTAGTACAAATACTAAGAAAGCATTGATATAAATCAACGGCGGTGTTAGAATACATGTGAGATCTCCAAACCTTGCTAACACAAAAAGTGACCGAACCAACTAAAAACGAAAGAAAACAGGGGGAAACCTGCAACAGCAGAGATCTGAAAATCTTGTTTTGGTGTTAAAATGAACATGAGACATGATATCGTACTGTCGGCAATGTATTACATTTGCGGTTGTTTTTATATATTTTTTGGTTTATACACGCTGATTTCAAACATCAAAAGCCATATCAACAGGCGGTTTCTGCTTTTAACACTCTCAATGGCAACATGGTCATTCGCATATTGCTTTTCATACTCCGAGCCAACAGCGGAAGCAAGCGCCTTTTGGAATTCTTTCTCCGTTTTCGGTTGGGGTATGTTTTACAGCTTTTTCCTCCACTTTGTCTTAATCCTGACAAATAACAGCTTTCGATTAAAAAAGCCGGGTGTCGGTATTCTGCTCTATTTACCCTCCGTTATAAGCATCATCCTGTTCGCGCCCTTTGGACATTTTTCAGAGATACAATATGAGCTGGTGCCGAGCGGCAGCGGCTTGGGAAGCTTTCTCTCCGCAAATATCGGACAAATTTGGATAGCCTTATACTCCACTGTCTATTCAATCACTGCTGCTGTATTGCTTGTTCGCTGGTGGAAAACCATTGATCCTCCTGCCTCTTTGAAGCGGTATATAACTTATTTCCTGATATCCATCATCGTTCCCTTTTTCACGGGATCAATCACGGATATTTTTTCCGATGTTTTGGGATTGGAACAGATTCCCAGGCTGACAATTGTGCTGTTGATTTCTCCTGCGATATTATTGTCTGTAACATTGAGAAAATTCGGGCTGCTTCTTGAAAGAACCAGGGCGGAATTCTTTCCCCGGGATCCCGGAATGATAAGAGAAAGCCGGTTGCGTATGTTTCATACCGCGGCGGCCATGTTTACAATTGGCGCCGCAGGATCCTTTTTTTCAGGCTATCTTGTTGCGGGATTAAGTTTCGCAAGAGAGTTTTCACTCGCCTTGGTCGTGTGGATTTTGGGCACATGGTTGCTGTTTATACCGCATATAGCGAAAAAGCATGCAACTCAAAATACCCTTTTCCTGATAACAAGCATCGTGGGCATGACTTTTTTCATAGTGAAAGATATTGATATCGGGGCAGCGACAGTCTGGGCAGTGTATATAGTATTTCTTTTGTTTTCCATTGTCCTTGACAGCAGAGTCCACACATTTTTATTTTTGGTCTTTACCCTGATCACCCAAATAGTTCTCTGGATAATATGCCCGGAAGTTCCTGTCACCATCGATATTGCCCAGTATTTGAAAAGGATTTTTATTATTGTGCTGTCTTTTTATGCTGTGCGATACCTCACGAATGAATATGCCTCAAAGCTTCGGGGATACCAAAGATTCTCAAAAGAACAGGAAACGCTTGAAAAGATTTCCACCAACTTTATTTCAGTTCACAGCGAAAACGCCAAAGAAAAAATCGATGAAATGTTTGAAATGTCTGCCGAAACACTTCATTTTGACAACGCGTATTTATTTGAATTCGACGCCGGCTATGAAAACGCAACGGTTCTCAATATGTATGTCAAAGACAAAAAGAATCAATCATCTTCCTTTTATCCGGGAACGACGTTTAAGACAGCGGATTTTCCTGAAGCCAAACTTCTGATAGCCCAAAACTCGCCTGTGCTGTGCGAAGATGTCACGAGTATTTCCGTTGACGAGGCCGGAAACCAAAGAGATTTTTTCATGTCAAGAGGAATAAATTCCTTCTTCGCACTGCCAATCATCATTGACGAAAAGACAGACGGGTTTCTTGTCATTGAATACAAAGAGCGAAGTGACAAAAGATTCACAGAAAGCCGGCTGTACTTCTTGAAAATAATAACAAATATATTGGGAGACACAAGGAAAAAGATCTTATACGAAGAAATGCTGTACAATTTCGCTTATTTTGATGAATCTACAAAATTGGCGAACAGGAATATGCTTAAAAAAACCTTGGAGGAAATGATATACAACAGAAAAGAATCAGAGAAAATGGTGATTTTTGATGTTGAGCTGAACAATCTGAGAATGATTAATGATACCTTCGGACACAATATAGGGGAGCAAATCGTGATCGAATCGGCATCAACTCTAAAAAAACTGATGAAGGAAGGATGTGATTTGTCAAGGGTCAGTGAAGGAAAATTTATTATTGTCATGCCTTTTGCGGAAACTGCCGAGCAAATAGACGAGTGCGCGAATATGATATTGAATGCTTTTTCCAATCCCATACTACCCAGGGGAGGAGTTGAAGCATTATTCGTTACTGTCAATATAGGCATATCCGTGTATCCGGATGATGGAAAAGATGCGGATACTCTTTTGAAGAATGCCGATTTGGCAGGATATGAAGCGAAATCCTCCGACAGCAAGGTCGTTCTCTGTTCCGAGCAGCTGAAAAGCCGTGCTGCGCAGAATACTTTGCTCATGAACAGGCTTTTCCATTCATTGCAGAATAAAGAGTTTTCCCTGGAGTTTCAGCCACAGATCAGCTGCGTCACGGAAAAAACAGCCGGGATTGAAGCCCTGCTCAGATGGACAACCATCGACAACAAGAGAGTAGCGCCGAATATATTTATCCCCATGCTTGAGCAAACGGGACTGATTTACGATGTGGGGCTCTGGGTGCTGGAATCGGCGCTTCAAGAACATAACAGGCTCATTGCGAAGGGATTCCCGCCTCTTCGTATTTCTGTGAACTTGTCGGTTATGCAATTCCAGGGAAAAGATTTTATCCGCGATTTTAGAAAAATTATAGAGGAAAGCCGGGTCGACCCGAAATTGATTGAGCTGGAAATCACGGAAAGCCTGTTCTCCAGCAATCCTGAGGATGTAATTGATAAACTGTTCAAACTGAAGGAGTTGGGAGTAAGAATCTCCATAGATGATTTCGGGAAAGGATACTCATCACTGAACCGGTTGAAGCTGGTGCCCTTTGATAGAATAAAAATAGACAAAGCCATTATAGACCAAATAGATTTGGATAGTAAAACAGCTCCCATAACGGAAGTCATTGTTTCATTGGCAAAAGCCTTCAGCGCGGATATTACGGCGGAAGGCGTGGAAACAAAGGAACAAGCCGATTTTCTAAGAAGCATAAACTGTGATGAAATACAGGGATTCTACTATTCGAGGCCCCTGTCAGTGGAAGCGCTGGAGGAATTCCTGAAAAAGGAATGATGCGGGCGCCTGAACAGCCTGGACCAGCCGAAGTACATCGCGCTGAAATAACAGGAGGCGGAACGGTTCAGGAGGAGGAAGCCCTTGCGCGTAGCGTGGATGAGGCCGCCGCCAAAGCTGTCGCCGCCGCGGATGATCGGCGAGTTATCCACGCCGAATTGGCGAAGGGTGTTCACCGCGCACGATGGCTATAATTTTTCTTCGCCGGAATCTGATGGTTCCAGATATCGCTGTTTTATGTTATATTGAGTAGCGATTCATTTTTTACGGGAAGCGCTCCAAAAAGGCTTCGGATGTAAGGAGGGGTAACGATACAGCTTCGGATGACAGCAATGGTGATTTTCATGTCGGCTTGTGCCGCGGTGTTTTACCTGATATCGCTCCGTAAAACCGGAAGACCGATTTTTACTGTTTTGCCGGCAATACTCGCCTTAAGCATTCTTGCGCTTGCCGGCAGTTTGGGCCAGGGGGCAAGCGCTTTGTCAGAGGCAAACAAGATCCCTCCGGGATCCGCAGCCGGCGCGCCGACCATTGCCCCGGCTATTCAGAAGGACGCTGCCGCGTTCATTGACCTGTATATTGATGAAGCCATCGCGCTGATTGATGCTGACCGCCGGCAGCAGTCCGTCGTCACCTTCAGCTATGAGCCAAAGCTTCTCTATGACAGCCTGAGCCGGGAAGAAAAATCCATATATGATGAAATGCTGGAAAACGCGCAGAACTTTCATCCATTTTCTTACACCGCTGCCCGGCATGGGCATGAGGCGATGGACATGGCGCTGGTCGTATATGGCGCTTTAACTACCGACCACCCCGAAATCCATACCTGCTTTATGCTGCGCGAGGTGGTCAAAGACAATGTGACCACCGCGCTGGAGGCTCTTTATTTCATGCCATGGGACGCGGAACTGCGCCCGGCCGACACGGCCGCGCTTCGCGAAGAAATGCTGCGCTTTGAAGCGGTTTGTACCCGGATCATAGAGCGTATGCCGGATGATTATTCAGCCTATGATCAATACCGCTACCTGGCCACGGTTATTTCGCTGGTCACATCCTTTGACTACGGCCTCCAAAAGGGATGGCAGATCGGAACCGCATACGGTTCCATCGTGGGCAGGCATTCAATCTGCCAGGGATATTCAAAAGGGTTCCTGTACCTGTGCCAAAAAGCGAACCTGTGGTGTGAAACCGTGGACGGCGTTTCCGGAGGCAATTTCGCCCATATGTGGAACATCGTTAAGCTGGATTCCGGCACCTACTATCTGGATATTACATGGAGTGATGAAAAGGGCTTGCCCGGCAGCCCGGAATGGGACAGATACTTCATGCTCACACAGGACGAAATCCTTGTTGACCATGAAATTACCGACGGCAAGGTCGCGACCGGTACAGCCATCGATCGGGCCAACAAACCGCGATAAGGAAGCGCGCGTCATCCGCGCGAACTGCCATGCAGGGGATTTATACTGAACGAATGAGTAAATGCACTGGCGGGACGAGGATTTTTGATGGCAGCGCTAAGCCGAAAGAATGAGGCGTAGCCGGAGCCCGCGCCGAATGAAAGAGGCAACGCGCACCACTTTATCAATCACCCCGAACTAAACAAAGGAGAAAGACTATGAAAACAAAATTCCAACTTTTTGCCCTCGTGACCATCCTGGTTCTGGCAGGAACAGCTGTTTGCGTAGCGGCGCAAGAACCTGGAGCAGCGCCGGCGCCATATGTGCCGGAGGCAGTGCCCGTCCATCCGACGCTCCTGGCCAAGTATGAGGAGTTCTTTCCACCCGCAGTGTTAACAGTAACAGACGGTGTCTGGGTTGCCAGAGGGTACAACCGGGACAATCCCGTGCTGATCGAGGGCGCTGACGGCTTGGTTGTCGTAGATCCCGGGGAGAGCATTCCCGCGGCACAGATGGTCAAGGATGCCTTCAATGCCAACCTGGACAATATCTTCGACAGGAAACCCGTCAAAGCAATCATCTACACCCACCACCATGACTGCCATGTCAACGGCGCCTCTGTCTTTGCCGGCGAGCAAACGGAGATCATCGGTCACGAGAGCCTGCTGAATAACATGTTCAGCGAGTGGTTTGGCCCTGTCTATCCGTCGCGGGTCGAGGGCGGCACCAAGATGGTAGGAGCGTTGTTCCAGGACGCACCCGTCCAGGACGGAGAAGGCTGGTTTGTCGGCTACGGCCTCGCCGGGACGCAGACTTTCGGGCCATCAGGCTTCCTGGCGCCGA
This sequence comes from Christensenellales bacterium, assembly GCA_050953005.1. Classification (GTDB taxonomy): domain Bacteria; phylum Bacillota; class Clostridia; order Christensenellales; family Aristaeellaceae; genus UBA6115. The sequence continues at coordinate 92,913 of JBMNLV010000013.1, read as the reverse complement.
CAAAGACCGTCAAGGAAGAGACAAGGTTGACGATCGCCGGTGTTGATGTGGATCTCATTCCGGTAGCCGGTGAGACGACAGATGTCCTCTTAGTGTGGTTGCCGCAAAAAGAAGTCCTGATCCAGATCGCCGTCGTTTACGAGGCGTTTCCGGCTATCTCGACCACGCGAGGCAGCCGCCTGAGGGATCCGCTGGATTACGTCAATACCCTGAAGATTGCCAGGGGACTCAATCCCGAATACCTGGTGACGATCCATGGCCCCAATCCCGTCACCAGCGGAAAAGATAACGTCAGCCAATACCTCACCAACTTCAGCGATGCGATCCAGTTTGTGAATGACCAAACACTCTACTACATGAACAGAGGCTATACGGCGGGGAAGATGATGGACTTGATCGTGTTGCCGCCCCATCTTGCCTCCAGTCCCTATTTGCAGGAGATTTATGGATCGAAAGAATGGAACATCGTCCACATCTTCCGCTATTACCGCGGCTACTACACCGGCGAAGTAAGGGATTTGTTTCCACAGACTACCCAGAGTGAGGCAGAGATGTCGGCCTTCCTCGCTCAAGGCGATGGCGATCTGGCAAGCAAAGCCCAGGCGGCTCTGGATATCAACCCGGAATGGGCATTGAGACTCGCCGACGATGCGCTCTTGCTGGAACCGGATAACCCTGTGGCGTTCGAGACCAAGAAGGCGGCCATGCTGGCCCTGGCGGAAAACACGATGAATTCGCAGGCGCGCAATATGCTTCTGTCCGACTACTTGTTGATGACTGGCCAAACCCGCAGGGCCTACGCACTCACTGATCCAAAGCTTATTTTTTCGAGGATCGACGATAAATTTGTAAAGTTGATGCCCATGGCCACCCTGCATCGCATCCTGGCCGTCAGTCTCAACGCGTCGAAATCAATGGAAAAGGACATCGTCGTTAGCCTTCAGCTGACCGACATCAAGGCGAATGGCCCCAAGGTGTCAGATCACTACACGCTGAACGCTCGCAAGGGCATCCTCGAGGTCGATCCCCCGTCCGCGAGCAAGGGCCAGTTCGAGATCGTGACCGACTCGCTGACCTGGAAACAGCTGGTTCTGTCGAAGCTCGATCCTGAAGACGCCGTCGCAAACGGAAAGGTGGTTATTTCCGGAGGAACTCCAGAAAGCTTCTATTCTTTCATGGAACTTTTTAATTAAAGAAAGACACACGGAAGCGGCTCAGCTACCAATCCTGATTGAAGAAGAAGGAAAAGCTGATATTTTAGACGTTATTGAACTTTTACAATACAGCGGTGGAGGTTGACGGCAACCGTGATCAGCTTGTCTCCTTCATCAAAGCACCGGCCGTTCACGCGCGATTTCGGCATCGTGCTGCCGTAATTAGACAATCTGCCCATTGAGAGAACGGGGAACTCACAAGAACCCCCTGGCCCCACCGCCAGGGGGTTCTTGAACCAGATACACCGCGCCGCCGCTTCCTGCCATGGATAACACAAGCGGCGCGACAGCGGCCCTCTTTACACGCTTCATTCCGGGTCCGCCTGTCAATTAGCGGCGGTACATCACGCCGGAGGAGTATGGGGAAGCGTTCGTTACGCGCAAGAGGAGACCCGTCAAGTCTCCGCCCGCTGTCCTGTGTTTTTCCAGGCTATCCAGCCCCAAAACGCCTCCCAGCTGAAGAGGCAGTATCAATTCAAAACGCGGATAACGGGCGCCTGCCAACTTGGGAGCGCACCCATATCGGGGGTATAAATGCGCAGAATGAAATGGAAAGCCGCGCCGGAAACGGGCAGCCAGTTCGCGATATTGTCAGGCTGTTCCCTGGACAGAATGATATCCAGCGAACCGTCCTCATTCAAAACAAAGTCCGTCCGGTCGTTGACACAGTACCGGCCGATGGGATTGTCAATGAGGAAATTATCGCTGCCGTAAGCCGTGACCGACCAAAATCCGTCATTCAAAACAGGAGGGAATGTTTTAAAATGCAAAACATAGTTCTTTTCATCTGTCAGCGCCTCGCCTGAATCGTCAACATCCGTCTTCATATAAAGCGCCACGTCAACCGTGTTCGCGCCCAGCCCGCCCAGCGCAATCGCCCAGCGATAGGTATATTCCGTGCCGAAATCCCCGATGGGGGCGCCGAAATAGCTCCATTGCCCAAGCTTGATCGAAAATTTTGTTGCCTCATTGATAAACACCTCTTTCAGGCCTTGCAGCATTTCCTTCCACTGTGCCGCAATGTCGCCGGAAAGGATCCCCGGGTCAAAGCTCATGCCCTGCCCGACATTGATGCCTGCCAGTTTCTTGACAATGTCCGCATCAGCCAGGGCGGGCGGGTTTGTTTTCATCAGCTCGTTGGCCTTGTCAAAGAAAGCCTTTGGCCCCATTGACAGGACTTTTTCAACCGGGACGTAATCATTCCCCTCTGCGTAGCTGCCTTTCCCCGGAGAATACTCACCGCCTTGAACATAGGCCGAAAGAGGGAGGAGTTTCATGTTTGCCTGAATGGCGCGGACGTTCGGCTGGTCCTCTTCACCCGACAAAACGGTGCGTGTGATCGACCATGCCATTGCGGTAGGCACATCTATGCGGGTTACGCCCTGTGGAAGCTCGCCTTCCCACGCGCTGTGGGCAATGGCGTAATCGCCGGCCTTGTCAAACACGCGAACCGTATTCGTCCACGCGTCAAAGACCTGCACATTGCAAAACCTGTCCGTTTCAGGGAAAACATAGACCATCGGCTCATCGCTGAGATCATACCACGCGGACGAGTACACTGTGTCGACATTCGGCGATACGATCATTTTGAACGAAGCGTCGGCAAGCTTCCCGCTATGCATCAATTGGTTGATGGGAGCCTTTCTCACGTCGGGAAGATGCTCCCGCGTATTGATCGATGTTGTTTTTGTCGCGTCCATCAGCACCAGGGGAAACGTATAGATATACGCTTCACGAACGGTTGCCCACACATCCTCTTGGTTGCCGGACTGCGAGCCGCTGGCAGAAAGCGCCGGCGATAAAAGCGCCATCGCCAGGACAAGCGCAAGTATCAGACTCTTTTTCATTGGACCCATCCCTTCTTCAAAGCTTAGATTATTTACGCGTAACAACAAACTGAATGCTGTTCAGTTTGTTGTTATGCGCTTTGCTTTGTTACATCCCTGCTTTTTACTCGACATTGGCCAGCGCCAGCTTCGTCAAGTTTTCCAGCGTCGCGTTGCCGCCCATGGATGCGTTGTACACCAGCCCGTTACGCGCGTCATACCATATCGCCACGCCTTCCACGCCCTCGTTGTACATCACGCGGCACGGCTGGCCGCCGACCATCACCTCCCGGTCCTGCTCCCAGGGGTAGTACATGCCGGAAAGATCCTCCGCCTGCGTGCCCTTGAACACGCGGACGATGCACTCGGCATCCTCCCAGGTGAACCTCACCTGGAAAATGACCGGCTCCTCCTGGCCTTTGATGTAAAAATAGCTGGCATCCGCCGCCCCCTCGGGCAGCCTGGCGCCATTGGTGCCCGAGGCCTCGGCAGCCTCCTCGGCAGTTGACTCGAAAACGGGATTGGGAAGGCCGATCAGGTCCCGCTCCGCTTCCGCGTTGATCCGGGCCAGCTTCATCATTTTAAACAGCGTCACATCGCCGGTCATGGAGATGTTGTACACCAGTTCGTTGCGCGCGTCATACCATATGAGCACGCCGGCCTCGCCCTCATTGTACGCCGCGCGGCCCGGGTAGGCGCCGACCATCACCTTTTGATCCCGCGACCAGGTGTAGTTCATGCCGGACAGGTCCTTCACCTGCGTGCCCTTGAACACGCGGATGGCGCACTTGGCCCCCTCCCAGGCAAACTGCACCTGGAAAACGACCGGCTCCTCCTGGCCTTTGATGTAGGAATATCTGATGTCTGTCGCATCCTCAAAAAACAGGTTGGCGCCATTGGTGCCCGAGGCCTCGGCGGCCTCCTCGGCGGTCGACTCAACAACAGGGTTGGGTATCCCAAGGGCAGCGGTCTTCCGGAGCTGGACGACAGGCAGCAAAAACGCGGCCACCAGGACCAGAACGATAACACGGGCAAGCATCTGTTTCATGTGGGTTTCTCCTCCTTTTGTTCAATCCGGGGTAATGTGTACAGCCTTAGAATAATTTAGAATCCTGTTTTTTAGAACACCCGTTTTTCGCAAAAAAAGTCTATATATCACACTCGCGCGATTTTTCACGCGGACGGCGCTTGACAGTACCCGGGTGATTTGCAGCAGCTAAGGCTTTATGATAAAATGAACAGGAAAAAGCAATTGGGTGGAGAAGAAGAGGACGGCCTTGAAAACGTCAACCGATCCGTATCGCCATATGCGAGGATACGCAGGGAAATACAAAGCCGCTGCTTCGGTGTATGAAACAGCGCATTGTGCCCTGATGTGAGGCGAAAGGAGACCTTGGTTGCATGTCGGAGCATGATCTGAAAAACAGCAAAGCGTCCTCACAGAAGGACCTGCCTCTGGCTGCGCGGCGGCGCGGCAAAGGAGCAAGGGTCATTACAGAATACCTGTTTATCAATCCGCCTTTTGTCAGCACTTCCTCCGACGAAACGGCCAATGTGCTGTCCGATGAGGAAGAGTACGCGATCGCAAAAGTAGTGGACTTCTTTTTAAAAGCGCGGTATGAGGAAACCTCCGCTGCGGCAGAACACTGTCTGGAAAGCCGCCACACCGAAATCCGCGCCTTCGCCCTGCTGGCGCATGCCGTAGCCAATGTAGCCCTGCACAATTTCGAGGTTTCCCGGAAAGACTTCAAAGCCCTGCGGCAAACACATGAGCACCCGGAGAACAGCCGCGCTGCCGCGCTCAATGATATTTACCGCTTCGTTTTGTCCACCTTTTTCAATCTGGGAGAGCAAATCCTGCCGATCCCGCTGGAAAGTTTATCCGACTGTTCCGAAGGGTCCCGGCTCTTTGCGCTGTACGCGCAGTCCCACGCGCTTTACCTTCAGCAGGAATACGCGCAAGCGCTGGGCGTGGCTGAGGCCGCGCTGGCAATGGCTGCCGGTCGCCACCCGATTATATGCATCTATCTGAACCTGGCGGCTTCCATGGCGGCCATCAATCTATCCCGTCTTGAACAGGCTGACCGCTTCTTCCTTAACGCGCTGAACTTTGCCAAGCCCGAGGGCTATATCCAGCCGTTTATCGGCCATCACGGCCCTTTGCAGGGGCTGGTAGAAAAACATATTCGCGACCGGGAGCCCGAATTGTACAAGATGATCGCCGAGAAAGTAGTGCTCTTCAGGCGCGGATGGACAGAGATTCATAATCCGTACTCCTCCAACAAGGTAACCAACCTGTTGACACCCTACGAATTCGCGCTGGCCATGATGGCCGCCAAAGGCAAGACCAATCAGGAAATCGCCGATTATTTGCACATTTCGATCAACACTGTGAAAGCCCATCTCTCGACTGTTTTTCAAAAGGTGGGCATTGCGAAGCGCAGCGAGCTGGAAAAATACTTGAACAAATAACAGGGCCGCGGGCAGAAATTGACAAAAAGCCACCTGTCCGTTCACAGGCGGCTGAAGCGGTTGAATCTCCGGGAATCATGTCCTTTATAGATGGTTTACTTTCTTTTGCTGGAGGCGTTTGCGATAGGCGTCCATCTCCGGCTCGTTGGCAAGCACATAGTGCCCCGGCCTGATTTTCTGCCAGCCTGGCGGGTTTTTCCGGTATTGATGGACAGATGGATCGTAGATCAGCAGCTTTTTTTCTTTTTCCAGCTTGGGATCCGGGTTGGGGACCGCGGATAAAAGCGCCTGGGTATAAGGATGCATCGGATGGCAGAACAGCTCTTCGCTTTGCGCCAGCTCCACGATTTGCCCGCGGTTGATGACTGCGATACGGTCTGAGACAAAGCGCACCACGGAAAGGTCATGGGCAATAAACAGATAGGTCAGGCCCCGTTTTTTCTGCAAATCATCCAACAGATTGAGCACCTGGGCGCGGATGCTGACATCCAGAGCCGAAATGGGCTCGTCAGCCACGATAAATTCAGGCTCCATCACAAGCGCCCTCGCTATGCCGATGCGCTGGCGCTGGCCGCCTGAGAACTCATGCGGGAAACGCGAGGCGAATTCCGGCAACAGCCCGACTTCAGTCAGGACATCGTGCACCTTGCGCTGCCTGTCTTCCTCGTTTTCATAGAGCTTATGGTTAAGCAAGCCCTCAGCTACAATGTAATCCACCTTTGCCCGCTCGTTCAGGGAAGCCATGGGATCCTGGAAAATCATCTGACAGCCGCGGATGACCTCCAAATCCAGTCCCTTGTCTATCTTGCCGCTGATGCGGCGCCCGCGGTAACGGATCTCTCCCGCGGTCGCGGGATTGATGCGCAAAATGGCGCGGCCGATGGTGGTTTTCCCGGAACCCGACTCGCCGACCAAGGCAAAGGTTTCCCCGCGGTAAATATCAAAGCTGACACCCTTGACCGCCATAAAGCGTTTGCGCACAGAGCCAAAGCCGACATAGAGGTTCTCTACCTCTATCAGCTTTTCGCGCCCCTCATAGTTTTCAGGCTCGGGCGCCTGGGCATTGCGCTTTTCCAGCATGCATTCCGCCAGGCGTTTGACTTCTGCCGGCTGCTCCACCTCGGGCGCCCTGGGGTCCATGTTCCAGGATTTCACCCAGTGGGTGTCAGAGATGCTGAACATCGGGGGCTCTTCCACAAAGTCGATCTTCAGCGCCTTGCGGTTGCGCGGCGCGAAAGCGTCGCCGGTGATTTTATTGAACAGGTTGGGAGGCGCGCCATCGATCGCGGGAAGCTTGTTGCCCCTCGTGCCCAGCTGCGGCAAAGCGCCCAGCAGCGCCCAGGTATAGGGATGCTGCGAGTTGTAGAAAATCTCTTCAGCCATGCCGATCTCAATAATCTGGCCGGCATACATTACCGCCACCCGTTCGGCTACGTTGGCAACCACACCCAGGTCATGGGTAATATAGATGATGGTCATCCCGAATTCTTTTTGCAGCTGGCGGATCAAATCCAGGATCTGCGCCTGGATCGTAACGTCCAGAGCGGTGGTGGGCTCATCGCAAATAAGGATCTTGGGCCGGCAGGCAATGGCCGTGGCAATGACGACCCGCTGCCGCATGCCGCCTGAAAACTCGTGGGGGTATTGATAGTAACGCCTCTCCGGCTCAGGAATGCCCACCAGCTCGAGCATGCGGATGGTTTCCTTCTTGGCGGCGGCGCCGGACAAATTCTGGTGCAGCTCAACCGCTTCCTGAATCTGCGCGCCGATGCGCTTGAGCGGGTTCAGGCTGGTCATGGGATCCTGCATCACCATGGCGATTTCTTTCCCGCGAATGGTGCGCCACTGCGCCTCGCTCCTGAAATGCACGAGGTTCTGGCCCTGATAATGGATGCTGCCGCCCGTAATGGCGCCGTTTTTGTCGAGCATGCCGACGAAGCACTTTGTAAAAACGCTCTTTCCTGACCCGCTTTCACCAACGATGGCCAGGGTCTCGCCGTCATACAAATCCAGGGAACATCCCCGGATGGCCATCAGGTGGTGCCCGCGAAGGGTAAACTGCACTTCCAGGTCCTTGACAGATAAAACCTTTTCTCTCTTGCTCATGCGCTCCTCCGCCTACAGGTGGTTGCGGGGGTCACAGGCATCGGAGAACGCATTACCCACCAGATAGAAGGTAACTGTGATCAAGGACACGATGACCGCAGGGAAGATCAGCAGATACGGGAAATCCAGAAAATAGCTGCGGGCGTTTCGCAGCAGGATGCCCAGGGAGGGGGTGTTCACATCCAGGCCAAGCCCAAGGTAACTCAGCGTGGACTCATACGCGATGGTGCTGGGAATGCTCAGCGCCAGGCGCAGCACCACAACGGAAATCAGATACGGCAGGATATTGCGCCACAGGATGCGCCACAAGCCCGTCCCCAGGCAGCGGGAAGCGAGGTTGTACTCCCTGTCCCGGTAAATAAACACCATGTTCCTGATGTTTCTCGCAGTGGAAAGCCAGCCGAAACAAATCAGGGACACCGCCATGATCAGGAAGCTCTGGCCGACCATCAGGGCGATCAGCGTCATGTATATGATGGTGGGGATGTTGTTGACAATATTGTACAGCTCTGTAAAAAAGCGGTCCAGGGAGCGCACATACCCCCACACCAGGCCGATGACGACCCCCAGAAAAATTTCACCGACGCCTACGAGCGCAGCGAGCTTGATGGATGTCTGCGCCGCATACCACACCTGGCTCCAGTAGTCCCGGCCAAGGTTATCCGTTCCAAACCAATATTCATTGTTGGGAAACATAAAGATCAGCTTATTGTTCGGCCTGATCTCGTCATAGCGGAAATTGCCGATAACACCCGCGAAAAAGGTGAAAATGAACAGGACAATGAACACCAGGCTCATGATCACCGCGGGTTTGTTGCGCAGGAAATTACGCCATACAGAACGCCAGTAGGAATACTCCGTACTGGCCGTGAACTCTGCCTGCGCGTGGCGATATTCCGCGAAAGTAAACAGGTCGTTGACGTCGCCGCCACTGCCCGGCTTCAGGCCGGACTTGTTGTTTGTCGTCATGTCCATCAGCGTATATTCCCCTTGTCGGTTAGACGAATGCGCGGATCAATCAGCGTCATCAGCACATCGCCGAGAAACACTCCCAGCACCCCCAGGGAGGCGTACAAAATGACAACCGCCTGCACGATGCTGGTGTCGTACCTGGAAATGGCATCCGTCAGCAGGGTGCCCATGCCAGGCACTGAGAAGAAGCGCTCCACGAGCAAGGAACCGCCGATGGTCAGCAACATGGAGTAGGGAAGGTATTGGGCCAGGGGCACGAAGGCGTTCCTCAGCACATGGCGAAACATCACCTTGCGGGAAGAAAGCCCCTTGAGCCGGGCCAGCTTGATATAATCCTTGTTCAGCTCATCCACCATATAGCGGCGTGTCCATAACATGTATCCCGCGGTTGAGGTGAGCGAGAGGCACACCACCGGCAGAATGCTGGATCTGGCCACATTGCGTACTGAATACATGGATGGCAATTTAAACAGCCTGGCTCCAAGGACCAATACCAATGAATAAGTGATCAAAGTAGGCACCGCGTTGACAAACACAGTGTAGGCGGTGCCTACATGATCACCAAATTTATCTTTGTACATGGCTTGAAGCACCCCCATCGCGACCCCCAAACAGAGCGAGATGGCAAGGGAGATCAATCCCAGGCGCATGGAAACCAGGAATTTGCCGCCTATGACCTGCGTGACCGGCACGCCGTGTTGAATGCGGCGTGAAGTTCCCAAATCCAGCCTCGCCAGGTCACCATAGAAACGGAACAGTTGTACAAAGGGGCTATCCAGCAAGCCTGCCGCGGCCAACTGATCATGCCTTTGCTGGTCGGTCAGCTTGATGAGCTGCTCTTCCGTGAAGTAATAATCAGTTGGCAGTAAACGCAGCAGCAGGAAAACGATGGTCACGACGAGCAGCACCGTCACAACGGATTGGAGGAGCCGTTTCATCGTGTACTTGATCATACTATTACTTGCGATTCTCCTCGTAAATCTTGGCGAAATTCACATAGTCCTCAGTGGTATAGCCATCCTTGTTGGTCTCCCAGTTGACATAACGGTTGTTCTGGATGCCGTAGGCCGCGAAAATCTTGGAGTAGTCATTGACGCCGGTCAGCTGCCAGGCGATGTTCACATACAGCGGGATGACCAGCGCATGCTCGATCATGTATGCCTCTGCCTCCGCGAACGCCTTGTAGCGCGCATCCAGGTCTTCGTTGATGGCCGCAGCGGCATCCACCTTGGCGGTGAACTCCTTGTACTGGGCAATCAGGTCCTCGTCGGTCGCCAGGTCGATCTTGGAATAGGCCCTGGAGTAGAAAGCGTTGTCCTTGCCGTAGGTCTCCTGGCCCAGGTAGTTGATCGGGTCGCCGTAGTCAGCGCCCCAGCCGTTGATGTAGAAGGAAGCAAGCTGCGGCGCGCGCACTTCCTTGATGAGGGAGTTGACATAGGTCTTGATGTTCATGACCACATAGTCTTCCCCGAGGCAGTCAGCGAACGTCTGCTTGAGCACCTGGGCGGTGTCCAGCGCGGACTGGTTGCTGCCGGAAACATAGTAGTCCATCTGGATGGGGAAGGTGACGCCCTTGGCGGACAGCTCTTCCATGGCCTGCTTCTTGTAGGCGGCGCCCTTTTCCGCGTCATAGCGGGTATAAACCTCACTGGACGGCTGCAGGCCGATCAGGTCCATGACATGCTGCACATAGTCCTTGCCGTCGGAAGTGGCGACCAGGTTGGCGGCGGTGTAGCAATAGTTGGTGCAGTTGAGGGGGTTGATGGCGTTGACACGGCCAAGGTAATTGGTGAAGTCCATGCCGTAATACCAGCTCAGGCGGAAAGCCTCGTTGGCGATGGCGGTATTCCAGGCAACGTCCGGGCTGCCGTCTTCCAGCTTCTTGTCATAGACAAGGTGAATCTGGTAGGAATACTTGGTGGGACGGGCTTCGTTGAGGTAGTTGTGGAACTCATGGGAGGGGGAGCGGTAGATGGTCTGAAGGTTGGCCTCGTTGAGCGTGACATAGTCCAGCTCGCCAGTCTGGTACATCTGGAAAGCGATGTCCACAGAGTCTACCATCTTGACGGTGACGGTGTTGAAGGTCTGAATGTCCTTGTTCCAGTAGGTGGGGTTCTTGGTCAGCACCTTCTCGTTGTTTTGCACGTAGGTGGTCATGGTGTAGGGCCCGTTGTACCAAAGGGTGTCATAGGAAACGGCCTTCATGCCCTCCACGCCGAGCTCAGCCAGCAGCTTGCCGCTGACAGGATACAGGCAGTTGTAGGAGGCCAGGGTGGCAAAATAAGGCAGGGGAGCTAAACAAGTAAACACCAGGGTGTAATCGTCCACCGCCTTGATGCCCACCATCTCCTGGAACTTCTCCAGTCCAAGGGCCAGCGCTTCCGCCTCCGGCAGCTCCTTGGTGTAATCGAAATATTCCTGGGCGCCGACCAGCATCTCAGAAGGCATGGCCATGTTGGCTGCCAGGTTCTTCTTCTCGTTGAGCACCCACTCCAGGCCCCACAGGAAGTCTTCGGCAACTACTTCGGCCTTCTCATTGGCCTGGTAGTCCACCCACTTCACGCCTTTGCGCAGGTTGAACGTCCAGGTCTTGCCGCCGTCCAGGGTCTCCCAGGTCTCAGCGAGCCCGGGGACCAGGTTGCCGTAGTTGTCATTGGACAGCAAGCCGTCAATGCAGTTGGTCAGCACATCCAGCTCTTTGGCGTACTGGCTGTACAGGATGTTGAAGGTTTCCATCTCATTGGCTGTGGTCTGGAAAGTGACGTAATCCGTGATGGGTTCGGCAAAGGCTGTGCCTACCAGGGACAGCATCATCGCCAGGGTAAGGAGCAGGGCAAAAGTCCTCTTCATACAATTTCCTCCTTGTATTGTGGTACAGAATTCATCAGAGTTGCTCTTTTCAACCCCCTGATTCCATTCAGAATATTAAATGAGACAGCCTGTTTTGTCAACAAATTTGCAAATAAAGACAGTTCCGGTGCATAAATAAACGATGATTGAATAAGCAGAAAAGTGCGCTGAATAAACAGGCTGAATAAACAGGAATAAACGGGAGAGCCTTGCCGGCTTGTGCTTTTCGGGCAATGGGGGTATACTGTTGGAGCGTGTCCGACACGCCTTTTAAGAATCTGAACTGGAGCGTACCTGTCAATGAAAACAAGCCTTCCGAACCGCAAACTTGCCCTGGCGGCGCTGCTGCTGGCAGCGGCTTTCCTCATGAGCGGCTGCAACCTGATTGTCAAGGACAAGGCTGTGGACGCGCAGCAGGTCATCCTCTCGGTCAACGGCGAGGAAATCACCAAGGAAAAGTTTACCCGCTACTATGAAAACGCTTACCAGCAGGCGGAGCAGGATCAGGCCTATAACGCGCAGAGCCACCGTATGCCTGCCCAGCCCGTCAACCCCGATATGGTGCTGGAAAACACCCTGGACAGCATCGCCAGGCATCTCCTGCTGATGCAAAAGGCGCGCGAGCTGGGCCTGGACGAGATGACGGATGAAGAAACCGCCGAGATAGAAGAGCAGGGAAAAACACAGTTTGAAAACATCCGCCAGCAGGTGAAGACCGTCTTCTTTGGCGAAACGGCGCTGGAGGGCGAGGAGCTGGAAGCGGCCATTGACAAGAAGGTGGCGCAGCTGGACATAACGCCGGAAGCCTACCTGCAATCAGCCAGGGAAAGCAAACTGTATGAAAAGCTGTATGACTACGCCGGGCGCGATATCGAGGTGACCGAGGACCAGATCCAAAGCGCCTTTGACGAGAAGGTCGCCCAGGCCAAAGAAAACTACGCCCAGAACCTGGCTGCCTACGGCACAGCGCTTAATAGGGGCCAGACAATCTACTACGCGCCCGCGGGCTACCGCACGGTGCGCCAGATCCTGGTCCAGCTTCCCCAGGAGGAGCAGGACACCATCCGCGCGCTGGAAAACGAGCTGTCTCCCCTGCAAACCGCGCTGGACCAGGCCCAAACCGAGCTCACCCGCTATGAGGATGCGCTTAAAAACGAAAGCGCGTCCCCGGAGGACAGCGCCTTTGTGGACGAGCAGCACGCCGCCCTGGGCGAGGAGGCCGCCAAACGCATGAAGGAGCTGCTGGCCCTGGAAGGCCTGACAGCTGAACAATCCGCTGAAATGGACACCTTCAAATCCGGCCTGCCCGTATACCGGCAGCTTGAAGAAGCCCGGTCCCTCCTTGCCGCCAAGCAGGAGGAGCTTGACACAAAGCGCGAGGCCGCTTTTGCCGGCATCCAGGCCAGGACGGACGAGGTCTATCAGCTGGCCACCGCCGAGGGCGCGGACTTTGAAGCGCTGATCACCCAGTACAATGACGACGCGGGCCAGCCCGCGCAGGGCTACACGCTCTGCCGGGACACCATAGACTATGTGCCGGCCTTCACCCAGGCCGCCCTGGCGCTGGAGAGCATCGGCGACATCAGCCAGCCCACGCGCACCAGTTTCGGCAACCATATCCTGCGCTACCAGTCGGACGTTCAGGAAGGCGCGGTCGAATTGGACAGCGTGCGCGAAACGCTCAGGGACGAGCTGTTCCGCACCCGCCAGGGCGAGGTCTATACCCAGCTGCAGGATGCCTGGACGGCCGAAGCGGTCATTGAGAAATATCCGGAGCGTTTCAAGGACTGAAGCAGCGTTTTTTATCAACCGCCTGTCAGATATGCTCGAAAAAAGCCTCGCCGTCCTCCCGGCGCAGCACCTTGCTGTTGTCAAAGTGCAGCGGGGTGGGCCGGGTCTGCATGTACCTGAGGATCTCATCCATGCGCACGCTTTCCTGATAGGTCATCATGGTAAAGGCCACGCCGTGCTTGCGCGCGCGCCCGGTGCGGCCGATGCGGTGCAGGTAATACTCGTCCTCATTGGGCAGGTCGTAGTTGATGACGGCCTCCACATCATCCACGTCAATGCCGCGCGCGGCCACGTCGGTGGACACCAGGATGGGGAACTTGCCGCGCTTGAAGTCATTCATGATGCGCGTGCGCTGGGACTGTCGGATGTCCCCGTGCAGGGCCTCCGCCCTGTACCCCTGCTTTTTGAGGCGGTCGCACACGCGCTGGGTCATAAACTTGGTGTTGACAAAGACCATGACGCGCTCATACTCGTCCGAGTCCAGCAGGTACTGCAGGGCGCCCGTCTTTTCCTCGCGCCCCACCACCATGGTGTACTGCGTGATCTGCGGGCGGTTCTCACGGGTGGCTTCCACAGTGATCTCGATCGGTTCATGCTGGTATTTCCAGGAGATGGTCATGACGTCGGCGTTGGTGGTCGCCGAAAACATGACGAGCTGCCGGCCGGCCGGCGCCATTTCAATGATCCTGGTGACGTCCTTGACAAAACCCATCTTGAGCATTTCATCGGCTTCATCCAGCACCATGGTATGCACCCGGTCAAGCCGCACATGGCCGCGGGCCACCATGTCCAGCAGGCGGCCGGGCGTGGCCACCACGATTTGCGGGTTGCGCTTAAGCTGGGTAATCTGCCGGGACATGGGCTGGCCGCCATACAGCGCCACCACCTTGATTTCCGGGATGAACCTTGCCAGGTCGCTGAGCTCCTGCACAATCTGCAGCGCCAATTCACGCGTGGGCGCCAGCACCAGCTCCTGCACGCGGGTCTCCTTCAGGCTGATGTACTCCAGCATCGGGATGCCGAAGGCGATGGTCTTGCCGGTGCCCGTGGGCGCGATGCCGATGATGTCGTGCCCGGCCATCATGGGCGGGATGGTTTCCTGTTGTATCCGGGTCGGGGTGGTAATCCCCATGCGGGTCAGCGCCTTGAGCACTTCCTTTGAGACGTCCAGCGCCAAAAATCCGTTTTCCTGGGACAAGCGATACTCCTTCTGCGGCTCTGCAAGCCTGACATGTCAATAACCCGTTTATTATAAAATGCCCTTCCGGGCCTGTCAAAGGTTGTTGAACTGCATACCTTCTTGCCCGACATGTGCGCGGACCCCCGCTCAAAGGAGTACCATGTTATGAAGACAAGGCTTCTGACCAGGTTATCCCTGTTTCTGATGGCGAAATGAGAAACGCCTACATCAACATCCCGATCAGCCATGGAGGAAACAAGTCAAATACCGGCAGTTGCCCCGCCAGCGTCCACAGCCGGAACGGTGTTACGGTACAGTTCGTCTGCAAGGATGATAAAGGCAAGCTAATACTAAACGAACGAATGAGTAAACGCGCTGGTGGGGTAAGGATTTTTGAAGGCTGCGCTGAATGGCTGAATGAAAGAGGCAACGCGCAGCCGCAAAAAGACCGGCCCATCGAAGCGTTTATGATTGAGTCCATTATAGAAGGCCAAGCGCGGACAATATGACGCTTCAGTGTGGCGACACCGTTCAAATAACCGCCATTCTCACCGGCGCTCCTTGTCACTGACGGCATGGGATTACAGCTGATTGACAGGCACGGACACATGATGCCAAAAGAACTGCTGACAGGATGCGCGGGAATCAAATGCTTGCCCCGCGCACAGTCATCCTGTACAATAAACCCAATAGACAGCGCGCGAGCTTTCATGCCGGCAGCGCGTTCAATAAACAGGAGGATCCATCAATGAAAGCTTTGTTAATTGGCGGAACAGGCACCATCAGCCTGCCCATCACCCGCAAGCTGATCGCGCAGGGCTGGAAGGTCACGCTGCTCAACCGCGGCAGCAAAAACGACCTGGTTCCAGGAGCTGAATTCATTCGCTGCGACATGAACAACGCGGCCGCGGCGGAAGCGGCCCTTGAGGGGCGCAGCTTTGACGTGGTGGCCCAGTTCATCGCCTACCAACCCGACCAGGTAGCCCGGGACATCCGGCTGTTCACCGGCAAAACACGGCAGTACATCTTTATTTCCTCAGCCTCCGCCTACGTCAAGCCTACCCGCAACCCGGTCATCACCGACGCCACGGCGCTCTCCAACCCCTACTGGCTGTATTCGCGCAACAAGATCGCCTGCGAACAGCTGCTGTGCGAGGCGCGCGACCGCGAAGCCTTCCCGATGACCATCGTGCGTCCCAGCCATACCTACGGCGCGGGCACGCTGCCGCTGTCGGTGCACGGGCACAAGGGCACCTGGCAGGTTATCCGGCGCGTGCTGGACCGCAAGCCCGTGCTGATCCCCGGGGATGGCACCAGCCTGTGGACAGTGACCTGGTCGGACGATTTCGCGGACGCCTTTATCGGGCTGATGGGCAATGACCACGCCATCGGCGAGGCGGTGCACATCACCTCTGACGAAGCGCTGACCTGGAACCAGATTCACCGCCTGCTGTCTGAAGCGCTGGACCGCCCCTTCCTGCCGTGCTATGTGCCCTCCACCATGCTGGCCCAGGCCAAGGATTATGACTTTACCGGCAGCATGCTGGGCGACAAGTCCAACTGCGCCGTCTTTGACAACAGCAAGATCAAGCGCCTGGTGCCCGGCTTTGCCGCCAAAACGCGCTTTGACCAGGGGGTGCGGATGTCGCTGGAGGTCATCCTGAATACTCCGGAGCGCCAGCAGCCGGATCCGGACTTTGACCGCTTCTGCGACCGCGTGGTCGCCATCATGCAGGATGCGGAAGCGCAAATCGCGCAGCTGTAGGACCCGATCAGCAAAGGTGAGTGCCTTGATGTCAAAACGAAACCTCTTTTTGTCCCTTTTCATGGCGGCGCTGTTGCTGCTGCCCTCTCCGGCGCTGGCCAGCCAGGTGGACCTGCCCGAATTTGGCGTGGTCCTTCATTTCCCCGCGTCCGTGGATGTGTTCACGCGCAGCATGGCCATGGATGACCCGGTGCTGTCCCTGTACGACACCACTCCGCAAGCGGTGCGCGAGGAGCTGGCCGGCGCGGGCCTGTACGCGAAGGCCTATGACGTCGCGGGGGCGTTCACGATCTCCCTGGCGCTGAAACACGCGGATCTCCCGGCTTTGGACAGCCTGGATGAGGAGGGGCTGCGGCAGGCGGCGCGCGCCCTGGGCGGTGGGGAGTATGAGCTGGTGGAGTCCAGGCAGGGCAGCTTCCTGCTGGTGCGCGAGCAGGACGGCAAGGCGGCCAGCGCACTGTTTCAGGGCGGCAGGCTGTGGATGAAGCTGCGCCTGCGGGCCGGCAGCCATATGGACAGCGGCATGCTGTCCCTGCTGCGGGGCATCCTGCGCCGGGCGGAGTTCACCCTGGGTCAGTAGTACGGATTTCACCTTTATTAAACATCAGCCCGGGGCTCCCCACACGCGGCGCCCCGGGGCATTGTTTGCAAACTCATCGGCGCGCCATCGCTACACCCCCTCCGGGGACAAAGCGGCATATCGGCAGCGTAAGCCCAAGGGGCTGCAACGAAAAAAACCGCCGCAGCCCCTTGGGCTGTTTTGTATTTAAAGCGGCTTTGCGGCAAGGACCGGAATCAGGATTGCCCCAGCAGCTGCCGGATGGTTTCCTCCACCATGGCGGGGATGCGCCGGGTCAGGTCCTCCAGGTTGACGCGCTCGGAATACTTGTGGAAGTCCTTGCCCCAGGGGCCGATGTTGAGCGTGGGGATGGACAGCGCCCTGATCTGCTCAAAGGGGATGGAGTAGATCTCACCCCACAATAGCAGGTTGTCGCGGATGAAGGCGGTGTTCTCCTCATCGGATTCAAACATGCCGTAGCTTAAGTCGGAAATCCCGGTGTAGTAGTTTTCCACATGCAGGCCGCAGCCAAGGCGCTCCCCGGTGAAGGCTTCCAGGCGCCTGAGCAGGGCCTTCACCCGCGCGTTCTTTTCGGGCAGCATGGAATTGTTGACATGGGGATAATAAGGGGGCGACATCGCCAGCACCACCACCGGCGCGCTGTCCTTCAGATGGGCCAGGGTGGCCTCAATCAAACCGAAAGCCGCCTCGGCCAGGCTCAGGCGGCCGGCACGGATATCCGCAAGCGCTCTGTCCTCATAGTCGCGCAGGCTGCTTTTCAGGGCCTCGCCGGATTCAGCCAGGGCCTCCCGGTAAATCTGGCCATAGGTTTTGACGTTTACCTTCCAGGGCAGGCAGGCTTCGGGATCGCCGGTGTAGGCGCGGTAGCTGCGCTCCGTGCGCTCCAGCACCCGTGAGAAGGCTTGCCCGCTCAGCGCCATCAGCTTCTCCATGGTCTCCATCGCCGGGCGGTCCAGCGTCAGCACGCTCATGTAGCCGGCCGCGGCCAGCGGCAGCGAGACATCATAGACCTCCTTCCTGTCCTTCAGGTAAAGCCAGGTCGGAGGCGGGGTTTTGGTGTTGCCTGCCTGCTGCATCAGGTCCGTGTTCAGCTCGGTAAGGGTCACGATTTCAGACAGAAGCTGAACAGGGTTCAGGCCATGGAAGACCTGGCCCACATGGGCCAGCTTGCCCCGGGCGTAGAAGATGGGCATCAGCTTGCCGACGGAGCCGTCATACAGCCGCATCAAATGCTCTTCCCCGCGCTCCTGGGGCTCGCCGTTGAGGAGCAGCACGTAGTTGAGGCCATGCTCCTCCCTCAGCCGCGTCAGCAGGCCAACCGCGCTGCGCATCCCGGCGGACAGGTTTTCTTCGTCGGGCAGGGCCATCAGCAGCAGGCTGCCCTTCAGCCCCCCCTCTTTGGAAAATTGCTCCAGCAGGGCCAGGTGGACGCAGGCGCCTCCCTTCATGTCGGCCACGCCCCGCCCAAACAGCCAGCCGCCGCCCTCCAGGTCCTCCCACGCCTCGCTGTCCAGGTCGGCCGCGCCCGCGCGGTAACGCTCCGTCAGCTCCCAGGGCCGCAAGGCCATATCCCTGTTGCAGCCATAGTCATCGGTATCCACCGTGTCGGAATGGTGGATCATCACAATGGTGTCCGGCCCGCCGCCCTTGTACAGCGCCCAGGGCACGCGGCGGCCCAGGGCGTCGCCCGGGATCGGGTCAAACCCGCACAGGCCGGGATGCTCCCTGAAATACTCACTGGCCGCGAAGTACTTCGTAAAAAAAACCTGGTTGTTGGTCTCCAGCGGCGTGGAAGTGGCGGTGGGCGTCCCCACATAGTCCCGCAGCAGCTCCAGAATGCGTTGCGCCCTTTCTGTGTTCACCGGCTTGCTCCTTTTACCCGCGCGTCAAGGCGCGTTGATTCATCGCGGTATATTCTTCGTCAAATGTAGCACGGATGGGCATCCTGGACAAGGACGTTTCAGGCAGTTCCGCCCGATTTTATACATCTGTGATTTTTCCCTTCCGGGACGGGCAGCTCTCTTTTCATTGAAATCCCTGATGATTCAAGGCCTTTGTCTTTGAAAAAGCCCGGGCCGTTTTATGCATCATGTATATACACCAGCCGCCAAACATGGTAGAATCTTGTCAGAACAACAGGCGGACTGTCATTCAAGGAGGCAATATGAGGAAGGTACGTGTGGCCTTGTGGGGCTTTGGCGCGATGGGCAAAGGCATCGCCAGGCTGCTTCTGGAGCGCGAAGGCGTTGAGATTGCGGGCGTCTGCGACCATTACGAGGGTTTTGCCGGGCGGTCTGTCTATGAGCTGCTGGGCATCAACCCCGAGGGGCGCGGGCCCGTAGCGGTCACGCCGGACATCGCCCGCGCCCTGGCCGACGCGCCCGTCGACTGCTGCGTGATCGCGACCGATTCCTTCGTAAAGGATGTCTTTCCCAAGATCCGCGAGGTGGTCACCCGCGGCATCAACGTGGTCACCATCGCCGAGGAGATGAGCTACCCCGCGGCCCGGTACCCCGAACTGGCCCGGGAGATGGATGAGCTGGCGCGCGAGCACAAGGTCAGCATCCTGGGCACCGGCATCAATCCCGGGCTGATGATGGACCTGCTGGCGGTCTGCCTGTCCGGCGCCATGACGCGTGTGGACCATGTGCGCTGCGAGCGCGTCAACTCGCTGAGCCCCTTTGGCGAGACCGTCATGAAGGAACAGGGCATCGGCATCACGCCGGAGCAGTTTGACCTGGGCGTCAGGGACGGCAGCCTGGCCGGGCACGTGGGCTTCCACGAGTCCGCCGCGATGATCGCCAGGGCCCTGGGCCTTGAGTATGACCGCCTGGAGCAGCAGATGCTGCCCATCATCACGGAGGTTGACCGCAAAAGCCCCCACGGCTTCGCGCCCAGGGGGCATGTCGCCGGCGTCAGCATGACCGCCCAGGCCATGGACGGGGAGCAGGAGCGCATCGCGCTCATCCATCCCCAGCAGATCGAGCCTGAACAGGTGGGCGTGGATACCGGGGACTACATTGTCCTCAGCGGCGAGCCGCCCATCTCCATGGCGGTCAAGCCCGAGGTCAACGGCGGGCTGGGCACCATTGCCATGGCCTGCAACGTGCTGCCCTTTGTGGTGGCCGCGCGGCCGGGCCTGCTGACCATGCTGGACATCCCGGTGCCCCGCTGCGTGATGGGCGACTACCGTGAGATCGCTTTTGCGGAGGGACAAAATGGCTAAAAAAGGTGACTGGGTTCTGGTGCAAAGCACCATTCTGCAGCCGGGCCGGCGCGCGCCGCAGGTGCCCGAGGATACCGCCGGGGTTCCCCTGGTCCAGTGGGTCAAGGGCCGGCTGACAGCCGACGCGGACGCCGGGCAGCCCGCGCAGGTCATCACGCGCACCGGACGCCTGGTGTCGGGCGCCCTGGTCGAGGAGGCGCCGGCCTACCACCACGGTTTCGGCGGCTTCATTCCCGAACTGCTCAAGGTGCAGGAGGGCATCCGCCGGGCCATGTGGGGCGGGGAGGACAGGCCATGAGGGACAACAGCTACAGCGCCGTCATGGCGCGCAGGAATCAGATCATGAAATCAGCCGTGGGGCTGGACTACAGCCGGTTTGAGTCCGGCGGCATCGGCTTTGACTATGAGGGCATGATGGCGGCCACCGGGCTGTCCATGCAGCAGGTGATGGACGTCATGCGCTCCTTTAACGTCGGGGACACCCCCTTGCTGGAATTGCGCAACATCACGGCCCTGGCGCGCAAATACGCGCCGGAGGGGCAGGGCGCGCGCATCCTTGTCAAGGATGAGGCCTGCAACCCATCCGGCTCCTTCAAGGCGCGCCGCGCCGCGCTGTCCGTCCACATGGCCGGGGAAATGGGCTACAAGGGCGTCATCACCGCCACCAGCGGCAACTACGGCGCGGCAGTGGCTTCCTGCTGCGCCAAGGCCGGGCTCAAGTGCATCGTGGTGCAGGAATGCTACGATTCCCGGGGCATCGGCCAGCCCGAGATCGTTGAGAAGGCGCGCAAGTGCGAAGCCCTGGGCGCCGAGGTTGTCCAGCTGAGCGTGGGACCGGAGCTGTTCTATGTCTTTTTGCGCCTGCTGGAGGACACCGGTTACTTCAACGCCTCTTTGTATACCCCCTACGGCATCCAGGGCGTGGAATCCCTGGGGTACGAATTGACACAGCAGTGCCGGCAGAAGTTCGGCCGGGCGCCGGACATGGTGGTCGCCACCAACGCCGGGGGCGGCAACCTGACGGGCACCGCGCGCGGCATGCAAAAAGCCGGCTGCGGGGCGCCTGTGGTGGCGGCCAGCGTTGACCTCAAGGGCCTGCACATGGCCAGCGATACCCAGTTCAACCGAAAATCCTTCACGACCGGGCATACGGGCTTCGGCATGCCCTTTTCCACCTGGCCGGACCGCTCCGACGTGCCGCGCTCCGCTGCGCGCCCCTTGCGCTATATGGAGCGCTATGTCACCCTCACCCAGGGCGAGGTATTCTACATGACTGAGATGCTGTCCATCCTGGAGGGCATGGAGCGGGGGCCTGCCGGCAACACCAGCCTGGCCGCGGCCTTCTCCCTGGCGCGCGAGCTGCCGCAGGACGCGCTGCTGGTGGTGCAGGAGACCGAGTATACCGGCGCCGGCAAGCATCAAAACGCGCAGCTGGCCTTCGCGAGGGAGCATGGCATCGACATCCGGGTGGGCGACCCGGCCGGACAGGTTCCGGGGCAGAGCATCGTGCTGCCCGAGCATCCGGGCCAGCTGCAGGCCGCGGAGGTGGATGTCAACCGCCTGCGCCGCTCCCTGATCCACAAAGCCCTGGCAGGCAAAAAGGACATGCCGGGGAAGGATGACATGGCCTTCCTGGCCGCGGAAACGCGCACAAGCCCCGCCTTTGTCAGGCAGGCCATCTCGCAGCTGCTGGAGGAAAGCGAGGAAAGCAATGAAACGAACTGATGATTACACGGCGCGCGCCGCCCACCTGAAGGGGCTCAGCGATGAGGCGCTTTACGCGCGCTTCTGGGAATTGGCCAAGGAGCTGACCGACCCGCTGCTGGAAATGGGCCGTGAGTATACCTCCCCCTCCATTGAGCGCAGCGTGCTGCTGCGCATGGGTTTTTCCTCCCTGGAAGCCGGGGCGCTGGTGGGCAAATGCCTGGAGCACGGGCTGCTGGGCCACGGAGCCGGGCATGTGGTGTTCAAGGCGGCCGGCGCCTGGGGCCTGGGCATCCGCGAGGCGGGACAGAGGCTGATCGCCCTGGAGGACTGGCAGGACATCCGCGCAATGTTCCGGAAAGGAGCGCGCCATGGCTGAGTACCGTTTGGACCCGGACAGCGCGCTGGATGTGCGCGAGATCCTGAAGGATCTGGAGCACTACCGCCCGCGCCGCCGCGGCTGGACCTGGCGCAAGCCCGCGCCGGGCCTCAAAATGGGCGATTTTGTTTACCATGACGCCTCCGAGCCGCTCAAGCGCTCTGTGCCGCTGCCGCCCGCCCATCATTTCGGCGGCATCGACCCTCAGCCAGCGCCGGTCATCACAACGGAGATCGCTTCCGGCCGGTTTGAGGATGACATCCGCCGCATGCGCATGGCAGCCCACCACGGCGCCGACCATATCATGGTCATCCGCACCGCGGGCCAGAGCCATTTTGACAGCCTGATTGAAGGCACTCCCCAGGGCGTGGGCGGCGTGCCCATCACCCGCAAGCAGGTGCGCGCCCAGCGCAAGGCCCTGGATCTGATCGAGGACGAGGTTGGCCGGCCCATCAACTACCATTCCTATGTCTCCGGCGTCGCCGGGCCTGAGATTGCCGTGATGTTCGCGGAGGAGGGCGTCAACGGCGCGCATCAGGACCCCCAGTACAACGTGCTGTACCGGAACATCAATATGCTGCGTTCCTTTGTGGACGCCTGCGAGTCCAAGACCGTCATGGCCTGGGGCGGCATGGCGCAGATCGACGGCGCGCACAACGCCAACGCCACCTCCCGGGACGCCTGGAAGGTCATGCCCGAACTGATGGTGCAGCACGCCATCAACAGCCAGTTCTCCTTGGGCTGCGGCATGCGGCCTGATTTGATCTGCCTGTCCACCGTGCCGCCCACCGCCACCCCCGCGCCCTGCGTGTTCATGGACCTGCCCTACGCCGTGGCGCTGCGCGAGCTGTTCAAAGGCTTCCGCATGCGCGCGCAGATGAACACCAAGTACATCCAGTCCTCCACCCGCGAGGCCACCGTCACCCATGTGCTCAACATGCTGATTTCCAAGCTGACCTCGGCGGACATCCAGTCCACCATCACGCCGGACGAGGGGCGCAACGTCCCCTGGCACATTTACAATATCGAGGCCTGCGACACCGCCAAGCAGACCCTGGTCGGCCTGGACGGGCTGATGCAGATGGTGCAGCTGAAGGAGGACGGCCCCCTGCGCCGGAAGGCGCGCGAGCTCAAGGAGCGCGCCATCCTGTACATGGAGGAAATGCTCAGCCAGGGCGGCTATTTCCAGGCGGTTGAGATGGGCCAGTTCGTGGATTCCGGCTACTATCCGGAGCGCAATGGCGACGGCATCGCCCGCCAGGCGGACGGCGGCGTCGGCGCGGGCACCCTGGTGCGCCGCGAGGCCGATTACCTGGCGCCGGTCACCGCGCACTATGGCTACAACAACACCGCGCAGTACGGCCTCAAGCAGGGGGAGGACCCCGCGCGGCTGATTGGCGGGTGCACCTTCCAGAACCCTGACCTGATCAGCTACATTGACGAGCTGGATGAGGAGGACAATGTCCACCGCCGCATGGAGCAAACGGAGCACCTGCGCCGGCCCGGCAGCCGGCTGGTCAAGCCCGAGATGGAATGGCTGGGCGACGGCATAGTGATGCTGACCTTCTTTTTCCCCGTGGAGGCCAAGCTGGCCCAGGCCGCGGCCCTGGAAGCCGCGCGCAGGATGAACCTGGAGGAGCCCGAGGTCATCTCGGTGGAGATCATGCACCCGGCGGAAGGCACCCGCATTGAGCTCAAGGGCAGGCTGCCCTTTACACTGAAGGTGGATGAGCTGGTAATCCCCAGGGACCCCGAGGTGCTGGATGAGGAACAAATCCGCCAAGCTATTCAGGAACACCCCATGAGCGTGGTCGCCGGCACGGTGGGCGAGGACGAGCACTCCGTAGGCCTGCGCGAGATCATCGACATCAAGCACGGCGGCATAGAGAAATACGGCATCAAGGTGCACTACCTGGGCACCAGCGTACCGCCGGAAAAGCTGGTCAACGCCGCCATTGAGCTGGGCGCGGACGCCATCCTGGCCTCGGCCATCATCAGCCATGACAACATCCACTACAAGAACATCGCGCTGGTTGACCGCCTGGCGCGCGAGATGGGCGTGCGCGACAGGCTGGTCTTCCTGGCCGGCGGCACCCAGGTAAGCTCCGAATTGGCGCGCGAGGCCGGCGCCGACGAGGGTTTCGGCCGGGGCTCCAAGGGCGTGCATGTGGCCACCGCGCTGGTCAAAATGAGGAAGAAGCTCTAAGGAACCCGCATGAAGCTTGACGCCCTTGTCGCCGAGATCGGCTCCACCACCACCCTGGTCAGCGGCTTTGCCGGGCTGGCCGGGACGCCGGTGTTCGCGGGCCAGGGCATGGCGCCCACCACGGCCCACCTGGGCGATGTCACCCTGGGGCTGCAGGCCGCGGTGGACAATTTAAAGCAAAACCTTGGCGCGGGCGAGCTGTCCTGGGACAGGATGCTCGCGGCCTCCAGCGCAGCCGGGGGGCTTACGATGAGCGTGCACGGCCTGGTGTATGACATGACCGCGCGCGCGGCGCAGCTGGCAGCCCTGGGCGCGGGCGCGGTGGTGCGCCAGGTCACGGCGGGCAAACTGGGGCCCTATGACCTGAAAGCCCTGAGGCAGCTCTCCCCCAACCTGATCCTGCTGGCGGGCGGCACCGACTTTGGCGACCGGGAGACCGCGGTGTTCAACGCGCGCCGGATCGCCGAATTGCGGCTGTCCATCCCGGTGCTGTACGCGGGCAACTGCGCGGCGGCCGATGAGGCGCGCGGCATCTTTGAGGCGGAAGGCCAGCCGCTTTGCGTGGTGGAAAATGTTTATCCCCGCCTGGACGAGCTCAACATCGAGCCGGCGCGCCGGGCCATCCAGGACCTGTTTGAAACGCATATCGTCAAGGCGCCCGGCATGGCGCGCATCCGCGAGATGGTGGGCGGCACCATCCTGCCCACACCCGGCGCGGTGATGGAGGCAGTGCGCGTGCTGCACCCGGCGCTGGGGGATTTGCTGGCGGTGGACATCGGCGGCGCGACCACCGATGTGCATTCCGCAACCCAGGGGAGCGAGGAAATCGCGCGCATCCAGACCCAGCCGGAGCCCTTTTTCAAGCGCACCGTGGAGGGCGACCTGGGCACCTACCTCAACGCCGGGCCGCTGGCGAGTTTGATTGGGCATGGCGTTCTTGAGCGCGAGCTGGGCGTTGACCCGGCCCCGCTGCTGTCGGACTGGCCGCCCATCCCGCAAACGGACAGCCAGCAAGCCCTGGCCGCCCGCCTGGCCCGGGAAGCGGGCAGCCTGGCCGTCCGCCGCCACGCGGGCAGCCTGCGCGAGGTCTTCCTGCCTGAGGGGCGCAGGCGCTACGCCCAGGGCAAGGACCTGACCGAAGCCGGGACGCTCATCGCCACCGGCGGCGCGCTGACCAGGCTGGACGGGCGGCTGGGCATCCTGGTCGCGCTGCGCGATCTGAACACAGCCGGGAAGATGCTCTACCCCAAGCCGGGCGCGCTGCGGGTGCTCAGCGACAGGCATTACCTTATGGCAGCGCTGGGCACCCTGAGCCGCGAGCATCCGCAGGCCGCGCTTCATCTGATGCTGGACAGCCTCAGGGAGGAAACGCTTTGATGAACATGCCCCTGATCCAAGCCGACACCGGGATTTTGCAGGAAAACGCCCGGGTCATTCTGGACGCCTGCCGCAGGCAGGGCGTGCAGCTGGCCGCAGTCACCAAGGGCGTTTGCGCAGAGCCCTGCATCGCCCGCGCCCTGCTGGACGCCGGGGTGGATATGCTGGCGGACGCCCGGATCCCAAACCTGAACAGGCTGCCCCTGGACAAGCCCAGGATGCTGCTGCGCATCGCCGACCCGCAGGAGGCAGAGGCAGTCGTCAGCAGCTGTGAATACAGCCTGCAGTCCACGCCGCAGGCGCTCGCCGCCCTGGGCAAGGCCGCCCGCAAACTGGGCAGGCGCCATCAGGTCATCCTGATGATCGACCTGGGGGATCTGCGTGAAGGCATCTTCTATCAGGATGGGAACCGGATCCTGAACACGGCCGCCCTGGCGCTGTCCCAGGAGGGGCTGACCCTGGCAGGTCTTGGCGCCAACCTGACCTGCTTCGGGGGCATCCTGCCGGACGAAAACAACATGGGCATCCTGCTGGAATGGGCACGGCGGATCCGCAACCATTTCGGCATCCCGCTGCCCCTTGTATCCGGCGGCAATTCCTCCAGCCTGCACCTGCTGCTGAATGGCAGGCTGCCCGGGGGCATCAACCACCTCAGGGTGGGCGAAGGGCTGCTGCTGGGCATGGACACCTCGGTGGGCAAGCCCCTGGCGCAGCTGAGCCAGCGCGCGTTTACCCTGTTTGCCCGCCTGGTGGAGGTGTATGAAAAGCCCTCCAGGCCGGTGGGCAAGGCAGGCCCCAATGCCTTTGGGGAAACGGTGTCTTTTGAGGACCAGGGGCCCATGGCGCGGGGCATCCTGGCCATCGGCCGGCAGGACACCGACCAGGACGGCCTGACCCCGGCGGATGGGCGGATCAGGGTGCTGGGCAGCAGCTCCGACCACCTGCTGGTAGACCTGACACAGGCCCCGGAGTACAGGGTCGGGGATGTGCTGGGCTTTTATCCAACATACAGCGCGCTGCTGAGGGCCTACACCAGCGCCTACGTGGCGAAATCCTGTCTTGATAAGGAAGGAAACCTTGTCCATGAATGATCTCCTGGTCGTCGCCCTGGGGGGCAACGCCCTGCAGCGGGGTCAGGGGCCCTATGACGCGGACAGCCAGCTGGCTGTTGTCCGGCGGACCGCGGCGCAGCTGGCCCGCATCCTCAAAACCGGGCAGCGCCTGGCCATCGTGCACGGCAACGGGCCGCAGGTGGGACGCATCGTGCTGCAAAACGAGACGGCCCGGCACATCACCCCGGCCATGCCCTTTGATGTGTGCGGCGCGATGAGCCAAGGCCTGATCGGCTATCATATCCAGCAGGCCCTGGGCCAGCGGATGCAGGCGCTGGGCATTCCCGGCGCGCCGGTCACGCTGGTCAGCCAGGTGCTTGTGGACGGGAGCGACCCTGCCTTTGACCACCCTACCAAGCCTATCGGCCCCTTTTATACCTGTGAGCAGGCGGAGGCCATCATGGCGGAGAAGGGCTATGTGTTCCGCGAGGATTCGGGCCGGGGCTGGCGGCGCGTGGTAGCCTCCCCGCTGCCGCTTCAGATCGTGGAATTGGCGCAGGTCAAGGCCCTGCTGGCCGCCGGCTTTGTGCCCATCGCCGCGGGGGGCGGCGGCATCCCGGTGGTACGCCGGGATGATGGCCTGGCGGGCGTGGCGGCGGTGATTGACAAGGACCTGGCTGCCTGGCGCCTGGCCGAAGGCCTGCAGGCCGGCACCCTGCTGATCCTGACCGAGGTTGAGCAGGCCTTCCT
Source organism: Christensenellales bacterium (assembly GCA_050953005.1). Taxonomy (GTDB): domain Bacteria; phylum Bacillota; class Clostridia; order Christensenellales; family Aristaeellaceae; genus UBA6115. Next base: position 65,463 of record JBMNLV010000013.1, on the reverse strand, counting down.
GCATTACGGCAAGCCGCAGCAAAAGGCGCTGGGCGAGGTTTCCGCCGCGGACATGCGGGCCTGGCTCGAGGAAGGCCATTTTGCCGCCGGCTCCATGGGGCCCAAGGTAGAAGCCGCGCTGCGCTTTGTGGAGGGCGGCGCGGGTCGCGTGGCTGTCATCACCAGCCTGGAGCAAGCCTGGGCGGGCGCGCAGGGCCGGGCCGGCACCATCCTGCGCAGCCGCTGATGGTGGCATCCACAGCAAAGAAGGGGACACATCGGGCGAAACCGCCTGAAAGGATGATCTGAATGGGAGAAACTTTAAGAGAGTGTTCTTGATTTTCCTTTTAAGCTTTTATGGCTGATCTTTCATCCGGGGTCCGAATGTTTTTTTCTTGTTTTTCTGTTGTTCGCTTTATATTTCAACCATTTTCCACATTGAAGCCCGCGCGCGAGTGCCCTATGATGCCTGCAATGGTGATGACCGGGAACGTGTAGCGGTCTGACATCCCTCAAAGCGAGCGCCCAATGGTGAGAGGGGCGCAGGGATCAGGACAGGTGAGTTCCTCCCGCGAGCCGCAGGCTGAACATGAAGTAGGCTGTGCCGGGCCCCTGCCGTTAACAGGGAAGGCAATGTTGGTTGCCCTGAGCTGTCGAATGACAGGAAATTGAGGTGGTACCGCGGTATATCCGCCCTCTGCGAATGCAGAGGGCGTTTCATTTTATAGAAGGAGGAACAGGTATGAACCGCATCACAAAGGTGTTGATCGCCCTGGTGCTGGTAGCGGCTATCATAGTCGCCGTGGTGTCCCTGACAAAAAAGGAGAAGAAGGTGGTCGTGGGCATCGTTCAAATTGTCAACCATAAGGCGCTTGACGCGGCAAGGGAAGGCTTTTTGAGGGCTCTGGCTGAGGATGGCTATAAGGATGGCAAAAACATCACGGTGGATTACCGCAACGCCCAAGGCAGCCAGGATACCCTCTCCAGCATCGCCTCCTACTTTGTGGGGCAAGGGGTGGATCTGATCCTGGCCATCGCCACGCCCTCCGCCCAGGCGGTCGCCGCCAAGACCGACACCATCCCCATCCTGGGCACGGCCATCACCGACTATGTGGAGGCCAAGCTGGCCAAGTCCAACGAAGCGCCGGGCTACAATGTCTCCGGCACCACGGACATGAACCCGGTGGAAGCCCAGGTAGGCATGATCGTCCGCCTGGTGCCCGGGGTCCGGACCATCGGCCTGATTTATACCGCCAGCGAGGTCAACTCCCAGATGCAGGCGCGCCTGGCCAAGGAGGAAATCCAGCGCCTGGGCCTTGCCTGGAAGGAGGTCACTGTCAACAGCTCCAACGAGGTGCAGCAGACCGTCAGCTCCCTGGTGATGGATGTGGACGCGATTTACATCCCCACGGACAACACCCTGGCCTCCGCCATGCCCCTGGTGTATGAAGCGGCCCTGAAGAAAAAGGTGCCCGTAGTGGCGGGAGACGGCAACATGGTCATGGCAGGCGGCAATTTCACCCTGGCTATCGACTATGATATGCTGGGCTACCAGACCGGCAAGATGGCCGTGGCCGTGCTGCGGGACGGGGCGAAAGTCTCCACCATGCCCATCCAGAGCCAGAGCCAGTATAATTATTACATCAACAAGACCGCCAATGACGCCATGGGCATCGTGATTCCAGAGGATCTCAAGCCCTACGAGGCGGAGATGCCGGCCACCCCTGTGCCCAAATAATAGCATAAAAATCCGAATCACTAACAGGCTGCCGCGCCAAAGCGAGCGCGGCAGCCTGTCTTATACCGATGTAAAGCTTTATTGCATCCAAAGCGGCGAGGGATTTAATTGTCCCGCAAGGAAGGAAACCGACGGCGTAGCTTTAGCTGCGTTGAGGTTGACTGACGCAGCAGGGCGATCAAAGATCCGGCGCGACGATGCAATGAAGATTGGAATCAGTATTGCTTTCCCCGTTCACCGCTCCGTTCAGGGCGCCGGCGTGTCCTGCGGCGCGGGCGTCAGCCCGGGCGCAATTTTCGCGATGTCCAAATAGCTGTATTCCCAGCCCGGTTTCAAAGGCTCATTGCGAAAGGACATCATCTCTGCCACCGTGACCAGCTGGTATCCCTTTTCGATCAGCGCAGGCACCACGGTCTGCATCGCCCGGCCGGTGCTGTCCCAGACATCGTGACAGAGGATGATCGCCCCGTTTTTGGCCTGGGAGAGGATGGTGTCGATGGTTCTGCTGGCGCTGCGGGTCTTCCAGTCCAGGGAATCTACAGACCACAGGATCACCGGCAGGCCCAATTTGGCAATCGTATTGCGGGACAGGCGGTTTAAAGCGCCGTAGGGCGGCCGCATCATGCTGACCTGCTGGCCGGTAATTTCAATTATTTTGTCCATGGTGCGCGTCATTTGCGATTTCACGGCGGACTGGGAGATCTCCCGCAGGTTGGGATGGGACCAGGAGTGCGCGCCAATCTGATGGCCGCCCTGGGCAATGCGCCTGAGGATCTCCTCATTGCCCTGGATGTTCTTTCCCAGCACGAAGAAGGTGCCCCGCGCGCCATGGGCCTCCAGGGCTTCCAAAACCAGCAGCGAATCGGGATGGGGGCCGTCATCAAAGGTGAGGGCCAGCATGGGCCTGTAGGGATCAATGCCGCGGTCGAGCGCGCTTTGCCTGACCGGGTCAGCTGCAGGCGCCGGGCCGGGGTCAGGCTCCTCGCGGGGCGGCAGGCCATCGCTGAATTCCAGAAACTCCTTCATCATGTATCCTTCCTTGCCGTCGGGCGTTTTAACCCGGCAGAAAACCTCGCCGTCAGCCAGCACGCTGACCTTGGTGCCGGTCCTGTAGCGGCCCAGGGATTTCGCTTCCTTGTCCGCCTGCGCGCGCAGATGCAGCGCGCCTCCTATGACGCTGGCTGTATATTCCTGTGCACGCGCAGACACTGCCAGGCTGAACAGCGCCAGCACGCACAGGAAAAGAATCCATCGCTTCTTCATAGAAACCTCCAAACAACGACATCATACCCATCAAACGTGGCATGGTCAAGAAAACCTGCGCGGTGCGGAGCTTTTGTTTTTGAGTTGTTTTCTCTCGATTTGCACTGGATTCTACCAGATTTGACATTGAGGCTTTTTGTATGCAAGCTTAATATTGCTGCAACGGTGTTGACCGGGAACAGGTAGTCATCCCAGCTCCCCGCAAGAGAACTGCCGGATGGTGCAAGGCAGCAGGGGGACAGGACGGCGAGTACATCCCGCGAGCCGCAGGCTGAATTACAGTAGGCTGTGCCGGAAGCCCACCGTTACCCGGGCAGGCAATGTCAGTTGCCGCTGAGCTGTCTGTTGACAGAAAATTGAGGTGGTACCGCGGTAGATCCGCCCTCTGCAAGCGCAGGGGGCGTTTTTTTCCGCAAGGGCCAGACATTAACGCAAACGGAGGAAGACAACATGAAAAAGAAAACAAAGGGACTGATAATCCTGGTGCTGGTTCTCGCGCTGGCGGTGGTCGGCTATCTGGTGTTCCAGCCCAAAAAGCAGCTGTCCGTGGGCATCCTGCAGTTCGTGCAGCACCCCGCCCTGGACGCGGCCCGGGAAGGCTTTTTGAAAGCTTTGGCCGAAGAGGGCTATGAGGACAGCAAAAACATCCGCATCTCCTATCAAAACGGCCAGGCCAGCCAGGATCTGTGCGCCAGCATCGCGGACATGTTCGTGGCCGACAAGGTGGACCTGGCCCTGGGCATCGCCACCCCGGCCGTCCTGGCCCTGGCCGGCAGGACGGACAGCATCCCCATCCTGGGCACCGCTGTGACAGACTATGTGGCGGCCAAGCTCATCAACAGCAATGAGTCCCCGGGGCTCAACGTATCGGGCACCACCGACATGAACCCGGTAGCGGAACAGATCGCCATGCTGCACCGCCTGGTGCCGGATGCCCGGCGGGTGGGCCTGCTCTACACCGGCAGCGAGATCAATTCCCAGATTCAGGCCAGGCTTGCCAAGGAAGCTCTGGAAGACCTTGCCCTCAATGTGGTAGAATTGACCGTTACTACCTCCAATGATGTCCAGCAGGCTGTCACAAGTCTCCTTGATCAGGTAGACGCCATCTATGTGCCTACGGACAACATCATTGCCTCCTCCATGCCCCTGGTGGCCCAGGCCGCCCAGGACAAGGGGATCCCGGTAGCCTGCGGCGAGGAGGGCCAGGTGCGCTCCGGCGGCACCTTCACCCTGGGCATCAATTACTTCCGCCTGGGGGAACAGACCGGCCACATGGCGGCTCAGCTGCTCCAGGGCAAGGCCAAGGTATCCGCCATGCCCATCCAGAGCCAGACGGAGTTTGAGTACCTGATCAACAAAAGCTACTGCGAGGCCATTGGCCTTGAGATTCCGGAGGACCTGCTGCCATTTGCCCAGTCCTTCTGACGCATCCCCATTAACCATCGCCCCGCCCCGCTTGGGGCGGGGCAGTAAAGGAAGACCATGGAATATATACTGCTGAACGCCCTGTCCCTTGGCCTGATCTGGTCCGTTATGACCATGGGAGTCTATATCTCCTACCGGGTCTTGGATGTGGCAGACCTGTCCGTTGAGGGCAGCATCACCCTGGGGGCCGCGGTCTGCGCCAGCCTGATGGGCCGGGGCCTGAACCCCTACCTGTCCCTGCTCTTCTGTCTGGTGGCGGGCGCGCTGGCAGGGCTGGTCACCGGCCTTCTGCACACCAAGCTGCGCATCCCGGCCCTGCTTTCCGGCATCCTCACCATGATTGCCCTGTATTCCGTCAACCTGAAAATCATGGGCGTGGCCAACCTGCCCCTGTTGCGTATCCCAACCGCCTTCTCCCTGGTAGGCGGGCTGCTGGGCCTGAATAAATCGCTGGCCACGATCCTTTTGAGCAGCGTCCTCGCCCTGGGCCTGGCCTTTTTGCTCTATTGGTTCTTCGGCACCCAGATAGGCAGCGCTATCCGGGCCACCGGCAACAACCCGCACATGGTCAGGGCCCAGGGGGTGAACACCGACACCACCCTGATCCTGGGGCTCATGCTGGCCAACGCCCTGGTGGCGCTCTCAGGGGGCCTCATCGCCCAGGACCAGGGCTTTGCCGATGTGCAAATGGGCATCGGCGCCATTGTGATTGGCCTGGCCTCTCTGATCATCGGCGAGGTCATCATGGGCCAGCGGCACTTCCTGGCGCGGCTCATCTCCCTGATCGTGGGCGCCATCACCTACCGGCTGATCATCGCCCTTGTGCTGCGCATGGGCATGCCCGCCGATGACCTGAAGCTCTTCACCGCCATCACCGTAGCCCTGGCCCTGTCCCTGCCCCGCTTAAAAACCATCTGGGAGAAGAACGGCGCCAGCGCCAGGGGAGGGAAGTAGCCATGCTTCAGATCACCGGCTTGAACAAGACGTTCAGCCCGGGCACCATCAACGCCCGGCTTGCCCTGGACAACATCAACCTGCATCTCTTGCCGGGAGATTTTGTCACCCTCATCGGCGGAAACGGCGCGGGCAAGTCCACCCTGCTCAATGTTGTTTCCGGGGTGCACCGCCAGGACAGCGGGAGCATTTTCCTGGACGGCCAGCGCATTGACCACCTGCCGGAGCACCGCCGGGCAGCTGACCTGGGCCGGGTGTTTCAGGATCCCCTCATGGGCACCGCCGCAGACATGGAAATCCAGGAAAACCTGGCCATGGCCGCTCTCCGGGGCAAGCCCCGGGGGTTGGCCTGGGGCGTGAGCGCCCAGGATAAAGTCCTGTTCCACCAGCGCCTGGCCGAGCTGGACCTGGATCTTCAGGATCGCATGTCCACCAAGGTGCGCATGCTCTCCGGCGGCCAGCGCCAGGCGCTGACCCTGCTGATGGCCATCCTCAAGACGCCCAAGCTGCTGCTGCTGGACGAGCACACCGCGGCCCTGGACCCCAAGACCGCGCGCAAGGTGCTGGAGCTGTCCGACCACTTTATCTCCAGCATGAACCTGACCTGCCTCATGGTCACCCACAACATGCGCGATGCCATTCAGCACGGCAACCGCCTGATCATGATGAGCCAGGGCAGGATTATTCTGGATGTGAAAGGCAAGGAGAAAAAAAGCCTGACTGTCGAACAGCTCGTGCAGATGTTCTCCCTGCGTTCAGGCGAGGAGCTGGTCAGCGACCGCATGATGCTGGGTTGACAGATACTGCCAAATCCCACAAATAATCATATTATAAAGGGCTTTCACAGAGCCCTTTTAGTGTATCCTCATCCGTCACGCCAAAGGCAGCCTCCGGCATGGCGGTGAAAACCATGGGCTCCTGGGTCACGGGATGAGTGAAGCCCAGGGCGCAGGCGTGCAGCATCAGCCGCGGCGCGGCCGGCAGGCCCTTGTGGCCATAGATCGGGTCGCCCATCACCGGGTGGTGGGCGTTTGAAAAATGCACGCGGATCTGGTGGGTGCGCCCGGTGACCAAGCGAATGAGCACCAGCGCGCTTTTTTCATCCTGGCGCACCAGCCGCCAATGGGTCAGCGCGTCCCGCCCGCCGGGCACCACAGCCATTTTCTTGCGGTCCCGGGGGCTTCTGGCGATGGGGCCGTCATAGAACCCCGCAGCTTCCTTCATCTGCCCGGCGACCACCGCCAGGTAGTGCTTTTTGATCTCCCGCTGCGCCAGCGCGCGGGACAGCGCCAGGTGGGCGCGGTCGTTCTTGGCGATGAGCATCAGCCCCGAGGTGTCCTTGTCCAGCCTGTGAACGATGCCCGGGCGTTTTTGCCCGCCGATGCCCGACAGGCTGTCAAGGTGGAACAGCAGCGCGTTGACCAGGGTGCCGTCAGGCTTGCCCGCCGCGGGATGCACCACCAGCCCGGCCGGCTTGTCAACAACCGCCAGCGCCTCATCCTCATACAGCACGCAGATAGGAATGTCCTCCGCCTGCGCCTCGGATTTCAGGGGTTCCGGCCGGTTCAACACCACTTCATCCCCGATATTTGGGATAAAAGATGGCTTTGTCACCACAATCCCCTTGACGCGCGCCCGGCCCTCCCGGATCAGCCGGGCCGCCTGGGAGCGGCTGAGGCCCTGCGCGGCCAACAGCACATCCAGGCGTTCTCCGCTGCCCCTCGCGCGAATCTCAGACATGGCGCGCCTTCCCGCCCGGCAGCAGCGCGCAAAGCGCCAGCAGCAGGGCCCCCAGGGTCAGGCAGGCGTCGGCCAGGTTGAACAGCGGAAAACGGAACAGCAGCAGCTGCAGGTAATCGCTGACCGCGCCATGCAGCGCGCGGTCCGTCAGGTTGCCCAGCGCGCCGCCCAGCATCAGGCCCGCGCCCAGCGCCTCCGGGCGCGTAAGGCGCAGCCCGCGCGCGCAGGCGCCGCCCAGCAGCACCAGCGCCAGGGAGACCAGCAGACTGACAAGGGGGCTTTGGTTCAGCAGGCCAAAGGCCACGCCGCGGTTTTGCGCGTAAGCCAGCCCCAGCACACCGGGCAGCAGCACACGCTGTTCGCCCAGGGGAACCAGTTTGAGCGCAAGGTCGCAGACAACCGTACCCAGCGCCACGAACGCGAGAAGATGTATCATAAAATCATTATAAACCGCTGATTCAGGTTTGCAAGCCTGCAGCGTATGCTATTCTACGACACCGGCAGATGTGTTGAAATCGTAAGACTATTAACAATATCTTATGGTTTCTTAAAGTTCTTTAAGTTCTTCGCGGGAAGCAGTATTGCAACAGCCTGTTTGCCATTGAAAATGAGATCAGCAGCTTGCCGCCGGAAGAACGTCTGCGAAAGCGGAAGGATCTGGCTGAGCCCATTTTGCTCAACTATCTGCAGGATAGCAGGCTTGAAATCAGCAACAATCGGGCTGAACGCAGCATCAAACCCTTTGTGATGGGCCGGAAGAATTTTCTGTTCGCCAATGTGCCCAAGGGCGCGGAAGCCAGTGCCGTCATTTATAGTATGGTTGAAACCGCAAAGAAAACGGCCTGGATCCCTATCGTTACCTGGCTTGGCTGATGGATGCATGAGGCGCCAAAACTGGACCTGAGCGTAGAGGAGCAGATAGCGGGAATGTTGCTGATTAACGCGCCAGAAGAATGTAGAGTAAAGAAAAGCGTTTGACGCTTACTTTTCACACATCAATTCTACCAAAAAACAGAGCCAATGTCGCCGCTTTCGCTGCTTCAAGCTCTGTTTTTCTCAGTTGTGGAACTGGAGTTTTGCTACAGCCCCGCCCCCAATAAACCTTGTATTAGAATCTAATTTCCTGGTGCTTTTCAGCAGATTGATAGATAGCATCCAAAATACAGGTCACTATGAGTGCTTCCTCAGGCTTCACCAATGGCTCTGTATCATTGAGTATTGCCTCGAGCCATTGACGATTATCTATCACTCCTGGATCTCTGCTACCGCCTTCAAAGTAGGCAACTTTACCACCTGATGTAATTCTTTCCTCCATCAGTTGACCGTTACGTCCACGATTATAAATTAGCTGATCTTCCAGATAACTCATTCCTGAGAGAATCTCTGCGCCGGCAAGTGTTCCGCATAACGTGGTACTGGCTTCTTTAGATTCCGTCATATTAATTGCCCAAGCTGCTTCCAGATTAATTGCAGCGCCATTTTTCATCTTGATGAAACCCATTGCGGAATCCTCGACCTCATACTTTTCTGGATCCCAAGGACCAAAAACATTTCCTTCTGTAGCTTGAGGCAGATTGCCCAGCTTATAGAAAACACTACCTGTAACGCTTTCGACGTCGTAATTATCCATGCACCAGAGAGTAATATCTAACGCATGAGTGCCGATGTCAATCAATGGGCCTCCACCCTGCTTGGATTTATCCGGAAACACTCCCCATGTAGGGACAGCTCTCCGCCGAACAGCATGTGCTTTTCCATAGTAAATATCGCCTAGGTCTCCTTTCTCACATGCTTTCTTTAAGTTCTGAATTTCTGGTCGGAAGCGATTCTGGTATCCATAGTGAACTGTTTTCCGCTTTGTTTCCAAGCATTAATCATAGCTTTTGCATCTGTGGAATTATGAGCCATAGGTTTTTCACAGTAGACGTTTTTACCGGCCTCGAATGCATCAACGGTTATAAGACAGTGTGAAACATTGGGTGTAAGCACATGAATTATTTCCGCCTCAGAGTCAGCCAACAAGTCACGATAATCCTCGTAAACCCTTGCATTGCTTGTTCCGAATTCTATGGCTGCCCTTTTAGCACGATCTTTAATGATGTCACAGAAAGCCACGATTTCGCAAAGATCTTGATTATCTTTCATAGCTGGAAAATGTTTTTGGTTTGCAATGGCACCGCACCCAATGATGCCAATTTTCAGTTTGCTCATGCAGGCATTGTTCCTTCTACATTATTCCTTTGTGCTATATAGACTGAACGGAAATGCTACGTCAATATCATCAGTAGTAAGAGACTGCACATCGTCTGTTTCTAACATTTCATTTGCAGTGTTCTCGTCTACGACCAGGTAAGGCGGATAAAAGATGAAAGGGGTTTCAATGGAACCATCCATAATCCCGCTGGCAACCATGTAGATATCTTCATAGATCGCTTCACACCACTAGTCACCAGAGCACCACGCATGGGTGTTTCATTATTCTTGGAAGCTTTAATCGCTTGATACATCTGTTCCCCTGAACCATTGCAAGTAAAGATAGCCATTTTACTATAATCTGTGATAGGAGAAGCCATAGATGTCAAATACTGATTTACACCTAGCATAGCTGTGCCCTGAGGAGAAATGATTAAGTTGAAATCGGGATACAGATTACAAATGTCTTCTGCAGCCTTAACACCAGCATCAATGGTTTCTTGGGTAAGTGTATATTCCCCCAGCACTTTGATACGGGAATCATATTCACCAATGCGGAGCGCAACTTCCGCCTGATCCTTATTGGTCTGGTTAGCGTACATAGTAATCACAACACAATTTACTGTGCTATCGGCCGCATCCGGAAACATTTTGTCAACCCAAAGGCAAGCCATTTTGTTACAGTATTCCTGCATTTCTTTCATATCCGAGGTCAGCATCACATCCCAATTCTCTCCGCAATTAACCATTTCCATAACTTTTATACCATTGTTTTGTGCATTTTTTATTGCGTCATCAACTGCGACACCCTCTGTAGGCCATACCAAAAGTACATCAACACCCATGGCAGTGTAATTCTCTATCTGCTCAATTTGCTTTGCTATATCGCCTTGTCCACTTTGAGCGGTTGCTTCCCAACCATGGCTCCTAAAGGTTTCAACAAATGCGTCATACATACCTTGGAAGAATTCATTCCCGGTACTATAAATCACAAATCCTGTTTTATACGCTTTTTGGGGACTTTCCGCGTAAGCTACAACAAGAGTACCTACCAACATCGAGAGAATCATCGCACCAGCCACCAGGATAGAGAGAGCTTTCTTAGCAAGTTTCATTTTAAGATACCTCCTTAATTATTTTGAAGCTGCAAATTACGCAGTCTTCTTTTTCCGATTAGAGAGATAGATGGATGTCAGCATAATTACAACCCTTTGCAATGTACTGAGGGTACACTCCCAAGCCCACTAACTGCATACCATTGGAAAGCACACCGAGAACATATACAGCAAAGATACAACGCCAGAGTTTTCCTTCACCACCCTTAAGTGCAACACCTCCTAGAACGCATGCTGTGATACCGGTGATTTCGAGTCCAGGACCGGTGGTTGAGTCTGCAGAGCCTGTACGGGAACTCAATAGAACAGCAGAAATACCAACCAATACTCCAGCAATGACAAAAGCCATTATTTTGATTTTGTTTACATTCAAGCCAGCCAAACGAGAGGCTTCTGGATTGTCCCCCACTGAATAAATGTTACGTCCAAAACAGGTTTTTTCTAGCAGAACCCAAACCACTACTAGAATCAAAACCATAACAATCACATTCAATGGAAGCCATCCACCAATACGATACTGTCCAAGAACTTTATAGGTTGTTGGCAGGTTAAAGTAAGTCTTGGAATTGCTCATCAAATAACTAACGCCTTGAAAGATAGACATTGTACCTAATGTTACCATCATAGGGTGACTCTTAAGCTTCTGAGCTATGAATCCGTTAAACAGCCCCAGAAGAGCTCCCAATAAAACACCAAGAATGATAGCGATAACCGAATTTACCTGATATTCTGTAATCAGCTTAGTCATCAGAACTGCTACACAGGAAATCTGATATCCGATTGACAGGTCACATCCACCGCTGATCATGATAATCAGGACACCAGTCATACAAACTGCGATATGAACATTCTGTACCAAGATATTAGTAATGTTAACTCTCACTAGAAAATTTGGTGTCCATATGGAAAATACAATCACAAGTGAAACTAATAATATAGCCAGAGAAAAATCAGATAAATGCTTCCCAATGTCAAAATTACAAGTTCTTCTTTTGCTCATTTTTCTCACACTATCTCTCCAGATGCGTATCGCAAAACTGTTTCTTGGATGAATTTATTTTTTTCAACAATACCAGCTAACTTACCCTCATGGAGTATAACAATCCGATCTGAAATCCCAAGCAACTCCTCCATATCCGAGGACACCATGATTATAGACTTGCCTTGCTTAGTAAGTTCTATAATTTCCGAATATATTTCATAGCGGGCACCAACATCAACACCCCGGGTAGGTTCATCAAAAATCAATATCTCAGGATCCACAGCAAGTGCTTTGCCAATAACTACCTTTTGCTGATTCCCGCCAGAAAGATTTCCAACTTGATTGGTAACAGAAGGAGTCTTAATGCTTAGCTTTTGAATCATCTTTTTAGTGAATATATCTTCCTTCTTTCGATCAATGAATGCCGATTCATTCAGCTTACGAAGACATGAAAGTGTGATATTCCAAAAAATCGGTTTTCTCAGAATACAACCTTGTTTCCTATCCTCTGAAATCATCGCAATTCCTGAAGCTAGTGCGTCCCGGACATTCCGAAAATTTACTTCTTTACCTTTAAGTGTGATTGAACCATTTTCTTTTTTTTCCGCTCCGAATATAACTTGCATCAACTCTGTTCTCCCAGCACCAACCAAGCCTGCAAAGCCAAGAATCTCTCCTTTTCTAAGTTCGAATGTTATATTTTTGACCCCGTTACCAGTCAACTTATCAACCCGCATAACTATCTCATCAGATGGGCCAAAGGTTTTGGGAAAAGTTTCGGAGAGTTCTCTCCCAACCATGAGACGTATTAAACCGTTTTTATCTATTTTACTAATTTCTACGGTATCAATGTATTGACCATCTCGAAGCACAGTAGCTCTGTCGCAGATTTTAAACAACTCATCTAAGCGGTGAGATATATAGATAATTGTTACTCCGTCTTTCTGCAATCCGCGTATGATGTTCATGAGAAGTTCCTGATCCTTCATTGTGATCGAAGATGTAGGTTCATCCATGATAATCAAATCTGCCTTATGAAAAATCGCTTTTGTTATCTCGACTATTTGTCGTTGTGCTATAGAAAGATGCCCAATTATGTCTGTTGGTCTTATATTCGTTTCAAAGCGAGCCAGTATTTTTTCTGTTTGTGCAGTTCGTTCTTTGTCGTTTATAAAGCCACTTTTTTGTATCCCAACGAAGATATTATCAGCTACAGTCATGGATTCCATCTGGTTCAGCTCTTGATAAACCACGGAGATTCCTTCGTTCATTGATTCTGATGGAGTAAGAGAATTATACTTCTTTCCTTTTAATATAATTTCCCCGGAATCAGGCGAGAGAGCACCTGTCAGAATCTTGATCAGGGTAGACTTACCTGCACCATTTCCTCCGACCAGCGCATGTACTTCCCCTTTTCGTACAGCAATGCTTACATTGCTCAGTGCCTTTACTTTTCCGAAAGTCTTTGTAATATTTTTCAGTTCTAGAATCGTTTCCATAGACAATTCTCTTTCATTATTCATCAACAAAGTCTATCACCGTACGTGTACCAGCCGAAGGGAAAGGAACGTAATGAATTATGATACTGACATAGAGTTTAACTCTATGTTCTCCTTTTTCCAGTCCGCCTTCTTCCATAACACGAACAGTAGCCGGCACACCATACTCCCATTTAATGTTGTAAACAGTCTCCATTTTTTTCAGCGAGAAAAACTCCTCATTATCTACACTAAAAAGCAACTTTTCTTTATCATAAATTTTTCCGTCCACTTCAACTGATAGATCACGAACCAAAGAAAGGGGAACGCCACGATAATAGGGCATGCCTGTTTTCATTTCAAAACCGACTTTTTTTCCATTGCGGATAATATTTTTTAAGCTACCATCGATGTAGATATAATTATCAAACATAATTCTACCTCCCTTATTCGCCTAAGAGTTGACGTAATAAGTTCTGATGAGCGTTTACCTGTTCCATTTCGATCACAGGATGACCGGGCAATGTGTAGCGATTTCCTTCATATTCTGTGGCAATATATCCATCATAATTATGAGCTTTCAGGTAATCAATCAATTCTGGATAGGAAATTGAATATTCCTGCCCATTTTCAGTCATCTCATAAACTTTCCCATGGAAATGACAGACATGAGGCAAGTACTCATCAAGAATATTGATAGGAGCGTTCTCAAAAGTGCAAGCTAAATCTATGTATTCAGAGTCATAAGGACCAGTGTAGAGTTTTTTTAAATCATCCGGTGCTTGTCCACCATTTTTCTTAATTAGAGACAAAATATCCTCGCCTCTGTCATATACATCATCCACAAACTGGCAAACGGCTTCATTGGTGCCCAGTGTACTATGATACATTCTGACTGCACGTGGAAACTTCCGGCAAAAAATACCTGTGTCAATAACAAGACCCAGTCTGCTGGATTTGCTTTCCCGCATCAGTCTAATAAAATTAGCAGAGTTGGGATTATCAAAGGACATGCTTCCATGAATTTCTGCTGTTATGGTAATATTTAGTTTTTCTGCTTCATCCAATGCACGTTCAATGATTGACACAGGCGTTAAGGATAGTAAGCGAACCATCGGAAAACCTAGCCTTTTTGACATCCTTAGCTCGTCAATGAGCATGCTAGCTCCTTCCTTGGGTGAAACTTCCCGTCCTTTAAAAAGATTGATATTGACAAAAATATCATTGATTACCGGTGTCACTTGATATTTATTCATCAAATTATCCCACCAGGCATAAGTTTCCTCTGTAGGACGAGGAGCTCCTGGAACCATCTGGTCAGTCAGAATCTCCATCCCGCAGTTGTTCTCCTTCAGATATGCGAACATATCTTCCAGCTGCATGATCCCTTTTACATATCTATCCTGGAAGCTATAAAGGCTTACTGCTCTTTTGATTCTACCCATAAACCGTTTCTCCTTTCTTTTTACTAGAGTGTGGATAAAAGAGAAATATCATGAAACTCTTTTTGTCCGCACTTCCCATCAATTTGGGGGCACCTCCCTCCCATTTGTTGAATGCAATGGTACTTCAAAATTTGGTTATTATCTAACCATTTTTTAGTATGTTGGGATTTAATTATGGTGATTTTTTATCTCATTGACATATAAAAAATATAACTAGGTTAAGAAACTTACTATTTTCTTAGCATGCTTTTACCGATAATCTTATTACAAAATGCTTCGAAAAAAAATCACTTGATTCGTTCGATGTTGATATAACGAAATTCTCCAGGCTCCATAATAATAGTAACCGAAAGCTGGTTATTTAATGACTCTACCTTTTCCGTTATAATAGACGGAATACAGCGCTTCGACAGTAGAAAAATATCCTCCTTTAACAGTTCATCTTCCTTCTTCCCTAATCCACGGAACAAAGTATCAATGCTCCCTGTCTTTGGGTTAATTAGCCTGCTTGTGATTCTATAACTTCCTGAAGAAATATTCTTCAATACAAAGATTCGCTTTTCCTGCTCCTTTTGCTCATAAATATCTTCTTCTGAAAGATACTGCAAATCTTCCTCAAATGATATATTAGCTTCCAGCCGCAGTCCTCTTCCATATGTACAAAGGATCTGATAATCACCCCAAATATCTTTTGTGATAAGCGTCTCTTCGTTTTTCCAAAGAAGAATGGACCCCATATAATGCAAAAAACGAAAAGCATAATAAACTGGCTTTTGAATTCCATGTATAGTCAAAAGTCCAGCTCCACCAAACAGAGGACTCTGAGTGTCCTTGTATTCGGCATTCAAATCAGATGCATGCCAGTATATAAGCATGTCTATTTTCCCGATAGAGGATATACAATCTTGAATAATATGGCAGGCTTTATCCGAACTGTCGTTCATCTGATTTCTACTTGAAACAGACGAGCTCCATTCTGTAATATGGATTTCTTGGCTTTTGGGGTTTTCTGCTGCAAGCGCATGTAGTTGATCAATAGTTGGCATCAGGTCAAAGGTTTTTATTGCTGTTCTTTCTGTAGAAGAAGAACGATTAAACAACGAATAACTGTATGCTGATAAAAAATCAAATCTTGTACTGACAGAGCGAAGCGAATCTCTCATTAAATCTGGGAAATCTCCAATTCCGCCTAGCTTTGCATATGGAACTGTCTGTCTAAGCTCATCTTCGATTATAGAGAAGAGCTCAATATAGTATTGAACTGTACTGCCATTTTCATCAAAATAATTATACCAAAGCTCGAAATACCACTTTCCAACTTCTTCGCTTCCATAACGTTGAGTAAGATGAGTAAAAAAACTTCGAAAGAATAGGCGGCTCTCTTCAGGATTTTTCCAAGGAATAACCGCATTCTCATGAAGGATCGCGTCTCCTTCAGACCGAATCAGTAGCTTTGGCTTAAATCCCATCTCAATATACGGTATGAGCTTTAGTTCTCCAAGAAAATCCAGTATACGGTCCAACCTGGAAAAATCAAATTGAAGTGATTGGTCATGCTTCTCTTTTCTCCAACGAGAAAAGATATGAAGTTCATCATCATAAAGCCCCCATATTCTCAAGTAACGAAAAGAGAAATCTCGCGAAAGCTGTCGAATGTGGTTCTGTATATCAAAGCGAAACAAATCTGTTATTCTACCAACATTTATTGCATGCTCCCATCCCTTATCATAGGGCATGCCTTCATTTACCATACACTCAATCACTTTCATTTTCACTTTTTCTTTATCTAATGTACTTTGTAAAATTGAAAGAGTTTGTAAAACTACTTTATCATCTTCTAAATTGGTCTTCTTTTGTTGTAGTTGTTGTGATCGGAAGGCCTGTGGAGTCAATCCTGTACTTTTTTTAAAGATATTGTTAAAAGAGGAAATATTCGGAAATCCGTTCTCTATAGCAACCTGAAGAATTCTGCGATTTTCAAAATATATAAGATCTTCTTTTGCAGCCTCCAAACGTATTCCCTTTAGGTAATCATGGAAATTTTTTCCGAACATTTGCTTAAAGATTTTTGATAAATACACTTCTGAAAGATGCAGATGTTTTGCTAAATCAGAAAGTCCGATAGGAGCACGATAATTTTCCATTAAATATTTCTCAATTATGAGTTTTCTTTCCTCTGTTTCTGAATTGTTGCTATTTTTATTCTGAAATATGCTTGCAAAAAGGTAAATTAGTTCAAAAAATAAACTCTGACAAATCATAATACTCTTTGGATTTTGATCAAGAAACCAAAGGATCATTTTCTCGAAAGTCATCTGGATTCTTTCTGTTTCTTCTTTTCGAATTTCATCCCAAGACCCCCCCAAACCGTAAAATGAACAATACCGTTTTTCAATATCTGCCGCAAAACGTATAGAAACAAAGAGTGCTTTAGTAGAAGGTGAAATAGTGTGCTGTTGATGCGACGAAAGAAGAACAAAGTTTTTCTTTGACAGGTAATATTCTTTCTCGTTCGTCACAACTGTAACCGTTCCTTTGAGTACATAAATAAATTCAATTTTTGAATGCTCCTGTAGTGAAAAATGATGATGACCATGAAGAAAAGCTACCTCAAATAAAGGATAGTCTCCAATCAACAAAGGATTGTATACAATACTCATCGATTCACCTTTAAAGATAATAATATCACACGATTTATGTAATGAAAAACTTTATTGCATCTAAAGCGGCGAGGGATTTTATTGCCCTGCAAGGAAAGAAACCGATGGCGTAGCTTAAGCTACGTTGAGGTCGACTAACATAGTAGGGCAATCAAAGACCCGGTGCGACGATATAATAAAGATTGGAATAAATTAGCTTGAGTTGCTTATTTGTTGTGGAGCAAAGCTTGTCTTTATCCCTCCTTGGCTGTAGGTTAACATGGGTGATGTTAACAGTCAAGTGTAGGACAGTCGCAGTGAAAGCGCATGCGTGGAAAGCGCGCCGCCGTTCCACCCAGGAAAAACTGCCGGAAGATATCGAGGTAGAGGTCATTGAGAAGACCCTGACGAAAGAGGAATGTGTATGCCCCCAGTGTCAGGGGCAAATGAGTGACATCGGCAAGGATGTTACCAGGCGCCTGAAAATCATCCCGGCCAGGTTTGTAGTGGAAGAAACCCATATGCACAAATACACCTGCTAACACTGTCAGGAGCATGACATCACAACCCCGGTAAAGTCCGCTCAGGCAGACCCGGCGGTCATCAAGGGCAGCATTGCCACGCCGGAGGCCATTGCTCATATCATGACCTAGAAATAGTCATGTATTCTCCGCTATATCGCCAGGAACAGGAATATAGCCGGGCAGGTGTACCGCTGTCCCGGCAAACCATGTCCAACTGGCTGCTGAAAGCGACAGCCCTTTGGCTTCAGCCGGTCTACGAGCGGATGAAGGCGGAACTGCTGAAGCAAGATATACTGTACGCGGATGAAACCACCTTGCAGGCGCTGAACGAGCCGGGGAAAAAGGCGCAAAGTAAAAGTTATATGTGTGGCTGTACCGTACCGGGCGTGAGGTGCCACAGCAACTGGTCTTGTTTGAATACCAGCAAAGCTGCAGGGCTGAGCATCCGGAAGAATTCACTGAATACCTTATTGTATTTGCATCCAAATTTGATGTTGCCGCGTCAGTTTGCAAGCCCGGATAAAACGCGCCCGGAACGGGTACAATCATGGCGGATCCACGCGGGGTCCAAGCCACCGAGGGAGGAACCCATGAGAATGCTGATTGCGTTTATTCTGGTGATGGCGATTGCCCTGGGCGCGTTTTACGCGTTAAAAAACACAAGGCAGGCCATGGTGTCCGTGGAAGAGACCCCGGCGCGGGCCGGGACCGTCTATTTCGCGGGAGGCTGCTTTTGGGGGGTGGAGCACATGATGTCGCTGGTGCCCGGCGTCATCAACGCGCGCAGCGGCTATGCCAACGGCACGCTGGAAAACCCCGGTTACGAGGCGGTCAAAACCGGCGACACCGGCCACCGGGAGACGGTGGAAGTCACCTTCAACCCGGACCTGGTCAGCCTGGAGGAGCTGGTGGCGCTGTTCTTCTCCTCCATTGACCCGACAGTGGAAAACCGTCAGGGAAACGACATCGGCAGCCAGTACCAGACCGGCATATATTACCAAACGCAGGAGGACGGGCAGCTCATCCGGCGCCTGGCCAAGGCCGAACAGGCCAGGCACCCGGCCTTCCATGTGGAGATCGGGCCGCTGGGCAGCTTCTGGCCGGCTGAGGACTACCACCAGGACTACCTGATCAAGAACCCGGGAGGATACTGCCACCTGACACAGGCTGATTTTGACCGCGCCCGGGCCACGGGCAAGCAGACCGCGCCCCGCCAGGCTGAATACAGGGCCATCAGCCCCAAGCAGGCCAGGGAAGCCATGGATATGGGCGCCGCGCCCGTTATGGTGGATGTGCGCGAGCCCTATGAATTCGCCGCCGGGCATATCCCCGGCGCCATCAACCTGCCCCTGGGCAGCCTGGCCGGCCTGGCGCAGGAGCGCCTGCCGGACAAGGACGCGCTGATCTACCTGTATTGCCGCTCCGGCGCGCGCAGCCGCACAGGCGCCATGCAGCTGGTCAACCTGGGCTATACCAACCTGTATGACCTGGGCGGCATCATCAGCTGGCCGTACGGGGTCGAGTAAGCCGGATACCGGTGGCAGCCCGGCTCCGGGCTGCATCGGCAAACACGCCGGAGCCACAAAAAACCCCCGCCGCGGCGGGGGTTTTTCCGGGATGATGAAGCTTTATGGCCGGCTCTGCGGCGCTATTAGTCCCACCAAAAAGACCACAGCCCGGCGCCTGCCAACGCTTGCGCCAGGTCCCCGGCCGATTCAAAGCCAAGGAATCACATCATTGTTTCATCCGGCGCCTGACCGGCGCGGATCATCCGGTCAATGGCGCGCGCGGCGTCCTTTCCCGCGCCCATGGCCAGGATAACGGTGGCCGAGCCGGTCACCACATCGCCTCCGGCATAAACCCTTTCGCGGCTGGTCAGGCCATCCGGCCCGTTCACCACGATGCCGCCCCAGCGGTCGGTCTCCAGGCCCGGGGTAGTCAGGCGGATGAGGGGATTGCTGGAGGTGCCGATGGCGATGACCACCACATCAGCGGACAGCTCATAGTTGCTGCCGGGCTGCTCCACCGGGCGCCGGCGCCCGGAGGCGTCCGGCTCGCCCAGGGTCATGCGCACGCATTCCAGCCCGCGCACCCAGCCTTTGTCATCGCCCAGCACCCGGACAGGGTTGGTAAGCACGCGGAAGATGATGCCCTCCTCCTGCGCGTGGTGAACCTCCTCCTGCCGGGCGGGCAGCTCATTCATGCTGCGGCGATAGACGATGCTGACCTCCTGCGCGCCCAGACGCCGGGCGCAGCGCGCGGCGTCCATGGCCACATTGCCCCCGCCCACCACGGCCACATGATTGCCGCGCATGATGGGGGTTTTCGCGTCCTCGCGGTAGGCCTGCATCAGGTTGATGCGCGTGAGGTACTCGTTGGCCGAGTACACGCCCTTGAGCGATTCGCCCGGGATGCCCATAAAGCGCGGCAGCCCGGCGCCGGAAGCGATAAAGACCGCCTCGAAACGCATCTCCAGCAGCTCGTCAACCGTAAGGGTCTTCCCGATGACGGTGTTGAGCATGATCTCCACGCCCAGGCGCTTTAAGGCCTCCACCTCCTCCATGACGATGCTCTTGGGCAGGCGGAACTCCGGGATGCCGTAGGTGAGCACGCCGCCCGGCAGGTGCAGGGCTTCAAACACGGTCACGGCATAGCCCATGCGCGCCAATTCGCCGGCGGCAGTCAGCCCGCCCGGGCCCGCGCCCACCACCGCTACCTTGTGCCCGTTGGGCTGCGGCCGCGGAGGCAGCTTGCAGGCGCTTTGGCGGTACCAGTCCGCGGCATAGCGCTCCAGGCGGCCGATGGCCACGGCCTCGCCCTTGACAGCGCGCACACATTTCTGCTCGCACTGGCTCTCCTGCGGGCAAACGCGCCCGCACACCGCCGGCAGCGCGCTGTCACGGTTGAGGATGAGGTAGGCCTCCTCCATATTCCCCTGCGCGATCCGGCTGATGAACCCCGGGATATCGATGCGCACCGGGCAGCCTTCCACACAGGGCTTGTTCCTGCATGACAGGCAGCGGGCAGCCTCCTGCATGGCCATTTCCCTCGTATAGCCCAGGGCGACCTCCTGAAAGTTGCCAATGCGCTCCCGCGGGTCCTGACTGGGCATCGGCACCTTGTTTAAAGAAAGGTTGCGCTCCATCACTGCACCTCCTGCCGGAACAAACGGCAGCTCTTCTCATGTTCTCGCTTCTCAAAATCCTCATATATCCTGTTGCGGCTGATCGCCTCGTCAAAATCCACCTGGTGTCCGTCAAAATCCGGCCCGTCCACGCAGGCGAATTTGGTTTGGCCGCCCACCGTCAGCCGGCAGCCGCCGCACATGCCGGTGCCGTCAACCATCACAGGGTTCATGGACACCACGGTCTTGATGCCATACTCCTTGGTGAGCAGGCTGACAAACTTCATCATGACCAGCGGGCCGATCGCGATGACCCGGTCATACCGGTGCCCGGCTTCAATCAGCGCGCGCAGCGCGTCGGTCACCAGGCCTTTTTCGCCGTAGGAGCCGTCATCCGTCATCACCTTGAGAAGGTCGGACGCGCGGGAAAATTCCTCCTCCAGAAAGACAAGCTCGCGGCTGCGAAAGCCGATGATGGCATGCACCCGGCAGCCCTGCTCGTGCAGCCTGCGGGTTATGGGGTAAGCAATGGCGCAGCCCACGCCGCCGCCCACCACGCAAACCTTTTGAAGGCCCTCCGTCTCGGTGGGCATACCCAGGGGGCCCACAAAATCATGCAGGCTGTCGCCGGCCTCCAGGGAATCCAGCTCCCGGGTGCCCGCGCCCACCACCTGATACACCACGCTGACTGTGCCCAGTTGGGTGTTGACGTCATGAACGGTCAGCGGGATCCGCTCGGAATGCTCCCTGGCGCGCAGGATGATGAACTGCCCTGGCAGCGCCTTTTTCGCGACCAGCGGGGAGAGGATCTCCATCCTGCACGCGTTGCAGGACAGGGGGGTCTTGGTGATGATGGTATACAAGCTCATCCTCCTTGTCTTGGGGGCGCCGGCCGCTGCTTGAGCAGGGCAGCCCGCTGTCGGTAGTCTGGCATGTGCTGCTGAAGGATGGAATAAAACGCGGAAGAATGGTTCAACTGTTTCAGGTGCGCCAGCTCGTGCAGCACCACATACTCAATGGCCGCCACGGGATAGGCCATCAGCCGGAAGGAAAAGGCGATGCCGCCTTTGGAGCTGCAGCTGCCAAATCGCGTGCGCGCGCCGGTGATGTTCAGCCGCGCGGGCGAAACGCCCAGCAGCCCTGCATAGCGCGCCACCAGGCCCGGCAGCATGTCCCGCGCGGCAGCGCGCAGCGCCTTCTCCTGCTGTTCGGTATATTCCACCGGCTTATCCGCGCGGGGTTTGTCCCAGTGCTTGCGAATCCAGGCCTCGCGGCGGATGACAAATTCCCGGATATCGCGCAAGGGCAGCCTCGCGGGCGCGCGCACCACCACCTCCCGCCCCGGATAAACCTCAATGGCCAGGGTCTTGCGCCGGCTGCGCACCAGGCGGATGGGCAGCTCTTCCCCCATCATCAGGCTCGCCCTCCTCAGTCCTTGCGCCGCAGCAGCTTCCTGACGCCATTGATCGCCCTCGCAGGCAGGCTGTCCGCTTTTTTCATGCGGATTTCAGCGTCCAGCGCGGCCCGGCGGTAGGTCAGGTTCTCCGGGTCCAGGCGCACTGCCGTGCGCCAGGCCTGGTGCGCGCTGAGGTATTGCTTCATCCCGCCCAGCGTGCGGGCCTGCATCGCGTACCAGCGCGCGTCCTTGTCCTCGGCCTTGCTCAGCTGCAGCAGGGCCAATTCATATTGCTTGCGGGTCAGCAGCTTTTCAGCCCAGACCAGGGCCTGCTCCAGCGGCAGGCTGGCGCTGGGCGTCTGGCGCTTGGTGGCGATGGCCATGGCCTGCTCATAGGCCAGGTTGATGACAATCAGCCGTTCCTGCCCCGCGGCCTGCTCCCGGGGATCCAAAAACTTGTCCGGATGGCAGGCTTTGGCCAGCTGGTGGTAGGCGGAGCGGATCTCCACCGCGTCCGCGTCCGGGGAGACGCCCAGAATCTCAAAAGCTGTTGGCATATCCGTAAACATCGCTCGCGATGGGCTCACGGCGGATGCTGCCCCCCAGCGCGTTGAGCTTGTTCTCCAGGTGCTCATACCCCCTGGCGATGGTTTCCGGGTTATAGATTTCCGTGATGCCCGGGCCATGAGCCCGGCAATGACCAGCGCGGCGCCGCCGCGCAGGTCCGGCGCGGTCACCGGCGCGCCGTGCAGCTCGGGCACGCCCTCAATATAGGCGACCCGTCCGTTGATGACCGACTTGGCGCCCATTTTGCGCATCTCGTCCAGGTGCTTGAAGCGCGAGTCAAAGATATTCTCTATGACCTCGCTGGTCCCCACCGCCCGGGTCAGCAGGGCCGACATGGGCTGCTGCAAATCCGTCGGGAAGCCGGGATATTCCTGCGTGCTCAGCCTGATGGCGCGGTGGCCCTGGCGCAGCTGGACTGTAATGATGTCATCCCGGCTGGTCACCAGGACGCCCATCTCCAGCAGCTTGGCTGTCAGCGCTTCCATGTGCGTGGGAATGCAGCCGTGCAGGGTCACATCCCCGCGGGTCGCCGCGGCCGCGATCATCAGGGTGCCGGTCTCAATCTGGTCGGGAATGACTGTATAAGCGCTCCCGGCCAGCTTGCTGACCCCGCGGATGCGGATGGTGTCCGTGCCCGCGCCGCGGATGCGCGCGCCGATGCGGTTCAGGAAGTTGGCGGTATCAACAATGTGCGGCTCCCGCGCGCAGTTGGTCAGCACGGTGTCGCCCTCGGCGCGGCAGGCCGCCAGCATCACATTGATGGTGCCGCCCACGGTGACCATGTCAAAGTTGATCTTGGCGCCCCGGAGCTTGCCCTCCAGCACGATCATGCCGCTCTCCTCGCGGATCTGCGCGCCCAGCGCGCGGAAGCCCTTGAGGTGCTGGTCAATCGGGCGGCTGCCCAGGTTGCAGCCGCCGGGGTAGCCGACCCTGGCATAGCCGTAGCGCCCCAGCAGCGCGCCCATGAGGTAGTAGCTGGCGCGCATCTTCTGGCTGAGGCGGAAGGGCACGGTATTGGTGCGGAGCTTGGCCGGATCCACCTGCATCTGCTTCTGGTCGGGCCGCCATTCCACCCCGGCGCCAAGATGGCGCAGGATCTGGACCAGCGCGCGGACGTCCTCGATGTCGGGCAGGTTGTCCAGCTGGCAGGGGTGTTCAGCCAGCAGGGTCGCGGGGATGACGGCGAGGGAGGTGTTCTTGCCGCCTGACACATAGGTTTCCCCCCGCAGTTCCCGTCCGCCTTCGATCACGAGTTTATAATCAGGCATGCGCCTTACCATCCTCCTGAGCTTGATCGCCCGGACATTATAGCATAGCCGGGTGAAAGCGTAAAGAAAACGGCAGGAGCGCAAGCCTTTGTGCCTGGAGGAGCGCAAGCCTTTGTGCCTGGAGGAGCGCAAGCCTTTATGCCGGTTGAATCCGGGTTTCGTGTGAGGTTAGATACAGGCATTCCGGGACGCAGGCCGCTGTGAAAGAACCATTAGACAATTCCATGCCATCTCAATTAGAATAACAGGGAAAGCTGCCGCGTTCAGGAGGTGTGATCAATAATGTTCGATACCATAGTTGTTGCTTCGCTTTCCCAGGCCGTGGACCTGTTTTTTGACGGCTGGTACAATCCCGTGATCGACAGGTACAGGTCGGATTACGCTTTCAGGGGCGTGCACAGCGCGGAGTATTCCCTGGTCTCCAGCTTTTCCCGGAACTGCTCCGACCAATGGGACCTGGAGCACAACATCCTGAGGAATTTTTCCAAATACGCGGAGATGGAAGCCCCTTTCATGGTGCAGTCCGTCTGGAAGCAGATGATCCTGGGGCAGCACTACGGCCTGCCCACACGCCTGCTCGACTGGACATACTCCCCCCCTCATCGCGCTGCATTTCGCGACAAACGATGCCGACCTGGACTGCCTGGCAAACAGCGACGCGGCCGTCTGGAAGGTGCATGTGGATGATGTGCACTGCCAGCTGCCCGAGGAATACAGGCAAAAGCTGAGCGAAGAAACAGCGCATGTCTTTACCGTGGACATGCTCAACGACATTACGCCGAACCTGAAAAAGTACGACAGCGACATGGAGAACAGCACCTTTGTCTTCTTGGAGCCCCCCTCCATTGACGCCCGGATCATCAACCAGTTCGCGCTCTTCTCCGTGATCCCCAAGTGCCAGACCCGTCTGGAAAACTGCCTGTCCGGGCCTGACATCAGGGCGACCCGCTATATCATCCCCAGGGAAATCAAGTGGGAGATCCGGGACAAGCTTGACCACTCCAACATCACTGAGCGCATTCTGTTCCCCGGCCTTGGCGGGCTGGCGACCTGGCTGAAGCGGCATTACTATGTGAAAAAGCACAACACCAGGTGAGTGTTCCTCAAGCGCAGACGGAAAACGGAACGCTGTTATTCTGCGCTGAAATAATCCTCCGCAAGAATGGCATAATACGCGGCGTCGCAGAAGCCTGGCTGATTGTTGATATCGCTCTGGCGCAGCGTGCCTTCATATTTCAGGCCGCATTTCATCATCACCTTGCCCGAGTTGGGATTGCGGGGATCGTGCCTTGACTCTATGCGGTTAACACCGACATCCTCAAAGAAAAACCGAATCAATGCCGCCAGCGCTTCCGAGGTATAGCCCTGCCGCCACCATTTCCTGCCGATGCAATACCCGACATGGACCATCCTGATGTCATCCCGCTGCGCGACACCGGAAATGCTCCCGATCGGCTCGCCAAGCTCTTTAGGGACGATCGCCCAGGTATAATAGTTCGGGTTTTGATAGGAGGCCAGCCACCTGTCAATCAACGACCGGGAGACAGACACATCCGAATGAGCAGACCAGGTCAGGAACTTCGTCACCTCATCATCGCTCGTCCAGTTGTTGAACATGGCCTCGGCGTCCGATGCCTCAAACCGGCGCAGCACCAGGCGTTCAGTTTCAAGTGCGACCGTGCCTTTATGCAGCATTAAACCAACCTCCCATTCCTTTCAGATACAGCATATTTAAAACCGCGCCGGGTCGAGCGGGCGGGCGTTGCGGCAAACGAACGCGCGGGCTTTTTGAAAGGTGCTCACTGATCCGCCTCCTTTGGGATGACTTTTCCCAATCGCGATGCCTGTTGGCGCTCAAAGCCCGGAAAGACTGCTCCCGGAGCTTGATTATACATGCAATTCCAGCCAAGCGGAACACAGCGGGCTGATATCCTGATTGCGAAAACGCAATCATTAGCATAAATTGAGCTATGGGTTTGATTTAAATTGAAATCATTCATCAGCTGCGAAACATGAACCCTTGAAGGAACCCTGAAAAATGAGCGATTTTGACATGAGCTACCTGGGCGTCACGGTCGATCTGGCGGGCTGTCCCAACCGCTGCCGGCACTGCTGGCTCGGAAACAAGAAAAACAGCCGGATGAGCGTTGACGAGTTTAAGCGGATCGCCGCGCGGTTCAAAAGCTGGCGCGACGAAAACGGGGACAGCATCGCCGAACTGGCCTTTTTCTCATGGTGGCGCGAGCCGGACTACCGCGACGATTACCGCGGGCTGTGGGCGCTTGAGCAGGAGCTGTCCTCGCCGGGGCGCGCGCAGCGGTTTGAGCTGCTGTCCACCTGGCGGCTCGCCCGGGACGCGGAATACGCAAGCTGGGCGGCAACGCTCCCGCCGAAGGCATGCCAGATCAGCTTTTTCGGCATGGAAGAAAGCACTGACTGGGGAATGAGGCGGCGCGGCGCGTTCCGCGACCAGCTCGCGGCGACACGGCGCTGCCAGGCGGCCGGGATCACTCCCCGCTGGCAGCTGTTTTTGACCAAGCGCTGCCTGCCCGAGTTAGGCGAGTTTCTAAAACTGATCAGGGAATACGGCATCACAAGCTTCTTCATCGGCGGCATCTCCCCGGAGGGCTGCGGTTACGGGCTGGAAAGCGAGCGGGTTGAGCAAGCGGATGTGGCATCGATACCGGACGGGATGGCCGCCCTGTCGCGAGACGGCCTGAACCGGCTCGGCAAACCGGAACGCGAGCTGCTTCCCGGGCTGCTTCGCGATCACGCGCCGCCGGATCTCAGCACAAATATTCCAAGCGTGGCGGTGGACGCCGATTACAACGTCTACCCGAACACCGCCGAGCCCGCAGCGTGGTGGCGGCTGGGCAATCTGAAAACCGACGGCGTGGACGCCATTATGAAGGCATACCGTGACGGCACGGCGCCGGGCATGATAGCGAACAGGTCGATTCCGACGTCAGAGCTTGCGCGCCGCTACGGGAACCCTGACAGCGCAAAGCTGTATGAAAAAGAAGACCTGCTCCGCCGCTTGATGCATGAGTGGGGCATGGATCATCATCAATAAAAGGAGGGACTTGGAACTATGCAGACATATTTAATCTTCGCCGTATTGTTGTGGTGGGTCATTGAGTGGATCAAGCGGTATATGGTGCGGTTTGAAGTGCGTGACAAGGTCAGGGAGATCATTGTCCTGATCCTGGCCTTGGTGGGCGGCTTCGGGCTGGCCTTTGTGTTTGATCTGGATTTGCTTGTGCTGCTGGGGGTGCAGGATGCGGCGTCTGATGTGGGCCGCGTATTCGGCGGGTTCGGCATCGCGTCCGGTTCGGGCGGCGTGTATGAGCTGCTAAAGGCGATCAAGAGCATCGGCGCCCAGTCCGAAGCCCCGCAGGACGAAACAGGCAAGGAAACGTCAAAAGCTTGATCGGGCATGGGAAAACAGGGGCTGTTCCTGGGAAAGGATGGCCCCTTGCCGGTGACTGACGCGTTTGCGGTAGTTGATATTTTAATAAGATTTTAAATACCCTTCCAATTCCTCGCTTCGCAGGATGCTATTGATTTTGCCATGTATCTTCAAGTTCTTTCAGTTCATCCGTAAATGGCTTGAGAAATTCTTTAGCGTCCTTTTCCCATGCTTTTTGACCAGCCTGAACCCCTTCGCTCGGGTGTATCGCATCGGGAGCGCGTTTTCCCCAAAAATGAACACCGGCTTCGCTTTTTAAATGTTCCCCAAAAGCTGAAAGCACCAATCGCCAGGCTTCTATTACTTTAAAAATATCATTATTGCTCATATACGGTTTAAGGCATTCCCGCAGCATGGCGTCCAGCGCGCGGTAAGTGTCGTTGTATGGGTGTATATAAAGCTGTATGTGGAAATATATTGCTTCACGCTTCTGAATATTCGCGCAAATGTCATCATCAAACGGCAAGTCTTCGTCATATTCAGCGTCCATATAAGGAATGCAAAGCTCAATGAACTCAGAAATCAGCGCGCGAACTTCGCTGATCCAGGCAATCCGATTTTTAACAGCAGCGTCCGCAGCCGTTTGTTTTTTTAAAGCGAGAAAAGCAAGAATTGCACCAATCAACGCAATTCCCATCAACGCAACAACAGTCGCAATAATTCCGGATATGTTTTCAGGGCTCATAACAACACCTCCGTCTTTATTGATTTTCATATAATATGATTGTCAGGACAAAGTCAACTGACAAATAAATACTGATATGTAATGCCCCTTTGTCAAGGGGGAATGATCCGTGATGAGATCATTCAACAAAAAGTATAGAAGCCCTTTCATTCAAATCCGGCCTTGGCCATTCTGATATACGCGGATTGGATACCGCAGGTCAATGGTTCGCCGTGGGCGCTGCGCTCTGATTTCGGGGATCACATAGGTGCCGCCATAGTATTACCGCAGATCACCCGACCGTTGTTGGTCTTCCTGCTTTTTGTTCAGCAGTGGTTGTAGCGCCGTTTGGCGCGGAGGATGCCCTGCATCCTCTTGTGTGACCGTTACCTCAGCCTGTGGATGCTGTCAAGGCCTTGCCGCGTCAGCGGTGCGAAGCAGCCTTGACTGCGTTCACGGGCTGTGGTACTACACTCTATGCCACATGATCGGTCAATAGTCCCCACATAAAACAGGCCAATTCCCGCGCGATGGCTGTTTTCGCCACATTGCCCCGCTTCCCGTTCTGTAAGGTCATTTGATAGTACCTCCTTCTCAGCCGTTCATTGGCTCTGTCCGCATAGGCTATTACCGTTTCGCTCTGTCCGCTTTGCCGCTTTTTCAGAGCCGATGATTTGTAACCGACTTTTCCCCGCGTGTAGCTTTGCGCCGCCTCCGTCAGCAAGGCGCGCACATGCACATTGCCCGCTTTGGTAATGCCCCCTCGCCGCACACTGTTCCCGCTTGAATATTCGCAGGGAACCAGTCCCAGGTAAGACGCAAACTTTTCCGCCGTAGAAAACCGATGCATATCGCTCACCTCCGACACTACGGACAGCGCAGTCAGGGGTTTCACGCCTAGCAGACAGCAAAGCCGACCAACCGGTTCCCGATACCTTTCTTCCCTGCTGATCTCCTCAATGCGTCTGTCTAATCGTTCCAGCTTGTTTTGATGATACCGAAAACTGGTCAGGTATTCTTCCAGCGTATCCCCCAGCAGTCCTTCCGGTTGCAAAGCATCCAGCCATTTCATATGCGCCTGCGTCCAGTTGCTTCGCGTCCCACTGTACAGGTATCCATGCCGCAGACAAAAGGACAGGATTTGCTGTTTGAGCTTCTTGAGCATCTGGCAATGGTCATTGCGCATTCGGATGAATTCCTTGACTTGCTCATCCCCGGCGCTGGGAACATGAACGGGGCTGTAAGTTCCGTATGCCAGGCATTGCGCGATATTTGCGGCATCGCGTCCGTCGGTCTTGACCCGCTTCCCGCCGCGCGGGGACGGCAGCGTGGTGGGCGCCAGAATGATGCATTCAATCTTCGCTTTGGTTAACTGATGGTACAGCGTGTATCCCAGACATCCTGCCTCATATCCGCAGACGATCCGCGTTTCCTGTCCATACTTCTCCCTGAGACGGTGCACATAGGCAACGATTCGGCGGTAATCATTGTCTGTCTGGACGGTGCCTGTCGGCTGTTTCATATCCAAAGCAAAATGTGCCAAAGTAAAACTGTTCCGATGAACATCCATTCCTACGTAAAGTGTGCTATAATGTTCCATGTAATGCCTCCAATTTGTATGTGGTAACCCCTGTGGATAGTAGTTCCATACTCATCTTACAGGTGAATCCTCGTTTCTACAAATCCCGGGGGCATTACATATTGTCTGATGTAAAGCCTTTTATCCAAAACGGCGAGGATTCTCCTGTTATCCAAAACGGCGAGGATTCTCCCTGCCAAGGAAAGGAACCGATGGCGCGGCCTGAGCCGCCTTGGGGTTAGATAACACAGCGGGGCGATCAGAGGCCCGGCGCGACGGCGCAACAAAGACGGAAATCAATATCTGTTAGCCGTTTCGATTCCCTTCGCCCTGCGCGTCTTTATACCGGAGGCAAGGCCATATCATGGCATGATCCTGTTTGGTGAAACCGCCAAAACGGTTTCATACTGAACGAATGAGTAAACACACTGATGGGGTGAGGATTTTGATGGCTGCGTTAAGCCGAAAGAATGAGGCGTAGCCGAAGCCTGCGCCGAATGAAAGAGGCAACGCGCAGCCGCGAAAAGACCGCCCCGCCGAAGCATTTATGATGGAGTTCAGTATCAAGCCTTTACGGAGCCTTCGCTCAGCCCGGAAACAACAAAATGCTTTTGAAACAGCATAAAGAACACCAGCATCGGGATCTGGGTAAGAATGGAGGCCGCGAAAATCCACTCCCAGCGCGTTGCATGCTGGCCGCGCAGCGACTGCACCAGGATGGGCAAGGTAATGTTGTGCTGTACGCCGCCCAGGATGACCTTGGCGGTAAAAAACTCTTCCCATGTTCCCTGGATTGAGAAGATCGCCAGGGTAGCCACCGAGGGCAGCATCAAGGGCAGCATGATCCGCCAGAAAATCGTCAGATTGGATCCGCCATCAATCCTGGCCGCTTCCTCCAGTTCCCTCGGCAGAGCGGCAAAGTGCCCGCGCAGGAAAAAGGTGTTGCCGCAAATCCCGACACCTGTATACAAAATAATCAAGCCGGTTTTTGTCCCGATCAAGCCGCCTGGGGGCGCGCCGATGCCCTGCAGCACAAGGTATTGGGGAATGATGCTCAAAAACCCCGGAAGCATCAGGGTGAACAGGTAAATGCGGAACAGCGCTTCTCTGCCGAAAAAATCAATGCGGGCAAAGCCGTAGGCGGAAAGCGTTGAGATGCCTTGACAGTCAAGACAGGCGTTGTTAGTATATGCATGCAGAAGGTATTGGAATTGCATTGGAGGTGAGTACCGTCCAATCAGCAGGGGCACTGAGGCCCGGCGGACACAGCCTGATGAAAAAAGCCCGGCCATATCTTTTTATTTTGCCGATTATGCTGTTTGCCGTTGGTTTCATCTATTATCCTTTTATTAAAACCGTCCTGTACAGCTTCAGCACGGTCAACGCCAAGGGGGTCATCACCGGTTACGCGGGGCTGGAGAATTTCAAGTATCTGTTTTCCCGACGGGATTTTAAAATCGCCCTTGAGAACACGCTGAAAATTACCGCCATCAACGTTCCTGCCACGGTCGCGCTCACCATGGGGCTGGCGCTGCTGGCCAATAAAAAGCGGCGCTTGAGCCCCGTGTACGAAACGCTGTTCACCCTGCCCATGGCGATCGCCATGTCAGCGGCGGCGATGATCTTCAAGGTGCTCCTCAATCCTACTGTCGGCTATCTGAACTACGCCCTGGGGATAGACCTGGGCTGGTATCAAAGCCGCGAACACGCATTGTACGGCATTCTCATGCTCACGGTATGGATGGGCATCGGGTTTGATTTTTTGCTGTTCCTCTCCGCTTTCCGGGCGGTGCCGGATCAGCTGATTGAGGCGGGCATCATCGACGGGGCAGGCCCTGTTTCCCGGTTTGTCAAAATCCAGCTGCCGCTGATTTCCCCCACCATCCTGTTTGTGGCACTCACCAACATGGTGCTGGCCATGATGGTATCCGGCCCCGTGATCATCCTCACCCAGGGCGGGCCCGCCAGATCCACCACAACGCTCATTTTCATGATGTTCAATTCCGGATACGGCTCCGCCAACTACAGCCTCTCCGCCTGCGTCAGCCTGGTAGCCTTTGTCCTTACTTTTTCCTTTACTTTGCTGGCTTTCTATGTAGAGAAAAGAAAGGTGCACTACCAATGATGAGCATGAAGCAAAAGGAAAGGCTTGCCAACGCGCTGGTGCAGGCGGTGGCGCTGGCGCTGGGGCTCATCATTGTTTTCCCCATTGTGTACGGCATTTTCGGGGCCTTCAAATCCGCGTCGGAGTTTTCCGCCTATCCGCCCACTTTTTGGCCCAAGAGCTTCCGCTACATACAGAATTTTCAGGACGCTATCGTCCGGGTGCCTTTCCTGCGCTATGGCCTGAATTCCCTGATCGTTGCCACAATGGGCACCACCGTGCGCTTGCTGTTTGCTGTATTCGCCGCTTTCGCGTTCTCGTTTTACGATTTTCGCCTCAAAAAAGCATTTTTCTTCCTCATCCTGGCTACAATGATGTTGCCGGGGGATACCTTGCTGGTCACCAACTATTTGACGGTCAGCCGCCTGGGGCTGCTGGACACCTATCTGGGCATGGCCATCACCTCCTTTGTGGGCGCCACCCAGATGTTCATGCTGCGCCAGTCCTTCCTCACCTTCCCCAGGGATCTTCGGGACGCCGGAGCCATTGACGGCTGCGGCGACCTGCGTTTTTTAGCCACCATTCTGCTGCCGGTAACCAAGCCCGTGCTGGTAACGCTGTTTGTGCAAAGCTTCATCACCATGTGGAACGCCTATCTCTGGCCCCTGCTTGTCACCAACACCAACCAGATGCGCACCATTCAAGTGGGCATCACCATGATCACCTCCTTTGAGGATACCAACTATTACCTCGTGCTGGCGGGCGTGGCGCTGTCACTTATTCCCTCTTTCCTGCTGTTTTTGATCCTCAGGCGCAACCTCCACCGCAACATGACCGCCGGCGCCCTGGTAGGATGACCGGTCATCCCGCGTCCACGGAAGGCTTTCCTTCCTGAAGATAGAATACACATAAAAGGAGTAACACCATGACCAAAAGAATTTCCCTTCTGTTCCTGGCCCTTGTAATGCTGCTGTCCCTGGGTGTGTCCGCCCAGGCGGATGACCAGCCCACCGGCATTGTCTTCTGGCATTCCATGTCCGATAAAGCCGGTGAAATGGTTGATAAGTTTGTGGCGGAATTTAACGACACCATCGGCAAGGACAAGCAAATTGTTGTGGAAGCGGTGTTCCAGGGGCAGTATTCTGACGCCACCACCAAGCTCAACAGCGTGCTGACGGCCGAGAACTATGACCAGCTGCCCGACGTGATGAACCTGGACGCCACAGGCAAGGTTGCATATTTCAATTCCGGCCGCGCCTACACTTTGGACGACGCGCTGAAGTCCGACTCAGCCTATGACATTGCCCAGATTCTGCCCATTACCCTTGGCAACTGGGAGTTTTCGGGCGTCAAGCTGGGCATGCCCTTTGCCGCCTCCACCTCCATCATGTTCTACAATAAAACGATGCTGGACACAGCCGGTGTCCAGGCGCCCGAAACCTTCCAGGACATTATCGGCCTGAGCGGTAAGCTGCCGGAGAAAACCGCCGATGACCTGGAGGTCATCGCCTATTCCGCGGTGCCCAACACCCCCACCCTGGCGAACTGGCTGGGACAATTGGGCAGCGATATGGTCAACAACAGAAACGGCTCCGAAGCAATGGCGACCGAGCTGGTCTGCATTGACAACGGCGCTTTGGCCGCCTTCCTCAGCCATTGGAAGGCCATGTATGAAGCGGGCGTCCTGAAGAACGTGGCGGGCACCACCGACCAGTTTGTGGCAGGGCAGCTAGCCATCCACACCACTTCCTCCTCCAATATCACGTCTCTGCTTGATAAAATCGGCGGCTCCTTTGAGCTGGGCGCCGGGTATTACCCCAAGGTAAATGCCGACGCTAAAGTTGGCGCAACCGTATCGGGCAGCTGCCTGGTGATGTTTGACAAGCAGGACGATGCCAAAAAAGCTGCCGCCTGGGAACTGATAAAATATCTGGCCTCCCCCCAGGTACAGGCTGAATTTGCCGCCGCTACCGGCTATGTGCCTGTAAACGCAGGCGCCCAGGAGGTGCCCGCATACAAGGAACTGGTAGAAAAACAGCCCCTGTACGCGGTGCCTATGGCACAGCTGGCCCTGACCCCGGCGGAGATGAAGAGCGTCACCGTCGGCCCCGCCAAGGACTTCTACTATGCGATCCAGGACAACATCGTCGTGATGCTGGACGAAGGCCTCTCCGTGGAAGAGACCGTGGAGACCATGGCGGATGAGCTGAACGGGCTGCTGCGCCAGTATGAGCAGGCCAATAAATAACTGAATTCTTCTAACCGCGCGCGGGGGCTTTTGTATAAAAAGCTCCCGCCTGTGATTTACTTCGGCACAGGAGGTGCAAAGTTTTGCTAAAGCTGTCCACATCCACCAACATCTGTTCATTCGGCCCGAAGGGCGCTGCCAACAGCATTCCCTACTGTATCGAGGCCTGCGCCAAATCGGGTTATACGATATTGGACGTGAACCTCTGCGAGGCGATGAACCCCGTTTCGGCCCTCAGAGGGGATGACTGGGAGCAATATGTGCGCCAAATCGCCCGCCTGGGCCGGGACGCAGGCGTGGTGTTCAACCAGACCCATTTGCCCTATTATGATGTGTTTGCCTGCCGGGATGAGAGCAAACAGGCCCTGATGGAAGAGCTGATCAGGCGAAGCATCATTGCTACCGGCATGCTGGGCGCGCGGTGGACGGTCACCCATCCCTGCACGGTGCACGAGGCGGGGGGAGACATGTCGGTGTCCCTTCAGCGCAACATGGATTATTTTGGGCCCCATATCGCCTTGGCCCGCGAGCATGGCGTGGGCATCGCCCTGGAAAACGAATTTGAGTACAGGTCCTCTCCCTGGCAGCGTATTTTTTGCGCGGATGTAAGGGAATTGTGCCAATTGGTGGATGCCTTTTCAGACCCGGAGCGGGTGGGGGTCTGCTATGATTTTGGGCACGCCCACATGACCGGCGGCTTCCACCGGCAAAATCTGAACCTTATCGGGAGCCGCCGCCTCAAGGCCACCCATTTGGCGGACAACCACGGCCAGGCGGACGAGCATCTCATGCCGTTTTACGGCACCATCAACTGGGCCGACGCCATGGCAGGCTTAAAGGACATCGGCTACAGCGCCGAGCTTACCTACGAAATTCAGGAGTTCGGCCGCTATCTCCCTAACGATTTGAAACATCTGGTCATCGGCCAATCCCTGGTCATCGGGCAGTATCTGATTGCCCTGTATGAACAGGCGGGCAGAAAAAAGCCATGACAACACTCCGCTCAAACTACGGCATGGTAAGCATCGATGGCTGAGCAGCGCTGCCTGGCCGGCCTGGACATAGGATCCACCAGCTGCAAGATCATCGTCTATGACACACGCGGCAACACCCTTGGCCGGGTGAGCAGGGACTGCCCGATTACCCGCGCGATGGGCGCGCATGAGGCTGACGCGCAGGCGATCGCCGACACGGTGCTGGCAGTCATCCGCGAGGCGGCGGAAAAATACCCGGGCATTGCCGGCATCGGCGTGGCCAGCTTCGGCGAGAGCTTCGTGCTGCTGGATGAAAACGATGCGCCCCTCCTGCCCGTGATGCTCTACACCGATCCAAGGGGCGAAGAGGAAAGCGGGCAGCTGGCATCCCTTCTGGGCGAGGAACAAATCATCGCGGTCGCCGGGGTAAAGCCGGCCGCCATGTACAGCCTGCCCAAGCTGATGTGGGTGAAGTCCCATTACCCGGATGTGTGGAAGAAAGTACGGCGGATCTGCCTGATGGAGGATTACCTGGTCTACCTGCTGACGGGCCGGGCTCAAATTGACTACTCCCTGGCAGCGCGCACGATGGCTTTTGATATACACCGCCTGTCGTGGAGCCATGCCCTGCTGAACGCGGCGGGCGTGGATCCCGCGTTGCTAAGCGAGCCGGTCCCCACCGGCACATCCGCCGGCAGAATCAAGCCGGAACGGGCTGAAAGCCTCGGGCTGGATCCGGACACCCTGATCGTGTCTGTCAGCCACGACCAGGTGGCGGCCGCTATCGGCAGCAGCGTGTTTGATGAAAGCTGCGCCGTGAACGGTGCAGGCACGGTGGAGTGCATCACGCCCCTATTCACCGACTGCGACAGCGCGGTCCTGGCCCGGGGCGGCTACAGCATTGTCCCCTTTATCACACCGGGCACCTATGTATGCTACGCTTTTTCCTTCACAGGCGGTTCGCTGATCAAATGGGTCATCGACACCCTGGCCGGCGACGCCCGCGCCCGGGCTGCGCGCGAGGGCCGCGACGTGTATGGCGTACTGGATGAAGCCTGTGCCGACGCGCCCACGGGGCTGCTGGCGCTGCCCCATTTTGCCGGAGCCGCCACACCCTATATGGACAGCGGCAGCCGCGGGGCAATCCTTGGCCTGACGCTGGAAACGACCGTCGCCGATCTTTACCGCGCGGCGATGGAATGCGTGTGCTATGAGATGCGGCTGAACATGGAGTTCCTGGCGGAAGGCGGCGTAAACATCCCTGCCCTGCGCGCCGCGGGCGGCGGCGCGCGCAACCGCATGTGGATGCAGATGAAAGCGGACATTCTGGGGGTCCCGGTCACGGCCCTGGCAACCGCGGATTCCGGCACCACCGGCAGCGCGATGCTGGCAGGCATTGCCTGCGGCGCGTTCCGCGACCTGGCGCACGCGTCCGGCGTCATGGTGAAGGAGAAGGAGACCTTCCTTCCCCGCCCCGCCGCGCAGGCCGCCTATGAGCCCCACTACCGACGCTACAAAAAACTGTACGCCGCCGTGCGTCCTTTGATGGAGGTATGATTCATGCTTGTATCCCTCAAGGAGATCCTGGCCCTCGCCGAAGAAAGGAAATGCGCCATCGGCGCTTTCAACAC
Organism: Christensenellales bacterium; assembly: GCA_050953005.1. Lineage (GTDB taxonomy): Bacteria > Bacillota > Clostridia > Christensenellales > Aristaeellaceae > UBA6115. Next base: position 28,964 of record JBMNLV010000013.1, on the reverse strand, counting down.
CCCGAATCTTGAATTCATCTCAGCGGTCATCCGCGCGGCGGAGAAGCTTGACGTTCCCCTGATCCTCTCCCATGCCGAAATCCACGAGCCTGTTGCTCCGCTGGAGGCGATCGGCCCGGTGATGGTGCACTTCGCCAGGGCCGCGAAAGTGCCGGTATGCGTCCACCTTGACCACTGCGAGCATCTGGATTATATGCGGCGCGCGCTGGCGCTGGGCTTCACAGGCGTTATGTATGACGGCAGCGCCCTGCCGTATGAAGAGAACGTCGCCAATACGAAAGCCGCCGTAGCCATCGCCCATGCCCGCGGCGCGTCGGTGGAAGGCGAGCTGGGCACGCTTCCTTCCCGCGAGGGCGGAGAAAGCCGCCATGCCGGGGGGCCGGTGTATACCGACCCGGACCTGGCGGAAAAATTCTGCCGTGAGACCGGCATTGACGCGCTGGCGCCATCCTTCGGCACAGCCCACGGCATCTACAAGTCAAAGCCCGTGCTCGATCTGGAGCGTGTGAAAGCAATCGCGAGGAAAACCGGCCTGCCGCTGGTGATGCACGGCGGCTCCGGCGTATCGGACGATGACTACCGCGGCGCGATCCGCAACGGCATCCGCAAGATCAATTATTATTCCTACATGTCCAGGGCCGCTGTGGACGCTGCCCGGGAAATGCTGTCAGCGCAGGAGGTGACCTTCTGGCACGACCTTGCCCTGGCCGCGCGGAACGCGATGCAAGCGGACGCGGAACGCGCGATGAAGGTGTTCGCCGGGCTGTAGGCGCTCCGCGGGCCGCGGCTGTTTATCGGCGGGCTTGATTTTATACTGAACGAATGAGTAAACGCACTGATGGGACGAGGATTTTTGATGGTTTCGCCAAGCCGAAAGAATAAGGCGTAGCCGGAGCCTGCGCCGGATGAAAGAGGCAACGCGCAGACGCAAAAAGACCGGCTCATTGAAGCGTTTATGATTGAGTTAGCATGTAAATACATTTTCATCCCCTATTTGTGTCGCTCTTTGCGACATGAATTTTATTCCGTTTCATAAAATCTTGCCCGCGTTCCGGGGTTTGTCGGCCTCCGGATATTGTTTAATTTATGTTTTTCATTGTTTTTTCCTTGATTCATTTGTTTTTTTCCCTCTACAATAATTTTCGACAAAAGCATCATAGAGAGGAGGTGAAACTATGTGTTCTCCAACCATGAAGAAGAGGCTGATATGTGATCTTTCCATGATCACAAAAATAGAAAAATTGAAAGACAACGAGTTAATTTTGCTTACCCCGGCGGGTGTCGTTACGGGATATCCGGCCGATACAGACAACCTTGGCATTGTGGCACAGCTTGCTCAAACAGTTTCCTACAAGCATCGGGAGAAACTTGAGATGCCTGATGACATGGTTCTTCCGGGGAATGATGGATATATTGCCCTGCGTAACGTCCAGCTTAGAACCGGCGGCACTACCTACGAATTTGAGGAGTTGTTGGTGTTCTTCGACCAAATCATAGGAATAACTTTCAAAAAGAGACATTTAACTGACTATTATGTTCATCCGCCCTCTCCACATCCGGACCGCCTTGGGTTTTCAGCTCCGGGGCGGTCTTTTTAATGGCGGCAGACATCCCCCCGCAACAACTCGACCCATAGACGATTTGCCGTCGGCGCTTGGGGGCAACAATGCGGTATTTACGGTTCCGTTTTGTGCGCGATAAAATTTTTACTGTCATTCATCTTCGCTGACAAGCCTCCTTTGCTTTCGGTGCGGTTGCCGGACAAAATATCAAATTGATTGCGGCAAAGGAAGTTTCTGATAGCTAATATTTGCAAAGCATTATGCATCCAACATCATCCAACGTAATGAGAATTTTGTTGTCCTGCATGACAAAAACATAATTGCGCGGACAAAAGCCATCATATACATTGATAATATGCTCCTTAAATATATGTAGCGCGCATCCATGGCGCGAGTTCCTTTCTATGTGCTTTCTTTTTATCATTTAGGATGCCGCAAAAACGCGCCATCCTGCCTGATAGCATGAAATCATCAGGAAGGGAGGTTGGCCGCATGAAATGCTTTGCGTTCCGCATGAAGATGAATCTAAGCCCCGCCATGCTGAAGGGAATCCGGGATGAGGCCTGTAACATCAGCTGGGATGGCTTTCTGCAGTGCAGGCGAAGAAGCTTGGTATTTTCTCAAAGCCCTGGATACAGGTTTGCTGCAGGGCTGCGTGCTGCTCAACCCTGCTGCTTATCAGGACACGGACGCGCAGCCGCAGGCCTTGTCCTTTATTGCATCCCTTGGCATCAGCCAAAAGGTTGACGAAATCACAAGCGTCTCAGAAGACGAGGCCATCTCGTCCGCTTTCAAAGCATTCCGTATGGGCTGGCTCAAGGAGGTGGACGCGGTCCTGGATGCCTTTGGCGCGCTGCGGCTGCGCGAAGCGATCGGCAGGGTCAGCAATGTAAATACTGATGGGGGAACCATGAGCCTGCGGATGAAGGCCGGGCAATTTCCACAGGCTCCGGATTTGGCGGAGGAGTTGCGGCGGATTTTTGCGTCCGGCGCTGTCTCCGCAAGCATGGGGCACCCGGTGCATTATGTTCTGGAAATGCCAAAGCATCAGGGGCATCAGAAGGCTGTGGAGATCCTGTTGTCCGGCCTGTACCTGAAGCGACGGATCCAGCGCAGGCGTTATCAGACCCTGCGCTTTTCCCCCGGAGGAAACATGGATGAATCCCTGATCCGGGAGGCTGTGCAGGCCAGCCTGGGCGGGGCGCTGGTGCTGGACTTTGTCTCGGATTGCCCGGATGAGCAACCCATTGATTACCCGGATTGCTCCCACATGGTGGATGTTTGTATGCATGCCGGCAAATACACCAAACAGGTGCTGCTGGTCTTCTGCTTCGCGGCATTCCGCGACAGGGAAAGGATGCTTCTACAAGACCTGCTGCCGGACACAGCGCTGCTGCACATCGGGCAAAGGCGTCTGGACCAGGACGGGGCCAGGGATTACCTGAAACGCCTGGCGGACCAAGAAAGCGCCGCAGCGGATGATGAGCTGTTCAAGGGGATGGAATCCGGGCAGGAGGACTTTTGCGAATCAGAGCTGCGGGCGCAGTATGATTGCTGGTACCAGGCATACCTGCGCCGCGTGGTGTATCCCCAATATCATGGCCTGCGGTGCGTCAAACAGGTCCCAGCCGGGAAGAAGCCCCAAAACCTCCCGGATTGTCCGCAGCAAAGAGCCTATGATACACTGCAAACAATGATCGGGCTTTCCAGCGCCAAGAAGACCATTGACCAGCTTATATCCGCCCACCGCGCCAGAAAGCTGTACCAGAAGCGGGGCCTGCGGGGCGGCGCGCCGTCCATGCACCTGGTGTTTACAGGGAACCCCGGCACCGCCAAGACCAGCGTGGCCAGGCTGTACGCGAAGATCTTAAAGGAAGAGGGCATCCTCAAACGCGGGGAGCTGATTGAAGTCAGCCGGGCGGAACTGGTGGGCAAGTATGTAGGCTGGACCGCGCGGCTGGTCAAGGATTACATCAGGAAGGCAAGGGGCTCCGTGCTGTTTATTGACGAAGCTTACTCCCTGCTCAGCGGCCGGGAGGGACAGTTTGGCGAGGAGGCCATCAACACCCTGGTGATGGAAATGGAGAACTGCCGGGAGGATACGGTGATCATCCTGGCGGGCTATCCGGAGCGGATGGAAAGCCTGCTTCAGTTCAACCCGGGGCTGCGCAGCAGGATCGGCTTTCACATCACTTTTGACGATTACAGTCCGGAGGAAATGCTTCAAATCCTCCGGATGATGGCAAGGGAACAGGGCTTTGATTTGGGCGATGGGGTGGAGCAAAGCCTTTTGCCCTGGCTGACGCAGGCCAGCCAAATAAAGGAGGCGGGCAACGGCCGCTTTGTGCGCAACCTTCTGGACAAGGCCAGAATGAAACAAGCCGCGCGCCTTTTGACCCTAATTCCGGAAGAACTGTCTGACGATTGTGTCAAAACCCTGCTTCCTCAGGATTTTGAGGAGCCCGTGATGTGCGGGCACACACAGACATTGATCGGTTTCCAGTGATCATTCAAAGGGGGTGGTCTGTTTGAGCCGGCAGCCCAAGAAAATGCTGGCCATGCAAATCCTGGATGTGCTCAACAGGCATTCGGACGCGGAGCACCGGTTGAGCCAGCAGGATATCGCGCGCCTGCTGGAAAAGGACCATCAAGTGAAAGCTGACCGGGGCACCATCAGGCGCAACCTCTCCCGCCTGGTGGAATATGGCTATGACATTGAATGGACAGAAATTCCCCGCGGCGGCCCGCGGGGGGAGGAAAGCGCCATCTGTACCGACTGGTACATCCTGCGGCTCTTTGACGATTCGGAGCTGCGGCTGCTGATCGACTGCCTGTTTTTCTCCCGGTATGTGCCTGCCGGGGCGGGCCGCGAGATGATTGACAAGCTGCTCACCCTCACCAGCCGCCATTTCAAGGCCGGCGTGTCTTCCCTCATGGGCATTCAGGAGAAAACCCTCACCAACCCCCAGCTGTTCTACACCATCCAGGTACTGGATGAGGCTATCAGCAAGCGGCGCCAGGTTGCGTTTTTATACAACAGCATTGGTTTGGACATGAAGCTCTCCCCCAGGCTGGGCCGGCGCGGCCACCCCATCCGCTACCTGGTGAACCCCTACCGCATGGTGGTGGCCAATGGTCGGCACTACCTCATCGGCAACCACGACAGGCATGATAACATCGCCCACCTGCGCATTGACCGCATCACGGAGATTGAGTTGAAAGAGAAGGCCGCCAAGCCCCTCAGCCAGGTCGAAGGCATGGAAAAGGGCCTGAGCCTGCCCGCCCACATGGCGGAGCATATCTATATGTTTTCCGGCCCCAGCGAACGGGTTGTGTTCCGCACCGATGTAGGCATGATGGACAGCATTGTCGACTGGTTTGGAACGGAGGTGAAGGTAACGGAAATCGGGAAGAACATGATGGAGGTAAGCGTCAGGGTGAACAGGGAGGCTATGCGCTACTGGGCGCTGCAGTACGCGCGGTATGTAACGCTGCTGTCGCCGGAGGACTTGGTAAAGGAGGTGAGAAATGATTTAATGGAGGCGGCGGGGAGGTATGAAAGATAAATGTAAAGGATTGTTTTGAAAAGGTATTTGAGCAAAAAAGAAAGTAAAGGAGTGCGAGATGGAGGAAGTTGTTTTAAAAGCAGACGATGAAATGCTAAAAAATATTATGCTTTCATTAAAAGAAAATTATGTGGAAGAAGGTAATGATTTGCCACTAACCTTGCCGAAAGTTTTCTCTAAGGAAGGTCAGGAGAATTTTGTAACTTGCTGGTTGGCATACTTGTTGGATCCTAAAATCAATGGATTTGGTATCGAGCCATTAAATGCTTTGCTCCGTTGTATAAATGTTGAACAGGCAATTGATGAGGAAGAGGTTGTTGTTGAAAAAGAATATACATTTTCAGAGTATGGCAAACGTATTGATATATTGATTACAACATCTGATTTTATCATTGGGATTGAAAACAAACTGTATTCTGGTGAATCAGGTGAGCAAACAAAAGTTTATTGGAAAGGAATGGAAAATCTTTTAAAAAAAGACCAGCACAATAATAAATCCTGTCTGGGAATATATTTAAAACCAGAATCAAACACGAGTTCAAAAAAATCTAATGATTTCAAAACCGTTACTTATACTGATTTCTATAATGAACTTCGTTCAATTGAACATGATCATTGCAGAGACCATCGTAAAAACTTCTTCTTTTATGAATTCTTGCTATATGTGGAGGAAAAACTAATGTCTAAAAGTGAAACTGGATTTCAAGAACCATCAAAAGACGTGAAATTATATAAAGAAAATGAGGAATTATTGAGAAAAATAGCACAAAAGCATAGTAAGTATAATGAAAAACTGGGTGTTTGGTTAGTTGAATATATTAAAAAGGTTTCAAGCAGCTTTCCCAATAACCGTATACTTGATGCTAAACCTCCTAAAAGTCATTATTGGCAAATTGTAGAAGAAAATTGTGACTGGGATGAAGATACATTTCATTTTGAACTCCGATGGAATAATACAAAAAGTATTTCTGCTCTCACAGAAGATGATAGTGTGCAACTGTGTGTGCATTTAGAAAAAAGAAGAAGTCAATTAAAGACAGTATTCAAAGAACATCGCAAAAGCATTCCATATGCAAAGGATATCAAAGTAAATTTTAGCAATGAAGAAGAATCGAAAAAATCTGTTGCTGAGATTGTAAAATTGTTGAATTCAGATGAATTCAAAAGCTATTCCAAAATTGCAAATGATTATTACCATGAAAAACGATCTCGTTGATTAAGAAAATCTCCAGATTTTATCATTATGACAGGAGACTTCACGATGTCCGCCTACCTCACAAAATCCCTCTTCCATCTGTCCCTGTCCTGCCCCGCCAAGCTGTTCTACGCGGGCAAGGCGGCCTATGCCAACCGTAGCCTGGAAGACTCCTTCCTGGCATCCCTGGCGGAGGGAGGCTTTCAGATCGGGGCCCTGGCCAAGCGCTACTATCCGGAGGGCGTGGAGGTGGATGCTGTCAGCACGGCGGAAGCCCTGCGGCAGACACACCTGCTGATGCGGCGCGATGAGGTGGTTCTCTTTGAGGCGGCCTTCTCCAATGGCCCCCTGCTGGCGCGCACGGATATCCTGATCAAAAAAGAAAACCGCCTTGAGCTGATCGAGGTCAAGGCCAAATCCTTCAACCCGGAAACCGACAGCTTTTACAACAAAAACGGCAGCCTGTCAGCGGGCTGGAAAAGTTATCTGTATGATGTGGCCTTCCAGAAGCATGTGCTCCGCCGGGCCATGCCGGACATGGAGATTGAAGCGTATTTGATGCTGGCGGACAAGTCGTCCCTGTGCCCGGAGGACGGCCTGAACCAGATGTTCCGCATCAGGAGGGATGAAAGGGGGCAGGCGCGGGTGGTAGTGTCGCCCAAGCTTGAGCCCAGGCACCTTCATCCCTCCATGCTGGTCCGGGCGCCGGCGGATGAGGCTTGTGAGCGGATCTATGGCATCGTCCTGAAGCTGGCGGATGAGACTTTTTCCTTTGACGAATATGTGGACAGGCTGGCTGAGCATGTCACGCGGGACGAGAAGATCCACAGCCCCATCGGCAGCGTGTGCGGGGGATGCGAGTTCCGCGCGACCGGGCAGGAGCTGCGGCAGGGGGTAAAATGCAGCTTCCGGGAGTGCTGGACAGAGCGGCTGCGTTGGACCGACGCGGATTTTAAAGAACCGACCGTGCTGGACATCTGGAACTTCCGGAGAAAAGACGCCCTGATGGCGCAGGGGCGCGTGAAATTGACGGATGTGCTGCCGGAAGACATCGCCATAAAGCCCGACAAGAAACCCGGCATATCCCCCAGCCAAAGGCAATGGCTGCAGGTAGAAAAGGCACAGGCCCGGGACACATCCCCCTGGGTAGACATAGACGGTTTGAGGGCGGAGATGAGCGCCTGGCGCTTTCCCCTGCACTTCATTGATTTTGAAACCTCAATGGCCGCGATCCCCTTCAACAAGGGCCGCCGCCCTTATGAAGGCATCGCCTTCCAATTCTCCCACCATGTGGTGGAGTGGGACGGCGCTGTTCGCCATGCCGGGGAGTACCTGAACACGCTGCCCGGCTCCTTCCCCAATTACGCGTTCATCCGGGAGCTGAAACGGCAGCTGGAGGAGGACCAGGGTACCGTCTTCCGTTACGCCGACCATGAAAACACCTTCCTGAACATCATCCATCAGCAGCTGCTGGATGATCCTGCGCCACCGGGCGACAGGGATGAGCTGCGCGCCTTCATCCGAAGCATCACCAAATCCTCCGGCGCCAGCCCTGTCCAATGGGAAGGCCCCCGCAACATGGTGGACATGCTGGAGATGGTCAAGCGATTCTACTATCACCCGGCCACCATGGGGAGCAATTCCATCAAGCAGGTGCTGCCGGCGGTATTGGGCAGCTCCGCATATCTGCAAAACAAATACGGCAGGCCCATCTACGGCGCCGCGTCAGGCATCCCCAGCCTGAACTACCGGGACTGGGCCTGGGTTCAGCGGGACGCAGGCGGCCATGTGATGGATCCCTACAATCTGCTGCCGCCCATGTTTCAGGATTTGTCCGCGCAGGAAAATGAGTTGATCAGCCGGGACGATGAAATCCGGGACGGCGGCGCGGCCCTGGCCGCCTATGCCCGGATGCAGTTTGAGGAGATGGGTGACTATGAGCGGGAGCAGATCAACGCCGCCCTCAAAAAATACTGTGAGCTGGATACCCTGGCCATGGTAATGATCTATGAGGCCTGGGTAGAGATGACCAGTTGACGTATACGGCATCCTAAATCAGAATAATGCTGAAAAATCGTATATTTCTGCCTGCCATTGTACACGGTGCCCAAGAGTATTATGGGCTGGAGCGCACAAAAAAGGCTACAACTTCAAAAGCTGTAACCTTTTTGGCTCCCCAGGTAGGACTCGAACCTACAACAACTCGGTTAACAGCCGAGTGCTCTGCCATTGAGCTACTGAGGAATGTAAATTGCGAAAACAGTTGAGTATTTTCGCAATTTGTTGGAGACCGGCGGCGACCTACTCTTCCGGGCCGTTTCCAGCCAAGTACCATCGGCGCTGAAGGGCTTAACTTCTGTGTTCGGGATGGGTACAGGTGATCCCCTTCGCCATTGCCACCGGTAATATCCCGGGCTGCGCTTCCGCGCTCTACGCGCCGCGCGAACCCTGACAACCGCACACCGGAATAACGAGCAGGCGCTCCGCCTTTTTGGTCTCAGTCTGTAAGTTCATGCTCGCGCACTCCCTCACAGCTCCTTAAAATCAAGCCCTCGGCCTATTAGTACCGGCAAGCTGCATACATTACTGCACTTGCACCGCCGGCCTATCTCCTGGTTGTCTCCCAGGGGCCTTACTTCATTTCTATGAATGGGAACCTTCTTCTTGAGGTTGGCTTCACGCTTAGATGCCTTCAGCGTTTATCCGTCCCGTACTTCGCTTCCCTGCTATGCGCTTGGCAGCGCAACAGTTGCACCAGTGGTACGTCCACTCCGGTCCTCTCGTACTAGGAGCAGATCCTCTCATGATTCCTTCGCCCACGATGGATAGGGACCGAACTGTCTCACGACGTTCTGAACCCAGCTCGCGTGCCGCTTTAATTGGCGAACAGCCAAACCCTTGGGACCTGCTTCAGCCCCAGGATGCGACGAGCCGACATCGAGGTGCCAAACACCCCCGTCGATGTGAACTCTTGGGGGGTATCAGCCTGTTATCCCCGAGGTAGCTTTTATCCGTTAAGTGACGACTCTTCCACTCGATATCGCCAGATCACTAAGCCCGACTTTCGTCTCTGCTCGACTTGTCAGTCTCGCAGTCAGGCACCCTTCTGCCTTTACACTCTCCGAATGGTTTCCATCCATTCTGAGGGTACCTTTGGGCGCCTCCGTTACTCTTTGGGAGGCGACCGCCCCAGTCAAACTGTCCGCCTGACACTGTCCACTCACCGGCTCACGGCGCCGTGTTAGAACTTCAGCAACAGAAGAGTGGTATCCCAACAGCGGCTCCCCACTGCCCGAAAGCCGTGGTTCCTTGCCTCCCACCTATCCTGTGCATCAGTTACCGAAATCCAATATCAGGGTACAGTAAAGCTCTACGGGGTCTTCCCGTCCAGTCGCGGGTAATGGGCATCTTCACCCATACTTCAATTTCACCGGGCCCCTTGTTGAGACAGCGCCCAAATCGTTACACCATTCGTGCGGGTCGGAACTTACCCGACAAGGAATTTCGCTACCTTAGGACCGTTATAGTTACGGCCGCCGTTTACTGGGGCTTCGGTTCGCTGCTTCTCTCGCGATGACAGGTCCCCTTAACCTTCCAGCACCGGGCAGGTGTCAGCACCTATACGTCAGCTCTCGCTTTCGCAGATACCTGTGTTTTTGATAAACAGTCGCTTGGGCCTCTTCTCTGCGGCCTATCCTCGCGGATAGGCACCCCTTCTCCCGAAGTTACGGGGTCATTTTGCCGAGTTCCTTAACAAGGGTTCTCCCGTCCGTCTCAGGATGCTCTCCTTGCCCACCTGTGTCGGTTTGCGGTACGGGTACCGCGCAGATCTACTAGCAGCTTTTCTCGCCAGCGTGAAATCACTCGCTTCCCTACTTGACTTCGGTCCTCTCACACCTCATGCTCTTCGGCCTGCGTTCTTCACTACAGACCACACTCGGTGCTTTCACGCAGTTGACCATCACCGCGCTCGAGCTATCCTTCTGTGTCACTGCTTCATTCTGCGGGTAGTGCAGGAATATCCACCTGCTGTCCATCGCCTACGACTAACGTCCTCGGCTTAGGTCCCGACTTACCCTGGGCGGATGAACCTTCCCCAGGAAACCTTGGGCTTTCGACCGGCATGGTTCTCACATGCCTCTCGCTACTCATACCGGCATTCTCGCTTCTGTACAGTCCACATGTCCTCCCGGTCATGCTTCTGCCCGTACACAATGCTCCTCTACCACTCGCGGTTGTGAACTCCGTCTTCTCTGCTTCCCGCTTTGGCTTTCAGGTAATCCGCTGCGCCCGCATCATCCGCTGGCATCCGAAAGACTCCCCCCGCTCACGCGGAAAAATCCCCGGTTACAACAGTCCCTTCCTTCCTAAAAAAACAGAGTTCACAACCGCGAATCCGACGCTTCGGTGACGTGTTTTAGCCCCGGACATCTTCGGCGCACAACCACTCGACCAGTGAGCTATTACGCACTCTTTCAATGGATGGCTGCTTCTAAGCCAACATCCTGGTTGTCTGTGCAATTACACATCCTTTCCCACTTAACACGTACTTCGGGACCTTAGCGGACGATCTGGGTTGTTCCCCTTTTGCCCGCGGAACTTATCTCCCGCGGACTGACTCCCGTACATCAATTAGCCGGCATTCGGAGTTTGATAAGGTTTGGTAGGCTTTGTGACCCCCGCGCCCAGTCAGTGCTCTACCTCCGGTAATCTTATACGAGGCTAGCCCTAAAGCTATTTCGAGGAGAACCAGCTATCTCCGGGTTCGATTGGAATTTCTCCCCTATCCACAGCTCATCCCCGCCTTTTTCAACAGACGTCTGGTTCGGTCCTCCATGAACTTTTACGCTCACTTCAACCTGGCCATGGATAGATCACCCGGTTTCGGGTCTGCGCTCGCCAACTCCTTCGCCCTCTTCAGACTCGCTTTCGCTGCGGCTCCGGTACTTTATACCTTAACCTCGCTGGCTGGCGCAACTCGCCGGTCCGTTCTACAAAAAGTACAAGGTCGCGCCTTAAATCGCGCTCCCTCTGCTTGTAAACATAGGGTTTCAGGTTCTCTTTCACTCCCCTCCCGGGGTCCTTTTCACCTTTCCCTCACGGTACTTGTTCGCTATCGGTCACCAAGTCGTATTTAGCCTTGGAGGGTGGTCCCCCCTGCTTCCCGCCGGATTCCGCGTGTCCTGCGGTACTCTGGTCACGGCTCGCTGCTTCGGCCTTTCGTCTACGGGGCTGTTACCCGCTCTGGCTGGGCTTTCCTTCCCTATTCGACTAAACCTCCGCTTCGCTTCCTGCCGGACCACAACCCCACTTGCCGTAGCTCATGGTTTGGGCTCTTCCCCGTTCGCTCGCCGCTACTTGGGAAATCGATCTTTCTTTCTTCTCCTCCGGGTACTTAGATGTTTCAGTTCCCCGGGTTCCCTCGCCTGAGACTATGTGTTCATCTCAGCGTGACGGACCTTCTGTCCGCCGGGTTTCCCCATTCGGATATCTACGGTTCTTTGCCCGCTTGCGGCTCCCCGTAGCTTTTCGCAGCTTGCCACGTCCTTCTTCGGCGCTTGGTGCCTAGGCATCCGCCCTATGCTCTTGTTCGCTTGATTTTCTTCTCCTGAACGCTTCAGCTCTTCCAACCCGCGGTCGGATGCTTCCAGCGCCAGGACGGTCCACCGGCTCTCGCGCGTAGCGATACACGCGCCGGTAAACTCGCTTCTCCTGAGACCAACTGTCGGATGCCTTCCAGCATCCCGGGTGGCACGCTCTCGCCGCCACCTGCGCTGTGCATCCACAGCGCGCAACTGGCCTGATTAACCTTTTCTTGTTCTCGCGCTTCAATTGACACTCTGCCCTTTCTCTCAGAACACGTGCCTTCTCCGCGCGCTTCGGTTTTCTCGTTCTTCCTGTGTGCGGTTGTCAAGGTGCGCGCCGGACTCGCCCGGCTTCAGCATCCCGCAGGACACTGAAAACGATACAGACTCGAGAAGCGGTTCCACCACAGCCATCAACTTCGCTGTTCGCCTTGGACAGCGCCAAGGTCTTCTCAGGGACTTCCGTCCCCGCTCGCTGCTCCTCGCAGCATCTCTTTCACCCCGGTTACATCAGTAAACCGGGCGATCGACCTGGGTCAGCCTCCGCATTCCTGCGTCAGGCTCGCTCCCTAGAAAGGAGGTGATCCAGCCGCACCTTCCGATACGGCTACCTTGTTACGACTTCACCCCAGTCATTGATCTCACCTTCGTCAGATGCCTCCTCGCGGTTAGCTCTCTGCCTTCGGGTGCTACCAACTCCCATGGTGTGACGGGCGGTGTGTACAAGGCCCGGGAACGTATTCACCGCGACATGCTGATTCGCGATTACTAGCAACTCCTGCTTCATGTGGGCGGGTTGCAGCCCACAATCCGAACTGTGACCGCTTTTTTGAGATTCGCTCCGGCTTGCGCCTTCGCAGCTCTCTGTCTCGGCCATTGTAGCACGTGTGTAGCCCAGGTCATAAGGGGCATGATGATTTGACGTCGTCCCCACCTTCCTCCGAGTTGTCCCCGGCGGTCCCGGTAAAGTCCTCGGCTCCATCCGTTAGTAACTACCGGCAAGGGTTGCGCTCGTTGCGGGACTTAACCCAACATCTCACGACACGAGCTGACGACAACCATGCACCACCTGTCTCATCTCGAGCACGCTCACACTGTATCTCTACAGCTTTAGATGGATGTCAAGACCTGGTAAGGTTCTTCGCGTTGCTTCGAATTAAACCACATGCTCCGCTGCTTGTGCGGGCCCCCGTCAATTCCTTTGAGTTTTAATCTTGCGACCGTACTCCCCAGGCGGAATGCTTATTGTGTTTACTCCGGCACAGAAGGGGTCGATACCCCCTACACCTAGCATTCATCGTTTACGGTGTGGACTACCAGGGTATCTAATCCTGTTTGCTCCCCACACTTTCGCGCCTCAGCGTCAGTTGCAGTCCAGTTACCCGCCTTCGCCACTGGTGTTCCTCCCGATCTCTACGCATTTCACCGCTACACCGGGAATTCCGATAACCTCTCCTGCACTCAAGCCCATCAGTTTCTATAGCACTTCCATCCTTGAAAAATGGTATTCCACTACTGACTTGACAGGCCGCCTGCGCGCCCTTTACGCCCAATCATTCCGGACAACGCTCGCCCCCTACGTATTACCGCGGCTGCTGGCACGTAGTTAGCCGGGGCTTCCTCCTTGGGTACCGTCTTCCTCTCTTCCCCAAGAACAGAGGTTTACAATCCGAAAACCTTCTTCCCTCACGCGGCGTTGCTGGGTCAGGCTTCCGCCCATTGCCCAATATTCCCCACTGCTGCCTCCCGTAGGAGTTTGGACCGTCTCTCAGTTCCAATGTGGCCGTTCACCCTCTCAGGCCGGCTACCGATCATTGGCTTGGTAGGCAATTACCCCACCAACTACCTAATCGGACGCGAGCCCATCTCTCACCGGATTTCTCCTTTGACCCCGGTGGCTTCACCACTGTGGTCTCATGCGGTATTAGAGCGGCTTTCGCCGCCTTATCCCCCTGTGATAGGCAGGTTGCTCACGCGTTACTCACCCGTCCGCCGCTAAAGTACTGCTCGATTGCTCTCACCGTACCTCCGCTCGACTTGCATGTGTTAGGCACGCCGCCAGCGTTCGTCCTGAGCCAGGATCAAACTCTTGTGTTTAATCCAACATCCCTGCCGCTCCGGATAAAGACCGCGTCCTTATCAACCAGCGGAAGACATGTCCTTCGCTCATTTGAATCGACTGTCGTTTCTTCGCTTCTCTTCTCTGTATCGTTTTCAAGGTCCGCGCCGCCCCGTTTGGGGTGCCTGGTTAATGTATCATACACCACGCAACAGTGTCAAGCACTATTTTTTCTTCTTTTCTCTCTTTCCTTCTTCTTTTCTCAGTCTTCCGCGAACCCTCTTTAAATATGTGGTTTGTGGCTTTGGATCGCCCGCTTTGTTCATGTTTTGTGTTTTTTTCAGGCTTCGGCAGCCAGCCATCAGCTCAGCCGAATAAGCGGGGCCCCGCCAATGCGGAGCCCTGCCGTGGATTGAAAGGGTCTCTACTGACAGCCAGGATTATTTAGCTTCCTTGGTGATCAGGGCCACCGGCGCGCCGATGAAGGGTTCCACGGCTTCGCCGTTTAAGAACTTAATCGCGGTTTCCACGCCCAATTCACCCATCAGCGCGGGCTGCTGCTGGATGGTGCCGTACATGGTGCCCTGCTCAATGGCGTCCAGCGCCACCTGTTCGGCGTCAAAGCCGATGATGAAGATGTCGGCCCTTCCGGCCTGCTGGGCTGCCTGGACAGCGCCAATGGCCATGTTGTCGTTGGCGCAGAACACGGCCTGGATATCCGGGCGCGCGGTGAGCATGTTCTCCATGATGCCCATGGCCTTGGTGGTGTCCCAGTCGCCAATCTGGCTGTCAGCCACCTCAATGGCTTCGCCCGCGGCGGTGGTGGCTTCCACAAAGCCCTGGTGGCGGTCATTGGCGGCGGAGGCGCCGGCCATGCCCTGGATCTCAGCGATGACGCCCTTGCCGCCCAGGAGCTCAATGAGCTTTTCGGTGGCGATGCGCCCGCCATAGACGTTGTCAGAAGCGATGTGGCAGACGACCTCAGCGCCGTTCACGCCGCGGTCCAGCGAGATGATTTGTACGCCCTTGTCAATGGCCATCTGGGCTACAGCGGCCGCGGCGTCGGAATCCACAGGGTTGTACAGCACGATGTCAACGCCCGCGGACAACAGGTTTTCCATGTTGGTGACGTCCTTGGCGGAGTCGTTGGCGCCGTTGAGGATGATGGTCTTCGCGCCCAGCTCGGCGGCTTTGGCCTCAATCGCCGTCTGCATGGTGACAAAGAAAGTGTTGGAGGTGTCCGACAGGAGTACGCCGATGGTGTATTCCTCGGCTGTAGCGGGAATCAAGGCCAGGGCAAGAACAAGAACCAGTGCCAGGGCAAGCAGTTTTTTCATGGGTCTTCCTCCTTTATATTGATAGCGCGGGTGTCCCGCGGCTATGTTCACTTGTGCCCGGTCCGGGCGTCCAGCAGCACGGCCAGCAGGATGACCGCGCCCTTGATGATGGTTTGATAGTAGGAATCCACACCGATCAGGGTTTGGATGTTGTTGAGCATGCCGATGATGAGCGCGCCTACAATGGTGTAGAGCACCTTCCCCTCGCCCCCTCGCAGCGAGGTGCCGCCGATAACCACCGCCGCGATGGCGTCCATCTCATAGCTTTGACCGGCGGTGGGGGTGGCGCTGGCCACCCTGGCCGTAATGATGATACCCGCAATGCCAGCCAGGAGGCCGCTTGCCATGTAAGCCAGCATCTTGGTTTTGACCACGTCAATGCCAGAAAGCAGCGAGGCCTCCTCGTTGCCGCCAATGGCATACATGTGCCGCCCGAAGGCGGTGCGGTTGAGCACGAACCACACCAGGAAATACACCACCGCCATAATGATGATGGGCACGGGCAACAATCCGTACAGCAGGGTTTTCTGGCCCAGGGCGGTGAACAGCGGGGCGCCCGCGTAGCGCGTGCCGGCGATGGACACCGCCGCGCCGCCAAGCAGCACCAGGGTGGCGCCGCGGAAGATGGACAGGGTGGCCAGGGTGACGATCATGGGCTGCAAATTGAAGCGCGCGATGAAAAAGCCGTTGAACAGACCGGCCAATAGGCCCACCAGCAGGGCTGCCAGCACCGCCAGGGGCGCTGACCAGGGGCTTTGGGGCTGTCCGGAGATGATGAGCGCTGAAAGCGCGCCGGAAAAGGCCAGTACCGAGCCCACCGAGATATCGATGCCGCCCAGCAGGATGGCGAAATACACGCCGGCGGCCAGGATGGCGTAGTGGGAGATTTGCTTGAGGATATTGGTGAAGTTGCTCACGGTAAAGAAACGCGCGCTGAGCGCCGTGAAGATCAGGGCGGCAAACAAAAGGATGACCAGCGGACGGTACTCCGTCAGCATCAGCTTGCTCAACCGCGCTCCTCTTTCACTGAGGCGGTTGAAGCCCCGGAGGACGTACAGCCCGGCGCCGAAGAGAGCCAGCCCCAGCAGCAGCAGGGGGTAATTATTCCTGAACATCAAGGCGCGCCAGGCCGGCGCATCCCCCGCCTTGTCGAGCAGCGCCCGCTTTTCGCGTGCGGAAACCAGCAGCACGTTGCTGAAGGTGTGGCTGGCCGCCACCGTCACCACCAGCAACGCCGCGCCCAGCAGCAGCAGGGCCAGAGCCAGGGCCAGAAAGTGTTGTTTTTTCATGCCTTTACCTCCAGGCCCGCCTTGGGGGCCGGCGCTTCCAATATCATGGCCATGATTTTTTCCTGAGTGGCCTCCCCGCGAAGCAGCTCGCCCTTCTTGCGGCCCTCGTGCAGCACCATGACGCGGTCAGCCATCCCCAGGACCTCGGGCATTTCACTGGAAATCATCATCACAGCGGTGCCCTGCGCCTTCAGCTGGTTGATAAGGTCGTAGATTTCCTTCTTGGCGCCTACATCAATGCCGCGGGTGGGTTCATCCAGGATGAGCACCTCCGGCGCGGTCAGCAGGGCCTTGGACAGCACAACCTTCTGCTGGTTGCCGCCGGACAGGTTGCGCGCGCGCTGGCGCAAGGACGGGGTCTTGATGCGCATGCTGGCGATATAGCCATTCACCGTGTCCTTCTCTTCGCGCAGGTTAAGCACACCATGGTTTTTCAATTTGCTGAGGGAGGACAGGGTGATGTTGGCGCGCACGTCCATGGGCATGACCAGGCCGTTGCGCTTTCGGTCCTCTGTCATGTAGTACAGGCCGCGGGTGATGGCTTCGTGCGGGTTTCTGGGACTGTAGGGCGTACCCAGCAATTCCATCGTGCCGCTTTCCGCCGGATAGAGGCCATAAAGGGTCTTGGCCAGCTCAGTGCGCCCGGCGCCTACCAGCCCGGTCACCCCCAGCACCTCGCCGCGGCGCAGCTCGAAGGAAACGCCACGCAAATACTGGTTTGACAAATTTCGGACCCGCAGCGCCAGACCCTTCTCGACCGGGGGCTCATACGGAAACTGCTGGGACAGCGGGCGGCCCACCAGCATGTTGATGAGGCTGTCCATGGTCAGCTCGCTGACAGGCACCTCGCCCATGAACTGGCCGTCACGCAGCACCGTGGCGCGGTCGCAGATGCGGAAGACTTCCTCCAGCCGGTGTGAGATGTAGACGATGGCCTTGCCCTGGGCCTTCAATTGGTTGATGACATGGAAGAGGCTGTCCACCTCCTCCTCCGGCAGGGTGTCAGTGGGCTCATCCATGACGATGACCCCGGCGTCCAGCAGCAGCGCCTTGGCGATTTCAACCATCTGCTGCTGGGCGATGGACAAGCCTGCCACCTTCCGCATGGGGTCAATGGCAACCCGTACCCGGGACAGCAGCTCCCGGGTAACCTGAATCATTTTGCGACGATCGGTGACCAGGCCGCTTTTAAGTTCCCTGCCCAGGAACACATTTTCATACACCCTCATCTGCGGCACCAGGTTCAATTCCTGGTGGATGATGGCAATGCCGCCCTCCTGCGCCTGGCGGGCGTTCTGAAACTCGATTTCACGGCCCAGGTAGGTGATCGTGCCCTCATCCTTCTGATAGACGCCGGTCAAAACCTTCATCATGGTGGATTTGCCCGCGCCGTTTTCGCCCAGCAGCGCCATGACCTCGCCCGCGTATACGTTCAGGCTGGCGTTTTGCAGCGCCTGGACACCCGGAAAGGCCTTGCTGATGTTTTCCAACCGCAACACAAGCTGTCCCATGGGCACCTCTTTAGTTTAACGACATTCCGATACTGCTATTATAAATCACCCAGGCGCTTTGTCAAGAAAGCGCGGGGTTTGTTCCAAGCCCAATATTTGTTTTTTTCGCGCGCTCCCGACTTTTTTGATCCCACGCGGTCTCAGCGCGCTTTGCCCAGCGCCGCCAGGTAGACGATGAACTCGTCCTGTCCGTCCAGCCCGAACAGGGCGTCCGCCGCCTGCTGGCGGTAGGCGGCGATAGCGCAGGTGCCACAGCCGATCGCGCCGGCAGCCAGGTAGAGGTTCTGGCAGATGTGCCCCTGGTCGATCGCGATGACCTTGTGGGAAGCTTCGGCGTAGCGCCACTCGGTGCGGTAGGGCAGGCAAGCCCAGAAAAAAACGACGGGCGCGGCGCCCGCGAAGGGCTGCTCCAGCGCCGCATGGGTCACGCGTTCTTCCAGCCTTTCCGGGCAGCCCAGAAACAACAGCGCGTGCTCCAGCGGGGCGTAGCGGTACAGCCCGGGCGAAAAAGCGGCTGTACCCTCCGCCGTCACAGCCACGCGGGTCAGCGCCAGGTATGTCTCCGTGCTGTGGCGGTTGCCGGCGGAGGGAACGTTGCGCAGCACATGCCCGGGCGTCCTGCGGCGCACGCCCTGGGTCGCCCACAGCAAAAAGGACAGCTCCGCCGCTGCCAGCGGCTCGTCCAGGTATTTTCGCACAGACTTGCGATTTCCAATCAGCTCATCCAGCGTGCCGCGCGGATGCACCGCGCCCCGCCACTCCGGCAGGGGCAGCAGGCGCTCCCCCTGCGCGAGCGGTTTCTGCACAGGCGGCATGTCAACCCCCAGGGCCTGGTCAGTCTGGGTGAAGTCCGTCCGGCGGCGCACATCATCGCGCAAAAACTCCCGCAGCTCGCGCGCCTTCATCAAGGTCGGCTTGTTCATCAGTTCCTCCACACTTCCGCGCTGCCATCATGGCGCCCGGAAAGCCCCGGCGCTGCCAGCCTGCTCAAAAATTCCATCACCACTCCGCCTCAAAAGGGTAGCGCAGGTTGTTGGCGAAGCGGATATCATCCATGGTGCGCATCACATCCAGACTCTCCTGCAGGGGCATCAGGGGAGATTCCGCCAGCCCGTTCGCCAGGCAATCCATAACCTCCCGGGCCTCAAACTGGAATCCGGACGCCTCAAAAGGCAGGTCAAGCACCTGCTCGCCATCCTTGTTGCTGAACAGCAGCTTTCGCGCGCGCCAGTATTCAGGCAGGCAGATATGGCCTTCCTCGCCGTAGATGACGGCCTCATGGCGCGTGGTCACGCGGATCGCCGCGTAGGCAAAAGCGCTTTGCCCGCCCTTGTAATTGAGCAGCGCCGAAGCCGCCTCGTCAACGCCCGTAGCGCCCAGCGTCAGGTGGGACTGCACGCGGTCCGGCTGCCGGCCGTACACCATGCTGCAAAAAGACAGGTTGTAAACACCCACATCCAGCAGCGCGCCGCCGGCCATATCGCCGGCAAACAAACGGCTTTCCGGGTCGACTTCGGAACGAAAACCGAAGTCCGCCACAACATGGCGCACCTTCCCAATGGCGCCGCCGCCGATGAGCTCCATGGCCTTGCGCGTAGCCGGCAGGAAACGCGTCCACATGCCTTCCATCAAAAAAATACGCCGCTCGCGCGCCATATCCACCATCCGCTGCGCCTGTTCCAGGTTGGCGGCAAAGGGTTTTTCGCAGATGACAGCCTTGCCCTGCTTCAGGCAGGTCAGTACCGCCTGCTCATGCCAGGGATGCGGCGTAGCCACATAAATGGCGTCCACCTCAGGGTCAGCGGCCAAGTCCTCATAGCTGCCATACGCCTTTTGAAAACCATGCCTATCGGCAAAATCCTGCGCCCGGCCCAGATCTCGCGAGCCCACAGCCCAGCATGCCGCGCCCGGCAGCACGGCCAGGCCCTGCGCGAAACTGTTGGCGATGCGCCCCGGCGCCAGAATGCCCCAATTGAACTGCTTCATCTTATTTTTCTCCTGTCTTTTTGTCCTCATCCCGGGCTGTCCCTGACGTCCCGCCCATCCGTCGCGCCGCCAGCCACGGTGTGTCTTTTATCAGTATAGTGGATGCTCCGTGAAAGGGCAAAGAGAAAAACCAGGGAAACGCCATGGCTGCCACAAATCCCCCGCCGCTTTTGCGCAAATTTAAGGCTTGACACATAATATTATGTGACGTATGATATCATCCGAAGGAGGTGATAGGATGGACGCGCAGCTCAAGCGTGGATTGACGGAGGCCTGCGTGCTGGCGCTGCTCAGCGCCGGAGACTCCTACGGCTACAAGCTGGCCAAAGACACAAAGGCGTTGATTACCTTGAGCGAGTCAACGCTCTACCCGGTGCTCAAGCGCCTGCAGGAGGCCGGCAGCGTGGACACCTACTCAGTTGAGCATGGCGGCAGGCTGCGGCGCTATTACCGTATCACGCCGTCGGGGCGCCGGCAGATGAGCGCCTTTTTAAATGAATGGGAAGCGCTGGACAAGGTCTATACCTACATTAAGCGGATGCACGCATCACATCAGGAGGAGGAAGCATGAAACGCGAGGAATACTTGAACCGCCTGCGGCTGAGCCTGCAATCGGACGGCTTTGATCAGGTGGAGGAAGCCATTGCTTATTTCAACGACCTGCTGGAGGACCACATGGCTGAGGAGGGCCTGGAAGAAGAGCAGGCGGTATCCGCCCTGGAACCGCCCGAAACCGCAGCCAGGCTGCTGGCGGAAGGCTTTCACCAGGAGCGCGCGGGCAATAAAGAAGCGCAGCCTGACATTAACGCACCGCCTGGCGGCAGCGGCGCCGCGCCCGGCATGCGCAGCTACAGCGTCAAGGCGGATACGGTCCGCCAGATACAAATCCACGACCGTCACATGCGCGTGGAGGTCATCGGCGAGGAGCGGGCGGACATCGCGCTCAGCCACCCGGAGGATGAAAAGCACCGCTATAACTTCACGCTGGAGGGCGGCGTGATGCGCCTGGAGAGGCTCAGCACGCCCTGGTCCGTCTCTTTCCTGTTCTTCAGCTGGCCGGACAGGCAGCAGGTAACGCTGCGCCTGCCCCGGGAAATCGCCGCCGGTATGGAGCTGCGCACCAGCAACGGCAGGATCAGCGTGCGCGGCCTGTCCCTGTGGGGCTCCCTCACGGCGCAAACCTCCAACGCCAAAATGGTCATAGAGGAAACGGAGGCCCGGGACGCGCGGCTGGAGTCCTCCAACGGCCAGATCACCCTGAGCCGCGTCACTACCAGGGAGGGCGCCCTTGTCGCGCGTACCAGCAACGCCGTCCTGACCGCGCACCGGCTGCTGGCCGGCGCCATCAGCCTGACCACATCCAACGGCAGCCTGGAGCTGGATGATCTGAAGGCGGCGGAGACCCTGACCGCCAAGACCAGCAACGCCCGTCTGACGGCGCAGAACTGCCGGGCGCCCGGCGGCATCCAACTGGCCAGCAGCAACGGCCGCGTACAGCTTGAGAGCCTGGACAGCCCCCGCATCGACCTGCGCACCAGCAACGCTCCTATCCGGGGAACGCTGCCCGGCGCGCAAAACGAATACGCCATTACCTCCGGCACCTCCAACGGCAAAAACAGCCTGCCCCGCCAGGCCCAGGGCGGCCCGCGGGTGCTGTCAGCGCACACCAGCAACGCGGACATCTCCCTGGGCTTCCAGCAGAACAGCGCGGCCCGGCAGCCGTCTTCCGGGGGACAGGAGGATGATCCCGCCGACAAGCCCGCGGAGGATGCCGCGCCCCGGCCACAGCAGCCGGACGAAAGCACCGGCCAGGACGGAAAAGACGACGGCAGCGCGATCGGCAGCTTTGTTGACAGAATCGCGAACCGCTCACAGCAACTCAGCGAAGCCATCGGCCGGCGTTCAGAGCAGTTCAGCGAAAACATCACCCGGCGCGCGGAACAGCTCAGCGAAACCATCGCTCAGCGCGTAGAGCAAGGCGTCAGCAATGTCCTGGAGCGCCTGGACGGGACTCTTTACCCGAGGTCCTAAGAGGATATATAAAGCTTTCATCCGCCGCGGATAGCCCCGGCGGCTTTCACGTATTTGTTCAATTTCCACGCCCCGCAACGCGCCCACGCCGGCCTGCCCGGCGCAATCTTGACATCTCCCGCAAATCCGGTACACTGTAATTGTATCCTTTTACAGCGAAAACGCTGTATTCACAAGGAGACCCAAATGTCCCGAAATGAATATACGGAGGAATCTGCCATGAAAACGCATCGCACTACCCCCTATATCCTGATAATGTGCCTGTGCGCCCTGCTGCTGATGTCCGCGGTCATGCCGGCTGCCGCCGCCCCTGTCCTGAGCGTGGAGCTGAATCAAACCACCGTGGCAGACGGCGGCACCATTTCCAGCCGCGTTGCTCTGTCGGAAAATCTGGAAATCACTTACCTGGTTGTCAAACAGGTCATCACAGACCAATACGGCAATGAAATGGTCTGGAACGAATATAACTGCACCAAAACCAAAAACAGCGACAACAGCTATACCATCTCTTTGGAGGTCCGCCCGGGCGTCAAGGGGCAGCTGAAGCTGCAGGCTACCTACCGCGACAGCGACGGCGAGTGGGTAAACGCGTACGCCCAGTCGGCCTACTTCACCATCGTTCCCGGACAAGGGGATACTTCGGCGCCGGGATGCACCTTCAAGCTGGACAAAACCTCTGTCGCCAGGGGAGAAACCATCACCGCCACCTATACCTTAACAGACGGCACGAGCGGCTACACCGTGTCCACCGCCCTGGTCAAAGACGCACGCGGAAAGGTCACCTTAAAAAATTATCCCTTCACCGGCGAGGGCATCATCAGCTTTACGCCGTCCCACGGCGTCAGCGCCTGCTTTGTGCTGGTGATGGACAATGAAGCGACCCACGAGAGGATCTATTACCGCTCGTCATGGTTCACCATCACCGGCGCGGAGGAGCCCTTCAGCGCGGACATCAGCCTGCAGCCGGCCACCCTCACCCACGGCCAGCCCGCGCGCGTCCTCTGGACAGGGCAAAACGGCGTGGCGCCCTATACCCTCAAGTTCGTCCAGATTACCTACTACGAGGAGCCCGACGCGCAGGGCAAAATCGTGCACCAGCTTTCTCTGGACGCGGACAACCCGGTGTTTACGCCCGTGATCGGCGCCTCCTGCCGTATTTATATCAGTGTGGAGGATGCCACCGGCAACTATGCCTTTGATGAAGCGTGGTTCAATATCTCAGGCACGCCCCAGGTGGCGCCCCTTGCGTGCAACATTCAGCTGAGCCACAATTACCTGTACCCCGGGGACAAGCTCACTGCGACCTGGACCATCACCGGGGGCCGGCAGCCCTACCGGTCTGTCTCCGTTTACTTTGACGATGACAACCAAACTTCTTTCCTCTACCCCAATGCCTCCGGGGAGTACGCCGTCTTCGCCAAAGCCAGCTCGGCGTATTATCAGCTGCAGCTAATAGTTTATGACGCGGACGGCTGGTATGAGACCTTTGTCTCTGAGCGGGTGCCCGTCAAAAACAACCGCTTTACTTTCTCCCTGTCCGAAACTACCGTCGAGGTGGGCAAGCCTCTGACGCTTACCGTGCAGCCCAAGCCAACTCCAGTGGTGGTTAACTATACTTATATGATCAGATGGTACCAGCAGGACATGATCCGAAAATCCCAGAAGCTTGCCGGGGAAGGGGCTGTGAGCTCCACCTTCACGCCTGCCCAGGAAGGGGAGGGCTTTGTCACCATCGACGTGTCAAAGACCGAGGATCCGTCCACCGTTGTTGCCCGCACATGCCTGGATTTCACGGTTGCAGGCGACGTCAGCCCGCTGCAGGTTAACCTGAACCTGGACAAGACCGTCGCGGCCGCCGGCCAGACCGTGACAGGCAGCTGGACCATTGCCGGCGGCCAGGCGCCCTACACGGTGAACGATGTCTACTGGATCATTGACGAAGGCGACCCGGACCATGAATTGCACCTGGACGGCGTGACCGGGAACAAAACCTCCAGCCTGAAGGTGAATGCCGGCAGACGCGGCGTCCTGGCGCTGAACGTCAGGGACGCCCTGGGCCGGGAGGTCATCAAGAAGAGCGCCTTCACCATCACCGGCGCCCCGCCCCATACGTATCCCCGGGTCACCTGCTCGCTAAACAGGCAGGACGTGGCCGTAGGCCAGGACATCACCGCAAGCTGGACAATCACAGGCGGCGTACAGCCCTTCACCTGCAAGGCAGCCTGGGTATTGTTTGACAAGGACGAAGGCTACGGCCTGCTCACCCGCAACCCCTCCGGCACCTCCTCCACCCTGACCGTGTCCCCGGCAGTCAGCGGCCAGTTTGAGCTGTCAGTAACCGACGCGGCGGGCGTCGTGTCCCACTGGAGAACCGGCCGCTTCAATGTCCTGCCGCCTGTGCCGGACCTGCCCGGCGACGCCAACGGCGACAGCGCCGTGGATATCCGCGACCTGGTCAGCATCATCAACTTCATCGTCTCCGGCAGGCAAAGCCTGAGCATGACCAACGCTGACGCCAACGGCGACGGCTATGTGGATATCCGCGACCTGGTCTGGATCATCAACAGGATTGTGAGCGATTAAGCAGTATCCTTTGCGGCATGCCGGAAACGGCATGCCGTTTTTGTCATACAGCATGAAGAAGAAGGAGGAAACACCCATGAAAAAGACACGCGCACGCTTGCCGGCTGGCCTGGCCCTGCTCTGCCTGATCCTGCTGCTGCCCTCCCTGCCCGGCCTGGCCGAGCCCGTCACCGGCACCACGCCGGACGGGTTCAAATACGAGATCAACGGCTCGGAAGCCGCCATCACCGGGTACGAGGGCTACGACATGGAGATCACCATCCCGGGAACCGTGCAAAACGTGCCGGTCACCAGCATAGGTGATAAGGCGTTTTTCAGACGCCGCTCACTGAAATTCATCACCATCCCTACCGGTGTCAAGAGCATCGGGAATAGCGCGTTTGACAGTTGCGAAAGCATGACAGGCATCACCATCCCGGATACGGTTAAAAGCATCGGGAATCATGCGTTTTACTATTGCATCAGCCTGACAGCCCTCAGAATCCCGGACAGTGTCAATAGCATTGGTAACTACGCGTTTCAAAAATGCAGAAGCCTGACATACATCGCCATTCCGCACAGCGTCCACAACATCGGGTATGATGCTTTCTCCGGCTGCACCGGCCTGAAAAACATCTATCTCTCGAACAAAATCACAGAAATTCAGGCAAGGACATTTATGGGATGTACCAGCCTGGCCTCCATCACCATCCCCCCCGGCGTGACCGTAATTGGATTTGCCGCATTTAGCGGCTGCGCCAGCCTGAAAACCGTCTTCATCCCCAAAAACGTCACCAGCATTGGGGTAAATGCGTTTGCCGGTTGCAGCAGCCTGACCTCGGTCACCATCCTGCCCGGCGTCGCCTACATGAGGGACAATGTGTTCGCGAACTCCCCCAACGTCATCATCAGCGGCTACACGCACAGCAAAGCCCACCAATACGCCGAAGCGAACCACATCCCCTTTTCCGCCATCGGCATCGTTATGCCCGACGGGTTCGAGTATATGATCAACGGCGATGAGGCCATCCTGACCGGGTATACCGGCGCTGCCGCAGCCGTCACCATCCCGGACAGGGTGGGAGACGCGACGGTCACCGGTATCGGCTTGGATACCTTTTTGAATCACACCGGCCTGACCTCCGTCGCCATCCCGGACAGCGTCAGAAGCATCGGGGATCGCGCGTTTGCCGGCTGCAGCAACCTGTCCGCCATCACCCTCAAGGCCGGCGTTAAAATCATGGGCGCTGACGTATTCAAGGGCACCCCCGTCACCATCTATGGATATCGGGACAGTGAAGCCCACATATACGCCACAGCGAACAACACCCCCTTTGTCGCCCTGGACGACGGCGGCGGGGGAGGCGCCACGCTGCCCGGCGACGCCAATAACGACAAATCTGTCGATATCCGCGACCTGGTCAGCATCATCAACTTTATCGTCTCCGGCACGACCTGCGACTCCATGCAAAACGCTGACGCCAACGGCGACGGCAATGTGGATATCCGCGACCTGGTCTGGATCATCAACAGGATTGTGAGCGATTAAGCAGTATCCTTCGCGGCATGCCGGAAACGCCATGCCGTTTTTATCATACAGCATAAAGAATAAGGAAGAAACACCCATGAAAAAGACACGCGCACTCTTGCCGGCCGGCCTGGCCCTGCTCTGCCTGATCCTGCTGCTGCCCTCCCTGCCCGGCCTGGCCGAGCCCGTCACCGGCACCACGCCGGACGGGTTCAAATACGAGATCGCCGGCTCGGAAGCCAGCATTACAGGATACGAGGGTCGCGCCACGGAAATCACCATCCCGGGAACCGTGCAAAACGTGCCGGTCACCAGCATAGGTGATGAGGCGTTTTTCAGACACCGCTTGCTGAAATTCATCACCATCCCTACCGGTGTCAAGAGCATCGGGAATAGCGCGTTTGACGGTTGCGAAAGCATGACAGGCATCACCATCCCGGATACGGTTAAAAGCATCGGGAATCGTGCGTTTTACTATTGCATCAGCCTGACAGCCCTCAGAATCCCGGACAGCGTCAATAGCATTGGGGAGGGTGCGTTTGCCCATTGCAAAAACATTGAAACCATCACTATCCCGAACGGTGTTGTGTACATCGGGGAGATCGCGTTTTACAATTGCAGCAGTCTGAAAACTATTGCTATCCCAAGCAATATCACTATTATTAATCGTTCTGTATTTGCCAGTTGCAGTAGTCTGGTTTCAATCAGCATCCCGGGCAGCGTCAATAGTATTGGAGAGCGTGCGTTTTTCTCATGCAGAAGTCTGACGTCCATTACAATCCCGGACAGCGTCAATAGTATTGGGGAGCATGCATTTGAAGGTTGCGACAGTCTGACGTCCATTACAATCCCGGACAGCGTTAATTGTATTGAGGAGTATGCGTTTCGTTATTGTATGAGTCTGACATCCATCACAATCCCGGGCAGCGTCAACAGAATTGGGGAGCATGCATTTTCCTCATGCAAAAGCTTAAAATCCGTCAACATTCAAGACGGTGTCAACAGCATTGGGGAGTATGCGTTTTCCAATTGCGTCAGCCTGAGCGATATCACCATCGCGGGTAGCGTCAAAAGCATCGAAGCTATGTCGTTTGAGAATTGCAAGAGCCTGATTTCGGTCACTATCCCGGACGGCGTCATCAGCATTATGGACGGGGCATTCAGCGCTTGCGAAAACCTGGATGCCGTTGCCATCCCCAAGAGTGTTGTCAGCATTGGAATTGGCGTGTTTTTTGATGCTTCCGTTACCATCCATGCCTGCCTGGACAGCAGGGCCCACCGCTATGCCATACAACGCGACATGCCCTTTGTCCCCATAAATGACATCGCCCAGGATCCCAGTGCCGGCATCACACCGGAGGGGCTCCAATACAAAATAGATAATCAGGCAGCAACCATAACCGGTTACATCGGACAAGCCGGCGCCATCACCATCCCTGATACAGTACAAGGAGTAGCGGTCACACGCATTGGGGTAGGAGCCTTTGAGGATTGCAGCGGCCTGAGCGCCGTCATAATCCCGGAGAGCGTCACTGGCATTGGAGAGTACGCGTTTTCATGTTGCTTCGGCTTGTCTTCGGTCATCATCCCTAACAGCGTTATGAGTATCGGAGAGGCAACATTCAGGTATTGCAACAACCTGACTTCCGTCTCCATTCCAAATGGCGTCACAAGCATCGGGAAGGCGGCGTTCATGTATTGCAGCAGCCTGGCTTCCGTCTCCATTCCAGATGGTGTCATCAGCATTGGGGAGGGTGCGTTTGCCCATTGCAAAAGCTTGATTTCCATCAATATCCCGCTCAGCGTCAACAGCATTGGGAGGGGGGCTTTTTTCTCATGCGAAAGCCTGTCGTCCATCAATATCCCGGATAGTGTCAATAGCATTGGAGAATCTATGTTTTCTTATTGCGGCAGCCTGACTTCCATCAATATCCCGGACAGCGTCAACAGTATTGGGGAAGCTGCGTTTTCTTATTGCACTAACTTGGCTTCCGTCAATATCCCGGACAGCGTTACAAGCATTGGGTATAGGGCGTTCTCCAGTTGCAGCAGCCTGACTTCCTTTTCCATCCCTTTGAACGTGAGCAGCATAAGGTATGAGACGTTTAGATTATGCTCCAACCTGACTTCAATTACTATTCCGGACAGCGTCACAAACATTGAGTTTGCTGCATTTGCCAATTGCGCCAGCCTGACTTCCATTACCATCCCGGAAAGTGTCAGCAGCTTTGGGCACAGCGTGTTTGAGGGCACGCCCGTTACCATCTATGCCTGCCCGGACAGCGCGGCCCACCGCTACGCAACGGAAAACAACATCCCCTTTGTTGTTCTCCTGGGCAATTAATATGAATGAGTAAACGCACTGAGGGGCAAGGATTTTTGATGGCTGCGCCAAGCCGAAAGAATGAAACGCAGCCGTGGCCTGCGCCGAATGAAAAGGGCAACGCGCAGCCGCGAAAAGACCGCCCCATCAAGGCGTTTATGATTGAGTTCAGTATAAAAGGCCAGGCAATCGGGCGATGCCGTTGTAAAAAACCATGTGGGTGTCCACGACACGTTATGGATGATAGAATAATATCAGGCAGCCAAAGCTTCCTGATGCATCGGAACCCACTTGGAATCCCGTGAGCCATGCTGCTTCACGCCATGAGACAGGGGCGGCCGCCGGCCGCCCCCTTGGTTGTTTAAGATCTGTTCGTTTGTTTGAGTTAATACTGATATAAAGCTTTATTGCATCCAAAGGCATCCAAAGC
>JBMNLV010000012.1:0-185702 GCA_050953005.1 Christensenellales bacterium | reverse complement strand
AGCAGGGCCTTGTCTTCGTCAGACAGGGCGTCATATTTGGCCTTGTCTTCCTCATTGGTGCTGCCGTCCTTGAGCGGGCGGCCATTGCGGGAGGAGAAGACACGCCCAAACAGCTCTTCAATCTCTTCGATGGTCTTGCCGACAAAGAAAGCTTCATAGGCGTCCATCTGGCTGGCCCAGGTGCCCACGCCCATCTTGTAGCCCTCGCCGCGCTCACGCTTGGTCTGCCAGGCGGCCAGTTCGGACTGGAAGAATTCGTCATTGGTTTCCAGTACGCCGTCAATCGCGCCGTCATGGTTCTCGTCATACAGGTAGGGCAGCTGGCCCGGGAAGCCGGCGAAATGCGGCATGCCCTCGCCATCATAATTGGGGGAGGCAACCTCCAGCTGATCCAGCTTGGCGTAAACGATTCTGCCCTCCGCGTCAAAGAGCACGCCGGCAAAGACCTGGTTGAAGGAATAGACCTGGACGTCCTTGTCGTCCTTGCCCGGGCCGAGGCGGCCCATGGAGTCAATGCCCAGGCCCACGGTGAGCCCGCTGCCGGCAATGGCTGCCGGCTCGCTGACAGTTTCCTCAGCTTCCGGTCCCTTGACACCCGCGGCTTCCAGCGCGGCCTTGGCTGCGGCCATGATGCCCTTGCTGGTCCAGGTGGCGCCTGCGACAACATCCACTTCCACTTCGTTCTTTTCCACGATGGCGGCGGGCACGGCTTCCAGCGCCGTGGCAACGGCTTCGATCATGCTCTCGGACTCGCCATGCTCATCGATGACGACCGCGGTGATTTTGCCATCCGCCACCGTTACGGTGACCTTGATGGGGGTATTATCGGAGAAACCGTCAGCTTCGCCGGAAAAGGTGCCGTTGATCAGCGCGCCGGGTTCCGCTGGCGCGGCCTCTTCAGCCGCGGGCTCTTCGGGGGCTTCCGCAGCTGTTTCCTCGGTAGCTGTCTGGGCCAGCGCGGCCTTGACCGCGGCCATGATGCCCTTGCTGGTCCAGGTGGCGCCTGCGACAATGTCCACCTCCGCTTCGTTCTTTTCCACGATGGCGGCGGGCACGGCTTCCAGCGCCGTGGCAACGGCTTCGATCATGCTCTCGGACTCGCCGTGCTCATCAATGACGACCGCGGTGATTTTGCCATCCGCCACCGTTACGGTGACCTTGATGGGGGTCTTATCGGAGAAACCGTCGGCTTCGCCGGTGTAGGTTGTTTCGGCCACTGCAACCAGGGAACCCAGCATCAGGGCCAGGCACAGGAAGAGGGCCAGGCTTTTTTTGAACATATTTTTCCTCCTAAGTAATTAGTGTATTCCATAGCATTATAGAGGATGCGGGAGTGTCTTTCAAGACGCCGGATCAAATTGAACTGCACCCCTCTGTTTGTTTTCATCCAGTTTTGGGGGCGCAGTTCAAATCCGCCCGGCAGCCTTTTAGTCCGGCGCGGCGGGCATCACGCCCTGGTCAAGCGGGTTGTCTTGCGCCGTGCGGTAGGGGGAAGCCTGCGCGAAGGCGGCGACCGATTTGCTTGCGCGCGGAATCTGGGACAGGGTGCCCGGGCCGCCCACACAGCCGCCCGGGCAGGCCATGCCCTCCAGCAGGTGGCCGTTTGCCTTGCCGGCCTTGGCCAGGGCCAGCATTTTCCGGCACTCCAGCAGGGTATCCGCTTTCATTACCGGCACTTCACGCCCGGGGGCCGTCTCCCGGATTACATTGACCACGGCTTGCGCCACGCCGCCGGCTGCCGCGTAATTGCGCCCGTCACGGGAGGCGTAGTCCGTCAGCGCCACCTCTTCCAGCTCATTGAGCTCAATTTGCCTGGCGGCGAACAGGCCCATGAGCTCCTCATAGGTGATCACATAATCCACATAGGGGCGCACTTCATCCTCCAGCGCCTCCATCTTTTTGGACACGCACGGGCCGATGAAGACCACCCGGGCATCCGGATGCTCCTGCTTGATGCGCTGGGCTGCTGCCACCATGGGCGTATGGGATTGGGCGATACAGTGCGCCAGCTCCGGCTGCTCCCTGCGCGCGAACATGGCCCAGGAGGGGCAGCAGGAGGTGCCCAGGAAGGGTTTTTTATCAGGCACCTCCCGCAGGAATTCCTCAGCCTCGTGCAGGCTGCCGATGTCAGCGCCCCAGCCCACCTCAATCACCCGCGCGATACCCAGCGCCTTGATGCCGGCCACTACCTTGCCGGGCGTGGCCAGGGGGCCGAACTGGCCCACAAAGGAGGGCGCGATGGCGGCAAAGACCGTCTGTCCGGTACGGATGGCGGTGACCAGCTGGAAAATCTCGGATTTGTCCGCAATGGCGGCAAAGGGACAGGCTACGATGCACAGCCCGCAGGAGACACACTTGTCCTGGTCAATCTTCGCGCGGCCCAGCGCGTCGCTGCCGATCGCCCTGGCCCCGCAGGCTTCCGCGCAGGGGCGGCCGGCGCGTGAAATGGCTTGGTAGGGGCAGGCCTCCTCGCACCGGCCGCACTTGATGCACTTGTCCCGGTCAATGACGGCGGCTGTCTTGACAATGGACACAGCGCCCACAGGACAAACCACCGTGCAGGGGTGGGCCAGGCACTTGCGGCAGTTGTCGGATACCTGGAAACGGTCGGTCGGGCAGGCTTCACAGGCAAAGGGAATCACATTGACCAGGGGCATTTCCAGCAGCTTGTCGGCAGTGGCGCATTCCGCCATGCCCTGGGTAAGGGGCTGGTGCGTGTCCGCGGGGCGGATGGGCAGGCCCAGGGCCAGCCGGATACGCTCGCGGATGATGGCGCGCTCCTTGAACACGCTGTCGCGGTAGGTGGCCACCTCTCCGGGGATGATGCGATAGGAGCTTTCGTAGAAAAAGTTGAAATCGCTGTTGTCCAGATCCCGCTCAAAGGCGAAGCGCGCCACCTCGGTAAATACCTGGCGGCGGATTTTGGTGATGGATGTAAACAGACCGCGCATGCTACAGGCCTCCTTTATCCACGCGAGGAAGTACTTTAGGTGTCTTTGAGTTTGCCGCAGTGCTGCGCGCAGCGGTCCATGATGGCCGCCATGACGCTGTCGCTTTCCCCGCCTTTGATGAGCAGGCCGTCCACCCTGACAAAGGGGCCCTGCGAGCCGTCCCTGCACAGGTTCATGCACGGGACGGGGCGCACCTCCACCTCGCAGCACTGGTCCAGGCCGTGGCGGATTTCATCCAGTGACTGGACAGCGTCGATGATGTTCATGGCGCCCAGCATCACGCAATGGGTACCGGAACAGACCTCAACAATGATGTTTGCCATGTCTTCCTCCTTTAATAGCTCTTGTTGCTGATTTCAACGTTGATCCGGTCGCAGCACATTAGCCGGGGCACCCTCAGCGCGGTGGGGTTGCGGCTGCCGTAGGTGTTTGAGGTGTTGTAGACCGTGCTTTCACTGGACAGCCACAGCAGCTTGCCGCCAAAGACGTCCTCCAGCCTTTCGGTGAAGCGCACGTTGTAGGGCACCTGGATGGCGCCGTCTTTTTTGAGCAGCAGCGCGCCAAAGCGCGAGGTGCCTGTAATGAGACCTTCTGACGGGCTGACTACGCCCGTGTAATGCAGGTAGGGCACGTAGAGGATGTCGGTATCGCGGGGGGCTGCGGCCAGCTCCTCCAGGCCGTTGATGCTCATGTCCCCGGGATGAAGCGCAAAGCTGTCATGCGCCAGATCATGCCCTGTGGGCGTTTGCGCGTATTCGTCCGCGGCGCCCTGGTCCCAGATAAAGCCGCGCAGCACACCCTTGTCATACCAGGCGGTGGTGCTGCGGCTGCGGCCGAAGTCGTCCGTAGGCAGCGCGAAGGCGCCGGGGCAATCAGGGCCTTCTGTCACCGTGATTTTGTCCGAGAGCGCCTGCTTGCCGATGTCCTCCTCCCGGTGGATGCTGTTGCCCTGCTTCATGGCGGAGCCGTACAGGCCAAGGTAGCTCAGGTAACTGAGGTATTCAGCGGTCGCGGCCGCGCCGAAGACCACGCGCATGGGGCCCAGCGGCAGGCGCGCCGCCTCCCGGGTCAGGTATTGCTCCTTCAGGAAGGCAAGCCGCCTGTGCATGGCTGAAGGATCAAGGTCGTCCAGCGCCTGGGCGCTTTGTTCCGCGTTGACCTCCCACTTGTCTTTGGCAGAGGCCAGCACCAGCGTGATTTGCGCGTCTGACAGCCGCCAGCCCACACTGTGGGGCGTGGCGGTGGACAGCGTGCACCAGGCGGTGCCGCCTACACTGAAGCTGCCGCCCAGGGTCAGGTCCTCATCCTCCAGCTCCCGGGTGGCAGCGTTGATATAGTCCAGGATGCCGGCGCTGCCCAGCTGCGCCAGCGCCGCGTCATAGCCTGCCTCACAGACGCTGTCGGCCTGAATGTGGGGAAAGGAAGGCTGAAAGCTCAGCTGGCTGGCATGGGGCAGCATGGCAGCCGCGCGGTCAACCGCCTGGCGCATCATGCCCAGGTCCGATAGCCCGCACACCAGGGTGGCAGTGGCCGTACGGCGGTCGCCATAGGCTGTGACCGACAGCGAGGTCACGGATTCCGTGGTGTTCAGCGAGATGCTGCCATTGGCCAGGCGTGTCAGGTGGCTGTCCTCCCGGTGCAGGGACAACCGTGCCTGAAGGCCCTGTTCCAGGGTATATTCCCGCAGCGCGAGCAGGGTTTTTTTCATCTGGTTTAGCATGGTCTTACTCACCCACCTTCACATTGTCAAAGCGGCACACCGGCACGCCGTGCCCCAGCTGCATGGTCTGGGAGGGCATGCCCTTGCCGCAGTTGGGGACAAACTCCACCTGCCAGGTGCGCTCATCGCCCACCATGGCCAGGCTGTTGTAGAAGGGCAGCGTCTCGCCTGAATAGGCGCAGGAGCGCACCACGCCCTTCTTTTGCCCGTCCTCCACCAGATAGCCGTAGTGGTTGGCAAAATGGAACTGCTCGCGGTTGCTGCCGATGGACCAGCTCTTGTCGCCCGAGAGCACAATGCCTTTCTCTGTCTTCGCGATGATATCCTCCAGCGTGCCGTCCGTGCCCGGGTCCACGGAAATGTTGGTCATGCGCTCCAGCGGCGTGCGGCGGAAGGAGGCGGCCCTCGCCGTGCCGCCGGAGCCGTTGAAGTATTCGCGGCCCATTTTGTCGTTGGCCTCTGTCACCATCTGGCGGGAGGTGATGGCCCCCACCAGGATGCCGTCCTTGATGAGCAGGTTATTCTGCGCTTCAACGCCGTCATCGTCAAAGCCGAAGGAACCGGGGCTGTTTTCCATGGTGGCGTCGGCGCGCACGGTCAGCTTGTCCGTGCCGTAGCGCAGGGTGCCAAAGTCCGACAGCCTGACAAAGGAGCCTCCGGCGTAGGACAGCTCATACCCCAGGATGCGGTCCAGCTCCAGCGGATGGCCGATGGTCTCGTGCACCTGCAGGAACATAATGTCCGGCATCAGGATGACGCTGCGCACATCGTTCGGGCATTTGGGCGCTGCCAGCGTCTCATTGAGCTCGCGCACCATGCGCTCGGCCTGTTCTTCAAAAAAGTCCGCCTGCATGATCTCCCACCCGCGGGTAGACCCCATGCGCGGCGGGCTGTAGCGGCGGGACTGGGTCTCGCCGTCCCTGTCCCTGCCCTGGATGTCCAGGTAGGGGAAGATCTCACGGATCTCCTTGACGATCTGCGCGCCCTGGGTGTCGTAGTATTCGGTGACTCTGCTTTGCGTCTCCAGAAAGACCATGCGCTGCTCGACGCCCGATTGCTGCAGGGCGGCATCCACATGGCGCATGAAGGCCACCTGCTCGTCATAGGGCACACGCGTTGGGTCCGCCAGGCAAGGCGAGGTGAAACGCTCGGTATGCACCTGCTTGTCGGCCAGGCGGATGGGGCGCGACAGGCGCAGGGCGGTGGATTTGGCGTTGTCCAGCGCGCGGGCGAAGGTAGCGGGGATGCTGCCCAGGTCGCTGCCGGCGGCGAAGCCCCAGCCGCCCTGATACAGCACCCGCACGCCAAAGCCGCGTTCCCCGCCGGCGGAAAAGGCCAGCAGGTTGCCGTTGCGCATGTACAGCGCGGCGGAATCCTCCCGGGGAGTATAGCGAACATCGGCATAGGACGCGCCCTGCAGGAGCAGTTTGTTGAGTTCTTCCTTCCACGGATGGGTCATGGTTCCCTCCTGAATATATTGGTTTGCTATAGCATTCTATCATAAAAAAGGGCCGCGGCCCTTTTTTGAGGATAGATTGTGTGAAATTGTTTATTCGCCCGCCGGGTCGTCCTTTTGCATAAGCGTCCCCGGGATGTCCGTGAGGCTGGTGAAGAAGAAATCCGCGTCATCAGGGCTGTAAAAGCCGTCAGGGTCAAACAGGGCGCTCGCGATGCCCGCGTTTTTACCGGCCAGGCTATCAATGAGCCGGTCGCCCACGATGACGCACTCCCGGCGCTCCAGGTAGTGCTGGTCGATCAGCCAGTTGATGGCGTCCGGCTCGGGTTTGCTGGGGAAATCGGCCTCACTGGTGATAAAATCTCGGAAGTATCCGTCCAGGCCGTCCCGTTGCAGGGCTTCCAGCGCGGTTTGGTTGCGGTGGGTGTACAGGTAGTTGTAGCCGCCGTTTTCGACCACGGCGCGCAGCGTTTCCTCACACCCGGGGAAGGGTTTGATGCTTTCCTCGCCTTCATCCTCCGCGTGTACGAAATAACGCGTGAGCAACTCCTCCGCGCGGTCCTCGCCGGCAAGCGCGATACAGGCCTGGCGCAGGGTGGATTTGGCCAGCGCCTTGACATCATGGCCCTCAAAGGACAAGCCCATCTCGTCCATGCCCTTTTTGACAGCGCGGACAATCCGGTCATAGGTGTCATAGAGCGTGCCGTCAAAATCCCAGATAAAACAGCGGTAATCGTTCATGATGTTCCTTTATTCAGGCGGAGGGCGCCTTCAGTTCGCTGGTGCAGTGCGGGCAGCGGGTGGCGTCGTCGGCCACTGCCAGGCGGCAGTAATCGCACAGCCGCGGCGCGGGCGCGGGCGCCGGCGCTTCCTTCTTGCGGAACCTGTTGATGGCCTTGACAAACAGGAAGATGGCCATCGCGATGATCAGGAAGTCGATCACCGTCTGGATGAACAGGCCGTAATTAAGGGTGGCTACGCCGGCTTCCTTGGCGGCTTCCACTGTGGTGTAAGCGACATCGCTCTTGCCCAGCTGGATAAACAGCCCGGCTACGCTGCCGCCGCCGGTGATCAGGGAGATGACCGGCATGATCAGGTCGTTGACCAGGCTGGAGACGATCTTGCCAAAGGCGCCGCCGATGACCACGCCAACCGCCAGGTCGATCACATTGCCGCGGGAGATGAATTCCTTGAACTCCTTGAGCATCTTGTTCATGTGCTGGAGCCTCGCTTTCATTAAAACAGGTGATGGCTTATCTTAGCACAGCGCAAGGCGGTCTTCAAGCGCGGCGGGGATTTGAAAGGCCCGTGTCACGCCGATTTGTATTTATACTGTTTTATGTATAATCTCTGCTTATTATGCGGTTTTGGAACGAAAACGGACTTTGTCAGGGAAATATGCGCCAAAATGGGTATGAAACCTTGTGGAAAATCAATTTATCCCTTGACAAAATGCAGGTTTGCGATGAGAATATTATTATAATAATTCAGGCGTATACTCACATTGGGCAACAGCCTGAGATAAATTGAAGGAGGATCTGTATGAAAAAACTGTTGGTTTTAACGCTGGCGCTGGCCATGCTGCTGGGCATGATGCTGCCCGCCATGGCCGAGGAGGTACCCTACAAGATTGCCATCCTCACCGGCACGACCTCCCAGGGCGAGGAAGAGTACCGCGCGGCTGAGCGTCTGGCGGTAGAGTACCCTGGCGTAGTCATCACCGATACCTATCCGGACAACTTCTCCTCCGAAGTGGAGACCACCATGGGCAAGCTGCTGCAGTTCGCGGAAGATCCCAAGGTCAAGGCCATCATCATGTGCCAGGCCGTTCAGGGCGCCACCGCAGCCTTCACCAAGATCCGCGAAACCCGCCCGGACATCCTGCTGATCGCCGGCGTGGCCGCGGAGGATCCCGCCGACATCGCCGGCGCCGCTGACCTGGTCATGGGCGTGGACGAGATCAACGGCGGCTATCAGATTGTCGAAACTGCCAAGGAGTGGGGCGCTGAAGTTCTCGTTCATTACTCCTTTGCCCGCCACATGGGCTATGAGACCATCGTCGCCCGCTACAACATCATGAAGGAAGAGACCGAGCTGGCCGGCATCGAGCTGGTCTTCCGCGACGCGCCCGACCCCACCGGCGACGCCGGCATGACGGGCGCCCAGACCTTCATCCTCTCCGACGTGCCCAAGGTCATGGAAGAGTACGCCGGCAAGAAGGTCGCCTTCTTCACCACCAACTGCGGTATGCAGGAGCCCCTGCAGGCAGCCGTGCTGAAGGAAGCCAACGCTTACTATCCGCTGCCCTGCTGCCCCAGCCCCTTCCATGGTTTCCCCTCCTCTCTTGAACTGGAAGTTGAGCCGGAGGAGTGGGGCAATGTGGAGACCTATCTGCGGAAGATGGCGGCCAGGCTGAATGAAATCGGAGCGATTAACCGCGTGTCTACATGGCCTGTTGGTGTGAACATGTCTATCATTCTGGGTGGTTTTGAGTACGCCAAGAATTACATTGAGAATGGCGGCGAAAGGGTTGACCTGGACAAACTCCTTGAGATTATGACCAAGGTTGCCAGTCAATCCCCTGATCTCACCACGTATGTGGATGCTGATGGCAACAATATCACTAATTACTTCATGATCTTCTTTGACCGGGTAGATTTCAACGATTACCTGTAAATTCTTTTCTCCGAGTCATTCAAGGGCCTGCCGCTGGCCGGCAGGCCCGTTTAAAATGAATCTCCGTATCCGGACCCATGTTGGCAGCCGGTTTTCCGGAGCCCTGGGCAGGGCGCGGATGCGGGCATCAAGCCTGACGCCTATCCCGGGCGGCGGGCGCACACAGAAAGGGAGCGATTGCTGTTGAGTCCGGAATATGTCCTGGAGATGAATCACATCACCAAGCGCTATGGCGAATCCACGGTACTGAATGAGGCCACTCTGAGGGTACGCCCCGGGGAGATCCACGCCCTGCTGGGTGAGAACGGCGCGGGAAAATCCACGCTGATGAACATCCTCTTCGGCATGCCGGTCATCCATGCCACCGGCGGCTTCAAGGGCGAGGTACTGGTGGACGGCCAGGCGGTCAGCATCCACTCGCCCCAGGCCGCGATGGCGCTGGGCATTGGCATGGTGCATCAGGAGTTCATGCTGATTCCCGGCTTCTCCATCACCGAGAACATCAAGCTGAACCGCGAGCTTTCCAGGCCTAACCTGATCAGCCGCATCCTGGGGGAAGAGCTGGAGAGCCTGGACCATGCCGCCATGGCGCGGGACGCGCGCCGGGCGCTGGATAGCGTGGGCGTGAGCCTGCCCGAGAACACCCTGGTGCGCGCCCTGCCGGTGGGCTATATGCAGTTTGTGGAAATCGCGCGCGAGATTGATAAAACCGGCGTCAAGCTTCTGGTATTTGACGAGCCTACGGCGGTGCTGACCGAGTCCGAGGCCGACCAGCTCATCAGCGTGATGCGGTCCATCGCCGCGCGCGGCATTGCCATCATCTTCATCACCCACCGCCTGCACGAGGTCATGAAGGCGGCGGACACCGTCACGGTGCTACGCGACGGCAAGTATGTGGGCAGCAAGCCCATCTCGCAGACCAGCCTGGTGGACATGGCCGGCATGATGATCGGCCGCGGGCAGGAGGGCATCATCACGGTGCCGCCGCGCGACGCGGCGCTCAGCGGCCGGGTGGCCCTGTCTGTGCGCGGGCTGCATGTGGATATGCCCGGCGAGATGGTCAACGGGCTGGACCTGGACGTGATGGAGGGTGAGATCATCGGCATTGGCGGCCTGGCCGGCCAGGGCAAGGTAGGCTTGCCCAACGGCGTCATGGGCCTTTATCCCGCCAGGGGCGAGGTCAGCCTGTTTGGCGAGGAGCTGCCGCTGAACAACCCGACCGCCGCGCTGGCGCAGGGCATGTGCATGGTGAGTGAGGACCGCCGCGGCGTGGGCCTGCTGCTGGAGGAGTCCATCGAGGACAACATCGTCTTCAATGCTATCCAGGTCAAAAAGGAGTTCCTGACCCGCGCGGGCATATTTAAAATCCGTTCGGCCAGGCAGGTGCGCGCCCACGCGCGCCGGATGATTCGGGATCTGGACATCCGCTGCGAGTCGCCTTTTCAGCCGGTCGGCACGCTGTCGGGCGGCAACCAGCAAAAGGTGTGCATTGCGCGCGCGCTGACCATGAAGCCGCGCTTTCTTTTTGTGTCGGAGCCCACGCGGGGCATTGACATCGGCGCCAAATCCCTGGTGCTGGACACCTTGGTGAACCTCAACCGCGAGCAGGGCCTGACCATTGTGATGGTGTCCAGCGAACTGATGGAGCTGCGCTCCATTTGTGACCGCATCGTGATTGTCGCTGAAGGCCGTGTGGTGGACATTCTGCGCCCGGACAGCCCGGACGCGGACTTCGG
This sequence comes from Christensenellales bacterium, assembly GCA_050953005.1. Taxonomy (GTDB): domain Bacteria; phylum Bacillota; class Clostridia; order Christensenellales; family Aristaeellaceae; genus UBA6115. The sequence continues at coordinate 175,163 of JBMNLV010000012.1, read as the reverse complement.
CCTGGCGATGAGCGGCATCAAAGCTGGAGAGGAGCAATCCGTATGAGACAGACAAAATCCCAATGGGTCGCGGCGATTTTGCTGGCTGTCCTGGCCCTGGGCCTCTTAGCCACCGGTATCTGGGGCTTTGTCATCCGGGGACAGCAGATCACCCTGGAGGCCATGGTGCGCATGCGCAATTACGCGGTGCTGCGCACGGCGGCCGGCGCCATCGTGAATGAAATATACATCCAGGCCAAGCTGGACGCCCGGGAATACGCGCGGGCGCAGAAGTATTCGCGCAACCAGATTACAGCTTATATGGACGAGCAGGGCGAGCTGGCGCGCAAGGCGGCTGAGGAAAAATACTACGATACGGAAGGCGTTGACCGGGCTGAACTGTCCGCGGCAGTGGAAAGCTTTGAAAGCTCCCTCAGCGGCTATGTCCAGCTGGAGGCCCGGGAGAAGGAAGCCTATGCCGAAACCTGGCGCGCGCAGCAGGCCCTGCTGGCCGCGCAGGATGTTTCCCAGGAGGAGGCAGGCGCTGAGGACGAGGGCGTTCTGGAGGATGCCATGCTCTCGTCTGGCGCTGATCAGGTGGACTATTCGGGCTTTGTCCCGTCTTCGCAGCTGCAGACGCTGCTTGACAGCCTGACCCCGGCGTATGACGCCATGTACCAGGCGCTGGTCAATGTGCTGCCCGACCTCACGCCCAAGATGAAAGAAAAGCTGCGCGAGCCGCTCATCAACGTGGTGCGCGGCGGGGAGAGCAGCTTTGGCGTGGAGTATGACCGCTACGCGGCCAGCGGCGCGCAGGACGTGTTCGCGGGCAGCGAGAAGACCCGGATGTTCATCGCCCGCCAGGCCGGCAACCTGATGGTGCTGGCTGCCGGGATCCTCATCGCGGCGCTGGCTGTCTTTTACTACCAGCCACTCAAGCGCTCGCTGGGGATGCCCAGGCTGGTGATCACCGCCTTCTTCCTTCTGCTGTGCGTGCTGGCGGCCTTTTATAACATCAACGTGCCCGGGATGCTGTCCACGGTGCTCTGGCGCACCGGCATGTACGGCGTGCTGGCCCTGGCCATGCTGCCCGGCATCCAGGCGGGCATCAGCCTGAACATGGGCATGACCGTCGGCATCATCGCCGGCCTGATTTCCACCCTGATCGCGCTGGAAATGAACATGACCGGCTGGAGCGCCTTCTTCTTCTCGGTCATCGGCGGCATCATCCTGGCCCTGCCCATCGGGCTGCTGTACGGCATGCTGCTCAACCGCCTCAAGGGCAGCGAGATGACGGTGTCCACCTATGTCGGCTTTTCCGTGGTCTCCCTGTTTTGCATCGCGTGGATGCTGCTGCCGTTCAAGAACCCCAAGCTGACCTGGGCGCTGGGCAGCGGGCTGCGCACCATGCACAACATGAACAGTTCCTTTGGTCAGCTGCTGGACCGCTTCCTTGCCTTTGACGTGCTGGGCGTGCATGTGCCTACCGGGCTTTTGCTGTTCTTCCTGCTGTGCTGTCTGCTGATGTGGCTGTTTTCCCGCAGCCGCACCGGCATCGCCATGTCCGCCGGCGGCGCCAATTACCGCTTTGCCGAGGCCGCGGGCGTCAATGTCAACCGCATGCGCATCATTGGCACCACCATCTCCACGGTGATCGCCGCGGTGGGAATTATTGTCTACTCACAGTCCTTCGGGTTCATGCAGCTGTACAACGGGCCCAAGCAAATGGGCTTTGTGGCTGCCAGCGCCATCCTCATCGGCGGCGCTACGGTGTCCCGGGCCAAGGTATCCCATGTCATCATCGGCACCTTCCTGTTCCAGGGGGTGCTGGCGCTTGGCATTCAGGTGGCAAACGCCGCCATCGCGGAAGGAGGCTTGTCTGAAGTCATGCGTATCCTGATTTCCAATGGCATCATCCTGTATGCCCTGACCCAGTCGGGAGGTGACAGCCGTGGCTGATTTGAGCAAGCGCCGCCGTGACCTGCGCGAGGCCGCGCGCGCCAACCTGCGCGAGTACGTCGTCACCTATGTTTTCCTGGCGATGTCGGTGCTGTTTGTCATCTTCTCCGGCCGCCCGCTCAATGACATCTTCTCCCAGCTCATGGGCCGCCTGTCGCGCAACCTCTTTATCGTGCTGGCGCTGATCATCCCCATCATCGCGGGCATGGGCATCAACTTCGCTATTACCATCGGCGCTATGGCGGCGCAGGTAGGCCTGATGCTGGCCATCAACTGGGATTTGGAGGGCGTCGTGGGCCTGCTGACTGCCGCCGGCATTACCCTGCCCCTTGCTTCCCTTTTCGGCTTCCTGATTGGCAGCCTGCTCAACAAGATGAAAGGGCAGGAGACCATCGGCTCGCTGATTCTGGGCTATTTTGCCAACGGCGCCTACCAGCTGCTCTTCCTGTTCATCTTCGGAAAGATCATCCCGCTGTCTGACAAGGTGACCATTGTGGGCGCCACCGGTGTGGCCAACACCCTCAACCTGATGGGCGGCGGGCTCTACATGGCGGTGGACAACCTCTGGTCGCTTCCCTTCACTACGGCCCTGTATGGCGTGAGCGCGCTGATCATCCTGGCCGGCATGGCGCTGTACCTGCTAAAAAGGCTCAGCCTCAAACGTTTGCTTACCCTGGCCGGCACGGCGGCCTGTTTGTCGCTCCTCGTGCTGCTGGTGCCGCCTGTTCAACAGGTTGTCCGCGGCACCAGGGTGCCTGTGGTCACCTTTTTGCTGGTGGGGCTGCTGTGTGTGTTCAACATCATTATCATGCGCACCCGCCTGGGCCAGAAGTTCCGCGCGGTGGGCCAGAGCCGCACTGTGGCCAATGCCGCGGGCATCCGCGTCAACCGCGTGCGCGTCATCGCCATCATGATCTCCACTGTATTGGCTGGCTGGGGCCAGATCCTCTTTATCCAGAACCTTGGCACGCTGCAGACCTACGCGGCCCACGAGATGGTCGGCCTGTACGCGGGCGCCGCCATCCTGGTGGGGGGCGCTTCGCTCAACCGCGCCACCAACACCCAGGCCATTGTGGGAACGCTGCTGTTCCATATCCTGTTCACCGTGTCCCAGGACGCCGGCAAGAACCTGTTCGGCAACGCCAACATCGGCGAGTTTTTCCGTGTCTTTATCGCCTACGGCGTCATCGCTGTAGCCCTGGTCATGCATACCTGGCGCAGCAACGCCGGCAGACGGAAGAACACCCTGTCCGCCTGAAGTCCCGCCTTGGCGTTAATTCATACTGAACGAAATTCAGCAAACAAAGCCCCGGAACCCTGACGGCTCCGGGGTTACGCGCGCTGTTGCGCGGAGACAGATCAATAGTTGGACGCGGCGCGCTCGAAATAGCTTTGCGGATGCTTGCAGGCCGGGCACAGCTTGGGCGCCTTGCGGCCCTCATAGACGAAACCGCAGTTGCGGCAGCGCCACAGGGTATCGGACTCCAGCTCCCACTCCTTGTTGTCTTCCAGGCGCTTGGCCAGGGTCAGGTAGCGCTTTTCATGCTCATACTCCACCTTGGCGACATTTTCGAAGTCCAGGGCGATCTCGTTGAAACCTTCCTCACGCGCGGTCTTGGCGAAGCCCTTGTACATCTCGGTCCACTCGTAGTTCTCGCCGGCGGCCGCGTCGACCAGGTTTTTGAGGGTGTCGCCGGGCTTGTCGCCCTTTTCATAGCCGCCCAGGGCCTTCAGCCACATTTTGGCGTGCTCTTTTTCATTGAGCGCCGTTTCCTGGAAGATGGCGGCGATTTGCTCATAGCCTTCCTTCTTGGCGGCGGAGGCGTAATAATCATACTTGTTGCGCGCCTGGCTTTCGCCCGCGAATGCGGCCCAGAGGTTTTGTTCGGTTTTTGAACCCTTCAGATCCATGGTAAATCCTCCCTTGATGTTTCTTATCTGTATCGAACGCCTTGCGGCGATTCAACCTGATCAGAACAGCTCCACCAGCGCAGCCAGCGAACCGGCGACCATCAGCAGAGCCAGGAATATGCTCAGCACCCTGATCAGGAGCTTGTTTCTGTTCTTTTTCTTTGCGCGTGTGGTCACATTCTTCTCCTTTTAGCTAATGAACGCACCTGGCAGCCCAGATACAAATTCAGTATATCGGCGGCCAAATACATTGTCAAGGCAGGCTTGTCTTTGCCTTGTTTGAAAACCGGCAAACCACAATATATTGTGGCAAGTTGAAAATTATATACGATGAATAGTGGATTTAGGTCTTGACAGCCGGAAGTATACAGGGCATAATCATTGTGCTTCAAAATTTGAAACACTCAGTATCACACGGAGGCTTGTCATGATTTCTACCATCACCAAACGCGATGGACGCGTCGTACCCTTTGAATCCGAAAAGATCGAACAGGCCATTGCCAAAGCCCTGGCTGCCAGCGGCAGCCAAAAAGGCGCGCAGACCGCGCGCGAGCTGGCTGCGATTGTAACCCATGAGCTGGAAACCAACGAAAACATCCCCACCAGCCCCACGGTGGAGCAGGTGCAGGACGTGGTGGAGCGCGTGCTGATTGAGAAGGGCTTTGTGCTGACTGCCAAGGCCTACATCCTCTACCGCGCCGAGCGCAGCCGCGTTCGCGAGATGAACACGCGGCTGATGAAGACCTATGAGGACATCACCTTCTCTGACGCCATCGATTCCGACATCAAGCGCGAAAACGCCAACATCAACGGCGACAGCGCCATGGGCAGCATGCTCAAGTTCGGCTCCGAAGGCGCCAAGCAGTTTTATGACATGTATGTCCTCAACCCCAAGCATGCCGAGGCCCACCGCAATGGCGACATCCATATCCATGACCTGGATTTTCTGACCCTGACCACCACCTGCTGCCAGATCGACCTGCTGGAGCTGTTCAAGGACGGTTTTTCCACCGGCCACGGCGTGCTGCGTGAGCCCCAGGACATCGCCTCCTATTCCGCCCTGTGCTGCATCGCCATTCAGGCCAACCAGAATGACCAGCACGGCGGGCAGAGCATCGTCAATTTTGACTACGGCATGGCGCCGGGCGTTCGCAAAACCTACGTGAAACGCTTCCGCGACAATGTCATCCGCCTGCTGGACGCGGAATATGACCTGGAGGACGCCAGCCGGACGGTTGAGGACATGCTCCGGGACATCAGGAAGGAAACAGGCCTTGGGCCCGAGATGGAGGAGAAGCCCGCCTTTGACGCGGCCCTGCTCTCCCGCCTGGGGCAGTATATGGACAGCGAAAAGGCGCAGAAGCTGCTCAAGTCCGTGCGCAAGTTTTCCCACCGGGAGATCGTCAAGGCCACCTTCCAGGCCATGGAGGCGCTGGTGCACAACCTCAACACCATGAACTCCCGCGCCGGCGCTCAGGTGCCCTTCAGCAGCATCAACTACGGCATCGATACCTCTCCGGAGGGCCGCCTGGTGATGGAGCAGCTGCTCCTGGCTACCGAAGCCGGGCTGGGCCGCGGCGAGACGCCGATTTTCCCCATCCAGATTTTCCGTGTCAAGGAAGGCGTCAACTACAACCCTGAAGACCCCAATTACGACCTGTTCCGCCTGGCCATCCGCTGCTCGGCCAAACGCCTTTTCCCCAATTTCTCCTTCCTGGACGCTCCCTACAACCTGCGCTACTACAAGCCCGGGCATCCGGAGACCGAGGTGGCCTACATGGGCTGCCGCACCCGCGTCCTGGCCAATGTCCACGATGAAAATGCGGAGGTCGCCTCCCGCCGGGGCAACCTGTCCTTCACTTCCATCAACCTTCCGCGCATCGCCATTGAGGCCAAGGGCGACATCCCCTGGTTTTTTGAGGAGCTGGAGCGCAAGATGGAACTGGCCTTTGATCAGCTCAATGAGCGCTTTGAAATCATCGCGCGCAAAAAGGTTTACAATTTCCCCTTCCTGATGGGCCAGCATGTCTGGAGGGGCAGCGAGAACCTCAAGTGGGATGAGGAGGTGCGCGAGGTCCTCAAGCATGGCACCCTCACCATGGGCTTTATCGGCCTGGCCGAGACCCTGGTGGCGCTGCGCGGCAAGCACCACGGCGAGAGCGAGGAAAGCCAGAACCTGGGGCTGGAGATCGTCGGCTTTATGCGCCGCTTCCTGGATGAGAAGGCCCAACAGCACAAGCTCAACTACACCCTGATCGCGACCCCGGCCGAGGGGCTCTCCGGGCGCTTTGTGCGGCTGGACCGCCAAAAGTTCGGCGTTTTGCCCGGCATCACCGACCGCGACTATTATACCAACTCCTTCCATATCCCGGTGTACTACCCGATCAACGCTTTCAAGAAGATTTCGCTCGAGGCCCCTTACCACGCGCTGACCAATGCCGGGCATATCACCTATGTCGAGATGGACGGCGACCCGCTCAAAAATTTGGACGCCTTTGAAAAAATCGTGCGCCACATGCACGACACCGGCGTGGGCTACGGCTCCATCAACCACCCCGTCGACCGCGACCCGGTCTGCGGCTACAACGGCATCATCGGCGACAGCTGCCCCCAGTGCGGACGCAATGAGGAGGAGCACAAGTTCGAGCGCATCCGCCGCATCACCGGCTACCTGGTGGGCACTACCGACCGCTTCAACAACGCCAAGCAGAGCGAGGAGAAGGAGCGCGTCAAGCACGGGGTGGAGGCGCAGTAAGCAATTATGAAAAAAAGCGAGTTTAAAAGTTCTCTGAAAGAGTTGATTTCTTCTTTGGAAGGTTTTGATGATGAGTTCCTAAAATTAGAATACGTCAAGAACATCATTATTGATTTTCAGATTCAATTTGAATCAAGTAACAATCTGGAAAACAAAGGAAAACCTTGGGATGACGAGGCTCTTGAGATAATTCTATCTGAAGCATCTTCAAAAACAAATTGTCTAAAATACGCAAGGCTTTTCAAAAGAGGATATGGGAGTATTGAGCAAATTTATCGTTGGGCAGGAACCCCTGAAGGGAAAATGGATGATGTCAGGAAAGAAGATTCATTTATACAGCAGATACATAGAATTAAGAAAAAACTAGGACTGAGGGCGTAAGGTACAAACAAAGCAATGCTCGCCTTTAAGATATCTGATTAAATGTTAAAGTTCTTAGGGGGTCCGGGGGCATTCTTTCAAGAATGCCCCCGGCGTTCCTCAACCCTCCGGAGGTATTCATGGACATCCGCATCAACGGCATCATGAACGACAGCATTGTAGACGGACCGGGCCTGCGCCTGGCGGTGTTTGTGCAGGGCTGCAGCCACCGCTGCCCCGGCTGCCATAATCCGGAGACCCACGATCCGCTGGGCGGCGCCGTGCGGGACACGGAGGAGGTCATCCGCCTGATGGATGCCAACCCGCTGCTGGACGGGCTGACCCTGTCAGGCGGCGAGCCCTTTGAGCAGGCGGCCGCCTGCCTGGTGCTGGCCCGGGCGGCCAGGGAACGCGGGCTGAACGTGTGGGCCTATAGCGGCTATACACTGGAAGCCCTGCAGCGGAAAGGGGACGCGGACATTGATGGGCTGCTGGGCTTGTGCGATGTGCTGGTGGACGGCCCCTTTGTGCTGGCTCAGCGCTCGCTGGACCTGGATTTCAAGGGCAGCGCCAACCAGCGGCTGATCGATTTGAACGCCACCCGGGAGGCAGGCGCCCTGCGCCTGTGGGAGCGCCCGGCCTGGTAGGATTCACGGGCAAGCAAGCGGGAAAAGAATGATATGAGTGAAACCAGGGCAAGGCTGCGCTTTGCTCGGCAGTTTGAGGGCATGCTGGAGGCGGACGGCGCGGAAGCAGCCATCTAAAACCCCTCGCCGCTTTGGATGCAAACAAGCTTTGCATCAGTATCAGTATTATATATAAAAATCGCCACGGTCTTACTCCCGTGACGATTTTTTCTATGGGCTTTTGTTACAGCCCCTTTGCTGTTGTGGTTTTTCCGAAGCAGCTGGCTATCTGCCCATGGCCGCGCTTTCGCCGGCGATGCGGCCGAAGACCAGCAGGTCGGTCAGCGCGTTGCCGCCCAGGCGGTTGGCGCCGTGGATGCCGCCGGTGATCTCGCCCGCTGCGTACAGCCCCTTGATGACGCCGCCCATTTCGTTGAGCACCTGGGCATATTCATTGATATGCACGCCGCCCATGGTGTGGTGCACGGTGGGCACGCGCCCGGCCGCGTAGAAGGGCGGGGTGTCAATCGGCGTGCCGTAGATGGTGCGCCCGAAGGCGTCCTTCTCAAGGGTTTCGCAGTGCTTGTTGTAATCATCCAGCGCAGCCTTGAGGTTTTCGTAGTCAACGCCGATGATGCCGGCAAGCTCTTCCAGGGTCTCGCCCCTGAAGGCGCGGCCTTCGGCAACCAGGGAGTTGATGCTCTCGTTGAAGTTGTTGAGCTCCTCGCCGGTGGGATATTTGTCAGAGTCCATGATCATCCACATATAGTTGTCGGTCTGCTCAAACAGCGCGCGGGTCATCTCGTCGCGGCGGCCGCCCTCGTTGACGAAGCGTTTGCCTTCCTTGTTGACAAAGACACGGCTGTCCACGCCAAACTCAATGTTGCCGGACAGGCTGCCTGTTTGCGGGTCGCCGATCGGCAGCAGCTGGATGTTGCCCATCTGGATGAGGTCCGCGCCCACCTTCATCAGCATCTTGATGCCGTCGCCCGTAGCGCCGGGGTGGTTGGTGGATGGGATGGATTCGCCCAGATCAGCCCACTGGGTATTGTAGGTCTGCCGCATTTGCACGTTGCGCGCGAAACCGCCGGTTGCCATGACGACGCCCTTGTTGGCCTGCGCTGTGATGGTGTTGCCGGTCTCACCGGTTGCGATAACGCCGGTGACAGCGCCGAACTCATCGACGATCAGTTCAGTCGCCTCGGTGTTGAGCATCAGCTCAATGCCCTCATGGCTCTCGATATAGGCCATGTAGGTTTTGAAGAAGCCGGTGCCGACGGGATCGGACGGCTTGTGCGCGCGCGGCCACATGCCGCCGGTAACAGTGAAGATGCCATCCTCGACAAAGCCCATGCCCAGGGCCTTGACCCATTCCACGGCTTCCCAGGCGCGGCTGGTCAGGATGTGCACCAGGGAGGGGATGCCCTGATAATCGCCGCCGGCCAGGGTCTGCTGGTAGTGCCATTCCACAGAGTCATTCTGTTTGATGGCAGTCTCGCTGCGGTCATCCACTGCGTTGAGCGCGCCGCCGGAGAGGATGGTGTTGCCGCCCACCTTGGGCATTTTTTCAAGGATCAGCACGGTGGCGCCGTTCATGTGCGCCTGCACGGCGGCGGTCATGCCCGCGCCGCCCGCGCCGATGACGACTACGTCGGCGGTTTTTACCTCATCGGGCGCCTTCTCGACAGTTTTGTCGATTTTGACCTCGTATTTGGCGATGTCAACGCCGGCCTTGGCCAAGGCGTCCCGCACAGCCATCAGGATGGCATCGCTTGTATAGGTCACGCCGGCGATGGTGTCCACCAGCAGGGACTGGTACTCCACGATCGCGGCAGGGATGTCCGCGATGGCAGAGTCTGAAATGCCCGGCGTCTCCTTATTGCTCTTGACAACCACGCTTTCGATCACGCCGCCCTCGCCCAGGGCCACTTCAACTTCCAATGAAGCCTCCCCGCCGATCTTGCTGTTGCCCGTGCCTGTGTAGGTTTCCGCCTGGATGCCTGCGAGCATCAGCGAAAATACCAGCGCAAGGCTAAGAATGACACATAGTCTTTTCTTCATTGAACGATCCTCCTGTATGAAATCCGGCGCCGGCACAGTTTGTTCCGGCGCCATTGATATCATTATACGTAACGGGCGCGTCAACTTCAAGCATGCATCATTATACAGCCCAAAACCCCTGGGACATAATACATCCCGGAATGTATAAAAATCCGGGCGCAACGGCCCGGCGAAAGGACAAAGCCCCGGGCATGAAAATGATTGTGTCAGGGCGTTTCCCCGGACGGAATGGCCAGGCACAGCAGCACAGGACCCAGGGTATTGCCCAGGACGGCGGCCAGCATAAACGGCAGCACGCCGGGTTCAAACACCCCGGTCTGGCTGAAGGCAGCGCTAAAGTAAAAGGCATCGGCGACACTGTTCTCAAAGCCGGACACGATAAAGGCGGTGACCGCCAGCAAGGGGCCCGCGGGCTTGGCGTATGTCAGGGTCTTCCAGGAGTAGGAGCCGGTATAGATGATCATGCCGCAAAAGGCGCCGCGCGCCAGCGTGGAGAAAAAGGGCTGCTCCAGCCGGGCTGCCTGCAGCGCCGGCGCCGCGGAGGGCACTGCCAGGCCATAGACCAGCCCGCACAGGACCGCGCCCAAGAGGTTGCCCAGCAGGATGACAGGCAGCGGGCGAATCTGCCGTGGTCTGTGGCAGATGGCGCCGGCACAGCGGCCGATGTACAGCGGCAGCCCCAGGGCCAGCGCCGCGAACATCCCGATGGAGAACAGCAGCGCGCCTACCTCGCGGTGCTCTGCGCCCAGAAAGGCCGCGCCGCCCAGGCCGGTCATGACCCCGGCCATCACCGCGCTATAGAAAAAATGCATGTGCGTTCCTCCGCATTTGATTTTTTTCTGTTCTGCAGTATATCACACTTGCCCAAAGCGTCAAGCAAACCTTGACTTTGCGGGCCTTTGGGCATAGCATGGCGACAGTAAATCCGGGAGGTCATGCCGATGGACGATGCACGCCGGCCCAGAATGCTGACCCTGTTTTTGTCGGTGCTCAAAATCAGCGCCTTTACCTTTGGCGGGGGCTATGTGATCGTGCCCCTGATGCGCAAGCGCTTTTCTGAGGAGCTGGGCTGGATTGAGCAGGATGAGATGCTGGACATGATCGCCATCGGCCAGTCCGCGCCCGGCCCCATCGCGGTGAACACCTCGATTTTGCTGGGCTACCGCCTCATGGGGATCCGCGGCGCCCTTGTGTCCGTTCTGGGCACGGCGATACCGCCCCTGGTGGTGCTTACCCTGATCTCCCTGATCTATGAAGCCTTCATCAGCAACAAAATCGTTGCTACCTTCATGGAAGCCATGCGCGCGGGCGTTGCCGCCGTGATCGCCGATGTGGTGTGGACCATGGCCGCCAACATCGCCAAGAAGAAAAAACCCGTGCCCATCGCGCTGATGGCCGCGGCCTTCGTTGCCGTCTATTTCTTCAAGGCGCCCATCGTGCTGGTGCTGCTGGCCTGCGGCCTGCTGGGCCTGCTGGTTTCCGGCATCACTTCTCGGAAGGAGGCAGCGTGATGAACCTGATCATGACCCTGTACTGGGCCTTCTTCCAGGTGGGGCTGTTTGCCTTTGGCGGCGGGCTGGCCGCCCTGCCGCTGATCCGCGACCAGGTGGTCGAGACCTATCGCTGGCTGGACATGGCCTCCTTTACCGACCTGGTGACCATTGCCGAGATGACGCCCGGGCCCATCGCGCTCAACGCGGCGACCTTTGTGGGCACGCGCGTGGCAGGCCTGCCCGGTTCCATCGTGGCCACCATCGGCTGCATCACGCCCAGCCTGATCATTGTCCTTATCCTGGCGCGCGTCTACAGCGCCTGGAAGGACAAGGCCGCCTTCCAGGGCATCCTGGGCGGTCTGCGCCCCGCCGCGGTCGCGCTGATTGCCTCGGCCGGTCTGTCCATCGCTATCCTGGCGCTGTTTGGCGAGGGCGCGCGCATCGCGCTGGACAGCGTGGACTGGGTCGCGCTTGGCTGCTTTGCCGCGGCGCTGTTGATTTTGCGCAAATGGAAACCCAGCCCGATCGCGGTCATGCTGGGCACGGGCGTGGTGGGCACAGTGATCAAGCTGATCCTGGAGGCTGTTTGACCGGTGCCCCGCTTGTTTGTGGCCGCGCTTCTGCCGGAAGAAATGAGGCCTGCCCTGCGGGCGGCTTCTGGCAGGCTGCGTGAGGCTGTTTCCCGGGCGGACATGGTTGATCCGGATTTGTTTCACCTGACCCTGCGCTTTATCGGCCAGGTGGATGATAACAAGGCGCGGCAGCTTCGTGAATGGTTTTTGACGCTGACGGCGCCTTGTGAGGCGCATTGCGGCGTGGCGCTTGGCCGGTATGGCGGCTTTCCCGCCAGGGACGGGCAGATCCTCTGGGCCGGGCTGGACTGCGGCCCGGGCATCGAGGCGTTCAGGCAGCGGGTCAATGAGGGGCTTGCAAGCTTCGGGTGCCTGCCGGATGAGCGGGCTTTTGTCCCGCATGTGACCCTGGCGCGCCGGGCACGGCTCAACACGCCGCTTGCGGCGCTGGCGCCTTTGCCCCTGGATGGAGCAGGTGTGCCCTGTGCCGGCCTTTGTGCTGTTCAACAGCCGTCTCGGCCCGGCGGGCCCTCGTTATCACGCGCTTGCGGCGCTTGGAACAAACGCTTGAGCTTATACTGATATTTTTTAATAAAATTGCACGCAAGGGCAGAGGCGCCCTGGCGTGTGATGTATGAATCTGCGCTGCCATCGCAATGGCGTTTGGGATCAGGCGGTATTATTCGTTTTCGTAGGCCTTCAGCGCGCCGCTGGCGCCCACGCGCGCGCAGCCCTGCCGGATGTAGCCCTCAATGGCTTCCCGGGTGCGGATGCCGCCGGCGGCCTTTATTTTGACTTCCGGGCCAATGTGCCGCTTGAACAGCTCGATATCCTGGGGTGTGGCGCCCGCGGTGCTCATGCCGGTGGAGGTTTTGATGTAGTCGGCGCCGGCTTCGGTCACGCAGGCGCACAGCGCGGCCTTTTCCTCGTCTGTCAGAAGGCAGGTTTCGATGATGACCTTGAGGATCTTGCCGCCGCAGGCAGCCTTGACTGCGCGGATCTCCTCGGTGACGCGGTCAAAATTTCCTGCCTTGGCGTCGCCGATGTGGATGACCATGTCAATCTCGTCCGCGCCCTCGCGCACAGCCTCCTGCGCTTCGAACACCTTGACGCGGGTGGTGTTGTAGCCCAGCGGGAAGCCGATCACGGTGCACACAGTCAGGCGGTTGCCGTATTTTTCCTTGGCAGGTTTGACAAAGCGCGGCGGGATGCAGGCGGAGGCCATGCCGTGGTCCACCGCCTCCTGGCAGACGCGGTCAACGTCCTTCCAGGGGGCATCCGGCTTGAGGATTGTATGATCTATGTGTGAAAACACGGTTTTTTTGTCCATTACAAACTCCTTTCGGGAACTCTCCCCTAAATATCATAGCAAAAGGAAGCTGTGTTTTCAAGACCGGGAAACTTTTACCTGAGGTTTACCTGAGGTTTACAAGGAGCACAAAAAGGGTATACAATAAGTGCAGACAAGAACAGGAAGGAGAGCCCGTTTTGGACATCCTCTTTGATATCAACCGGCTGTACGCCAAGGCTGAAGGCAAGCGCCGTACGCCTTTGCGCGAAGCAGGTGTTCTTTGAAGAGGTGGGTATGACGCTTATATATTGATACGGTTTTGATGCAGCCCGGCGCGAGCCGGGAGCTTCACTATACACAAAGGAGGACTGACCATGAAAACGACCATGACTGCCAAAGGAATGAACATCACCCCGGCGATTGAGAACCGTGTGCTGCGCAAGACCCAGACCATGAGCAAGTATCTCAAGGCGGATACGGAGATGTTTGTGCGGATGCGCAAGGAAAAGAACCAGCGCATTGTTGAAATTACCGTGCCCATCAACGGGGTGCTGCTGCGGGCTGAGGCCGCCAGCGAAGATAATCTGTTTATGTCTATTGACCGCGCCCTGGCCAAGCTGGAAAAGCAGATTCTGCGCCACCGCACACGTCTGGACAAGCGCCTGCGCGAGGGGCTGCCCACGGACACCCAGCCTGAGTTTATTGAGGACCTGAGCGCGGGCGAACAGGAAGCGCGTGAGGTGGTGCGCAGCAAGACCTATACCGTGCGCCCCATGAGCCAGGAGGACGCAGTGATGCAAATGGAGCTGCTGGGCCACAGCTTCTTTGTCTACATTGATATAGATTCCAGCCAGACCCATGTGCTCTACCTGCGCCGGGACGGCAACCTGGGCCTGCTGGTGCCTGAAGTCTGATACTGATTCCAATCTTTATTGCATCGTCGCGCCGGGTCTTTGATCGCCCTGCTGTGTCAGTCAACCTCAACGTAGCTTAGGCTACGCCATCGGTTTCCTTCCTTGCAGGACAATAAAATCCCTTGCCGCTTTGGATGCAATAAAGCTTTACATCAGTATGAACCTTCATTCCGCTGAAGCGGAACACACATAAAAAAAGCAGCCGGAAGACTGCTTTTTTTGAAGAAAAGAGAACCTTATCCCTTGACGGCGCCGGAAGACAGGCCGTTGATGACCTTATCCTGCGCGAACAGGTAAAACAGGATGACCGGCAGAGACCCCACCAGCACCGCGGTCAGCACCGCCGGGATGTTGACCGTCTCGGCGCCATAGAAGTCCCGGATGCCCAGCGGCAGGGTTTTCTGGCTGGCCTTGTTGATCAGAACCAGTGCGTAAATAAACTCGTTCCAGGAATGCAGGAAGTTGTAGATGCCTACGGTCGCGATGGCCGGCGTGGACAGCGGTAGCATGATGATCCAGTATGTCCGGAAATCCCCGCAGCCGTCAATTACCGCCGCGTCGATGATTTCACCGGGCACGTCATTGAAAAATTCGGTGATGATGAAGATGGACACCGGCAGGGCAAAGCTGATGTAAGGGCCGATCAGGGCGTATTTGTTGTCGTAGATGCCGATGGAGTTGAGCAGCTTGAAGACCGGGATCAGTGTGGTATGCACCGGGATCATCATGCCCATCAAAAACATGATGAACAGGGGCTTGGACAGCTTGAACCTGATTTTTGAAAAGGCGTAGGAGGCCATGGAGGCAAACAGCACGCTCAGGCTGACCGAGATCAGGGAAACAATGATGCTGTTGTAGAAATAGATTAAAAAGTTGCGGGACAGCACCTTCTCATAGTTGCCCAAAAAGAGCTGGGTGGGCAGGGCCCAAAAATCCCGCATATAACCCATTTGCGATTTGAAGGAGGTAACCAGCAGGAAAAGGAAGGGAAAACCGAACACCACTAAAAAGAGCAGTTCCAGCACCAGTATTGGTATCCTTTTCAAGGTTTTCAGCAGGATTTTCATACCTGGCCTCCTTCCCCGCGTTGGGTGGTCATCGTCCTGAAGGAGATGATGACGACCAGGGATACGAACAGCATGAAGGTCGCGACCGTGCTGGCGTAGCCCATGTTGAACTCAACAAAGCCGCGCTTGTACATGTAAGTGGCCATCACATCGGTTGCGCCGTTGGGGCCGCCGCCGGTCATGACATAAATCAAATCGAAATACTTCAGCGAACCGACAATCGACAGCACCGCGCTGGTGCGGATGGTGCCCGCGAGCAGGGGCAGCGTGATGTGGAAAAACTGGCGGACGGTGCCCGCGCCATCGATGCGCCCTGCCTCATACAGCTCCTCAGGAATGCCGGTCATGCCCGCGCGCAGCAGGATCATGTACTGGGGCGTGTACTGCCAGCAGATGACGAAGATGGTCGCCACCATCGCCGTATTGCTTTGTCCCAGCCAGGGCTGCGCCCACTTGCCAAGGCCGATGGCGTGCAGGGCTTTATTGATCAGTCCGAAATAGGGGTCGTACATCAACTGCCAGAGGATGCCGGTGGACACGGTGGACAGCAGCATCGGCATGAAGTATACGGTGCGCAGGAACTTCATGCTTTTGCGGTCGGAGTTGATAATCAGCGCCAGCACCATGCCAAAGGGCAGCTGCACGGCCAGGGAGATGATGACCAGCTTGAAGTTGTTCAGCAGGGAATGCCACACTGCCGGAGTGTTCACCAGCTTGATGTAGTTGTCCAGGCCGATAAAGGTCATGTTGGCGCTGATACCGCTCCACTCCTGCGTGCTGTAAAACAAGGTCATGATGATGCTGTAAAAATTGAACAACCCGTACACCAGCAGGGCCGGCAAAAGGAACACCAGGGCTGTCAATGCCTTGGAACGGGGCTTTCCGCGCTTGGGGTAAGCAAGCTGGATTGCCTGGGAATTTATGGTGTTGCTCATCTTTTTCCCTCCGGGTTGATTGGGGGTACGCAGGGCGTACCCCCAATCAAGGAGTGCTTATTTATACTGATGCGATCAAACCGGAATCAGCATCACTTGGCGGGACCGAGTACCTCAACAGCCTTTTGCTCCATGATGGCAGCGGCTTCCGCTGAGGTGCAGTTCAAGCCGAAGATGGCCTGGGTGGTCTCCTTGTGCAGGTCGCCCATGGCGGCGGGCAGCCCCTGGTCGTAGTAGTTTTGCACATAGACTGCCTCAGCGATGATGTCCATCACTTCCTGCATTTGCGGCGTCTGGGCCACCATGCCGGTCTGTGAGGGCACGGAGGAGGCATTGGTCAGGAAGTCCTGGCCGGTCTCCTGCGCGAGCAGGTATTTCAGCAGCGCGACGGCTTCTTTCTTATGGGCGCATTTCTCCGAGATGGAGAACACGTTGCCGCCGCCGAGCATATCGTTGATGTTGCCGGCTCCGTCCTCAACGACCGGATATTTGGCGGTGCGCATCACGGCAAAGAACTCGGGGGATTCGATCTCGGCGTTGGATACAAAGCCGGTGGTCTGCACGATCATTGCGGCCATATTGGTATATACCATCATGCGTGAGCCGCCGGTATCATAGTTGATGCCGTTGACGCCCTGGGGAAACCATCCCTCTTTGATCATCTTCTGGATTTGCTCGCCCGCCCACAGGTAGCTGGGATCCTCGAAGGTGTAGCCCGGCTCGCGGTTGTAGGCCTTGGTAAAGACATCCACGCCGCCCTTGCGCATGGACAGGTAAATAAATGTCAGCGCGCCCGGCCAGGAGCTGGCGTTGCCCAGCGCGAAGGGGATGATGCCGTTTTCCTTGAAGACGCTGACCGCGTGCTCCAGCTCGCTGAACGTGGTCGGGAAGGTCAGGCCGAATTTCTCAAACAGCTCTGAGTTGTAATATATCAGGGCCGCGGCGCCCAGGTAGGGCAGGCCATAATACTCGCCGTTGTACTCCGCCAGCCCCTTGAAGGCAGGGCTGATGTCCTCGCCCAGGCCGTTTTTGACATCCTCGGTCATGTTGTAGACCAGGCCTTCCTTGACAAACTCATGCAGCCAGCCGCCGCCCCAGGAATGGAAGATGTCCGGGGCTTCGCCGCTGCCCATGCTGGTCTTGAGCTTGGTCTTGTAGGGGTCGTTTTCAAACACAGACACCTCAACCTTCACATTGGGGTATTCCTCATTGAAGCGTGTGATGGCCCTGTCAATCACGTTTTTGCGGTTTTCCACCGTGTTGTGGTGCCAGAGCGTGATAGTGATTTGCTCCTGCGCGAACACAGCGGCCGCGGGCATCAGCAGCGAGGCGATCAAAACGAAAATCAGGATTTTCTTCATGTTGTTCTCCTTGTCAATAAAATGTGTGTTTTCGGGCATCAGGCCAGCCCAGAGCGTGAAACCGTAGAATACTATGCGGAACCTCCACCTCCTTTTATTATTTTCGATGGCTTATTGTAACATAGAGTGAAAAAACACTCAAATGTTTTTGATTGTTTCCGGTTGAGAAACTCTCGGTAACGCGGGGCCGGCCCGTTTGTGTCCCGGTATCCCTTTCAGGACAGGGGATGCCGCGCGCGCCAGGCCGGACAGCTTAATAAGGCTATGCTTCCCTCAGCCAGACCGTCATCTCGTTTTCTCCGCGGTTGGCCCAGGCATGATAGGGGATGAAGGTGAGTTCCGCCGTTTGCGTGCTGCCCGGGCTGGCGGCGTAGAGCGCGTCGGTATCGGCTGTCAGGCGCGCGCCCCTGGCTGTGATTTTTTGCCCGCCGGGCAGGCTGTCATCCCTTGACCAGGCAAGCGCCGCGTCCCGTGGCAGCGACAGCCTGTGCAGCCCCTTGCCGTTGTCAACCTCCTCCAGACAGAACACCATCGGCCCGCGCGCCAGGGCTACCTTGCCGATCTCCTCGCGCACCGCAGGGTTGGCGTACACGCGGTAGGGGGGCATGTCCATGTCCAGGATGATGTCGCCCGCGTGAAGCGGCCCGGGGATGTGCAGGTAGCCGTCTTTTACCTCATGCGCCAGCGGCTTGCCGTTTTGGAGAAGCGTGTACTTGGCGCACCAGGCGGGCAGGTGCAGCCGCAGCCCGTAGGTTCCCGGCGTTACCCGCAAAAGCACCTTGCCCTCTGCCGGATAGTCGGTCACAAGCGATAAACGGGCTTCCTGACTGCCCACCTGCAAATCCGCCTCGCCTTGCAGATAAAGATGAACCATGACGGCCTCCTCCGTCGCTGAATAAGCGTACAGCGCCAGGGAGGACAGCAGCCGCGCCAGGTTGGGCGGGCAGCAGGCGCAGCCGAACCACTTGGGCCGCTCGGGCAGCGCGTGGCGCTTGCGGTCATCCAGGCGGCTGGCCTGCGGGTCTACGGAAAGCGGGTTGACATAGAAGAAGCGCTGCATATCCAGGGACATGCCGGCCAGGCAGGTGTTGTACAGGGCGCGCTCCATGGTATCGGCATAATCGCCCTGAAGCGACATCTCCAGCATGCGCCGGCAAAAGAAGATCAGCGCGATGCTGGCGCAGGTCTCCGCGTAGGCGGTGTCACCGGGCAGGTCATAATCCAGCGTAAAGGCCTCGCCCAGGCGGGAGGAGCCCACGCCGCCGGTCACGTACATGCGCTTTTGGGTGACGTTGCGGTACAGGGTCTCACAGGCGGCTTTCAGGCTTTCGTCCCCGGTGCGCATCGCGACATCGGCCATGCCCGAGAGCAGGTACAGCGCGCGCACCGAATGGCCCTCCAGGGTGGTTTGCTCGCGCACCGGCAGGTGGTGCTGGGCGTAGGTGTAGCCGTAGGCGCCGCCGGGCTTATAGTCTCGGCCCAGCTTTTTCTGCTCCGCCACAAAGAAGTTGGGCGCCTGGCCGCGCTGGTTGATGAAATATTCCGCGAGGCGCAGGTATTCCTCCTTGCCGGTCACGTCATACATCTTGCACAGCGCCAGCTCGATCTCCTCATGGCCGGGATAGCCGGGCAGCTTGCCCGGCTGCGGGCCGATGTGCGCCATGATGTTTTCGGCCATGCGCTCCATCACCTTGAGCAGCCGGTCCTTGCCGGTGGCCAGGTAGTAGGCGGTGGCGGCCTCCATCATGTGGCCGGCGGTGTACAGCTCATGGTCGTCGCGCAGGTTGGTGTAGCGTTTGGTGATGTCGGTAAGCTGGTAGTAGGTGTTCAGGTAGCCGTCCGGCATCTGCGCCTGCTCCACCAGCTCGATGGCCTCATCGGCCAGCCGCTCCAGCGCCGCGTCCGGCGACATCTGCAGCTGGTAGGCCACTGCCTCCAGCCATTTGGCCAGGTCCGAATCCTGAAAGACAAAGCCGTGATGGCTGCCCTTTTTCCGCCCGGCTGCGATCTCAAAATTGCGGATGCACCCGGAAGGCTCGCTGTCCTGCACCCGATCGTTCAGGGCCTGCCACTGGTAGGGCAGCATCTTCTCGCGCACATCCCGGAGGATGGGGCCGAAAAATCCGCCCTCAAAACGGGCCCGGGTGACGGATGAGAAATTGTGCCGTGAAAACATGATGATCCTCCTTTAGCCGCCCAGCTCTGGAAACTCGCCGGCTTTATTCAGGCGGTCATATTCCGCCGCTGTCAGGGTCAGAGCCGTGCCGTGCTTGAAGCCGTAGGGGAAGGAAAAGCTTTCTGTCGCTGTCGCGCGCGTGAAGCGGCCGTCGGACAGCGAATCGGCCAGGAAGGGCACATATCCCTGGCCCTTGCCTGGCACGCCAAAATAATCCACCAGCAGGCACCAGCGGCCATCCTCCAGGCGGAAGGCGGTGGGTGCCTCATAGTGCCTGGCATCCGTCAGCTCCGGTATCATGGCAAAGCCCGGATGGGGCGTGAAGGGGCCTGTGATATGATCGCCCACCAGCAGCGTGACGCCGTCGGGGTCCCTGGTGCTCTTGATGAACAGGTAATAGCGCCCGCCCTCCTCATACATCGCGGAGTCGATAATGGAAATATTGCCGGGCTTTTGATAGAGGATCAAAGGCTCGCTCCAGGTTTCAAAATCCCTGGTCCTGCTATACCAGATGGCATGGCCTTCCTCCTCCCTTCCGGCGCTTGTGGAGGACCAGTGCAGCAGGTAGGAATCGTCTTTGGCGTCATAGAGGATGTCCGGCGCCCACAGGCAGCCGAATTGGGCGCCCGGAAAGGTCACCCGGGTTTGCCTGTCCCAGTGGATCAGATCCTTTGAGGCCCAGCTCATCAGGGATTTGCTGCCGTGCCTGACAATCTCCGCCCAGCTGTTTTTGTACTTGCCGGGCATGCCGTAGGCCAGGGAAAGGTCCGTCGCGAAGATGCGGTAGATGCCGTCTTTCGCGCGCAGAACGGTCATGTCGCGCACGCCCAAATCACCCTTGAAGCTCCACAATACCGGCAGGCCGCCGTTGAGCGCGCGCCAGTTGAAACCGTCTGAGCTCAGGCCGAAATAGACCTGTTCACCGTCAGGCGTCTTTTTCTCCTTGAAATGAACGAACAGATATCCTTGTTTCATAAAAGCACCTCATTGCTCTGCAATCGGAAGGGATACCACGCACACCGAACAGGCGGGAATAAGAACGGCAAGGGTGACATTAACGTTAATGTGAAAGGTAAAATAAAAAACGGTTGTATTTCCAACGGTGTCCGTCTCTTTGACTGTCTACATCCTAACAAGGCCGGGCGGCTTTGTCAAGAATGGATTTATTTGCCTTTGCGCGTTTGACCCTGATGGTTTTGGCGTGCTATACTCGAAAAAAGCCAAAAAAAGCCAAGGAACATTCAGAAGCATGCGTAAAAAACGGACGGGGGAGCGCGTCACGCTCAGCGACATTGCCCGGGTGACGGGCTACACCGTGAACACGGTGTCCCGGGCGCTGAACAACAAGCCGGACATCTCCCGGGAGACCAGGTTAAAGATCCAGCAGGTGGCGCGGGAGGCAGGCTATATCCGCAACTGGATGGCGGGTTCGCTGCGCACCGGGCGCTCCGATACCATCGCGGTCATCGTCTGCGACCTGTCCAATCCTTTTTTCGCGCTGATGGTGGCGGACATAGAGGCCGCCGCGGCTGAATGCGGTTATACGGTCATCGTGCTGTGCACGCATGAGAACCAGCAAAAGGAAGAAAACGCGCTGCTGGTGGCCATTGGCCGCCAGGTGGACGGCGTCCTGCTGTGCCCTTGCCAGGGGACGGATCATTCCCTGCATCTCCTGCGGGATGCCGGGCTGCCCTTTGTATTGGTTTATCGGCATTTTGGTGATGAGCACGCCGATGCCCTGGTATGTGATGAGCTGCGCGGCGGCTACCTGGCGACCGAGCACCTGATCGCGGCCGGTCACCGCAAGCTCGTGTTCCTGACCAGCTTCGGGCGGGTCAGCGGCATCGCGGAGCGCCGCCGCGGCTTTTTGCAGGCGGCCGAAGCGCACAGCATCCCCGCGGAGGATTGTGTGGTCTTCGACCATGAGGATGGTGACCGCACCGCGGCCTTTTTAAAGGGTCTGCATGCCCGGGGATTTACCGGCGTCTTTTCCTATTGTGATATGGAAGCCTGGAAGGTCATTACCAGCCTTGGGAAGCTGGGGCTGACTGTTCCCGGGGACCTGGCCTTCACCGGTTACGACAACATTCAGAGGCGCATCGCCTTTCCTTTTTCACTGTGCTCGGTGGAGGGCTCCCTGCGGGAGATCTGCCGCGGCGCGGTGCGGCTGCTGGACAGCAAAATTATGGGAACGGCGGATCACAGCGGCGTGTCGGTCTTCCCGGTCAGCCTGGTATGCCGGGGCAGCTGCCGACGGCCGGGCGCTCAGACATCGTCCTGAGGGCGCCCATTCTCTGGTTGTTTTTTGTCTTTTGCGCCTTGACGCTTGCCCGGGCCCGCAGGATATGATATATATAAGCCAACAGATATTGCGGCCGAATACATTAACGATAATGGAACGGCGCGCGAATGCCTAACATAACCCCGGCTGGGGAGTGAATACATGCTTTTAAGGAGAAGAATGATGAAGAAAGCAAGGATGATACTGGACCGTGACTATGCGATCGGACAGATAGACAAGCGGCTGTACGGCTCGTTTATAGAGCACTTGGGGCGCGCGGTCTATGGCGGCATCTATGAGCCGGGCCATCCCACGGCGGACCGCCACGGTTTCCGCCGCGATGTGATCGACCTGGTGCGCAAGCTGGATGTGCCTGTGGTCCGCTACCCGGGCGGCAACTTTGTGTCGGGCTTCAACTGGGAGGATTCCATCGGCCCCCGGGATCAGCGCCCCAAGCGTCTGGATCTGGCCTGGGCGACCACCGAGACCAACGAGGTGGGCCTGCATGAGTTTGTGGACTGGGCCAAAGACGCCAATACCGAGGTGATGTACGCGGTGAACCTGGGCACCCGCGGCCCTGACGCCGCCCGCAACATTGTGGAGTATGCCAACCACAAGGGCGGCACCCAGTGGTCCGACCTGCGCATCAGGAACGGCGCCAAGGAGCCTTTTGATATCAAGCTGTGGTGCCTGGGCAACGAGATGGACGGCCCCTGGCAGATGGGCCAGAAGACCGCCTATGAGTACGGCCGCGTCGCCAACGAGGCCGGCAAGATGATGAAGCTGGTCGACTCAAGCATCGAGCTGGTGGCCTGCGGTTCCTCATCGCTGAAGATGCCGACCTTTGGCGCGTGGGAGTACGAGATGCTGGACCAGTGCTATGACCAGGTGGACTATGTGTCCATCCACCGCTATTACGGCAACCCGACCGGCGACACCCCCGGCTTCCTCGCGCGCAGCATGGACATGGACGAGTTCATCAAGACGGTGGTCGCCATCTGCGATGCGGTGGGGGGCAAGAAGCACAGCCGGAAGAAGCTGATGCTGTCCTTTGACGAGTGGAACGTCTGGTACCACTCCAACGCTCAGGACAGGGAGATCGTCAAGCGTGACAAGTGGGGCGTGGCGCTGCCGCTGCTGGAGGACATTTACAACTTTGAAGACGCCCTGTTGGTGGGCAGCATGCTCATCACCATGCTTCGCAACGCTGACCGTGTCAAGGTGGCGTGCATGGCGCAGCTGGTCAACGTGATCGCGCCCATCATGACGCGCAACGGAGGCGGCGCCTGGGCGCAGACCATCTACTGGCCGCTGATGCACGCGAGCAAGTATGGGCGCGGCACGGCGCTGCGTCCGGTCGTTCAGTCGCCCACCTATGACTGCTCGGACTATACTGACGTACCGCTGCTGGACGCCACGGCGACGCTTGGCGATGATGGCGGCCTGACGATCTTCGCGGTCAACCGCGACCTTGAGGAGGACATCGAGCTCACCTGCGACCTGCGCGCGTTTGGCGAACTCAGGCCGGCCGAGCACATCCTGCTGCACCATGACGACGTCAAGGCGGTGAACACCGAGGACAAGCCCGACACGGTGTCCCCGCAAAAGGGCGGCCACGGCAAGGTTGACGGCGGCCACTTCACCATCCGCGTCCCGGCGCTGTCCTGGAACGTGATCCGCCTGGAGAAGGTGCGGTAAACCGCGCGGGGTGTATATTATGGCGGAGAACGCCGCTCAAATTGACAAAACGCCCCGAATTTCGTATGATAGACTCACTTGAGACCAAGAAAATAGCCCTGCATAGAAAAAATTGCAGGGTTATCAATAAAAAACGGAGGTACCTGTATGAAGAAACTGTTAACCTTGCTTCTTGCTGCGGCAATGTTGTTTTCCGTGCTGGTCCTGCCGGCTGCGGCCAGCGAACCGACCAAGCTGGAGTTCTGGACTTTTCAGGCGCTCCACGTCGAGTTCTATGAGAAGATGGCAGAGCTCTGGAACGAGCGCAACCCCGATCGCCAGATTGAACTGGTCACCACCTCTCTGGGCTATGACGACATGCACAACAAGCTGCTCATCGCCCTGCAGTCCGGCACCGGCGCGCCCGACATCGTGGACATCGAGATCGGCAAATACGCCAACTTCCTGATGGGCGAGACCCAGCTGGTTCCCCTCAACCGCGTGGTGGAGCCCGAGCTGGACAACATTGTCAAGTCCCGCGTGGACATCTATGCCAAGGGCGGCAACTACTATGGAATCTGCTTCCATGTAGGCGCGTCCGTCACCTATTATAACAAAGAGATCCTGGATGCGGCCGGGGTTGATGCCGCCTCAATCGTTACCTGGGATGACTTCGCCGCGGCGGGCAAGACCGTGCTGGAGAAGACCGGCGTGCCCATGGCCACGGTGGAAGCCAATGACCCGTGGTTCTTCCTGCAAATGCTGTCCGAGCAGGGCTCTGACCTGCTGACCCCGGACGGCCAGCCCAATGTCAACACCCCCGAGATGAAAAAAGGCCTGGCCTTCTACCAGCAGATGGTCAAGGACGGCACGGCCATTGTCGCCCCCGGCGGCGGCCACCATGCCGAGGAGTACTACGGCTTCATGAACTTCGGCGGCGCGGCCTCGGTCACGATGCCCTTCTGGTACATGGGCCGCTTTACCGACTATATGCCTGACCTGAAAGGCAAGCTGCTGGTCATGCCCAACCCGGTTTTTGAAGTGGGCCAGCCCCGCTCCGTCGGCCTGGGCGGCACCGGCACCTCTGTCACCAACCAGTCCAAGAACGTCGACCTGGCGGTGGACTTCCTGGGCTTTGCCAAACTGTCGGAGGAAGGCAACCTGAAGATCTGGGAGATCATGGGATTTGACCCGATCCGCAAGGCGCTGTGGACTCACCCCGATTTGAAGAAGCCCAACAAGTTCATCGACTATTTCGCCAACTTCCCCTTTGACGCCCTGATTGAGGTGCAGGATGAGATCCCGGCCATCTATGTGTCGGACGCGCTGCCCAAGACCATGGCGGCCGTGCGTACCAGCATCATGACCCGTATCTTTGAGGGCCTTGAGGATATCGACACGGTCTTGGCGGAGGAGCAGGAGCTTCTGGAGAAAACCCCCAACTAATCATTCTTTTGCACGGGCCGGCAGGCAGATGCCTGCCGGCCCTTTGACCAACCAGTCAGGAGCTGCGCGATGAAAGAAATGCCGTTATACAAGCGCTTCCTTTACAACCAGAAATTGGCGCCCTATGTGTTCACGGCGCCCTTTGTTATCACTTTTCTGGTGTTTTTTCTTTACCCGGTCATTTCCAGCGTCGTCATGACCTTTCAAAACATTCTGCCGGGCCAGGTGGAATTTGTGGGGCTTGACAACTACAGGCGATTGAATGACCCGATTTTCTTTAAGGCGCTGAGCCTGAACATCCGGTACACGCTGTGGACGCTGGCGATTTTGATCCCCTTTCCGATGCTGCTGGCGGTGCTGCTGAACAACCGGCACATGCGCGCGAAGAACTTCTTCCGCTCCACGCTGTTCATCCCCGCGCTGACCTCGGTGGTGGTAGCGGGCACGATCTTCCGGCTGATGTTCGGCGAGCTGCCCGGCGCCTTGATGAACCAGGTCATCGGTTTGTTCGGCATCAAGCCCATCAAATGGCTGCGCGTGGCGAATTATTCGATGATCCCGCTGCTGGCCCTGGCCGTATGGCGCTGGACCGGGGTCAACATCCTGTATTTCCTGGCCGGGCTGCAAAACATCTCGCCCGAGCTGTATGAGGCCGCGGACATCGACGGCGCCAGCCCCTGGCAGGTTTTCCGGCATGTCACGGTACCCATGCTCAAGCCCACCACCATTTATGTCATCACCATCAGCATCTATGGCGGCATGGCGATGTTTACCGAAAGCTACATGCTCTGGGGCGGCAACCGGTCGCCCAACAACATCGGCACCACCATTGTGGGTTACCTCTACCGCAAGGGCTTTGAGGAAAACAACATGGGCTATGGCAACACGATCGGCATTGTGCTGCTGGTCATCGTGATGGTGGTCAACCTGCTGCAGCTGTGGGCCAACGGCTTTTTCAGGAAGGAGGAGAAGGCATGAAAAAACGAGCGCGCTTGATCACCTTCCTTCAGGTCCTGCTGTTCTCGATTCTGGCGTTTATCACGCTGTTTCCCCTGTACGCGATCGTGCTGGCCTCCCTTAAGCCTACGACAGAGCTGTTCCGCTTTGGCCTGAATGTCAAGTGGGACCTGTCCAAGATGAGCTTTACCAACTATATCTACCTGTTCACCGGGCAGGAGGGCTATTTCCGCTGGTTTGCCAACAGCCTGATCATCACTGTCATCCAGACCAGCCTGACGCTGATGGTGAGCTGTTTTGTGGGCTATGGCTTCGCGATGTACCAGTTCAGGGGCAAGAACATCATCTTTGCCTGCGTGCTGATTGTGATGATGATCCCGCTGGAGATCATCCTGCTGCCGCTGTTCAAGCTGTTGCTGGGCATTGGATTGGTGGACAGCTATGTGGGCATCATCCTGCCCTTCATCGCCCAGGCGCTGCCCATCTTCTTCTTCCGCCAGTACATCTCAGGGCTTCCGCATGATTTCCTGGATGCCGGGCGGGTGGACGGCTGCAGTGAGTACGGGATCTTTTTCCGCATCATGGTGCCCCTGGCCATGCCCTCTTTCGCGGCCATGGGCATCCTTGTGGGCATGAACAGCTGGAACGGCTTCCTCTGGCCCCTGATTGTGCTGCGCACCCAAAGCAAGCTCACCCTGCCTCTGGGCCTGGCCTCCATGCTTTCGCCTTACGGCAACAACTACGCGGTCCTGATTGCGGGTTCCGTATTCGCGATTCTGCCCATCCTGATTTTGTTCTTCGCTTTCCAGAAGTACTTTATCGAGGGCATGACCGCCGGCGGAGTCAAGGGATAAAATATCAACGGCCTTTCAAAAGGGAGCCGGCGGGCTCCCTTTTTGCGCGGAAATGCGGTTTGGCATTCCTTTCCTGATTTCGAGTTTTATCAGTTTTTTGAAGGCGCCGTGTTCTGTCAAAAGCCGCCATGCTTTTGATTATCAGCGGTTTGTCTTAGGGTTTGACTGCTGAAAGATGACAGCATGCTCAACGCCGCGCAGTCTTTTTATTCTTGTGCGCCATGCTTGTTCAGCATCTGCCCGGCCCTGTCAAGCAGGGCCTCCCTGTCGTTGGGCAGTTCCCCGCGCAGCACCAGGGAAAGCAGCCTCTCCAGCGCCCGGCCCAGCCGGGCGTCCTGGCGATAGCCCAGCGCGATCAGATCCCGGCCATCCACCCGCAGATCACGTACCTGCAGCGCCTCGCCGGCCGCGACGATGCGCCTGCCCTCCTCATACAGCTCCTCCAGCAGGGGCGCCCGCCGCGCACCCAAAGGCGAGTGGGTGACCAGGTCCGCGTACTGCAGCTGCAGCAGCTTGAGCGCGGTGTCCGGCCCCAGGCGGGACAGGTACATCCGCAGGTTGTCCGGGCCGACGCGCTCGTCATGGTAACGCACCAGGGCAACCACCCGCTCCCGCAGGGCGCGTGATTGCTTCAGCCGGTCCATGGCCTGTTCCGCCAGCCGGGTGCTGACAGCCTGATGGCCGCGGAAGTGGGTGGTGCCGTCCGGGCCGGTCCGCGCGGTATGGGGCTTGCCGCTGTCGTGGTACAGCGCGGCCCAGCGGATGGCGAGATCCCGGGGCGCGGCGTCCAGCGTGCGCAGGGTGTGTTCCCAAACATCGTACAGGTGGAAGGGCGTGCGCTGGGGCGTGTGCAGCATGGGCTCCAGCTCGGGCAGGGCCAGAAACAGCACGCGCGGGTAGCTGCGCAGCGCCTCCCCGGCCCGGGCGCTTACCAGCGCGCGGTTGAGCTCCCCCGCGATGCGCTCCACGGAGACGGCGCTGAGCAGCCCGCCCTTGTCCATCATGGCGCTGAGCGTGTTTTCCTCAATGGCAAAGCCCAGCTGGCAGGCGAAGCGCAGGCCGCGCAGGATGCGCAGCGCGTCCTCCTCAAAGCGCTTTTGGGGTTCGCCCACCGCGCGCAATATCCCTTGCTCACAGTCCGCCTGCCCGTTAAAGGGATCGCGCAGGCCATGCGCCGGATGGTAGGCCATCGCGTTGCAGGTAAAGTCCCGCCGGGTCAGGTCCTGTACAAGGTCATCCACAAAGTGAACGCTGTCCGGCCGGCGGTGGTCGCTGTAGGCGCCGTCTTTTCTGAAGGTGGTCACCTCCAGCTGCCTGCCTGCGGTCAACAGCGTGATGGTGCCGTGAGCCAGCCCTGTTTCCAGCGTCCTGTACCCCTTGAAGGCTGCCTGCGCCTCACGCGGGCGCGCATCGGTGGCAATGTCATAATCCCCCGGCGCGCGGCCCAGGCAGTGGTCGCGCACGCAGCCGCCCACCAGCCAGGCTTGAAAGCCGGCCCGGGTGAGCATCCCAAGCGCATTGCGCACCTCTTCGGGCAGATCAAACCGTGTAAAGCCATCGTCCTTTCTCATGCCGCCATTGTAGAAGCGGCGCATTTGCTTGTCAATCAAGGCATCAGATGCTACAATTTATATGCTATGAAGAAGGAGGTGCCGGCTGGTTGTCCCGTGCTTGCTGCGCGGGCTTTGCTGGACAAGGTCACGCCGCTGAACCGGGATTGCGGCGCCTTGTGCGGCGCGGCGTGCTGCCAGGCGGATGAGGATGGGCGCGGCGGCATGCTGCTGTATCCGGGCGAGGAGAATTGTTACGCGGATCTGCCCGCGGGCTTTTCCCTGCGCGGGGTGCCCGAGGGTATGCTCCTGACCTGTAAAGGCGCCTGTGAGCGCCATACCCGCCCCTTGGCCTGCCGTGTTTTTCCTTTGGTAATGACAGTGATGGACAACAGGCCCGGGGTCATGCTGGATCCGCGCGCCTGGCCCTTGTGTCCGCTGATGCCCTCGGGCTTACAGGGCCTGCGGCGGGACTTCGTTGAAAAGGTTCATCAGGCTGCTGAGCTGCTGTCTGCGCACCCGCGCCAGCGCGCCTTTCTTGAGCGTCAGCAGCGCCTGATCAGCGCGTGCACACAAACACCCTGGCAGGAGGGGAAAAAGCGATGATTTGGCACCGCTCGCCTTGTTTCCGGGAGATCAATGACCAGCCTCAGGAAGGCGGTCTGCTGATTTGTGCTGACGCGCTCCAGAATGATCTGAGCCAGTATGAAGGGCATGTACAGGCCGTCTTTCTGGATCCGCCCGGCGTAAGCGGAACAGAACAGAAGTATCGGCTGCGCATTGGCGAGCATGGCTGGCAGACCAGCCGGCATAACCTGCTCTTGCCTGCCTACCGCGATTTTGCCGCCGCGGACGACCCGGCCTACCTTAACTGGCTGCGCAGGATGCTGCAGCTGTCCCACCGCCTGCTCAGCGACAGCGGCTCAATGTTTTTGCACCTTGATGCGGATACCCTGGCGCGCGCGCGGCTGATGATGGATGAGATCTTTGGCGCGGAGAACTTCAAAAACCAGATCATCTGGAGCTATCAGACCGGCGGGCGCACCAAGCGCTACTTCGGCCGCAGGCACGATGTGATCCTGTTTTACGCCAAGTCGGCCGCGCATTATTTTGATATTACCCAGGTGCCGGTCGCCCGCAAGGAACACCGCACCAACCACATGAAACGGCATGTGGACGCGCGTGGCCGTACCTACCGCAGCATCAAGACCGGCGGCAAGGAGTATATCTATTATGATGATGAGCCGGTGTATCCGGATGATGTATGGGCGGATGTCAGCCAGATGCAGCAAAAGGACCCTCAGCGCACCGGCTACCCCAAACAAAAGCCCCAGGCGCTGCTGGACCGGATGCTGCTGTCCACCACCAGGCCGGGCGACCTGGTCATTGACCTGGCCTGCGGCTCAGGCACGGCGCTGGCGAGCGCCGCTGAAAACCAGCGCCGCTTTATCGGCCTGGACAATTCCCCGCAGGCTTTCGCGGTCTGCCGCAAGCGCTTGTCAGGCTATCGCCTGGTTTGCCAGGCGCCGCTGGATAACTCCATGGCGCTGCTGGATGCCTCCTCCTTCCCGGGCATCGGTTTTTACACTGTGTCCCTGAACGCCTATACCCTGCCTGAAGAGGACCTTGCCGGGCTGGACTTTTTGCCCGCCGGCCTCAGCCCAAAGGGACTGGACCTGGTGGATCAGTGGTATGCCGGGCTGGTCAACAAGGGGGTTTTTGTAGCTTATGCCGGCGCCGCCCGACAAAAGCAAACGCCGGCGCTGGCTGTCAGCCTGGAGGTGCCCTTGCTGCGGGGCACGGTGGCGGTTATGATCATAGACATCCTGGGGCGCCGCAGCCTGTGGACCGGCTCGCCTGCGGTTTAGGGCCGTCCGGTGGTGGCGAGGTCTGTTTCATGCGGTTTTTTGCACAAAAAGAATAGCTGTTTTTGTTTGATTTTATAAAAAGTGGGGATAGGGTCTTAAAAAGACGGAATATTATCGAAAAATGTGGCATTTGTTACCATTGTGTGATATAGTATTCACAAATGGCGGCAAAGGTGTTACAAATCTTGCCTCATTTTGAGAATTTTGCGGTAGAGGAGCAGTTCCGATGGCTTCAGTTGAGGATATCGGCATCGATCTTGGCTCGTCCAACGTCATCATTGCTGAGCGCGGCAAGGGCGTTGTGATGAACGAGCCCGCTGTGCTGGCGGTCAACCACGATACGCGCAACATCATTTCGATAGGCCTGGAGGCTCATCAGATGATCGGGCGGGAACCCAGCGGCATCTCGGTGGTACGCCCGCTGCAAAAGGGCACGATTCAGGATTTTGACATGCTGTCCATCATGCTCAACTATTTTGTTGTGCGCGCTGTGGGCAAGCATTTTTTCAACCGTCCTCGCGCCCTGGTCAGCATTTCAGCTACTGCCAATGAGATTGAAAAACGCCAGCTGATCCTGGGCATGCTGGAGTCCGGCGTCCGGCGCACGCAGATCATTGAACGGCCCCTGGCCGCTGCCCTGGGCGCGGGCATTCCCGTCAACGAGGTCACCGGGCGCATGGTGGTGGACATCGGTGGCGCCACCACCGACATTGCCGTTATTTCCTCCGGCGAGATCATGGCCCGCAGCATCCTGGATACCGCCGGGGACGCATTTACCGACGCGCTTATCCGCTATATCCGTTTGAAGCACAACCTGCTGGTCGGCTGGCGCACGGCGGAGGACCTCAAAAGCGCTATCGGCACAGTCGATTTGCAGGAGCAAAATGTGCTGACCCTGCCGGCTGCCGGGCGCAACCTGGTCTCCGGCTTGCCCCGCCAGACCGATATCACCAGCATGGAATGCGCCGAGGCCGCAGAGGAACCCCTTCATGCGCTGATTGAGGGCTTGCACAGCGTGATTGAGCACATCCCGGCTGAGCTGGCCAACGATGTCTTTGATCACGGCATCCTGCTGACCGGCGGGGGAGCCCGGATGCGTTCGCTGCGCGAGGTGATCGAGCGTGAAATGCAAATCCCGGTCTTTGTGGCTGATCATCCCCAGGAATGTATCTCCCTGGGCTGCGCCCTGGTGCTGGAGCGTCCGGGCGAGTATGCCCGGATGCTGGGAGAGACCCGCCGGGGCCGCTAAGCCGGCAGGTTCCGGGCCGCGTGGCGCATCGCATGCCGCGCGGCTTTTTGATGGAGAATGACATATGTCACCAATTGCTTTACAGACTTGCGCTGTGTTGCTATAATCGCCGTGGTATCGTGAAAGGCGGGGCGCATGTTCAACATCGGTGTATCGGAGCTGCTGGTCATCCTGCTCATTGCCTTTTTGGTGGTGGGTCCAAAAGATTTGCCCAAGGTGGCCCGGGCTATCGCCCGGTCCATCCGCTATCTGAAGACCAAATGGGCGGAGTTTCTGGAGGAGAGCGAGCTGGACGATACCCTGAAGGATTTTCGCACGGCAGGGGAGGACATCAAAAAGGCTGTCAGGGAGGTTTCCCCGGTTGAGGAGATCAAACAGGCGCGCGAGGAGGTCCGCGCGGCCGTGGCGCCCGGGGAGCGGCAGGCTGCCCCTGACGAGAAAGCAAAGGAGGAGACAAAATGAGGCTGGGAGCTTTGGAAATTGTATTGATACTGGTGTTGGCGCTGGTGTTGTTTGGCGGCAAGAAGCTATCCGGGGTCGGCAAGGCGCTGGGGCAAAGCATCAAGGAGTTCCGCAAGGAAATGGCTGCCGATGACAAGGAGAAGGATCCAAGCGCCCCCGCGGACCAGGAGAACAAAGGATAAAACGCCTGTATCCACTGATGAGAAAAAAGAGCAAACCGTCTGCCGAACCGGGCAAACAGCGCTTTGGTGAGCACCTGCTGGTATTGCGGGGCATGCTGCTGCGGATAGTGGCAGCAGTTTTTGTGTGCTTTCTGGTGGTGTTTTACGCCTTTTGCATGCCGCTGACTTCTTTTATCCTGCGGCCGGTGGTCCAGCGGGGCATCCAGGTCATTGCGACCCGGGTGTCCGAGTCCCTGATCATGCAGCTGAAGCTCAGCCTGGTCGCCGGGATGGTGCTGAGCATGCCTTATATTATCTGGGAAATCTGGCGCTTTGTGGCGCCGGCCCTGTACCCGAAGGAGCGGCGGCTGTTTTTTCCCTTGTTTGCGGGCATGGTGCTGCTGTTTGCCCTGGGTGTTGCGTTTTCTTATGTGACGGTTTTTCCGCTGGCCATCAATTTGTTTTATGAAGCCGGGCAGGGCGTGGCAACCTCCATGTGGTCAGTGGAGGGGTATTTCAACTTCGTGCTGTCCTTTGTCCTGCCTTTCGGGCTGATGTTTGAACTGCCCGTGGTCATCTTTCTGCTGGCGCGCCACGGCAAAGTCACAGCGCGGTCGCTGTCCCGCTCGCGGCGCTATTTTATCCTTGGCGCGGCGGTGGTTGCTGCGATACTGACCCCGCCGGACGTGGTATCGCAGATCCTGCTGCTGCTGCCCATGCTGGCTTTGTACGAGATCAGCGTGTTGATCGCGCGCCTGGCGGGCCCAAGGTCCCGGAAGACGGAAAGCGTTTAGCTTCGCCGGTTCCGGTTATTGATAGATGACGCTTGACAAAGCGTGTCTGCAGGGCTACACTTGGAAAAAATATATTTGGAGGGATTAATATGGCAAATCTTCAAACACGCCGCGAGTTTCTTAAAACGTCCGGCAAGGTACTCGCCGGTGTCGCGCTGACCAGCGCCGCGCTGCCGCTGATGAACACCAAGGCGGAGGCGGCTGCCCAGGCTGCTCCCGCTCATCCTTACGAGTACGTCAAGCTGGATCCTCAAGTGGTGCTTGAGCGCGGCTACAAAAGCTTCTACACATATGGCGGCTGCGGCATGGGCGCCTTTGACGCCATCATCGGTCTGCTCGCGGAAACCCAGGGCTATCCCTACAACCAGATTCCGGTGAAGATGCTTTCTGTAGCTTCCGCCGGGTTCTTCGCCGGGACCCTGTGCGGCTCCCTTGCCGGGGCGTTGATGGCAGTGGGCCTGCTGTGCGAGCCTGCGGAAGCAAAGGAGATCATGGCGGATCTCTTTGCCTGGTATAAAGAGCATCCTTTCCCCGAGTACCAGCCCGAGTTCAAGAATCCGACCACCGTGTCCGGCTCAATCGATTGCCTGGACTCCTGCAGCAAGTTCATGGAAGCGGCGCAGGTGCGCATGGGCGATGATGCGCGCAAGGCGCGCTGCGCCGCGGTAACGGGCGAGACCGCCGCCAAGGCGATCGAGCTGCTCAACGCGGCCAGGGGGCTGTAACCGGCGGACGTCCCAATAAGGGGGACCGTACACTAACCATGTAATAGGGGCTGTTGTGCACTGGGCATGGCAGCCCCTTTATGTTCATAAATCACAAGCAGTACCCGCTGAACGCGGAGAAGCGGCTTTTCCGCTACGCTTTTGCGCGGAAAGGCGGCGCGGCAACGACCGGAGTGAGGTAAGCTATGGCAAGGCCAATCAAGGGACGCAGGGTGTGCAGCCTGCCGCGCAATGCGCGCTTTGGGCCGCTTGGCCAGCGCGGGCGGGCTTCGGCGGAGGTTGTCATGACGGTGGATGAGTATGAAACCATCCGCCTGATTGACAACGAGGGTTACACCCAGGAGGAATGCGCGCAGCAGATGAACGTAGCGCGCACCACGGTCACCGGCATCTATGCCCAGGCCAGGAGGAAGCTGGCGCGCGCTTTGGTTGAGGGGCACCGCCTGGTCATCAGCGGCGGCGAGTACCGCCTGTGCGGCGGTCCGGGCGGCGTCTGCGGGCGCGGCTGCCGCCACAGGGGCGGACAGGCCTGGCGCGGGGATGATGATCCCGGACTTGCTGATGACGGAGTGGTTCAATAAACAAAACGGCCGGGCGGTATGCCCGGCCGTGGTGGTTTGATATTGCCGTTAGCAGTGTCAGGCAAGGGATCTTGCGATTTCCAGCGCCACGCGCAGGGCGGCCAGCTGGTGGTCGGCTTCCTTGTCGCCGCTGTCCAGGATGCGCATTTCCCAGGCCGGCGCGTCCAGCAGGTCGCCTGTGTAAAAGAAGGTATAGTACTCGAAGCCCCGGAAGTCACATACCGCCTGCAGCCCGGCGCACTCCATATCCACCGCGATGCAGCCCTCGTTTCGCCGGCGCTCCATATTGCGCCGGGTCTCCCGGAACAGCGCGTCGGTGGTCCATACCTTGCCCGCCACATGGGGCAGGCCCAGGCGCCGGAGCGTGCGCGCCACAAAATCCGCGTTCCTGACTGTGATGTAGTCATCCGGCGGGGCATAGTGATAGCTGAGCCCCTCATCGCGGTAGGCGCTGGTGGGCACGATCAGGCGGCCTTCGGTGAGCTGCTGGTCCAGCGCGCCGCAGGAGCCGAACAGGATAAAGCGCGTGGCGCCGGTGGCGGCCGCCGTATGCTCAAGCGCAAGCCCCGCGCCGGCGGAGGTAATGGGACTCATGTACAGCAAAATGTCCTCCCCGCGGTCCGTGATGCGCCAGATGGTACGCTCGCCGTTGAGCGCCGGGTAAGCGCAGGCTGCCTGGTGCGGAAAGTGCGCCAGGGCATGGTCCAGCACGGTTTTGGAAAAGGTAATGATGCAGGTGTCCGGCAATCCGTCCGCCTTTTCAAACAGCATGTCCGGGCTGATGATGCCCTCGTCCGGATCAAAATTCTGGTGAATCATATGGCCTCCTCCGGAGTGTAGATGATAGCATGATGCTATCATCCCGGGCAGGCTGTGTAAAGGCTTGCATGGCTTAT
This sequence comes from Christensenellales bacterium, assembly GCA_050953005.1. Taxonomy (GTDB): domain Bacteria; phylum Bacillota; class Clostridia; order Christensenellales; family Aristaeellaceae; genus UBA6115. Next base: position 140,202 of record JBMNLV010000012.1, on the reverse strand, counting down.
CCGCATCTGGTATACTAGCCCGGCAATTGAACAGGCAACCGGGGAGCACAGGCCAAAAGGAAGCGAGCGCGGAGGGTGCAAGCGCGCACAGGCCGTTTCCCGCCCCGGCGCCGCGGCCAATCCCCGCCGTTATCCCGCGTTAAGGGCTCAAGCGGGCGCGCACGCGCCAAGCAAGGTGGTACCGCGAAGGCAGAAGCCTCCGTCCTGGCAGACAGGGCGGTTTATTTTTTAGGAGGACGCAATGGCAAAGGAAAGCAAACAGGAGTTTGTACAGCACATCACCCCCCGGGAGGAAAACTTTTCACAATGGTATACCGACGTGGTCAGAATGGCGGACCTTATGGACTACACCCCGGTGCGCGGCTGCATGGCGCTCAAGCCCTACGGCAACCGCATCTGGGAGTTGATCCGCGAAGGTCTGGATTTCCGCTTCCGGGAAACAGGGCATGAGAATGTCTCCATGCCCATGCTGATCCCTGAGAGCCTGCTGCTCAAGGAGGCCGAGCACGTGGAGGGCTTCGCGCCCGAGGTGGCCTGGGTCACCCAGGGCGGCAACGAGGTGCTGACCGAGCGCCTGGCCATCCGCCCGACGTCCGAGACCATGTTTTGCACGATGTTCTCCCAGTGGGTGCAGTCCTGGCGCGATTTGCCCATGAAGTACAATCAGTGGTGCTCGGTGATGCGCTGGGAAAAGACCACCCGGCCTTTCCTGCGCACGGCTGAGTTTTGGTGGCAGGAGGGCCATACCATGCATGCCACTGCCGAGGAAGCCCAGGAGGAGACCCTGCTGATGCTGGAGGTCTACCGCGCTTTTATTGAGGATGTGCTGTGCATCCCGCTGTTTACCGGCCAGAAGAGCGAGAAGGAGAAGTTTGCCGGCGCCCGCGCCACCTACTCGGTGGAGGCCATGATGCAGGACGGCAAGGCGCTGCAGGCAGGCACCACGCACAATTTCGGCACCAATTTTTCCGTGCCCTTTGAAGTGCGCTATCAGAACAAGGAAGGCGTGCTGGAATACTGCCACGAGACCAGCTGGGGCGTGTCCACCCGGCTGATCGGCGCCATCATCATGGCCCACGGCGATGAGCGCGGGCTGAAGCTGCCCCCGGGCGTGGCGCCCTTCCAGGCGGTCATCCTGCCCATTGCAGCGCACAAGGGCAATGTGATGGAAACCTGCCATCAAGCCTGTGAGCGGCTCAAGCAGGCTGGCATCCGCGTCAAGCTGGATGACCGCGACAACGTCTCCCCCGGCTGGAAGTTCAACGAGTGGGAGCTCAAGGGCGTGCCGCTGCGGCTGGAGATCGGCCCCCGGGATATCCAAAACGGCGTGGCTTCCTACATGCGGCGGGATACCCTTGAGAAGGGAACGCTGCCGCTGGACAACCTGGCCGAGGGCGTGAAGGCGCTGCTGGAGGATATCTCCAAAGAAATGTTCCGCATCGCGGATGAATTCCGCCTGTCGCGCACCATCGATGTCTTCAACATGCAGGAGCTGGGCGAGCAGGTCAATGTGGGGTACGCCAGGACGATGTGGTGCGGCAGCCGTGAGTGCGAGGAGAGAATCAAGGACGAGACCTCCGCCACCAGCCGCAACATGCCCTTTGATCAGACGCCTTTCGCGGACAAGTGTGTCTGCTGCGGCGAGCCGGCCGACAAGGTCATGTATTTCGCCAAAGCATACTGACCGGGAGCGGGGGGGGGAACGGGGAGGACGCCGGGGGCATTCTTTCAAGAATGCCCCCGGACCCCCTAAGAACTTTAATATTTTTTATTGGTTTTTGAGGGGTAGGTACGGGGAGGGGCGCTTTTTTCTAAAAAGCGCCCCTCCCCGTACCGTTTTATCCTACCAGCAAGCGATGCTGCTGTCGGTCCTCCCCTCGGTACCGCCCATGAGCGCGCCGTTTTCCAGCTTCCAGATGATCTGGCCGCGGCCAAAGCTGACCGGGTCGGCCATCACCTCCACCTGGTGGCCCAGCCCCTGCAGCTGCCTGGCGATGGCGGGGCTGAAGCCCGCCTCCACAGTGAAGCGCCTGTCCTTCATCCACTGCCAGCGCGGCGCGTCCAGGGCCTGCTGAGGGTTGAGATGGAAGTCCAGCAGGTTTGTGACCACCTGCACATGGCCCTGGGGCTGCATGTAGCCGCCCATGACGCCAAAGGGGCCGATGGCCCGGCCGTCTTTCATCAGGAAGCCGGGAATGATGGTGTGGTAGGATTTCTTACCGGGCTTGAGGCAGTTGGCGTCCTGCTCATTCAGCGAGAAGTCGGCGCCGCGGTTTTGCAGCGCGATGCCGGTATCGCGGATGACGATGCCCGAGCCGAAGCCCATGTAGTTGCTCTGGATATAGGAAACCATGTTGCCTTCGCTGTCAGCCGTGCACAGGTAGACCGTGCCTGAGCCCCTGGGCTGGCCCGGGCCGGGCAGGGCGGCGGTCCTGCTGATTTCCTTCGCGCGCGCCTGCCCATAGGCAGGAGCCAGCAGCTCTTCCGCGGTCACCGCCATATGCCCGGGATCGGTCACATAGTGCTTGGCATCGGCAAAGGCCAGCTTCATCGCCTCCCATTGCAGGTGATAGGCGCGGGCGTCTTCCTTGTGCGTGAACTCAAAGTTTTTGAGGATATTCAGCGCCATCAGCGCGGTGATGCCCTGGCCGTTGGGAGGTATCTCCGCCACCGTATAGCCGCGGTAGTCCATGGTGATGGGCGTTACCCAGTCCGCTGAATAGGTGGTGAAATCCGTTTCCGTGAAAAAACCGCCGAATTCCCGGCTGTCCCTCAGGATGGCTTCCAGCAGCTGGCCGCTGTAAAAAGCCCGGGCCTTGGTCTGGGCGATCAGTTCCAGGGTGCGCGCGTGACGGGACAGGCGGACGATGTCCCCGCATTCAGGCGCTGTCCCGTTTGGCAGAAATGTATTGAACCATTCCCTGAACGCCGCCCCCTGGTGCGTCGCCTGGTAGCGCCCCGCTGCGCGCTGCCACATCAATGCCAGGTTGGGGGAGACCGGATAACCTTCCTGCGCGTACTGGATGGCCGGTGCCATGGACTGTGTCAGCGGCAGCGCCGCGAAGCGCTCCGCCAGGGCGGCCCACGCGGCGGGCGCGCCGGGCACCATGGTGGGCAGCCAGCCGTAGGCGGGCATGCTGTCCCCGGCGCCGGCAGCTTTTGCGGCTGCGATGTCAAGCGCCCCGGGCGCGCGCCCTGAGGCGTTCAGGCCGTAGAGCGTCTTGTCCTTCTCAATCCAGACCAGGGCGAAAGCGTCCGCGCCGATGCCGTTGGCGGTAGGCTCCACTACAGTCAGCGCTGCCGCGCAGGCAATGGCGGCGTCCACGGCGTTGCCGCCCCGGCGCAGCGCCTGCAGCCCGGCGGCTGCCGCCTGGGGGCTGGAGGTGTTGACCATGCCGCCCCTGGCCAGAAGGGGATAGCGCGTCGCGGGGTAGGGTACAAAGGCCGGGTCAAACGGCAGGGCGCGGCTCATGGCTTGTCTCCTCCTGTCCGGATGTGTCATACAGGTGGCAGCTGACAATATGCCCGGGCGCGGCTTCCACCGGGCGCGGCTTCTCCGCCTTGCAAACAGGCATGCAGGACGGGCAGCGCGGGTGAAAGACGCAGCCCGAAGGCGGGTTGACGGCTGAGGGCACTTCGCCCATCAGGGGCGCCTCCTCCAAACCGCTGTCCGGCACCTGCGGAACGGGCACGCTGGCCAGCAGCGAGCGGGTATAGGGATGCAGCGTTTGTGAAAACAGCTTTCCGACAGGGGCCAATTCACAAATGGTGCCCAGGTACATTACCAGGACGCGGTCGCAAAAATGCTTGACCACTCCCAGGTTATGCGTGATGAAGAAATACGTCAGGCCAAACTGTGCCTGCAGCCGGTTGAGCAGGTTGAGCACCTGCGCCTGCACCGATACATCCAGCGCGGAGAGCGATTCATCCAGCACCACAAACTTGGGATGCAGCGCGATGGCGCGCGCGATGCCCACGCGCTGCTTCTGCCCGCCGGACAGCTGGTGGGGATAATACTCATAATGCTCTTCCTTCATGCCCACGATGTCCAGCAGCTCCAGCGCGCGCGCCTTGCGCGCGGCCTTGTTCAAGCGCGTGTGGATCAGGAAGGGCTCCTCGATCGCGTGGCCGACGGGCTGGCGCGGATCCAGGCTGGCGGCGGGATCCTGGAAAATCATCTGCATGTCCCGGCGGATATCGCGCAGCTCCCGCCCGCCCAGCTTGCCCAGGTTGATGCCGGTTTCCTGGTTTTGATCCAGCTTATCCCAGTACTTGGGATCCGGGCAGCGCTCCGTGATGGGCTCAATGTTCAGGTGCTTGAGCTTTTCGGCTTCAGCCAGCGCCGCGTGCGCGGCGTTCATCGCCTTGTCCATGGCCTGCTTGGCGATATTGGCCGCCTCCTTGTGGTGGGGCAGGTCCTCTTCGCCCGGGGGCAGATAGGCGGGCGCCAGGCGGCCCAGGCGCAGCAGCTTCTTCCGCGCGGTATGAGCGGTTTTCAATTCATCAAGGGCCCTGCGGTACAGGGCCTGTACGCGGTCCAGGTCGCGGCTGAGAATCAGCGAGCCAACGGTACACGAGCCTTCGCGCAGCTGCCTGGAGGCCTCCTTGCGCAGCTCCCTGGCCCGGAAGTCCAGCCGGTCCGCCACGCGCGCCCAACGCGCGTAATGGCGGGCTTCACGGGAGGACGCCTGGGCTTCGTTTTCCGACATATGGTGCCGGGCCTGCGCCGCTTTACCATCCAGCAGCAGGGAGCGCCTGTAGCAGCGCCTGGCTTTTTTCTGGTAACGGGGCAGGCGCTTGATCTCGCGCGCGTAGTATCGCGGGCGCACCTCCTCAAGGCTCTTGCCGAAGTATTCGCAGGCCCCGCTGGTCTGGCGGTACAATTGCAAAATGACCCGGCCCAGGGTGCTTTTTCCGCAGCCGGACTCGCCGACCACGCCCAGCTTCTCGCCCCGGTACACCGTCAGCGAGATGTCTTCCACTGCCTTGATGCTGCGGCTCGCGGGCAGGGGAAAGCGTTTCTTCAGCTTGTTGAGACGGATGAGGGGAAGGGCTGTGCTCACGCGCTCACCTCCTTAAAAAGATGGCAGGCGGCCAGATGCCCCGGGCCCAGCGTGTGCAGGAGCGGAGCTTCCTTCTTGCAGATATCCGCTGCCCGGGCGCAGCGCGGATGGAAGCGGCAGCCCGGGATATCCTGGGCGATATTAGGCGGTGCGCCCGGAATGGGGGTCGGCGCATAGGAGTCGCTTTTGATGTTGGGCACAGCGGCCATCAGCCCCCGGGTGTAAGGGTGCCCGGGGTTTTCGAAAATCGCCCTAACCGGCCCCTCTTCCACCTTGACCCCGGCGTAAAGCACGATTACGCGGTCGGCAATCTCAGCCACCACGCCCAGGTCATGGGTAATGAACAGCACGCCCGCGTCCATGGATTGCTTGAGTTGCTTCAATAACAGCAGCACCTGCTTTTGGATGGTGACATCCAGCGCTGTGGTGGGCTCATCTGCAATGAGCAAAATCGGATTGAGGGACAGCGCCATCGCGATCATGACACGCTGGCGCAGCCCGCCCGAGAGCTGGAAGGGGTATTGCTTTAAACGTTCCTCCGGGTTGCTGACGCCCACTTTGTTCAGCATGGCCACGGCGGCGTGCTCGGCTTCGCGCCGGGATAGCCCCAGGTGAAGCATCAGACCTTCGCGCATCTGCTTGCCGATGGACAGCAGCGGGTTCAGGCAGGTCATGGGCTCCTGGAAAATCATGCCCATGCGGCGTCCCCGGACATTGTTCATCTGCCGTTCGTTCAAGCCCCGCAACTCCTGGCCGTCCAGGCGGATGCTTTGTGCGCTTACAGTGGCGTTCTCCGGCAGCAGGCCCATGACGGACAGCGTCATCACGCTTTTTCCGCAGCCGGATTCGCCCACGACACACAGCGTTTCGTGACGGGCAACCTCAAAGGATACGCCATGGAGCACCTCATAATCCTGCTTGTGCAGCCTGAATGAGGTTCTTAAATCCTTGACCTCCAGCACTGGCCGGTGCGCCATGTGAGCCTCCTTTCGACGGCTGTCCCCCCTCCCCCGCTGCGGGGGAGGGGAAAAGGTTTCGGCGCGTTTATTGCGCGGGGCTGAACTCCTTGATATAGAAGGAGCCGTCGGTGGTCAGGTCGATATTGGCATAGTCGCGGCTGTTGTAGGCAAAATGATACTCGCCGTTGACCAGGGGGGCGACCAGCGCCTCTTCCATGAGCAGGATATTGGCTTTCTCCAGCGCGACCATGCGCTTTTCAACATCCGCGGTAGTCTTGGAGTCCATCACCAGCTGGTCAAAGACAGCGTTGTTGATCTTGTTGCGCGCGGAAGCCTTGCTTTCCCAGTTGGGCTCCAGCAGCTCGGTGCCGTCGCGGGTTACATTCGACCAGGCTGCCAGGGTGATGTCAAAGCGGTTTTCCAGCTTGCTTTCGGTCAGCCAGGCCGCCCAGTCAATCATTTCCATCTTGACGTTGTTAAAGCCAACGGCTTTGAGGTTGGACTGGAAGAATTCGCCCATGGGGATGTAGGTGGGGGAGGTGGGCACCAGGAACAGGATGGGCTCATCCTGCCAGTTGTTGGCTTCAATCAGGGCCTTGGCGCCTTCGGGGTCATAACCGATGCAGGCGGCTTCCGCTGCCTGGGTATATCCCAGCACCTTGGGACCGATGACGGAATGGGCCACCGTGGCCTTGCCCTCCATGACAAAATTGACATAGCTTTCCTTGTCCAGCGCCTTGATGATGGCGGTGCGGAAGTCCTTGTTGGCCATCAGCGGGTTGACATAGGAGGTGGGGCGCAGCGGGAGGTAAGTGATCTGCGCGGAGTCCTGGGTGCCCAGCGTGACGCCCTGGATGGACTGCACGCGCGGATGGGATTCGATGGTGACCGAGGGGATGAAGTCGGCTTCGCCGGTCTCCAGGCGCGCGAGGGCGGTGGATTCCTCCAGGATGATGGTCATGACGACATCCTCGATCGCGGGCTTGCCGCCCCAGTACCGGTCAAAGGCCTTGAGCACCACATTGGAGCCGCTCACTGCGCTGACAAATTGGTAAGGGCCGGTGCCGCAGGGCCGCACCATCAGGTCCTGCGCCTTTTGGGCAGTCGGGGAAACGATGGCGCTGTTGGTGTGCGCAAGCTTGGCCAGCAGCACGCCGTCCTCGTATTTCAGGTTGATCTTGAGCGTGTACTCATCCATGATCTCAAAGGAATCCATTGAAGCGGCCAGTGACGCGCGGGCGGAGCCGAAGTCCGGGTCCTTGATCAGTTCAAAGGTGTATTTGACCGCCTTGGCGTTGAACGGGGTACCGTCATGGAACACCACCCCTTTGCGCAGCTTGATGGTGACGGACATGCCGTCCTCCGCGAAGACCGGCATTTCAGCGGCCAGCAGCGGCTCAATGACGCCCTCGCGGTTGATGAGGTAGAGGGTCTCGTACATCTGGGTATTGACATAGGTGGAAGCGCGGTCATTGGTACGCAGGGGGTCCATGCCGGAAATGTTGCTGGTGATGACCACCTGGAAGGGTTTGCCTTGCGCAGCCAGGCCTGTCAGGGCCGGCGCGGTGAAAAGCGCCGCGCACAGCAGGAGGATGAGCCACTTGGTGGAGCGTCTGGTTCTTTTCATGGGATTGTCTCCTTTGTTTATTTGCTGCGCGCCTTGCGGCGCGGCGGCTTAGGATTTCAGCGCAGGGTCGAGGATATCGCGCAGCTTGTCACCCAGGATGTTCAGGCAGATCACGGTGAGCATGACCATCAATCCGGGCAGAACAATCAGGCTGGGGCGTTGCCAGAGGTAGTTTTTGCCGGTGGCGATCAAGCCGCCCCATTCCGGCGCCGGCGCCGGCACCCCCATGCCGAGGTAGCTGAGGGTTGAGATGGAGATCAGCGAACTGCCCATGCGCATGGTAGCGATCACAATGATGATGGGCAGGGTATTGTGGAATACGTGGCGCGTCAGGATGCGCGCGTCTGAGGAGCCCAGGGAGCGGATGGCCATGATGTAGTCCTCCTCGCGCACCTGCAGCACACGGCTTCTGACCATCCGCGCGAAGGAAGGAACGGACCAGATGGAGATGGCCATGGTGGCGTTAAAGGTGCTGCTGCCCAGCATGGCCACAATCAGCATGGCCAGCAGGATGCCCGGGAAGGTGAACAGCAAATCCATCACGCGCATGATGATGTTGTCCAGGCGCTTGTAGTAGCCTGCCAGCATACCGAAGAGGACGCCCCAAAACAGCCCCATGCAGGTGGATGTCAGGCCGACCAGCAGCGAGGTGCGCCCGCCGTAGAGCAGCCGGGAGAGCATGTCGCGCCCCAGGTGGTCCGTGCCCAGCGGATGGATGGGCTTGTATTTCATTGCATCAACGGGGTTTTTGCCCCATTTTGCCCAGAAACCCGGCGCAAGGCGGCTGGCTACATCGGTATCCTCCGGGCCAAAGGCGGTCAGGACCGGCGCCAGCGCCAGCACCAGCACTTCCAATACCAGGAGGATAAAGCAGAATGTGGCCAGCTTATTGCGGGACAGCTTGCGCCAGGCGGCGCGCAGGCCGCCCCGGGCATAGGGGTTCACCGCGGGCTTGACGGCTTGTGTCCGGCTCATTGATACGAAATCCTCGGGTCCACCAGCAGGTAGACCAGGTCGACTGCCAGGTTGACCAGCACAAACAGCGCGGCGATGACCACCACTGTGGACTGGACGACAGGGTAGTTGCGGGTATTGATGGCGTTGACCAGGTAGGTGCCTACGCCGTTGATGACAAAGACCTGCTCGGTGACAATCGCCCCGCCCAGCAGCGCGCCGAAGCTGGTGCCGAACTGTGTCAGCAGCGGGATCAGGGCGTTGCGCAGCGCGTGGACAAACAGGATGCTGCTTTTCTTCAGCCCCTTGGCGCGCGCGGTGCGGATATAATCGGATTGCAGCACCTCCAGCATCGCGGAGCGCCCAATGCGCATAAATGAGGCGATGGTGCCGGTGGACAGCGCCAGAGCCGGCAAAACAACCTGGGAAAAGCCCAGCGGCGTATAAAAAAACTCTGTCATCCCGCCGGAGGGCAGCCAACCCAGCTTGACGGAGAATGCCAGCATCAGCATGACGCCCAGCCAGAAGTTGGGGATGGAAATGGCGACCAGCGAGGTGGTGGTCAGCAGGTTGTCCACAAAGGTGTCGCGCTTGATGGCTGTCAGGATGCCCAGCGGGATGCCGATGAGCGTAGACAGGATGATCGCGGCCACAGCCAGGTTGATGGTATAGGGCAAACGGGTCGCGATCTCGCTGAGGATGGGCTGGCGGGTGATGTAGGACACCCCCAGGTTCAGGGTGAGCAGGTTCTTCAGATAGATGCCGTATTGCGTCCAGAAGGGCCGGTCCAGACCCAGGCTGATGCGCACGGCTTCCACATCGGCCTCCGTGGCTGACGCGCCGGCAATCATCTGCGCCGGATCACCGGAGGCCAGGAAGAGGCTTCCGAAAACAATAAAGGTTATGCCAATCAACAGCATCAGCATCATGCCCAGGCGTTTTGCGATATATCTGCCCATTTGGCACCTCCCTATGTTGAATAAATATTCTCTGTGTGTCTTTGTCGTTTCTGCGCTGCGCGGCGTAACGCCCTGAAGTGAAATCCAGCGCCCCCAATAAGGTTTGGCTGGATATAAACAAGCTTATATCACCCGCAAACCCGCTTGTCAAACCGTTCCGGGGCTGAAGGGCACAGGGCGAGCGGATGAATACTTATTAAACGGCGGGAATTCTACCTCTTTGGCCATCGAGGCGCTGTCAATACACAGATTAAACAAAAACAGCTAGACCTGGCGCTCCGATATGAATGTATAAATTATGTACAAGTGAAGTCTGCTGGTTTTTCAGCCGTCCGGCCGGGCCGGCGGCGCGCGTTTCCTGCCCGGATCAGCATGACTGTACAGCCGATGCGCAGACAGACCCTTTCGGCAGGAACCAAATAGATCAGGATAGACGGTGCCTGCCATCCCTCGCGGGCTGATACTGATTCCAATCTTTATTGCATCGTCGCGCCGGGTCTTTGATCGCCCTGCTGTGTCAGTCAACCTCAACGTAGCTTAGGCTACGCCATCGGTTTCCTTCCTTGCAGGACAATAAAATTCCTCGCCGCTTTGGATGCAATAAAGCTTTACATCAGTATGAGTGCGCTGCCTCTGCCGTTTCCCTGCGCGATCTTCACGCAGCCTGGCGCTCGCCGGTTGTTTTCGTTAAAATGATACACCCGGGAGCGGGGACAGAAGAGGGTGTGAAAATGTTCCAATTGACAGCGCTTTATCGAAGGCTTAAAAAGTATACTTACAGAAAAAAGTCAAAAAGAGGTGAAAAAAAGCTTGCATTTGACTCCAAACCTGTGTAATATATCACTGCTGTCTGTTTTTTGGGATGAAGCGATAGGTTGCCGCCCTGGCCAGGGCGGGTCATTACCGCGGACCATGCCCGGCAATCGGGCGACGGACTCACAAGCCGCGTGGCAAGCCGGCAGCGGGCACGCCCGCAATGAGTGCGAACTGTTAAGGAGGAAAATGAATGGCCAGCCAAAAGATCCGTATCAAGCTCAAGGCGTATGAGCACCATCTGATTGACCAGTCGGCGGAGCGCATCGTGGACACCGCCAAGCGTACCGGCGCCCGCGTGTCAGGGCCGGTGCCGCTGCCCACTGACAAGGAAATCGTCACCATCCTGCGCGCGCCGCACAAAGATAAGGACAGCCGCGAACAGTTCGAAAGAAGGACCCACAAACGCCTGATCGACATCCACAACCCTACTTCCCGTACGGTGGACGCCATGATGAAGCTTGATCTTCCCGCCGGCGTCGAGATCGAAATCAAACTCTAAGGCAGGAGGCAGCCATCATGAAGAAAGCAATTATGGGCAGGAAACTGGGCATGACCCAGCAGTTTCTGCCGGATGGGCGTCTGGTGCCCGTGACCGTGGTTCAGGCCGGACCCTGCACCGTGGTACAAAAGAAAACCCAGGAAAAGGACGGTTATGAGGCTCTGCAGCTCAGCTTTGAGCAGCTGGCTGAGAACCGCGCCAAGAAACTTGTCAACAAACCCCAGGCCGGTCATTTCAAAAAGGCCGGCGTTGCCCCCGCGCGTTTCCTGCGCGAATTCCGTCTGGACGACATCTCCGGTTATGAAGTGGGTCAGACGCTGAGCGTTTCCCAGTTCAACGCCGGCGAGAAGGTCGATGTGACCGGTACCAGCAAGGGTCATGGCTTCACCGGCGTGATCTATCGCTGGAACCAAAGCCGCGGCCCGATGACCCACGGCTCCAAGTACCACCGCGGCTTGGGCGCCATGGCGGCCAACTCCACCCCCTCCAAGGTCTTCAAAAACAAGAAGATGTCCGGGCAGTACGGCGTGGAGCGCGTAACGGTGCAGAACCTTGAAGTGATCGGCGTTGACGCGGAGCGCAACCTCCTGCTCATCAAAGGCGCCGTACCCGGCCCCAAAAAGGGCTTGCTGCTTGTGCGCGACGCGCTCAAGGCTTGAGGCAGGAGGAAAGAACAATGCCGACAATTCCCGTAGTGACCATGCAGGGCAATGCAGCCGGTGAGCTCAGCCTAAATGAGGAAGTCTTTGGCATCGAGCCCAATGTGGGCGCCATGCACCTGGTCGTCCGTTCCATCCTGGCCGCCAAGCGTCAGGGCACCCAGTCCACGCTGACCCGCGCCATGGTTCGCGGCGGCGGACGCAAGATCTACCGCCAGAAAGGCACCGGCCGTGCCCGTCACCACAGCAACCGCGCGCCCCAGTTCCGCCATGGCGGTTTGGCTTTCGCTCCCCAGCCGCGGAAGTATGTTGTCAAGGTGCCGCGCAAGGTGCGCCGCCTGGCCATGCGCTCTGCGCTGAGCGCCAAGCTGGCCAGCGGCAGCCTGATTGTCGTGGACAAGCTGGAACTCCAGGAGGCCAAGACCCGTGTGATGGCCAAGGTTCTCTCCGACCTGGGCGTCACCAAGTCCTGCCTGCTGGTGCTGTCGGAGGCCAATGAGGCTGTCCGCCGCGCCGGCAACAACCTGCCCAACCTGACCAACGCTTGCGCCGACAACATCAATGTCTATGACATTCTGCGCGCGGACAAGCTGGTGCTTACCAAGGACGCCGTCATGGCCATCCAGGAGGTCTACGCATCATGAAAATCGCCTATGATATTATCCGCCGCCCGGTGCTGACCGAGAAGGGCTACCAGAGCATCGAAGAGAAGAAGTATGTCTTCGAAGTTGCCGTGGACGCCAACAAGGTGGAAATCAAGAATGCCTTGGAGGAGGTCTTCAAGGGCATCAAGGTCAAGTCCGTGAACACCCTGCGCGTTCTGGGCAAGATCAAGCGGCAGGGCCGCACCCAGGGCCGCCGGCCCGAGGTCAAGAAGGCCTATGTCACCTTGACGGAGGACTCAAAGCCCATCGAGTTCTTCGAAGGCATGGTCTAAGGAGGAGCGAGCAGTATGGCCATTCGTGTCTATAAACCAACCTCACCCGCGCGCCGCTTTATGTCGGTCAACGCGTTCGAGGGAGTTACCAAAAAAAAGCCGGAAAAGGCCCTGACGGTCAGCAAGCAGAAGCACGCGGGCCGCAACAAACAGGGCAAGATCACCGTCCGCCACCGCGGGGGCGGCAACAAAGTCAAGTACCGCATCATCGATTTCAAGCGCAACAAGCTGCAGGTGCCCGCCAAGGTTGCCGCGATCGAGTATGATCCCAACCGTTCCGCCTTTATCGCCCTGCTGCATTACCTGGACGGCGAGAAGCGCTACATCCTGGCGCCGGTCGGGCTCAATGTGGGCGACACGGTTGTCGCCGGCGAAGGCGCCGACATCAAGCCGGGCAACGCGATGCCGCTGAGCGCCATCCCCACGGGCACGCTGATTCACAACCTGGAGCTGCGCCCCGGCGCCGGCGGGCAGCTTGTCCGCTCCGCGGGCGTGTATGCGCAGCTGATGGCCAAGGAAGGCGGCTACGCGCAGGTGCGCCTGCCCAGCGGCGAGATCCGCAGGCTGCCGCTCAACGCCCAGGCCACCATCGGCACAGTCGGCAATACCGACCATGAGAACATCCGCATCGGCAAGGCCGGCCGCAAACGCCACATGGGCTTCCGGCCCTCTGTGCGCGGCGTTGTGATGAACCCGGTTGACCATCCGCACGGCGGCGGTGAGGGCAAATCGCCTATCGGCATGCCGGCGCCTGTCACCCCCTGGGGCAAGCCAGCGCTTGGCCTGAAGACCCGCAAACGCAAGAAGTACTCCAACCGCATGATCGTCAAGCGCATCAACGAAAAGTAAGCCCCAAAGGATGAAAGGAGGCCCCCTCACAGCATGAGCCGTTCAGTGAAAAAAGGACCTTTTGTTGACCAGAAGCTCCTCAAGCGCGTTGAAGCGCTCAACCAATCCGGCAAGAAATCCGTTCTGAAAACCTGGTCACGCGCCAGCACCATTTTCCCTGACTTCGTCGGACATACCTTCGCCGTCCATGACGGACGCAAGCATGTGCCCGTCTACATCACTGAGGATATGGTCGGCCACAAGCTCGGCGAGTTCGCCCCCACCCGCACCTTCCGCGGGCACGCAGGCGAAAAAAAGACCCAGCGCAAATAAGCGAAAGGAGAGAGCAGTATGGCAAGCAATACCCAAAAAAAAGGCGAGCTGCACAAGCTTCGCGATGAAAAGCGCCCCCATGCGCACGTCAAGCACATCCGCATCTCCCCGCGCAAAGCCCGCTTGATCATTGACCAGGTACGCGGAAAGGACCTGGAGGAAGCTTTGGCCATCCTCCGCCTGACGCCCCACGCGGCCTCGCCGGTGCTGTTCAAGCTGATTGAGTCAGCCGCGGCCAATGCCGTCAACAACCTGGAAATGGATCGCGAGGGACTGTACATCGCTGAAATCTACGCCAATCCCGGACCGACGCTCAAGCGTTTTATGCCCAAGGCGCGCGGAAGCGCCTCACAGCTTCTGCTTCGCACCAGCCACTTCAGCGTCGTTCTCGACAAACGTTAAGGGAGGTTTCAGCAATGGGTCAAAAAGTCAATCCCCATGGCGCGCGCGTCGGTGTAATTTTCGACTGGAGCACGCGCTGGTTCGCCGAAAAGAAGGATTTCGCCAATTTCCTCGTAGAGGACCACAAGATCCGCGAAACCCTGAAGCAGCGTTATTTTGCCACCGGTGTCAGCCGTATCGATATCGAGCGCTCCGCCGCGCGCATGACCATCAACCTGTTCACAGGCAAGCCCGGCATGATCATCGGCCGCGGCGGCAAGGGCATCGAGGAACTCAAGGCTTTCGTTGAGAAAATGGTAGGCCGCCCGGTTACCATCAATGTTATCGAGATCAAGAACCCTGATACCGATGCCCAGCTGGTTGCCGAGAACATTGCCCAGCAGCTGGAGAAGCGCATCTCCTTCCGCCGCGCGCTCAAGCAGAGCATCCAGCGCACCATGCGCGCGGGCGCCAAGGGCATGAAGGCGCAGGTGTCGGGCCGCCTGGGCGGCGCGGACATCGCGCGCAGCGAGCATTACCACGAAGGGTCCATCCCGCTGCAAACCCTGCGCGCCAATATTGATTATGGCTTCGCCGAAGCCAAGACCACCTACGGCCGCCTGGGCGTCAAGGTGTGGATTTACAAAGGCCAGGTGCTGCCCCAGGCAAAGAATAAGGGCGCCAGGCACCCTGAAGGAGGCAAGTAAACCATGTTGATGCCAAAACGTGTCAAGCGGCGCAAGGTGTTCCGCGGCCGCATGAAGGGCAAGGCCATGCGCGGCAACTTCATCGCCTATGGCGATTACGGCCTGGTAGCGATGGATCCCAGCTGGGTGACCAGCCAGCAGATCGAGGCTGCCCGTATCGCGCTCACCCGCTATACCAGGCGCGGCGGCCAGGTCTGGATCAAGATCTTTCCCGACAAGCCTGTGACTGAAAAGCCTGCCGAGACCCGCATGGGTTCCGGCAAGGGTTCCCCGGAGTACTGGGTAGCCGTCGTCAAGCCCGGCCGCGTGCTGTTTGAAGTCGGCGGCATTGAGGAATCTGTGGCCCGCGAAGCGCTGCGGCTGGCTTCGACCAAACTGCCCCTGCGCACCAAGATCTATTCCAAGGCGCAGATGGAGCACATGAGCGGTGGTGACAACTGATGAAGGTAAGCGAATTTTTGGCCATGAAGCCTGAAGACCTCACCGCGAAGATCGCGGATCTCAAAAGCGAGCTGTTCAACCTTCGTTTCCGCCTGGCGACCGGCCAGCTGGAAAACACGATGCAAATCCAGGCCGTCAAGCGGGACATTGCCCGCGCCCTGACGGCTCAGACCCAGTCCAAGAAGCTGGAATCCCGATAAGAAAGGAGGCAGGAACCAATGTCTGAGACCACTGTGAACCGCGGCAACCGCAAGACCCGTGTGGGCATCGTCACCAGCGACAAGATGGACAAGACCATCGTGGTCACCATCCGCAGCCGCTACAAGCATCCGCTGTACGGCAAGATCATCGGCCACACCAAGAAGTTCAAGGCGCATGACGAGGAGAATGCCTGCGGTATCGGGGATACCGTGCGGATTATGGAGACCAGGCCGCTTTCCCGCGACAAGCGCTGGCGTCTGGTTGAGATCATCGAAAAAGCGAAGTAAGACCCTGCCATGGGCACGAAGCGCCATGGCGCAGGCATAGAAGGAGGAACCCCGTATGATCCAGCCGCAAACACGGCTTAAGGTGGCCGATAATTCCGGCGCCAAGGAAATCATGTGCATTCGAGTGCTGGGCGGATCTTTTCGCCGCTCCGGCTCCATTGGCGATGTGATTGTCGCCAGTGTGAAATCCGCCACCCCCGGCGGGCAGGTCAAGAAAGGCGAAATAGTGCGTGCTGTCATCGTCCGCGTGGTCAAGCAGAACCGCCGGTCCGACGGCTCCTACATCCGCTTTGACGACAATGCCGCCGTTATCATCAACGACCAGAAGCAGCCACGCGGCACCCGCATCTTCGGGCCGGTCGCGCGCGAGTTGCGCGAGCGCAACTATATGAAGATTGTCTCGCTGGCTCCGGAAGTGCTGTAAGGAGAATGCAGATGAAAGTACATGTGAAGACCAAGGATGAAGTCATCGTCATCTCCGGCAAGGACAAGGGCCAAAAGGGCAGGGTGCTCTCGGTCAGCCCTAAGACCGGCCGTGTCACGGTGGAAGGTGTGGCGATGGTGACCAAGCACCAGAAATCCCGCGCCCAGGGGCAGCCTGGCGGCATCATCAGGAAGGAAGCCGCGATTGACGCTTCCAATGTCATGCTGGTGTGCCAGAAGTGCGGCAGGCCGTCGCGCGCCGGCAAAAAGGTGCAGGAGGACGGTACGAAGATTCGCGTCTGCAAGAAGTGCGGACAGCAGATTGACTAAAAGGAGGAGCAGCCACATGGCGACCCGTCTGAAGGAAAGATACCTGGCCGAGGCTGTGCCTGCCCTGCAGCAAAAGTTCGGCTACAAGAACCCCATGCAGGTTCCCAAGCTGGAGAAGATTGTCATCAACATGGGCTTGGGCGACTGCAAGGACAATGCCAAGGCGCTTGAAAACGCTGTTGAAGAGCTCAGCCAGATCGCCGGCCAGAAGCCCCTGGTGACCAAGGCCCGCATGTCCGTCGCCAACTTCAAGCTGCGCGCAGGCATGAGTGTCGGCGCCAAGGTCACCCTGCGCGGCCAGCGGATGGAAGAGTTCTTTGACAAGCTTGTGTCCATTGCCCTGCCCCGCGTGCGCGACTTCCGCGGCGTGTCCGCCAGGTCGTTTGACGGCCGCGGCAACTATGCCCTGGGTGTGCGCGAGCAGCTGATTTTCCCGGAGATCAACTACGACAAGGTTGAGAAAATCCGCGGTATGGAAATGATTTTTGTCACGACTGCCCACACGGACGAGGAAGCCAAAGAGCTGCTGTCCCTGCTGGGGATGCCGTTTGCGCAGTAAGGGAGGAGACTGATTATGGCAAAGACAAGTTTGAAGGTAAGGCAAACCCGGAAGCCCAAGTTCTCAACCCGCGCATATACACGCTGTCGCCTGTGCGGCCGCCCGCATTCCGTGCTGCGCCGTTACGGTGTTTGCCGCATTTGCTTCAGGGAGTTGGCCCACAAGGGCCAGATTCCCGGCGTGCGCAAGGCCAGCTGGTAAGGATTATAGGAGTAAGGAGGTTCCCCCATGGTAGTGAACGACCCCATTGCCGATATGCTCACCCGCATCCGCAATGCGCAGATTGCCAAGCATGACACGGTCACCATCCCCGCCAGCAAAGCCAAGCAAGGCGATTGCCAGGATTTTGCTGGAAGAAGGCTATATCAAGGCCTATGACAGGATTGACGACGGCGTACAAGGCCAGATCAAACTGACCCTCAAATACGTCAACAACAAGCAGCAGCCGGTGATCGCCGGGCTGAAGCCGCATCTCCAAGCCCGGGCTGCGCGTGTATGCCGGCTCACGAGGACCTGCCCAAGGTTCTGGGCGGCCTGGGTGTGGCGATTATCTCCACCTCAAAGGGCCTGATGACCGACAGAAAAGCTCGCCAGGACAAGTTGGGCGGCGAAGTGCTCGCCTACATCTGGTAACCGAATCACGCACAGGAGGAAGAAAGCATGTCTCGTATCGGAAGGCTTCCGATTTCGGTGCCGCAGGGCGTGACGGTCACGGTGGACGAGTCCAACCTGGTTGTCGTCAAAGGACCCAAGGGCACACTGTCCCAGGATGTCAACAAGGACATCCGGATTTCTCAGGACGCAGGCGTCCTGCACCTGACCCGCAAGAATGATTCCAAGCCCCAAAAGTCGATGCACGGGCTGTACCGTACGCTGGTGAACAACATGGTTATCGGTGTGACCAAGGGCTACAGCAAGACGCTGGAGCTGGTGGGCACCGGTTACCGCGCCCAGGTGGATGGCAACAAGCTGACCCTCAACGTTGGCTATTCCCACCCCGTAGAGTTCATCGCGCCCAAGGACGTCAGTTTTGAGACCCCGAACGCCACCACCGTGGTGGTCAAGGGGATCGACAAGCAGGTCGTGGGCAACCTGGCCGCCGACATCCGTGCCGTGCGTCCGCCGGAGCCCTACCTGGGCAAGGGCATCAAATATCAGGACGAGCGTATCCGCCGCAAGGTGGGCAAGTCCGGCAACTAATGAGGAAGGGAGTGACCGTATATGTTTAAGAAACGCGACCGCAATGAAGTGCGCCAGATTCGCCACGCGCGTGTGCGCAAGAAGGTCTCCGGCACCCCTGAGATGCCGCGTCTGTGTGTTTTTCGCAGCAATGCCGCCATCTATGCCCAGGTCATCGATGACACGCATGGCGTCACCCTGGCTTCCGCCTCCACCATGGACAAGGACATCCAGGCCCAGGAGAACGAGCTGGACAAGAAGGGGGCTTCAAAGGCCGTGGGCAAGCTGGTGGGTGAGCGCGCGCTGGCTGCCGGCATCACCCAGGTGGTCTTTGACCGCAGCGGTTACATCTATACCGGCCGTGTCGCCTCCCTGGCGGACGGCGCCCGTGAAGCCGGGCTGAAATTCTAAGAAGGAGACTTTCAGATGCAACGCAGAGACAGAGATCGCCGCGACCACGAAGAACAGAGCGAGTTTAAAGAGAAGCTTGTCAGCGTCAACCGCGTCGCCAAGACCGTCAAGGGCGGACGCAACTTCCGCTTCGCGGCGTTGGTCGTGGTTGGTGATGGCGCAGGGCGTGTTGGCGCCGGCTTAGGCAAGGCGGCCGAGATCCCCGAGGCCATTCGCAAAGCCAATGAAAACGCCAAAAAGCACCTGATTACCGTGCCGCTGTCCGGCACAACCATCCCGCATCCGATCACCGGCTATTTCGGTACCGGCAAGGTGGTCATCCTGCCCGCGCCCGAAGGAACCGGCGTGATCGCCGGCGGCGCCGCGCGCGCCGTGCTGGAGCTGGCCGGTGTCAAGGATATCCGTACCAAGTCCTTCGGCACCAGCAACCCCATCAATACCGTCAAGGCAACCATCGAGGGACTCAAGCTCCTGCGCTCTCCCGAGCAGGTGGCCAAGCTGCGCGGCAAGACCGTTGAAGAGATTTTGAGCTGAGGAGGGGCGAGATGAAACTGAAGATTACACTTGAAAAGTCCCCGATCGCTCGGCTGAAGAAACAGATTGCCACCATTCAGGCGCTGGGGCTGAAGAAAATCGGCCAGAGCGTCATCAAGGAAGACAGCGAAACTGTGCGCGGACAGGTGTTTGCAGTCCGTCACATGGTCCACGTCGAGGAAATCAACGAGTGATAGGAGGGCATCCTCATGAAATTGCATGAACTGCAACCCGTCGCGGGTTCAAAGACCAGGCCAAGGCGTGTTGGCCGGGGCATAGGCAGCGGACTGGGCAAGACATCCGGCCGTGGCCACAAGGGCGCCAAGGCACGCTCCGGCGGCGGCAAAGCTCCCGGGTTTGAAGGCGGCCAGATGCCTTTGATGCGGCGCATCCCCAAAAGCGGCTTCAAAAACATTTTCCGCAAGGAATACGCCATTGTCAACGTAGGCAGCCTGGAGCAGTTTGAAGATGGCGCCATTGTCACGATTGAGATGCTGCGTTCAGCCGGGCTGGTCAAGAACCTTCGCGATGGCGTCAAAGTCCTTGGAACCGGCGAACTGACCAAAAAGCTGACGGTTCAGGTCAACCGCTTTACCGGCTCTGCCAGGGAAAAAATCGAGCAGGCCGGCGGCAAGGCCGAGGAGGTCTGAGATGTGGGAAACGCTCCGCAATGCCTGGAAGGTGCAGGATCTTAAGAAGAAGCTTCTGTATACCTTCATGATGCTGCTGGTTTACCGCCTGGTGGGCGTGATTCCGGTTCCGGGAATCAACGCTGAGGTGGTTAAAAAACTGTCTGAGCAGTATGACATGCTGGGCCTGGTCAATATGATGACCGGCGGTAGCTTCAGCCAGATGACCGTTATGGCCATGGGCATCACCCCCTACATCAACGCCAGCATTATTATCCAGCTGCTGACCATCGCCATCCCGGCGCTGGAGCGCCTGCAGAAGGAAGGCGGTGAGGAGGGCAAGGAAAAGATCAACAAGATCACCCGATATTCCACCATCGTTCTGGCAGCGATCCAGGCTGTCGGCATTATCTCCGCCCTCAACGGCCAGCGTGACCCGGTCACCGGCCTGACGGTTTTGCAGACCGGATACAACTCCTTCTTCGGTCTTCTGACCATCGGCGTTGTGATGGCGGGCGGCACCGCGCTGGCCATGTGGATCGGTGAGCGCATCACCGCTCGCGGCATCGGCAACGGCATATCGCTGCTGATTTTTGCCGGTATCATTTCCAACATCTTCTCCGGCCTGCTGACCGCCTTTACCGACGTGTTGGGCATCACGCCCTACGGCACCACCATTTCCGGTTTCCTGATCCTGCTGGTGACCACCCTGGTGCTGATCACCATCGTCACCTTCATCGACCTGGGCGAGCGCCGCATCCCGGTCCAGTACGCCAAGCGCGTAGTCGGCCGCAAGATGTACGGCGGCCAGTCCACCCACATCCCCATGAAGGTCCTGTCCGTGGGCGTGCTGCCGCTGATTTTCGCGTATTCCTTCATGGCCTTTCCCGGCACCATCATTGCCATGTTCGGCGTTGATACCGGCGCCTACAAGTGGTGGCAGGCCAACATGGGCCAGGGCGCGCCGCTCAACCTGATTGTGACCGCGCTGCTGATTCTGGCCTTCACCTATTTCTACGCGTCCATTTCCTTCAACCCGCAGGACATCGCCAAGAACATCCAGCAGCAGGGGGGCAACATCCCCGGCATCCGCTCAGGCCCCAACACCGTGGCTTACCTGGCCCGGATTTCCAGGCGCCTGACACTGTTTGCCGCCTTCTTTCTGGCTGTGCTGGCCACCCTGCCGACCCTGTTGTCTGCCTGGCAGAACGTCCGCATTCCCTTTGCGGCTTCCTCCATGCTTATCGCTGTGTCCGTTTCCCTTGAGACCATGCGTCAGGTTGAGGCACAGTTGGTGATGCGCAACTATAAGGGCTTCCTGTAAGCCCGGGAGTGGCACACATGAACCTGATTTTTCTGGGCCCGCCCGGAGTGGGCAAGGGCACACACGCCAAGCTGATGTCTGAGCGTTTTGGCATTCCTCAGATTTCCACCGGCGACATGCTGCGCGCCAACATCAAGGAAGGCACGCCGCTGGGCCTGGCGGCCAAGGCTTACACTGACAAAGGCGAACTGGTTCCCGACCAGGTGGTCATCGACATGGTACGGGAGCGCCTCAAGCAGCCGGACTGTGAAAAAGGCTTCATCCTGGACGGTTTTCCCCGCACCGTTCCCCAGGCGGAGGCGCTGGCAGCCGCCGCCCGGATTGACGCCGTGGTCGACCTGGTGGCCGGAGAGGACATCATTCTGGGCAACCTGGGCGGCCGGCGCGTATGCCGTGATTGCGGCGCGACTTACCACATCCGCCGCCTGGACGGCGCGACCACCTGCGCGGCCTGCGGCGGCGAGCTGATCCATCGTGCGGATGACCAGCCCGATACCATCCGCCACCGCTTGGAGGTCTACCATCGCCAGACGGAGCCGCTGATCGCCTATTACCGCGAGACCGGCTTGCTGATTGATGTGCTTGTCGAGGGCGGCATTGAGCACGACTTCGCGCTCATCCTCAAGGCGCTGGACCTGGAATGATTTTTATCAAGAACGCCGCCCAGCTGGACAGGATGCGCGCTGCCGGTCAGCTTTTGCATGAGATCATGCAAAAGCTGCGCGAGGTTATTCGCCCGGGGGAAACCACCGCGGCGATTGACGCCTACGCGGAGGAGCTGATCCGGCGCGCCGGCGCGGTGCCGTCTTTCCTGGATTACCGGGGATATCCCGCCAGCATCTGCGCCAGTGTGGATGATGAAGTGGTTCACGGCATCCCCTCTGTGAAGCAGGTTCTGCGCACCGGCAGCATCCTGTCTGTGGATTGCGGTCTGGTGCTGGATGGCTGGCAGGCTGACAGCGCCTTTACCATGGGCATCGGCATCATCAGCCCCGAACTGGAGCGGTTGATTCACGTGACCGAGCAATGCTTTTTTGAAGGCGCGCGCCAGGCTGTTACCGGCAACCGTGTCTCGGATATCGGGCACGCGGTGCAGACGCTGGCGGAAAGCCAGGGCTACGGCGTGATCCGCGACCTGACCGGCCACGGCATCGGACGCAACATGCATGAGGATCCTTCTGTTCCCAACTTTGGCGAACCGGGGCGTGGCGCGCGGCTCAGGGCAGGGATGACCCTGGCGATTGAGCCGATGATTTCCCTGGGTTCCTGGCAGGTGAAAGAAATGGAAGACGGCTGGACCATCAAGACCCTGGACGGCTCCGCCTGCGCGCATTATGAGCACACCATCGCCGTGCGCGAGGACGGCCTGCCTGAGGTGCTCACGCTGCCCGGCTATACCTGGGCGTAGGACAGCGATGAAACCGGAACTGAAAAGCGGCATTGCCGCGGTTTCTCTCAAAGGGCGTGACAAAGGCAGGACATTTGTGGTATTATATGAGTTGGACGCTGATTTTGTACTGGTCGCCGACGGCGCCTTGAGGGGAGTAAACCGCCCCAAGAAAAAGCGCCGGAAGCACCTGCGGGCCATTGGACATGAAATGCCCGGCCTGCACGAGGCTTATGAAGCCCAGACCCTGATGGATCAACAGATACGAGCTTTTCTCAAGCCCCTGCAAGACCCGCTACCCATCAACCCCGCCTGAAGGAGGCCCATGCTTGTCCAAAAGTGACGTCATCGAAATCGAAGGCAAGGTAGTTGAAGCCCTGCCCAACGCCATGTTTTCCGTGGAATTACCCAACGGGCACAGGATCATGGCACACATCTCCGGGAAAATGCGCATGAATTTTATCCGCATCTATCCCGGGGACCGGGTGACCATCGAGTTGTCCCCCTATGATCTGACCCGCGGCCGCATTACCTGGCGAAGCAAGAACTAAGCCAAACTGAGGAGGTTTGCCCCTATGAAAGTCCGCCCATCCGTCAAAGCAATCTGCGAGAAATGCAAGATTATCAAGCGCAAAGGCCATATTATGGTCATTTGCGAGAACCCCAAGCACAAGCAAAAGCAAGGCTGAGGGGTTCCTCTTTGGCATGGTTCGCCGTGCGGGCGGCTGCCTGCGACATCTTGTTTCAGGACCGCGCGGCTCCATCATACATGGCCGGGATTGCCCGGCAAGAGCAGTAAATTTGGAGGTGTTTCCAACACATGGCACGTATTGCGGGCGTTGATTTGCCCAGAGACAAGCGCGTGGAAACCGGCCTGACCTACATCTTCGGCATCGGCCTGACCACCAGCAAAAAAATTCTCGCTGAGACCGAGATCAACCCGGACACGCGTGTCCGCGACTTGAGCGAGAACGACATCAGCAAGTTGCGCGAGTACATTGAGCACCACATCAAGGTGGAAGGCGACCTGCGCCGCGAAATCAGCCTGGACATCAAGCGCCTGGTGGAGATCGGCTCCTATCGCGGGATCCGCCACCGCCGCAGCCTGCCTGTGCGCGGACAGAACACCAAGCAGAACGCGCGCACGCGCAAGGGCCCCAAGCGCCAGGTGACCGGCAAAAAGAAAGCTGGCGTCAAGTAAGGGCATCATTTGAAGCCCGTATCGGGCATGGAGGAGTAGAATGGCAAGACCCGCACTTAAGAAGGTATCGCGCAGGCGCCGTGAGAAAAAGCTCGTTGAGCGCGGCGTGGTGCACATCCAATCTTCATTCAATAACACCATCGTGACCATCACGGACACCCAGGGGAACGCGCTTTCCTGGGCTTCCGCCGGCGGGATGGGCTTTCGCGGCAACAAGAAATCAACCCCCTTTGCCGCGCAGATGGCAGCGGAAACCGCTGCCCGCGCTGCGGCCGAGTTTGGTCTGCGCACCGTAGATGTACTGGTCAAGGGCCCGGGCTCCGGGCGTGAGGCCGCCATCCGTTCCCTGCAGACGGCAGGCCTGGAGGTCACCATGATCAAAGACGTGACCCCCATTCCCCACAATGGATGCCGTCCGCCCAAGCGCAGAAGAGTGTAAAAAAGGAGAAACCCACATGGCAAGAAATACCGGCTCCGTATGCCGCATGTGCCGTCGTGAGGGCACCAAGCTCTTCTTGAAGGGCGAAAAATGCTTCTCACAAAAGTGCGCCCTGGCAAAGCGCCCCACACCGCCCGGCCAGCACGGCCAGGCCCGTCAGCGCAAGATGAGCGAGTACGGCACCCAGCTGCGCGAAAAGCAAAAGGCCCGCCGCGCTTATGGCATGCTGGAAACGCAGTTCCACCGCACCTACCTCAGCGCCCTGAAGATGAAGGGTGTTTCCGGCGAGAACCTGCTCCAGCTGCTTGAACGCAGGCTGGACAACGTGGTTTACCGCGCCGGGCTGGCCGCTTCCCGCGCACAGGCCCGCCAGCTGGTCAACCATGGCCATTTCCTGGTCAATGACCGTAAGGTTGATATCCCCTCCTATCGTATCAAGCAAGGCGACGTGATTTCCGTTCGCGCTTCCAGCCGCGACATCGACCTGTTCAAGGCGGTTCGTGAAGGCAGCGCCCGTATTCTGCCCAAGTGGCTGAACGTGAACTTTGACCAGCTCAAGGTGACCGTGGAGAGCCTGCCGGAGCGCAGCGATATCGACTTTGCCCTGCAGGAGAACATGATCATTGAGTACTACTCCCGTTAACCTGTTCCATAGCGACCAAATGATACCGAACAGGAGGGAAGCAGCGTGATTACCGAATCTGTCAGCCCGCGCATCGAGCGCGTCGCTTATCGCGAGGAAGACTTTTACGGCCGCTTTGTCGTCGAGCCCCTGGAGCGCGGCTTTGGCCATACGCTGGGCAACGCCCTGCGCAGGAGCCTGCTGGGCAATCTACCGGGCGCCGCTGTCACCAGCGTTCGCATTGATGGCGTGCAGCATGAGTTTTCCACCATTCCCGGCGTCAAGGAAGACGTCACAGAGATCATCCTCAACCTCAAAGAATTGGCTGTGATCCTGCATGCCGATGTGGAAAAGCAGGTGGAGATCATCGCGGAGGGGCCCGGCGTGGTCACAGCGGCTGATATCCGCGT
Source organism: Christensenellales bacterium (assembly GCA_050953005.1). Lineage (GTDB taxonomy): Bacteria > Bacillota > Clostridia > Christensenellales > Aristaeellaceae > UBA6115. The sequence continues at coordinate 115,103 of JBMNLV010000012.1, read as the reverse complement.
GGACAGCGAAGTCGAGGTGGTCAACCCGGAGCTGCACATCGCTACTCTGTCTGAGGGCACCCAGCTGCACATGACGCTGAACATCGAGCGCGGCTTTGGCTATGTATCCGCAGAGCGTTCCAAGCCTGCGGAGCAAAAGATCATCGGCATGATCCCCATTGACGCCATCTATACCCCGCTGCGCAAGGTCAACTATACGGTAGAGGATACGCGCGTGGGCCAGATCACCGACTATGACAAGCTGGTGCTGGAAGTGTGGACCAATGGCGCCGTTACACCGGAGGAAGCCATCGGCATGGCTGCCAAGATTCTGGTCAGCCAGCTTGGCATTTTTACCCGTCTGACCGATCAGCCTGTCATCCATCATGAGGAAGAGACCGAGTCCGGTTTGACTGGCAAGGTCGCTGAGATGACCATTGACGAGTTGGATTTGTCCGTGCGCGCCTTTAACTGCCTCAAGCGTGCAGGCATCAACACCGTGGCAGAGCTGGTACAAAAAAACCAGGAAGATATGATGAAGGTGCGCAACCTGGGCAAGAAGAGCCTGGAAGAAGTCGAGCAAAAGCTGGCCCTGCTGGGTCTCGCGCTGCGCTCCAACGACGAATAAGCATTAGCCCCAGTGGCCTAAGGAGGAATACCCGACATGGCACAGCAACGCAAGCTTGGCCTGACAGCTGACAAGCGCAAGGCGCTCATCCGCAACCAAGTGACCAGCCTTTTGTGGCACGGCCGTATTGAGACCAGCCTGGCCCGCGCCAAGGAAGTTCGCCGCATGGCCGAGAAAATGGTCACCCTGGCCGTCCGCGAATACGACAAAACCGTGAACGCCACCAAGCAGTATCACAACGACAAGGGACAGATCGTCACCCTTGAAGTGGTCAACGACGCCGCGAGCAAGCTGCACGCGCGCCGGCTGATGATGGCCTACCTGTATAACCTGAAAGAGCTCCGCAAGGATGATGAGACACGCACGGAGTACCGCGAGCGCACCAAGGACAACAAGCATCCCGTGGTTGAGAAGCTCTTCCGTGAATACGGCCCTAAATACCGCAAGCGCAACGAGGAAAAGAACTGCGCCGGCGGCTACACCCGTATCTACAAATTGGGGCCCCGCCGCGGCGACGCGTCCGAGCGCGTGATTATTGAGATGGTCTGATTAAGCCTTCAGCAACATAGCTGCCTTACTATGCTGTATCGGGGCGCCCGCGTGATCGCAGGCGCCCCGATGGCGTTTGATGAGATGGTACGGGTCAGGTTTCTATATGAATATGCAAGGCCGTCTCCCATGCCTTTCTATACAATTGCGCTGTGCCATCCTTCCGATCGCACAGCGCAATTGCTTTATGTTGCAATAAAAACGCTATACAAAGGTCTGGTTTGCCCGGCTGCGGCGCAGCGCGAAGACGCCCAGGGACAGGAACAGGGCGGAAAAACCTGTCAGCGCCAGAAGGTGATGCGGGATATCCAGCAGGCTTAGCCCCTGCTGCAAAACATCCATGGCGTCGTTCGCCCAGTATTGGGGGGTGATCCGCGCGATCTTCTGCATGAAATCGGGCATCAGCCAAATGGGCCAGTAGCTGCCTCCCAGCATGGAGGTGATGACGGTCAAAATGGGGATCAGGCTGCCATGCACCGAGCTTGAGTTTACCGCCAGGGCCAGGAAAATGCCGACGAACAGCCACACCAGGCCATAGTAAAACCACAGGATGTACATGGACAGGGTGGTGTAGACGCCAAAAGCGCAGGTGATCAGCACATGCAGGGACAGAAGGTTTACCAGCAGGATCAGCACCCCGGCCAGGAACACGGAGAAGATGTAATCCAGCCGTTTCACCGGCGCCTGGCGGATTCGGGACAGGGTGCCCAGGTGTTTTTCCTTTAGGATCAGGGAGGCTACCTGGAGCATGCTGATGGACAGGACGTAAAACAGAAAGCCGCTTCCCTGGCGCATACCTGCGCTGCCCGAATGCTCCGACACAGGCACTTCCTGGTACTGCATGCCATCCTGCGCAAGCTTCCGGTAGCTGTCCGACAAGGCCTCGCCATCTGTTAAGCCCTGAATTTCCCGGATACGTAGCAGGTCAGCCACATGCAGGTTCAGGGCGACGGACATGGTCCCCACCACCTCCTGGCCCTTCAGGGAGCGCACGGTAAGGCTCGGTTCTTCCCCTGACAACACCTTTTGTTCAAAGCCGGCGGGCACCAGCACCGCCAGGTCCATCCGGCCGCTTTTAAGCGCTTCATCAATCTCCTCTTCTTCCAGCGCTTCCACACGGTTGGTGTCCTGGGACAAAACCTCGCGGAGGTTTTTGGACAGAGCCGTTTGATCCCGGTCTGTCAGGGCCACATTCCAGCTGTACATCCCGTCCCCGGTGCCAAAAGCGGCCAGGCTGACAGCGAACAAAGCCACGGGCATGATCAGGGCGACCAACAGTGTGCCTTTGCTGGCAAGCAGTTGACGAAGGTTGTTTTTAAGCACCTGCCACACGACGGCTGCCCTCCTCTCTTTTGTATAACGCATAGGCGATCAGCAGCATCAGTATCCCCAGGCTTCCGGTAAACACCATGGCCCTGAGCATGCTTCCTGTTTGATGGGTGTAGATGTAGTCGATCAAGCCCCGGTTGATCATGCCTACAGGGGAGAAGTCTGCCAGCGTCTCCATCAGGCCGCCAAACTGGCTCAAGGGCATGTACCCGCCCCCCAGGAACACCAGCACCACAATCAGCAGGTTCAGGAAACCATTCGCGGAACGCTCATTGTCTGCGGCCTGATAGGACAGGATGCCCAAGCCGTTGCAGAAGAAGGCAAAGGGGATGAGCATCACCAGCACCAGGGGGATGCTGCGGTAATCCACCCCGAAAGCCAGGGTGTTCATGATCATCAGGATCAAGGCTTGAACAAGCAGGGTAAAGATGGACATGCCGGACTTTGCCAGATAAACCCCGGATATGGGAAAGGGTGAGGCCTTCAGGCGCAGGTCCGTCCGTTGCTTGCGCTCCAGGCCCATGAGACCCATGGCCTGGCTGGCGCCGTACATCATGATCATGGTAAGCATGGTGATGCCGTAATACCCGAAGGAATCGGGTTCCCGGTCCAGGGAAATGCTTTCGTAGGTGATGTAGTTGCCTTCCCTGGGGGCAACCAGGTCCAGCCTGCCCGACTTGACTGCCAGGGCCGCCATGCTGGACTGCTGGGCAAAAATCCGGGAATAGGTTCTCAGCAGCAGGCTTTCCAGGTTTCCAAAGCTGCGGGCATGGTACTGCACCCGGTTGTTATCCAGGGTCACATAACCGGGGGCTTTCCTGTCTTCAAGCTGCTGTTTGGCTTCTTCCAGGGTGGCCGGTTCAAATACCAGACCAGCCTGGGCTGCCTGGCTGATATACAGATTGCTCTGCAGACCTCCTTGCGACACCAGGGGCAGGCGTGTTTCCGGCATCTTGATCACCCGGCTGAAGCTGCCGGAGAATGCCAGACCCAGCACCAGGGTGAGGGCAAAGGGAAACAGGATCATCAGCATCAGGGATTCCGGGCTGGAAAAGGCATGCTGGATTTCTTTCTTAATAAACTGCAATCCTCTCATCATAGCCTCCCTAATCCCTGAGGCTCTTGCCGGTGAGGGTCAAGAAGATGTCCTCAAGGTCCGGCTCCGAAATGGCCATGTCGGTGATTTCCACCTGGTGGTGGATAAGCAGATCCAGCAAGTCCCGCAGCTGGTTCCTTTTGTCTTTCAGGGTAAAGCGGTAGCTGTTTTCCCGGATGTCAATCTGCTCCACGCCGGGAACCAGGCGCAGCTCTTCCAGGGGCACTGTGCCCTTGAGGGACATGGTGATGTACCAATGCTCCTGCACCAGGGACTTTAACTGCGCCAGGCTGCCCTGCGCCACAATCTGCCCGGAGTCCATAATGGCGATGCGCTGGCACAGCTGCTGGGCTTCCTCCATGTAGTGGGTGGTGTACAGGATGGTCATCCCCTGGCGGTTCAGCTCCAGAATGGATTCCAGGATGTGGTTGCGGCTTTGGGGGTCAATGCCTACGGTCGGCTCATCCAGAATCAGCAGCTGGGGTTTGTGCACCAGGCCGCAGGCGATGTTGAGCCTGCGCTTCATGCCCCCGGAAAAGGTCTTGGCGCGCTGCCGGCGATGATCGTGCAAGCCCACCAGCTTCAGGGTTTCCCGCACGCTTTCCTCCAGCTGCTTGCCCCTCAGGCCATACAGCGAGCCGAAGAACCGCACGTTTTGCTCGGCTGTCAGGTCGTTGTAAATGGCCAGATCCTGGGGAACAATGCCCAGCTTGTGCTTGCACCGGGTCAGCTCCCTGTCCAGGTCCAGGCCGTCGATGGTCACCTTGCCCCCGTCTTTCTTGATTAAGCCCGTGATGATGTTGATGGTGGTGCTTTTCCCGGCGCCATTGGGCCCCAGCAGCCCGAAAATTTCACCTTTCTTCACTGAAAAGCTGATGGAAGATACCGCCAGGGTTTTGTCGTAACGTTTTATCAGGTCTTTGGCTTGCAGCATCCGGATTCCTCCTTTGTTCGGATTTCACCCACAGGATATCAAAGGCAGAGGAGAAGGGGCAGTCAAGAAAGTCATGCTTTGGGGTGACCAAAGTCATGACAGGGAGCCGGGATGTTATTTATCCCATGTTTTATGTATCGTTTTGCGTGGGGTTTCAGGCCTCGTGGTGGGGATCTACGATCGTTTCATTGCGCGCCGGCAGCGCGGCCGGCTGAAGGTCAGTTCCGGTGTCTTTGCCGGAAGGCTTTTTGGTCAGCAGCCAGCTGGCTGCCAGGGCGGTGAGGGGCGCCACGGATACCAGGCCGAAGCAGCCTACCAGGGTAATCATGATTTCGCTGGCGACAAAGCGGTAGTTGAGGATGTCGATCAGGGGGGTTCCCTGGGCCTGGAAGTAGATCAGCATGGACAAATAGCTGCCGGCATAGGCCAGCACCAGGGTGGTGGTCATGGTGCCAATGACCGTGCGCCCCACGCTGAACCCGGCTTTCATCAGTTCCAGCCGGCTGATGTTCGGGGCGTGCTGTTTTACTTCGCTGGAGGAAGCGGCGATGTCCATTGCCAAATCCATCACTGCGCCGGAGTTGGCGATGAATACGGTGGACAAAAACAACTGGTTCATGTCAAACGTCATCCCGGACTGGGACAGCAGGGGGACAATATAGGGAAGCCCGCCCCCGTCCAGCTTGAACAGGCGGATGAAAATCACTGCCAGGAGGATGGTCACGAGGGTGCCTCCCACCGAACCGATCATGGCGGACAGCGCCATCCGGTTGGGCCCTGCTACCAGCAAATCGATCATCACCGTCAGCACGAATACCAGCAGCAAAGCCGTCCACACCGGCGAATATCCCAAAATCAACAGGGGAATGTATACCTTCCAGATGATTACCGCCGTGGCCACCATGCTGACCAGGGCGCCCACCCCGGATACCCCGGCAAACACCACGAGCAGCAGGGCGTACAACCCCAGCAGGAGGGCTTCCATGCCCCGGCGGTCATGGTCCACCAGGGTGGCGGACAGGCTGAGGGAGGATTCATGTATCATGGCGATGGCCCGCTCCCCTTCCTTGAACAGTTTGTCTTTGTCCAGGGTGCCGTTCAAGTAGTTGGAGGCGGGGACGATCTTCCCTTTGTGAGGGCCTGAGGATATCTCCACCTGGGCCTGCTGTACCCCGATGTGCACAATACCGATAGGGTCTGACATAGAATTGTCCACGCTGCGGATGATCACCTGCTCCCGGGGTATCTTAGTTGAGGACATGATCACCGGGTCCGGCAAAAAAGTCAGGGCATAGGCCAAAAGACCCATGATGATGCAGAACAACCAATTGCTGCGCTTGCTCATTGATACTCCTATTCCATAGTTGTCGTCAGGTCGATTGTGTAACTAGTATGAGCACCCCGTCCCGGGGAAGGACGGGGTGCCGGCTGAATAGGGAAGTGTTTAGGGGAGGGTTAATTGTTATCAGGGGTCAGCGCCATGGCCGCCATGAACTTATCGAAGATGTTGGTATTGTCGTAGCTGCCCATGAACAAATGGGCATTGACGCCGTTGGCGTATACCGGCAGCTGAAGCCCGGTGTGCGCGTAGGAGGTGTAGGCGATGCCGGCCTTGTTGTTGAGGATATGGTTGCTGGCGATGGTAAGGGGCTCATAGCCGCCGTAGAGCAGCTCTTCCTGCTGGCCAATCACACGCTGTGACTTCGGCAGCATGCTCAGGCCATAAGCGGCCTCCAGGGCTGCCATTTCCTGCTGGGTCAAAACCAGGCCGGGCTGGACGTTCGCAGCGCTCTCGCTGTCGGGGGCCACCAGGCCGAAGTGTTCTTCGATGGATTTGAGGGCGTCGGCAAAGGGAGTGGCGTTTTCGCGCATCCCCTTTACCAGCTTGTCAAAGTCTTCATAAGAGATGTTCTGGTTTTCCAGGTAGTTGAAGTGGGTTTCGTACCAGGTGGTTGCAAAACCGATGGTCATGCCGCCGGTCTCATGGTCGCCGGTGACCACGATCAGGGTATCCTCGGGATACTTCTCGGCAAATTCCTTGGCGACAGCCACGGCGTCAGACAAAGCCAGAGCATCATAAATGCTGGTGGTTGCGTCGTTGGCATGGCAGGACCAGTCGATCTTGCCGCCTTCTACCATCATGAAGAAGCCATTGTCGTTCATCAGGTAGTTGATGGCGGACTGGGTGAGCTCGGCCAGGCTGATGCTGTCTTCGCCCTCAGCTTCCAGGCGGCGGCGGTCGATCTCGTACTTCATGGCTTCATCCCCAGCCAGATCGGGCAGGTGGACCAACACTCTCTCACCGGATTCCGGGCTCAGCGCCCTGATGCCCTCGTTGTCGTTAATGAAGGTAAAGCCGTTTTCCTTGGCGATTTCGTAGACGTCTCTCTGGTCCTTTGCTTTGCCGGTCGGCTGCTTGAAGCCGCCGCCCGCCAGCAGGTCCAGGATGGAGCCGGTCATGCCCTGAACGGCGATATCATAGTAAGAGCTGCGGCTTGGAACCTTGGCATAGAAAGCCGCGGGGGTGGCATGGTTCAGGGATACGGAGGAGAGCACGCCGATCTTCATCCCGGCTTCCTTGGCGTATTCGGTGACCAGCTTGAAGGTTTTTTCAAGGTTCACGTCATAGTTGATGACCCCGGACAGGGTTTTCTGGCCGGCCGCCATGCTGGAGGCGGTGGAGGCGGAGTCCGGGCAGAAGGAAGAGGCGTCATACGTGGTCATGATGCCAACGTTCTGGAAAGTGGTAAAGGACAGCTGGGCAGGGGTGGGGACGGCTGCGTCCGGGTTTTCTTTGGTGCCCAGATAATACTGGGTGGCGCTGATCTGGGGGCCGCCCATGCCGTCGCCAATGAAGAAGAACACATATTTGGCGGGCTTGATCGCTTCCTGGGCGGAAATGGTGCCTGCCAGGGTCAGGCACAGGGCCAGGGCTAAGAGCAGGGAGAGCAGTTTTTTCATGGTTTGTTTTCCTTTCGTTATCGGTACGGTTTGATTCAATCGAATCCAAAAACACCATACCAAAAGGATGTAAAATCAACTCCGGCGGCAATGTACAATTTTTGAAAAATGTGTTTTACACGTTTTGTCGCTAAGTCGTATTCGGCAAGCAAAAAGGCGCTGAAAACGCCTTTTTCAAGGTAAAGGCGAGGGAAAAATGCGGTAAAGATATGGAAAACAGCGCCAAACACAAAAGAACAGGCAAGCGGGCTGCCGGGGCAGGCTCTTGCCTGAACAACCGCCTCTTGATTAGGCGAGGCTTCATTTTGGGTTCTTAAGGGTTTCAAAGGCAGTGTTCCCTGTTATTTCACAGCTCCCCCTTCAGTCTGCTGATAGCAATTTGGGTACGGTGCTCCAGGCCGCTCTTTTGCAGGATGGCGGTGATGTGGTTTTTGACCGTGCCCTCGGACAGAAAGAGTTTTTCCGCGATCTGCCGGTTGCTGTGCCCCTGGGCTACCAGGGACACAATGTCCTCCTCCCGCTGGCTCAGCTCCGCCAGCTTTTGCCCGCTCGCGTACAGGTTGCGCCGGACGGCCTCCATGGCCTGGGTGTCAAACACCGTGTTTCCCCGGTGGATTTCCACAATGGCGTGGACAATGCTGTCCGGTGTGGCGGATTTCAGCAAATAACCCTGGGCACCCATTTGCAGGCTTTGCACCATCTCCTGCTCCTCATCAAAGGTGGTCAGCACCAGGACCCGCGTGTGCATAAGCGCCTCCGTCAGCACCTCCAGCCCGCTTTTATGCGGCATCCGCAAATCCAGCAGCAGCACATCGCACCGGCGGCACAGCTGCAGGGCGTCCAGGCCGTTTGCCCCTAACCCGACCACGCGGATGCCCTCCCGGCCATCCAGCAAAATGCGCAGGGACTCCCGGATCAAAGCGTCGTCATCCACGATAGCAACACGAATCATGCCCTCTCTCCTTTCCGGGGAAGGAGGGTGATGACGCTCATCCCCTTCTCCCCATTGATGATGAGGCTGCCCCCCAGGGCGCCGGCCCGGGCACGCATTCCCGAGAAGCCCATGCCCTCGCTGAAGGAGACGGCGCCATATCCGTTGTCCTGTACCTGAAGGCGCACAAAACCCGGCAGCACCTGAAGGGAAATGTCCACCTGGGTGGCCTGCGCGTGGCGCAGCACATTGGACAGCGCTTCCGCCAGGTTGCTGTGCAGCACAGCCCACATATCCCCTGTGATATGGTCTGCCTCCCCCTGCAGCTGGTAATGGGCGGGGATGCCGCTGTCCCGGCGGAAGCGCTCCACCAGCAAATCCATCTCCTGACGGTGCAAATCCGGCACCTGGGCTTTCATGCGGTGCACCACATTGCGGATTTGTTCCATCCCCGTCCTGAGGTTATCCGTGGCGCTGGATACCATGCGCCCTGCTTCCTCGGGCTCTTGCTCCATGATCCGCCGGGCAGCCTCCAATTGAAAAATGGAACCTGTGATGGCATGCCCCAGCACATCGTGAATGTCCTGGGCGATGCGCTGGCGCTCTTTGTATTGGGTATTGATGGCCAGCTGGTTTTCGTACCGTTCCTGCAGGCTCTGGGTGTGGCGGGCTTGCTGGGTTTCAATACGCAGGCGGGTATTTTCCGCGATCAGGGTTTGCTGCTTTTGCTCCCTGAAGAATAAAAAGAAATACAAAGCGGTATACAGCAGATACATCAGGATCAACAGCGATGGCTGGTAGTGCCTGAGGGGGTGAAGCAGCAGCAGGTTCAGCGCTGAAAAGGCGTCATGAAATGACAGGGCAATCACCCGCACGGCCAAAAAAAACAGCAGAACAATGATAATGCCGTCCAGGCTTGCCGGAAACAGGTAGAAGCAAAGCAGGCCATACACGGCTGTAATCACCAGGTCACAGGCCAGCAGCAACAGCTTCATCCCGGGTCTCCTCTCTTAGCATGACAGTGCCGGATACCGGCCGCGCAGCCGGGAAACAAAAAAGAAACATATACAGGACTCCTTGCATGCCGGCGGCGCTTACCGGTTTGGCGGATCCCCGCCCCGGCCTACCGGCAGCCTCATCCTGCAGGGACACAGCGCATGCAGGCGGGATGCGTGACCATGTCGGGATTTGCTTCCGGGCGCTCTTTCTCCCGTTCCGGAAGCTTTTCGGGGGTTTCCCCGGCATCAGTTTACCATGAAACAGGACGGAACGCCTGTAAAACGCGGAAGTTCGGGTTATTTACCGGGGTCTGGCCTGGCCAATGCTTATTCTCTGTCATGAAGATTGTTATTTAGCGGGCTTGTTACAATTGTTTTACAAAAACAAATTGCAGATGTGCTACAATGGCGCTGGCGCGACAGGCGCCAGGGAGTGAGAACACAATGAAGCGCGAAAGCGTCAAGATAAAACAGATCCCCCAACACACTACCGGCCTGCGGGTCGTGCTTGCCAGCGGTCTGCCCAGCGGCCGCAGCGGCCGGTACCGCCATGATAAGCCGTCTGACATTGTCCGCCGGCGCACCCGCGCCTGGCAGGCACGGGCCGCCGCAAGAAGCAGGAACCTGTTCCGCAGCTGAGCAACAATCCGCGCAAGCCTGCCGGTGTACGCGTTTAGTATAGAAAAACGTGGCGGGCTTTGCCATTTGCCGGGATGTGTGTATAATGAACATGCAAGTAGAAGCCAAGGAGCATGCCGTGCGCCGGATTGGTATATTTTGTGGCACCTTTGATCCTGTGCATATCGGGCATCTGCAGGCGGCGCAGGCTTGTCTGCAGGCGCTGCAGCTGGAAAGGGTGCTCTTTGTGCCTTCCGGCAAACCGCTGATCCGCCAGGCGGACGCGTCTGCGGAGCATCGTTGTGAGATGATCCGCCTGACCATCGCCGGGCATCCGGAATTGGTATTGAGCGGGATCGATCTTCAGCCGCAACCGCGCCATGCCGTGGACATCGTGGGGGAGTTGCGGCGGCGTTACCCGGACGCTGAACTCATTTATATCATCGGCGCGAACAAGCTGCGGGATATTCCCGGCTGGAAGGACGCCGGGCAGCTGATGACGATGTGCAGTTTTGCCGTCTATCCGCGTGTGGGCTATGATGCTCCCGCGCTGTGCGGGACCCTGCGCTTCCACGGCGCCCGCGTGACGCTGGTTCCCGCGGCGCAGGTGACGATGTCCTCAGGGCAGATACGTGCGCAGCTGCGCCTGCTGTCGGATGCCCCGGGAAAGCTTTTGCCCCGGGTGGCCGAATTCATCGCGTCCAACGGCCTGTACCAGCCGGACTATGAGCGCATGGTGCGCCAGGCGGTGTCCCCATCCCGCCTGCTGCATTCTCAGGGGGCGCGCCAGACAGCGGTTCGCCTGGCGCGGTTGCACGGTTTGCCTATGCAAAAGGCAGGCGTGGCAGGCATCCTGCATGATTGCGCGAAAGATATGGAGCTGGGCCGGCTGCAGGCCATCGCCCGGCAGGCGCGTTTGCCCTGTGACGCGCAGGCCATGGGCAGCAACGCCCTCCTGCATGGGCCGGTGGGCGCGCAGATCGCGCGCATGCGCTACCATGTCTCGGATACGCACATCCTCAACGCGATCCGTTACCACACCACCGGGCGCGCAGGCATGAACGCGCTGGAGCTGGCGATTTTTGTGGCGGACGCGATCGAGCCCACCCGCAAATATCCCGGGCTGGAACTGGTGCGCGGGCAGGCACAGGAGGATTTGCGCCTGGCTGCGCTGACCTCTTTGGCGGGGACTCAGGAATTTGTCAAAACAAAGGGGCTGTCGGAAAGCCCGCTGTCGCTGATGGCTGTCGCGGATTTACGCGCGCGGCTCAGGTATCCGGTGGAGGAAGACAAGGCATATTGACAGCCGGAAACGGCTGCGGTCAATACACAAAAGAAGGAGGATTTATCATGGCAGAAGAGAACCTGGTTTCGACGATTGCCAAACTGCTTTATGACAAGAAGGCGCAGGACCTTGTTGCACTCAGGGTCGCGCACCTGACCGTGCTGGCGGATTATCTGGTTATCGCCAGCGCGCATAATGCGATCCAGGCGCGTGCGCTTTGCGACCACCTGGATGAGCACCTGGCGCAGAAGGGAATTGAGCCCCGCCGGGTGGAAGGCAAGAACGACGGAACCTGGATCGTGATGGATTACGCCAGTGTGATTGTGCATATTTTCAAACAGGATACGCGTGCCTTCTACCGTCTGGAGCGCTTGTGGGAGGACGGGCAAAACCGCGTGGCGCTGCCTTTTCTTGAGCAGGCGGAAGTTTCAGGGGCATGAGCATTCAAATTTATTGGCACAAGCGCAACTTTGATACACAAAAGGCGGAGCGCTATTTAAAGGAACGGCGCATCCCCTACCAATCGGTTGACTTGTCAAAACACCGTTTGGGAAGGAAGGAGGTGGAGCTGTTTGTTCGCGGCCTGTCCGCCCGCGGGATTCTGGATCTAACGGACACCAAGGTTCAATCACATCCTGTTGCGTACACCAATTCAACCCAGAGCATCATCGACTATGTACTGGACAACCCGCGCTTGCTGCGCTCACCCATCATCCGCTGTGACAACAAGGTGATGGCCGGATTTGATGAGGCGGGGCTCAAGGAGCTGCTGGGTTGACGCATGACCGAGTATGGAGGAGAGGCAATGAAAAAACTAAGCATTCTGTTGGCGATTGTGGTGGTGGCTGCTGCCGTGGGCATCGGCGTTCTGGTCAACAGCAACAACACGGTCAAAGAGGAACTCGCCGGTCTGGAAACAATCAAGGCTGAGCTGAAAACCAAGGTTGAAGGCTTGGAGGCAGCGAAAGCCGAACTGGAGACTAAAGTAAGCGAATTGGAAACCGCCAAGGCCGAGCTGGAAACCAAGACAGGCGAAGGTGAAGCCGCGAAAGCCGAGCTGGAGACCCAGGTAAGCGAGCTGGAGACCGCGAAAGCTGAGCTTGAGACTGCCAAGGCCGAGCTTGAGACCAAGTCAGGCAACCTGGAGGCTGCCAAGGCTGAGCTTGAGACCAAGGTAAGCGGCCTGGAGGCAGTAAAAGCCGAGCTTGAGACCAAGTCAAGCAACCTGGAGACTGTCAAGGCTGAGCTTGAGACCAAGGTAAGCGGCCTGGAGGCCGTCAAGGCTGAGCTTGAGACCAAGGCAAGCGAGCTTGAGACCGCGAAAGCCGAGCTGGAGACTGCCAAGGCCGAGCTTGAGACTAAGTCAAGCAACCTGGAGGCTGCCAAGGCTGAGCTTGAGACCAAAGTAAGCGGCCTTGAGGCTGTAAAAGCCGAGTTGGAGACCAAGGTAAGCAGCCTTGAGACTGCCAAGGCTGAGCTTGAGACCAAGGTAAGTAGCCTGGAGGCTGCCAAGGCCGAGCTGGAGACAAATGTGAGCGGCCTTGAGGCTGTCAAAGCTGAGCTTGAGACCAAAGCAAGCGGCCTTGAGGCCGTCAAGGCTGAGCTTGAGACCAAGGTAAGCGAGCTTGAGACCGCGAAATCCGAGCTGGAGACTGCCAAAGCTGAGCTTGAGACCAAAGTAAGCGGCCTTGAGGCTGTAAAAGCCGAGTTGGAGACCAAGGTAAGCAGCCTTGAGACTGCCAAGGCTGAGCTTGAGACCAAGGTAAGCGGCTTGGAGACTGCCAAGGCCGAGCTGGAGACTAATGTGAGCGGCCTGGAAACCGCCAAGACCGAGCTGGAAGCCAAGCTTGTTGAGCTGGAAGCTGCCAAAGCTGAGCTGGAAACCAAGGTTGGCGAGCTGGAGCCGCGGGTGGCCGCGCTGACTCAGGACATATCCGACGCGATGACGGCCAACGCGGCTGCGGAAACCCAACTGGAAGCGCTGCAGACGGAGGTGGATACGCTGAATCAGGCCAAGGCTCTGGCCGAGGCTGAGCTTGTCAATAAGGAAAATGAGATCAGCGTGCTGCAGACTGCCAAGGTTGAGCTGGAAACCAAGGTTGGTGAGCTGGAGGCCGCCAAGGCTGAGCTGGAAAACAGGTTTTGCGTGCTGATCAACGGCACTTTCACCGGCGAAGCCATGGGTTTCTCCACTGTTATCAAGGTTACCGTGACGCTGGTGGATGGCAAAATCACCGCAGTCGTTGTTGATAAACACGGCGAGACCAGCATGATGGAAGCAGTAACTACAGCGCTTGAAGCCGTGCCCGCAGCCATCGTGGAAAAGAATGCGGTGGAAGTGGACGCTGTAACCAACGCCACCTGGACCAGCAAGGGCATCATGGACGCGGTCAAGGTCGCGCTGGAAGCCGCGGGCATCAAGAATCCGTAGGCCGGGGAAACTGCCAGCGAGCCGGTGGCTGCCATTGGCAGCGGGCACGCTGTAGGCCTTGAGGCCGGCCATACCTGGGCTCCGGATAATTAAGGAGCTCAGGATTTCTGTTGCCGTGAAAATGGGAGATTTCCCGGCCCTCCTGAAATAGCCGCTGATAACGACGGATCATCAGCTATTTCGTACAACAAGGCCCCGCGGGTCAGCGGGGCCCGTTGTTTTGCGGCCGGATTGAATTTTGGTATGCTTTATCCATACGGTTTGAAAGATTTTTCGGATAATTGTCAGATTGTTCCTCTTTGTGTGTCAGTTCAGGTGAAGGGGGTGAAGATTTGTCCGGTACTACAGCAGGCTTTGAGGCGGTTTACCAGGCCTATTTCCGGGATGTCTACCGATATTTGTTAAGCCTGGGCGCCCGGGCGCCGCTGGCCGAGGATTTGAGCCAGGACACCTTCTTCAAGGCGCTGGCTGCCGTTCACCGCTTTCGTGGCGAGTGTGAGATGCGCACCTGGCTGTGCCGCATCGCCCGCAACAGCTATCTGAGCTGCCTGCGCAAGCAGGGCCGCGTCATCCCGGTGCCGCAGGTGCCTGAGCCCGGCGATGCCCCGGATCCTGCCGCCCTGACAGCCAGCCGGGATGAGCAGGAGCGCGCGCTTGAACTGGCTGGGCGGCTGCCGGAGCCTGCCCGGCAGATCGTCTTTCTGCGCGCGGTGCAGGGGTTGTCCTTTCGCCGGATTGCCACGCTGTATGGCAAGGATGAGAACTGGGCCTGTGTGGTCTACCACCGCGCCCGCAAACAACTGGAGGGGAAAATTGGAGGAACAGAATGAACACTGACTGCGCGATTATCACCGACTTGCTCCCCCTGTATCAGGAAGGCCTGGCCAGTGATGCCAGCCGGCGCCTGGTTGAAGCGCATCTGGCGCATTGCCCGGCGTGCCGGGCGGAGCTGGAAACGCTCGCGAGCGAAGGCCCTGGGGGCGCAAACCATCTGCCCCGGCCTCCTGGCAGCTGTTGGCCGAAGCATCAAAAAACGCACGCTGGCTGGCCGTCGGGCTGGCAGCCTGCCTGATCCTGGCGCTGGCCGCTTCCTTCCTGGCCTAGGCCACTGCCTGGCAGGAGCTGCCTCTGGGACGCGGAGGATTTACCTTCACAAGGAAGGGCGACCAGCTGGTCATCGGCATCCGCCGCGCCAATGCGAACGCTCAGCCATCGAACTGGCAGCGCGCATCCTCCAGCGTGCTTCAGGGGCTCGCATGGTATATTACGCTGCTGACCGCAGTCCAGTCCACGCCCCCCGCAGCGCTGCATTCCCTCCGCCGGGGCGGGAACGGGCCCAGCTGCCCCATGATGCCTGATCACACCTGGATCTGTCTGAGGGCAGGGAGCCTTCCATTTACTATGTCAAAACCGGGAAACCGGCGGTGCACGTACCTACGGCCCGGACCTTCGGCCTTGCGGATGGCGTGCTTCATGACCCTGCCGCGCCTGGCGCTGTCCTATTACGCGCTGGCTGTCGGGGCGGCGGCGCTTTTCCTGACAGCGCTGCTGTTCGTCTTTTATAGAAAGCCCCGCGCGCTCCGCGCGCTCAAGGCCCTGCTGGGCCTGCCGCTGGCCTACCTGGGCGGGCAACTGATGGTCAATGGGGCTTCTCCACCATAAGCTATGAAAGTCTGCTCCGGGACCTGGGCTGGATCCTTGTCTGCGCCGCTTTCCCTGTATGCCGCCTGGCTGCTGTTTTGGGCGCAGCGGCGGCTGATGGCCGCTGAGCGCGCAGTATGAGACGGCTGTTAATTTGCCTATGTTCCCGCAACAATGGTTTGCCTGGTATGTCAACCGCCTGCTCAAGTCCCTGCCGGCGCGGGAGCCGGTGCGCGAGATGGTTTGCCTGTGGGTCAGCCCGGAGGCGCCCCTGGGTGGCCAGCCTGACGCGCCCGCGGGCGATTTGCTTGACGGGCTGCTGGCGCGCCTGCCTGAAAATGGCCGGGCGCAGGTTTACCTGCGCGCCCCCTCGGGAGAGATGTTCACCCGGGCGTTGTGCCGCTTCAGGTAATCCTGTTCCTTTGTACTTTGGCCG
Organism: Christensenellales bacterium; assembly: GCA_050953005.1. Classification (GTDB taxonomy): domain Bacteria; phylum Bacillota; class Clostridia; order Christensenellales; family Aristaeellaceae; genus UBA6115. The sequence continues at coordinate 99,287 of JBMNLV010000012.1, read as the reverse complement.
TTCATCGCGGCGCGGGAATTGCTTTCTTCCGTCTTTACACATTGCAAACGGGCTTAATATCGCATACTATAAGAAGCAGTTATTAAGATTTTGGCTATTCCTTTGTATACGGTCTTCCTGAAACCACATTGCACCTTCAAGAATCGAAATGGAAACTCTACCTTCGACCGAACGGCCGATTTCTGTCGCTCAATCACTTTCTCCCAGGCCTGGCCATTGTTGGCGTACTTTCTGTATGTATTTCCCGGTCTACGATTTACACGGCACTCAATCCCTGACAAGGTCGGATGGTTCGCGATTTCTTCCCGCTTCTCAAGTCCCAGGTAGGCGGAGTCCCCATACATGACATGGTCATCCGGGCGCAGCAGCTTGGACGCGACTGTCACATCATGTACATTCGCCGAGCTGCCCTCTACCGCTGTCACATAGCCCGAGCCTGCATCTACGCCGATATGAACCTTCATCCCGAACTTCCATTCCTTGCCTTTCATGGTCTGTTTCATTTCGGGATCCCGTTCTTTCTTTTCATTCTTGGTCGAGGACGGCGCATTGATGATGGTCGCGTCCACGATGCTCCCCCCACGCATGATCTGTCCGGCACTTTCCAGTCCTTTGACGATGCCCTCAAACATTGCCTTGCCTAACCCGCTGTTTTCCAGTATCCGCCTGAACTTCAACAGGGTGGTCGCATCCGGCACGCCTTCCTCCATAAAATTGATGCCCATAAACTTCCGCATTGCATAGCTGTCGTAGATTGCGTCTTCCACACCTTCGTCCGATAGGTTGAACCAACCCTGAAGCAGGTACATCCGCAGCATTTTTTCTATCCCCTTAGGCGGACGACCCCGTTTCCCTTTGTAGTAAAAGGGCTTAATCAAATCAACCCATTCCTCCCAGGGGATGATCTCGTTCATGGTATCCAGGAACTCTTCTCGTTTTGTTATCCTGGCTCTTCCGCTGTATTCAATATCGCTGAAGGTTTGTTGATTCATCCTGAACACCTCTGTGTTATATTTGTCTTCTTAAAAAGATTTTACCATGAAACGGCTCTTGTTTGCGACTTAATCAGCGATTCCTTAAATCTTCAGGGGCAGGTGCCCTTATGCTTTTGTGTCAAGGAGGGGGTATGCGCACAGGCTTTGATCATGAACTGTACACCAAGACCCAGTCCGAAAGCATCCGCGAGCGGGTGGACCGCTTTGGCGGCAAGCTGTATCTGGAGCTGGGCGGCAAGCTGTTTGACGACAACCATGCTGCGCGCGTCCTGCCGGGCTTCAGGCCGGACAGCAAGATCAAGATGCTGGCGCAGCTGCGTGATCAGGCGGAGATCGTCATCATCATCAGCGCGGACGATATCGAAAAGAACAAAAAGCGCGGGGATCTGGACATTACCTACGACCAGGAAGTGCTGCGGCTGATCGACGCCTTCCGCGAGGCGGACATGCTGGTTGAAAACGTTGTGATCACCCAGTGGGGCAGCCAGCATCAGGCTGTCGCCTTCCGCCGGCGCCTGCGCAGCCTGGGCGTCAAGGTGTCCCTGCACTACCCGATCCCGGGCTACCCGTCCGACATCGCCCTGGTGGTGTCGGAGAAGGGCTATGGCAAAAATGACTACATCGCCACCACCCGCCCCCTGGTGCTGGTGACCGCGCCCGGCCCGGGCAGCGGCAAAATGGCTGTATGCATGTCCCAGATGTATCAGGACATGCAGCGCGGCGTCAAATCCGGGTATGCCAAGTTTGAGACCTTCCCCATCTGGAACCTGCCGCTGCGACACCCGGTCAACGTGGCCTATGAAGCCGCCACCGTGGACCTGGGCGATGTCAACATGATTGATCCCTTCCATTTGGAGGCCTATGGCGTCCAGGCGGTCAACTACAACCGTGATATCGAGGTCTTTCCCATCCTCCGGGCCATCCTTGAGCGCATCTGGGGTGAGATGCCCTACCACTCGCCCACGGACATGGGCGTCAACATGGTGGGCAACAGCATCACCGACCTGGCGCTGGTGGAGGAGGCCGCGCGGCAGGAGGTCATCCGCAGGCTTTACAACACCCTGGTGGAGCAGCGCCGCGGCCATGCGGAGGAAGAGGAGGTTATCAAGCTGCGCATGCTGATGCAGCAGCTCAACCTGAGCGACGACAACCGCCCGGTCATCGCGGCCGCCCGCAAGCGAGCTGAAGCCACAGGCGCCCCGGCCGCTGCGGCCCAGCTGCCGAACGGAGACCTGGTCACCGGCAAAACCTCCAGCCTGCTGGGCGCCTCCAGCGCGCTGCTGCTTAACTGCCTCAAAGCGCTGGCGAATATTCCGCGCAACGAAAAACTGATCCCTCCCGAGGTCATCGGGCCGATTCAGGATTTGAAGCTCAGCTACCTGGGCAACTCCAACCCGCGGCTTCACACTGATGAGGTGCTGGTCGCCCTGTCCATCACCGCGGCCACCAGTGAAAAGGCCACGCTGGCGCTGTCGCAGCTGCCCCAGCTCAAGGGCTGCGAGGTGCACACCTCCGTGATTTTGTCTGACGTGGATGAAAAGATCTTCCGTCGCCTGGGCGTCAACCTGACCTGCGACCCGGTTTACCAGAGCCGCAGGCTGTACCACAAGGGGCGGTAAGACAAGCTACCTCACTCATATCACAAGGCCCGCTGTACGCTTGACTGTGCAGCGGGCCTTGCTTATTCACCTGTATTGGCTCAACCCTGCAGCCTGAGGATCATGCCGCGGGGCGTAAACTCGTCAGGGCAGGATGGTCGCCACCTCGTCTCTGAGCATTTGAACGGCTTCCTCAGCGTTGATGGAGCGATCCTGAATCAACAGGGAGCAAACCTGCCGCCAGGCGGTTTCCACGTCTGATTTATAGGGGCTGTAGGGGATTTCCTGCGCGATGGAGAGCTGCTCGAACGCGACCTTGAACTGCGGGTTTTCTTCCCATTTGTTTTTGATGATGTCGGTTTGCACGCTGGTCTTTGTGGTGGGCAGGTAACCGGAGTTGACAGAGTTGAACGCCACCTGCTCATCACTCATGAGGAAATTGACAAACTCCCACGCGGCGTCCAAATGCGCTTTGTCGTTGCCGCGCTCGACCATGGCGATGTTTCCGCCGCCGGTCGGAGCAGCCGGCTTGTCCCAGGTGGGCAGGAAGGCCACGCCGACATTGATGCTGTTGGCAGTGCTTTGCTTGATGATGTTGGCCATGGAACCTGTGGACTGGAAGAACATGGCCAACTTGCCGTTGAAGAACATCTCCTGCATGACTGTGGTCGCGTTGGTGGACACAAAGGGCGCGCACCAGCCCTCGTCAATCCAGGAGCGCCAGGCTGTGAATACCTTCAGCAGGGTGCCGTCATCCAGAGCGGGCACGCTCAAGCCATCCTCCGAGAACATATTGCTTCCCAATTGGACCAACCAGTTTTGCAGGAACCAGGCTGGGTCGTTGTGGAGCTCAAAGCCCCAAACGGTGGTTTCGCCCTTCTCATCCACCTGGTGCAGCTTCTTGCCGGCTTCTACCAGTTCGTCAATGGTCGTGGGCGGTTGGATGCCGGCTTGCTCAAACATATCCGCGTTGTAATACATGACAGGCGTGGAACGGATGTAGGGCAGTGAAATCAGCTTGCCCTGGGAATCATAGGAGTAGCCCAGCAGGATCTGCTCGAAGTTTTCAAGATCCATGCCGGAGGCCTCCACATAGGGCTTCATGTCAGCCAGCACGCCTTCCTCAGCCATGACAGGGACGCCTGCCGCGCGCTCCAGCACCACCAACTCCGGCGGCTCGCCGGCGGCGATGGCGCTCATGTACTTGGCCAGGGCATCCACATAGCCGCCCTGGTAAGTCTCAACAACTTGAATTCCCTTTTCAGCGCCAATGGTCTGGTTGAAGGTTTCAACCTGCTTGACCATGGTTTCCAGGTTGGCGCCGGAACCGCGGGTATGCCAGATATCCACGATGATGGGTTCTGATTGCGCGGTTGCCACCGGCATCACTGAAAACAGCATCGCCAGCAGCAGCAGAACGGAGAACAGTTTTTTCATGACAGATACCTCCTTTTTATATCATCTTATGGGCAAACCCATCAGATGGCTTATTTGACGCCCTTGTAGGCAAAGGCCTGGATGATCCGTTTGGATGCGAACAGGTAGATGATGACTACCGGCACAAACAAAATCATGTTTCCGGCCATGATGGTCGTCCAGATGACCCCCCATTCCTCTGATTTGATTTTCTGGATGGCCATGGTCAGCGGCCGAACGTCCTCGGTATTGGTCATCACCAGCGGCCAGAAATAGGAGTTCCAATGGGAAACAAAAGAGAACAGCGCAATGGTGATGACAAAGGACATCGACATGGGCAGCATGATGCGGGTCATCAGCTGGATATCATTGGCGTTGTCCAGCTTCGCGCTCTCGATAATTTCCTGGGGGACCTGCATGAATCCCTGGCGCAGCAGGAAAATGCCAAAGGCGTTCGCGCCAAAGGGCAGGATTTGCGGCCACAGGGTTTGGATCAGGTTCCAGTCCGACATGGTCAAGTAAACGGTGATGAACGTCACCTGCGAGGGAATCATGAAGGCCACCAGCACAAAGCCAAACAGCAGCCCTTTCCCGAAAAACCGGAACCGGGCGAAGGCATAGGCGGCGGGAATCATGACCAGCATTTGAATCACAATGACACCAAGGGTGATCAGGACACTGTTGAGCGCATAGCGCCCCATGTCGATGTTCATCTTGGTGAAGATGGTGTTGTAGGCTTCAAAGGTAAAGTTTTCCGGCCACATCGTGGGAGGCACCCTGATGGCCTCGGAGTAGGTCTTAAAGGAGGTGACCATCATATAGTAAAAAGGAAAGACGAACAACAGCATCACGGCCACCTTGAAGGCATCGCCCGGCAGCTGCCGAAGGTACTTGCGAAATTTTCTGGCGTTCATCATTGGTAGAACACCTTCTTTCCAAGCACACGGAAATAAATCAGGGTCAATACGATTAAAATCAGCATCAGCACGGTGCCGGCCGCGGAGGCGATGCCCAAGGTGTTGGTGCGGATAAAGGCGTAGTCATAAATATAGCGCGCCAGTACTTCCGTGGAGCTTCCCGGGCCGCCTGCCGTCATGATATTGATGGAGTCGAACACCTTGAAAGAGCCGATCGTGATGGTGATCAGGATGAAGAACAGCTGGGGCGACAGCATCGGAAGCGTGATGTAAAAAAAACGCTTTACCCTGGAGTTGGTATCCATCGCTACCGCTTCATAGATATCCGAAGGGATGGATTTGAGCGCCGCGAGCATGATGAGGGCGTAGTAGCCAATGGAGCCCCATACGTTGACAAACACGATGCTGCCCATCGCGGTGCTGGAGGAATTGAGCCAGCGAAGCTGCGGCAGACCGAAAGCGTTGAGGACGGAGTTGAATAAACCGTAGGAATTTTCGTCCATCAGCCATTGGAAGATGAAGGCAATGGTTACCGAGGCAATCAGGTGAGGCGTGAAAAAAACCGTCTGGGCAACGTGGTTGATTTTCCTTTCCGGAAACATCCACAGGGCAAACAGCACGGCAAAGAAAATGAGCAGCACCACCATGCTGGCGGTATAGACGGCCGTGTTTGTCAGGGCGACCATAAAATCCTTTTTGATAAACAGGATGGACTTATAGTTGTTCAAGCCCATAAAACGCTTGGTGGCATTCATCACATTGCCTTGGAACATGGACAGGTAAACCAGGTTGAGCATCGGATAGAGCACAAAAATCAGCAAAAAGGTGATGGCGGGCACAATCAGCAGGTAAGGCAAGAAATGCTTGGCCATCAGCCTGCGGTGCAGCTGTTTGTTTCCAAAGTATACGGAAGCTGCCAGCAGGATGAGCCCGACAGCCATGGCTGCCCAAGCCAGCCAAAGGGGGATGGCTTCCCAGCCAATGGTGTTGTCAACATGGTGACCAATCAGCCCGAACAACACCAGCGCCAGGCTGAAAAGACCTGCGACGGCCGGTATTTTGCTGCCCGGCACTTCCATTCTTGCCGCCGGCCCTGATTGACCGGATATTAACGGTTTGTTCAATACTGCATCTCCGATTCCTTACGTCATTTGAACACTGCAACTATACATGTAGACGGGAAAAGAATCTATAAAATCCATGTAAAGAAATAGCAAATTTTACAGAGAATGTCAATATCAATTCAATGTATAAATATAAAGTTTTCGGAATAATCCGCGTTTTGCTTCCATTTCTGAGCGCTGATTCGGAATGCGCTTCCTGTCTGTTTTCAGCCGCGCGGGCCGCCGTGGCGGGGCAGGTTGACTTTCCCCGGTTAAAGCGAATAAAGTAGAAAACATAGGGGAGGATGCTTTCCCTGAACCATGAATCGTCAGGAGGTGTCAAATGATTCACCCAAGGCTGCTGGATAAAAACGCCCGGCTGGTTGCCGGCCACCGCGGCATGATGGCCGTTTATCCCGAAAACACGCTGCTGTCGTTTGAGAAGGCCATAGATTTCGGCGTGGACATGCTGGAGCTTGACATCAATGTGTCGTCTGATGGTCAACTGGTCATTATCCATGACCTGACCGTGGACAGAACCACCAACGGCACGGGCGCCGTGCGCTCGCTGAACCTGCCGGAGCTCAAGCGCCTGGACGCGGGGATCCGAAAATCCGAGGAATTCCGGGGGCAGGCTATTCCCACCCTTGAGGAGTTCTGCCAATTGATGGTTGCGCATCCACAGGTTTTGCTCAATGTGGAAATCAAGGACAGGACCGAGGAATGCGTGGACAAGACCATCAGCATGCTGGCGAAATACAATTTGATTCCCTTGTGTGTTTTTGCGTGCTTTGATGCCGACATCGTCAAGTATATCAGCCGGAAGCACCATCTGCCCACCCAGGGGTTCCCGGGCTTTAAAATGCAGCATTTTGAGCCCGGCTTGAACGGCACGTTTTCCCATATGACTGCCGTTGGCATCGAGATGAGCCTGCTGACCCCGGAACGGGTGGTGGATTATGAGGAGATGGGCATACTGCCCTGGGCATACTGCCCGGACACAGAAAAAAGCGCGGCTTACGCGCGATATTGCGGGGCCTGGCTGGTGACGGCCAACAATCCGGGGCCCGCGATGGCTATTTTCCGCGGTTGAAGATGCTTTTTACGGCAGCGTCAGGTTCCTCTTCTCCAGCACCCTGACCAGCGGCACGCCCAGCCCGTAGCAGACCACCGCCTGGCCTGCGCCCACGGTCAGCAGGCTGATGTAGGGGTGCAGGCCGTGGACGGCGTACAGCATCAGCCCGATGACCACGGCGTTGACCGCCACCGGCATCAGCGCGGCCAGCCACAGCTTCTGCCTGAACCTGCGCGTTAATACCGCTGCTGCCAGGCTGGCCAGCGAGCCGAAGACCACGTCCTGCCAGGGCTGGCCGGTGAGCAGGTTGGCGCCCAGGCAGCCGATGAACAGCCCGGGCACCGCGGCGGGCGACAGCACCGGCAGCAGGGTCAGGGCTTCCGAGACGCGGAACTGGATTTGCGAAAAGCTGATGGGCGCGAACAGCAGGGTAAGCGCGATATAGGCAGCGGCAACCAGGCCGCCTGCGGCCAGTGAACGAACCGGAATGCTGGTTTTCAATGGACATCTCCCGTATGTGATCGTTTTGAAACTGATGTAAAGATTGGAATCAGCATGACGCTGTCAAGCGCCTGTGAGGATGGGGGTAAAGGTTCTGAACGGATCCGGGGATTCTCCCTCAGGAAAATCCCCGGCTGATGTTTGAACGCTCCAACTTTATTTCAATTTCCAGATTTTCTCGTTGTATTCGGAAATCGTGCGGTCCGTTGAGAAGAAGCCGGACATCGCGGTGTTGGTGATGGCTTTCTTCAGCCACAGCTCCTTGTTCTGGTAGTCCAGGCTGATGCGGTGGTGGGTCTGGGCATAGGAGCCGAAATCCTTGAGCACAAAGTAGTTGTCGGGCTTGCCGCCGCCGGAGCCAAACAGCAGGTCATGGTAAAGGATCTGTATCATCGCGGGGTTGTCCGGGAAAAGCGTGCCGTCGATCATCTGGGAGAGGGCCTTGCGGATCTCGGTGTTGCGCTCAAAGAACTGGATGGGCGCGTAGGTGCCTTCGCGGTACTTGGCGGCAACCTCCTCAGCGGTCATGCCGAACAGGTAGATGTTGTCCTTGCCCACAGCCTGGGAGATCTCTACGTTGGCGCCGTCCAGCGTGCCGATGGTGACAGCGCCGTTCATCATCAGCTTCATGTTGCCGGTCCCCGAGGCCTCCTTGCCGGCGGTGGAGATCTGCTCGCTCAGGTCGGCGGCCGGGATGAGCGCCTCCGCGGCTGACACATTCCAGTTTTCCACAAACATGATCTTCAGCATCTGGCGCGCGCGCGGGCTGCGGTCAATCATCCGCGAGAGCGCCAGGATGTAGCGGATGATCATCTTGGCTTTGTAGTAGCCGCGGGAGGCCTTTGCGCCAAAGATGAACACGCGCGGGGGCATGGTGAAACTGGCGTCGTCCATGATGCGGTTGTAGAGCACATGGATGTGCAGGGCGTTGAGCAGCTGGCGCTTGTATTCATGCAGGCGCTTGACCTGGACATCAAACATGAATTCCGGGTCCACCTGCATATCCTGCCGGCGCTTCAAAAACTCATTGAAGACATCCTTGTTCTGGCGTTTGATGTTTTGGAAGCGCTCGCGGAAGGCGGCGTCGTCCCTCATGGGCAGCAGGTCGCTCAGGCGCTCCGGCTGGGTCTTCCACTGCTCGCCGATGGCGTCGCTGATCAGCGCTGTCAGCCGCGGGTTGCAGGCCATCAGCCAGCGGCGGTGGGTAACGCCGTTGGTAATATAGGTAAACTTGCGCGGCTCCATCTGCCCGTAGTCGCCGAAGGTATCGGCCTTGATAATGTTCCCGTGCAGCTGGCTGACGCCATTGACGCAAAAGCTCTGCGATACGCACAGGTTGGCCATGTGCACCATGCCGTAGGCCAGGATGGCCATGTGCGCGATGCGGTCCCATTCACCGGGGTAACGGTCCCAAAGCTTTTCGCACAGCCGGCGGTTGAGCTCTTCCAGGATCATATAGATGCGCGGCAGCTGGTTTTTGATCAGATCCTCCGGCCAGCGCTCCAGCGCCTCGGCCATGATGGTATGGTTGGTGTAAGCCATGCAGCGGTTGGTGATGGCCTGCGCTTCCTCCCAGCCCAGACCCTTTTCATCAATCAGCAGCCGCATCAGTTCCGCAATCGCCAGGCCCGGGTGGGTGTCGTTGATGTGGAAGACCGCCTTGTCGGGCAGCAGCTTGTAGTTGTTTCCGTGCCTGCGCTCAAAATCCTTCAGCGCGTACTGCAGGCTGGCGGACACCAGGAAATAGTGCTGGCACAGCCGCAGCGTCTTGCCCTCGTAATGGTTGTCCTCGGGGTAAAGCACCTTGGAGATCACATTAGCCAGGTCCTGCTCCTTGGAGGCGCCCACATAATCGCCCATGGAGAAGGCGGACAGGTCCAGGCTTTTCTTGCTGCGCGCGCGCCAGGTGCGCAGGGTGTTGACGCGCTGGTTGCCATAGCCCACCACGGGCATATCGTAGGGGACGGCTTCCACCGTGCGGCAATCCACCAGGGTGAAAACATCGCGGCCATCCTTTTGGGAGTTGACCACCCTGCCCTCAAAGCGGATTTCGGCCACGTCCTCCATGCTGGCCACTTCCCAGACGTTGCCGTTGATCAGCCAGTCGTCAGGCACCTCCATCTGCTGCCCCTGGGTCAGCTTCTGGCGGAACAGGCCGTACTCATAGCGGATGGTGCAGCCCATGGCCGGCAGGTCCAGCGTGGCCAGGGAGTCCATAAAGCAGGCGGCCAGGCGGCCCAGGCCGCCGTTTCCCAGGCCGGGTTCAGGCTCTTCATAGACAATGTCCTTCCATGAGATGCCCAGTTCGGTCAGCGCCTTGGTATAGACCTCGCTTGAAAGCAGGTTGAGGGCGTTGTTGAACATCGCCCGGCCCAAAAGAAACTCAATGCTCAGATAGTAGACACGTTTGCCTCCCGCCTGATTGTCCAGCTCCTTGGAGTGCACCCATTTATGCATAATCTGGTCGCGCAGGGTGGAGGCGACGGCGTAATACTGCTGGTAGGGAGAGGCGTCCTGCAGGGTTTTGCCGTAATAGCGCTGCAGCTTGCCGATAATCGATTGTTTAATGTAATCCTTGGTATAATCTGGCTTTGGCATACAATCTCCTTTAAGGTGGGGATAAAACACACAAATTATATCATACCAATGCTGCAGCGACAAATATATCTTCCGCGGAGCCGCGTGGACCCAGGGACGGTTTAGGTTGACACGCAAACCGGCGCATTATATCATTTCTAATGAATTCCTTGACCTCAGGACCCTTTGCTGCCGCGGCCGGCCTGGCCTTTAAAAAGGGCAAGCCCGCGCGGACCATCCTCAAGACCGACAAGGGAAGGACCATGCCATGAAACGCCTGCTATGCCTTTGTCTCGCCTGCCTGCTGGCTGCCGCCTGCCTGCCCGCGGGGGCCGAACAACCTTCTTTTGCCGGCACGGTGTTTGTGGGGGATTCCATCATGCAGCAGATCGGCCGCTACCGCATGGAGCAGACGGAGCGGGGCAACCCGATACTGGAGGGGGCGCGGTTCCTCGCCATTTCGAGCTATTCCCTTTCCCAGGCCAGCCGCATCACCCCGAACGAGGATAAGCCGGCCCTGATGCTGCGGGGATCGCGGGTCAGCCTGCCGGAGGGCCTGCGCCAGCTGGAGGCCAGGCGCGTCTTTATCATGCTGGGGATGAATGACGAGGCAGGGGCCAGGCTGAATCCTCAGGTGAACTTGTACCGCAGGCTCATTGAGCGCGTCCTGAACCGCAACCCGGACCTTGAGCTGGTCGCCCTGTCCGTCACCCCGATCACCAAGAGGGCGCAGACCAAGAAACTCAACCAGGCCAACTTCAACACCTTCAACACCGCCCTGGAGGCCCTTTGCCAGGAAATGGGGGTCAGCTACCTGGATGTGGCGACCCCGCTGATGGATGGGGAGGGCTTCCTGCGCCCTGAGTTCAGCTCCGACAACCGGGTGCACCTGAGCAAGGAGGGCATGAGAATATTTGTGGAGACCATTGAGGCTTACGCCCTGGAACCGGCGGAATAGAGCGGCAAGCCGCGCGTGATAACAGGCGCTCCGGGTCAGGCTTGCTCGGGGACGCGGAAGGATGCCTGAACCGGGACGGTTTCGGCGTGGCGCCATCCCGGCGGCAGGAAGGCGTCCGTTCGCCGGGAGCGGTCCTGTATGATATATGGCCGGGGAGCGCGGTGCGCGCTTCAGGAAGGAACAGAATGAACAAAAGGCTTTTGGCATTGGCGCTGGCCCTGCTGCTGCTTTCCGGCTGCGCGGCGCCCTCCAAACAGGTTGAATCCATCGATATCAAGGCCGTCTATCTGGCCATGGAGAAAACAGGCGCGCTGCCCGGCATGACCGCCGTGCCTGACGGCATGCTGCTGGATTTTTACGGCATTGACCCTGCCTGGTGCGCCGAGGCGCTGTTTATGGTATCGGCCGACAGCCTGCTGGCCGATGAGGTGGTGCTGATCCGCGCCAGGGATGAAGCGGCAGCCAAGCGCATCCTGCCCTTCCTGGAAAGCCGCATGCAGGCCAAGGCGGAGGAAGCGCGGAATTATTCCCCGGAGCAGTACGCCATCATCAAGCAGGGGCAAATCCTGTCCCGGGGCGTGGAGCTGGCGCTCATCGTTTCTCCGCAGGTCAGTCGGCTGGTTTCGCTGTATCAGGGCAAATAAGGAATCCTGATGCTGTTTTCTTCCCTCAGCTTCCTCTTTTTCTATCTCCCGGCGGTGCTCGCCGGGAATCTATTGCTGCCCCCGCGCGCGCGGCTGCCGTTTTTATTTGCGGCAAGCCTGCTGTTTTACGGCTGGGGGGAGCCGGGCACCGTCATCCTGATGGCGGTCAGCATCCTGGCAAACTACGCCCTCACCCTGGCGATGGCGTCCTGCCCCCGCCGCAAAAAGGCGCTGCTGGCGTTCTCCATCATCCTGCAGCTGGCGATCCTGGGCTATTTCAAATACGCGGGGCTGATCGTCCCGGGCTTTCAGGTGGCGCTGCCGGTGGGCATCTCCTTTTACACCTTCCAGGCCATTGGCTACACCATTGACGTTTACAGGCAGGAGATCCCGGCAGACCGGAGCCTGCTGCGTTACGGCACCTTTATCACCCTGTTTCCGCAGCTCATCGCGGGCCCCATTGAGCGCTACGGGGACATCCAGCCCCAGCTGGAAAAGCCGGCGCGCTCCTGGCGGAATTTCGCCTTCGGCACCCGCCTGTTTGTGATCGGGCTGTCCAAAAAACTGCTGCTGGCCAACGCGGCCGGGCAGCTGTGGGAAGCGCTGAAAGACAGCCCGGCCCGCAACGGCTTTCTTGGGAACTGGGCGGCGCTGATCGCCTTTGCCTTTCAAATCTATTTTGATTTTTCCGGATATTCCGATATGGCGCGCGGGCTGGGATGGATGCTGGGCATCCGCTTCCGGGAAAACTTTCTCTATCCCTATACCGCCCGTTCCATCACTGATTTCTGGCGGCGCTGGCATGTATCCCTCTCCGTTTGGTTCAAGGATTATGTGTATATCCCCCTTGGCGGCAACCGCCGCGGGCTGCCGCGCCAGATGGCGAACATCCTGATCGTTTGGGGGCTGACCGGCCTGTGGCACGGCGCCAGCTGGAACTTCGTGGTCTGGGGGCTTTACTACGCGGGGCTTTTGATCCTGGAGAAGCTGTTCCTGCTTAAATTGTACGCGCGCCTGCCCAAGGGCATGGCCTGGCTGAGCCGGGTGGTCACGCTGGCCCTGGTTCTGGTGGGCTGGGCGCTGTTCGCTTTCACGGATTTTGCCGCCATGCGGGCCTTCCTGGCGGGCCTGGTGCCGGGGGAGCCCCTGGGCCCGGTGTCCCGGGGCATGGCAAAGGCCTTTTTGCCCCTGTTTGCCGTGTGCGCGCTGGCCGGCATCCCCTGGCGTTTCCGCCTGCCCAGGTTGGCGGAAGAGTTGGTGCTGTGCGCCCTTTTCCTGTTGTGCGTGGCAGCCCTGGTGTCCCAGGGCTACAACCCCTTCCTGTATTTCAGGTTTTAAGGAGACAGATGAAACGCCTTCGCCTGCTGCCGGTCTTCTTTATCGGCCTCATCCTGGTGATGGGCGCCGGGCTCATTGTGCTGCCCCGGCAGGAGTTCAGTTCCCTTGAAAAGCGCTACCTGACAAGCCCTCCTGCGCTGACCCTGGCGGGAGGACAGTTCAGCCGGGACATGGAGGAATACCTGGGCGACCACTTCCCCCTGCGGGCCAACTGGGTGGGCTTGGACGCGCGGCGCCGCCTGCTCACCGGCATCATGGCGGCTGACAGCGTGTGGCGCCTGCCCGATGGCGCCCTGGTGGAGTCCCCCCTTGACTATGACGCCACCCGCCTGACCCGAAATGTGGCGCTTTTGTCGGATTTCGCCCGGGAGGCCGCGCTGCCCTTCGCGCTGGTGGCGCCGCCCGCGGCGGGGGCCGTCTCCCCGCAGGCGGGCTACTATCCCTACCCGGATGAGGCTGTGCTTGAAGGCTTAAACCCCGAAGGCATCCGGATGGTACCCTTGTTTGAGGCCTTTAAGGCTTCGGAGGTCCCGCTGTACTACCGCACCGATCCCCACTGGAACGGACAGGGCGCCTACCGCGCTTATCAGCTGGCCTCCTCCGCCCTGGGGTTTGAGGCGCTGCCGGTTCAGGCTTTTTCCGTCACGGAAAGCCCGGGGTTTTTCGGCAGCGCCTACGCCAGGAGCGGCCTGTGGTCCACGCCGCCTGACATCCTTGAGCTCTGGGACAGCGGCGCGAAGCTCAGCCTTACCTTTGACGGCAAGCCGGAAACCCATGACAGCCTGTTTTTCACCCGGCATTTGTCGGAGGCGGACCAGTATCCGGTCTTCCTGGACGGCAACCACGGCCTGACCGACATCATCAACCATGACCGGCCTTCCGGCAGGGCGCTGCTGGTCCTGAAGGATTCCTACGGCAACAGCCTGGTGCCGCTGCTGCTGCCCCATTTTGACCGCGTCACGGTGATCGACCTGCGGGCTTACCGGGGCAATGTGCTCAGCCTCGCCCGGGAAAACGGCTGCGATCAGATCCTGGCGGTCTATGCGCTGAGGACGCTGGCTACCGGCAGCAATTTTGCCTGGCTGATTCAGGGCGATCAAAGACCCGGCGCGACGATGCAATGAGGGATGGAATCAGTATAATCAATGAGGATGTGCGGGGGAGTTTGAACAGGATGGATTATCTTGATTTTAATAAGGACAGATGGAACAGGGTTTCCAAAAACAGGGGAAATCCCTATACGGTTCCGATCAGCCATGAAGAACTGATGGAAGCTATGAACAAGCCCATCGAGGTAGCCTTGACGGTTGGAAAGACGGTGCCTGCTGAATGGTTTGAAAAAGCCGAAGGGAACAGAATACTGGGATTGGCCTGCGGGGGCGGTCAACAGGGGCCGGTCTTTGCGATAAAAGGCTATGAAACGACCATCATGGATTATTCCGAGGAGCAGCTTGCGTCCGACAGGTCGGTAGCTGAAAGGGAAGGCCTGTCAATCACTACAGTGCAGGCTGATATGACGGAAAGATTCCCCTTTGAGGATGAAAGCTTTGATATCGTTTTTTGCCCTGTCTCCAATGTGTACATAGAAGATCTGGAAAACATGTGGGCTGAATCATACAGAGTGCTGGCAAAAGGCGGATTGCTGATGGTCGGGTACATGAATCCATGGATTTATATGTATGATACCGATGTCGTATGGGATCAGCCGGATGAAGAGCTGCTGTTGAAATACAGCCTGCCCTTCAACTCCAGAAAACTGGAAGCGGAAGGCAAAATCACGATTGATCCTGAGTATGGTTATGAATTCAGCCATACACTGGAAGCTCAGATCGGCGGTCAGCTGAAAGCCGGGTTTGCCATGATAGGCTTCTACGAATCCCGGGATTCAGGAAACAGGCTCACCCATTTCGGCATGGATTATATCGCCAATCTCTGCGTGAAAATGTAGTTGGAACAGCTTGAGAAGCTGCCGCGCAGAAACGACGCGGCGCGTTATACTGGTGTAATGCTTGTTTGCTTCCAACGCTGTAAAACATTCAGTTCAGTATAAGGCCTGCTATCCCACAATCACGTTGATGACCCACACAAGGTCGCGGATGTCCACATCCCCGTCCCCGTTGGCGTCAGCGCCCTCCGTGGACTTGGGCTGAATGCCCGACACGATATAGTTGATGATGGAGACGAGGTCCCGGATGTCGATTGAATTGTCCCCGTTCGCGTCGCCTTTGACCGCGGTATCAGGAGACCCGCCTCCACTGATCGGGATCCAGTCCGAGGAATACTGGAATATCTGGTCCGCGCTGTCCCGCAAATCCAATTCCAGCATCAGCGCCTCCCCTTTCGTTGGCGTGAAGCTGAGAGAGCCCACGGCTGCCGCGCCGCCCGATTTCTCAAGAATTCTTGTTCCGGAGCCTTCCTCCCTGACATACCAGGAATACGCGCTGACCGAGTAGGGCGGGGTACCGCCCGACAGGTTCCAGGTGGCGGTCACCGGCTCGCCTGTTTTGACGGTATTCTTATCAAAGGTGACGGCGCCCGTGAAAGGGGCGGCCTGCCGCACCGTGACGGAGCAGGAAGCCGTTTTCCCGCCGTCTTCGGTTTTCACGGTGATGGTGGCCGCGCCGGGGGCGACGGCCGTTACCTTGCCATTTTGGTCCACGCTGGCGACGCCGGGCTTGTCGCTTGACCAGGTCACAGCCTTGTAGAGGGCATCCGGCGGGACAATCGTCGCGGTCAGCGTTTCGCTGCCGCCCACAACCAGGGTGGTTGCCGTTTTGTTCAGTTCAACCCCCGTGACGGGCACATCGACATTCACCGCGCAGGTGGCCGTCTTTTCGCCGTCCGCGGTTTTCACGGTGATGCCGGCTGTGCCGGGAGCGACGGCCGTTACCTTGCCGCTTTGATCCACGGCGGCGATGCCGGTATTGCTGCTGCTCCAGGTTACGCTCGGGTCGGTGGCGTTGGGCGGGGCAACCGTGGCATACAGCGTCTCCGCGCCGCCCACGGCCAGGACAATGTACGTTTTGCTGAGCGTTACGCCCGTGACCGGGTAGTACCAGATCGCGTAGAGCGTCGTATCCGCGTTGAATGTATGCTGCTCACCGGCTTTTTTCTGCGGGCCGCTGACATCGCCGATTGCCCAGGCTTTAAACCGCTGTCCCGAGGGCGCTGTAAAGCCGTTCGCGAGGAGCTTGAATGGTTCTCCATCTGTTACATTGTGTGTCTGCATTTGCCCGCTGCCGCCGTTGGCATCATAGCTGACGCGCCTGTACTGCGGAATGAAACAATAGTTCACTTCATCCCAGTTTATGGTCCTGCCGGTTACCGCGCCCTCATCTGCCAAATAGTTGTATCCGGCATGAATGTATTGATATGGCGCGCCTTGATCCAGCGCGAGCCCGGTCAGCTGATTCCTTTCGCAATACAACCTTTGCAAAGCCGTCAGACCGTTCACATTGAGCGCGGTCAGTTGATTATCACTGCAGTTCAAACAGAACAAAGCCGTCAGACCGCTCACATTGAGCGCGGTCAGTTGATTACTACTGCAAAACAACTCTTGCAAGGATGACAGACTGTCCACATTGAGCCCTGTCAGTTGATTTCCTCTGCAATCCAAACGGGTCAAAGCTGTCAGACCGCTCACATCCAGCGTGCCGGTCAAACCTGCAGAGATTAGAGTAAGCTCTTTTACCCGTTTATTGGTCGCATTGTCAGTCCAAAACACTTTTCCATTCCACTCGCCAGGCACAGAGGAGCCGTCGGCCGGCGCCTGGGGCGCTCCCCACCCGTTCACAACGATGATGTTGTTGATCGCCGCGATGTCGTTGACATTGAAGGTGTCCGGATCTGCCGCGGCTGCCTGCTGCCATGGCAGCGCCGCCAAAACCATCAGCAGCGCCAGCATCAGGGTGATTGTCTTTCTTGTTTTCATGGTTGCCCTTTCCTCCTGTTTGATTCTCGTCACGCTCGCTGAGCGCTCTTCCGGGCCATCGCCCGGGCGGAAGCGGGGGGCCCATCCGCCCTGCCGCTTTCGCCCGGCTTGCCCCCGTCCCTCGGGATTGAGGGGAGACTGTTTCTTTTCCTTCGTGGTGGTTGCCGGCATCGTCCGGCGGCAAAACCGCCGCCGGGATCATCGATTCCTTCATGGCGCCCGCGCCGACGGATTGCTATCCCACAATCAACTTGATGACCCACACAAGGTCGCGGATGTCCACATCCCCGTCCCCGTTGGCGTCAGCGCCCTCCGTGGACTTGGGCTGAATGCCCGACACGATATAGTTGATGATGGAGACGAGGTCCCGGATGTCGACTAAATTGTCCCCGTTCGCGTCGCCTTTGACCGCGGTATCCGGTGACCCGCCTCCACTGATCGGGATCCAGTCCGAGGAATACGAGAATATCTGGTCCGCGCTGTCCCGCAAATCCAATTCCAGCATCAGCGCCTCCCCTTTCGTTGGCGTGAAGCTGAGAGAGCCCACGGCTGCCGCGCCGCCCGATTTCTCAAGAATTTTTGTTCCGGAGCCTTCCTCCCTGACATACCAGGAATACGCGCTGACCGAGTAGGGCGGGACGCCGCCTGACAGGTTCCAGGTGGCGGTCACCGGCTCGCCTGTCTTGACGGTATTCTTATCAAAGGTGACGGCGCCCGTGAAAGGGGCGGCCTGCCGCACCGTGACGGAGCAGGAAGCCGTTTTCCCGCCGTCTTCGGTTTTCACGGTGATGGTGGCCGCGCCGGGAGCGACGGCCGTCACCTTGCCGCTTTGGTCCACGGTGGCGACGCCGGGCTTGTCGCTTGACCAGGTCACGTTCTGGTTGGCGGCGTCCGCCGGGGCAACCGTCGCGGTCAGCGTTTCGCTGCCGCCCGCGGTTAGGGTAGCCGTTGTCTTGTTTAAGCTCACGCCCGTGACCGGGGGACCCCAGACAGCGTAGAGCGTCGTATCCGCGTTGAATGTATGCTGCTCCCCGGCTTTTTTCTGCGGGCCGCTGACATCGCCGATTGCCCAGGCTTTAAACCGCTGTCCCGAGGGCGCTGTAAAGCCGTTTTCCGGGAGCGTGAACGCTTCTCCGTCAACTGCCCTGCCTGCCTGCATTTGCCCGCTGCCGCCGTGGGCATCGTAGCTGACGCGCCTGTACTGCGGAGCGAAGCGAAAGTTCACTTCATCCCAGTTTACGGTCCTGCCGGTTACCGCGCCCGTGTTTGCCATATAGTTGTATCTGGCATTAATGGATCGATATGGCGCGTCTTGATCCAGCGCGAGCCCGGTCAGTTGATTCATGTAACAATGCAAATCTTGCAAAGATGTCAGGCCGCTCACATTGAGCCCTGTCAGTTGATTTCCTATGCAATCCAAATAGGTCAAAGCCGACAGGCCGCTCACATTGAGCCCGGTCAGTTGATTGTTACTGCAATACAACTTTTTCAAAGCCGACAGACCGCTCACATTGAGTTCGGTCAGTTGATTGTTATTGCCGCAAGTCAAGTGAATTAAAGCTGTCAGACCGCTCACATTGAGCCCTGTCAGTTGATTTCCTATGCAATCCAAATAGGTCAAAGCCGACAGGCCGCTCACATCCAGCGTGCCGGTCAAACCTGCAGAGAATAGAGTAAGCTTTTTTACCCGTTTATTGGTCGCCTTGTCAGTCCAAAACACTATTCCATTCCACTCGTCAGGCACAGAGGAGCCGTCGGCCGGCGCCTGGGGCACTTTCCACCCGTTCACAGCGATGATGCTGTTGATCACCGCGATGTCCGCCCTGTTAAATTCGCCTGCATATATGGCCTCAGCCCTGACATTTTCCTCCGGCATGATGAATTTCGCCGTGCTGCTTTGTTGGCTGGTGCCGCCCGTGAACTGAACCTCAGGTAAAATATTCCATTCTATAAAATACTGCCCGCCTGGCGCGGCGTCCGCCGTCAGGGTAACGGTTTCCCCTGGAAATGCCGGGCTCTTGCTTGCCGTTCCCCCGGTCACCGTGACGGTATAGGTGGTCGGCGCCCCGGCCTTATGCACCCTTACCGGCTGAGGATTGTTCGTCACTCCGTAGTCTCCAAAGTTCGCTATGCTCACATAGATATCGCCCGGCTTGGTCACTTGCGCGAGCGCAAGGTTCCAGGTCTGGCCGGAGCCGGTGAGATTTCCTTTGCTCGCTTCGCCCGTGCCGTTTGTCAGGGTGATTTTGTCCGCGGTCAGTCCCGTTACGTCTTTATCAAAGGTCAGCTTGATGCCGGTTGAATCCGCCGTGCCGTTGGCGCCGCCGGTCTGTTCAGCCGTGAAGCTGCGAAGAACATGCTGCGGGTCGAACTTGAAGTTCGTGTTGTCCCAATCAATTTCCCTGCCCGTCACAGCAGATGAATCTGCCATATAGTTGTAATAGCAATGCAATTGCTGAAGATTTGACAGACCGCTCACATTGAGCCCGGTCAGTTGATTGTCATTGCAATACAAGTATTTTAAAGACGATAAACCGCCCACATTGAGCCCGGTCAGTTGATTGTTATAGCAATACAAAACACGCAAAGCCGTCAGACCGCTCACATTGAGCCCGGTCAGTTGGTTGTAGTGGCAACGCAAGTATGTTAAAGCCGTCAGACCGCTCACATCCAGCGTACCGGTTAAACCTGCTTTATCTAAATTAAGCAGATATACCCGTTTATTGTTCGCGTCGCCAGTCCATTTCACTTTTTCATCCCACTCTCCAGGCACAGAGGAGCCGTCGGCCGGCGCCTGGGGCACGTTCCACCCGTTCACAGCGATGATGTTGTTGATTGCCGCGATGTCTGCCCTGTTAAATTGGCTGATCACATCATACGTGGCCGCAGCCGTGACATTTTCCTCCGGCATGATGAATTTCGCCGTGCTGCTCAGCTTGCTGGTGCCGCCCGTGAACTGCACCGCCGGCGAAATATTCCATTCCACAAAAAGCTGCCCGCCTGGCGCGGCATCCGCCGTCAGGGTAACGGTTTCCCCTGCCAATGCCGGGCTCTTGCTTGCCGTGCCTTTGGTCACCGTGACGGTATAGGTGGTCGGCGCCCCGGCCTTATGCACCCATGCCTGCCGGGCATTGCCCGTCACTCTGTAGTCTCCAAAGTTCGCTATGCTCACATAGATATTGCCCGGCTTTATCACTTGCGCGAGCGCAAGGTTCCAGGCCTTGCCGGAGCCGGTGAGGTTTCCTTTGCTCGCTTCGCCTGTGCCGTTTGTCAGGGTGATTTCGTCCGCGGTCAGTCCCGTTACGTCTTTATCAAAGGTCAGCTTGATGCCGGTTGAATCCGCCGTGCCGTTGGCGCCGCCGGTCTGTTCAGCCGTGAAGCTGAGCGGAACATGCTGCGGGTCGAATATGAAGTTCGTGCCGTCCCAATTAATTTCCCTGCCCGTCACAGCAGACCGATCTGCCATAAAGTTGCGCTGGCAATGCAATTGCACAAGATATGGCAAACCGCTCACATCGAGCCCGGTCAGCTGGTTGTCATTGCAATACAAAATTTGCAAAACCGGCAGGCCATTTACCTTCAGCGCGCCGGAAATTCCGGTGCCGGACAGATCGATTTTTCGGACATATCTGGAGGCCATTTGCATCCAAGACACTTTGCCGGTCCACTCGTCAGGCACCGAAGAGCCGTCCGCAGGCGCCTTTGGCCAACCCAGCTCCGGGTGCGCGTCGATGATGCCGTTAATCACCGCAATATCGTCTAAATTATAGGCAGGTTGTCCAGGGAATGCATCCGCCCCTTGCCATGGCAGCGCCGCCAAAACCATCAGCAGCGCCAGCATCAGGGTGATTGTCTTTCTTGTTTTCATGGTTTTTTCCTCCTGTTTGTTTCTCGTCACGCTCGCTGAGCGCTCTTCCGGGCCATCAGCCCGGGCGGAAGCGGGGGGACCCATCCGCCCTGCCGCTTTCGCCCGGCTTGCCCCTGAGGGAGACGAATCGTTTCTTTTCCTTCGTGGTGGTTGCCGGCATCGTCCGGCGGCAAAACCGCCGCCGGGATCATCGATTCCTTCATGGCGCCCGCGCCGGCGGATTGCTATCCCACAATCAACTTGATGACCCACACAAGGTCGCGGATGTCCACATCCCCGTCCCCGTTGGCGTCAGCGCCCTCCGTGGACTTGGGCTGAATGCCCGACACGATATAGTTGATGATGGAGACGAGGTCCCGGATGTCGACTAAATTGTCCCCGTTCGCGTCGCCTTTGACCGCGGTATCCGGTGACCCGCCTCCACTGATCGGGATCCAGTCCGAGGAATACGAGAATATCTGGTCCGCGCTGTCCCGCAAATCCAATTCCAGCATCAGCGCCTCCCCTTTCGTTGGCGTGAAGCTGAGAGAGCCCACGGCTGCCGCGCCGCCCGATTTCTCAAGAATTCTTGTTCCGGAGCCTTCCTCCCTGACATACCAGGAATACGCGCTGACCGAGTAGGGCGGGACGCCGCCTGACAGGTTCCAGGTGGCGGTCACCGGCTCGCCTGTCTTGACGGTATTCTTATCAAAGGTGACGGCGCCGGTGAAAGGGGCGGCCTGCCGCACCGTGACGGAGCAGGAAGCCGTTTTCCCGCCGTCTTCGGTTTTCACGGTGATGGTGGCCGCGCCGGGGGCGACGGCCGTCACCTTGCCGCTTTGGTCCACGGTGGCGACGCCGGGCTTGTCGCTTGACCAGGTCACGTTCTGGTTGGCGGCGTCCGCCGGGGCAACCGTCGCGGTCAGCGTTTCGCTGCCGCCCACGGTTAGGGTAGCCGTTGTCTTGTTTAAGCTCACGCCCGTGACCGGGGGACCCCAGACAGCGTAGAGCGTCGTATCCGCGTTGAATGTATGCTGCTCACCGGCTTTTTTCTGCGGGCCGCTGACATCGCCGATTGCCCAGGCTTTAAACCGCTGTCCCAAGGGCGCTGTAAAGCCGTTTTCCGGGAGCGTGAATGCTACTCCGTCGACCGCACTGTCTTTATTCATGATCCCGCTGCCGCCGTTGGCATCGTAGCTGACGCGCCTGTACTGCGGAGAGAAGTGAAAGTTATAGCCATCCCAGTTTATGATCCTGCCGGTTACCGCGCCCTCGTTTGCCATATAGTTGTACTTGACATTAATGGATCGATATGGCGCGTCTTGATTCAGCGCGAGCCCGGACAGTTGATTCTTATCGCAATGCAACCTTTGCAAAGCTGACAGACCGCTCACATTGAGCCCGGTCAGTTGATTTTGGCTGCAAAACAACTCTTGCAAAGTTGACAGGCCGCTCACATCAAGCTCGGTCAGTTGATTTCTATTACATGACAACGATTGAAAATCCGACAAGCCGCTCACATTGAGCCCGGTCAGTTGATTTGCTCCGCAATTCAAAATGGCCAAAGCCGGCAGCCCGCTTACATCAAACATGCCGGTCAGTTGATTTATGGCGCAATTTAAATTGAGCAAAGTCGTCGGCAGGCTGCTCACATCAAGTCCGGTCAGTTGATTATTTTGGCAATTCAAGTAGTTAAGAGCTTTCAGGCCGCTCACATTGAGCCCTTTTAGTTGATTTGAGCGGCAATCCAAAGAAAACAAAGCCGGCAAATCACTTACATTGAGCCCGGTCAGTTGATTGCCATAGCAATTCAAATTGATCAAAGCCGTCAGACCTCTCACATCCAGCGTGCCGGTCAAACCTGCAGAGATTAGAGTAAGCTTTTTTACCCGTTTATTGGTCGCCTTGTCAGTCCAAAACACTGTTCCATTCCACTCGTCAGGCACAGAGGAGCCGTCGGCCGGCGCCTGGGGCACTTTCCACCCGTTCACAGCGATGATGCTGTTGATCACCGCGATGTCCGCCCTGTTAAATTCGCCTGCATATATGGCCTCAGCCCTGACATTTTCCTCCGGCATGATGAATTTCGCCGTGCTGCTCAGTTCGCTGGTGCCGTCCGTGAATTGCACCGGCGGCGAAATATTCCATTCCGCAAAAGCCTGCCCGCCTGGTGTGGCGTCCGCCGTCAGGCTTATGACAGCGTCTTTCGCTGCAGACACTGCGGAGCGACCGTTGGCAGTACCCCCGGTCACCGTGACGGTATAGGTCGGCGCCCCGGCCTTATGCACCCTTACCGGCTGAGGATTGTTCGTCACTCTGTAGTCTCCAAAGTTCGCTATGCTCACATAGATATCGCCCGGCTTGGTCACTTGCGCGAACGCAAGGTCCCAGGTCTGGCCGGAGCCGGTGAGATTTCCTTTGCTCGCTTCGCCCGTGCCGTTTGTCAAAGTGATTTTATCCGCGGTCAGTCCCGTTATGTCTTTATCAAAGGTCAGCTTGATGCCGGTTGAATCCGCCGTGCCGTTGGCGCCGCCGGTCTGTTCAGCCGTGAAGCTGTGAAGAACATGCTGCGGGTCGAACTTGAAGTTTGTGTTGTCCCAATCAATTTCCCTGCCCGTCACAGCAGACCGATCTGCCATATAGTTGTGATGGCAATACAATTGCTGAAGATTTGACAGACCGCTCACATTGAGCCCGGTCAGTTGATTGTCATAGCAATACAAAACTTGCAAAGCCGTCAGACCGCTCACATTGAGCTCGGTCAGTTGATTGTAGTGGCAACGCAAATCATGCAAAGCCGTCAGACCGCCCACATTGAGCCCGGTCAGTTGATTGCCATTGCAATACAAAACTATCAAAGCTGACAGACCGCTCACATTGAGCCCGGTCAGTTGATTGTTTCCGCAATACAAGTATGTTAAAGCCGTCAGACCGCTTACGTCCAGCGTACCGGTTAAACCTGCTTTATCTAAATTAAGCAGATATACCCGTTTATTGTTCGCGTCGCCAGTCCATTTCACTTTTTCATTCCACTCTCCAGGCACAGAGGAGCCGTCGGCCGGCGCCTTGGGCACGTTCCACCCGTTCACAGCGATGATGCTGTTGATCACCGCGATGTCCGCCCTGTTAAATTCGCCTGCATATATGGCCTCAGCCCTGACATTTTCCTCCGGCATGATGAATTTCGCCGTGCTGCTTTGCTTGCTGGTGCCGCCCGTGAACTGCACCGCCGGCGAAATATTCCATTCCACAAAAACCTGCCCGCCTGGCGCGGCGTCCGCCGTCAGGGTAACGGTTTCCCCTGCCAATGCCGGGCTCTTGCTTGCCGTGCCTTTGGTCACCGTGACGGTATAGGTAGTCGGCGCCCCGGCCTTATGCACCCATGCCTGCCGGGCATCGCCCGTCACTCTGTAGTCTCCAAAGTTCGCTATGCTCACATAGATATCGCCCGGCTTTATCACTTGCGCGAGCGCAAGGTTCCAGGCCTTGCCGGAGCCGGTGAGATTTCCTTTGCTCGCTTCGCCTGTGCCGTTTGTCAAAGTGATTTTATCCGCGGTCAGTCCAGTTACGTCTTTATCAAAGGTCAGCTTGATGCCGGTTGAATCCGCCGTGCCGTTGGCGCCGCCGGTCTGTTCAGCCGTGAAGCTGAGCGGAACATGCTGCGGGTCGAATATGAAGTTCGTGCCGTCCCAATTAATTTCCTTGCCCGTCACAGCAGACCGGTCTGCCATAAAGTTGTGATGGCAATGCAATTGCACAAGATATGGCAAACCGCTCACATCGAGCCCGGTCAGCTGGTTGTCATTGCAATACAAAATTTGCAAAACCGGCAGGCCATTTACCTTCAGCGCGCCGGAAATTCCGGTGCCGGACAGATTGATTTTTTGGACATATCTGGAGGCCATTTGCATCCAAGACACTTTGCCGGTCCACTCGTCAGGCACCGAAGAACCGTCCGCAGGCGCCTTTGGCCAACCCAGCTCCGGGTGCGCGTCGATGATGCCGTTAATCACCGCAATGTCGTCTAAATTATAGGCAGGTAGAAAAGGTAGTGCAGCCGCTCTTTGCCATGGCAGCGCCGCCAAAACCATCAGCAGCGCCAGCATCAGGGTGATCGTCTTTCTTGTTTTCATGGTTTTTTCCTCCTGTTTGATTCTCGACATGCTCGCTGAGCGCTCTTCCGGGCCATCGCCCGGGCGGAAGCGGGGGGACCCCATCCGCCCTGCCGCTTTCGCCCGGCTTGCCCCTGAGGGAGACGAAGCGTTTCTTTTCCTTCGTGGTGGTTGCCGGCATCGTCCGGCGGCAAAACCGCCGCCCGCGTTCTGCCTGCGGCGGCTGGCAACAGAATCTGATGTCCTTCCAGGATGCTATCCTATCATGTCAAATATGGCTGCTATGGGGATGTTTCAAAGAAAGTCAGCGTATTTTACAAGCAATTGCAAACAGGGTCATGGACAAGGCCATGACCCCTGACAGCTCAATATACCCGCGCGTCCAAAAACGCGCGGACGCCGCCTGTTTACCCCTGGATGGGATAAACAATCAAAAAAGATATGATCATTTTTTCCGCCTGTCTGCCTGCCTGTTGTCACGATGACAAATCACCTGCCTCCCGTCAAGTGAAACCCGTTAGCTGTCATTACCAGTTTATTGTATAATAAATAATGTCTTTTTAGAAGACCCATTTCATTCAATAAATATTTGCCCGTTTCATTCAATAAATATTTGCCCTGAAAACAAATGTTTGACAAAATCTCTCGCCGGTGATATACTCGCACAGCGTTGAAAACACTAAGTTTTTAACGCGCGCGCGCCTTTAGCTCAGCTGGATAGAGTGCTTGACTACGAATCAAGAGGTCAGGAGTTCGAATCTCTTAAGGCGCGCCAGGATGGAGACCTTTCGGGGTCTCTTTTCGTATGCTGCCGTATTTTCTGACTTGTTTCAGACAAACAACCGAGTGTTTTGAGAAACTTCCTGAACAGTCCGAAAAGAAACATGGCGCTCACTTGACTTTGATTCTGCCTTGGCGCAGAATAGCATTATCAAGAGCCTGGCGCAGCGCTTCGCGCGTCATTATCGCCATGCCAATATTTTAGGGAGGGCTTATGCGTACGATGAAGGTGGCTTTCATTGGAGTAGGAAGCATCAGCGGCATTTATCTGGACAACATCACCAAGGTCTTCAAGGGGCTGGAGATCGCGGGCGTCTGCGACCTGATCCCCGAGCGCGCGATCAGCGCCAAGGAGAAATATAATCTTCCGCGCGTGTATGAGGACATGTACGAGGCCTTCCGCGACCCCGAGGTGGACATCATCCTCAACCTGACCCGCCCTTACCAGCACTATGAGGTGACCCGCCTGGCGCTGGAGCACGGCAAGCATGTGTATACCGAGAAGCCCCTGGGCATCACCCTGGAGGAGGGCGACGCGCTGGTCAAGCTGGCGAAGGAAAAGAACCTGCAAATCGGCGGCGCGCCGGATACCTTCCTGGGCGCCGGGCTGCAGTCCTGCCGCAAGTACATCGATTCGGGCATGATCGGCGATGTGGTGGGCGCGGCCGCCTTCATGATTTGCCGCGGGCATGAGACCTGGCATCCCGACCCGGACTTCTACTATCAGAAAGGCGGCGGGCCGATGCTGGATATGGGGCCCTACTATATGAGCGCGCTGACCAGCCTGCTGGGCCGTGTGGACCGCCTGGTGGCCGCGGGCAAGCGCACCTTTGAGAAGCGCATGATCACCAGCCAGCCGCACGCCGGCACCGTCATGGACGTCAACGTGGACACCTACACCACCGGCATTTTGCAGTTCGCCTCCGGCGCCATCGGCACGCTGTTCACCACCTTCGACGTGTACTACGATACCCAGGCGCGTTTTGAGATCTACGGCGCCGAGGGCACGCTGATCCTGCCCGACCCCAACTACTTCGGCGGCCCCATCCGCATTTTCCGCCCGGAGACCCGGAAGTATGACGAGCTGCCGCTGCTGTTTGACTACGCGGAGAACTCCCGCGCCCTGGGTCTGGCGGACATGGCCAGGGCGCTTGAGACCGGGCGCGAAGCGCGCGCGAATATGCAGCAGATTCACCATGTCATCGATATTCTCACCGCCTTTGAGCGCAGCGCTAAGTCAGGAGGCTGGGTGGATATGAAAACACCTTACAAGCGCCCCGAGCCCATGAAGAAGGCGGTACTGCGCGGCGTGCTGGACTGATACTGATTCCAATCTTTATTGCATCGCCGCGCCGGGTCTTTGATCGCCCTGCTGTGTCAGTCAACCTCAACGCAGCTTAGGCTACGCCATCGGTTTCCTTCCTTGCAGGACAATAAAATCCCTCGCCGCTTTGGATGCAATAAAGCTTTACATCAGTATGAGTCCAAATAGCTGTTCAACCCGCTCCGGACCAACGGGAACACCCCCGCGCCGCTTATCCCGGCCGGGGGTGTTCTTTCCCTGATATTGACGTGAGCGAATCAGCAACGGGTTTGCTGTGAAAAGCTGTTCTATTTGCCGTAGTCTTCCATCAGCTGCCCCAGGGTATTGGGCTTCCGGTCGCTCAGGGGCATGATGGGCTCGGGGATCTGCCCCAGGCTGACCTTGGGCATGGTGGCGTAGGGGGCGGCCCAGCGCACGGCGTTGATGATGATCTGCTGCACATGCGGGTTGTGGAAGGTGGGGAAGGTTTCGTGACCCGGGCGGAAATAGAACACCTTGCCCAAGCCGCGGGTGTAGGTCACGCCTGAGCGGAAGACCTCGCCGCCTTCAAACCAGCTCACCAACACCAGGTCATCCGGGCGGGGGATCACAAAAGTCTCCCCGTACATCTCTTCGTGAGGCAGAATAAAATGGTCCGGCAGGCCTTGAACGATGGGATGGGCCGGGTCCATGACCCAGAGAATTTCCTTCTCATTGGCTTCGCGCCAGCGCAGCTGGTCGCTGTCAGTGCCGCACAGTTTGCGGAAAATCTTGCTGGCGTGCGCTGAATGCAGCGCGATCAGCCCCATGCCCTGCATGACGCGGCGGTAGATGCGCTCAACGATTTCGTCCTGAACCTCATGGTGCGCCATGTGCCCCCACCAGATGAGCACATCGGTATTGTCCAGCACCTCCTGCTTGAGGCCGTGCTCCTCCTGGCGGAGGGTGGCAGTCCCGGCTTTCATGCCGGCTTTGTTCAGGAATCCGGCGATGCAGCCATGGATGCCCTCGGGGTAAATGGCGCGGATGGACTCATGGCGGACTTCATGAAGGTATTCGTTCCAAACGGTTACGCGGATGGTCTGTTGCATGCTCTCTCTCCTTTTATCATGTCGGTCATTACGGTGTCATTCATATTATAGCACAGCCTGGCTGTCAGCGGATCAAATTCCGCGGCCCTTTGTCCGGGGGATCAAAAAGGCGCCGCCGTATTGGGCAGCGCCCCGGATGGCGTTGCCGGGATGGGCGATGGCCCTTTACAGCACCGCCAACAGGACGAAGTTCAGGATAAACAGCGCGGTAGAGACCCACAAAATAGGGTGGATCTCTTTGGCCTTTCCTGTCGCCGCCTTGATGACGCAGTAGAAGAAGAAGCCAAAGGCAATGCCGTAGGAGATCGAGTAGCACAGCGCCATGAAGACCCCGGCAAAGAAAGCGGGCACGGCGTCCTCCAGCCGCGTCCAGTCAATTTCCCTGAAGCTGGCCAGCATCATGATGCCCACCATGACCAGCGCCGGCGCGGTGGCCGCCTGGGGGATGGCGGAGACAAAGGAGGCCAGGAAGGCGGAAGCCGCAAACAGCAGCGCGACTACCACGGAGGTCAGCCCGGTGCGGCCGCCTGCCTGGATGCCCGCGGCGGATTCCACATAGGTGGTGGTGTTGCTGGTGCCCACCACCGCGCCCACCGAGGTGGCGATGGCGTCAGCGAACAGCGCCTTGTCCATCTTGGAGGAGAAGCCCCGGCTGTCCTCCATGGCCTTCTCATCCTCCTCCGAGAAGATGCCGCTGCGCCGCCCGGTGCCGATGAAGGTACCGATGGTGTCAAAGGTGTCCGTAAGTGAGAAAGCGAAGATGGTCATCAGCACCAAAGGCAGCTTGCTCATGTCAGTGAACAGGCTGGGCAGGCCTTCCGCGGTAAAGATCGTCCCGAAGGTTACTGAAAGCTGCCCGGCAGCCTCGGAAAAACCAATGCTTTCGCTCATCTTGGTCACGCCGAAGGGGATACCGATCAGGGTGGTGGCGATGATGGAAATAAGGATGGCGCCTTTGACTTTCATGATGCTCAGCGTGATGACCAGCACCAGGCCGATCAGGAAAACCCACAGGACCGGGGTGCTGATATCGGGGATGGCGGGCACGCCGGCGCCAAAATTGATGATGCCCACGTTGAGCAGGCCGATGTAGGCGATGAACACGCCAATGCCGCCGGAGATGGCGTTTTGCAGCCCTTTGGGGATGGCGCGGATGATGTGCTTGCGGATCCTTGTGACCGTGATCAGGATGTTGAACAGCCCGCACAGAAAGACCATGGAGAGCGCCTGCTGCCAGGAAAATTTCAGCCCCATGCAGACCGTAAAGACGAAAAAGGCATTCAGTCCCATGCCGGGCGCCTGGGCGTAGGGCACGTTGGCAAACAGCCCCATGACCAGGGTGCCGATGATGGATGAGATGATAGTGGCCAGGAAGACCGCGCCCCAGGGCATGCCGGACTGGCTGAGGATGTCCGGGTTGACCGCGATGATGTAGGCCATGGTAAAGAAGGTCGTGATGCCGGCGAACACTTCCGTGGTGACCCTGGTGCCGTGCTGCTTGAGTTTGAAAAAGCTCTCCATATTCCTCTCCTGTTCCGGGCGCGCCCGGTCGTTCCGATGGCATCGTACCACAAGTCAGCGCCCTTGTCACCAGGTTTCCGAACGTTGGAGACCAAGTTATGAAATAAGTTCGCCTTCCTTCTTTGGTCGCGGGCCGGGTATGCCCGGCGCCGGAGCGACCTGCGGGGAGGGCGTTTCGCCTCTTGTTGCGGTTGGGGCGTGTACGTTGATGCGACAAACGCGACTGCGCGGCGGTTTACGCGCAATCCGGGCACAACAGCCAGCCTGGAGACTTCAAGGGGATGGAGGAGTTTTCTTAAAACGGCGCTTGATCACATTGATGATCCTCGTGTAGATCATGGCCGAAAGCATTGTGAGCGCCAATGACACGGCAGCCATGATATATGCGTTGCTGATAAGGACGCGACAAACTGTTATTACCGGATAATGGCAAAGATACAGAGCAAATGACAATCCGCCAAGCCAAACAAGATATTTGCTGCTTAAAGCTGCCGCCAATCTGCTGCTGATTTTGCGCCTTGCCGGATGATAGGA
This sequence comes from Christensenellales bacterium, assembly GCA_050953005.1. Lineage (GTDB taxonomy): Bacteria > Bacillota > Clostridia > Christensenellales > Aristaeellaceae > UBA6115. The sequence goes on along the minus strand of JBMNLV010000012.1, from coordinate 69,046 downwards.
GAAACGAAGCAATCCAACCCCGATGAATGCAAGCGCAGGGTATATCAAACATACATACCGGGAGCCAAGCAGGGCGTCGGGCGATGCGCTTGCAATTCCCTCAAGGCCTACGGTGATGGCCATATAGGCGATGAGGGCAATGCCTATGTACGGGCATACGGCAAAGACCTTGTCAGAAACCTTGTGATGCCTGTATTCGTAAAACAAACCTCCGATTCCAAAGGCAAACAAGTGCGGAATCGGCGAAAGAGAGTATGCGAAGACATCGTTTGTGATAAACGGCACGGTCAGGATGTACGCCAACGATACAGCCGTTAAGATGACCGGCACATGGCGGCGCGTTTTGCCGCATAAAAAGGCAAGCAGGCAAATCAGGAGAAGCGCATCAAGCTCAATCCCGATCGTCCACGTGTGCGCCATCATGCCGGCAAGGCCCGGCTGCCTTGTAATCAGCCAGAAAAAGTTTTGAAGTCCAAGCGCGTAGGCTGCCGTATCCGTTAAAAGAAAAGATCTTTTGTAAACTGTATACATCAGTGCTACAACGGCAAGAATGGGCAGATAATCGGAAAACAGCCGGGATACGCGCTTTTTGATGATCATTCCGTATGATACGTTTGACCGTGATAATTTTTGGAAGGTAAAAAAGCCGCTGATTACAAAAAACACCTCCACAGCGCCCCAGCCCAACGAGAACGCCTTGAAACCACAGTGGTAGAAGAATATGGCAAGAAAACAAACGAATCTGATCCCCTGTAATGGCTTGCACAGCTCCTTGCCCATGTGATGCACCTCGCAAATATGAATATCAGGCATAGTATTACCAACGCTCATCGTTTGTCAACTCTTCATCATCTTCCCGGAAAGCGACAAATCGGAGATTCCCATGCAATATTCTATCACGGATAACCGCCAACTCAATCTCATGCGTCTTTTATACAATCCCGGCGCAATCCCGCTTGCGGAGCCCCGGCATGATCGGCCTTTCCCGATTTGCTCTCCTTATACTGAACTCAATCATAAATGCTTCGGTGGGGCGGTCTTTTTGCGGCTGCGCGCTGCCTCTTTCATCCGGAGCAGGCTTCAGCTTAGCGCAGCCATCGAAAATCCTCGCCCCATCAGCGCGTTTGCTCATTCGTTCAGCATTACCGATTTGATTGTATATTATGCCAAGCAGGTTCGCTCATGTTATACTACAGGGGCATGGATGGAGGTGACATCATGGAGCACACCGCGCGGGCAGCGCAAACAGCCCCTGGACGGGGCAGCCTACCCGGCTTTGTGGCGTTTAACCGGCTGTTTGGCTACCTGTATTGCATGCTGGCGTCCACCGCCATTTTGTCCCGGCCGGTGCTGGGCGGCGCGCTGTACATGATCGGCCAGGTCACAGTGTTGTTTTCCCGCATGGTGCTGCCGGGGGATTTCCGCCAGCTGCCCAGAGGGCTGCGGCGCGCGGGACTGGTGTTGGGCCTGGTGACCGGCATCCTGGCGTTGGGCATCCTGCTGGTCTACCCCTTCGCGGTGGAGCTGCCCTTGTTATGGCTGGTATTCGCCCTGGCCTGCCTGGTGCTGCTGATGGGCGAGCTGGCCGCCCGCATTGAGCGCAGCGGCCTGCGGCGGGGCTTGGACTGGGTGCGCCGGCGTGTGCGCATTGCGGAGATGATGCTGCTCTGCTGCGGTGTCGCGGCCCTGATTTTGTTTTTCAGCCAGCCCGCGCAGACCGCCTGGTACCTGCTGGGCGGCTACGCGCTGTGCTGCATTTTTCGGTTTATCAGCCTGCATGAGGTGGGTTTGCCGCCGGAGGGGCCGCGGGAAGCGGCCTGGGAGCTGCTGCGGGAGGATCACCAGCTTGCCCAGGTAAACGCCTACCGGGTTTTCCGCATCGTGATGATGATGACCACCACAGCCCTGCAGGTGACCATGATTTTGATCTACACCTACATTGGCACCACTGCGGGCAGCTTGTTTTCATCCTTGGCCATCGCCTTTGCCTGCGCGGTGCTTGCGCGCTTTTTGACGGATATCCTGATGCTGCGCCCCCTGTTTCGGCAAAAGCTGGCGCCCTCGTCCACCCTGCTGATCGGCCTGTCCCTGTGGCTGCTCAGTTTGATCGCCTTTTTGCTGCACACCATGAACCGCAACCTGGGCTGGAGCTTCGCGGCCCTGGCGCTGTGCACGGGCGGCGTTACGATGGCCGGCAGGGCGCTGGAAACCCTGGAACGCGACATGCGCGATGTGGTGCATTTTGTCACCGGCGTGCCCCAGGACGCGGCGCTCACCCGGGCCCATATGGCGCTGTCGGAATACGCCGCCTTGATTGGCGGCCTGATCTCCCTGATGGGGCTGATGCTGATTACGCTGGTATCCGGCGGCAGCCTGCGGCGGGATACCGGGCTGAACCTGACCGCCCAGCCGCTGCTGCTGCTGCCCTCGCTGGCGCTGGTGGTTGCGGCCATCCTGGCTGCCTTCCGTCTTCCGCTGGATCACCGCGTGGTTGAAAAGATACGTACCTTCCTGCGGCTGAAGGAAAACGGCGAGACCAACATCCCGCTTCAAAAACAGCTGGAGAACCTGGTCATCAAGGTATACCGGCGCCGCTATGGCATCAAGCTGGTGATCTATATCCTGCGCCCCTTCTTTTACAGCAAGGTTATCGGCGCGGACAGCGTGCGCCTGGAGCCGGACACCAGCGCCATTTTTACCTGCAACCATGGGGAGCTGTGGGGCCCGATAGTGACCAACCTGTTCATCCCTTTTTCTTTCCGGCCCTGGGTCATTGACGAGATTGCCGTTCCCGAGGCTTCCTCCACCTATTTATACACCAACACCATCAAGCGCCAGAAGTGGATTCCGGAGCGCCTCAAGTGGCCGGCCACCCGTCTGGCCAGCGCTTTTTTGCAGTGGGTGATGCGCAGCCTGGACAGCATTCCGGTCTACCGGGACAACCCGCGCGCCCTTGTAAGTACCTTCCGCGAAACTGCCCAGGCCATGCAGGCGGGCGACAACATCCTGATCTTCCCGGAAAACCCCAATGATCCGGGCCAGGCCAGGGCCGGATACCTGCGCGAGGGTGTGGGCGAGTTCTTCAAGGGTTTCGCCATGGCGGCGCAGATCTACTACCAGCGCACCGGCAAGCGCGCGCAGTTTTACCCGATCTATGCTGACAAGAAAAAGCATACGCTCACCTTTGGCGAGCCGACGCGCTATGATCCGGATTTTGTAGGGGATGAGCAGCAGCGCATCGCCGACCACCTGCGGGCGGAAATGCTGCGCATGGCCGGGCCGGGCGCGGGGGAGAACCGGGCGTGATGGCGGCGCTGATGCTCCTGGCTTTTTTGGCGGCCGGTATTCTCATCATCACCTGGCTGCTGCCCCGGCAGCCGTTGCCGGTACGCGCCTGGCTGGGCGCCTGTCTGGGACTCTTTTTGATGATGTGGCTGCCGGCGCTGATCGCCTTTTTGCGGCCTTTTGACGCGCTTGCCCAGGGGTTGTCCCTGCTGGCGCTGGCAGGCATCACAGCCCTGGCCCGGTGCTTGAGGGGCCGTGACAGGCCGGCCGGGTATTCCGCTGAGGACAGGCAAACGCTCAAGCTGCTGGCTTGTGTCGCGTTGCCTTTGACCCTGCTGGGGCTGTACTTGCAGCATACCCACATCCTGCGCCCGCAGGACGGCGCGCTGTATACAGGGCAATCCACCTATGGCGATCTGCCGCTGCACCTGGCCATCATCACCTCGCTGCCGGGCAGGACGCTGCCGGTGGACTACAGCATCCTGCCCGGTGTGCGCCTGGGCTATCCTTTCCTGGGTGATTCGCTGTCCGCCAGCCTGATGGTCCTCGGGCTTCCCCTGCGCGCCGCGGTGGTGTTGCCGGGCGCCCTGATGATGGGGCTGGTCTTTTCGGGCTTTTTGCTTTTGGCGCGGCGCGCCTGCGGCAGCCCGCGCGCCGCGGCGCTGGCCACGCTGTTTGTTTTCCTTAATGGCGGCCTGGGCTTTTTGTATGCCTTTGACCTGGCCGGCGTGTCCCTGGGCGCTCCTGAGAGCAACCAGCTTCAGCAGGGCGTCTGGCTGGAGCGGCTGCAAAACATCCTGCAGGGATGGTACCAGACCCCGGCAAATCACGCGGAGTTTCATTACTATAACCTGCGCTGGAGCAACCTGGTCGCCGACATGCTCCTGCCCCAGCGCACCTTCCTGGCCGGCTGGACCATTCTGCTGCCCTGCCTGTATCTGCTGGTGGATCTGCAAAAATCGCAGCAAAAGGACCTCCGGCAAATCCTGCTTCTTGGTTTGTTGGCCGGCGGATTGCCCCTGATCCACACGCATTCCTTCCTGGCGCTCGGATTGCTCAGCGCCGGGATGATGATCCTGGACCTTCTGCGCAGGCAGCCTGTCAAGCCCTGGCTGCTGTATGGCAGCCTGGCGGTCCTGCTGGCGCTGCCGCAATTGCTGATGTTCACCTTTGAGCAGTCCTCATCCGAAAACTTTATCCGCTTCCAGTTCAACTGGGTCAACAATCCCGGCGGGCGCGGCCTGCTGGACGGCTACCTGTGGTTTTATATCAAGAACATCGGCCTGCCCTTCATCCTGGCTTTGTTCGCGCTGTTTGAGAAAAACGCCTGGCACCGGAAGCTGTTTGCCGGCGCCCTGATGATTGTGCTGGTGGCCGAGCTCATTATTTTCCAGCCCAACGAGTATGACAACAACAAGCTGTTCTACATGGCCTGGGCGCTTTGCGCCATGCCCGCGGCCGATTATACCGTTGCGCTGTATGACAGGCTCAAGGGCCTTCGCGCGCGCCCGCTGATGGCGGCCTTCGCGGTGCTGGCGATGTTTTTGAGCGGCGCCCTGGCCCTGGCCCGGGAGGCCGTGAGCGATTACCAGATGTTCTCCCGGGAGGATGTGCGCCTGGCGGATTATATCCGGGAAGAAACCGCGCCGGACGCGCGTTTTATCACTGCCAACCAGCACCTGAACCCCGTCTCCTCCCTGGCGGGGCGCGAGGTGGTGGCCGGGCCGGAATTGTGGCTGTATTTCCATGGCTTTGACATCTCACAGCGTCAGGCTGACCTTCAGGCCTTTTATCGGGATCCGGCAGGCGCCCGCCAGGTGCCCGCCCGTTACGGCGCGGATTACATCCTGCTGGGCAGCTATGAGCGGGAATGGGGCGGCAAGCGGGAGGAGCTGGCTGAATTGTTTGAACTGGTGTATGAACAGGACGATTACCTGATTTTTCAGGTGCCGCAGGGCTGAGGATGATGGAACAATTCTTGCGCTACTCGCTCAGGTGGAATTGCCCGGTCAAGCTGGTCTGGCTGGACGGGGGGCAGATCAAGACGGGCAATGTCACGGTGGTCGCCCTGGAGGAGGACAAGGTGGCGTTTATCACCGCGCGCAATAAAAAAACGCCCCGGCAGCTCATGCGGACACAGCTGCTCTCGGCCGGCTACGCCCGCGGGGATGACGGGGATACCTCCAAAAGGCAAGCGGCAAAGGGGGCGGAAGAATGAGGGAAAAGCTCAGGCGGCTGCGCGCGCGAAAACCGCGGCTGTATCAAATGGCGCTGTACCTGCTGTATGGCGCCCTGACCACCCTGGTCAATTGGGCCTGTTACCTGGTACTGACAGGGCTGCTGGGCCTGTCAGCGCATGAGCGGGACAGCGCGGCCTACCGGCTGATCGCCAATTTTTCCCAAGCCGTGTCGTGGCTTTTGAGCGTGCTGTTTGCCTATTTCACCAACCGGCGTTATGTGTTTCAAAGCGATACCCGCAAGCGGGCTTTTTTGCGCGAGGCCTGGCAGTTTGTGTCTGCCCGGGTGCTGGGCTATGCGCTGTTTGATCTGCTGCTGTTTAATATCTTTTTATTGTTCATGTCCGATCGCTGGTCCAAGCTGATCATGAACGTGCTGGTGATCATTTACAACTACCTGGCCAGCCGCTTTGTCATTTTCAAAAAACCCAAACCCAAGCCCGGCAGCCCGAAGGAGGATACAGCGCCCGGGAGCTTCTGAGGCTCGCGCCGCTCATGCTTCGTTTTCCTCCCCCGGGCCAGGCCGGGTCAGGGCGATTTGATTGTCCAGGAATCAAAGACCCGTTCGTCCCTGGGGATCCTGATCACGCTGCCGTCTGAGAGCGTAACGCTGTCAATGGCGACATAGATATGGGTAACCTCCCCGATGTAGCGCGACATGGAAATCTTGCCAGGGTTGAAGGTCTGCCCCGGCTGGATGGTTTGTGTAAAGGAAACGATGGATACGAACTGGTCCGCCTTGTCAAAGGGCAGGGTGTTGTAGTCCTTGTCCTCGCAGTAGAAGACCAGGCTGAAGGCGCTGACGGTCCGGTCTTCGCTGATATTGACGATGTCGGGGTTTATGTAGGGTTTGTCGCGGTCGCCCAGATATGCCTGGTCGCCAATGGCCAGGGGGATCTGGGTGGTTGTGTCTTCTTCCTCCTGCTGTTGTCCGGCGCGCGGTATGCTGACAGCGGCAGGAGGGGCGATGTCGGTGGCTTGGCCATCTACCACAGCGCTGACCTTGTAGTAGTATTGCCTTCCGCTGACGACCCGGGCATCCGTAAAGTTTGTGGATGTGGTTTGATCCAGATAGAAATAATGGCTGTCCCGCGTGTTGGCGCGGTAGACCAGGTAATGCGCGGCTCCTTCAACCTGTGACCAGAACAGCTGCGCCTGCCCCTCCCGCGCGATGGCCAGCAAGGCGGTGCTCCGGGCAGGTTCGGAGCCTGTCTGCTCACCGCTTTGTGAGGCTGACGGGGTCACCCGGAAGGAGGTCTTCCCCAGCAGCGCGCCGTCGTGAAAGACAAAGGCTTCCCAGGTGCCTGTCGGGATCGTGCCTTCATACTCGATCACGTCGGCCAGCAGGCCCCGCATGTCCGCGCGGCGGGTGTAGGCGTCCGGTTTTTTGTCATAGGTATAGATGAATTCTCCGGTATACAGGAAACCTTCCGGCGTCTTGAAAACATACAGGCAGTTGCCGGTGCTGGTTTCTTCCCCCTGCTCCAGCGCAACACGGTAAACAAAGCTCAGTTGCCTGTCGGTCATCGCGGCGCGCATGTCGTCCTGCGAGATCGAGACCAGACCGGGCTGGAGGGGCGATTGTGGCTGCCTGTCCTTGAGCAGGTCATACAGCGCCAGGGTGATCAGCCTGGCGCCGCGCTCCGAGTAGGGGAGGGGCTCTGCGAGGCTCAGGCTGGTGGACAGCAGCGGCTTGTGCAGCCCTTCCAGGCTGGCCGCGATAAAAAAGCGGTAGGTTTGCCCTGGAATCAGGTCCTCAATGACCAGGGAGGTTTCCCGGGTGCTCTGGTAAGTAAAATAGGAGTTGCCCTCGACCTTATAGCCGATAAAATACTGCTGCCCCTTTGGCGCGCTGTCCGACCAGGAGACCAGGGCGCGGTCAGGGCCTTCCTGGCGCGCGGTGAAGTCGGAGATCGAGGTTTCAGCCTGCGGCTGGATGTCATCCTCCTGCTCGGTCCGGGCTTGCAGCGTGCCCAGCTGGCTCAGCGGAGTCAGCGCGCTCCCGTCCGCCTGTTCATATAGTTGGATGGCCTCACGGATGTCTATGGCGAAGTTCAGGTTTTGACCGCTTTCTGAAAGGGAGCTGGTGGTGATGCCGATCACCTTGCCCGTGTTGTCAAACAGCGCGCCGCCGCTTGAGCCGTTGGAGATGGGCGCTGTGAACTGGATATAGCGCAGGTTGTCCTCCACAAACAGCGCGCTGATGTCGCCCTTGGAGACCGTGTTGCGCAGGCCTTTCGGGCTGCCGATGGCCACCACGGGCTGCCCGCGCAGCCAGTCGCCCTGCCCGTTCAAAGGCAGGGGATTCAGGTCGCTGGGCGCCTTGAAGCGCAGGATGGCCAGATCCAGCTCCTCGTCCGCGGCCAGCACCTCATCCAGGAAGTAGCCTTCGCCCTCGTCGCTCTCGGCCAGCACCAGGTCACCGCCCTCCACCACATGGTAGTTGGTGATCAGCGTGTTGCTGTCAAAGGCGACAAAGCCGCTGCCGGTAGCGATATAATCACTTTGGGCATTGTCGTATACCAGCAGCATCAGTACGCTGCCCGCGGCGGTGTTGATGGCGGCATAGTCATCCTCAAACGGCAGTTCCGCGGCCACGCCCGTCAGCAGGCAGCAGAGCAATGCCAGGGTCATAAGAATCGAAGCTGTTTTTTTCATGGCAGGCTCCTTTCATGAACAGAACTCTGGGAAATATCTTCTCTAACGGTATTATACATGAAAACCGCCGGTGTTTGTATACCGTTTGCTGACGGATCTGCTGCAATATGCGGGACAGCCTGAAAGCGTGCCGCCCGGCTGCTTTGAAGAAAGCAGAGCGACGGATGCTGGAAAAACTGATTCAGAATATCACCGATGAACGTACAGGTCGATTGCAACCTGCACGACCAGCCGGGTCTACTCATACACATAAACCGACCCGTCAATCAGCTGTCCCCGGGCGTCATAACCCGCGCTCCGGAGGCTGTTGATTGTTTCGTCTTCTGTCCATGTGCAGAACTTTTGTTTTTTGTTCCATTCCAGAGGATATATCGTATACGTTGCGGAATCCACAACAACAGCCTGTTGGGTACTCTCCTGATTGTTTTTTTAATATAGTAAACAGAGAATATCGTGCCAAACAAACGGGAACACAGGGGAATATGCCCATATCAAGAGTATCGCCTGGCGACAGGCATGCAGCGTTGAGGAACGCCCATGCGGAATCCCATAAAAAACAAGCGCCCGCGGGCACTTGCGCAGCTTACTTGGTGCCGAATAAGCGGTCGCCGGCGTCCCCCAGCCCGGGAACGATGTAGGCGTTGGGGTTGAGCTCCTCATCAAAGGCCGCGCAGTAGATTTTGACCTCCGGGAAGTCCCTGGCGATGCGCTCCACCCCGTAGCGCGCGGCCACAATGCACACCAGCCGCAGATCGGTGCAGCCCCTGGCGTAGAGGATCTTGAGCGCCGCGGCAATGGAGCCGCCGGTGGCAAACATCGGATCCAGCACAATGACGGTGCTGTCGGCGATATCCAGGGGCAGCTTGCAGTAATACTCCACCGGCTCATGGGTGTCATGGTCGCGGTACAGCCCGATGTGGCCGACCCGGGCGTTGGGCAGCAGTTGCTGGATGCCATGCACCATGCCAATACCCGCGCGCAGGATGGGCACCAGAGAAACCTTGCGTTCGGAAAGGACCTTGGTTTTAGTCCGCGCCATCGGGGTTTCAATCTCGGTTTCCACCAGTTCAAAGTCCTTGGTGATCTCATAGACCATCAGCATGGAGATCTCATCCACCAAGTCCCTGAAATCCTTCATGGAGGTGTTCTTGTCCCGCAAAAGAGACACCTTGTGCTGAATCAGCGGATGCCCGAAGATGAATACATTGTCGCCCATGTCACCCTCCAATATTTTTTTCGTATAAATGCTAAACCAATCCGCGCTGTCTGTAAAGGATTAATTTGCCGCGCGGCGGCCGATGCGCGCTACAGGTGGGGCGCCATCACCTTGGCCGCTTCCCAGGGCAGGCTCTCCTTGCAGGCGCCCCGGGCGAATTCCGGCCGGCCGCCGCCCTTGGCGCCCGTGGACTTGATCAGGTCCGACATGTTTGTGTCCAGATCCGCGGAGCGGGCGAACAAAAGGTTGCGCCGGCCATCCTTCAGGGCGCACAGCAGGACGATGACGCGCTCCTGCTGGGTGATCACGTTGGCCAGCGCCTCCATGGCCGGCAGGTCGTTCTCCTCCAGCTCGGCCATGACCAGCCGCCGGCCGTCGCTGAGCGCCTGCGCGTCTGCCAGCAGGGCGGGCGCCTTGCTCAGGGTGTTTTGCCGCCGCAGCGCGGCCAGTTCCCTGCGGGTCTGCGCGGCCTTGTCCAGTTGCTCGCGCAGCAGCTGCGGCGTCTCCTCCACCCGCGCGCTGAGCATATCAGCCACCTGGATGATGGCCTTGTATATCAGCGCGTAGTGCGCCATGGCGCGTTTCCCGCACAGAAAAGACAGCCGCATCTTGCCACGGGCAGGCTCGGACTTGAGCAGCTTGACCAGACCCACCTGGCTGGTGCGGCTCAAGTGGGTACCGGCGCAGGCCACCATCTCGTAATCCCCAATGGCGCATACGCGCACCTGCTCGGTCACGGTGGGGTCCTTCCGGAGCGGCAGCCCGGCGAGCTCTTCGCTGTCCGGGAAACGGCAGACTACCGGCCCGTCCGCCGCGATGCGCGCGTTGGCCAGCGCTTCAATGCGGTCCAGCTCCTGAGTGTCCAATTTGGTTGCGCCGTCTGGCAGCGTCACATCGATGGTGGAAACCTCATGCCCGATGTGCAGCCCGTGGGTAAAGCCGCCGGTCACCTCAAACAGGCTTGCGGCAATGATGTGTTCGCCCGTATGCTGCTGCATGTGGTCAAAGCGGCGCGACCAGTCAATTTCACCATGGACCTGTACGCCTATGTCCGGCGGCGCGGCGCCATCCTGCGCGCTGAGCAGGTGCCAGATGCCGCCCGCAGGGTCACGCCGGGTATCCGTTACGGTCCACTCCCTGTCGCCTGCCAGCAGGCGCCCGCTGTCTCCGGGCTGGCCGCCTCCCTCGGGGTAAAAGGCGGTGCGGTCCAGGCACAGCCAGTGCCCGGTCTGATCCTGCCTGGCGTCGCAAACGCACGCGTCAAAGGACCACATCCACGCGTCCTCATGGTACAGGGCTTTGCTCATTCGTCCCACCTCGCTCATCTTTTTACCAGTATAGCATGTCTATTTACGGATGAACGTGCATTAATTTGAGTATTATCCTCAAGGGAAGCCGCCAGGTGTCTTGATGTTTCCGGCGCATCCTGTATAATAAAGACAGGAGGGTTGCTTATGACCGAGAACTTTGGAACCACCAAACTGGTCCCGATCAAGGATGACAACAGCGTAGCGGCAAGCATCCTTCAGCATGTTTACCAGGCGCTGATAGCCAAAGGCTATGATCCTGTCGCCCAGCTGACCGGCTATGTAATGACCGGTGACCCTACCTACATCACCAGCCATGAGAATGCGCGCAGCCTGATTTGCCGCCTGCAGCGGGATGAGATTCTCGAGGAGCTGGTGCGTTCTTACTTCAGTATGCCCACCGGCGACGTTTGATGAGACTGCTGGGCCTGGACTATGGCGCGGCCCGCATCGGCGTTGCGCTCAGCGATCCTTCGGGAAAAATTGCCAGCCCCCACAGCGTTCTCCGCCACATCGGCTGGGGCCCTTCCGCGCGGGCGGTAGCGCAGCTGGCGCGCGAAAATGACTGCGCGTATGTTGTGCTGGGCCTGCCCTGCCGCATGAACGGCCGGGAGGGAGCCCAAGCGAAGGAGGTTCGCGGTTTTGCGGAGGTTTTGCGCAAGCAGGGATTGCGCGTGGCGTTTCAGGACGAGCGCTTGACCAGCCTGGAGGCTGAGGACGCGCTGCGCGAGAGCGGCACCACGCTCCGGCAGAGCAAGGCCCTGGTTGATCAGGTGGCTGCCGCGCTGATCCTGCAAGCCTGGCTGGACCGGGCAACATCACTTGTACCCCCGGACGGGGATCCGTCCATATAATACAGGAGGAACAAAAACACATGGCCAACGAGCAACACAGGGACGATCTGCCGGAAGATCTGGAAAGCAACATCGTTGAACTGATTGATGAGGAAGGGCAGACCATCGCGTTTGAATACCTCACAACCATTGAGCACAGGGGCGAGAGTTATATTGTGCTTCTGGCTCCCCAAGAGGAAGAAAACGATGAGGAGGGTGAGGTTGTCATTCTAAAGATCCAGCAGAACGAAGAAGGCGAGGAAACCTATGTCCCCTGCGAAAGCGAGGACGTTGAGCAGGAAATCTTCGAGTTGTTCATGGATGAGCTTGATGAAGAAGAGGACGAGGCTTTTTTTGATTCACACGACGAGGTGTAATCCCCGATAAAAGGGAGCCGCAGGACGGCTCCGGAGCGCAAGTAATCAAAACCACCGGCTGAGCCGGTGGTATGCACGAGGCCTTCAAGGCCATTTACTGGCTGCGTCTGAAGACGCTCTGAATGATCCGACAACCGCAACTTTTTCTCTGGCCGCCGCTTAAGCGGCCTTCTTTATGCCTTCTCTGTCCTGCCACCCGTAAACGGGTCTATGTATTCCTTGAACGAGAGTTGATCCGCAGCTACATCCGATTGCAATTGTTCCCGGATATATTTCGCTATCCTTTCCTTGTTGCGTCCCACCGTATCTACATAGTACCCGCGACACCAAAAATGACGATTGCCATACTTGTATTTCAAGTTCGCATGCCGGTCAAATATCATGAGCGATCTCTTTCCCTTTAGGTATCCCATAAACTGCGACACACTTATGCTTGGCGGGATACTCACCAGCATATGGATATGATCCGCACAGGCTTCTGCTTCGTGTATCTCCACTTGTTTCATATCGCATAGTTGCCTGAGAATCCTTCCGATCTCCGCTTTGATCTTCCCGTACACAATTTGCCGTCGATACTTCGGGGCAAACACAATGTGATATTTGCAGTTCCATTTTGTGTGTGATAAGCTTTTACTGTCATTCATCTTCGATGACAAACCTCCTTTGCTTTCGATGCGGTTGCCAGACCTTCTCGATTGTAGCAAAGGAGGTTTCCGATAGCTAAAGCTTTTTTATTCCACCAGCTCTGCTGGTGGTTTTGTGGGCTGAAGCGCACAAAACAAGCGGCCTGAGCGATTCAGCTAAGGCCGCTTTGTCTGACTGATACTGAACTCAATCATAAAATGCTTATACCAAGCCCAAATTGTCCCAAATTGTTACATTTGGGCTTGACAACGTAATAATTTTGTAATATCTTAGTGGCGTGCGAATGAGCCCAACATGTTCAGGAGGATACAATGCAAAAGCCGATCACCCGCGCCACTGCGCTGATTGCCGTTGTTGTGCTGTTGGGTGCCTTTGCCCCCGCGGCGCTGGCTGCGGAGAGCTATACCGGCACTGTCAACAAGGACAAGGTGTTTTTCCGCTCCCGCGCGGATACCGACAGCGTATACTACGCTGTTTTGAACAAGGGCACCAAGGTGACCATCCTCGGTGTGCGCGGCGATTTTTACAAGGTGGAGTACAACAGGCAAAGCGGCTATATTATGCGCAGCCTAGTCAACGCGTCTTCCGCGGCGAAGCGCGCCTTCGCAAAAGCTGAACAAACCGCTGCCGCCAGCCGCTACGCGCAGGCTAAAACCATCTCCGAATTGGGCAGCCGGCCCGGCGCCTGTTCCAAAGGCTCCTACGGCAGGGACGTTGAGAAGCTGCAGCGCGCGCTGCAAATCAAAGGCTATTTAAGCGGCGCGCTGGATGGCCGCTATGGAGACCAGACCGCGGGCGCGGTGGAAAAATTCCAGAAGGCGGCCGGGCTCAAGGTGACCGGGCGCGCGGACAGCGCCACCATCCGCAAGCTGTTCAACCAGGAAAAGGAGGAGGTCTCCGCCAAGAATGACCCGGGCATGAAAGGCATCTCCTCCATCCGCGATATCACAGTGCCCAACACCACCCGTCCGGGCAACTCCGGGCGGCACGTCAAGGCGCTGCAGCAGGCTCTGAAGCTCAAGGGGTATTACCGGGAAACCATCGATTCTTCTTATGGCAAAACCACCACCGAAGCGGTCAAGCGCTTTCAGCGTTCCCGCGGCCTCAAGCAGGACGGCATCGCGGGCTATAGCACCATCAAGGCCCTGTTTGGCAAGGACGCCGCCAACTATACCATCCCCACTGAGCAGCTGAAGTGGTTTGACGGGGGCAGCAGCACCATCCCCAAGGGCGCTACCTTCCAGATCAAGGATGTGTCCACCGGGATGACCTTCACCGCCAGGCGATGGAGCGGCTACAACCACCTGGACGCCGAGCCGCTCTCCAGCGGCGACGCGGAGACGCTGAAAAAGATCAGCGGCGGCGCCTATTCCTGGCGGCGGCGCGCCATCCTGGTCATGTACAACGGCCATGTCTATGCCGCGTCCATGAACACCATGCCCCACGGGGAAGACACCATCCCCGGCAATGGTTTTGACGGGCACTTCTGCATCCACTTTTACAAATCCAAAACCCATGAGACCAACCGGGTGGATGGCGATCACCAGCGCGCGGTCAGCCAGGCGAAGAACGCAAGCTGGTAAACAGCCGGCAGACAAATAAACGCACTGAAGACAAACAGCAACCGGACAGGGCTTGTCCGGTTGCTGCATTTTGCGTTTGAAACCGCGGCTTTGTCTCCCCGGGCAAAGCCAATACCCACCCTCGCATGGCGGCCGGTTTTGTATACAGGGCAATATCTATGCAAACCTGCATAATTATGTTAGGATGTATAAAGTTCAGCAAATTGAAGTGAGGAAACGGTATGCGCATCGCTGTCTTCAGTGAGATCGGCGCCCTTCGCAAGGTGCTGATCCATCGCCCCGGACCGGAACTTGAACAACTGACGCCGCCGCACCTGTCCCGGATGCTGTTTGATGACATCCCCTTTTTGCAGGGCGCGCAGCGCGAGCATGACCGGTTTGCCGGCGCCCTGAAGGCCGAGGGCGTCCAGGTATGCTACCTGAAGGACATGGTGGCCCAAAGCCTTGAGGCACCCGGCGCGCGCGACCGGTTCATTGAGGAATTCATCACCCTCAGCGGCCGGGCAGCCGTCAGCGAGCGCGCGGCCCTGCGCGAGCTGTTCTCAGGCATCCGGGACAACACCGCCCTGGTGGAAAAGACCATGGCCGGCGTCACCTATGAGGAGGCCGGACTCTACCCGCGCTATCCGCTGACCCGCCTGGTGCGCAGGAATGCCAACTACCTGCTGGACCCCATCCCCAACCTGTATTTTACCCGTGACCCCTTCGCCACCATCGGCCACGGCATCGCCACCTCCAGCATGTTCGCGCCTGCCAGGCGCCGGGAATCTATATATGGCAACTATATTTTTAAATACCATCCCGATTATGCAGGGCAGGTCAAAAGCTGGTACCAGGCGGAACTGCCCTTTTCCCTGGAGGGCGGGGACATTCTCAACCTGGGCAACGGCGTGCTGGGCGTGGGCTTGTCACAGCGCACGGCGCCGGAGGCCATTGAGCAATTGTGCCGCAACCTCTCCCGGGACGCGGACAGCGGCATTCAAAGCGTCCTGGTCTTTGATATCCCCAATGTCCGCGCCTTCATGCACCTGGACACCGTGTTTACCCAGGTAGACGTAGGTACTTTCACCATCCACCCGGGCATCCTGCCGGTTTTGCGCTGCTTCCGGCTGCGCATGGAAGGCGATACGCTCAGCGCCCAGGAGCTGCCCGGCAGCCTGGAGGACATCCTGCAGCGTGAGCTGGATCTGGACCGCGTCACCCTGATTCATTGCGGCGGTTCCGACTCCATCGCGGCTGAGCGCGAGCAGTGGAACGATGGCAGCAACACGCTGTGTGTCCGGCCGGGCACCGTTATCGTCTATGACCGCAACACCGTCACCAACCGCATCCTGGAGAACCATGGCATCCGCACCATCAAAATCCCGGGTTCCGAGCTGGGCCGCGGCCGGGGTGGCCCGCGGTGTATGTCCATGCCGCTGCTGCGCGATCAGGTGTGAATCCTGTCAGGACAGGGGCTGCGGCTGAATCTGCCTGTCATGAACCGGGGATGATCAGGCAAAGAAGGGCGGAGCGGGTTGTGTAAGAATATACAAGAATATACAAAAAGTTGACAATTGACGGCCGGAATGATATTTTGAATGAGTTTACAAACTCAAATAAATACGGCAGACTAAGAAATCTTTGTGGGCAGAGAGGGGGGGAGCGCAGTATGAACCCATTGGATTTTGTCAGCAAGCAGCCATACAAACTCTACATCAACGGGCAGTATGTACCCGCCCAAAAAGGCAAGATCGCGGAGGTTGTCAACCCCGTGACCAACCGGCCTTTTGCCAAAGCGTACAAGGGCAGCCGGGAGGATTGTGAACTGGCCGTGCAAGCCGCGCGGCAGGCCTTTGACAATGGGCCTTACAGCCGCATGTCCGCCAAGGAGCGCAGCAAATTGCTGCTGAAGGCCGCCGCTGTCCTGGAACGCCGGGGGGATGAGTTCGCCGCCATAGAAACCCTGGAATGCGGCAAAAACTACGGAAGCTGCCGTTACTGGGAAGTGCCCATGGCGGTGGACGCTTTCGAGTTCTTCGCAGGCAAGGCCCGCCACCTGGACGGCAAAGTGGTCCCCAGCGAATACGGGACCCTCAACTATGTCACCTGGAACCCCTGTGGCGTAGTGGGCGAAATCCTGCCCTGGAACGGTCCCTTTTTGATGGGCTGTCAGAAAGTGAGCGCTATCCTTGCCGCCGGCAACACGGTGGTGATCAAGCCCCCCACCTGGGGCGTGCTGTCCATGCTGACCTTGGCCCAGGTATACGAGGAAGCCGGATTCCCGCCGGGGGTGGTCAACGTGGTTACAGGCTCAGGCAGCGAAGTGGGCAGCTATTTGGTGGAAAGCCCCCTGGTGGACATGATTTCCATGACCGGAGGAACCTCCACCGGGCGGGAAGTTCTGCTGCATTCCGCCAAAACCATCAAGGACGTGGCCCTGGAGCTGGGCGGCAAAAGCCCCAACATTATCTTTGAAGACGTGGACCTGGAGAGGACAGCGCGCTTTGCCCTCTTCGGCTTTACCAACCACTCCGGGCAGGTGTGCGTCTCAGGCACCCGGCTGCTGGTGCAGCGCAGCATTTATAATGCCTTTTTGGATGCTCTCAGCAAAGCGGCAGCCAGGCTGGTGCCCGGAGACGGCTTTGACCCCAAGGCCAATTTCAACACGCTGATCTCCCGGCAGCACGCCCAATCGGTATGGGAATACATTGAGAAAGGGAAACAAGAAGGCGCCCGGCTGGTATGCGGCGGCGTGCCCTACCGGGAAGAACACCTAAAACAAGGCAATTTTGTCCCCCCGACGGTGTTCGCGGACGTCACTCCGGAGATGACCATCTTCCGGGAGGAAATTTTCGGCCCGGTTGTCAGCGTGACCCCCTTTGACACCGAGGAAGAGGCTCTGAAGCTGGCCAATGACAGCAAATACGGCCTGGCTGGCGGCGTATTCACCAAGGACATCAAGCGGGCGCTGCGTGTAGCCAACGGCATCAGAAGCGGGCAGATTTATGTGAACAACTACTTTAGCAAAAGCATGATCGAATCCCCCGGCACCGGGTGGAAGGAAAGCGGAATTGGCGTTGCCGGCATCCACAAGTACATGGTGTCCAAAACTGTCTTTGTCGAAACCCTGGAGGACGCCCAGCCGCCCGTTTAAGCCTCCGGCGTGACCAGGGACAAAGGCCATCGCAAACGTCGAGACCCGGCGCTCCGCCGCGCCAGAGAAAGAGAAGCGCTCAGCGACCGCCGTCAGCCTGAACGCAGCGGCGTTTTGTCCGGACAGGCATGGTATCCTTTTGATGATCTTCGGGCCCGGCGCCTCGGGAAGGCAGCGCCTTTGTAATGGCGGAGGGCGAAGAACACCGGCCGGGCACTTAGGTCCCTACAATGTTTTAAAAGCCGGGACGAAGCGCCCGGTTTGCGCTGGGAGCCAGGCTGTTGCGATCTCCATCATCGCCGGCCGCCCTTTGGGCGGCGCGTAACGACAAAAAGCATTCAACCGGAAAGAAAGGAGGATCTGATGGGACTTAAAGCCATTCATTACATCAACCAGTTCTACGCCGGTATCGGCGGGGAAACCATGGCGGACACGGGTTTTGAAATCCTATCGGAAATCAAGGGCCCGGCTGTTGGCTTAAACCAGCTTTGGAAGGGCGAAATGCGCATCGACAAGGTGGTATACTGCGGGGACAACTACATCAACACCGAAAGCAATTTCCCCGAGGTATGCGAAAAACTCAAAGCCTTAATAGAACAGGAAAAGCCCGATGTGTTTATCGCCGGACCCGCCTTCAACGCCGGGCGTTACGGCGTTGCCTGCGCCAAAGTCTGCGACTATGTCAAAAGGGAGCTGAAGGTGCCAAGCGTCACCGCGATGTGGAAGGACAACCCGGCAGTCAAGATGTTCGTCCGCGACAACTATATCGTTTCCACCACCGAAACGGCAGCAGGCATGAGAAAATCGCTGCCGGGCCTGGCCGCTCTGGCCCTCAAATTGGCCAGGGGAGAAAAAATCGGCCCGGCCCGCCTGGAAGGCTATCTGGAAACCGGCCGCCGTTACAACGAATACCACGAGAAAAGCGGAGCAGAGCGCGTGGTGGACCTGTTGCTTGATAAACTCAACGGCCGCCCCTACCGCACGGAGGTGCCGCTGAGGGGATTTGAGGTCATCCCGCCGGCAGCGCCGGTTAAGCATTTGAAAAAGGTCAAGATCGCTCTGTTTACCACCGGCGGTCTTGTGCCGGTGGGCAATCCTGACAAGATCAAGCAGGCTTTCGCCACCAGCTATGGCGTGTATGCCCTGGAGGGTGTTTCCGCGCTGAAAAAGGGCGAATATGAGTCCATCCACGGCGGCTATGACACCACCGCGGCCAGTGAAGACCCTCACCGCCTTATCCCCTTGGATGTCATGCGTGACCTGGAGCAAGAGGGCGTTATCGGCGGGCTGTACCCTTTTTTTGGAACGACCTGCGGCGTGGGCACCAACGTAGCCAGCAGCCAGAAAATGGGCGCCGACTGGGCCAAGCGCCTGCTGGAAGAAAAGATCGGAGCGGTCATCCTGACCTCCACGTGAGGCACCTGCACACGTTGCGGCGCAACGATAACCAAGGAATTGGACCGGGTGGGCATCCCGAGCGTACATATCAACGCTTTTACCTCCATCTCACAAAGCGCCGGCGCCAACCGCATTGTCTTTGGCGGCGACTTTACCGCCCCTGTTGGCAATCCCTCCCTGCCGCTTGAACGGGAAAAAGCGTACAGAAGAAGAATCATCGAAAAAGCGCTGGAAGTTTTTCAAACCGAGGTTGCCGCGCCCACCATCTTTACTGTGGACCAGAGTAAGGAGGGCTGATCGTGATGGATATGAAGCTAACCAGACAGTATTTCGATGTTAGGGAAGTGCGCTTTGGCGAGCGCTGCGCTTTCTCGGAGGGCGTTTTGACCATCAATGAGCAGGAGCTGCAAAGCCTGACCCGCGACCTGTTCCGGGCGGTCAAAGGATTTCATTTGGAAATCACCAAACCGGGTGAAGACGCCCGCATCATCCACGTGCTGGACACGATCTGCCCCATGGTCAAAATCCAGGGCGAAGGCCAGCAGTACTCCGGCTTTTTCAGCACCCCCTATACCGTAGGCCGCGGGGTGACCAATGTGCTGTCCGGCTTTACGGTCATGGAAAGCGCGGCCCTGCCCTGGGATGAGAGCAACGCTTCCAGCGGGCTTTTATACCCCCGCGACGCCATCATCGAATTGCGGGGGCCTTACGCCGGGTACACGCCCTTTTGCGACACCTACAACCTGGTGATCGTTTACGAATTGACTGAGGGCAAGTCCTCCATTGAGTACGATGACGACATCCGGCTGATCGCGCTCAGGATCGCCGCCTATCTGGCGGAGCTGACCCGCGGGCTTGTACCGGACCACAGCGAGGATTTTTCTACAGAGGAAGAAAACAAGGACCTGCCCGGGGTGGTCATGGTCTGGCAGTGCCAGAACCAGGGCCCTTACGCCAACACCATGCTGTACGGACTGCCCATTGACGACATTGTCCCCACCCTGCTGCACCCCAATGAAATGCTGGACGGGTGCGTGGTCAGCGGCAACTATGTGTGGCCGGCGTTCAAGGTGCCCACCTACCTTCATGTCAACCATCCCGTGCTGCTGGAACTCTATCGCCGGCATAACAAGGATCTGAACTTCAAGGGGGTATTGTTTTGCCGCAGCCACAACCCAAGCAACTGGCACAAGCAGCGCGCGGCCAGCCACAATGTCAAGCTGGCACAGATGCTTGGCGCCACCGGCCTGGTCATGGTCTGGGAAGGAGGCGGCAACGCCTGCGTGGACGGCATGCTGACCATTCAGACTGCTGAAAAAGCCGGCATCGGCACGTCTACCATCACCTTTGAGTTTGGCGGCGCCGACGGCACCGAAGGCATCCTGCTGGTGGACGACGTGCCAGAGGCTGATGCCATCATCAGCGGCGGCTCCATCGAAAAAACAATCCATCTGCAGCAGGTCAAGCGCGCTGTGGGCGGCGACACCTTCCGGCTCAACAAGGAATCCGGCGGCTATTTCCCGCCCGCCGCCGGGGAACTCACCATGGACACCACCACCCATCTGTACCTGGGCGGCAACCAGTGCGCCTACAGCAAAATTTTCGCCGAGGCATATTAAATATCAAAATCAAAGCGAACAGGATAAAAGGAGGAACCACCATTGAAGAGGAGAATGCACAATATTTTCAAGAAGGACGGCAAGTCGTTCATCATCGCCATTGACCACGCGGCCATGATGCCTTCGCCCGATTTGAATGACGTGGGTCATGTCATCCGCGAAGCCGTAGCCGGGGGCGTAGACGGCTTTTTGACCACCTATGGCGTGATCAAGCATTTCCAGCGGGATTTTGGCAACGCCGGCCTGATCATGCGCGCTGACGGCGGCATCTCCGCCCTGCGCAAGCCCATGGAAGCCCTGGAATTGCTTTACTCAGCCGAGGACGCTGTCAGGGTGGGGGCTGACGCCATGCTGTGCATGGGTTATCCGGGCAGCACCGACAACGAGCATACCTTGAAGTACCTGGCTGAGCTGGCCGCAGACGCCCAGCAATACAACTTGCCGGTCTGCGCTGAAATGCTGCCCTATGGCTTTGAGAAGCATGAGGGCATTGATACCCGCTCGGTGGAGAACATGGGCTTTGCCTGCAGGCTGGGCGCCGAACTGGGCGCTGACTTTATCAAGGCCGAGTGTGTGGGCGGCGAGCGCTTCCGGGAGGTCGTGGACGGCTGCTACGTACCCATCCTGGTGTTGGGGGGCGGCAAAGCCAAGGAGGAGCGCGAAATCTTTGAAAATGTCAGGACCTCGCTGGACGCGGGCGCCAAGGGCGTGATCATGGGGCGCAATATTTACCGCCATCAGAACATCGCTCGGGTCTGCGCGGCCATCGCCGCGCTGGTGCACGACAACGCCTCGGTGGACCAGGCCCTGGGCATGCTGAAATAAACGGATCAACGCCGGGCAGGAAGACCGGCCCTGCTTTTTCCGAAGCACACAGGAAACGGCGGGCCGATATCCGCCCGGGCGACAAGGTTTTGAATGATTTTTAGGAGGATGTATGACGATCAAAATTAAAACCGCGGCGGTGACCGGACTTAAAAAGGTGGAAATCCTGGATCTTGAAACCCCTGCGCTGCGAGCCGGGGAAGCCCTGGTCAAGGTGCACGCTGTGGCGCTGTGCACGCTGGAGCAGCGGATTTTTCTGGGTATGGTAAAAATGCCGCTGCCCGCAACCGGCGGCCACGAGGTGGCCGGCGAGATAGCTGCCCTGGGGGAAGGCGTCGACCTGAAAAAATGGTCGGTGGGAGACCGGGTTTCCGTACGCCTTTTGTACACCTGCGGCGAGTGCCATTACTGCCGTTCGGGCTATACCAACATGTGCGAGCGGTCGTTAAAAAAGCCCACCCGCGCAGGGCTGTTGCCGGGGCCTGGCGGCCTGTGCGACTACGTGGTCGTGGACACCAACGCGCTGTTCAGCATCCCTGAAAGCCTGTCCTATCCCGAAGCCAGTCTGACCGAACCCCTTGCCTGCTGTGTGCACAGCATTGAGCGCGCCGGCCTGCGGCTGGGCGAGGATGTGGTGGTCATCGGCGGCGGCATCATGGGACAGTTCCATGTGATGCTGGCCAAGCGCCGCGGCTGCCGGGTCATATTGAGTGAGATCGACCCAGCGCGCCGTGAGCTGGCTGAAAAACTGGGCGCGGACATCGCCTTTGACCCGGCCGAAAAAGACCCGGTGGAATATGTCCGTTCCCTGACCGGAGGCCGGGGCGCCGACGCGGTGTTCAATACCACCGCCATCCCTTCAGTGGTGCCCCAGGCCATCGCCATGCTGGACAAGCGCGGCCGGATGGTGCAGTACAGCTCCCTTCATCCGGACAAGCCCGTTGAGATCAGCCCCCAGATGCTGCACCGGGACGAGATCATTCTGACCGGCGCCATCAGCCCCGACAACCAGAATTTCTACACCGCCAACCTGCTGCTGTCCAAAGGCATCATAGACTGCAAGCCCCTGATCAGCAAGACCGTCCCCTTTTCCGATGCGCAATCCGCTTTTGAAGCAGCGATTGTTCCGGGCACCTTCCGGGTCATCATTACGCATTAAAGGATAAAAACCTTTTGATCGACAGCCCCGGCATGCGCTTTATCCCGATGTTCGCGGTCTCCTTCACAACACTGAAGGGATTGGTGCCCTTCCTGGCCAAGCTGATTTCCATCTCCGCTTTTAACGGCAGTCCAGGCATGCGGCTCTTCACCGCGATCCTGTACCTGGCAGGCGCGCTGATCGTGGTCGTGATGCTCCGCAAGAATAAAGAGCAGCCGGTCTGATCAAAACACATGGAGCCAGCGCCGGCTGCCTCCTGTTCTTTTCTTTTTCAAGAGTATTTGGAGGGAAAACATGAAGCACGGTACAGACTTTACAAAGGTGAAGCCGGGAGCCTGCGTGGCCTTTGGCCGCTTTGACGGCCTGCACATCGGCCACAGGGCAGTGATTCAAAAGGTGTGCGAGCAGCGTGGCCGTCAGCGTGTGCTGCTAAGTTTTTCTGAGGGAAAGCTGCCATTTCTCTACACCGAGTATGAAAAGGCTTATCTGCTGAAAAATTCCGGGTTGGACCTTTTGGTCTCCATCCCGGCGGAAAAAGTCCTTCCGCTGTCCGCGGAGGCTTTCGCAAAGGAAATTCTGCAAGAAAAAATGAACGCCGGGGCGGTGGTGGCGGGCGAGGGCGCGCGCTTTGGCAGCGACCGGCTGGACCTTCCCGCCTTTCGTGCGCTCGGAGAGCGTTACGGATTTGATGTCGTCACGGTGCCCATGGTTCGTCTGTTTGAGGAGGCAGTATCCACAGGCGCCGTCAAGGAAGCCATCCTCAAAGGGGATTTTCAGGGGATTCAAAAGCTGCTGGGGCATGCCTACCTGCTGTGCGGCACTGTAGTGCACGGAAAGGCAGCAGGCCGCAAGTTCGGCATGCCCACCGCCAACCTGCGCGTGGCGGAAAACAAGATGTTCCCGCCGCACGGAGTCTATGGCTCTAACAGCGCGATTGACGGGGAAAACTTCCGCAGCATGACCAACGTTGGCCTGCGCCCCTCGGATGATGACATTCCGATTGCCACCATCGAGACCTTCCTCTTGGATTTTGACCGGAACATTTACGGAAAAGAAGTCTTTCTGGAATTGCTGGTGTACATCCGCGGCGTGGTCAAGTTCCCGGGCGGTTTGGCCGAGCTGCGCAAGCAGATTGATAAGGATATCGAAGCTGTCAAGGGGTATATGCGCGACAAGGCTGAGGGTTGAGGATCAACGCGCCTCAAAACACAAGGAACCCCTTTGGGAGAAGCCGGCAGGCTGCTCCCCGCTGTTGTCGCTCACCTGTGATTGTACGCGCGGGCTGGGAGGTCTTTCATTCCCGCAACAGGAAACAGTTTGAGCCGTTTTATCGCTTTATATCAGTATAACTGATATGGTCCTGCGCCGCTCATTTGCCGTGGTGGCGCAGGACCGTATGGAAGAATTGTTTTTCCCTCGCTGCCTGTCCCCCGGAACTCACGCCCCTTGAGATAATTTGGAAGAGTTTCGGGGGACAGGCATAATGCTGATTCCAAGCATCCGGAAGCAATCGCTGATCGTTTGCGCTTTGTTGTCAAGGGTTGGCAAACGTGTCCGGCGCCTTTGCCCCCGTCACTCCTCGCGGGGGCTTATGGATGCGATGGTCTTGTCAGGTTTTGTCATACCATTGTTTGACGGCGGTTTTCTTTTCCACATCCACTAAAATCTGAAACGCGTAATTGTTTTCATCACAATCCCATATCTCAATTTGCTTGGGATAGACCGCGATCAGGATTTCAGTATCCACATGGCTGTAGGCATTGTAACTGCCGTCCAAATGCTTGGCATACAGCTTTTCGAACTTGCGGTCCGGTTCATCCACTACCAGACCCCGGTTCTCCGCGATTCCCTCAACGTTGATGTTGTATTTGCACATGGCCACATTGGGGTTTTTCAACAACTGCTTGGTTTTGTCAAAGTTTTTATCCGTTTTGAAAACAATGGCGTCGCTATACATGATACAGCTCACTGAACGAACGCTTATGCGATCATCCGCGCTGGCTGCCAGCTGCATGATGCACGCGGTACCCAGCTTGTCCCAAAAATATTGAACAGTTTTATCGTAATCCAATTGCTCGATTTTACCCATGTTTATCTCCTTCGTACCAGATGATTGCGAAGCTCATTCATTTCATAAGCGGGTGAGCGCCAAATTGACCGGGGCGCATCTTCCCGCCAAGGTGTGCGCCTCCTATCTGTCCGGGTTGGCTTCCGCATATTCCTTAAGCATTGCGTTTAATGAGGCGGCCAAGGCAACCGCGGTATCTTCGGGCGAGGCGCCGGATTCGAGCATGTTGGACACTTGCGCCTGCACTTCAAGATAGAAGTTGATGGATGGCCCGACATTGATTCCCACATTGTCGGGGCTGGTGAAAGCGAGCTGTCTGGGGCCAACGATCATTTGGGGATACCGCGTGATATAATCCTGGTATGCGGGCACTTGAAAGGACCCGCTGTTGCAGGGAATATATCCGGAAGCGAGGCCGATGTTCGCCTGGGGTTCGGCCTGGGTCAGATACTTGATCAACTCCCATGCAGCCATGGCCTTGGCATCATCATCTTTATTGAAAATGCAAACGGCTGAGCCGGATACCTGGTTCCCGGGGTTGGAGTTTTTGTCAATGCGCGGGAAGGTCTCGCATCCCAATTCAAAACGCCCGTCAATCTGTTCAAGCAAGGATACTGTATTGGCGGTATCTCCCGTCATCATGGCGATTTGTTCGGTAGCGAACATCTCCACAATGCCATCGCCGACATTGAGCACCGCGCCGGCGTCATAGACCTCTTTCCAGGCGGTCAAGAACTTCAGCAGGGTACCTTCCTTGTCACATACCAGTTCGGTAGCCAATCCGTCACGGCCGTTGCGGTTGTTCACAATATAGGATGCGTTGGCGTTCTCCCCGGGAATTTGCCCAATCCAGTACGCCAGATAAATGGAGGACGGCAGGCAGGCATAGGCGCTTAGCTTCTGGCCATAGCTGTTTTTGGCAGGCAGCTTGCCGGCCACGTCAATGATATCGGCGAACGTGGTGGGTGCGCTTGTAATCCCGGCCTGATCAAATAACGTTTTGTTGTAGAACATCACATGCGTAGTGATCGTAAAGGGCAGGCCCCATTGCACGCCGCCAAAACTCCAGTTTTTCAAAGCTGTCGGGTTAATGGGGCGGATATCATATTGAGGGTCACCGGCCAAAGCCTGATCGATCGAAAAAGCGTACTTGGAGGTGCGATAATCAATAATGCCGGTCGCGTCAATTTCCATTACGTCAGGAAGCTGATTCATTTGGTCGCCCTGCAGGATAGCCCGCATTTTGGTCGTTGCGTCCGCCAATGACCCCTGGTAAATCGGTTCAACGACGATTTTCAGTTCGGCGCCGATTCCCTCATTGAACGCCTTCACCGCGTCCTCTATCGCCATGCCGGTCTCATTGCCTCTTGCATACCAGAAAGTGATTTTCCGGGTTTCTTCCGGCGATGAAACGCCCTCGCCATAAGCAACCACTGAGCTGACAACCATGAGGATCAATACAAGGGACAGGATCTTTTTCATTTGGTGCCTCCTTTTTTTGAGTCTTATCAATGACTGCCGCAGGCGAACATTTTCTCCAATCATCCAGTATTAGGTACAGCCAGCGGTATAAGCGCCGGCCTTACCCGACCAAAGCCCCGGCAGTAATGCCCTGTTTGATGTTCATACGCAGAATAAAAAACAAAACAAACGATGGAAGAAGAAGAATCGAAACCCCCGCTAAAACCAGAGAGTAGTTTGTATCCAGGGGGGAGGTCAGCATGGAGATGCCTACCTGTACCGTGCGCATATCCGTCTTGTTCGTGACCAGCAACGGCCACAGGAAAGCATTCCAGAACATAATAAAGGATTGTGTTAACAGCGTGAGTATGATTGAACGGGAAAGAGGAATAACAACGCCAATCAAATAACGGATGTCCCCGCAACCGTCTATATAGGCCGCGTCCCTCAGCGAGCGGGGCAGCGTTTTGAAATGATTCCGCAGCATAAACATCTGGCTGGCGCCCACAAGATACGGAATGCATATACCCATGTAGGTATCGATCAATCCTAACTGTGACACCGTCAAATAATTGCCCATCAGCAGCGTATCCCCCGGCAGCATCATGGTTCCCATAATGATGAGGAATAAAACATTGCTTCCTCGGAAATGATAGTGCGCAAATACATAAGCCGCCAGGATCGCGAAACTGATGCGAAGGGCGCTGCCGAGAACGCCGACGATGAAGGAGTTCAGCATAAAGCGGAACAAGGGCGCGCGAGACAGGGCTGTTTTATAGTTATCCAGGGTCAATTTTTTAGGAAAAAACGTTGGCGGGTATGCCGTCAATTCCGAGCGCGCCTTAAAAGCAGTGGAAAACGTGTAAAATACGGGGAAAACAATAATGAGGCCGATGATAACGGCAAAAGATACAATAATGAACGAGTTGATACGTCTGCGCCTTTGCGTGGTACTCATTCAAAATGCACCTTCTTCCGTTCATAATACATAGCCAAAGCCATGACGCCAAAGGTAATGAGAAATGTTACAACGCTGATACAAGCGGCTTTGCTGTAATTGGAGGACTGATAGCCGGAAGTGTACATCATATAAATCAAGGTGGTCGTGCTTCGGGCGGGCCCTCCCTCCGTGATCAGCATCACCGGGGCCGCGGTCATAAAAGCGGCGACAAAATTGACACAAACAAGATACATGATTGTTGGGGATATAATGGGAATCATGATGCTCACCAGGCGGCGCGTGAACCCTGCGCCGTCAATCATGGCGGATTCAACAAGCTGACCAGGAACATTCCGCACGGCTGAAAGCATCAGGAGAAAATCAAAAGGAATCCCGATCCAGACACAGATCAGAATGATGCCTACCATGGCGGTCTTGGGATCCTTAAACCAGCCAAAATCAATGCCCAACGTATAGTTCACAATGCCGATCGTAGGGTTGAAAAGCAGTTTGAACACCATACAGGCCGAAGTCATGGACATCGCCATCGGGAGTGAAAACATTGTTTCATACAAGGGCGACAATGTGCGCCTGTTGGTGCAAAGCAGGGCCAACCCCAGCGAAATCACCAGCATAAGCGGCACCACCGTGATCGCGAGGATCGAGGAATTGCGCAGAGCAAGCAAAAAGACGTCATCAGCAAACAGATTCCTGTAGTTGCTAAAACCAACGATTTCGAGGATCTCGCCGGAAAAATTAACCAGTGAGAAGCTATATAAAAACGTGCGCACAAAAGGATAATATACAAACCCCACTGTGCACATCAAAATCGGCAACAAGAATAAATACAGGTTCGGTTTTTTAAACCGGGAACGTTTCACCGCGCTTCTGATCATGACTGTCTTCTGTTTTTCTACCCTTCTGTTACGTTCATTTACCTACCGCTTATAAACCAACCGGAGCGAACATCGCATCCGTCAGCTGCAACATAGAAAAGGACATACCGATACATAAGGCTTCACATAACAAGCATTATTCCCCGAAAACAAGCATTTATTATATATTTATAATACGATGTTTTCTGTTTAATGTCAACATAATCAGACACGCAAACTCAAATTCAATCAGACAACGCAACTCAAATTCAACACAAGATATTGCTTTTCTATAGATTCTAAGCGCTGTGTTGCGTTTCGTTTTTCATCAGGGGGATATTTTTGTTAATTCCTGTCGCTGGATTGATTACGTCATTCCGTACCGCAGATAATGCTGCCCTTTGCGTCATCCCCCAGTACGCCGCGAATCCGGACGGACAGCACCACCGGATCCAGCATGGGCAACGCAAGCGCGGTATTACAGGCAAGCCGCGCGCAGTGGTGGAAGGCAGTCAGTTCCCCGTGTTCAGGGTAGAAGTCCGCCTGTTACTGCAAATTCATCATCAGGAAGCCCGGGGTACAGATGCCAAAACGCCGCGCGGCGCTCCTTTGCCAGAGACTCAAATTCTCCGGATGTGTCAGCCCGCGAAGTCCCGTGCTGCGCGGTGCATGGCAAACAGGGCCTCCGGCGGCAGGTACTCCGGTACGCTGTTGCCGGTGCCCACCGCCCAGCCCCCGCGGGAGGATGAACGCTCCAGCATCGCCAGGGCGCGGCGGTAGATTTCGTCCTCCGGGCGCGTGCACAGGAAATTCATATCCAGCCCGCCCAGCAGGGCGATGCGGCCCGCGTAAGCCTCATACGCCTGCTCGATTGGCTGGATGTTATCCTCAAAGGAGTGCTTGGCATCATAGCCCATGGCGATGACCTCATCCATCAGGGAGGCCTGGTTGCCGCAGGAATGCAAAAAGACAGGCCGACCCGCGCGGTGCACGGTGTCTACAATGCGCCGATGCCAGGGAAACACATATTTGCGCATCATGGCAGGGCTCAGGAAGGGCTGGGTGTTGAAGCCCCAGTCGTCATTGGAGGAAATCAGGCCGACGGCCTCATGCTGCAGGGCCAGCTCATAATAGCGCACCAAGCGGCTGCCGACCGCGTCAAAGACGCGCCCGGCCAGCTCAGGATTGTCGTACAGCATCAGGCAGAGGTTTTCATAGCCAACCAGTTCGATCACATTCTCCAGCACGCCCCCCGGCCCCATCACCATCAGCCGCATGCCCTGCGGCAAGTCGCTTTTGATCTCTTCCAGGAGTTCTGTTGAATAGGCGTCAGGATCCGGCCAGGCGAAGGCTTCAAAGCTGCGCTCATCCCTGATGCCCGCGTTGGCGTTGAGGGAGCGGGTGTGCTTGGTTTCAAAGCCGCCCGCGAAATGAAAGCCGGAGGCGTACAGCGTGGCATAATCATAGCCCATCCGGTGAAAGGCGCGCACCGTGAAACGGGCGATACCCAGCGGTGAATCATCCCGCAGCCGCTCCCCGTTGACGCGCTCATACAGCGGCATGTTCATAAACAGCTCAAACAGCACCGGACGCGCGGGCACCTGCTTGCGCAGCACAGCCAGCAAAAGACTGAAATCCGCCTGATGGGGCTTCATACGTTTTCCTCCGCGTTTTTATGATGCGGTGTTCATTGTCATGCTAACCAAGGTCCGGAAGGCTGTCAAGCCGGGAGTCAGGCTGCCCATCCAACCATAATGCGGCTGCGTATCGCATGTTTGCCTTCCATGTGCGTTTGGAGCCCTTGAGGATAAGCGCTGCGCGCGCTTCCGAATCAATTCATAATTACAGGACACCCCTTTAAAACAGTTAAAATCATTATGGAATTTTCCGATTGCTCTTGCTATAGGTAATGATTTAAGTTTGCGGGATTACTCTTCTTGTCTTTCCGGGTTCAGGATAAACCCGAATTTGTCCCTCACAATTCGGGGAAGCAGGTCAATGACCGATGTTTTCCTCTCCCAGACCGAGTTTGTGGGCACGCCACAGCCCAGAATCATACCAAAGATGTGCTGGGACGTCTCATCAAAAGAGTCATGGCTGGCCGCGTAGGTATCTTCAGGAATATCACGATGGTAAAAATGCATTCCGTACTTAGGCGACAATAAAAATTCCGGTCCGCGCGGATCAAACCCATATTTTTGTTGCATTTCAATCTTCTTGAAATATCTTTCGATATACGGCGCTTCCCGGCACACCTTTTCAATGATTTCCTTTTCTGCTGCTGTTATGTCCGGCGCGCAGTAGAACGATAATTCAATCGTGCACGGCAGTGCAACCACGCGGGTATGTGCCGTCCGTTCTTCCGGCAAGCCGGCCGCTATACCTGCCCGGTTCAAACGCCAGATGATATCAGGCAGGCGGCTTTGCCCCCAAAAGGGCGTCATGCCATGGTCCGTCGTAATTAGGATTGTTAGTTTCTCATACAATCCCGTATCTTCGCAACATTGCAAAATGTCCAGAAGTTCCTGGCCGATTAGATTCAGCCGCTCCAGAATATCCTGTTGTCTTCGGGAAAATTTTTCTCGCCTGGGATATCTTTCATAGTCATTGTTATGTCCCAGCGAATCAATGTCATCAATATAGACCGCCACAAAATCGGGAAACTGCTCATAGATGAATGTCTGGTCGCCAGACACAACAGGTTGACCTAAAATCATATCCTTCAGCACCGCCAAGCGATGGAACGCATTGCTCTTTTCCCGGGGGCACTTGATGTATGCGCAAGCCCTGTCACCTTCTTTACAGGGATTGTTCTCCAGCATGAACTGGTGGATGGATGCCACCGTTTTCCCTTCACGCAAAAAAAGCTGCGCGATATTCTCCGCGTCACAGGTTCTGCGATGCTTTACCACGCAGGCTCCTTCCCAATCATAGTGCTGATGGAAATTATGGGTCTGATCGCTCCAGGCTCCGCACAGAATCGCGCTTTGCATCGGGTTGGTGATGGACACAATACCGCTGCGCAAATTGGTGTAAAGCATGCCTCTCTTTATCAATATCGAGAACGGCCCATCCGGAAATTGGCATTGGAGCTGTTCCAGGTAGGAATACGAAAATCCGTCAATGTTAATATAAAGCAACTTGTTTTCCATATCAAATACCATCCAGGAAGAATAGGCTGGCGGGCAGAATCGACAGAAGTTTCCGCGCATTAAAGTCAAGGCATTTATTGACT
Organism: Christensenellales bacterium; assembly: GCA_050953005.1. Classification (GTDB taxonomy): domain Bacteria; phylum Bacillota; class Clostridia; order Christensenellales; family Aristaeellaceae; genus UBA6115. The sequence continues at coordinate 38,189 of JBMNLV010000012.1, read as the reverse complement.
GAAAATGCTGAGAGTCCGCACCAAACTTGCGGTTGACAAGAGCCACCGCACCCGGCAAGCTCTTGAAGTCTTCGCTCCATGTTAACTCAGATAACTGGTGTCCTGCACAACGATCGTGTTCGCCAAACGATCCCGAAGGCTTTTTCCATCCTTTGAGAATGCAACCATCAGCAAGCTGATGATCCCGGGAACAATCAAAAACGTTTCCAGCAACGTCCTGCACACAAACTCCCGCAGCATCAGGCGGGACGGGGACATCTCTTCCAGCGTGCTTGCATCCAGCAGGCTGATTCGTAAAATCAGTTTGCCAAAGGTCTTGCCCTTGCCCAGGATGGCCGGCAACAGGCAAAAGTAAAGTGTCTGGCAGAACAGCCATTTCAATAAGAAGACTATCAGCATTTGAAACAGCGTCTCAATAAAAATATCCAGCGCACCATCCATTGCCGGATCCAGCGTCTCCATCAGCGTGTCAACCTGTTTCAAATCCCCCATGGTCATAAAATACCAGATCAAAAAGACAAGGACAATATCCATCATGAAGGCAGCCAAGCGCTTATATTTGGGTGCGATCAGTCTTTCACTATCCATTTGTCACAGCCGTTGCATCCATTCGGAAACGCATTTCGCGTTTCCGTTTTCTTTTCTGGATTCTTCTGCCAGCAGCGCCATCGCATGGGATTCAATCGCCTGTTCCAAGGTGGAGTTGAAAGGCGTTCCATGGAGATAACTCTCCATAAAATCCTTCATGAACGCCTTATCCCCTCCACCGTGCCCGCGATCACGGACATCCAGCTCCATCACTGTGGTTTGATCTGTCCTGAAATCAGTGGTTTCGATGAGGTAGGGTTTTTCAACCGCCCGGATTTCACCGAACTGGCACATCACCTTTAACGATCGGTTGGCCTTTGCGGTGAACGCGGAAAGATTAAAGGTGGCTGTCACGCCGTTGTCGAATTCAATGGCAGTAGACTGATGGTCCACTACGTTGTTGTCGCAATGATACACGCATCGTCCATATGGTGATGCGCCCAGGTTTTCCCGCGCCTTTTCCTTGCTGGAAAGGTCAAAAACCACGGACTTGATTTTTCCGCCGGAATACAGTTTGGGCGCGGAATAGGCACAGCTTTCATTCTGCGGGCAATCGACGCACATGGGCGCCATGGTATCAGGGTCGTAATGTTCCCAGTTGAATATGGACAATTTACCATAAGAAGAGATATGCTGGCAATGGGAATCTCCCAACAGATACAGCAAGATGTCCATATCATGGCAGCTCTTGGTCAACGCGAGCGGGCCACTGGTATGCTCATTGTTCCAGGGCCCACGGACATAGCTGTGAGCAAAATGATAGTATCCGATATTTTCATTGTGCTGAACAGACACCACAGGGCCAAGCCGGCCGCTTTTCAATATTCGCCGTATCTTTCCGAAGAACAGGGTGTGCCGCAGCACATGGCACACCGCGACCATCTGATCAGGAAATGATTTAGAAAGTTTACTAATTTGCTTCAGTTCCTCCAGTGTTGTCGCCACCGGTTTCTCCAAAATCAAATCATAGCCTTTGGCCAGCAACCCCTGGACATCCCGAAGATGCAGCTTGTCCTGGGTAGCAATGATGGCAACATCGGACAACCGGGGCTGTTCTATCAGCTCCAGATCGGTGTTGAATATCTGATTGCCCTGCAAGCCGTAATCTTTTCTGGCACGAGACTGCTTGATCGGGTCGGGGTCAGCAACTGCAACCACTTGATGGCCATTGGGATAAATTTCATGCAATACGCTTAGGTAGGCGCTTGCGCGCCCACCTAAGCCTACGACAGAAAAGGTAACCCTTCCCTGCTTCACGCTCATTTACTGGTTCGCCTCAATTTCGTACTGCGCCTTATCAGTGACCTGCTTGATGATATCTGCTATGGAAGTATCCGGCTCGGACCAGATCATCTTGCAGTAACTGTTGATGGCGCCGTCACAAGCAGCCTTGGCCTTGCCCTGGGGAGAAATGATACCAAACCGCATCAGCTCGGTAACCGTCTTCAGCAATGGGGTGGATGCATAGACTTCCTGCAATGCGGCCTCGTCCATAGCGGCAGTAACAACAGGCATATAGCCGGACACGGCGCACATGTGAGCATTGTTCTGCGCGGTGTTCAGCCAGCGCAGAAACTCTGCGGCAGCTTCCTGTTCCTCGATAGGTTTATTATCCAGGATAACAATACCGGAACCACCCTGGTTCGTAAAGAACTGGGTCTGCTTGGGAAAGGGCAGCACGCCGATTTCGAAGCCCGCGTTAGCAGCCTCCGCGGTGAACTTTACGATATTAGAGGAGGTGGTGTAGATCATGCCGACCTTTTGCTCATAGAACTCAGAAACAATGACGGTGCCATGATTGGAACGGGAATTGGGATTGAGCATGCAACCTTCGGTAACAAGGGAACGCCAGAACTCAAGACCGTTGGCAAAGCGTTCATCGCCTACGAATTTCAGCTCGGTGACGGTGCTGTTATACAGCGCGCCGCCCTGCTGGAACATCATGCCCACAGGATCCAGAGAGTTCGCAGCAAATCCATAGACACCGTTTGCTTCATCAGTCACAGCCTTTGCGGCCGTTTTGAAAGCGTTCCAGTTCCAGTCGGAGCTGTCTGGATCGCTCAGCAGTGCGTTGACATCCGGCATGGCAACGCCTTTGGACTCCATAAGGGTCTTGTTGTAAACAATGATATTGCTTGCGCTGGGGAAATAGGGGTTGAGCATGTACTTTCCGTTGTACAGAGAATACTGCATCATGCCCTGGGACTGCTGTTGCAGCTGATCATAGGTAAATACACGGCGCAGGTCCAATGCTCTTGCTTCATACAGCGGTACGGAAGAAACACCGACAGCAGAGATAACCGGGTTGTTTCCCGACAGAATCGCTGCCTGCAGCTTTTCATTCAGGGTGCTGGACTTGTTTTGGTACTCAATGATAACTGCAATGTTTTTTCCCGGATATTTTTCCTTCTGTTCTGCGTTGAACTTGTCCGCAAGCTCCTGAATGCCCACACCCATGGTGGATGTGGCGGAGTTGGGGATCCACATGGTAATGCTTACTTCTTTATCGTGTTTCGCTTCCAGAATGTCCCACGCTTTATCCACATAGATTTCCTCGTTGAGCCCCGCATAGGGACCAGCCAGAGCGGAAACGACCATAGATAGAACCATTGCTACGGTCAACAACAATGTGATGAGTTTTTTCATTTTGTTTCTCCCTTCCATAATAAATTCAGATTTTTCTATCGCCTGCCATCGCCGTTTTAATCTTGCCATTGGCAAAGACCTGCATCAACAGGATGAAAGCCGACTGGATCATTGCGCCTGTCATGGCAACATTCCATTTTGGCACGCCTTCGTCTGCCAGCGGCAGTCCGGAAGTGCCATTGGTAGAGTCCCTAAATTTTCACCTTGTTCCTCCTTCCACAGTTAAATCTTGATTTTTCTATCGCCTACCATCGCTGTTTTAATCTTGCCGCTGGCAAAGATGTACATCAACAGGATGGGAGCCAATTGAATCATTGTGCCTGCCATGGCAACATTCCATTGCGGCACGCCTTCGTCTACCTGCAGCAGTCCACGCAGCGCCACTGGCAAGGTTCTTAAACTTTCACTGTTTGTCATAACCAGCACCCAGTAGTATTCATTCCAGTTGCTGATAAAGGATGTAATCAAATGAGTAATCAACACAGGCGCGATCATCGGCACCATGATTTTGAGCATAATGGTGCGGTTTTTGGCCTTGTCCATCCGAGCCGCTTCAAGCACTTCCACCGGGATGGCTTCAAATGCGTTTTTGAACATGAAGATGCCGAACATCGCCACAAGGGACGGCATAATCAGGCCGAACCAGTTGTCCACCAAGCCCATCTTGCTGTAAAAATAATATACCGGAATAAAAGTTGCCTCCGCCGGGAGCATCATTCCCAGGAGTTTCGAACCCCATAGCAGCTTCTTCCCTTTAAACTTCATGGTTGCAAAACCGAACGCCGCCGGGATCAGCGTAAAATACTGCAGCCCCATAACCAGGATGGAGTACTTTACCGAGTTTCCAACATAATGAGATACACGAGCCTGATTCCAGGCGTAGAGGTAATTACTCCATTGAGGATCCGCCACCCAAATACCGGGGTCAAAGGACAGCGCGTCCACCAGCGGACGCAGGGACATGGACGCCATCCAGGTAAAAGGATACACGAACATCAAACCCACTGTGATCAGAATCAGATAGTTAATGATCTTCAGGCAATACAGCAGCCGGCGCTTGATGCGAACCCGGAGCAGAAAGCGCTCCTTGTCTTTGATCTCCTTCGGAGAGTAGGCTTTGGTCAGGTGAATGAAGGTTTTTTTATCTACCATGCACTCAATCCTCCTTCTTAAAGCCCTTGTTGGCCAGCGCCGTACATATAGCCACCATGATTGTCAGCACAATGGAACCCACCATGGCAAAACCGTAATTGAATTTGACCCGGCCGGCATTGTAGATCCAATACCCCAACACCATGCTCGATCCCTGGGGACCGCCCTGCGTCATTACATCAATGGACGCGAAGGATTTAAAGGAATTGATGAACTTCATGATGAACACAAAGGACAGCGTAGGCGTCAACAGCGGCAGGGTGATCTTACGAAGGATCGTCCATTTGCTTGCTTTGTCCAGTTTTGCTGCTTCATAAACATCCTTCGGCAAGGATTGCAAACCGGCAATGATGATCAAACAGTAGTAGCCTATGGATTTCCAGACTGTCACCAGCGCCACGGAGAATAGCGATGTCCTTGAATCCATCAACCAATTGGGTCCCTTAATTCCCAAAAACGCCAGTATCTGGTTGATGATACCCTGTGGGTCCAGCATCAGGACCCACAAAATGCCCACGGCCACCATGGAGGAAATATGGGGAGTGAAAATCATCGTTTGAGCGATGTTGTGAATCTTTGTATTTCTGGAAAGCCAGGAAGACATCAGCACCGTAACAACCATCAGCAGAAAAACGGTTATTACGGCAAAGAGGAAGGTGTTGCCAAAAGCCCTCCAAAACTCATTGTCCCGGACCAGAACCATATTAAAGTTCCACAGTTTCACAAACTTGGAGCTTTTGATATCCACCAGGTCCAGCTTAAAGAATGCGCCCACGATCATGAAGATGAACGGCATCAATGTAAAGAAGATGGAGTGGAAGGCTGCCGGCAACATATAGATGTACACAGGATTGATTACACGGGACACTCTGTTTCCAATCCTGTCAAACCGCTTTAGCGTCTCGCAGCGATTAATCTCCCGTCGAATCATACGGTAATCTTTGTACGCCTGTAATTCCTGACCGGTCAAAGACGCCCTGAACTGGCGCAGCTCCTGTTTTTTATCTGCCAGTTTTTGATGGAGATTGCTGCGTTCTTCCTTATTGCTGCATTTTCGCAAAGCCGCTTTCAGTTCGTCGACAGCGTCCCGCAGGTCGTTATACCGACTGCCAATGTCTCTTAAACTCTGCATAGGCTTTACCGACCTCCTCATTGACGTAGATCCGCTTGCCGTCACGGCCAAACACATACAGGTTCCTGCGGTGGATTCTCACTGTTAGCATATCAGTCAGCGGGCGCTGTGTTTTGGACAGTTCCTTGACAAAAATTTTCTCCGGGGCATCCAGCTGATACAAAAACTCAGAACCATGATTTTCAAAGCTCTTTGCCTTATAGCGAAGGATCACATGGTCATCGTCCGCATCCGCGCAGTCAAACTCCACATCTCTGGGACGAAAGCCCACCTGATAATCCGCTGCAGGGACAATGTTCATACCGGGGTCTCCCACAAACTGCGCTACAAAAACACAGTTGGGGTCATTGTGGATGTCCGTAGGTGTTCCCTGCTGCATAATCTTGCCTTCATTCATGACCACAATGTTGGTACCCATGGTCATGGCTTCAATTTGGTCATGTGTCACATATATGAAGGTTGATTTCAATTCCTCATGCAGCTGGATCAGCTCCGTACGCATTTCACTGCGGAGCTTGGCGTCCAGATTGCTCAAGGGCTCATCCATCAGAAAGCACTCGGGGTACTTTGCGATCGCCCGGGCCAGCGCCACGCGCTGCCGCTGTCCGCCGGACAGCTTTGCAGGCTTCCGCATGGCAAATTCGGTCAAACCCACAACATCCAGCGCGTGATCCACGCGCTCCTTGATCTCGAATCTTGGGATTCTGGCATTGACCAGGCCGAATTCGATGTTTTCACGCACCGTCATGTGGGGATAAAGAGCGTAATTCTGGAACACCATCGCCAAGCCTCTGTCACCGGGATCCAAATTGGTAATATCGATGTCCGCCATCATAATCCTGCCATCCGTGATCTCTTCCAGACCGGCGATCATCCGCAGCATGGTGGTTTTGCCACAGCCGGACGGCCCCACCAAAACCGTGAAGCTGCCATGTGGAATGGTGAGCGTTACATCGTCCACCGCCCGTTTGGTGGGCAATTCCCTTGTTTTTGAAAAGATACTACGGCGTTTTTTCTGATTCTTGGAAATGCCGTATATTTTAACAATGTTCTGTAGATGAATATCTGCCATTGATCATCACTCCAAATCCCGGAAAGTAGCCAATGTAACGGCTGCTTTGGATATATACTGACATACATCGGGGTCCGTAAGCACCGCGTGCTCCAAGGAACGCTGGATACTATAGCTGGAATTGTTCAGCAGCCACTCGTCCGGGAACGCCGGATGCACCATCATTTCCGCCACAGGGCGACCCGATAGCGACCTGATCAAATGAAGACATTTTTCTTTCAGGTTCTCCTGGGTTTCGCCTTGCTTTACCTTGAAGCTCCCCTCAAAAAAGACGCGGGAACACCGGCTCGTCGCCAAGTCACGCACGGGCAGTTTTTCTTCCTCTGCCAACCTTCTGATCGCGCTGCTTGCCTTGGCGAACTTTTGATGCGCATACAGGTGAGAATCCATGTGGGTGGGTTTTCTGCCGGTCAACTCCGTAAAACGATGATACTGCGCCCGCATCTCCTGATACAATTCTTTTTCATCGTACCGGTCATCACTGCCAAGCGCCGCCGGCTTCAAAAACATGCCGTTCTCCGTAAGGCTGGGCACGTTTGTCAAGGGATTTCCCAAACTGATATTGATGTGCAGCCCCACTGCCAGATTCGGGTTTTCCCGGACGATGGCAGCCGCGCCCTGCGTGCCCGGCATATTGACCATCATGGTTGTTGATGTGACGATTCCATGCTTCATCGCGTCCAGAATCCCCTGTGTCACACCCTCTGTAAGGCCGAAATCATCCGCATTTACGATCAGTTTCATGTTAACTCCGGCCAGTAGCGCTGGTTTGCGTCAATCAGATCGTCAAGCACTGCCCGGGCTTTTTTCGCATCTACCAGGGTGCGGTTCAGCGTCAGCGCCTGAAGCGCTTTCTTATACGATCCTTCGAAATAACTGTCGACGGTCAAACACTCGTAAGCGTATTGCCCCTCCATCAAGCCTTTCATAAACATATCAATCTGACCAAACGGAACCGCGGTCACGCCATCCTTGCCAACATGAGCGACGGTTTCAACCATCGCGTTCTCATGGAAATTGCTTACCGTATCATTGTTTCTGGTGATCATAATAAAGGTCTCACCCTTATCACACGCAATGCTGGAAGCCACATCCACGATCATATCCGCATGGGCTTCGCTCTTGGCAATGGTCAGTCCCTGGGTCGTGCCCTGCTGAACGGCTTGCTTGCACTGTGCGAAAACACGTTTCTCTCTTCCGTTTTTGACTTCCTCCGTACGTGTATGGTCCGTATCAAGCCGGGCCACCACCTGTTCCGGATACAGGTAATACTGCAGGTATGTGTTGGGGACATAATCCGGGAAGTCCCGCATGATGGTCTGCACCATGGCGTATGTATGCAGCCAGGAAGCATCCCGTTCCGCCGCATCAGCAGGCAAGAAGCCTTCGTTCAGGATTTTTTCCCGCAAAGGCGCCAGCAAGTCATTCCCGTCCCTGTCTTTCAGCTTTGTGAACCAGCCGAAATGATTCAGCCCCACATATTCAGGTACGATATCCTGACGCCGGACTCCCAGGACCTTGGCAAAAGACTGCAATAAATTGACCGGCTGGTCGCACATATTGACAATTTTCTTGTCTTTTGGGAACACTCTTTCCAGCGCCAGCGCTACGATGGCAGCGGGATTTGTATAGTTGAGGATCCAGGGATCATCAGCGTAGGTTCGGGCATCCCGGACGATTTCAATCATGTCCGGAATGGACCGCAGGCCATAGGCAAAGCCGCCGGGGCCGCAGGTCTCCTGACCCACCACACCATGCGCCAGCGGAATCTGCTCATCCATCATCCGCATGTCAAAACCGCCTGTGCGAATCTGGCAGAATACAAAATCCGCATCCCGGTAAGCTTGTTGTTTATCGGTAGTATACATGAATTTCAGTTCAGGATATTCTTCCGCGAACAGGACTTTCGCAAACTCACCGATCACTGCCTGACGTTCAGCGTCAATGTCATATAGCCGCAGCTCTTTCAACGGAAACTCGCATTTCTTCTGGCACAGGCTCTTGAGCAAACCAGGAGTCCATGTGGAGCCTCCTCCAACAATTACAACTATGTTTTTCTTCATAGTCAGACACCTCTCAGGTTCGCTTTGATTGACGGGAAAAGCGTATCAACATCCGGGCAATTCTTCAACCTTCCGGTTCTTTTCTGTACCTGTGGAACAAAACCGGAAACATGTAACATTCCTCCGTAACAAATTACTTTCCAAGCATTTCTTGAAACAGACCATTTGATATGATATATCTACAAAGGGGTGAGTGCTATGTTTCAAAGTTTTTCAGCTGATGTAATCAACGCTCTCAGCCCGCTGGAGCTGGAAATTCTTCGTTACATCAACAAGCATAAAGAAGATATCGCCAACATGTCCATCCATGATTTGGCTAAGACCACTTTCGTATCCGCCACCACCATCATCCGGCTTTGCAAAAAACTGAATCTGGAAGGATACAGCCACTTGAAATACTTCCTCCGGGACCAAGCAGCCTCCCGCCAGCTGGAAGAGAATATCTACGCATCCTGTTCCCTGCAGGATCTTTTGGCGGAGGAACTGTCTGACATCGAGCGAACCGCGAAGGGCATAGATCTGCAGGCCGTGAACGAGATAGCCGCTTTGATGCATCAGAAGACCCATATCCATTTCTTCGCCAAGGGCCTGACCAGCATTGTTTTTGAATACGCTTCCCGCCATCTGCTTTCACTTTCCCGCCATGTGACATTATACCAGGATACACACATCGCCTACATCCAGGCAGAACAACTGACGGAAAATGATATTGTTTTCCTCGCCTCCTTGAGCGGCGAAACGGAGCAGGTAGTCCGTGTAGCCCAGGTCGCCAGAGCCCGCAATGCCAAAACTGTTACCTTTACTGTCAAGCCTACTTCCAGATTGGCCAAGCTGGGCGATTACCATTTCCATCTGGTGAATGATGCCACCACTACTTTGGACGTGGACACCAAATCCCGCTGTCAGCTAATGCTGATTCTGAATATCATCATTAAAGCTTTTGTCCAGCAGTCTGCGCCGGCAATGGCGCAATCAAAACCGCCGGCTTAGCCGGCAGCGCAGAGCGTAGACAAAGTGGTTTTAGCAATCAGGCTAAGACCATATTAAGATGAACAATTCATTTTTCAAAACAAGTAAACAACAAGAAGACCACTAAACAGGCGTGTCAGCCCGCACTTGTATTGCTGTCACACACAAACCAGTCCCGCGCGGAACCGGACGCCGGGACGGTTTGACTTAAAACAAGCGTAAGGGCGTTAATTCTACTCGGAACCTGGAAAGGCAACCACATCCGCGGTGATAAACCCGATGCCGGCGTTCTGGATCCATCTGGGGTTATACAGCATCGCCCATACGGTGTCGCCCAACACGAGGAACATGCCGTAATCCATCCTGTCGTCCAGCCCCACCCAATCAATGGCGGGTTTATAGTAAGCTGGGGCAGCGTATACCGGTACCTTTACGCCTTCCTCGATGGCGCAGATCTCGGCGCCCCTGAGCCAGGTGGTGCCCATGATCAGCATATCTGCGGGTGGCGGGTCCTTCGGCAGCGGATCCGTGCCAATGGGATAAGGCAGGGTCAGCACACGGCCGTCAGGCAAGGCAATCTGGACCAGGGATTCGGATTCCTCGGAACCGGGGAAGGCAACCACATCCGCGGTGATAAACCCGATGCCGGCGTTTTGGACCCATTTGGGGTTATACAGCATCGCCCATACGGTGTCGCCAAACACGAGGAACATGCCGTAATCCATCCTGTCGTCCAGCCCCACCCAATCAATGGCGGGCGAAGTGTAATTCGGGACAGCAAACACCGGCACCTCCACCCCTTCCTGGATGGCGCAGATCTCAGCGCCTCTGAGCCAGGCGGTGCCCGGGATCAGCTGGCCGGCGGGGGGCGGGGTTTCCGGCAGCGGATCCGTGCTAACGGGGTAAGGCAGGGTCAGCACGCGGCCATCGGGCAAAGTGACCTTGGAGAGGAAGCTGCTCCCGCCTGGCTGCGCCGGCTTCCAATTGGCGGTCATCAGGCAGTTCATGACTTTCGGATCGCTCTTATAATAGTCAAAGGGCTTGTTCAAATCCCAGACCTTTTCCTTGCTGTCATAAATGACCTTGCCGTCTGCGGCGCTGGTAAACCGTACGCTCCAGCCCTGGAAAGCAAAGCCCGTCATGACGGGGGTGACGCGCCGCTCTTCTTCCAGCGCGGAATGGGGCATGGATTCCCCGATGAACGCTGAGATGGTCCGCGGAGCAATGGATTTGCCTGACGGCCACTGGCCGCCGTTCAGGTCATGGGTGATATTGACCTTCCAGATCAAAGCTGTCTGGAGATTCTGGAGATTCTGCAGATTCTGGAGGTTCGACGCCAGGGCGTTCCAGGGAAGTATAAGCAGCGCTGCGAGCAGCAGTGAGAACAGCCTTGTTGTTTTCCTGTTCATGGCCCCTCCTTAAAACGGTCGGAGTTCTGTCTTCCGCATTGGTCATCCGCCTGTTCAGCGCCTCAGCTGCGCTTCGCTCCCGCCCTCCTTGGGCAGGACGATCAGGGAACTGCCGCTTTGCGGCTCCAGGGCGATGTGGGTTTCGAACACATAGATGCCCTTGGCCTGGGTTTCCGAGAGCCTTTCGGCAATCTCGCTATCGGGCGAGAGGCGGTAGGGCCTGTACTTGTCTATTGTATTGGTGAAATAGATATAGTCCGCGTCCGCGTTGAGCGCGCCCGCTTTCAGCCCCTCCAGCGCCAGGGGCGATGTGCCGTCAAGTTCTGCGCGGAAAAGCTGATGCTGCGCGTCCGCATAGAACAAGACCGGCTGGCCCTGGTAAAGCGCAGCTGTATACGCGGCGACCCTGCCGGGGCTGATCGGCTGCGCCAACTCCCCGTCCAGGGGCATGCGGTAGAGGCGGCCGTCATCCTTGCCGGTGAAATAGGCATAGCCGTTGTAGGGGAACGCGCTGGTTGCCACGACCTCCCGCCCGCCCGCGTAGGCCCGCAGGGTGATTACTTTGCCGTTTGAAAGGGCTGCCCGCTTCAGGAGTCCTTCCTGGATATACAGGACAATCTCATTGGTCACCGACAGGTTGCTGATTCTTTTATTCAGCGTCACCAGGGTGTTGCGGCCCTTTTTGTTGATGGAATCCTGCACAATCCGGGTGACATACTGTTTTTTGGGTTTGGGTACATGGGTCAGCACATTCGACTGCTGTACCGTCTCCAGATAATGGTGAAAGTAGTACAGGTCATTTCCCAGGGTGTCCAGGCAGTCGTATTCCACCGCGCCGTATGCCCTGCTTGCGCTTTTGAAAGGAGACGTGGACTGCATCAGGTAGCCTTTGCTGTCGACGAAAAACAGGAATCCTTTCCCCATGGCTGACTTCCCGCCGTTGGGCGCGTTGGCGACGCCCGTCAGGTCATCATAGCCCGCGCCGATCACCTGGAGATTGGTGCCGCCTGATTCAAGCAGCCCTTCATCAAAGGGCCTGACGGTCAGGTAGAAGATGCTGGTGGTGTTCGCCGGGTAGGCGTTGTCCGTTGCCTTCACCACGAATGAATAGCTGCCCGCTTTTTGCGGCGTGCCGTAGATCAGCCCTTCCTTGTCCATGGTGAGCCCCTTGGGGACGCTGTGGGCCGTATAGTCGCCCGGCTCAAAGGAAAAGGTGAGGGGATTGGTGCAGCTCGCCTTGATTCTGGTGGAATAGTATACGCCCTGAATGGCGTCGGGCAGGTTTTTGCTGGATGAAAACTCCGGCGCCACATAGGCAAGGCTGGGCAGGGGGAGCAATATCAAGACAGCGATCAGGATAAGTGTGAGTCTTCTCATGGGACATCCTCCTCTTGGTATTTTTCCTTTTGAGCCATATGGTGTTTTATCCAAAACATGCCCCTTGATGCGAGTTCCGGGGCACATCGGCTAAAAGCGGAACTTTGGTCCATCGGAACGATCAGCGCGGATATGCGGTACAGACAAGCTGTCCTCCGCGCCCGGTGAAGGGTCCATGGGGCGGGAATCCGTCTTGGCCAAGTCATCCCGTTCTATGGCGGACAGGGGCTTTTGGAGAAAAAACCCGAACCTGGCGCAAGGGAGGTTGGAAGCCCGGGAAAATAAGTATATGGATCATCAGGGGATATCAACAACAGCGCCAACATCACCTGCTCGTTTCAGTATGGGGTTTGTTCCGGTATCGGCAGCCTGCCAACCTGCCGCTCCCCGGTAACTCCATCATAGGATAGGATAGCGGCGATTCAACCCCCGACTTTGTGACAGTATCCGGTTTTCTTATCCTATCCTTTGGGGTAGGCAGGCGCCGGATATCCGGTAAACGGCCGTTTTTGCTAAGGTTGCGCCCGGTCATCCAGGAAAAGGGTCATCAGCTCTCCCCTGGAGGTAACGCCCGCCTTGCGGTAGGCGTTCAGGGCATGGAATTTTACCGTGTTCTGGGAGATGTGCAATTCCGCCGCGCACTGCTTGTAGGTCATGCCCTTGAGCAGGCGTTCCGCCACCTCTTCCTCCCGGATGGTCAAGCCATAAGCCAGGACAATCCGTTTGAATCTTTCCTGGGGGGTTTCCTGCGCCGGCGCTTTGATGAACAGCTGACGGGACAGCAGGGGCACCAAGAGGGCAAACAGCACGAACAGGCCGGTTGTTACCAGGGCGCCTACCAGCGGCATGTCTTGGGGCATTTGGCTGGCGATTGTGCCGGGGATGATGTGCAACAGCAGGGAAGCGTTGAACACAGCGACCAGCACCCACTTGAACATCCTCAGGTTCGCGAACTTGCCCAGCACATACCCCAGCAGATAATAGGAGGCGATGAAACCCATATGGGAAAAGCCCTGCGTCATGCTGGCGGCCAGGTTTTCCCGGCTGTCCGGCAGCAGCAGGCGGAGGATAAAGGTAAGGGTCATTCCGGCAAAGAACATGTTGCATATATGCCAGATGTTGAACTTTGTTGCCACATAAACGGTCAGGCACAGCGCGAACACCGCCAGCCCGGAAAGGCCGCTGACAAGCTGGGAAGAGGGGAAGGGCAGATAGCTGTAAAAAAACACGATTGCCCGGTGCGCGAAGAAGAAAAATAAAACTGTCGCAAGCTGTTTATCATGGCCATGGATGGATTTGTTTTCAAGATGGGCAAAATCCTGGTTTTGATACAGCATCAGGCACCGGGAGCTTACCAGCACCTGCAGGGCTACAAAGATCATGCCGCTTTTGCCCCCCAGCGGAACGAGGCTGACGAATACCTGGAACAGCAGACAAAACAAAGAGGTGACAGCGGCGCCCGCCAAACGCTCCGCGTCCCGCAGCGCGCAGGAAAAACCAAGGAGCTGAAAGCCCGAGCATCCGCCAAGCAGGAAAGAAAAAACGATCCCGGTCCAGGTGGCCAGCGGACCGATGGGCAGAACCATCCACAAAACGAAGGCGACCGCCGTCAATGCCGCTACCCACCAGGTGTACCGGGCAAGGAAGTGAAGGCCGGCAAAAGCGAACAACAGCCCGATGCCCAGGGAGTAGGCGATGCCCATCAGGAAAACGCTGTCCAGCCCGAAGAGCGGGAAGGCGTCCGCGATCAGGCTGTTCTTCATGCCCGGGAAGATGGGCGCCAGGGAGAAAATGAGCATATATTTTATCCGTCCCGGCCGGAGCTCCTGCCAGAAAGAACGAAAGCTTTTAATCAGTGAGCCTTGTTGTCTGCCGGGTTTTCGGGATAAATGCGCTGGCTGGCCGGGCATATGCACTTCCTCCCTTGAAGTCGCGTATCAAAGGATTCATCATGTTTAATATATCACAATATTTCATTGGTATGCAATATCCGCACCAACCCGAAAGGACGGGGATTCCTGCGTGTGATGCCGGCGGACTGCCCATATAGGCAGGTGGTGCGCCCGCGGCTGCTTCCGGGAAGGCTGCTCGAAGGGCCAGGGCTGTACGCGGGGCCATGTTTTCATGCTATGGTCTGTAAGGTCAGCGCGCCTGCGAAAGCGCCGCCCGATCAATCCGAATTCCGGAGGCCTTGATTGCGGAGATTCAGCAATCCGAATTCCTGTATATTGATACTGATAACTCCGCTGTTTTCCGGAAAAGCAAGCCTTGTCAACAGCTGTCCGCTGACGGTTATTGCCTGGCGAAGGATCAGAAGTGGCTTTTCCGGTATGTTCCGGCCGCAGCTTTGCAAGCCTATTGTGCCGGAACTCGATCAGCTGCAGGGAGCCGTCCCTGCCGCTGATTGACACGGCAAAACACCTTGCGCCGCCTTGTTCATCCACAAAGGAGATGCCGTTGTTGGGCAGATCGCCGAAGAAATCCAGGTAGGCTACCAGGGGCCGCTCCGGCGTCAGAACATCCTGGCAATGGACATCTTCTGACCGGAAGACAGGTCTGCCGTCACTGTCCGCGTCCAGAAGGGAAAGCGCCAGCAGCCTGAAGTCCTTTACGGGGCTGGCTGCGGAAAACAAAACACCCGCCCGGGCGTCCTCCGATGCCCTGTATACATCATAGGCAGCCGGCAGATCCTTTGCCCAGCGCGCCTGCACCGGCGCATCGCTCTCGCGCGGGCCGGGCGTGTATTGCGAGAACGGGATGAGCGCGATCTCCTGCACCCGGCTTTCCAGCGCTGTTTCCAGCTGCCGGAACTGTTCCTCCGGGATGGATAACTCCTCAGACTCAGCGGGCTCCATGCTGCCTGTCCGGTTGCGGTACAGCCCTGTTTCTCCCGGGGCATCGGGTTTTTCCTGGGTGAAATACAAATCTTCGCAGACCAGGCGCGTGCCGTCAGTGGAAAGGGCATAGGCGCCGAACAGGCTGAACATGGCGCCGCCGGACCCCTGGTAGAAGAATGTACCCCCGCCTGCCGTATAATACCGGCTTCTGGCCCAGCCCTCAAAGGTGAGCGCCGGGATCCCGTCCGCGCAGGCGTACAGCGCGAAGATCTTGCTGCCGTAGGCAAGGCGGCCGTCCCGCCGCGCGATCGCGCCGATCAGCAGCTCCGGCACGCCGTCTCCGCTGATGTCCTCCAGCGCATATCCTACGCTGTCCAGGGCGCTGCCCGCATCCCCGGGGTACAATTTGGCTTCCCATACCCCGATTTCGCCTTCTCCGCTGCCGTCTGCCTCATCATCAGTGAGCAGCGCGTAATACCTGTCCAGCACGTCCTGGTAAGCCCGGGCGCGCCGGGGATCGGCCGCTTCAGCCATCGCGCCGGCGGCTGTCAGGAAAAGCAGAATGGCTAGAACCCATCCTGTCAAACGCTGTGGATTGTTCATGTCAAAAGACTTCAGCAATGCTGCCTTCTGTCGGGAATGATTTTTTCACTGATCTTTCTCTTTTTGTCCTCATACATGGAAGCGTCGATTTTCTTTAAAAAATCATCGATTGACTCAAACCTGCTTTGGTATGTGCTGTAACCGAATGAAAAACTGATCGTATATGGTTTCTTTCCCGATTTATTGAACAGTGCTGCCCGTGTTTGAATGATGTCAATCATATCCATAATTTCTTTCTGGGAGTTTATTTGCATTAATATGATAAACTCATCCCCCCCATACCTGCAGATGACTCCTTTGTCACCCACGGCTGCACGCAGCATCATTCCGACTGTGGAAATAGCGTCATCTCCCACGACATGTCCGAATCTGCTGTTGATGCTTTTGAAGCTGTCGATGTCCAGCATTATTCCGGCAGTCACGCCGGAATTGTTCCTTTTTTTACTGTGCATTAACAACAGGTTGGCCAAATACTGCCTGTTGAATAATCCCGACAGCATGTCTACATAAGACGCTTCAATTTGGACATTGATGAATAAAGAAACCATCCCTATGGACACGCCAAGCCATATCAGGGAGTATCCGTAGAAAAAGAACTGCAGCAGGCTTCCGATTACAATGGGAGTTATAAACAGAACGGAAGGCAGGAACAGATATTTCTCTGCCCTTTTGCGATACGAATAGATTAACATCATCCCGTATACCAGATAAAAATAATTGACGGTATATGGAATGATGAATAAATTTGTTCTTTGATAAGTATTATATTCATCGATCACAAAAAACACAGGCGTCGCTAAGTTGATCAGGCAGGCGATGATCGTCAGCGCGGCAGGTATAGCCAGAATAGTGTAGATCCGCTTGATTCTATTTACATCTTCGAATAATTTATAGTCCACATATATTGGCCATAAACAAGAAAACAAAATAGTGTTCACGAATAAAATGACGTTCAGCACGATCAGCAACGTATGATATCCATTTGCTGTTTTGCCGTCCATCCAAAAAACGACCGATTCAAAAACGCATTGAAGAATATTGAAAGCAACCATCGCGAAGTATATCTTTTCGTCAGGCAGTCCGTGACGCGGCGGTCTTTTTGTATTTAATAAAATAGCCAGTAACAATAGTATTGCTGCTCCATTTGCGATACATATCGCCGGGAAATTAATCATTTCTGATATGCCCCTCCGCACCCATCAAAATAATTCGTTTCACCACAACCATAATATGACAGCAATGGTTTGAGATCCGTTTCCGAAACCGCTTCTTTTGAAGCTGCCTTATTATATCCTGAAATGGTCATGTGAGCAAACCGCCTTTCACGTCAAAACCTGTTTTTAACTTGGATTTTGACAGTTATTTGAAAAATTTTACAAAAACACACATTTGTTCAGCTATTTTGTGACATATCATCGGCCGCGCTGATGAATGCCTGATAGCGATATACACTTTTTTTAGTGAAAACGGGTATGTCAACAAATCGCCTTCTGGAATATAATCAACTTATAATGATGGGAAATGGGTTTCACTTGACGGGAGGCTGGTGATACGGCATCAGGATGACAGGCGGACAAAACCATCATATCTGTTTTGATTGTTTATCCCATCCAAGGATCAACAAACGCCGCTTGCGCGTTTTTTGGCGCGGGTATTTTGAGTTGTCAGGGGGCATGGGTTTGTTCATGCCCCTGTTTGTTTTGCTGATACAACGCGCTGTTATTTTTGAAACATTCCCGTCCGCGGCCGTGTTTGACATCAGGGATGGCATCATGGAAGGATATCAGATTCTGTTGTCAGCCGCCGCGGGCAGAACGCGGGCGGCGCCGGCAGGGAAAAAGCGGCAGGGCGGATGAGCCCCCTCCGCTTCAGCCAGTTCGCGGCCCGAATAAACGATCAATGAACATATCAAGAATCAAACAGGAGGAAAAAACATCCATGAAAACAAGAAAGACAATCGCTCTGATGCTTGCGCTGCTGATGGCGCTGGCGGCGCTGCCGTGGCAAGGGGCGGCGGGAGCGGGGCCCAACACAACGGACGTTTGGTTCTCGGCCGAACAGACCGGCGGTGAGGATGGCAAGAAAGACTCAACCGGCATCAAGCTGACCTTTATCCAGGAAGTGACAGGGCTGACCCCGGATAAGATTACCATTGAAAACGACTTGGGCGAAGCGACCAAAGGAAGCCGGCTCACCGGCCTCGGCAGGGAATGGACCATTGAACTGGCCGGTGTACGAAAACAAGGAACTGTTTTCGTACGCGTAGCGGATTTTGACGGCTTTCATATTACAAACGAAAACGGCACCTGGCTGACGATGGTGTATAGGGGCCCGTACAGCACGGTGGATATCGGGAGAATGAACGGCATCATCGAAGAAAATAAACCCGCAGGCATGACCCAGGCGCCCGTGGACGGCTCTTCCATACCGGCCAGCTGGATCGGCAAGGTGATCTGGGGTGACGCGTACCCAAAGCGAATCAAAGAGATCAATCTGCGCAACACCGGGATGACCGGTATGCTGCATGTGAACGAGCTGCCGAAATTGGAAACGTTGGATTGCAGCGACAATCAACTGGGGTACCTGCGGTTGGATGCGCTGCCGGCTTTGAGCTGGGTGGACTGCAGTATCAATAAACTGACGAGTATTGGAATTGGAGTGAGCGGTCTGCCGGCTTTGAAAACATTGTATTGCTACGGAAATTTGTTATCCTCCCTTCCAACAGACTGTCTGACATCATTAAAAAAATTGAATATCTCTTCTAATCAACTGTCCCAACTGTTCCATTTCAGCGTAAGCAATCTGACGGCTTTAACAGATCTGAATTGCAGCTATAATCAACTGAGCGGTATCTTTGATGTGAGCGGCCTGACGGCTTTAACATGGCTGAATTGCAGAAATAATCAGCTGACAGGGGTAAGACTTGAGTCCGGCGCGCCGTATAGATGGCTTATAGTCTCGTTCAACGATATGACAGACGAGTCTGCTGTAACTGGCAAGGACATTAAATGGGACGGCGGTAACTTCTCTTTCCATCCGCAGTATGTTTACCCTGGCTTCACCGCCGAGCAGACGGGCGGCGCCAACGGCACAAAGACTTCAACCGGCATCAAGCTGACCTTTGACCGCGATGACATATGGGGGCTGACCGAGGATAAAATCACCCTGACCAACTGCACAGGCGAAGCGATCAAAGGAAGCGAGGTCACCGGCTCCGGCAATACATGGAACCTTAAACTTGCTCAAGTGACGAAGCCGGGCGATGTCCTTGTCAGCATAGCGGATTTTAAACACTTCCGTGTAATGGGCAATCCCCGGCCGGCAACGGTGCATAAGGCCGGGACGCGGACCTATGCCGTCACGGTGACCGGGGGTACTGCAAACGGTCGCTTCGCAGTGTCTGCAGTGAAAGACGCTGTCATAAGCCTTACGGCGGATGCCGCGCCAGCCGGACAGCATTTTATCGAATGGAATATTTTACCTGAGGTTCAGTTCACGGATGGCACCGGCAAACAAAGCAGCACGGCGAAATTCATCATGCCTGCGGGAGATGTCACGGCTGAGGCTATATATACAAGCAATTTTAACAGGGCGGACATCGCGGTGATCAACAACATCATCACCGTGAACGGGTGGAACGTGCCCAAGGCGCCGGCTGACGGCGTCTCTGTGCCTGACGAGTGGTATGGAAAAGTGTATTGGACTCCCAACGCGACCAATAGACGGGTAACCCATCTTGAAATAGGGTCGGCGGGCCTGACCGGTACGCTGGATGTGAGCGGTCTGCCGGCCTTGGCCTTGGTTAGCCTGTGCTATGGCAATCAACTGACCGGGCTCAATGTGAGCGGTCTTACGGTTTTGGAGTACTTGGATTGCCGGAGCAATCAACTGACCGGGTTCAATGTGAGCGGTCTGCCGAGTTTGAAAGCTTTGTTTTACACAGATAATCAACTGACCGGCACGCTGAATGTGAGCGGGCTGCCGATGTTAGTACAGCTTGGATTGCGATGAAAATCAACTGACCGGGCTCGATGTGAGCGGTCTGCCGATGTTGAAAAATTTGGATTGCTCAGATAATCAACTGACTGGCCTTGCGCTGAATCAAGGCGCGCCATATGACATTGTTTTCGCCAGATACAACTATATGGCAAACACGGGCGCGATTACCGGCAGGACCCTAAACTGGGACAGCGGGAACTTTCTGTTCTCTCCGCAGTACAGGCGCGTCAGCTACGATGCCCACGGCGGCAGCGGACAAATGCAGGCAGACAGGGGCAACGGACGGAGTACCATTCGATGCTGCCCGGCAGAACCGCTTTACAGCGCCCTCGGGGCAGCGGTTTGACGCCTGGGCAATCGGCGATGTGAGCGGGCAGATGAAAAAAGCCGGTGAGCAGCATATATTCAACGCGGACACGACGCTCTACGCGATCTGGTACGATCCGGTCACGGGCGTAACGCTGAACAAAAACACGGCTACCCTAACCGTGGGCGGCAGCGAAACGCTGACCGCGACGGTTGCCCCGGAGAACGCCACCTACAAGGATGTGACCTGGAGCAGCGACAAGCCCGCTGTCGCCGCCGTGGATCAAAGCGGCAAGGTGACGGCAGTCGGTGGAGGCGCGGCCACCATCACCGTGAAAACCAAGGATGGCGAAAAAACGGCCACCTGCGCGGTGACTGTCGTGGCGCCCGTTACGGGGGTTAAGCTGAATAAGGCCGCCACCAGCATGGTTGTGGGCGGCGCGGAGACGCTGTATGCCACGGTTGAACCGGGCGCCGCTACCAACAAAAACGTAACCTGGTCAAGCGACAAGCCCGCTGTTGCCGCCGTGGATCAAAGCGGCAAAGTGACAGCGGTTGGTGTCGGCGCGGCCACCATCACCGTGAAAACCGCGGATGGCGAAAAGACGGCCACCTGCGCGGTGACTGTCTCCGCGGCTCCTGTAGCCGTCACAGGCGTTGCCTTAAACAAAACCGCCACCGGCATGGTGGTTGGCGCAACCGAAACGCTGACCGCGACGGTTGCCCCGGAGAATGCCACCAACCAGAACGTGGCCTGGTCAAGCGACAAGCCCGGCGTCGCCAGCGTGGACCAAAGCGGCAAGGTGACGGCCATCGCTCCCGGCGCGGCCGCCATCACCGTGAAAACCGCGGATGGCGAAAAGACGGCCACCTGCGCGGTGACTGTGTCCGCGGCTCCTGTAGCCCGTCACGGGGGTTGCACTGAAACAAAACGGCCACCGGCCTGGTGGTGGGCGGCAGCCGAAACGCTGACCGCGACGGTTGCCCCCGGAGAACGCCACCAACAAGGCTGTAACCTGGTCAAGCGACAAGCCCGGCGTCGCCAGCGTGGACCAGAGCGGCAAGGTGACGGCCGTCGCCCCCGGCACAGCCGCCATCACCGTGAAAACCGCGGATGGCGAAAAGACGGCTTCCTGCTCCGTCACGGTGTGGCAGGCCGCCCCTTTCACGGGCGCCGTCACCTTTGATAAGGATACCGTCAAAACAGGCGAGCCGGTGACCGCCACCTGGAGCCTGTCAGGCGGCGTCCCGCCCTACTCGGTCAGCGCGTATTCCTGGTATGTCAGGGAGGAAGGCTCCGGAACAAAAATTCTTGAGAAATCGGGCGGCGCGGCAGCCGTGGGCTCTCTCAGCTTCACGCCAACGAAAGGGGAGGCGCTGATGCTGGAATTGGATTTGCGGGACAGCGCGGACCGGATATTCTCAGTATTCCTCGGACTGGATCCCGATCAGTGGAGGCGGGTCACCGGATACCGCGGTCAAAGGCGACGCGAACGGGGACAATTCAGTCGACATCCGGGACCTCGTCTCCATCATCAACTATATCGTGTCGGGCATTCAGCCCAAGTCCACGGAGGGCGCTGACGCCAACGGGGACGGGGATGTGGACATCCGCGACCTTGTGTGGGTCATCAAGTTGATTGTGGGATAGCAATCCGTCGGCGCGGGCGCCATGAAGGAATCGGTGATCCCGGCGGCGGTTTTGCCGCCGGACGATGCCGGCAACCGCCACGAAGGAAAAGAAACGCTTCGTCTCCCTCAGGGGCAAGCCGGGCGAAAGCGGCAGGGCGGATGGGCTCCCTCCGCTTCCGCCCGGGCTGATGGCCCGGAAGAGCGCTCAGCGAGCGTGACGAGAAACAAACAGGAGGAAAGGGTATCCATGAAAACGAAGAAAGTCGTATCTCCCTGATGCTGGCGCTGCTGATGGTTTTGGCGGCGCTGCCATGGCAGCAGGCAGCCGCAGAACCTAAATTTAATATCAACGATATCGCGGTGATCAACACAATCATCACGAACAATAAACCAAAAAACATGACCAAAGCGCCCGAGGACGGCTCTTCGGTGCCTGATAGTTGGACGGGCAAAGTTATGTGGACTAATACTACCCCGGCACGTGTACAACATCTTACTCTGGATTCCTTGGAAATGACCGGAACTCTAAATGTTAGTGGTTTGTCAGCGTTACATACATTATACTGTAACGGTAATGAATTGACCGGGCTCAATGTGAGCGGGTTATCGGAATTGATTTCTTTGTTATGCCACAACAATCAACTGACCGGAATATTGGATGTGAGCGGTCTGTCGGCTTTGCAACATTTGTATTGCCCCAACAATCAACTGACTGGAGTTGCGCTTAGTACCAATGCGTCGTATAAAGACATCTATGTTAAATACAACAATATGGCGGGTATAGGTGCTGTAACCGGCCAGTCAATTGTATGGGACGAAAACGATTACTTTGTTTTTTCCCCTCAGAACAATAAAGAGATTAGTTTCACCGCCGTGCAGACCGGCGGTGTTGAAAACACGGTGGACTCAACCGGCATCAAGCTGACCTTTGATAAAGAAGTAACCAATCTAACCGCAGGTAAAATCACCCTTTTGGTATGCACAGGCAAAGCGACCAAGGGAACCACTCTCACCGGCTCCGGCAAGACATGGACCATTGAGCTGTCCAGTGTAATAATTCAAGGAACTATCGAGGTTGAAGTAGCGGATTTAGACGGCTATCATGTTACAAGCAATCCTCAAAAGGTGACGGTGTATAGGGCCAGCTACAGCACGGCGGACATCGCGGTCATTAACGGCATCATCGATGCCAAAAAACCGGCAGGCATGACCGAAGCGCCCGCGGACGGCTACTACATACCTTCTGATTGGACCGGCAAAGTGATTTGGAATAAACAAGTATCTCCCAATCGGGTCAAAGAGATTAATCTGTTCGATACTGGAATATCCGGCACGCTGAATGTAAGCGGCCTTCCCAATTTGGTAAAATTGTCTTGCGGCAGCAACACCCTGACCGGCCTGACCATGAGCGATCTACCGGCTTTGGTTGAATTGAGCTGCAGCGGGAATCAGCTGACCGATCTGAATGTAAGCGGTTTTCTCGCTTTGGAAACACTGTCTTGCAGCAATAATGCCCTGACCGGCCTGACCATGAGCGATCTGCCGGCTTTGATTGAATTGAATTGCGGAGATAATCAACTGACAGGCCTGGATGTGAGCAGGGTGGCGAACTTGCGACGCTTGCGCTGTAACAATAATAAGCTGACCCAGTTGAATTTGGGCAGTCTGACAGGTTTGAAAACTTTGAATTGCTCCAGCAACCAACTGACCTCCCTTGAGACAAGCGGCTTGAACACATTATTAAGTTTGACAATCAGTTTCAATCAGCTGAGCCATCTCAGTGTAAGCGGCATGACGGGTTTAACGTCTCTGGAATGTAATGAAAATCAGCTGAGCGGCATACTTGATGTGAGCGGTCTGACAAAACTGAGTGTCTTGAGTTGCTTCAGCAACCGGCTGACCGGGGTGACGCTTGAGGGAAGCGCGCCGTATACGAGGATTCATGTACAGAGAAACTATATGGAAAGTGAGTCCGCTGTGACCGGCAAGGCAATCAGATGGGACAACATGAACTTCAGTTTCGGCCCACAGTATATTCTCCTCAGCTTTACGGCGGAGCAGACCGGCGGCGCCAACGGCACGGCGGATTCAACCGGCATAGCGCTGACTTTCAATAAAAACGTAGGGGAACTGACCGCGGACAAAATCACCCTGACCAATGGCACAGGCGAAGCGACCAAAGGAAGCAGGGTCACCGGCTCCCGCAAGACCTGGAACCTTGAGCTCGCGCAAGTGACAAAGCCTGGCGATATCTATGTGAGCCTCGCGAATTTTGGATACTTCATTGTGACCAGCAATCCTCAGCCGGCAACGATACATAAGGCCGGCGCGCCGGTCAGTACCGTCAAAGTGACCGGGGGAACGGCAAGCAAGAGCCCGGCAGTGGCAGGGGAAACCGTTACCCTGACGGCGGGCGCCGCGCCAGGCGGGCAGGTTTTTGTGGAATGGGATGTTTCGCCGCCGGTGCAATTCGTGGACGGCACAAGCGAACTGAGCAGCACGGCGAAATTCATCATGCCGGCGGAAAATGTCACGGCCGTGGCCATATATATAGACGAATTCAACAGGGCGGACATCGCGGTGATCAACAACATCATCGCTGTTAATGGATTAAAGCTGCCCCAGGCGCCGGCTGACGGTTCCTCTGTGCCTGGAGGGTGGACCGGAAAAGTGGTATGGACTACCGACGCGACCAATAAACGGGTAAAGGAGCTTGATCTATCATATACAGGTCTTACCGGTACGCTCAATGTGAGCGGACTGACAGCTTTGGAGCGGTTGAATTGCGAAGAAAATCAACTGAAAGGGCTCAATGTGAGCGGTCTGCCGGCTTTGACCTATTTGAAATGCTGTGATAATCAACTGGCCGAGCTCAATGTGAGCGGCCTGACGGCTTTGACCTATTTGGATTGCTATGATAATCAACTGGCCGAGCTCAATGTGAGCGGTCTGACGGCTTTGACCGATTTGGATTGCCATGATAATCAACTGGCCGAGCTCAATGTGAGCAGCC
This sequence comes from Christensenellales bacterium, assembly GCA_050953005.1. GTDB lineage: Bacteria > Bacillota > Clostridia > Christensenellales > Aristaeellaceae > UBA6115. The sequence continues at coordinate 13,391 of JBMNLV010000012.1, read as the reverse complement.
TGTCGGCTTTGAAACATTTAATCTGTAGCGGTAATAAATTGACCGGGCTCAATGTGAGCGGTCTGCCGGCTTTGGAGGTCTTGGATTGCCAAGGAAATCAACTGACCGGGCTCAATGTGAGCGGTCTGCCGGCTTTGAGGGTCTTGGATTGCCGAGAAAATCAACTGACCGGGCTCAATGTGAGCGGTCTGACGGCTTTAAATCACTTGAATTGCAGCAATAACAATCAACTGACCGGGCTCAATGTGAGCAGTCTGACGGCTTTGATCTATTTGTATTGCCATGATAATCAACTGGCTGGCACGCTGGATGTGAGCGGTTTGACGGCTTTGCAAGATTTGCATTGCTATAACAATCAGCTGACCGGGCTCGCGCTGAATCAAGGCGCGCCATATCGCTTAGTTGACGTCAGATACAACTATATGGCAAACGAGGGCGCGGTAACCGGCAGGGCCATGAACTGGGATGGAGTGAACCTTTTCTTCGCTCCGCAGTACAGGCGCGTCAGCTACGATGCCAACGGCGGCAGCGGGCAAATGCAGGCAGACAGGGCAACGGACGGAGTACCATTCGAGCTTCCCCAGAACCGCTTTACAGCGCCTGCGGGGGTACCGTTTATAGCCTGGGCGATCGGCGATGTCAGCGGCCCGCAGAAAAAAGCCGGTGAGCAGCATACATTCAACGCGGATACTACACTCTATGCTGTCTGGGAGGATATCACCTATCAGGTGGCGGTAAACGGCGGCATGGCAAACCCGAACCCGGCGGCAAAAGGGGCCACCGTTACCATCACGGCCAATCCAGCGTTAAGCGGGCAGCGGTTTAAAAACTGGACGGTCATCAGCGGCGGCGTAACCCTTGCCGATGCGAGCGCGGCCCAAACGACCTTTATTATGCCCGCCGGCGCAGTAGCAGTAACGACAAACTATGAGGATATTCCCGTCACGGGCGTTCAGCTGAACAAGGCATCCACCGCCCTTGTTGCGGGCGGCGCGGAAACGCTGTATGCCACGGTTGTCCCCGCGAATGCGGCCAATCAGGCAGTGAATTGGGGCAGCGATAACGCTGCTGTTGCCACCGTGGATCAGGGCGGCAAGGTGACGGCGGTTGCCCCCGGCACGGCAAGCATTACCGTGAAAACCGCGGACGGCGGGAAGACGGCTGCCTGCAAGGTGACCGTATCCGCGGCCGTGGTGCCCGTCACGGGGGTCAAACTGAACAAAATGGCAACCACCCTGGCCGTGGGCGGCGCGGAGACGCTGTATGCCACGGTTGAACCGGGCGCCGCCACCAACCAGAACCTGACCTGGAGCAGCGATAAACCCGGTGTCGCCGCCGTGGATGCGGCCGGCAGGGTGACGGCCGTCGCGCCTGGCGCGGCCACCATCACCGTGAAAACCGCGGATGGCGAAAAGACAGCCGCCTGCGCGGTGACTGTCGTGGTGCCCGTTACAGGCGTGAGCCTGAACAAGACTGCCACCAACATGGTTGTGGGCGGCACGGAAACACTGTTTGCGGCGCTTACCCCCGCGAACGCCACCAACAAGGCTGTGACCTGGAGCAGCGATAAGCCTGCCATCGCCGCCGTGGATAACAGCGGCAAGGTAACGGCGGTCGCCCCCGGCATAGCCATCATCACCGTGACCACGCAGGACGGCTTGAAGACGGCAACCTGTACGGTGACCGTGTCCGCGGCCGCGTCCCCCGGTCACGGGCGTGAGCTTAAACAAGACAACGGCTACCCTAACCGTGGGCGGCAGCGAAACGCTGACCGCGACGGTTGCCCCGGCGGACGCCGCCAACCAGAACGTGACCTGGTCAAGCGACAAGCCCGGCGTCGCCAGCGTGGACCAAAGCGGCAAGGTGACGGCCGTCGCCCCCGGCGCGGCCACCGTCACCGTGAAAACCGAAGACGGCGGGAAAACGGCTTCCTGCTCCGTCACGGTGCGGCAGGCCGCCCCTTTCACGGGCGCCGTCACCTTTGATAAGAATACCGTCAAGACAGGCGAGCCGGTGACCGCCACCTGGAACCTGTCAGGCGGCGTCCCGCCCTACTCGGTCAGCGCGTATTCCTGGTATGTCAGGGAGGAAGGCTCCGGAACAAAAATTCTTGAGAAATCGGGCGGCGCGGCAGCCGTGGGCTCTCTCAGCTTCACGCCAACGAAAGGGGAGGCGCTGATGCTGGAATTGGATTTGCGGGACAGCGCGGACCAAATATTCTCGTATTCCTCGGACTGGATCCCGATCAGTGGAGGCGGGTCACCGGATACCGCGGTCAAAGGCGACGCGAACGGGGATAATTTAGTCGACATCCGGGACCTCGTCTCCATCATCAACTATATCGTGTCGGGCATTCAGCCCAAGTCCACGGAGGGCGCTGACGCCAACGGGGACGGGGATGTGGACATCCGCGACCTTGTGTGGGTCATCAACGTGATTGTGGGATAGCAGGCCTTATACTGAACTCAATCATTGCTTATTCGTTCAGTATTACAGGCTGAGTGTCTGTCCAGCGGAAGCATATTGAAGCTGTTCTCCGAGCAATTGCTTCAGGGCATCGTAGGAAGGCTGTCCTGTGCAGTGGCAGGTCAGGTAGGTGCTCGGCGTGCCGGCCAGATATTCGGCAGTATGCCGAATAAGATGATCCTCCGCCTTTCCGCGTGTGTGCGAGTGGAGGTGGAACCCGCCCAGGACAAAGTCAGGAAACCCACCGGTTTTTTGATGATAATCCCTCATGATGTTGATGATGCCATGATGGGAGCAGCCGGTGAGCAGCAGGCTTTGGCTGCCCTGGACAAAGCCCGCGGCCTGCTCGTGGATGAAGTCATCCGGTACCAACTGGCCCTGCTCCGTCCTCATCAGCCCGCGGTTGGTCTCCGGAATGGATTCACTGCGCGTGAAGTCCGAATACAGGGTGACCCCGGGGGCGATTGTCATTCCGTCGCGGCTGAACACCAGGCGGTTGCTATCCGCCAGCTCTTGCGGCACCCCGATGTACTCAGCCTCACCCCTTGCCCTGACGGCAAAAACAGGCGAGAGTGATTCTTTTCGCATGTATACGGACGCGGTTTTGTTCATTGACAGAAATTCCGGTATCCCTCCGGCATGGTCATAGTGCCCATGCGACAGGATGACATGGGTAACCTGAGCAAGGTCGATTCCCAGTTTTTGCGCGTTTCTGATGAACATGCCGCCGCAGCCTGTATCAAACAGGATCACCGCGTTTTGCATTTGAACCAGAACGCTTAAGCCGTGCTCACACTCCAGGCGCTCATCAGCAGTTGTGTTTTCTGATAAAATCGTAATTTTCATCTGTCCCGCTCCTAAACTTTTTTGTGTGATACTGCACTTAATATACTAAATTGATCACGTGTCAATCAACCTTGTTTCCCTCTGTGGCGTGAAAAAAAGCTCAGCAAATGGGAACTGGCCTTTGAGTGGATACTGTCTCCTGCTTTCGGAGTGTTTGATTTTACAGACAAGGTCGACAACTATGGCTAGCTACGTTGAGGTTGACTGACACAGCAGGGCGGTCAAAGACCCGGCGCGATGATGCAATAACGATTGGAATCAGTATTAGCAATCGCCTGGCAAAATTATGCCATGATACGGATGAGCAGCATATAGCACGCCGTGCCCAGCATGATGCTCAGCAGGGCGCTGCGCCGCTTGCGGTAGCTGAACACGGTCAAAGCCACGGCCAACACATCCGGCAGCGCCGCCGTGAGCGGCTGGAAATAGACCGCCCGCAGGCAATAGACCACCAGCATGCCGATGGCGGCGTAGGGCAGCGCGCGCCCCAGATAGGTGATGTAGGGGGGCATGGGCCGCCCCGGTGGAAACAGCAGGAAGGGCGCGAAGCGAATCAGCGCCGTCACCAGCGCCACCACCCCCACTGTCAGCGCGCCGTGCAGCGTCATTTCCTGGTCTCCCCGATGGACATCCGGCCGCGCAGCGCGGTGAGCAGCAGCAGAATCATCCCCATAGACGGCAAAATAAACTGACTGGATCCGAACGCCGCCAGGCATACCAGTGAGCTGCCCAGGCCGATGAGGGCGGGCAGGCGGCCCTGCGCGCTCATCCACTGCTCGGTAAACACCACCACAAACAGCGCTGTCATTGAAAACTCCACGCCCCGGAAATCCCATGGCAGCGCTACGCCCGCCAGCGCGCCCAGCAGGCTGCCTATCACCCAGTAGAAGTGCCCCAGCGCGGATACCTCAAAGTAGTACCGGTAGCGGTCAAGCCCCGCGGGCGGGTCCTGAGCGCACAGCAGGCTGTAGGTTTCATCGGTCAGCGCGAAGATCAGGTAAGGCTTTTTGCGGCCGGCGAGCCGGTACTTCTCCAGCATGGAAATGCCGTAAAACAGATGGCGCGCGTTGATCAGCAGCGTCATCAGCGCCGCCGGCACCAGCCCTGCGCCGCCGCTGAGCATATCCACCAGCACAAACTGCATGCTGCCCGCGTACACCGTCAGGCTGATGATCAGCGCCCAGTAAAAGGGATAGCCGCGCGACACCAGCAACACGCCAAAGCCAAATCCCAGCACCAGATAACTTGCGCTCACCGGCAGGGTCTTGATGAAGGCTGCTTTGGTCTCCGCCCGCACGCGTCTGTGCCTCCTTAAATTCAGATAGGCATATTGTAGCCACGCACCCGCCCGGACGCAAAGAGGCGGCTGTTCTTATGATGTTTCCTTGGCATCCCGGGAACCGAATGAAGAGAACCTGAAAAAGCGGGAAGGGAGAGGCGGGACTGGTTTTGTCCTTTTTCATTGAGCTAATACTGATTCCAATCTTTATTGCATCGTCGCGCCGGGTCTTTGATCGCCCTGCTGTGTCAGTCAACCTCAACGTAGCTTAGGCTACGCCATCGGTTTCCTTCCTTGCGGGACAATAAAATCCCTCGCCGCTTTGGATGCAATAAAGCTTTACATCTGTATAAAAATGGTGTACAACCTGCAATATGTGATTTGCCGGTAACAAAGGCCGTGGTTTGTACCACCTATCCACCAATTTTATCAAATCTGTTAACTGGAACGGCGTTCTAAAAGAGTCATTGAGGTTCTTTGCAAAAAAGATATCCTTGCATGTCTTTGAGCCGCTTAATAATCCAATGCTTCCATAACGCTCCTTCTTAATAGAAACCAATGCGGCCCTTGTTGGTTATCTTCAGGTCAATTTCTTCATCCGCAAGGTAGTCTTCAATATCATCGACGATGACGAGATTATCGTTTCAGCCTGTCGACAAAGTCCCAACTCCTGCACTGGGACTTTGTCGACAGGCTGACCGTAGAACCATTGATTCTACGGCGATTGTGGCACTCCCGGGCAGGGTCGAACTGCCGGCCACCCGCTTAGGAGGCGGGTGCTCTGTCCACTGAGCTACGGGAGCGTGCGTGGCGTCCGGCGAAATCCTGTCCTTGATACGGGCAGAGGCTGCCGGGCTTTGGAATCGCGCGCGTTGCGCAGGCGCATTGTAGCACAGCGGAAAGGACCTTGGCAAGAATCACCGACTGCAACGCATGCGATACACCGACTGCAACACATGCGACACACTAAAGGTGTCGTGCACCGACTGCGACACGCCAAAGGTGTCCGGAGGTTTTCCATTCACGGGCAGTGCCTTTGGTTGTCAGCGCCTGCCGCTCACGGTATAATATGCTCACCAAGGGGGTGAGATCATGTCGGAAGAGGAACGCCTGGACATTGTGGAGGGCATGGATGAGGATGGCAACCGTTTGCTGCTGACGGTGGAGAAATATTTTTTCTACAACGGGGATGAGTATGTCCTTTTGCGCGAGGTGGAAGAGGAGGACAAGACCCGTGAAGAGGACAGGCAGACCCTGTACGTGATGCGGGTGGCTGTGAGCGTGGATGAGGACGGCGAGGAGATCGAGGATTTTGAGCCGGTGGACGAGGAGCTGGCCCGGCGCCTGATCCCCGTGATCCGCGAGCGCTTTGACAGCGGCGGGGCAGGCAGCCGGCCCGATTGAGCCGCCCGTGAGGATGAACGAGACCCTCAGGCGCAAGATCGCCCTGCTGCCGGAGCGCCCCGGCTGTTACCTGATGAAGGAGCGGGGTGAGGTTTTGTATATCGGCAAGGCCGTCAACCTGGCCAGCCGCGTGCGCAGCTATTTCAACAACCAGCCCCATTCGGCCAAGGTGCAGGCGCTGGTGGACCGCGTGGATGATTTTGACATTATCCTGGCCGCCACCAACCTGGAGGCTCTGGTGCTGGAGAGCAACCTGATCAAATCCCACCGGCCCTATTACAACATCAAGCTGATGGATGACAAGCACTATCCCTACATCCGCATCAGCGTTCAGGAGGCCTTCCCGCGGCTGACCGTGGCCCGCAGGGTTGAAAACGACGGCGCCCGTTACTTCGGCCCCTATTACGGCACCGCGGCCATCCGCCAGGTGACTGGCATCCTGCGGCGCACCTTCCCGCTGCGCACCTGCAAGCTGCCCCTGCCCGGCCCAAAGGCCACGCGCCCCTGCCTGAGCAACGAGATGGGGCAATGCCTTGGCCCCTGCGCGGGCCTGGTTACTCGGGAGGATTACCGGGCGCTGGTGGAGGAGGTCATTGCCTTCCTCAAGGGCAGGTACAAGCCGGTGGTCCAGCGCCTGGAGGAGGAAATGGCTCGGGCTTCGCGGGAGATGCAGTTTGAGCGCGCGGCCGAATTGCGCGACAGCATTAAGGACATCCTGGGCCTGATGGAGCAGCAGAACGCCCTGCAGACCGCCTCGGTGGACCAGGATGTCATCGCCGCCGCCCAGGACGGCCTGGACGCGATGGCCCAGGTGCTGTTCATCCGCGGGGGCAAGATGCTGGACGCCCAGGCCTTTGCCCTGCCCCGGGAGGGCGCGGAGCCGCTCCAGGAGGTGCTGGACGGTTTTATGACCCAGTTTTACGAGGACCGCCTGCCCGCGCGCGAGGTCATCGTGCAGTCGCTGGGTGATAAGGACACCATGCAGGCCTGGCTGCGCGAAAAGCGCGGCGGCGCGGTCGACCTTGTGGTGCCGCAGCGCGGGGACAAGAAGCGCCTGGTGGACAATGCCCTGCAAAACGCGGCGGACGCCCTGAGAAAGCGCAACGCCCGCGCGCAGGTGGTGCACGAGCGCACCGTGGGCGCCAGCCGCGAGCTGGCCGAAGCCCTGGGCCTGTCCGCCGCTCCCCGGCGCATTGAGGGCTTTGACATCTCCAACACCCAGGGCGCGCAGTCTGTCGCCGCCATGGTGGTCTTTATTGATGGCGAGCCCGCGCGCAGGGAATACCGGTATTTCAACATCAAGACGGTGGAGGGCGCCAACGATTTCGCCAGCATGGCCGAGGCGCTCACCCGGCGCTTCAGGCGCGCGCTGCTGCCGGACAAACCCTGGCCGCTGCCTGATGTCATCCTGGTGGACGGCGGGCCCCAGCAGCTGGCCTACGCGCTGCAGGCGCGCGACAGCCTGGGTTTGAGCGTGCCGCTGTTTGGCCTGGCGGAGCGGCTGGAGGAGATCTGGCTGCCCGGCGGGGACGTACCCGTGGCGCTGGACCGGCATTCGCCGGCCCTGCACCTGGTGCAGCGCATCCGCGATGAGGCGCACCGCTTTGGCATCACCCGCCACCGCCAGTTGCGCGGCAAGGCCAGCATCCGCTCGCGGCTGGAGGAGGTGCCTGGCATTGGGCCAGCCCGCCGCCGCGCGCTGCTGGCGGCCTTCCGTTCGCTTCAGGGCATCAAGGAAGCCGATATGGACAGCCTGGCCGCTGTCCGGGGCATGAGCCGCCCGGCTGCGCAGGCCCTGTATGAGGCGCTGCACAGCGATCCGGACACGGATGCATGAAAGCGGCACGGCCAAACGTTTGATAAACAGCAAGGAAAGGGGGAGGAGCGGATGCGATTGGGGAGGCGTCTGGTTATGCTGGCGCTGTGCGCCCTGCTGGTTTTTGGAACTGCCCGGGCCGCTTTGTCTCCCGCCCTGGAAACCCTGCTCAGCGGATATGAAAACAGCCGTGCCTATCGCCTGAGCGTGTCCGCGCGGATGGATGCCTGGCCGGACCTGACGGAGCAATCCCTGGCTGCCCTGCAATCCTGGCTGGCCGGCCAGCGGCTGGAAGTGGTTTTGCGCCGGGAAGGGAGCCATCGCCGGGCGATCGCGCGCTGGATGGAAGACGGGCATACTGTCTTCACCCTGGCCACGGACCAGGGCCCGCAGGAGGCCGGCCTGACCCTGGAGGTACCCGGCAGCCTGCCGGCCACCCGCTGCCAGGGCAGCCCCGCGCTGTCGCCCTGGCAGGTACTCTTTGGCGGTGTTCCCCAGCTGCCGGACCCGGCCGCTGCCGGGCAGGCCTGGTCGGACCTGTGCCAGGCTGCCCTGCCCCACCTGCTGCCCATGGAAAAACCGGTCAAGACCGCGATCAGCATCCGCAACGCCGGCCGCGGCGCCAGCCAGCTGGTGTACGCCTTCAACAAGGAGCAGGCCCAGGCCTTCTGGCAGGCTGCCGGTCCCGATTTGCTGCCGGCCATGGACCGCCTGCTGCTGGCCCTGGCTCCCTCACGGGCGGCCGCGCTGTCTGACAGCCTGCGCACCCTGGAGATCAGGGGCGCGCTGAACGTCAAGCGCATTCTGGACAAGCAGGGGGAGGACCTGGGGCTGCAGGTGACCGCCACCCTTGGGCTGGACGGCGCCACGCGCAAGCTGACGCTTTTTGGCGGGCGCTCGGACAGCGGCGTCTATCTGGGCCTTAAGCTGCCCGCTACCCGGGGCTCGGATACCATTGAAGCCCAGCTGTCCCTGGCTACCAAGCCCGGGAGTACGAAGGGCGACTGGAAATACAAGACGGTATCCGGCAAGGACCGCCTGGACGCTTCCGGCAAAGTCGCGCTTACGTCAAGCGCGCAGGCGGAGGGGGAACGCCTGGGCGGCAGCCTGAGCGCCCGGATCCGCCGGGACGGTATCACCACGGATTATGAGGTTGCTCCGGATTTGCTTTTGACGCAGGACGCGCTCACGGGCAGCCTGCGCCTCAGGGAGCTTGCCGGGAAGGCTGTGCGCCGGGAGGTCAGCCTGGCGCTGGAAATGAGTCCCGCGGACAGCGCGGCCATGCACGTTCCGCTGGCTGAGATCGACCTGCTTTCCCTGGACGATGACGCCCGAAGCCAGGCAGCGGAACGGGTGAGCGCCGCACTGGTGCCCGCCATGCGGCGCTGGCTGGCTACCCTGCCCGGGGATACCCGCAGGCTGGTCCTGCACGACCTGGGACGTGACCGCCGCGCGCGGGCAGAGGGCGCTGTCCCGCCCGTCAATGCTGAAGATTTCACGGTCACCGATGAGACCGCCCCATCCACAAGCGAGGAGGATATACCATGAAACGCCTGATTGCCCTGCTGCTGCTTGCCGCTCTGCTGCTGGCAGCTCTGCCTGCCCTGGGGGCAGATTATACCCTGGACGAAAAGCTGTTCAAGCAAGTCAAGGACGGCTCCGGCCTGCGCGTCACCATCAAAACCCAGAAGTCCGGCGGCGACTTCAGCCTGCTGTCCCCGGAGGAAAACACCCTGCTCAGGACCTTGCTGCCCGGGGCTGAGCTGTCCGTACGCTACCTGCGCGGGGTGGGCACCCTGAAGGGGCAGGAGGAGGCCGAGCTGGTGCTTACCAAAGACGGCCAGGCCATTGGCGACCTGCGCCTGCTCAAGGACAGCCAGTTCGAGCAGCTGACGTCCGCCTTCTTTGGCGCCACCCGCTATGTGGACCTGCGCGACGGCGGCGCGCTTATGGCCCTGCTGTCCGGGGAGGACCCGACCTGGCCGCCGGTGGAGGGCGTGCTGCTCAAGCTGAACACGGCCGAATCCACCTGGCAGGGCGAGGTCGCCAAAAAGCTGGACGCCTATTCCCTGAAGCTTATGCTGTGGCTGCAGGCCTTTACCCAGTCCAAAAACCAGTATGACGCGCAAAACAACCCCCAGACCCGGGTGATCATCACCGTGCCCGCCAACCAGCTCAAAGCGCAAATCAAGCAGCTTCTGGTGGATGTTTACAGTGACACCGAGCTGCTGGCGCTGTTGGCGCGCGAGATGGATGCCCGCCAGGTGGCTGCCTATTTGCAGCCGTCCATGAGGGACAGCTTCTTCCAGTCGCTGGACCGCCTGCCCCTGACGGGCGACATGGTATCCGAGCGCCTGCTTGATGCCCAGGGCCGGATGGTGGAGAACAGGCTGATCCTGCCCCTGGGCGGCGCGCGCGGCCTGAGCCGGGTTCTGTACACCCAAAGCCTCCGGCCGGAGGGCGATCAGATCGTTATCACCCTGGAATACATGCCCAAGAACACCCAAAACCAAAAGGGCGCAGTGACCTCGCTGGTGTTTTCCGGGGGCCCTGCGGCGAATACCCATGAGATCACCTATACCGGGACCATCAGCCTTCAGCCGGAGGCCGGCGGCGACGCCTTTACCGTGGACGCGGCCGAGGGCGACCCGCCCGCGCGCGTCTACCGCTTCAGCCTGCGCTATACCCCGGCCCCCGAGGTGGTGGACCAGGCAGCCGGCAGCTCCACGCGTGACATCGGCTTGTCCCTGCAGGTGACTCCCCAGGGCGATACGGACGCGAAAACCCAGCTGGTTACAGCCAGCGTGAGCCTGAGAAGCCGGCTCAATTCACGGTCCGCCACCTATTTTACCGGCTTTGTCACCTGGGAGGATGAGGGCACCCGGGCGCAGATCCGCGCCGACATCACCGGCAACACCGCCCCGCCCTGGGTCATCCCGGCGGTGGATACCGGCGGCGCCGTGCGCGTGGACAGCCTGAGCGCCCAGCAGCTTACGACCCTGAGCCAGCAGGTTCAAACTATCTTGCTCAACGCGCTGGCATCCACGCTCTTGCGCCAGATGATGCCGACGGAGAGCCCCAGACCCTGACATATTCGCGCGAAGACCTACAGGGACGGCTGCGCGCCGTCCCTTTTCGCGCCTTTGTTTCTCAATGCGCGGCCGGCGTGGTATACTCAGGGGCAGACCTATGAAGGAGGTAGCATGGCAAGTTTTGTTGACAGGGCGGTCATCCGCCTCAAGGCGGGGGACGGGGGCAACGGCTGCGTGTCCTTTCACCGCGAAAAGTTCGTGATCAATGGCGGGCCGGACGGCGGCGACGGCGGCAAGGGCGGGGACATCATCCTGCTGGCCGACCACAACCTGCACACGCTGATGGATTTCCGCTACAAGGTCAAGTACCAGGCGGAAAACGGCGCCCAGGGGATGTCCGCGCGCCGCACCGGCAAGTCCGGCCAGGACCTGGTGATCAAGGTGCCGGCTGGCACGGTGGTGCGTGAGAAGGAGTCCGGCGCCGTGGTAGCCGACATGTTTGAAGCCGGCCGGGAGCGCGTGCTGCTGCATGGCGGACGAGGCGGCCATGGCAACGCGAGGTTTGCCACGCCCACCCGCCAGGCGCCCAATTTCGCCAAGCCCGGCATCAAGACCGTCTGGCATGAGTTTATCCTGGAATTGCGCACCATTGCCGATGTCGGCCTGGTGGGCTTTCCCAACGCCGGGAAAAGCAGCCTGCTCTCGCGCATCACGGCCGCGCGGCCCAAGATTGCCAACTACCCCTTCACCACCCTCACGCCCAACCTGGGCATCGCCCGGCACAAGGGGCAGAGCTTTGCCGTCGCGGACATCCCGGGGCTGATTGAAAACGCCAGCCAGGGCGCGGGGCTGGGCTTCGCTTTCCTGCGCCATGTGGAGCGAACCCGCCTTTTGCTGCACGTCGTGGACGCCTCAGGCCAGGAGGGCCGCGACCCGGCGGATGATTATGCCGTTGTCAATAAGGAGCTGCGCCGCTACGGCCAACTGGACGCGCGCGCGCAGATTGTGGTCGCCAACAAACTGGACCTGCCGGCCTCCGCCGGCCACCTGGATGCCCTGCGCGCAGCCGCCGGGGAACGCGCTTTCTTCGCGGTCTCCGCCGCCACCGGGGAAGGGCTGGAGGCCCTGCTGGACGCGGTGGTGGAAACGCTCGCCACCCTGCCTGAAAGCCGGCCGCTGGAGGAGGAAGCCTTCTTTGAGGAGGAGCGCCTGCGCGGATGGGAAGCCGTGGTGGATGAGGATGGCGTCTATGTGGTCACCGGCGGCTCCATGGACAGCCTGATTGACGCGGTCAACTTCGATGATTATGAGTCCATGAACTGGTTCCACAAGACGCTGCGCGCCTCCGGTGTCATTGACAAGCTGCGCGAGCTGGGCGCCCGGGAGGGAGATACCGTGCGCCTGGGTGCGGACGCGCTTGAGTTTGACTTTGTGGAGTAATGGGAGCGGAGGACGAGGGAGGACGCCGGAAACCTTTTCTGAAGAAAAGGTTTCCGAACCTTCCAAAAGACTTTAATTGAGGATGCTGGGCATATGAAAGAGCAGCTGACACTGGCTGTGCCTTCCATGGTATACGGGGATGAGATCGAGGCGTACCGCGCGGAGTTCCTGCAGCCAGGAGCCGGGAACATGAACGGCTCCGGAGCGCTTCAAACGCTCAGCGTGCCTGAGTGGCTGAGTTTGCTGAAGAGGGACGGCCATCCCGACACCTGCCGGGATGTGCCCCGCAGCCAGTTCCTGTGTCTCAGGCCGGGGGACGGGCGGATGGTGGGCATGGTCAACATCCGTCATCAGCTGGATGAGGGGATGCTGCATTCCGGCGGCCATATCGGGTATTCCATCCGGCCATCCGAGCGAAACAAGGGCTATGGCAGACAACAGCTGGTCCTGGCGCTTGGCAAATGCCGTGACCTGGGCATCCGGCGCGCGCTGGTCTGCTGCGACAGCGACAACGAAGCCTCCCGTAGAATTATTCTCTCCTGCGGTGGGGTCATGGAGGACATCCGCGTCCGCTCCGACGGCAAGCCCGTGATGCGTTTCTGGATCACACTGCAGGGGCCTCCATCCCGACAAGGGGATGGGGAGGACAAGGATAACAAACTGCCCCCCGGTCAGGCCGGGTCCTGATCACCTGTGAAGGGGACAATGTGCTCTCCCGGACAGACACCATCTGACAGAAAGAGGATTTTATGCAGCTCAACGGAAAACAGCGCGCCTACCTGCGCTCCCTGGCCAACACCCTGGACACCACCCTGTTCGTGGGCAAGGACGGCGTCACCGCCAACACCCAAAAGGAGGCCTATGACCTGCTCCAGGCGCGGGAATTGATCAAGTGCGCCGTGCAGCAAAACGCCCCCCTGACAGCCAGGGAGGCCAGCGATGAACTGTGCGCCCTGACCGGCGCACAGCCGGTGAAGGTGATCGGGCGGCGCTTTACCATCTACCGCAAAAACGACAAGGAACCCAGGATCCAGCTGCCCTGATAGGATTCAAAGGGGTTCCAATACTGATGCAGAGCATAATCGCATCAATATCAGTATTAGGGCTC
>JBMNLV010000011.1:0-109478 GCA_050953005.1 Christensenellales bacterium | reverse complement strand
ATAAATGCTTCGATGAGACGGTCTTTTTGCGCCTGCGCGTTGTCTCTTTCATTCGGCGTAGGCTCCGGCTACGCCTCATTCTTCCGGCTTAGCGCAACCATTAACAATCCTCGCCCCATCAGTGCATTTACTCATTCGTTCAGTATAAGAGAGCCTCGCTGCGACGCCGCAGGGCAGCGGAATACTGCGCGCCGGTTACAGAATCACGCGGAAAGCGGAGCGTTTTTGCGATATATGCAAAACCGGCCCTGCCGCGTGATTTTCGCCCTGGGGGCATCCACCGCACGAAGCGCAGGCAAGCGGGGCACCCCTGCCATGAAGCGCCCTGGAATCCAGTGTTTTCTTGACAAACCGCCCCTGTAGTCCTATGATGAATTCGTTTATGATGAGGAGGAAGCGCCGTGTTATTAACAATGGATAAGCTGGTCGCCCTGTGCAAAGTCCGCGGCTATATTTTTTCAGGCTCCGAGATTTACGGCGGCCTGGCCAACACCTGGGATTACGGCCCGCTGGGCGTGGAATTCAAAAACAATGTCAAGCGTGCCTGGTGGAAGAAATTTGTCCAGGAAAGCGAGCACAATGTCGGGCTTGACAGCGCGATTCTGATGAACCGCAATGTCTGGGTGGCTTCCGGCCATGCCGGCAACTTCAATGACCCGCTCATGGACTGCAAGGCCTGCAAAGCCCGCTTCCGCGCCGACCAGCTCATCGAGGACGATGCCCGGAAAAAGGGCGAGTCCATCGAGGTGAACGGCTGGTCCAACGAGCAGCTGGAGGCCTACATCAAGGAGCATCAGCTTGTCTGTCCTGCCTGCGGCAAAGCCGATTTCACCGGCATCCGCAAGTTCAACATGATGTTCAAGACCCACCAGGGCGTGACGGAGGACTCAGCGGCTGAGATTTATCTGCGCCCGGAGACCGCCCAGGGGATTTTTGTCAACTTCAAAAACATTGTCCGCTCCACCCGGCGCAAACTGCCCCTGGGCGTCGCCCAGATCGGCAAATCCTTCCGCAATGAGATCACCCCGGGCAACTTCATTTTCCGCACACGCGAATTTGAGCAAATGGAGCTGGAATTTTTCTGCCGCCCGGGCAGCGACCTGGAATGGTTTGAGTACTGGCGAACCTTTTGCCATAATTGGCTGCTGGGGCTGGGCATCAAGAAAGACCGCCTGCGCTTGAGGGATCACTCGCCCGAGGAGCTGTCCCACTATTCAGTTGCCACCACCGACTTTGAGTATCTTTTCCCCTTTGGCTGGGGCGAGTTGTGGGGCATTGCCGACCGTACCGATTTTGACCTGAAGCAGCACCAGGAGCACAGCGGCGAGAACATGGAATACATCGACCCTGTCACCAATGAGCGCTTCATTCCCTACGTGGTGGAGCCCTCCCTGGGCGCGGACCGCATGGCCCTGGCCTTCCTGTGCGACGCCTATGATGAGGAAGAGCTCGAGGGCGGCGACATCCGCGTGGTGCTGCGGCTGCATCCGGCGCTGGCGCCCTTCAAGGTGGCTGTGCTGCCGCTGCAAAAAAACAAACTGGGCGACAAAGCCCGTGAGATTCACAAAGAGCTTTCCCGTCATTTTATGACGGATTACGATGAGTCCGGCTCCATCGGCAAGCGCTACCGCAGGGCGGATGAAGCCGGCACCCCCTATTGCGTCACGGTGGACTTCGATACCTTGGAGGACGACACGGTCACCGTGCGTGACCGGGACAGCATGGCCCAGGAGCGGATCGCCCTGAGCGAGCTTGTGCACTATATCTACAGGAAAATCGCCTACTGACCTATACATGGCACACCCGAAAGGAGCGTGTTGATGTCCAGCTATCATCAGCCCCAACAGCCGCGCCGGCGCCGCGCTGACCGACACAGGCAGCCTGAAAGCACACCGGCGCAGCAGCCGCAGCGCGCCGGCTTCCCGCAGGATGAGCAGGCGCCCATGCCCCTGGGCGGATATGACGCCTCCCAGCCCCGCGCACGCCAGGCGCCGCCGCAAGTCTACGAGGAAAGCAACTACAATCTGTCCGTACGCGATCCGCAGGCCGCGGACCGGCCGGCGTATGACGATTATTATCATGACGATGACGAGCTGCACCCGCGCCGCTGGCCTTTGGTACTGCTCAGTCTACTGCTGCTGTGCGGCCTCCTGCTGGCCGGCAGCTATTTCCTGATCCCCAAGGACGCCACCGGCATCCTGGGCAGCGCCAGGAGCATTTCCACCAACGTGGTGGACAGCGGCCTGAAGCTGCTGGGGCTGAAGAAAACCGATCCGCCCCGGCTGATCAAGTTTGATACGCCTGAGTACACGGTGCAAACCGGCGTCAAGACAGTGTTTACCTTCACCGCCGATAAGGCGATCGACGGCGTGCGCATCATTGACGAGGTAGGCAATGAGATCAACGGCGTCACGGAAGCGGTGGACGCGCCCAACAACACCATCTGGACGCTGAGCGCCATTTTAACCAAACCCATGAGCACCACGCTGACCGCGGGCATTGTGGTGGGCAAAGTGCTGTATACCACAGACAAAACGATCCATCTGACTGTAGCCGCTCCCACCGCGACACCGGAGCCCCCGACGCCCACGCCGGAGCCGCCAACGCCTACCCCGGATCCCCCGCCCTCTCAGCCCCCGGCAGCCGACCCGACCGGTTTTATCCCCCCAACCGAACAGATCGGCCAGGACGCCGCATCTGCCCAAAGCGTCACGGCAACACCGGTCTCATTGCTCAGCCTGCTGCCGGTATTCACCCAGGCTCCGCCAACGTCGGAATTCCCTGAGGAAGAAATTCCCGAGGATATGATGGCCGAGCTCCCTGAGGACGAGATTCCCGAGGATATAATGGCCGAGCTCCCCGAAAACGAGATTCCCGAGGACATGATGGCCGAGACCCCTGAGGACGAGATTCCCGAGGACATGATGGCCGAGTTCCCCGAGGACGGCCTGCCGGAAGATATGATGGCCCAGGAGCCGACGGAAACCCCGCCACCCAAAGCGACGCCTGCGCCGACCGCTACGCCGATGCCCGCGCTGGTGATCAGCGCCCACGAGGACTACGGCCCGCAGAAGACGAGGATTTCTGAAGCGGCCTACATCGGCAGCAAAAAACAAAGCGATTACCAGCGCGCGGAGCCCCTCAACGCCCAGGGCGGCGACTTGTACACCTATTATCCGGGCGGCGTGTTTACCTTCCGCGGTGACAACATGCGGCAAAACGCGGCCTTCGGCGTGGCCCCCATGCCGCTGGAGCAGATGAGCATCCGCTGGCAGGCAGAGCTGGGCGGCCTGCATACCAAAAACGACGGCACGCTGTACGGCATGGGCTGGACCGGCCAGCCGGCCATTGTCAAATGGACGCTGGAGACGCGCTCCGGCATGAACATTGTGGAAGATAAAATAAATACCAGCGCGCTCAAAGAAGTGATCGCCGCCGCGCAGGACGGCAAGGTCTATTTCCTGGACCTGGCGGACGGCCAACCCACACGCGACCCGATCGACATCGGCTACCCCCTCAAGGGCTCCGTCGCGGTAGATGCTTTTGGCAGGCCCCTGATTGCCTTCGGCCAGGGCGTATCCATCATGCCCGGTAAAACCGGCCAGATCGGAATGTACCTGTACAACCTGATTGACCAGTCTCAGGCCATGTTCATCAACGGCCGCCAAACCAAAAGCCAGAAACAGCATTCCACCAACGGCGCCTTCGACGGCACAGGGCTGTTCCTGCGTGATGCCGATACCTTTGTGGTTGCCGGCGAAAACGGCCTGTTGTATACCGTCAAGCTGAATACAGTATATGACTTCAAAAACCCCACCAGCCTGACCATCGACCCGCAAACCGTCTACCTGCTCAGCAAGACCGCGCAGCAAAAGAACACCTCAGTCAGCGTGGAAGGCTCTACGGCAATGTACGGCCCATATGCCTTCATCGCCGACAAGCAGGGCATCCTGCGCGCGGTGGATACCACCACCATGCAGACGGTCTGGGCCTTTGACACCGGGGACAACACCGACGCCACGCCCGCGCTGGATTTGGAGAATAACGACACCCTGGCGCTGTATACCGGCACCACGGTGTTCGCGCGCACACGGCGCGACGGCAACGCGGTTCTCCGGCGCATCAACGCGCTCACCGGCGAGGAGGTCTGGGCGGTGTCCGTCAAGGCCAAGTATGACAAGGATGAGCGCGGCGGGCTTAAGGCCAGCCCGGTGGTTGGCCAGGGGCAGATCGCCGACCTGGTCATCTTTACCGTCAACCTGACAGAGGATGGCGCCACCGTGCTGGCGCTGAACAAACAAACCGGCCAGGAATTCTGGCGCTTGCCGGTTCCCGGCGGGGCCATTTCCTCCCCGGTCGCCGTATATGACGCGGATGGCCGCGCGCGCGTGGTGCAGGCCGGGCTGGACGGCACGCTCTACCTGATCGAAGCCCGCAGCGGCCGGGTGCTTCATACCCTGAACCTGGAGGGCGCGATTGAAGGTTCCCCCGCGGTGTACAATGAGATCCTGGTCATCGGCACCGCCAGCCGCGACAACCACCGCCTGTACGGCATCCGATTGGAGTAAGCTATCAAAGGAGCAGTATGAACAGACAATTTCTCCTGGCGCTTGACCAGGGAACCACCTCCTCCCGGGCCATCGTGTTCACGCCCGAAGGCCGCCTGAGCGCATCGGCGGCCTTTGAGTTCACCCAGCACTACCCGCAGCCCGGCTGGGTGGAGCATGAGCCCATGGACCTGGTGGACACCACCGTGCGCGCGATGCGCCAGGCGCTTGCCGAGGGCGGCATCCAGCCGCGGGAGATCGCCGCCATCGGCATCACCAACCAGCGGGAAACCACCCTGATTTGGGACCGGAAAACCGGCTGGCCCATCCACCGCGCCATCGTCTGGCAATGCCGCCGCACGGCGCCCATCATCGAGCGCCTCAAGCGGGACGGCCTGGCGGAGATGATCCGGGACAAAACCGGCCTGGTGCCCGACGCCTATTTCTCAGCCTCCAAGATCCGCTGGCTGCTGGATGAAACCGGCGCCCAGGCGCGCGCGGAGAGGGGCGAATTGTGCTTTGGCACGGTGGACAGCTTCCTCGCCTGGCACCTGACGGGCGGGCGGACGCATGTAACGGACGCCACCAACGCCGCGCGCACGATGCTGTTTAACCTGAAGGAACAGGACTGGGACGAAGACCTGCTGCGCGTGCTCAACATACCCCGCGCGCTTTTGCCGCAGGTAAAGGACACAGCAGGGGTTATCGGCACACTGGATGAGTGCTTTTTGGGCCAGGCCATCCCTATCGCGGCGCTGGCGGGCGATCAGCACGCGGCGCTGTTCGGGCAGGGCTGCCTGGAGGAAGGCGCGGTCAAGAATACCTATGGCACCGGTTGCTTCATGCTGATGAATACCGGCGCGCGCCCGGTGCGCGATGAGCGCGGCCTGCTGACCACCATGGCCTGGCGCCTAAACGGCAAGCCGGTGTACGCGCTGGAAGGCAGCGTGTTTGTCGCCGGCGCCGCCATCCAGTGGCTGCGCGATGAACTGGGGCTGATTGACTCCGCCGCCCAGTCAGAGGAACTGGCGGCACAGGTTCCCGATACCGCCGGCGCGTGCTTTGTACCGGCCTTTACCGGCCTGGGCGCGCCCTACTGGGACATGTACGCCCGGGGCACGCTGACCGGCTTCAGCCGCGGCACCAAGGCCGCCCATCTGGCGCGCGCCGCGCTGGAATCCATTGCCTTCCAGTCAAACGACCTTTTGCAGCTGATGGCCGCTTCCCTGGGCCGCGCGCCGGAGACCCTGCGCGTGGATGGCGGAGCCACCGCCAACAACCTGCTGATGCAGATGCAGGCGGATATTTCCGGCATCACCGTGTCCCGCCCGAAGGTGCGCGAGACCACCGCCCTGGGCGCCGCCCTGCTGGCCGGCCTGGGAGTCGGGATGTTTTCAAGCCCCGCCCAGGCAGCCGGGAAATGGCAGCTGGAACGCGCCTTTACGCCTGAATGGGACGCTCAGCTGCGGCAAGAACGCCTCAGGGACTGGGACCGCGCTGTGCGCACCACGCTGTTTGAGGCCTCCCTGCGACGGGAGAAGGGCTGATGTTTATCGCTGACGCCTGGCAGGATTTTGAGGTGCTGGACACCGGCGAGGGCATGAAGCTGGAGCGCTGGGGAGACGTGATTCTGGCCCGGCCAGACCCCCAGGTCATCTGGCCCAAATCCGACGCCCCCCTATGGTCGCAGGCGGACGCGGTGTACCGCCGCTCAGGCGAGGGAGGCGGCGCCTGGACTTTCCGCAGGCCGCTGCCGGAGCGCTGGGAGATAGGCTACCGTGATTTGCGCTTTTATGTGCGCCCAACCGGTTTTAAGCATACGGGGCTGTTTCCAGAACAGGCCGCCAACTGGGACTGGATGGCTGACCTGGTGAACCGGCATCCGTCCGCCAGGGTGCTCAACCTGTTTGCCTATACGGGCGGCGCGACCGTGGCCCTGCTCAAGGCAGGCGCCCAGGTCACCCATGTGGACGCCGCCCGGGGCATGGTGCTGTGGGCCAAGGAAAACCGCTCGCTGAGCGGCATCCCGGAGGACCGGGGACGCTTCATCATTGAGGACGCCAAGGCCTTTGTCCAGCGCGAATTGCGCCGGGGCAAACGGTATGACGGTATCCTGATGGATCCGCCCAGCTTCGGAAGGGGCCCCTCAGGGGAAGTCTGGAAGCTGGAAAACGAGCTGTTCCCGCTGGTTGAGCTATGCGCGCAGCTGCTCAGCAAAACGCCTTTATTCTTTCTGATCAACGGCTATACCACAGGCTTTCAGCCTGCCGTGCTGCACAACATCCTGCGCCAGGCGGTGCTGCCGCTGCACGGCGGCGCCATCTCATCCCGGGAGCTCTGCCTGCCCGTTGCCTCAGGCGGCATCCTACCGGCAGGCGCCAGCGGGCGCTGGCAAGCCAAAGGAGAACCAAGTTGAACGACGTCAGCCAACTGATTTTATACGAGGACAATCACCTGATTGTCGCTGTCAAGCCGCCCCGGATGCTTACCCAGGGGGACATCACCGGCGACGCGGATTTGCACAGCCTGCTCAAGGAATACATCCGCGTCAAGTATGAAAAGCCCGGAGAGGCCTACCTGGGCCTGGTCCACCGCATTGACCGCCCGGTAGGCGGGCTGCTGGCTTTCGCGCGCACCAGCAAAGCCGCCGGCCGCCTCAGCCAGCAGTTGAGAGAAGGCAGCCTGTCGCGGGAGTACATCGCTGTCTGCCGCGGGCGCGTGCCCGCCACCTTCCAATTGACCGACTGGCTTCAAAAGGATGAGCAGTCCAATACCGTGCGCGTGCTGCCCAAATACCTGAAACTGCATGGCAAACGGGCCAGCCTGTCCGGCCAGACGATAGACTTCACGGAGGAAAAAAGCCTGGTTGCCATCCGGCTGCAAACCGGGCGCGCCCATCAGATCCGCGCGCAAATGGCCCATTTCGGCCATCCCCTGCTGGGTGACGCGCGCTATAACAAGGAAGGAACCTCCGGCCTGATTGCGCTGTGGGGGATGCGCCTGTCGCTGAACCACCCGATTACCGGCAAGGCCATGGTCTTTATCTGCGCGCCCGGCCGGATGCCCGGTGGCTGGCCGCACAGCGCGCATTTTGACCCTTACCTGCGCGACCTGGATGCCCTCGAGCGCCACTGGCCCGACCTGGCGCAGTAATGCGCAGCACGCAGCGACCCGCCTAAAAGGAGAACGTTTGTCAAGACCCGTCCATTTTGAGCTGCAGCATGTCTGCGCGCAGTCCGGCGCCCGCGCCGGCATTTTGCACACCCCCCACGGGCAGATCCCCACGCCTGTATACATGCCCGTGGGCACGCAGGCCGTGGTCAAGGCCATGACCTCCCGTGAGATGGTGGAACTTGGCGCGCCCATCCTGCTTGCAAACACCTACCACCTCGCCCTGCGCCCGGGCAGCCGCATTGTCAAAGCCGCCGGCGGGCTGCACAGCTTCATGGCCTGGGATCGCCCCATCCTGACGGACTCGGGGGGGTTTCAGGTGTTTTCCCTGGCTGACCTGAACAAGATTACTGAGGAAGGCGTCGCCTTCCGCAACCACCTGGACGGCAGCGCGCTGTTGATGAGCCCGGAATCCTCCATGCAAATCCAGCAGGACCTGGGCGCGGACATCGCAATGGCTTTTGACGTGTGCTCGCCCTACCCCTGCGGTTACGGCCAGGCCCGGCTGAACATGGAGCGCACCCACCGCTGGGCGCAGCGCTGCATCGCGGCGCACACGCGAGGTGATCAGGCGCTGTTCGGCATCGTCCAGGGCGCGTTTTATGAGGATCTGCGGGTAGAATCCGCGCAGGTTCTGGCGCAGATGGATTTCCCGGGCTATGGCATCGGCGGGCTGTCCGTAGGGGAGCCCAAGGACACCATGTACCGATTGCTGGACATCACCGTGCCGCACTTGCCCCGCGACAAGCCCCGCTACCTGATGGGCGTGGGCACGCCGGACTGCCTGCTGGAGGGCGTGCTGCGCGGAGTGGACATGTTTGACTGCGTGCTGGCGACCCGCATCGCGCGCAACGGCACGGTGCTGACCCGTTATGGGCGGCTGGTGGTCCGCAACGCGACCTGCAAGGAAGATTTCAGGCCGCTGGAGGAAGGATGTGACTGCGAAGCCTGCCGGCACTATACACGCGCGTACATCCGCCATCTGATCAACACCGGCGAGATCACCGGCGCCCGCCTGTGCAGCATCCACAACCTGCGGTACCTGACGCGGCTGATGGCAGACGCCAGGCAGGCCATCCTGGATGACCGCTTCAATGACTATACCAAGGAATTCTACCGGATGTTTGACATGCGCGGCGCCTTCAACCGCGGGGAGGGCGCATGACACAAAGTCCTCACCTGATGCTCAGCGGCCTGAGCTATCATTACGAGCCCGGCGCGCCGGCCGCGCTGGATAATATCAGCCTGCAGGTTCCGCGCGGGCAGTTCCTGGCTGTTCTGGGTCACAACGGCTCAGGCAAGTCCACGCTGGCCAAGCTGCTCAACGGGCTGTTTTTGCCCACGCAGGGCAGTGTCACCGTCAGCGGGATGGACACAAAGGACGAAGCCAAGATCTGGGACATCCGCCGCACCGCGGGCATGGTGTTTCAAAACCCGGATAACCAGCTGGTCGCCACCCAGGTATATGATGATGTGGCCTTTGGCCTGGAAAACATCGGCATCCCGCCTGATGAGATGCCCGCGCGCATCGACCGGGCGCTGGAGATGACAGGGATGAGCCAGTTCAAGCAGCACGCGCCCCACCTGCTCTCAGGCGGACAAAAGCAGCGCGTAGCCATCGCCGGGATCCTGGCGATGCAGCCGGAGGCCCTGATTCTGGACGAGGCCACCGCCATGCTGGATCCCCAGGGGCGCCGCGAGGTGCTGGACACCGTCCTGCGGCTCAACCAGGAACAGGGCATTACGGTCGTCTGGATCACCCACTTCATGGAGGAGGCTGCGCGCGCCCAGCGCGTGCTGGTCATGGATCATGGCCGCATCGCCATGGACGGCACCCCGGGGGAGATCTTCTCCCAGGTGGATCAGCTGCGTGACCTGCGGCTGGATGTGCCGCCCATGACCAGGCTGGCCCATTTGCTGCGGGAGCGCGGCATTCAGATCAGTTCCGGCGTGCTCACGGTTGACGACATGGTGGAGGAGGTGAAGCGGCTGTGCCCATCGTGCTTGAAAAGGTAAGCCACCACTACCGTTCCGGCCCCCAGGTGTCCGTGGCGCTGGAGGATATCAGCCTGACCATCCATGACGGGGAGCTGCTGGCCCTGATCGGCCATACCGGATCGGGCAAATCAACGCTGGCCCAGCACCTCAACGGGCTGTTGGAACCCACCAGCGGGCGTGTGCTGCTGAACGGCGAGGACATCAACCAGAAAGGCGCCCAGCGCCGTGCGCTGCGCTTTCGCGTGGGGTTGGTGTTTCAGTACCCGGAGCACCAGCTCTTTGAGGAGACGGTGTTCAAGGACATCGCCTTTGGCCCCAAAAACATGGGCCTAACAGGCCAGGAAATCGAGCAGCGCGTCCGGGGCGCCATGGCGCAGGTGGGGTTGGATTTTGAGGAAATGAAGGACCGCTCCCCCTTTGAGCTGTCCGGCGGGCAGATGCGCCGGGTGGCGCTGGCCGGCGTGTTGGCCATACAGCCGAGCGTGCTTGTTCTGGACGAGCCCACCGCGGGGCTGGACCCGCGCGCGCGCGATTACCTGCTGGAGGATATCCGGCGCCTTAACCGGGAGGGCACCACGGTGGTGATGATCTCCCATGCCATGGATGACGTGGCCCGCCTGGCTACCCGCGTCGCGGTGCTGGAAAAGGGGCGTCTGGTCATGCAGGGCAGCGTGCTGGAGATTTTCTCCCAGCAGGAGCGACTGGCTGCCATGGGCCTGGACATTCCCGCGGGCTTCAAGCTGGCCCGCCGGCTGCGCGAGGCCGGGCTGGACATGGCGGACCATGCCCAACCCGAAGAGATCGCCGACGCCCTGGCCGCGGCTATACGGGGAGGTGGCGGCAGTGCTGCGTGACATCACCCTGGGCCAGTATTACCCGGTGGACAGCCCGGTACACCGGCTGGACCCGCGCTTAAAGATCATCCTGACCTTCTTATACATCATCGCGGTCTTTCTGGTCGGAAACCTGTTGTTTTACCTCCCCGTGGCTGCCTATCTTGTGTTTGCCGCGCGAATGGCCAAATTACCGGCCGGCATGATGCTTCGCAGCCTCAGGCCCATGCGCATCCTGCTGGTCATCACCTTTGTGCTCAACCTGTTCTTCTTTTCGGGCACCCAGGAGCTGGTGCGCGTAGGCAGCGTCGTTATCTGGCGGGAAGGCCTGATCAACGCCCTGATTTTTACCTTCCGGCTGATTTTCCTGGTGACGGGCTCCTCCATCCTCACGCTGACCACAGCGCCGGTCACCTTGACAGACGGCCTGGAGCGGCTGGCTTCGCCGCTGAAGGTCATCAAATTCCCGGCGCATGAGATGGCCATGATGATGACCATCGCCCTGCGCTTTATCCCAACGCTGATGGAGGAAGCGGACAAGATCATGAAAGCGCAAACCGCGCGGGGCGCCGATTTTGAGACCGGCAACCTGCTCGCGCGCGCCCGCGCCATGATCCCTTTGCTGGTGCCGCTGTTTATCAGCGCCTTCCGCCGCGCGGGCGACTTGGCCATGGCCATGGAGGCGCGCTGTTACCACGGCGGCGAGGGCCGCACCCGGCTGCACAAACTGCAGTATGGCCGGCGCGATGCCCTGGCCCTGGTGAGCATGCTGGCGCTGTACCTGTTGATCCTGCTGCCCGGGTGGCTCTCTTGAAGCGCATCCTGCTCACCATCGAATACGACGGCACGCGTTTTGCCGGCTGGCAGCGCCAGGACAACGGCCTGGCGGTTCAGCAGGTGCTGGAGACAGCGCTGGCCCGGGCCACAGGGCAGGTCCACACGCTGATTGGCGCCAGTCGCACGGACGCCGGGGTGCACGCCCTGGGGCAGCGCGCGCATTTTGACACGGCATCAGGCATTCCGGATGAGAAATGGCCCTTCGTGCTCAACACCCTGCTACCCCCGGACATCCGGGTGACCGCTTCACAGCGCGTGAGCGACGCCCTGCACGCCCGCTTTTGCGCCCAAAAGAAAACCTATGAATACCGCTTCCTCAACCGCCGCCACAACAGCGCGCTGCGGCATAAATTTTGCGCCTTCGTACCGCTGCCGCTGGATTTGGACAGAATGCGGCAGGCGGCGCGGGACCTGGTCGGACGGCATGATTTCGCCGCGTTTCAGGCAGCCGGCGGCAGCGCCAGAACCACGGTACGCACGATCCACAGCATTGTAATCACGAAACAGGGCGATGAGCTGGCGCTTCAGGTATGCGGGGACGCTTTTTTATACAACATGGTGCGCATCATCGCGGGCACATTGACCGCTATCGGCCAGGGCAAGCTGGATACGGACGCCTTCCGCCGGGCTCTGGACTCAAAAAACCGGCTGGATCTGGGCGTCACGGCGCCCGCGTGCGGGCTGTGCCTGGTGCGAGTGGACTATGAGGGCCTTCCATGACAGACAAGCCCCTGCGCGTATCCGTGCGCAACCTGGTCGCGTTCAGCGTCTTTCAGCCGGACATCCTTCCCGTCTCATCCCAGGCCATGGAGCTGGGCCGCCAGGGCCACCTGGCCCGGCAAACTGGAAGCGCCGCCAAGGCCGAGACCCTGCTGGACTGGCAGGGCAGCCTGGAAGGCCGGGAGGTGCGCGTCAGCGGCCGGATGGATTTGTATGATGCGGCCGCGCAGCCGCCCGTGATTGACGAGATCAAGCTGTCCCCCCTGCAGGCGCCGCGGGAACCGCTAAGGGAACACCTGCTGCAGGCGGTATGCTACGGCCATATGCTCTGCGAGCGGGACGGGCTTGACGAAGTGTGTCTTCAGGTCAGCTATGTCACTCCGCAGGGCGGGCTGACAGCGCAGTTTTCCCGGGTCTGGGAACGGGAGCGCCTGCGGGACGCTTTTTTTGAATTGCTTTCCGTTTGGGTCGCCTGGCAGGTCAGGCTGCTCGACCACCAGGAGCGGCGTGACCTGAGCCTGTCGCGCCTGCCCTTCCCCTATGAAGCCTACCGACCCGGCCAGCGTGAGATGGCCGCCCAGGTCTATACCGCCATCGCGCGCAAAAAGCGCCTGTATGCCGTGATGCCTACCGGCACCGGCAAAAGCGCCGCGGTGCTGTACCCGGCGCTCAAGGCCCTGGGACAGGGGCTGGTCCTCAAAGTGTTCTGCCTGACCGCCAGAGGCACCCAGCGCATCGCGATGCAAAAGGAGCTTGACCGCATGCTGGACAGGGGCCTGGCCGCGCATGCCCTGACACTCAACGCCAAGGAAAGCCTGTGCCCGATGGAGCAGCTGCGCTGCCATCCGCAGCACTGCCCCCGCGCGAAGGGGCATTATAACCGCCAGCAGGCCGCGCTGGAGGAAGCCCTGCAAACGCCGGTATGGGACGGCGCGTTTATCAGCGGCATGGCGGACAAGCACCGCCTGTGTCCCTTTGAATATTCCCTGGCGCTATGTGAGATCGCCGATGTGGTCCTTTGCGATTACAACTACGCGCTGGACCCGCAAATCCGTCTCAGCCGCATCTTTGACCATCTGCGGAGCATCACCCTGCTGGTCGATGAAGCCCACAACCTGCCCGACCGCACGCGGGACATGCTCTCCGGCAGCCTGGACGCGAAGCAGCTGCGGGATTTCCGCCGGGAAACCGGGCGGCTGCATGGCAGAAGCGGCCCGCAGTACAAGGCCTGCACCGCGCTGATCCGGCTGATTGAGCAGGCGGACCCTCCGCAGCGTGATGGCCTGGAGCAGGCAGCAGACGGGCTGCTCCAGACCCTAAGCGACGCCT
This sequence comes from Christensenellales bacterium, assembly GCA_050953005.1. GTDB lineage: Bacteria > Bacillota > Clostridia > Christensenellales > Aristaeellaceae > UBA6115. Next base: position 96,043 of record JBMNLV010000011.1, on the reverse strand, counting down.
TCACGCCGGGCATCCTGCACCTGATACGCGACCTGGTCAGCTTTCTGGGCGCGTTGCGCCGCAGCGGCGAGCAGCCGGAGGACTACACCCTGATGCACCGGCCAGACAAAAATAAAGGCAGGATCACGGTGCTCAACCTCAACCCGGCTCCCCACCTGGCGGAAACCACAAGGCGCCTGTCCGGCTGCGTATTTTACTCAGCCACGCTCAGCCCGCTTGGCGCCATGCGCTCCTTAATGGGCGGTGACAGCGAGGACGCCTGCCTGGAGCTGCCCTCGCCCTTTCCCGCGGAGCACTTGAAAACCCTGCGCTTCGCGCTCAACACGCGCTACCGCGCGCGGGAAACCAGCCTGCTCCCGGCCGCGCAGGCCATCGCGGCGCAGTTTGAAGCCCATCCCTGCAAAATGATCGCCTATTTTCCCTCCTTCGCTTACCTGCGCGCCGTGGAAACCCTGCTGCGTGAAAAGGAGCTGCCAATGATCGTCCAGCAAGCCAGCATGGATGAGCGGCAGCGGCTAGACTTCCTTGAGGCCTTCACAAGGAACAGCCGGCCCCTGCTGGGGCTGTGCGTGCTGGGCGGCGTTTTTGCCGAGGGCGTGGACCTGCCCGGACGCGCGCTGAGCGCCGCGGCCATCGTGGGCGTTGGGCTGCCGCAGGTCAACGCGCAGCGTGATTTGTACCGCGCGCGCATGGCAGAAGCCCTGGGGGACGGCTTCGCCTTTGCCTACCGCTATCCGGGCATGCACAAGGTGCTGCAGGCTGCCGGGCGGCTGATCCGCTCGGAAACAGACCGGGGCGTGCTGCTGCTATTGGACGACCGCTACATGCAAAATGGCTATTTGAGCCTGCTGCCCGGGCACATCAAGCCGGAAACAGTGTATACTATAGAGGAAATCAAGGAAAAAACGCGGGCGTTCTGGCAGGAAGGCCCGGAAGGGGGTGCGCACGATGGCTGAAGTGCCGCAATACCGCCTGGGGGAAATGGAGCGCAAGCTGTTCACGCTGCAGGCCCTGCAAACGCTGGGCAGCTGCAACAACCTCCAGCTGATCGCCTTTATGACTGAAAACGACCTGATGAATTATTTTGAGCTGCAGCTGTCCCTGTATGAATTGACCCAGCGCGGCCAGGTGACCAAGGAAGCGGTGCCCGGGGATGACCGCTATACCATCACGCCCCAGGGCGAGGAAGCCATCCGGCTGTTTTCCGGGCGCCTGGGTGAAAGCGCGCTGGACAGGCTCAAGGTCGCGGCGCCCGGGTTTATGGAGCGCATGCGCAGGGAACGCGAGCTGTTTTCAGATATCAGCCACCAGGGCCGCAACGAGTACCACGCGCGCATGGGCATCTTTGAAGGCGGGATGCAGCTGATGAAGCTGGATATCTCTTTACCCACAGCTGAAATGGCCGAGCGTTTCCGCCTTGCCTGGGCGGACAAGGCGCGGGACATCCATGATTATATTATCCGCCAGCTCTCCGGGGAGGAGGAGGCATGAACACCTGCGGCATCGTTGTGGCGGCCGGCGCGGGAACACGCCTGGGCGCCGGCCGTAACAAGGCCTTGCTGCCGCTGTGCGGGCAGCCGTTGTTTGTATACGCCCTCAGGGCGCTGCGGCCCTTTTGCGGGCACCTGATCCTGGTCATCCGCGAGCAGGACCGCGCGGAGGTGGCCCGGGTCCTGGCCGGGCATCCCGGACTGGCGGACACGCTCATCCCCGGCGGGCAGCAGCGGCGCCACTCGGTGGAGCATGCCCTGCAGGCCCTGCCTGCGGACTGCGGCCTGGTGCTCATCCACGATGCCGCGCGCCCGCTGACCTCCGCAAAGCTGGTTGAGGCGGTCAGGCAGGCAGCCGCCTTGCATGGCGCCGCCGTCCCGGCCCTGCCGGTTGACGATACCCTGCGCCGGCAGGAGGGGGAGCGCAGCCATACCGTGCCGCGCGAAAGGCTCTGCCGTGTTCAGACGCCACAGGGCTTTTTGCGCAGCGTGATTGAGCAGGCCTACGCGGCCATCCCCGAGGCGCTCACGGATGACGCTGGGCTGGTGGAGCAAATGGGTCTGCCGGTGGCGCTGGTGCCCGGCGAGGCGCGCAATTTCAAAATCACGCGGCAGGAGGACTGGGACATGGCACAGCAATTGCTTTCGGGCAGCCTGCGCGTCGGCGCGGGCTTTGATACCCACCGCCTGGCACCCGGGCGCGACCTGGTGCTGGGCGGGGTCGTCATCCCCCATCCCCTGGGCTTGTTGGGCCATTCCGATGCCGACGCCGCGCTGCACGCGCTCATGGACGCGCTGCTGGGCGCCTGCGCCCTGGGCGACATCGGGCAGCATTTTCCAGACAGCCGGGCGGAATTCAAGGACATCTCCTCCCTGCTCCTGCTGGAAAAGACCGCGCGCATCCTGCGCCAGAAGGGCTTTGAGCCCTGGCAGTGCGATGTGACCATCATTGCCCAGGCGCCCAAGCTGGCGCCCTTCATCAGGCAGATGCGCCTGAATATCGCCCGGGCCCTGGGCATCGCCCCGGACAGGGTGTCCGTCAAAGCTACCACTACGGAAGGCCTGGGGTTTGAAGGACGGCAGGAGGGCATCTCCGCCCAGGCCAGCGCGCTGGTGATGGCTTTGCCCGGGGACGCAAAAACCGGCTGAATAGGTTTGTGACTTGACCCCGTGTGTGGTAAACTGATGCAAACACAGTATGAACAGGCTTCTTAACATCATTTGAATGGAGGAACAATATATGTTGCTGGACAACAAAATCTGGCTGGGAACCAGCCCTGAGGGCAAGGTGACCATGCTGCCTGAGATGGCAAACCGCCACGGGCTGATTTCAGGCGCCACCGGCACCGGCAAAACCGTTACGCTGCAGGTGCTTGCCGAAGGCTTCTCCCAGCTGGGCGTGCCCGTTTTTATGGCGGACGTCAAAGGCGACCTGGCCGGCCTTGCCAAGCCCGGCGAGATGACTGACAAGATCCGTCAGCGCATGGACACCGTGGGCATGGACAGCTTCAAACCCCACGCCAGCCCGGTCACCCTGTGGGATGTGTACGGTGTCTCCGGCCACCCGGTGCGCACCACCGTAAGCGAGATGGGCCCCCTGCTGCTGGCGCGGATGCTGCAGCTCAATGACACGCAGACCGGTGTGCTGCACATCGTTTTTCGCATCGCGGATGATGAAGGGCTGCTGCTGATCGACCTGAAGGACCTGCGCGCCACGCTGGTCTATGTAGGCGACCGCGCGGCGGACTATACGCTTCGCTATGGCAACATCGCCAAGGCCTCCATCGGCGCCATCCAGCGCGCCATCGCGGTGCTGGAAGACCAGGGCGGCAATCTGTTCTTCGGCGAGCCCGGGCTGGATCTGGCCGACTGGCTGGTGCGCGATGAGAACGGCCATGGCATGATCAACATCCTGGCTGCCGACAAGCTCTTCCTGCGGCCCAATATGTACTCGGTCTTCCTGCTGTGGATGCTGGCAGAGCTGTATGAATTGCTGCCCGAGCAGGGTGACAAGGAGCTGCCGCGCATGGCGTTCTTCTTTGACGAAGCTCATTTGCTGTTCAATGACTGCCCGCGGGAGTTGATGGAAAAGGTGGAGCTGACCATCCGCCTGATCCGCTCCAAGGGTGTCAGCGTCTTCTTTATCACCCAAAACCCCGCCGATGTGCCCACCAGCGTGCTGTCACAATTGGCCGCGCGCGTGCAGCATGCCCTGCGCGCCTATACACCGGCTGAGCAGAAAATCATCCGCACGGTGGCGCAGACCTTCCGCCCCAACCCCAATTTTGATACCGAACAGGCCATCACCCAGCTGGAAACGGGCGAAGCCCTGCTGTCCTTCCTGGAAGAATCCGGCGCCCCCGGCGTCACCCAGCGCGCGGTCATCCTGCCGCCGCAGTCCTCCATCGGCGCGATTTCCGATTCCCTGCGCCAGACCCTGATTGACACCAGCGACCTGCGCGACAAGTACACCCAGATGTTTGACCGGGAAAGCGCCTATGAAATGCTCAGCGCCAAGTTTTCATCCCAGGGCGTGATGGGCACCGCGCGCGTGATGGCCGAGGACATCCAGGGCACGGTCGATCCCGCCGCGCAGACCCAGCCCCTGCTCCAGCGCAATACCATTCAGGTATTCAACCCCGCGACCGGCAGATACGAAGAGCGGGAAATGCAATCCGCCCCGATTTATCCCGCGCCGGCGCCTGTTCAGGCGCCGCAGCTGGTGAGGAAGGTGGAGCAGTCGCCGCCGCCTGTATTGGTGTACAACCCGCGGACCGGCCAGTATGAGCCCCAGCACCAAATGCCGGCTGTTCAGGAGCCCGCCAGGGAGGTCAAGGCGCCCAGACCCGCCAAAACCACCAAGACCGAAAAAAGTCTGGCCCAAAAAATGCTTGACAATTTCACCCGTTCCACCGCCTCGGGCGCCGGATACACCATGGGTCGCACCATTTCCCGCGGGATCCTGGGCATCTTCGGCGTCAAGTAATCAAACGGGAAAGTCCGGCAGACATCCGCCTGACAGGTGCAGATCCATCAATTCTACGGGCGGCGGGCTGCCCGCCGCCCGTATCAAAGGAGGCATGATAAAAGGGGAGGTAGGGTGATGCAGTGCAAGTCTTGCTGCCATACAATAGACAAAAGGGCGGCAAGACAGATAGATACTAATTCGACATATCTAGTGGCCTACGAGGCCGAGAAGGAGAATGAACGAGTTAGCATCGAATCATGCAGAGGTCGCGAGCAGACCGGATAGGAGAACGGAAGTATCACCCGAAAGAGGCTGTCTTGCTGAAAAAGGAAGTGGAGGGAAAAAGGAATGAGCAAGGCAGAAAATAGCAGACTGTGTGTAGGTGTTGACTTACACAAGACGCAATTTACGGTATGCGCCCTGAATGAAGATGGGGAGTATCTGCTGGAGAAACAGTATCCGACAAAAGAAGAAGGATACCAGGAGTTTTATTGTGAGATGCATGATCTGGAGGAGCAAGGTTACTCCATTGAACTGGCGGTAGAAACGACGGGTAATGCCAGGCACTTCAAGAACAGGATGGAATCGGAGTGTTTTGCAGTAAAAGTGGTGAACACGAACCGTTTTAAAGTCATCACGATGAGCGCCAAGAAGACAGATGCGAATGACGCGGCAACGCTGGCCTTTTACCTGATGAAGGAAATGCTCCCGGAAGCGCATATTTGCAGCCAGACGAGTGAAGAGATCCGCCGGATGCTAAAGACAAGAAGCATACTTGTCCAAAGCATGGTAAAGATCAAGAATCAGATCCACGGGATGATGCTGGGCTACGGGATAGAAACAAAAGCGGCCCAGCTTCAGAGCAAGAAAAAGAGGCAGGAGCTGATGAACGATCTCGAGGATCACGACTACTCAGCATACACTGCCTCATCACTCAAGGTGATGCTCAAGATTTTAGACGATTTATCGTCAGAAATCAAGGAAGTTGAAAAGGAGAAATAATATGGCCATTCGAATCGGTATCCTGACCGCGGGCGGGGATTGCCCGGGTCTCAACGCCGCCATCCGCGGCGTAGCGCGCGCCGCCTACCAGACCCTGGACGCCGAGATTGTGGGCATCCGGGCCGGCTACCGCGGACTGATTGAAGGGGACTACCAGGTAATGCAGCAGTCCCAGTTCTCTGGCATCCTGACCATGGGCGGTACCATCCTGGGCACCAGCCGCACCCCCTTCAGCAGCATGCGCGTGGTGGAGGAGGACAATGTGGACAAGGTGTACGCGATGAAGATGAACTACCGCGCCATGCGCCTGGATTGCCTGGTCACCCTGGGCGGCAACGGCACGCACAAGACGGCCAACCTGCTCTCCCAGGAGGGGCTCAACGTCATCGGCCTGCCTAAAACCATCGACAACGATATCTTCGGCACCGATTTTACCTTTGGCTTTCACACGGCAGTCAACATCGCGACTGATGTCATTGACCGCATCCACACCACGGCCGCCAGCCACAGCCGCTGTATGGTCATCGAGATTATGGGCAACAAGGCCGGCTGGCTCACCCTGTATTCCGGTATGGCCGGCGGCGCGGACGTCATCCTGCTGCCGGAAATCCCCTATGACATCAACAAGGTGGCCCAGGTGATCGAGGACCGCGCCAGGATAAACAAAAACTTCACCATCATCGCGGTGGCGGAAGGCGCGCTCAGCCAGGAGGAGGCTGCCATGAAGCGCAAGGAACGCGAGGCTGCCTGGGAGGAGGACGGGTTCCACAACGTTTCCCAGCGCATCGCAGCAGCGCTTGAGAAGCTGACCAATGTGGAATGCCGCACGGTTATCCCTGGACACATGCAGCGCGGCGGCAGCCCCTGCGCCTATGACAGGGTGCTGAGCACCCAGTTCGGCGTACATGCCGCCCACCTCATCAAAAAAGAAAAATTCGGCGTGTCCGTCGCGCTCAAGGGCGGACAGGTTGGTGAAAACAAGCTGGAGGACATCGCCGGCGTGCCCAAGCCCGTCAACCCGGAGGACCATCTGGTCAAGGTCGCGCGGAACCTCAACATCTCGTTTGGGGATTGACGCCCGGCGGGATGAATCCCAGGGCGAATGCATGAATCCTTTCTTTGACAACGTTGAATGGTTGAACACAAAACAGGAGGCCTTTTGAATGTGGATTTGCAGTCGCTGCCAGACAGCCAACAAGGACGGTTATGCCCAGTGCGTTCAGTGCTCCGCCCCGCGCAACGCCCGGCGTTTTGGGGCGGGCACGCCGCTGAACGCCCCCAGCGTGCAGGCAGCGTCCGGCGAACGGCGCATGCAGCAGCCTGAGTCCAGGGAAGAGCCGTCCTCCCCCCGCCGTCACCCCAACGCACAGCCGCACGTGAAAGCCCGGCGTGCGCCGGGCGGCCCGGTACGCCTGGTCGGCATTTTGCTGACCATCGCGCTGCCGGTTCTGGCGGTGCTCCTGGCTGTGCTGCGGCTGGACACGCTCAAGCCCATTATCACCGACCTGTTCTGGGCGCCCCAGACCTTGAGCCTGGCGGATAGCGCCCAGCTCGCGCCCGTGGCGTCCCAGGGCTTGCGTCCGATCCTTGAATGGCTGGCGTACGGGCTGTGCGCACTGCTGGCCGCGCTGCTGGCCGCGGCGCCCGGGCTGAGCCTGTGGGCATTGGGACACCTGGCAAGAGGCGTCCGCCGGGTTTAGCGTTAAGCGCCGAATACATGCAGAAAATCGCTATGAACTCGTCTTGTATTGGTTGACAGTATGATAAAACAGCGTGCTGTGAAGTCGCGCTGTTTTATTTTATCTGTACGGTTGGTTGTTTTATATGACGGAACCTATAACTATCTGGTGGATATCGGCATAGAAGTGATATAAATGGAACAATACAATTGGATTGAAGCGAATCAGGTTGTTTTTCAATCAAACATATACAGAGATTTATGGCAACAGGAAACGCCGCCCTCATGTTTTATATAAAATGCAACAGCACCAGCGCACAGCATGTACGCTGGTGCCATTGCTGTGGTTTGTTCAGGCGATAAATTCCGTCAAGGCTGCGACGAACTTGTCCGGTTCTTCCAGGTGGCTGGCATGGGAGCAGCCCGGGAAAACCGTTTCGGTATAGGCGCCGCCGTTTTCCTTGTACTGCTCCAGCACCTTGCGCGTTTGCGCCACCATGGGCTGGGGTGGGAAGACCTCTGCCCCCGGATAGCCGGGCACAATGCCCATCTGTCCCAGCACCGCCAGGTCAGAGAAGGAATTGTCACTCACCAGGCTGTCCGCGTCCCCCCGAATCCAGAGGATGGGGGGCTTGGGGTTGATGTCCCGGATGCCGGACACATTGGCGTACTGTGGCGCCAGGGCGTTGCTGATGCCTTTTTCACCGGGCAGGACATAGGGAAACTCCGCCTGGGGGATGTAGTTGCCAGGGTAGTAATCCTCCCCCAGCTGCATTTTCAGCAGCTCCTTGACGAAGAGATCCTGCCACTGTTTTTCCATGGGCCAGCCTTTGGCGAACAGGGACTTCTCCAGCACGGAGCGGGCGGCAAACTGGTCGTCCCCTTCATCCTTTTCGGCGAGTTTGGCCAGGAAAGCCGGGTTCGCAAAGCCGCCGGGCGCTCCCCAACCGTTCCGGTCGTACATTTGCCCGTCCTCGCCTTTGGTGCCGCCAAAGCCATAAGGGGACATGGGAGACAGCAGGATCAGATGGGTGGTCTTTTCCGGGTGCAGCTGCACATAGCGCATGGCTACGCCGCCGCCCAGGGACCAGCCCAGCAGGGCAAAGCGGTCAAAGCCCAGGGATTGGGCAAAGGCGTCGATATCCTCCGCCCAGTCCGTCAAGGCAGTCGGCGCTTTGACAGGGCTTGCCTGCGTATCCCCGAATCCGTTTAAATCCGGCGCTGCTACATCGTAGTGCTCCGCCAATTGCAGCATGGTAGGAAAGAAAAAAGCCGCAGAGGACGCGTTGCCATGGATCAGCAGCAGCTTGCGGCGGGAAGGGTCTCCCAAACGGTAGTAGGCTATTTTGCGGCGGGGGGTGTTCAAATATTGCTTTTCTAACACGGCAATGCCTCCTTTTCGAGATGGTTTATCGCTTGCTCTCTTTGAGCAGTATAGAGGCTTGATACCATGATGTCAAACGCCAAAAAGGCGCCGTGAGGAACGTCAAAGAAGCCGCGCGGAATGTTTGTTTTTTGTTTTTTATATACGTCTCCATGCCGAAAAAGAACAGAGCCTTGCCAGTCCTTTGTCTTTGGTTTTTAATTCCGGGCAAATTCTCTTGAACACATTTGCAAGTCAAACGTCTATTTCTTGGAATGCAATTCTATCCTGTGACAAACTCGTCCCAGAGCGAGAAAAGTGGATAATGTATAAAAAATATACCAGACAAACCATTCAAACCAGCGGCGGGATAGCGTATGAAATAAGATGGAATATGAATCACCTTTCATATTTGCAGGATGGTTGTAAATGTCATAAAAACGGAGGGAACTATATGAGCAAGGTATACATCGTCGCAGCCAGAAGAACGGCAATCGGGTCATTTATGGGCAGCCTGAGCGGCGTAACGGCCCGGGAGATGGGGGTAACAGTGGTCAAGGCGGCGCTGGAGGACGGCAAGGTCAGCCCGAAGCAGGTGGATGAGCTGATCTGCGGCAACATCCTCTCTGCCGGCCTGGGCCAGGGCATTGCCCGCCAAATCGCCATCGGGGCAGGCATCCCGGTTGAAACCTGCGCCTATTCCCTGAACATGATCTGCGGCTCCGGCATGAAGGCGGTGCTCAACGGCATCGCCGACATCAAGCTTGGAGAAAGTGATATAGTAGTAGCAGGCGGTGTTGAAAACATGTCCTCCGCTCCCCACCTCTTGCCCAAGGATACCCGCAAGGGCATCAAAATGGGCGCTTTCCAGGTGCAGGACCACATGATTTTGGACTCATTGACGGATGCTTTTGAAAACGTCCACATGGGTGTCACCGCAGAAAACATTGCCAAAAAGCATGGCATCACCCGGGAAGAACAGGACGCTTTTGCCTATGCTTCCCAGCAAAAAGCCATCAAGGCGGTGGATGAAGGCGCCTTTGATGAGGAAATTGTGCCCATGGAAGTCAAGATCGGCCGTGAGATGGTGACCTTTGCACGGGACGAATATCCCAACCGCACCACCAGCCCCGAAAAACTGGCCAGGCTGCGCCCCGCCTTTTTGGAAAACGGCACTGTAACGGCAGGCAACTCCTCCGGCATCAACGACGGGGCGGCCTTCCTGGTATTGGCCGGCGAAAAGGCTGTAAAGGAACTGGGGCTGAAACCCATGGCGGAAGTTATTTCCACAGGCCAGGGCGGGGTGGAGCCCTCCGTGATGGGCTTGGGGCCGGTGCCCGCCATCCGCCAGGCGCTGAAACGGGCGGATATGAAGCTGTCTGAAATGGAGCTGATGGAGCTCAACGAAGCCTTCGCAGCCCAAAGCCTGGGCGTAGTGAAGGAATTAAGCGAAGAGCACGGCATGAGCCAGGACGACATCATGGACCGCACCAACCTGTTTGGCGGCGCCATTGCCCTGGGCCACCCGGTAGGATCTTCCGGGGCCCGTATTCTGGTAACGTTGCTGTACGCTTTGCAGCGTACCGGCAGGCAGGTCGGCCTGGCCTCCCTGTGCATTGGCGGGGGCATGGGCACAGCGGTAATTCTCAAAAAAGTGTAAACTAAGAAAAGGGGAGGAATACCATGAGACTGAAGGATAAGGTTGCCATCATTACCGGCGCTGCAAAGGGCCTGGGCGGAGAAATGGCCCAGCTGTTTGCCAAGGAAGGCGCGAAAGTGCTTGCCCTGGACATGGGCGAAATGACCTACGAGGCGGAAAATGTAGAATACTACAAACTGAACGTTGCCGATGTGGCTGCCTGCGAGGCCCTGTTCAACTATGCGAAGGACAAATACGGCCGCATCGATGTGCTGGTCAACAACGCCGGCATCACCCGGGACGCCATGACCCGGAAAATGACAGACGAGCAGTGGGACGCGGTTATTGACGTAAACCTGAAGGGCGTTTTCAACCTGACCCGCTTTGTAGGCCCCTACATGCAGGCCCAGGGCGGCGGGAGCATCATCAGCATTTCCAGTGTCGTTGGGGTGTTCGGCAACATCGGGCAGGCCAACTACGCTGCCGCCAAGGCCGGTATTATCGGCCTGACCAAAACCTGGGCCAAGGAGTTCTCTTTGAAAGGCGGCAATGTCCGCGTGAACTGCATTGCCCCGGGCTATACCATGACAGATATCTTGAAGACCGTGCCCCAGGATTTACTGGACAAGTTTGCGGCCATGACCATGCTGGGCCGTCTGGGACAACCCCACGAGATTGCCAGCGCCGCTTTATTCCTGGCCAGTGATGAAGCCAGCTACATCACCGGGCAGACCCTCCAGGTAGACGGAGGCATGCGCCTGTAAATACAATAAGGGAGGACAGGTGTTGTTTTGCCCATCCTCCCTCACCATAAAAATACAGTAGCAAAGGAGACAGCCACCATGAGCAAACACCATGTAGGCATTGCAGGAACAGGAATTTACCTGCCCAAGGGCCAGATGACAGCAGCTGAAATTTCAGCGCAAACCAAGGGCGTATGGAGCGAGGACGCCGTACGGGAAAAATTAGGCATCAATGTGAAAACAATGCCTCAGGATCCGGTCATGGACGGCACCCAGGAAATGGGCGCTCTGGCTGCCCTGGACTGCTTAAAGAACACCGGCGTGGACCCGAAAGAGATTGACGTGATCCTCTGCATTGGCGAAGAATGGAAAGAATACCCCCTCACCACCTCCGCCCTTTATATCCAAGACCGCATCGGCGCTGTCAACGCCTGGGGAATCGATGTGCAAAACCGCTGCTGCACCTGCGTGTCCGCCATGAAGATTGCCAAGGATATGATGCTTGCGGACGATGAAATCAACACCGTTCTGGTAGCGGGCGGCTACCGCAATTGCGATTTCCTGGATTATACGGACAGGCATATGTCCATGATGTATAACCTGGGTGCCGGCGGCGGCGCCATCCTGCTGAAAAAGGATTATGGCAAAAACCTGCTGCTGGGCAGCCACATCCTCTCTGACGGCTCCCTGGCGCGCACAGCCGGGGTGGAGATTGGCGGGCATACCAACCCCATCACCTGTGAAAACCTGGAAGAGGCCAAGCACTCCCTGAGGCTTTTCGAGCCGGAGAAAATGAAAGCCCGTTTAAACGAGGTTTCTGCCCAGAACTGGGTCACCTGCATAGAAAAATCCCTGCAGAAATCCGGGCTTGCCTTGTCAGATATGGATTACCTGGCCATTTTGCATATCAAGCGCTCCGGCCATCTGGGCATGCTGAAAAGCCTGGGGCTTAGCGAGGATCAGTCCATTTATCTGGAAAACTATGGACACATCGGGCAGATCGACCAGATTTTGTCACTGCACCTGGCCCTTGAAGAAGGCAAGGTGAAGGATGGCAGCGTGGTGTGCATGCTGGCGGCAGGCATCGGCTACGTCTGGGCAGCCAACATCATCAAATGGGGGCCAAAAGGCGCATGAGCATACAGGACATCCTGCAGACCATCTTGAACAGCCTGCCCATGATCGCCAGGTATTCCCTGGTCACCATGGGAATTGTGCTGATTTTCAGAACCACTGCCACCACCAATTTCGCCCAGGGGTTAATCGCAACCGTCGGCACGTTCTTTATCACCTGGGCTGCCCTTGAGTGGACGGCGCTGCCCTTGTGGGTCTGCCTGGTGCTCGGCATGCTGGTAGCTTTTCTGCTGGGCATGTTCATAGACATTGCTTTGATCCGCAATGCCCGGCACATTACCCCCTCCGGCAAACAGATGATTACCATGGGGGTGATGATGATCCTGGTCAACATCACCCCGGTGGTCTTCAACAACCTGGTGATTTACAACACCCAGGGCAGAAGCTTCTCACAGGGAATCGTGCAGTTCAGCTTCCTGGAGATGAACTTCAACATCACGGAGATGGGCCTGCTCAGTTTTGTGATCGCGGCGGTTCTGCTGGGGGCAACCTTTGCGGCTTTGAAGTTCACAAAGTGGGGCCTGGGCGTGCGCGCCACTGCGGCCAATGAAACAGTAGCCCAGATGCTGGGGGTCAATACCCGGGTGATTACCGCCTTTTCCTGGGCACTGGCCGGCGCTTTGGCGACTGTCGGCGGTTTCTTTACCGGCGCGGGCGCTCCCTTGTCCGTGACCCTCATGGGAAACGCCCAGGTCTTTGGCTTTCTGGCCTGCGTGCTGGGGGGCTTTGGCAGTTTCCCCGCGCCCATTCTGGGGGCGGTGATTATCCCCCTGGTATATAATTTTGCCGGCAACACCAGCATCATGGGCACCAATGCCGGCATGTGGCAAAACGCCGTCACCTTTCTGGTGGTGCTGCTGCTGATTCTGATCTTCCCCAACGGCATTCTGGGCAAAAAGTACGTAAAAAAGGTGTAGGATGCAAAACACATTACAACAAAAACCGGCTTGCGGCATCCGCCGGGCGCTGAAGCATCCCTTTGCGGGGTTTATCCTCATCGGCCTCATGCTCCTGTCTATGCAGGTGCTCAGCATCCTGGGTGTGGGCTTTGTCAAGTCCTCCATGCTCAACGGCTTTGCCTCCGTGATGGTGTACGCCATGGTGGGCTATGGCTTTACCTTTTTGCTGGGCTACGCGGGCCTGGCCAGCCTGGGCACAGCGGGCTTTGTCGGCCTGGGCGCTTATATCGCGGGCTATTTCATCCGCCAGCAGCCCCAGGTCCCCTATCTGGTTGTTATTCTGACAGCGGTCCTGGTGTCTGTGGTGCTGGGCATCGCAGTGGGCTTTATCAGCCTGCGGATTGAAGGCATCTTCCTGGCCATTGTAACCCTTGGTTTAAGCGAGATCTTCTACCAGATCTTTAACAACTGGCTGGATTTTACCAATGGCTCCATGGGCTCGAGCATTTCCAAATACCCGATCTTCCAGTTTTTCCAAAACTGCAACAACTGGCTGGCTTCCATCAACGCCTCCTGGTTTGAAGCGGTTTCAAAGGTGCCTTTTTTGCAGGCGATTTTTGATATGAAGACCCTCGACGCCAGGAGGGCGTTTTATATCCTGCTGGTTGTAATTACCGTGGTCCTGATGATGCTGACCTACAACCTGGGCAAGTCTTCCACGGGACGCGCCATGCTGGCCATGAAAAACTCCAGCTCCGCGGCCCAGGCCATGGGCATCTCCCTTCTGAAATACCGCCTGCTGGCCTTCCTGATCTCCACGATCTTTACAGGCTTTGCCGGCGCCATGTTCATGAGCTATTTCAAGTTCTCCACCCCCACCAACTACACCATCATTTTTTCCCTGAATATTCTGGCTGCCGTGCTCATTGGCGGCTCCAAAAACCTGGTGGGCACTTTTTTCGGCTGCCTGATCGTTTTTGGCCTCACCCCCATTTTCCTGCAGGACATCCCCTTTTTCCGGGATAACTCCTGGATCATCAACGTGTTGATCGGCAGCATCATCATCCTGATCGTGATGTTCTACCCCGGCGGCCTGGTACAGCTGGGCCAGCGGATAAAGCAAGCTTTCCACCGGCTGACAGCGAAGAGGCGCTTATACGTCTATGGCGAAGAAGACTGACATCAATTATCTGGGCAACAGGGCGGAGGCCGCCAGGCGCCGCAGGCTTTTTGAGGCCATCGAGCGCCTGGAGGGAGAGATCCGCCTGGCCGAGGACACCCTCCGCCTGCAGGAACAGCAGCTGAGCCAGCGTCGGGAGCAGCGGCTTGCGAAGTGTCAAAGCGGGCTGCTCAAACCGCTGGAAAAACAGCGCCTGCTTTTGCAGCGCCCGGAGGAGACCGCCCGGGAATTGCTGGACAAACGCCTGCCGGCCATTCAGCAGCGCCAGCGCCTGGCCTATCGCAAGCTGCGGCAGGATTTGCGCAGAAAAGAAGGCCTGCTCACCAGGGAAGGGCGCCTGCTGGAAGGCAAAACCTTAAGTGAGGAAGCCCAAAAAGAGCTGGAGGCCTTCCGGCAAACGCAGCTGCGGGAGCAGGAGGCCATCTATCAGCAGCTGCTCGCCAGGGCCAAGGAAAAGGCCCCGGCCGGAGAAGAAAAAGCCGCCCTGCAGGAGCAGTACCAGCAGGCGCTTTCAGTAGCAGGCGCCATGCTGAAGGATAAAGAACAGGCTTTGCAGCAAAAAGACCAGGCCAAGCTGGCCGCGCTTCGCAGCCGCCAGCAGGCCAAGATAGAAAAGCTGGAGCCTGTCTTAAAAGCCAAGCAAAAGCAGCTTCTTGAAAGCGAAAACCAGGCAGAGCATCAGCTGCCCCGGGATGTATGCCTGCGTTTGGACGGCCTTTCGATGGTCTTTGGCGGCCTGAGGGCTGTGGATGATTTGTCCTTTGATGTAAAACAAGGGGAAATCTTCGGCCTGATCGGCCCCAACGGCGCAGGGAAGACCACGGTGTTCAACTGCATCACCCAATTCTACAAGCCTACCGCCGGCAACATCCTCTACCGTACCCGCGAGGGCAATGTGCTCAGGCTGAACAATTATGATGTGCACAAGATCATCACCAAAGGCATTGTGCGCACCTTCCAGAACGTGGAAGTGATCGGCGAACTGAGCGTTTTGGAGAACCTGCTCATCGCGGCCCACCCCCAGTACCGGGCTTCCATCTGGCAGCAGATCTTCAACACCAGGCGGGTACGCCAAGAGGAGCAGGTGATCCGGCAGCGCGCTTTGCAGGTGCTGGAATACTGCGGCTTGACGGCTGTAAAGGACCTGTCGCCCCTGGGGCAGCCTTACGGGGTATTAAAGCGCATCGAGCTCGCGCGCACCCTGATGGCCGGCGCCAACCTGATCATTCTGGACGAGCCGGCTGCCGGCTTAAACGACCAGGAGACTGTTGAACTGGCTCATCTGATCCGCAAAATCCAGAAGGATTACGGCGTTACCATCTTCCTGGTGGAGCACAACATGGGTTTGGTAATGAATTTATGCGACAACATCTGCGCCATCTCTTTCGGCAAAAAGCTGGCTTACGGTACTCCGGCGGAAATCCAGAGCGACCCTGTGGTGCAGGAAGCCTACCTGGGCACCAGTGACCGGAAGGAGCTGGAGGTGATCGCATGAGCGAGAACATGCTGGAGATCAGGGATTTGTTCGTGTCCTACGGCGCCATTGACGCCCTGAAAAACATCAACCTGAAAGTGGAAAAAGGCAGTATCGTGGCCTTGCTGGGCGCGAACGGCGCCGGCAAATCCACCCTGCTTCGCACCATTTCAGGCGTCGTCAAGGCTAAATCCGGCAGCATTCTGCTGGATGGCAAGCACGAGCTGAAGGGCATGTATCCCTACAAGATTGCGGAGTTGGGGGTGATCCAGTCGCCGGAAGGCCGGCTCATTTTGCAGGGCCTCACCACCGAGGAAAACCTGATGGTGGGCACCTACGGCCTGAAAAATCAGGGAAACAAAACCAAAAAGCAGCTGATCAGCGAGAACCTGGAGCGGGTTTTTGGGCTGTTTCCCATCCTGAAGGAACGGCGCCGCCAGCAGGCCAACACCCTGTCCGGAGGTGAGCAGCAGATGCTGGCCATTGGCCGGGCCCTGATGGCAAGCCCCCAGGTGCTGCTGCTGGATGAGCCCTCTTTGGGCCTGGCCCCCCTGATCATCCGGGACATTTTCGCCATTATCCAGCAGCTGAAGGAAGCGGGCAACACCATCCTGATTGTGGAACAAAACGCTTTTCAGACGCTGAAAATCGCCGACTACGCCTATGTGCTGGAATTGGGGCGGGTGTCCATGGAAGGCCCGGCAAGCGAGCTTATTCACGATGAAACCCTGGTGGAAGCCTACCTGGGCGGGCAGAAAGCCTGACAAGATGATATTGGATGCGTTTATGCGCATTTGATAAATAAACAAAACCCGAAAAGGAGAAGCACTATGAAGAAATTCCTGTCTCTGGCCCTGGTAACGGCCATGCTCCTGTCCGTGGTGTCTTTGGGCGCCATGGCTGAAACCGGCGTGAATACCAACGCCTTGGAAAAAAACGGCGTCCAGTACAAAGGCACTGTCAAAATCGGCTCCGTCATGTGTGAGGCAGGCGCCTTTGCAGGCGTTGGCGTTCCCTACAGCCAGTACTACAAGCTGTTTGTGAAGTACATCAACGAGGTCATGGGCGGCGTAGCCAAGGGCGCCGATGGCGTGGGTTACTACCTGGACCATGTTGCCTATGACGACCAGTCCGAAGGCCCCCTGGCTAAAACCTACATCGAGAAACTGGTGGAGGACGATAAGGTCTTCTCCCTGGTAGGCAACCTGGGCACCTGGATTATCGCCGCGACACAGGATTACATCGTCGAATCCGGCGTGCCTTCCGTTTACTGGGGCACCGGCTCCGCCCTTCAGTACTACCTGCCTGCCGAAGGCAACGAGCGCTTCACCTTCCCCGTGCAGCCCATCTACATCACCGAAGGCCGCATCATGCTGCTGCGCGCGATGAACTTGCCCCAGATTGCGGACTCCGGCGTGGAGAGCGTCTCCAAGGTCGGCCTGATTTACTCTGCCGACGACGTGGGCAACCAGATCCTGCAGGGCGTCAACCTGCAAATGGAATTTGTGCAGGAAGATAAAAAGCCTGAAATCCTGGGCGTGCAGGTGAACACCACCGTAGCCGACGAGCTTACCAGCCAGGTAGCCCAGCTGGCCGGCGCTGATGTTGTGATCATCGGCGGCAACCAGCCCTACTTCAACGGCGTATACACCGCCATGCAGCAAAACCCTGCCACCCGCGGCATCCCGGTCATCGTGTCCTACGTCAACGTAGCCCCGGTCTTTGTGCCTGAGGTAGCCAACGAAGCGGATGCCGGCGACATCTACGGCGGCGCCTGGGTGGTCATTGACCCCGCCGCCCAGACCGAGCGTCAGGCTGCCGACATTGTCGAGTTCATCAGCGTACTGAACTGGGGCGCGGAGAAGGGCTATGTGACCCAGGAAGAAGCCACCGCATACAGCATGTCCGCCTACTCCATGTCTTCCTATATCGCCGTGAAGGTCTTTTTGGAAGGCATCAACCGCCTGGCTGACAAGGAAATCACCCGTAACAACTTCCTGGAGGCCATGGAATCCGAGCGCATCAACGTGCCCATCTCCGGCGGCGTGGATTATTCCAACGGGCAGCGCATCGGCATAGACGGGATGGCCTTCGCCAAATACGTCAAAAACTACACCGACGCAGCCACTTCCTTTGTCACCGTGGACAGCCTGAAGTCCATTGCAGAGCTCCTGGGCGAATAAGGGGCAGCCCATTGTTTGGGAAGGGCGCTATGTTTAGCGCCCTTCCCCTCAACGAACGAACACTGATTCTATCGCTATCGCGTTGTCGCGCCGGATTGATCGCCCTGCTGGGCAATACAATCCCTGCCGTTTATAGCGCAACAAGCTTTACGTCTGTATAAACCTGTACATCTCAGAGGGAGGCAATCGCATGAGTTACAAGGACAAACTGATTTCCGTCCAACAAGCAGTGGACATGGTGCAATCCGGGGATTACATCGTTACCGGCCTTGGATGTTCCACAGCGAACGCTTTTTTTAGTCACCTTCATACGGCAGCGGACCGGCTGAAGGATGTCACCATCTCCACCTGCCTGCCCATGGGCGAATACCCCTGCTTTAACGACCGCCAGTACCGCCATGCCTTCCTGCATGACAGCTGGTTTTACAGCCCCTCCACCCGCAAGGCACATGCCTTCGGCGCCACAGCCTATGTGCCCAACAATCTGCATTTCGCGGCGACCAAACGCCTTTACCATAAAAAGCCCAGCCTGTACATCGGCGCTGCCGCCATGCCGGACCGGCATGGCATTATCTCCCTGTCCTGCTCCAACACCTACGAAATGCAGATGATCGCGGCAGCGGACAAGGTGATTCTTGAGATCAACCCCAACTATCCCCGCACCTTCGGCGATGCCTTCCTGCGCGTTGAAGAGGTGGATCATTTGATCGAGGTGGATTATCCTGTGCCCGCCCTGCCGGACATTGAGCCCTCCGAGAAGGACCGCGTTATCGGTTCCCTGGTGGCTCCCTACATCAAGGACGGGGACTGTATCCAACTGGGCATCGGCGGCATGCCCAACGCCATCGCGGACACCCTGTTTGATAAAAAAGATCTGGGCGTGCATACCGAGATGCTGACCACCAACATGATGAAGCTGTACAAGGCCGGCGTCATTAGCGGGCGCAAAAAGCAGCTGCAGCCGGGGAAGATGGTATGCACCTTTATTATGGGCAGCAAGGAGCTGTACGAGTTTGCCCATGACAACCCGGCGGTGGAGGTGCTGGCGGGCAGCTACACCAACAACCCCTATGTGATTGGCCAAATTGACAACATGGTGTCCATCAACTCCACCATGGAGATCGATTTGACAGGCCAGTGCGCCAGCGAATCCCTGGGCAGCACCCAGTTCTCCGGCACCGGCGGCCAGGCGGATACGGCGACCGGCGCGCAAAAATCCAAAAACGGCCGCAGCTTCATTTGCCTGTACTCCACCACCATGGCCAGGAACCCCGAAACCGGGGAGCGGGAGGAGATCTCCAAAATCGTTCCCCAGCTGAAGCCCGGCGCCATCGTGTCCCTGTCCCGCAACGATGTGGACTATGTGGTGACCGAATACGGCGTGGTGCAGCTCCGCGGCACCAACACCAGGGAGCGGGTTGAGCTGCTGATCTCCATTGCCCACCCCAAGTTCAGGGACGAGCTGCGGCAGCAGGCCCGGGAGATCGGGCTATTGGCAGACAGATGAGCAGCTTCCTTTTTGAAAACCGTCAGGTTTACTATGAGCTGATAGGGCAGGGCCGGCCTTTGCTGATGCTCAACGGCATTATGATGTCCACCAAATCCTGGACGCCGTTTTTGGAAAGCATCCAGCAGGCCGGTATCCAGCCTCTGCTGGTGGATTTGCTGGATCAGGGACAAAGCCAGGCCATGGAAGCGGCTTTTCCCATCCGGCTGCAAGCCGGGATGCTCCTGGCCCTCCTTGACCATTTAGGCCTTGAGCAGGTTGATATCTTCGGCACCAGCTATGGAGGAGAGGTCGCCTTAAACCTGGCTGCCATGACCCCGCACCGGGTAGGCAGGATGCTTCTGGCCAATACCGTCGCCCGCACCAATGCCTGGATCAAGGAGATCGGAGAAGCCTGGATTCTGGCCAAAGACAACCCCCACGCTTATTACGCCACCACCATCCCGGTCATTTACAGCCCCGCCTTCTATGACCGGCGCGCGGAATGGATGGGCAACCGCAAACAGCTGCTGACCAAAACCGCTTTTGCCAGCCAGGATTTTCAGGCGCGCATGGAGCGCCTGACCCGCTCCGCCGAAAGCCATGATGTCAGGGACAGCCTGAAAAACATCACCTGCCCTGTTTTGCTGATAGCCTGCCAGCAAGACCACATTACCCCGCCGGAGGAACAGGAGTATCTGGCAGAGCACCTGCCCCACGCGGAACTGGTGCTGTTGCCAAAAACCGGCCATGCCACTTTTTATGAGCGTCCGGACCTGTTTATGGCCCTGCTTCTTGGGTTTTTCAGCCACCGCAAACCCGTCCGGCTGCCGTAGCAAAGGACATTGCACAGAACTGACAGAATAGTTTACACTGCGCTCATAAGAAGGAGATAAGATTACCAGATGACCACCACCCTAACCCCTAAAACACCCAGAGGCCAGTCCACCAAAAACCGCATCATCAAAGCTGCCGAGGTGGAGTTCGGCAAAAAGGGCTACCATAATGCCGCCATTACCGATATCACCTCCCGGGCCAAGGTGGCGCCGGGCACCTTTTACATCTACTTTGAGGACAAATACAGCCTGTACTGTCAGCTGCTGCAGCAGTATGGCCATGAAATCCGCCGGCAGATAGCGGTAGATGTGCAAGGGATTACCGACAGGCTGGAAATAGAGCGTTTGGGCTTGCTGTCCTTCCTTCGGCAGGTGCGCAAAAAGCCGCATATGTACCAGATTATCTGGGAATCCCTGTACATTAACCCCAAGCTGTTTGTAGATTACTATGAATCCTTTTCCCGGCGCTACAGCAGGCGACTGGACGATGCCGCAGGAGAGATTACCCCCATGGACACCACCCTCCTGGCGTATATGCTGATGGGCATTGCCAATTTCCTGGGGCTGAAGTATGTGTTCTTTGACAAGAAGGCAGATTTAAACCGGGTCGTGGACGAGGCCATGAAGTTTTACAGGTATGGTTATTTAGGGACAGGGACAGCGGAAACACCGGGCACGCCGGATAAAGAACAACTAGCTTAAAGCCGGTTCAGATGAACAGCTTCATACCAATATCACTCTAAAACGATATTGCATCGATGAGCCATCTGCGATGAGTGATGGAAGCGACACGTTGGACATCCTCGGCCAAGTCCTTTACAGTCCGGCATAGGCGGTCTATCCCCGCTTCCGGGTTCTTAAAAATCTCATCGCGAAACCCTTTCTCCCGCGCCTCATCCCATATCATCTCAATGGGGTTGAGTTCCGGGGTATAGGGCAGCAGCGGAAACAGTTCTACGCGGTCCGGCACCACCATGGCGGATGAGTGGCGCCAGGCTGCGTTATCCAATAACGGCAGAATATAATCATCAGGATAAGCCTTCGAGAGCTCCTCCTATGCCTTCTTCTTGATACCTTTTGACAATCCGATTCACGCTTGTTGTATGCATTCCCGCTATCTTTCCTGCCTCAGCACTGCGTAACCATCCACCACTTTCAGTTTCTGGGCCAGCAACCGGCGCGTAACATGAACGGGGTGTTGTTTCTTTTGAGCCGCGAGGATTTCTGAACGCTCTGCTTCCCCAAACACCGCACTCTTTCTGCTTATATTTTCCACCTGATTTCTTTGTTGATTGTAGATTCATTATATTTTCTTACATCAGGTTTCTCTTGTCGTATAAAGCGTTAACGTTTAGGATTAGGCCCTATTTGATAATTTGTGTTAAAAAATCATAGAAAAAATTCCGTTTCAGCGCCTGATCCGCCTCAAAAAAGGCAGTGGAAACGTGGACGCGCTTTGTTTTGCATGATACAATACACTTATGTTTTCGTATGCGCTAAGCATACGGATTTTGTTGTTGCCTGTCTGTTTTGAGGGCGTTGCCGTATGCGGCGACAGCGCGGAAGGAAAGAGGGAAGCATGTACGACATTGTCATCATTGGCGCGGGGGTCATTGGCTGCGCGGTCGCCTGCCGCCTGGGGCGGTATGCGGGACGCGTCGCGGTGGTGGACCAGGCGCACGATGTATCCGAAGGCGCCAGCAAGGCCAACAGCGGCATCATCCACGCGGGCTATGACGCCAAAGCCGGCACCCAGAAAGCCCGGCTCAATGTCAAGGGCGCGAAAATGATGGAAGAATACTGCCGCATACTGGGTGTGCGCTACATCCGGTCAGGCGCGATGGTGTTGGGCTTTCATGAGGAGGACCGCGTCACGCTGGAGGCGCTGTATCACAACGCACAGGTCAATGGCGTTGAGGGCTGCAGGCTGATTGAGAAGGACCGGATCCTGAGCATGGAACCCAACCTCAACCCGCAGGTGCTGCTGGCGCTGGATGTCCCGGGCTCCGCCCTGGTCAGCCCCTATGAACTGACCCACGCGCTGGCGGACAGCGCCGCGGAAAACGGAGTGGAATTTTTGCTGGGCACCCGGGTGACACAGCTGGTGCACCGGGAGAACGCCTGGCAGCTGATCACGCCCAAGGGCACCATCGCCGCGCGCGCGGTCATCAACTGCGCAGGCGGGGACGCGGGGCGCCTGCACAACCAGATCTCCACCCGCCAGGTGCGCATCATCGCCCGGCGCGGGCAGTATTACCTGCTGGATCATGCCAAGCCCCCGCTGTTCACACGCACGATCTTCCAGGCGCCTACAAAGATGGGCAAGGGCGTGCTGGTCACCCCGACCACGCACGACAACCTGCTGCTGGGCCCCACGGCGGAGGACATTGAAGACTGCGCGGACACCGATACCACGCGCGGCGGGTTAAATGACGTGCTGGAGAAAGCCCGGCTGACCTTCCCGAATGTCAGCCTGCGCCAGGTGATCACCACCTTCTCAGGCATCCGCGCGCATGAAGAGGGGGGCGATTTCATCATCGGCGCCGTGGAGGGCGCCCCTGAAGGCGCTTTTGAAGCCGTCGGCATTGAAAGCCCGGGGCTGTCCGCCGCGCCCGCGATTGGCGATGAATTGGGCGACCTGGCAGCTCATTCCCTGAATATGCCCAGGAAATCCGATTATATCGCGCCCACGCCGCTTCCCAAGGCCTTTTCCGCCATGAATGAGGCCGAGCGCATCGCCGCTTATCAGAAAGACCCGGATTATGGCCGCATCGTCTGCCGCTGTGAGCAGGTGACCGAAGCCGAGGTGCGCCGGGCTATCCGTCGCCCGGTGGGCGCGACTGACCTGGATGGCGTCAAGCGCCGTACGCGCGCCGGCATGGGCCGCTGCCAGGGCGGCTTTTGCTCCACCCGAGTCATGGAGATTCTGGCCGAGGAACTGGGGCGGAAGCTGCCCGACATCACCAAGTCCGGCGGCCGGAGCTGGGTGCTCAGCGGCAGCATCGGAAAGGCGGATCAAGATGAGTGAATACCACATCCCGGTAGATTTGCTGGTGGTTGGCGCAGGTCCCGCGGGCCTGGCGGCTGCCATTGCTTCTAGGAAGGCCGGTGTGACCAACCTGGTGATCCTTGAGCGTGAGGATGAGCAGGGCGGCATCCTCAACCAATGCATCCACAACGGTTTTGGCCTGCACCGCTTCCGCGAGGAGTTGACCGGCCCCGAATATGCCCAGCGCGATATTGATGAAGCGCAGGCGCTGCAGCTGGATATCCGCACAGGCACAACGGTGCTGGACATCACCGCTGACAAAGTGGTTACTGCGGTCAGCCGCGAGCGCGGCATCCAGGTATTTGCGGCGCGGGCCATCATCCTGGCCATGGGCTGCAGGGAGCGCCCCCGCGGCGCGCTGGCCATTCCGGGCTCGCGTCCGGCTGGCGTGTTTTCCGCCGGCACTGCGCAAAAGCTGGTCAACATGGCCGGTTTTATGCCCGGCAAGCGCGTGGTCATCCTGGGCAGCGGCGATATCGGGCTGATCATGGCCCGGCGCATGTCGCTGCAGGGCGCCCGGGTGCTGGCCTGCGTGGAACTGATGCCTTATTCCAGCGGCCTCAATCGCAACATCGTCCAATGCCTGCATGATTACGATATCCCGCTGATGCTCTCCCACACGGTGGTGGATATCCACGGCCGGGAACGCCTGAGCGGCGTTACCGTGGCCGCGGTGGGCGAAGACAGGCAGCCGCTGCCGGGCACGGAGAAATATCTGGCGTGCGACACCCTGCTGCTGTCCGTCGGCCTGATTCCCGAAAACGAGCTGTCCCTGTCCGCGGGCGTGCAGCTGTCCCCCGCCACCCAGGGGCCCGTGGTCAACAACCGGTTTGAAACCAACATCAAGGGGATCTTCGCCTGCGGCAACGTGCTGCACGTGCACGACCTGGTGGATTATGTCAGCCGGGAGAGCGCGCAGGCCGGACAGGCGGCCGCAAACTACCTGCTGGGCACCCAGCCGTGTTTCCTGCGCTCCCGGGTCAGGGACGGCCAGGGCGTGCGCGGCACGGTGCCCCAGCTGCTGGACATCCCCTGTGAGCAGACACCGGAAACAGTGGAATTGATGTTCCGCCCTGACCGGGTCTACCAGCACCACTATGTGACCATTCGCACGCCGGATGAGGTTTTGTTCAGCCAACGGCGAATGATTTTAACCCCGGGAGAAATGGCTGAGGTCAAGCTCGACCCCGCGATGCTGGAACAGGCGCGCGGCAAGCCGCTTACAGTTGAGATTACCAAGGAGAAACAAACATAATGGATCAGAATCAGTCAAAGAAGTATATAATTGTCGGAGGCGTGGCGGGCGGAGCGTCCATCGCCGCGCGGCTGCGCCGGCTGGACGAGTTCGCGGACATCACCATGGTCGAGCGGGGACGGGATGTCTCCTTTTCCAATTGCTCCCTGCCCTATTTTCTGGGCGGGGAAATTGAGGACGCGGAATCCCTCAAGCTCATCAGCCCCAAAGCTTTCCACAGGCTCTACCGCATCAGGGCGCTGACCCGCCATGAGGTCACGCTGATCGACCGCGAGGCCAAGACCGTGCTGGTACGCGACCTGGCAGGCGATGTCGAACAGGCGCTGCCCTATGACAAGCTGTTTTTATCCCCGGGCGCTTCGCCCATCATGCCCTCCTCCATCCCCGGCATTGGCCTGCCCCAGGTGTTCTCGGTCCGCAGCGTAGAGGATGTGGAGCGCATCGACGCCTTCCTCAAGGCACGGGACGTCAGACAGATAGCCGTGGTCGGCGGCGGTTTCATCGGCATTGAGGTCATGGAAAACCTGACGCAGGCCGGGTACTCCGTCAGCGTGGTCGACATGGCGCCCCAGGTGATGCTGCCTTTTGATGAGGACATGGCGCAAATCCTGCACAGGGAAATCATCACCCACGGCGTATCGCTGATCCTGGGGGACGGCCTTTCAAGCATTGGGGAGGACGGCATCACCCTGTCCTCCGGGCGCCGGGTGCCGGCCCAGGCTGTCATCATGGCCATCGGCGTGCGCCCCGAGACCGCGCTGGCCGCGGAAGCCGGGCTGGACATCGGAAAAACCGGCGCCATCCTGGTGGACCGCCAGATGCGCACCAGCGACCCGGACATCTTCGCGGTGGGCGACGCGGTGGAGGTGCGCCACCTGCTGACCGGAAAACAGACCCGTCTGGCGCTGGCCGGCCCGGCGCTCCGGCAGGCCCGTGTGGCAGCCAATACGGCAGCAGGGCTGGTGGATGTCATTCCCGGCGTGGTGGGCGCGAGCGTGCTGCGCGTCTTCTCCCTCAACGCGGCCGCGGTCGGCCTCAACGAGCGCCAGTGTGTCCAGGAGGGCATTGATTACGGCGTGTCCTTTGTCATCCCTATGGACCGTGTGGGCATTATGCCCGGCGCGTCCCCGATGTTTTTCAAGCTGCTCTACCAAAAGAGCAGCGGCCAGGTGCTGGGCGCGCAGGCCATTGGCCAAGGCGCGGCGGACAAGCGGATAGACGTTATCGCCACGCTGCTGCGCTATAAAGGCACCATCATGGATCTGAAGAATCTGGAGCTGAGCTATGCCCCGGCCTTCTCCACCGCGCGCGACGTGGTCAACCTGGGTGCCCTGGCTGCCTGCAACGTCAGCGACGGCCTGTGTGATCAGGTGATGTTTACCAAAGTGCGCGAATTGATTGAGCAGGGCGCGTATTTTGTGGACGTGCGCGAGGCGGGTGAATTTGCCAGCGCGCATATCAAAGGCGCGGTCAACATCCCCTTGAGCCGCCTGCGCGAGCGTCTGGAGGAGATCCCCAGGGACCGCCCTGTCTATATACACTGCCGCACCGGCCAACGCAGCTATAACGCGGTGCGCGCTCTCAGGCAGCGCGGCTGGGAGCAGGTCTATAACGTCGCCGGATCCTTCCTGGCGCTGTCATGGTATGAGTATTACCAGGATCAGACCAGCGGCCGGGAACCCATCGTCACGGCCTATAGCTTTGAATAGCGGTTTAAAAGGCATCCACGCAAGGAGCTGCCTGTCCCTTGCGCTGGCCGCCCTGCTGTGCCTGTCCGCCTTTGCGGCGCATGCGCTGGAGCTGCAGTGTCATGCGCCCCTGCGCCCGCCGGAGCCCCGGGGCCTGAGCCTGTACGTGATGCCCCTGCTGGGCGCCGACTGCATGCTGGTGGTGGCGGACGGACAGGTCATGATGGTGGACATGGGCAAGGACATGGATTATCCGGTCATCCGCGATCACCTGCGCCGCCTGGGCATCCATACGATCGACCTAGCGTTCAACACCCACCCGCATTCCGACCATGTCGGCGCCATGCCGCGGCTGGCGGAGGAGTTTAAGGTGGGGCGTTTTTTGACAGCCTTTCCGGCGGATGTCGCCGGCCCCTCCGTGTTTCAGAAAAGGACCCTGACCCGCCTGGAAGCGCTGGGCGTTCCGGTTGAACGGGTGTCCGATGGCGACCGCTTCACGCTGGGCAGGGCGCAATGCCTGGTCATGCAGAACGCGATCGGCGACATGAACGCGCGCAGCGCGCTGCTGCACATCAGCTATGGCGAGACAGCGCTGCTGCTGGCAGCCGATGTGGATGTGTTTGCCCAAAACAGGATCTACAAAGCCTATCCGGATGCCCTTAAGGCGGACGTGCTCAAGTATCCCCACCACGGCACAGGTGACCTGGACTCCGGCTTCTTCAAAGCGGTCAGCCCGGAATTCACCATCATCACCCACGGCTCGGGCGACACAAAGAAAAGCCAATGCCTGCTGGACCGCTGGGACATTCCCTATATGTTCGCCACCCGCGGCGTCATCACCGTCCATTCAGACGGCGAGCGCCTGTTCATCAGCCAGGAGCTGAAGGACTGCTTTCTGGAAAAGGCGATATAAAAATCCATGCCGCAAAAGCATGGCGCCCATAACGAGTAATACTGAACCCAATCATAAATATTTCGATGGACCGGTCTTTTTGCGGCTGCGCGTTGCCTCTTTCACCCGGCGCAGGCTCCGGCTACGCCTCATTCTTCCGGCTCAGCGCAGCCATCAAAAAATCCTCGCCCCATCAGTGCATTTACTCATTCGTTCAGTATAACGGGTTTATTCCTGCTGATCCTTATCAAGCATCCGCAGCAGGATAAAGGGGGTCAGCTCCCTGCCCTGTCCGGAGGGATTGTCGCGCATGGCCTCCTGGATTTGCTCATCACTCAGCGGAAAGCCCTCGCTTTTGCCCAGCTGGTTGCGGTGGAAGTCATTGGCGTCCATGGCGACCACCGGGATCCCGGTCTGCCACGCCAAACGCGTGCAGACTTTGGCGGCGTCCGGCGGGTTGATGACCGCCAGCTCATGATACTCTTTGAAATCCGAATCCGGGTAAAAGCCGTCAATGCCCGCGATGTCATGGCCGCAGACCTTGTAGAACACGCCCTTCACGCCAAAGGGCTTGGTGAGGGCTGACAGGAAGGTGGCCAGCAGCACGCGCGGCAGCCCGGCGATGTCGATGGTCATCTGCAGCTTGTAAGGTTCATGCATGCCGATGCCGGTGCTGTTATGCCCGGCGAAACGGTACAGCGCGCGCGCCCAGAAGCCGGGCTTGACCTGCTCGCGTGTTTTGACGCTGCCCACGCACATGCCCAGCACCTTGGCGCCAAAGGACAGCACGTCCCCCGGCTGGTACAGCGGGCGCACATAGCGCGTGATCAATTCCGCGGCGTCCTCATGGGGCTTGACGAAATGGGTCTGGATGGCCAGGCGCCGATAGCGCCGGCCCTGCGCGCCTTCCATCACGCCGCGGTCAAAATAGACGATGCCGTCTTTTTCCCGGCGCTGGTGTTCCAGGTTGCGGGTGCCATCCGCAGCACGGGCTTGTTCTGTCATATCAATACCGCTTTCTGAATGCTGCCGGCTGACCTTTTGCCCGGCAAACGGGACGGCCAGCGTGGTTAGGTTCCGGCCTGACGCCATCAACCTGTTCCATTCTATCAAAAGCCCTTTTGCAGCGTCAAGGACGCGTGATTTCACCCTTCCTTGCAGCGGCATTGCGCTTGCATCCCGTATGTGCAGCGGCTACAATGAAGAACAAATTGCAGCAGTTTTTCCTGCGCCTGCCATGTACAGGCGGAAAATCATTCCGGGGGTTGTCATGAAGCCATATCCGAAGAACTCCGTTCCCAAAGGCCGGGGCAGCCAGCCTTGCCTGCGCCCGGCGTTCATCCGCCTGTCCGCCCTGGCCCTGGCCCTCCTGATGAGCCTGAGCCTGTCCCTGACGCGCCATTCAGCCCGCGCGCAGTCCGGCCGCCGGCTGACCCTGATGGTTTACCTGTGCGGAAGCGACCTGGAGGAGGATGGGGGCGCGGCCAGCATCGACCTGCGTGAAATGCTCTCCGCCCTGCCGGCGGACGGTTCGGTTGCCCTGCTGGTTCTGGCATCCGGCGCCAGAAGCTGGCAGCTTGGCATTGACCCGAATGAAAACGCCGTGTACGAGGTCCGCCAGGACGGCCTTCAAAAGCTGCGCTCCGGTCCTTATGAGAGCATGGGGCAGTCAGAAACGCTCTCCGGCTTTCTGGCGTTTGCCTATCAGGCCTATCCGGCAGAGGATTACGCGCTGATTTTATGGAACCATGGCGCCGGGCCCATGATGGGCGTATGCTTTGACAGCCGCTTTACCTCCGGCCAGCAGATGGACAGCCTCAGCCTGAACGAGCTGGGCCGGGCGCTGTGCAATAGCCCTTTTGCAAACCGGAAGCTTTCCTGGATCGGCTTTGATGCCTGCCTGATGGCCTGCGTGGAGGTAGCCAGCGCTGTCGCGCCCTATGCCCGCTACATGATCGCCTCCCAGGAGACCGAACCGGGCAGCGGCTGGGACTATGGCTTTATCAGCAGGCTGTCCTCAGGGCTGTCAGGCGGGGAGACCGCGAAGCACATCATCGACGCCTACCTGGCCGACAACGCCGGCACGCTTTCGCCCGTCAGCCTGTCGTGCATCGATCTGGACGCGCTGGAACCGCTCAAACGCGAGATGGCCAATGTCTTCGGGCTTTTGTCCAGCCAGGTGAGCGCAAACAGCTACGTACAGCTGGCCAGGTGCCGCAGCCAGGTGAAAACCATCGGCAGCATGGTGCCTTTTGATTATGACCTCATCGACCTGGGCGACCTGGTCAGGCTGTACAAGGACGCGGACATCACCGGGGCGCAGGCGCTGGAAGCCAGCCTGGAGCGGGCCGTTGTCTACAACAGGGCCAACGATCCCCGCCTTAGCGGGCTGAGCATTTATTACCCCTTTTACAACAAGGATAAATATATCTCTCCCTGGTCCATCCATTACCAGGGGCTGGATTTCGTGCCGGAATACAGCGGTTTTGTCCGAAGCGTCTCAGGCTTCTGGCTGGGCGATCCACTGACCGACTGGCGCGGGGCCGGGGCGCTTACGCCTGCGGCCGACGGCCAGCGCACCCGGCTGAGTTTTCAGCTGAACGCGCAACAGGCTGCCCAGTTCTCCCACGCCAGGCTCACGGTGCTTGAGCTGATGGAAAACGGTCAGTATATTTTCACGCATGCCATCACGCAAAAGAAGATTTCCAAGGACGGAACCCTCCATTTTTCCTATTCCGGCGAGGCCCTGTACATGGTGGACAGCAACGGGGTCCCCCTGACCGGCAGCCTGGGCTATCTGCCTTTGGAGGAGGGTATCACCATCCCCGCGATGCTGCAAAGAGCGAGCGATGACTTTATATCGGTCCCGTGGGAAATGCGCCCGGTCTTCCTGGTGTACAAAGAAACGGAGCCCGGCGTTTTCGCGCTGGCCCACATACTGGACAAGAGCGGGGAAGAGACGGTGTTTGGCAAGTCCAACATCAGCCTGTCGGATTACCAGGATATTACCTTCGTGGACTTTACGCGCAGCCCGATGCCGGACGAAGACGGCAATCTGCTGCCCTTCAATTCCTGGGATGTCATGAAAGGTCAGCCGTGCATCACCAATCTGAGCATTGCGAAGGGACCCTTTACGCCTGTCCTGCTTAAACTTTATGACAGCGATGCGCGCTACGCCTTTTTGGAGGTGTACGATCTGCAGGCCAATGTCTTTTGCGCCGCGCCTGTCCCCCTGCCCAGCCCTCACCAAGTGGATGTGGAGGTTCAAAGGCAGACTTTGATCAATCAGGAAGGGTTCCGCCTGGACCTCTCCGGCTGCAGGATCATCACAGGCCCGGAAGCAAGGCTGCAGCTTGAATTTTCTTTTATCAACAAGAGACAGCCCGGCCTCGACCTGTATATCAGCCGGCTCAGCTCCGGGCAGACCCTGCTCAATCCGAGCCAGGTGCAGCAGACCATGTCCCAAGCCAAGTGCCCGGCGGGCGAGAGCGGCAGTTTTTTCCTGAACATCCCGGCCGAGGTTTTCCAGAATGCCTTCCTGGAGCAGGTGGATGATTTGTCAATCGATATCAGCGCGACGTCCGGGGACAAATCCGCGGCGCTTTCAAAGCGGGCAAGCCTGGCGTTGAACCTCAATGTGCAGGCGCTGTCCGGCAGCCCGCGTGACAGCAGGCTGCTGGCCCGGGCCGCCCGGCAGGGGCTGGACTATGATTTGCTGGCCAAGCAAACCGACGACCCGGACAAGCCGCAGATATTGATGCGGGTCACCAACCACAGCCAGGAGGATCTGCTGCTCCCCGCCCAGGACTGGTACATCAACGGCGTGGAAATCAGAGGCAACTATCGCCTGAAGGGCATGCTGCTGCCCGCCGGCTGCCGCGCCTTTGTATCCTTCAGCACGCTGACGACCGGGTATGACGAGCTTGATGAAGACCTGCTGCCCGTTATGGACAGCCTGACCGGTTTTGTCCGAAATGACCTGGCCGGGCAAAAAGAACGGCTTGCCTATGAATTAGGGCAAGCCGTCGGCGGGGAACAATAACAGCCTAATCGAAAAGGCCGTCCTGGCTCATGGCATTGATCATTTGCCCAGTGACGCGCCGCCCAACGTTGAAATCCCTATTGGTGCCTGAAAAGGCCGTGTTGACGGCATAAACAATGAAGTCCTGGTCAAAAACCGGGCCGCCGAGGTAACCGTCGGCCGTGTCCGCATCATAGCCGACCAGATACTCAGACAACACCTCGGTAATGCCGAGGTCGCTTTTCAAACCGCCCACGCCATAACCGGCTACCTCAACCCACTCCATGCCCAGGTCATAGTCGCTCAGGGCGGCCATGCCGAAATGGCCGACGGTATCGCCAACGGGCTTTTCCAGCAGGAGATAGGCATAGTCCCAATCAGCCTCATCAGCGGGGTTCAGGAATTTATCAAAATACCAATAGTTGGTTCTGCCGTCATATTTATAATAATATTCCCCAGCGGAGTTCACGCCGAAATATGCAGTCAAGCCATCGATAAACTTATGGTGATCATGACAATAGATGCTGTTGGCGCTGGTCAGCATGCCACAGGGGCTGATCATGAAACCGGTGGCCTCCCAGCTGCAGCCGCACGGGGCGGAAAGCTCCAGCAGCGCGATGGCCGTATAGGGATATTCCCTGGGGTTGACGCTGGTGCGGTTGTCACTCCCGAGAATGGCCTTTTGAAGGCCTTCAGGCGCTTTGGCTTCCGGCGCGATCCCCTCAGGGATATTGGCGTCCTCCAGGGTACGGGGCGTTCCCGGCGTTACATTGCCCCGGGCCTGGGCCAGGGAGAGCACGCTGACGCACATCAGCAGGGCAACAAGCATGGTAAGCAGTCTTCTAAGCATAAGGGATCTCCTCTCGTATGTTGGTTTTGATTGTACCATACCCGGACAAACCGGCTCAACAGCGGATTCATTATGCTGACATGCTATCGTATCAAAAATGAGGAAGCGCACGGGAAGGATACTGATGAAGCACGCGGAAAGGCGGCTTTTGCTTGACGCAGGGCCTCGCGGGCTCTAAGATAAGGGTAATCATACAAAATTACACGTTTGAGGGGGGATCTTATGGATTTGACCGGCCAGATTGTTCTGGCCTACCTGGAGGAGGACGATGCACGGCGCGTCCTGTTCCGTGTGCGGCCTCTGCTCAGCGCCCAGGGCGCCTTCACCCAGGAGGATCTGGAGGAATATGAGCTGGATGGTTTTTTGCGTGTTGCGCCCGACCGCCAGGAGCAGCACAGTTTTAAGGAACGTATGAGCTCCCTGGGCGCCCTGTGCCTGATTAACCTGTCACAGGCGCAGCCCGTCATGGGCAAGGTGCGCCCCAACAAAAATTACGCGCCCGGACGGGGCGAGGACAACCGCTTTATTATTTATTCCGATGCCGTCCAGGAGCTGCCGCCGGGCATGGTATTTGAGGTGGTGTCCGAGGAACACCGGGCGGGCGCGCTTACACAGCAGTACTACCTGCGCGCCGGCGGCCGTATTTCCGGGCCGTATTGCCCGGACGGCAGCCTGGCCTGCCCGACCGCCCGGGTTCTGATGCCCGATAGCGAGCAGCTCTTCCTCGTGGAGATGCCGGACGGCAGCAGCCGGATGTTTTATTGGCCGCAGGCATCTCAGACATCAAGCGGGGAGGAGGATGCTGACACGCGCCCATCGGCTGCCGCGCGCCCTGAGGAAGCACCGGCTCCGCAACCGGCGGCTGCCTTGCTGCAGGCTGTGCGCAGCATCCATGGCGCCCTGTCGGATGCCGGCTTTGCGCTGGAATTGCGGCAGGCCGCGCACACGCTGGTTTTGCTGCTGCTAAATGCCCGTGTGCAGCTGGAGGGCGACACGCCCGCGGATTCAGCTTTCGCTGCCCGGGTTCTGGGCGAGCAGATCAAAGGCATTGAAGAGGAAAGCGCCGTACGCCTGCTGCACGGGCAAGTCCGCGCGATGGGCGAGCGGCGGCGCAAGCGCTTCCTGGCCAGCCCCTGGCCGGTCGTCCGCCTGGAAAGCGGAGAGGGGCTGCCGCTGGTCAAGGCGGGAGGCAATCATATTGATCTGCCGGCACTGCGGGAAGCCTGCAAGGACATGATGTCCGGTGAAAGCATTCCCCAGCGGGCCCGGCTGGATTCGCTGCTGGAATATTGCAAGGATCACGGCAGGGTATTGCCCCTGGCGGTGCGTTTCTTTCTGGCGCGGGGCCTGTTGTTGGGCAGCTTGCTGCCCGCGGAGCTGCAGGCAGGCCTGTTTGATTTTTTGGTGCTGTCCTGCGCCAGCCCCTATGAGCAGGCCCAGGGCTTTGGCAAGAGCGTTTGCGAGGAATTTCTGGCGCTGTGACCGTCATCACCAGCACTGCCAACCCGCTCATCAAGCAGTGGCGGCAGCTTAAAAATCCGTCCGGGCGGCGCGCGCACGGCCTTTTCCTGGCCGAGGGCGAGCATTTATGCGCCGAGGCCGTCAAGGCCGGCCAGGCACGCACCCTGCTGCTGGATAAGGATCAGCTCAGCCGCTTCGCCGCTTGGCAGGACACGGGCGCTCAGGTGATCGCCGTCAGCGTCCAGGTGATCGCCGCCCTGGCCGACAGCAAGACGCCCCAGGGCTGCATCGCTGTATGTCCCCTGCCCGCCGCCTCCGCGCTGCCAGAGGCGGGGCCGCGCCTGATGGCGCTTAACCGTTTGCAGGATCCTGGTAATGTAGGCACCATCCTGCGCACATTGGACGCCGCGGGCTTTGACGGCCTGCTGGTGGACCCGGGCTGCGCGGATCCCTTCTCGCCCAAGGCTGTGCGCGCCTCCATGGGCGCGGTGTTCCGCGTGCCGGTTTATGCCGTGGCGGACCTTGTGCAGGCACTGGACGCGCTGCCGGGACACCGCGTGGTGGCCGGGGATCTGAACGGCGCCCCTTACTTTGAGCATCCTCCCTTCGGGGACAAGGTCTGCCTGCTGGTGGGCAACGAGGGCGCCGGGCTGGACCGGGACCTGCTGGACCGGGCGGATTTTCGCCTCAGGCTGCCCCAGCCCGGCGGCGCGGAATCGCTCAACGCCGCGGTGGCAGCCGGGCTGATGATCTATGACGCGCTGCTGCGGGACGGGCGGTAATACTGATTCCAATCTTTATTGCATCGTCGCGCCGGGTCTTTGATCGCCCTGCTGTGCCAGTCAACCTCAACGCAGCTCCGGGCTGCGCCATCGGTTTCTTTCCTTGCAGGCCAATAAAACCCCTCGCCGCTTTGGATGCAAACAAGCTTTATATCAGTATAAAACGCCCCCTTGGCGCAGACATCCCGCCGGGCGCCGCCCGGCGCTTTGTGTTGCCCGATTGCATGCCGCCAGGGGTTTCATTTGTAAAAATTCGATAAAAACCATACCGCGGGCGCGCTTGCGGGTATATTCAATATAGATCAATTGTATGCAAGGAGGCAGCGCAATGGAACAATGGGAAGACAAAATCAAGAGGATCGTGATGGCCGGCATCGGCGCCATCGCCGATACCGTGGAGAAATCCCGGGACGCCATCGTGAAATTTGCCGGCAGCGAACAGGCCAAAAACCTGGCTGACAAGGGAGAGAAGGCTGTCCAGTCCGTGGTGGACGCGGGCGAAAAGGCCTTTGAAAAAGTAAAAGGAGCCATCTCTGAGGCTGACCTGAAGGAGCGCGTGCGCAGGGAGACCCAGCGCCTGAAGTCGCTGGCCGCCCAGCTGCATGAGCTGAGCGGCGAGCAGCGTGAGGTGGTGGACGCCATGGTGCAGGAACTCAAAAATAAAAGCATCCAGGAGCAAACATCACAGCCGGAGGCCGATTCCCGGGAGGATGAGGGCGCCGCGAACGAGTAGCCACAGGAAGGGGAGCAGGCGGAGAGGTAACATTTTTCTGATCTGATGTATCTTATAATATTTCGTGGTATTTACGGAGAGCAATTACCGTGCTACTTTGTAACGTAAGTAGCCCAATCACCATGTTTTGGAACGGTCCAATAAGTGATTATCTTAAGATTATAATTGTTCGGTCATGATTATGCTTTTTGCTATCAGCTAGTCCTCTATATATAATTTAATTAGTGTCTCCTGAATAACCAACAATTCAGCCACACAGGCACGCCAACGGTACCGGCGTGTCTGTTTTTGTGCTTTCCGACCGGCGAAATAGCGCTGCCAAAAAGAGCCAAATGTAGAGCCTCAGCCGCCTGAACAGGTTCCGGGTCAGGATGGCGGCATGAATGTCCACCTCGCTGGTGTGTTTCTGCCGCATCATCACCAGATCAAGCCCATATCGGCGCTTGCAAACACCGATACATCCCTCAATATGACTCCGCTCTCCTGACTCCTGTCGCTCCAGTGCCAGCGCTTCCTCATACACCTGTCGGTCTTTGGGTGGTCGTCCCAGTTTGGGACCATTCAACCGGATGCCACGCTCCCTGCACCAGGTGAGATTCTCCCTCGTTCGGTAGATCCTGTCTACCAGTCCCCGCTCCGGATAGTGGCCCGTTTGCTCCTTGTATCGCTCCATCGAAGCCATCAGTGTTTTGCTTTCGTTGAAGGCATCCCACGAGATTTCCTCAATCCTCGCATAGCCATCGCTCAGGCTCAGCGCCACCTTCGCACCGAACTCCACCGACACTGCCGCCTTGCCCCGAACAATCGGTCGCACCCAGGGCTGGTGCAGGCTTACAATCCGGTCATCCACCCGGTGCGTATTGCTGTCATACATCTCCTGCTGCTGCGCGTACAGCAGCTGGATCACTGCCATGCGCTCCAGCTCCTTTGCGCTCAGCGCGTCCGGATATTTGCTCAGGATGGCTTCCAGATAACCGAGGTTCCGTTTGACATAGCCCAGCTGCTGACGAATCGCTTTGCGAATCTTCTTGCGCGTTGGTTTCCGGTCCCGGGCAAACCGCAGCCAGTCCCGCCTGGCCAGGTTCCGGTAGGTTCTGGGCTTATTACCTTCCGTTGCGCCTGCCTTGTGCGCTGTATCAATCATCCCTTCCAGCAGCTCCCGCCCTTCGTTGAGCAGCGAAGCATCGGTGGGAAAACGGATGTTCTGCGGAACACAGGTCGCGTCCAGGATCAGCGTCCCTCGGTTGACCGGGCCTCCTCCCTCACTGTCAGCGTCATCATGATTGTCGTCATCGGAACCAGGCTCCTTTTCTGCTTTCACCTTTTTACGGCCAATCACATAGTCATTCAACTCTGACAACATCTCCGGCGTGATCCGCTCCCGAAACCACGTCATCACGCTGGGGTCAAAGGGCCTGACGTTGGTATATTCCGCAAACCCCAGGAAGTACTGCAGATAGGGGTTCTCCCGGATCTCTTCCACCGTGTCCTCATCTGAAAAACCATAGCGCTTCTTGATAATCAAAGAGCCGATGGCCATCCGGGCCGACTTTGCCGGCTTCCCCTCCCGGGGGTTGCTAAACAGTGCAGCATACCGCTCCTCAAAGACTTCCCAGGGGATGAGCTCCGACATCCTTACCCATCTGTTCTCGGAATTCAGCCTGACGCCACCAAACAGCGTCGCGTCTTCAAAAAAGGTCGCCTGGCGTGCTTTCTTCTCGTACATACCGTTTCATCTCCAGTTCAAGTGCAAGGGTTTTGCGTGCTTTCTGCAATTATCCTTGCACACATGATACCAGAAAATGGCCGGAAGATGTGGATTTGTCTTGTGTTTGGAGTTGTTCAGCAGACACTAATTAACTTATCCTCAGCATTATAAATCCATTTGCATAATTTAGGAAATATTACATTATCATCAGAAAGCATGTTGTAGTCTCTCAAAAACTTTGTTACTCCGCCTAAATAATTCCTTCCTCGCACAATAATAAATGTATACTTTTTTTCATTATTAACTATTATGTTAACACTACTTATTTCTTCGCTTATTTGTTTCATAATAGATGATGGAATAGAAACAATCCTTGAACGTATATCATTTGCTGTGATCTTTTTTTCTACAGCATCATTAAGAGATGCTTTTTCATTAGCAACGACATTGTCAGAACTTTTTACATGGTTTTTATTTAGAAATAAATCCATTTGTCTTTTACTAAAAATGGGTTTAAAAACAAATCCAATCTCATTTTCAATACAACTCATTATCAATGCTTTTCCATTGATTAAAATGACCGGCTTTGATTGATCATTGGATGATTCCGCTACCGCATCCTCTGTGAAATCTGATGTCGTAATCATCATCCCCTTATATCCAAAAGGTATGGTTCCTTTTAATTCCCGAATCTTCGTCACATTCACTTTTCTTTGAGGTGAATATCTCTTTGCTTGCACATAATAATGAGTAATATCTATATCGCTGAAGTCACCTACTCCTTTGCGTATAGCTTTCAGATCTACGCCGTTATCTTTGGAACGTTGAGTGATTTCTACTTCATCAAGTCCCATTTTCAATAAATATTCTTTCAAAAATTCTTCAAATTCATATCCTGTTTTGAAATAATCATAAAACTCCTGTAGAAATTTTGAAATTTTATCCTCGGAAAGTTTTGAAATGATTTGCATCATATTATCTTACCTCATAGTTTTTCTATTTTTCCATCTAAGCTTAGAATAAGTCTTATACCGTACCCTCTTCTTCCCTTTTGTGCAGCATGCGGTGGCGCAGCTGCCACAGCCGGTCGGACCAGTCCACCTTGAAGGCGGCGGGGTTGACCAGGCGCAGGTGCTGCTCCCAAATGGTCTTTTCGTCCTGCGCGCGGTATTCCTGGATCTGTTTGAGCGCGGGCAGCGCGCCCACGGGCTGCCCGCCCCGGATGAAGGGCGTCAGCAGCTTTTTGGCGGTATAATCACTCAGCGTCATTCTTTTCCAGGTGTCCTGCGGGTCAAAAATGGTCAGCGGCTGGCTTTCATCAATGATTTCATCATCCAGGGTGATCAGGTCGGCCACCGCCATCCCCTGCGCGTCATACAGCCGGTACAGTTCCTGCCGCCCGGGCAGGGTCACCTTGACCGGGTTATCCGATAATTTGATCTTGGGCGCCAGCTGCCCCTGCGTCTGCAGCGCGTTCATCTTGTAGACCCCGCCAAATGCCGAGCGGTCCGCGCTGGTGATCAGCTTGGTGCCCACGCCCCACAGGTCAATCCGCGCGCCCTGCTGCTTCACATCACGGATGATAAACTCATCCAGGTCGTTGCTGGCGCAGATGATGGCCTCAGGGAAGCCGGCCTCATCCAGCATCCTGCG
The DNA here is from genome assembly GCA_050953005.1 of Christensenellales bacterium. GTDB lineage: Bacteria > Bacillota > Clostridia > Christensenellales > Aristaeellaceae > UBA6115. The sequence goes on along the minus strand of JBMNLV010000011.1, from coordinate 57,876 downwards.
CGCCTGGATGCTCAGGTAGGCCAGGTCGCCCGAGTCCAGGCGGATGCCCAGGGGTTTGTGCCCCCGGGCGCGCAGCTCCTTGAACACCCTGATGGCATGGGGCACGCCGGAAGCAAGGGAGTCATAGGTGTCCACCAGCAGCAGCGCGTTGTCCGGAAAGCAGTCCGCGTAGGCGCGGAAGGCCTCCAGCTCGCTGCCAAAGCTCATCACCCAGCTGTGCGCGTGGGTGCCGGATACCGGGATGCCGAAGCGCTGCCCGGCCAGCACGTTTGAGGTGGAGGTGCACCCGCCGATAAAGGCGGCGCGCGCGCCCAGCACGCCGGCGTCCGGCCCCTGCGCGCGGCGCAGGCCGAATTCCATCACCCGGCCGGGCGCGGCCGCGCGGGCGACACGGTTGGCCTTGGTGGCGATCAGGCTTTGATGGCCGACCAGGTTCAGCAGGGTGGTTTCAATCAACTGGGCCTGAGCAAGGGGCGCGTCCACGCGCACGATGGGCTCGCCGGGAAAGACGACGGTGCCCTCGGGGATGATATCGATATCCCCGGTAAAGCGGAAATCCCTGAGGCTGTCCAGAAAATCCCGGTCAAACTGCTTCAGGCTGTCCAGGTAGGCGATGTCCGCCTCCCCGAAATGCAGGTTCCGGATATACTCCCGGAACTGCTCGTTGCCGGCCATGATCGCGTAATTCAGCCCGGGCGCGTCCCGGAAGAACATCGTGAACACGGCCCGGCGGTTGTCAATCCCGTGCTTGTGGTAGCCATATAGCATGGTCAGCTGGTACAGGTCTGTGAGCATGATCAGGTTTTGTTGCATAATCTATCCTTTCTGGTCCAGTCGGTCAAGCTCCTTGAGCCATAGACCGGCAGAAAAATCGGACGGCAAGGAGAAGCCGCCCCGGGGGGAAAGTGAAACGCCCAGCACCGCCGGGCCGTCGGGCAGGCAGTTGCGCTTGAACTGATTGCGGAAGAAACGCCGGTAAAAGGCGCGCAGGCGCTCCAGCAGGTCCTTTCGGCTGTATTCGCCCGCAAAGGCGGTCAGGGCGTCCTCCAGCGTTTGCCCGGGGCTCCTGTTCATGCCCAGCAGGGCATGCAGGAAAAAATCGTTCAGCTCGTAGGGGCCCAGGATATCCTCGGTTTTCTGCGTGATACGCCCGTCCCTGGCGGGCACCAGCTCCGGGGACACCGGAGTGTTCAGGATGTCCCTGAGGGTATCCCGCAGCAAGGGGCTGTCCGTGTCCTGCGCATACCGGCGCAGGATCAGCCGGATGGCGGTCTTGTACAGCCCGGCGTTGACGCCATACATGCTCATGTGGTCGCCGCCAAAGGTGGTAAAGCCCAGCGCCAGCTCGCTCAGGTCCCCGCTGCCTACCATCAGCCCGCCCAATCGGTTGGCCAGGTCCATCAGCACCTGGGTGCGCTCCCGGGCCTGGGCATTCTCATAGGCGGCATCGTGGACACGCTCGTCCTGGCCAATGTCCCTAAAATGTTGCCGGACGCTGGCGCACAGGTCAATTTCCCGGGCGGGCAGGCCCAGCGCCGCCATCAGGCGCACCGCGTTATCGCGGGTGCGCTGCGAGCTGCCCAGCGCGGGCAGGGAATAGGCGTAAATCGCTTCCAGCGGCAGGCCGAGGATATCAATCGCGCGTTTCGCGGTCAGCAGCGCCATGGCGCTGTCCAGCCCGCCGGAAACGCCCAGGGTCAGGACCTTGCTGCCGATGCGGCGCATGCGGGCGGCCAGGCCCCGGGCGGCGATCTCCAGGCAGTCCCGGCACCAGGAGGCGCGCACATCAGCCTGCAGCGGCGCGTAGGGCATCCGCGGATCGGGCTCGCCATAAAATGATCTGTAGGGGTGCGCTGTATGCTTTGTCCCGGGATAAATGCTCGCGGCGCCGGATGAAAACGCCGGGGCATAATCACGCAGACACCCATTGACAAAAACCGCCGCGTCCCCGGGGTAGACCCGGTCCGTGGTGGACTGCGCCGCGCCGGCGTTGGCATAGGCCAGGCAACCAATCCGCGCAAACCACCCCTCTTCCAGCGGGAAAACCGGATAGATCCGCCCGGCTGCCGCCGGGCGCCCAAAGGCCAGCAGCACCGCCTCATGGCGATGCAAACCCTCCTGCGGGTTCAGGGGCCAGCGCTCATCGCCAAAGCCGACCAGCGCCGTGCCGGGCAAACCCAGCGCGCGCAGCGGAACCAGGCCATCCCTGAAAACAGGCAGCGTCCGGTCCTGCCAGCAGACCTTCTCCGGACAATCCGCGTCAAATATTGCCTTTTGCGTTTTGGGCAAATCCGCCTTGACCACAAAGCCCAGCAACCGGCCATCGCAGGCCACCGCCAGCGCGTTATACAATCTTCCGCCGGGCGCGGCCTGCAGCAGCGGCACGCCAAAGACCGCCAACAGGCTCCCGCTGGCACGGGCGATCTCCTGCGCGCCCTCCCGGCAGGCATCCAGCAGCACCTGTTGGCGGAACATATCGCCGCACTCGCCGGACAGGCACAGTTCCGGCAGCAGCAGCACCTTCATGCCCCGGCCCCTAGCCTGCTCCACGCGCTCCAGGATGGCCCGGGTGTTGGTATGGACATCCCCCGGCGCGCCAAAGGCCAGGTCACAGGCCATGACCCGAAGGCTGTCTGTCATTTTCCTCCGCTTTCCGCCGTCCGCACAGCTCTTATCGTACGATACCATAATAAGCCAAGGGGCGGCCTTGTTCAAGCCGCGGTGGAAAAAACGCCGCGTTTTCTTTATACTACAGGTATCTACTTTCGGAGGAGGCAGCCATGCGACTGGGCATCATGGGCGGTACCTTTGACCCCATCCACCGGGGACACCTGTTCATCGCGCGCAGCGCGATGCGTGAAGCCCGCCTGGACCGCGTGCTGTTTTTACCGGACGGTGACCCGCCCCACAAGCTGCCGGGCACACCGGGGGCGGACCGCCTCGCTATGGTCAAGCTTGCCATTGACAATCAGGAAGGCTTTGAGGCCTCTGACATGGAGCTGCGCCGGCAGGGCACCACCTATACCGTGGACACCCTGGAGCAGCTGCGCGCCCAGGCGCCCAACAGGGAGCTTTTTTTCATCGTGGGCTCTGACACCCTGAAGCAATTTCCGACCTGGAAGACCGCTTGGAAAGTCGCGACGCTGTGCCGGATGATCATCGCGCTGCGGCCAGGCGACAGCCCGGAGGAAACCCGGTGGCTGCAGCGCAAGCTGTTCGCCGATTATGGCCTGGAAACCGTCCTGCTGTCAGAACCCGGGCCTGACATCTCCTCCACGCAGGTTCGTGAGCAGCTGCGCGCCGGACAGCCAACGGACATCCTGGTGCCCGCGCCGGTCGCTGACTATATCCGGGCAAACAATCTGTACAGTCAGTAAACAAACAGGCTCTCCGCCTGCCGCCGCGCGCGCCGGACACGGCGGTTATATTTTCCAAAAATAATTATTGACAAACAATAATATTAGGTGTAGATTGCTGTTGGAAATATCGTTATTCGATAATTCAAGGAGGGTCACACCATGAAGGAACATCCCATTCCGGCTGCCCGGCTCAAGTATCTTCCCTTTGGATATGCCGCTGTGGCAGCGCTCACCTTCGCGGCGCTGCTGCCGGGCTTCCAAATGGCTTCAGCGGTGGCGGCAATTGCCTTTCCCTTTGCGCAGTTTGCGCTGCTGCTGCGAGCCATCAGCCGGACGGGCTTCGCGGGGCGCGGCCTGGCAGGCATGCTGTGGCTCCTGCCCGGCGCACTGCTGGCGGTACGGGCCCTGCGCCTGGCCAGGGAAGGTCAGCGGCGCGGGGAGGCGGCGGCGCTCTGGCTGCTGGCCTTGGCGATTCCGGCAGCCCTGTACCTGATGGCCAACCCTCAAACCCTGCTGGCGCGCTTCCCCGTGATGGACGACCGCGCCCTGTCCTTCCTGCCGGCCCTCCCGGCGGGCGCGGCCTGGTCGTGCGTCATCCTGTACCTGGTTGTACGCCTGACAAGGTCCATTGGAACATCCGGTGTCCCGCGGCTGATGGCCTTCCTTTTCTACCTGGTAACGCTGCTGGGCGCGGTGATCGCCGCGGGCATTGGCATCACGCTGCTTGAGGCGGTGAAAAGCTTCAGCGGCGGGCAGGATCGGCAGGCGCTGGATCATTTGATGCTTGTGTTGCGCGCGGCAGCCTCTGTCCTGTCAGACTGCCTGCTCTTGATGGTCGTGCTGCGCGCGCTCAGGGCGCTGGCAGCCATGTCAGCGCGCGGCGACGCAGCGGTCTCCGCGGTGGGCAGCCTGGCGGCAGCCGGCCTGATAGCCCTGAAGGTAATGGCAATAACCACAGTGGTCGTTAACCTGTCGCAGCTCATGCTGCTGCGGTGGCTGAGCGATGTGTCGCTGACGGCGGAAATCCCCCTGACCGGGCTGGTCCTGTCCCTGGCCGCCCTGCTGTTTGCCCGCATCTACTCGGAGAGCCGCCGCCTTGAGGCTGAGAATGAGCTGTTTGTGTAACGGAGGATAAAGTGGCCATCAAGGTAAACCTGGAGGAAATGCTGAAGAAAAAGGGCATGACCGGCAAGGAGCTGTGCGCGCTGGTAGGCATCACGGAGGCCAACCTGTCCATTCTGCGCTCGGGCAAAGCCAGGGGCGTGCGCTTCAGTACCATCAACCGGATCTGTTTCTACCTGGAATGTGATGTCGGAGACCTGCTCAAATTTGACGGAAATCTGGAGGCAGAAGATGATGAGGAATAAAACGGGTTTTTTGCTGGTAACAGGCGTTCTGGCCATTGGTTTTCTGCTGGTCGCGTCAGGCCTGGTGTCCCTGGACGGCGGTCCGGCAGACGCGCAGGCCACGCAGGAGGACCGCCTGATCGGCGTGCTGGTCACCCTGGATTATCTGGACGAAATGAATCTTGATCTGACGCCGGGGCAAGCGGCGGGTCCGGACGGGATGTATAGAAACCGCCTGACCGCTACGCTGATACAGGAGGAGCATCCCTCCGAAGACGGCGGCACCGTGATGATGCCGGCCTATGCCTTTGAGGGCGTGGATGGTTTGGAGCTGTATGCCCCCGCCGTGGAGATCCAGGGGGAAGCCCGCCATACCAGCCGCGTAAGCCCGGGCTATGGCGATGTGAAGCTGGGCTACCATGATAAAGACGGCGGCACCGATCTTTCCCTGGAGGGCACCCTGTGGCTCGCAAAAGGCGGCCCGGAGTTCCTGGTGCTCAACCCGGTGTACCAGACAGCGTCCGGCGAGGTCTACGCCCTGGCCGGGGACAGCGTTGGTTTTTCAGGCATGGACGGCTCGGACATCAACAGCTCTTTCGCAATCAAACAAAGCCACACCTGGCAGTCCAAGGGCTCTGTCATGCTGCAGGAAAATCCTGCCTCGCAGGAAGAAACAACCGGCATGTATACGACCACGGTCGAGGTGCATTTCCGCTCGCTGCAGCTGCCGGAAGCCTATGCCATCGTACAGTTTGACGCGGACAATACCGTCCTGTCCCGCGAGGCATATGCCCCCGGGGAAATACCCGAAACCATTGAAACCCTGCCCGGAGCTGCCTGGCTGATGCTGGAGGGCAAGCCGGGCAGCCTGGGCACGGCAAACGCCAGCCGGGTGCTGTACGAGAAGGGGGACAGCCTGCTGACCAGCTATGTCCCCCGGGCGGACGGCCTGTGCGCCCCGGTATTGTCCGGGATCAATTGGGGCGAATCATACTGATTCCACAATCTTGATTGCATCAGTATAAGGCTTTAAGGCCGGCACAAACTGCATATCAACAAAGCCTCCGGAGATTTGCCCTCCAGAGGCTTTGCGCATAACAAGAGACGTCAAAAACCGAAGCTTCCCATGATGAAAGCTTTGCCGGGAACAAAAAACCGCCCTGGCGGGCGGCTGGCGTTATTGATTAATAACGGTTCTGGTTGTGCTTGGCGTAGCAGTCATGGCAGTAGACCGGACGGTCGCCGCGGGGCTGGAAGGGCACCTGGGTGGTGGCGCCGCACTCGTCGCAGATCACGGAGAACATCTGGCGCTCGCCGCGGCTTTGGGCGCGGCGGTTGGCACGACAGGTGGGGCAACGGCCCGGCTCGTTCTGGAAGCCCTTCTCTGCGTAGAAAGCCTGCTCGGAGGCGGTAAAGGGGAACTCGGCGCCGCACTCGCGGCAGGTCAGGGTTTTGTCGGTGTACATGTATACATGTCCCTCCTTGATGTTTGCCAAACCGATGCGATTTGTGGTTCCGTGGCTGAACGCATCAGTTGCCTGATGAACACCGGAGGAACTCCTGAATCCCTGGGCTTGGTCCAAAGGCATCCTAACATAAATTTCTGTTTTTGCATAGTCTTTTGTTTAAAATTCGTGTTTGGGCGATACTCTGCGCGAAAATATACATAGCATCCGTTGCCCGGCGCCCGGGTTTACAGTACAGTAAGGATGAAAATCAGCGCGGGAGGTGCTCCGGATGCCGGTATGCCTGTTGCAAACGCCGCTTGGCCCCCTGCTGGCCCGTGAGGAGGAAGGCCTGCTCCGCGGGCTGGCCTTTGCCCAACCCGGCGATGCTGCCATCCCATCAGGGGAGACTCCCTTGCTGAAGGAGGTCCGGCGCCAGCTGGCCGCTTATTTTGAAGGCAGGCTCAGGGTCTTTGACCTGCCGTTGAAGCTTGAGGGCACAGCGTTTCAGCGCGCGGTCTGGGAACGGTTGACGGCCATCCCCTATGGCCAACTGTCCACCTATGGCCAGATTGCGCGGGAGATCGGCAGGCCGAGAGCCGCGCGCGCCGTGGGCCGGGCCAACCACCTCAACCCGGTGGTGATCATCGTCCCCTGCCACCGCGTGGTGGGCGCGCAGGGGGATCTGATCGGCTATGGCGGCGGCCTGGCGCGCAAGCAGGCCCTGCTCCGATTGGAGCAAGCCCTTGAAAGCCGCGCGAAATTTTCCTATAATCAAAGAAGAGAAAGAGAGGAGACCGCCAATGAAATTTTTAGTTGAAACCTCCGCGCGCCACGCGCATGTGTCCCAGCAGGACCTGGAAATCCTCTTCGGCCCGGGCAGCAAACTGAGCGTAAAGAAGGAGCTGTCCCAGCCGGGCCAGTTCGCCAGCGACCAGAAAATCACCGTAATAGGCCCGCGCGGCCAGATGAACGTGAGCATCCTGGGCCCCGCCCGCAAAAGCACCCAGGTTGAGATTTCCCTGACCGACGCGCGCGCCCTCGGGCTGACCGTGCCCGTGCGCGAGAGCGGCGACACCGCGGGCTCGGCAGGCTGCAAGCTGGTAGGCCCCGCGGGCGAGCTGGAGCTCAAGGAAGGCGTCATCGCCGCCAAGCGCCACATCCACATACTGCCCGAGCAGGCTGAGAAGATGGGCGTGAAGGACAAGGATGTTGTCAGCGTCAGGGTGGACACCCAGGGGCGTTCCCTGGTCTTTGGCGACACCGTTGTGCGCGTGAGCCCCACCTATGCCCTGGCCATGCACATTGACACCGATGAGTGCAACGCTGCGGCCGCCTTCGGCGAGGTTTACGGGCAGATCGTGCGCTGAGCCGTCAACAAAGCATACAAAGCCGGGTCGCAGGCCCGGCTTTTTCGTTGTCTGAAACTGTCATTGCTGGCGCACTTCGCGCAACGGCGCCGCGGCCCGGATGCCGCTGGAGAGAAGCCTTTCCTTGACCGCCCGGGTCACGGCCAGGTTGGTGGACCACCATTCATCGGTCTTGACCCAGCAGCGCAGGGTAAACACCTGGGCGCCGTCCTCGATCCGGTCCAGCGAGGCTGCCGGCGGCGGGTCTGGCAGGACGCGGCTTTCAGCGAGCGCCGCCCCCTCCATCAGCGCGATGACCTCCTCTACCGGATGGGAAAAGCCCAGCATGATGCTGACGTCGATGCGCCGTGTCTCATACCAGGAAAAGTCGGTGATCACGCCGTTTGACAGCATGGCGTTGGGAATGACCACCTTCTTGCCGTCCAGGGTCTTCAGCGTCGTGTACATGATGGAGATGTTCTGCACGGTGCCCTCGGCGCTGCTGGTTTTGATAAAGTCGCCCATCCTGAAGGGCCTGAAAAACAGGATCATCAGCCCGCCGGCAAAATTGCTCAGGCTGCCCTGCAGCGCCAGGCCGATGGCCAGCCCGGCCGAGGTCAAAATGGCGATGAAGGAGGTCGCCGGCACGCCCAGGAACACCAGCAGGCTGATGACCAGCATCACGCGAAGGCCGATGGAGAGCAGGCTTTCCAAAAAGCCCTTGACGCTGCCGTCCAGCTTGCTTTGAGCCATGGACCTGGCGAACAGGCGCCCCAGCAGACGGATAAGCCGGCTGCCCACAAAAAACAGCAGGGCCGCGACCGCGATCTTCAGTACAAAATCCGCGGACGCCTTGGCAAAAAAATCCAGCACGCTTTTCCAGATGTCTTCCATAAACCCCTCCTGCAGCCTGCATTTTTTGACAGTATGTCGGATATACGGGCGCGGTGTCAAGATTGTCGGAGTACGGCAGGGAAGCAAACAGTCGGAGTACGGCAGGGAAGCAAAAGAAATTCTCAGGCAAAAAGGCGGTTTTTCTTGACTTTGCGCGCGCAAACACTCTATACTGTGTGAGCATTACAGGAAAGGAGGCCGCGGTGTTCACATGACCTATCGTTTTTTGCAGGCTGTTGTTGGGGCTTTGTCGCCCGGCCGTCTTGCCATGCGCTGACAGCGTTTGTGTGCACGGCGGCTCCGGCACGGCAAAGTGCAGGGGCTATTTTTATGTCAAAAATACAGGAGTTTTATGAAGAAACGTAATCACAGGCTGCTGGCTGCGCTGCTTCGGGAAAACCTGCGTTATTTCCTGGGGGCGGGCGTACTGGCCATCCTGAGCGTCTTTCTGGGCTTTTTAACCCCTGCCGTGCTGGCGGAGGTGCTGGATAATTACTTGCAGGGCCTGCCCTCCCGGCTGCCGGCCTTTTTTGCCAATGCTGTGGAGGCGCTTGGCGGACGGGAGTTTATGCGCGCCAACCTCTGGCTGCCCGGGCTGGCGCTGGTGCTCATCAGCGTGGTCTCAGGCGCCTGCAACTTCCTCAAGAGCCGCTGGACGTCCATCGGCGCCGAAAACTCGGCCCGGCGGCTGCGCAACGACCTGTACGCCCATTTGCAGGAGCTTCCCTTTGCCTACCACGCCAAGGCAGCCACCGGCGATTTGGTTCAGCGGTGCACCTCTGATGTGGACATGGTGCGCCGCTTCATGTCCATGCAGATGCTTTCCGTTGTGGACGCAGTGATGATGGTGGGCATCGCCCTGGCGCTGCTGATTCCCATCTCGCTGAAGATCACAATGGTTTCCCTGGTGATCATGCCGGCGCTCTTCCTGTTTGCCTGGCAGTTTTTCAAGCTGGTTGTCAAGGCCTTCCGCAAGGCGGACGAGTCCGACGGGCGGCAGACTACCGTGCTTCAGGAAAACCTGACCGGTGTGCGCGTGGTGCGCGCCTTCGGACAGGCGCAGCGGGAGATCGAAAAATTCGACGCGGCCGCCGCGGACACGCGGGACAAATACCTGAAGCTGGCCTGGCTGGACGCCATTTACTGGTCCGTCGGGGACATGATGGGCATGGTCCAGTCGCTTCTGACACTGCTCTTTTGCCTGATGGAAGCGCGCTCCGGGCGCATCTCTGTGGGCGATATCGTTGTGTTTACCAGTTACATCGGCATGCTGATCTGGCCGGTGAGGAACTTGGGCCGCATCCTCTCCCAGGGTGGGCGCACCATGGTTTCCCTGGAGCGCATCGATGAGATTTTGCGCCAGAAACGCGAAACCGACCGGGAGAACGCCACCATGCCGGATTTGCGCGGCGATATCGTGTTTGACCGGGTCAATTTTGCCTACGAGGAAGGCGGTGAGGTGCTGCGCGACCTATCCTTTACCATCCCCGCCGGCAAGACCGTAGCCTTCCTGGGCGCGACCGGCTCCGGCAAATCAAGCATCGCGCTGCTGATGCAGCGGCTGTACGCGCCTCAATCGGGCCGCATCACCATTGGCGGGCATGACATCGCCCAAGTCGCGCGCAAGTACCTGCGCGCCCGCGTGGGCCTGGTTTTGCAGGAGCCCTTCCTGTACTCCAAAACCATCTATGACAACCTGCGCATGGCAGCGCCCGAAGCCAGCCAGGATATGATCACCCGCGCCGCGCGCGATGCCCAGGCGCTGGATTTTATTGAGCAGTCCGAAAAGGGCTGGCAGACCATGGTGGGCGAGCGCGGCGTGACGCTTTCAGGCGGGCAAAAGCAGCGCGCAGCCATCGCGCGCACCCTGCTCAAGGACAATGACATCCTCATTTTTGATGATTCGCTCTCAGCTGTCGACACGGCAACGGACGCGCGTATCCGTGAGGCCCTGCGCCAACGCAGCCGGGACACCACCACCATCATCATTTCCCACCGCATCCTGACCCTGGCCCAGGCCGACATCATCTTTGTGCTGGAGGACGGCCGCATCAGCGCGCAGGGAAGCCATGAGGAGCTCATCAGCCGGCCCGGCCTTTACCAGCGCATTCACCACATCCAGTCCGGCCTGGAGGACGAATTCCTTTTCCAGGCGCGCAACAGCATCCGGGAGGCCGCCCATGAGTGATTTTTCCTTCATTGAAGAACAGGACTACACCAGGAAATTCGACCTGAAGCTGTTTAAAAAGCTGTTCCTGCACATGCGCCATCACTGGAAGAAGATGGGCTTTGTGGCCGCCATGATGGCTGTGCTGGCCATCACCGATGTTATTTTGCCGCTGATGACCCGCCACGCGATCGACCATTATATCACCCCGGAAGGCCTGTCCGCCCCCCTGTGGCCCTTCGGCCTGGCCTACCTGGGCATCATCCTGGTGCAGGTGGCCTCGGTCTTTCTGTTTATCCTGGTGGCGGCCCGGGTAGAGCACCGCGTCGGCTACGACATGCGCATGAAAGGCTTCCGCAAATTGCAGGAGCTGTCCTTTTCCTATTACGACCGCACCAGCGTGGGCTACCTGATGAGCAGGCTGACATCGGATACCAACAACCTGGCCGAGGCCTTTGGCTGGGGGCTGGTGGACCTGGTCTGGGCGGTCATCTTCCTGATTTCTGTCACCATCGCCATGCTGATCATCAACTGGCAGCTGGCTTTGATGGTCATCGCGGTGGTGCCGGTACTGGCGGTTATCACCGTCTGGTTTCAAAAGCGCATCCTTAAAGCCCAGCGCGAGGTGCGCAAGATCAACTCCCGCATCACCGGCTCCTTTAACGAGGGCATTATGGGCGTGAAGACTACCAAGTCCCTGGTGCGGGAGGACGCCAACTTTGAGGAGTTTTCCCATCTCACGGGCAGCATGCGCCGCGCGGCGGTGCGCGCCGCCACGCTGTCGGCAATTTTCCTTCCCCTGGTCATCGCGATTTCCTCCCTGGCCTCGGCCCTGGTGCTGGGCGAGGGCGCTGCCCGTGTTCTCGGGGGCCTGATCAGCCTAGGCACATTGACCGCCTTTGTCAATTATTCGGTACAGTTTTTCAACCCCATCCGCGACATCGCCGCCACCTTTGCCGAGATGCAGCGCATTCAGGCCGCGGCCGAGCGCGTGGTCAGCCTGCTGGAGACCGAGCCGGATATCCGGGACAGCCCCGGGGTAGTCGCGAAATACGGCGACAACTTCCACCCCAATCGCGAGAACTGGGAAGAGATTCATGGCGCTGTCAGTTTTGAGAATGTCACTTTCCGTTACAAGGACGGCACCGAGGTCCTCAGTGACTTCAACCTGGATGTCAGGCCCGGCGAGACCATCGCCATCGTTGGCCCCACTGGCGCCGGCAAATCCACCATCGTGAACCTGCTGTGCCGCTTTTATGAGCCCACTGCCGGGCGCATCCTGATCGACGGCGTGGACTACCGTGAGCGCAGCCAGCTGTGGCTACAGTCCTCCCTGGGTTATGTGCTGCAGGAGCCGCACCTGTTTTCAGGAACGGTGCTGGACAACCTGCGTTACGCCAATCCGGAGGCCACCCGGGAGGAGGCCATGGCCGCCGCCAGGCTGGTCAACGCGGACGCCTTCATCCGGAGGATGGACAAGGGCTATGACAGCGAGGTGGGCGAGGGCGGCAGCCGGCTGTCCACCGGCGAGAAGCAGCTGATCTCCTTTGCCCGCGCCATCCTGCACAACCCCAGGCTGTTTGTGCTGGACGAGGCCACCTCCTCGGTGGATACGGAGACCGAGGTGCTGATTCAGCACGCGATTGAGGAAACCTTGAGGGGACGCACCAGCTTTATCATCGCGCACCGCCTTTCCACCATCCGCTCGGCTGACCGTATCCTGCTGCTTCAGGACGGCAAAATTACTGAGGAGGGCCGGCATGAGGAGCTGCTGCGCCGCCGCGGCGCCTATTACGAGCTGTATACCAACCAGTTCCGCGAGGAAGCTGCCGGGCAGCTGCTGGGCAGGAAGGAGACCGCCGCCGACGCCTGAGGCGGCATATCATTGACCCGGCGGGACGGAAGGCTTTATTGTGCTGGACGCAATCAAGCCTGCGGTGTTTTTCTGCGCGAAATTCTGCGTCCCGTGACGCGCGCAAGGCATAAAATGTATCAAATGGGAGAAAAATAGAAGAAAAATCAAGATTTTAAGTGACAAACGGCTTTTATTATGGTACACTGTTTATACAAATTGTGTAAAGAACCCGCAAAGCTTGGGCACGGGACAGCGAACGGACCGTGCAGGAGCAGATTGAGGTCTAATTATATCCCATACGACCAACACTCTTCGATGTGACTTCATCTCCGAACAAGAACATCAATAATCAGGCGTGTAGATGGCGGACGGACCGTACAGGAGCGCGCCGGCATCCATGGAAAGGGCGTGACATGATGGCGCAGCAGCAACTGCGGGGACGGGCGGAGCTGTCCAGGCAAACCCTGGACAACATCCGCGAAAGCAGCCGCCGGTCACAGCGTGCGCGGCTGCGCAGAAGCTACAGCATGTACGCCCTGCTGCTGCCCGGGATCCTGTTTGTGCTGCTGTTTTCCTATACGCCGATGTACGGGCTGGTCATCGGGTTCAAGAAATACAATATATTCGCCGGCGCCAACCCGTTTGACGCCATCGCGCACAGCCCCTGGGTAGGGCTGGACAACTGGAACGCGCTGTGGCGGCAAAGCAAGTTCCGCCAGGCGGTGACCAATACCTTTGTGATCAGCGCGCTCAAGGTGATGTTTTGCTTCCCGGTTGGCATTATTCTGGCCATTATGATCAATGAGGTACGCAACAATGTGATGCGCCGCAGCCTGCAGACCGTCATGTACCTTCCCCACTTTTTAAGCTGGGTGGTGGTGGGCGCGCTGTTCATGAACATCATGGGCACCACCGGCCTGGTCAACCAGGCCATTATCGCGCTGGGCGGCGAACCGCAGAAGTTTTTCATGGACAACCGATGGTTCCGTTTTTTGCTGCTGCTGACCAGCTCCTGGAAGGAATCGGGCTGGAACACCATTGTTTACCTGGCGGCCATGGCCGGCATTGACCCGCAGCTGTACGAGGCGGCGCGCATCGACCGCGCCAACCGCCTGCAGCTGATCTGGCATGTGACGCTGCCCGGCATCGCCAGCACCATCGTCATGATGCTGATTTTGCGCCTGGGCGGCATCATGGACGCCGGCTTCAGCCAGATCCTGGTCATGTACAATCCCACGGTGTACAAATCCGGCGATATTATCGGCACATTTGTGTACCGCGAGGGCCTTGGCAAGCTGAACTGGAGCCAGGGCACCATGGTAGGTTTCTTCAATTCCCTGATCAACATGGTTTTGATCCTGGGCGGCAATATGCTCAGCCGCCGTTTGACCCAACGGAGCATCTGGTAAATGAACACACAAAAGACCCCTCGCAAAATCCGCACCAGCGCTGCCTTCGGCCTGTCGCCGGGCGAGCGCGCGCTGGGCGCTGTCAACGTATTCCTGCTGTTGATTATCGGCTTAATGATGGTGCTGCCGTTCCTGAACACGGTGGCCAAGTCCTTTTCCAGCAACAATGCCATCACCACCGGCAAGGTCATTTTCACTCCGGTGGATTTCCAATTGGGTACCTACAAGTACGTGACCGGGCAAAGCCAGTTCTGGGATTCGCTCAGGGTATCGGTGCTGATTACGCTGCTGGGTACGGCGGGCGCCATGACCATCAGCTGCCTGACGGCCTACCCTCTGTCCAAAACCTGGCTGTACGGGCGCAAGCCCGTTATTTTATTTTTTGTGTTCACGATGCTGTTTTCGGGCGGCATGGTGCCCAACTACCTGCTGATGCGCTCGCTGGGGCTGATCAACACGCTGTGGGTACTGTTCGTGCCGGGCATGCTGAGCGTATACAATGTCATCCTGCTGAAAAACTTCTTTGAGGAAATCCCGGAGGCCATTGAGGAATCTGCCCAGCTGGACGGGGCGGGCAATATCCGCACGCTGGTATCCATCGTGCTACCCATGTCGCTGCCCGCCCTGGCCACCATCGGGCTGTTTTACGCCGTGGGCTACTGGGACAACTATATGACCGGGCTTTTGTACATCACCAAGCCCAATATGCGCCCTTTGCAGACCTACCTGTACGTGATTGTCACCGAGGCTGTCAACGTGGATGAAACGCTGTCCATGGACGCGCTGGAAAACATTGCGCTCAACACCGAGGCTATTCGCGCCGCCACCATCGTGCTGGCCTGCGTGCCCATCATGTGCGTGTACCCATTTTTGCAGAAATACTTCGTCAAGGGCATGCGCGTGGGGTCGGTCAAGGGCTGAAACATGACGGAACCACTTTCCCGCTGTGGGAAGGTGTCCAGATAATTAAAGTTAAGGAGGTTTCTCACATGCAAAAACGACTGATTTCTCTGCTGCTGGTGATTGCGTTGTTGCTGGGCGCGGGCATAATGACGGCCTTTGCCCAGGAGGGCAGGACCATCCGCATGCTGGTGGGCACCCAATCCTTCGACATGAACACCAACTATGTAGGGCTGCTGCTGGAGGAGATCACCGGCTTCAAGGTGCAGTACGATTACTACGCCGATGACAACCAGCTCGCCATGGAGATCGCATCCGGCACCGACTATGACCTGATCTCCGTATCCCCCAACATGTACCAGACCCTGCTGGCGCAGGGCGCGCTGAAAAACCTGAACGCCGCCATTGAGGCGCATCCCTCCGTCAAGGACGCCATCTATCCGCTGGGATGGACATACTGCACCGCCGCGGATGGGGGCATCTACGGCGTGCCCAATGTGGATGACGCTGTCTATGTGGGCGGCATCGGCTACCGCACTGACATTTTTAAGGAACACGGCTATCAGGAACCCGCCACCGTGCAGGAGTTTTATGACTTGCTGGCGGCCATCAAGAAAGACACCGGGCTGATCCCGCTTACAGGCAGAAACGCGGTGGAGGCGGTCATTGCCTCCGGTTTCGGCCTGTCGTATGATTTTGTGGTGGACCCTGAAAGCGACAAGATTGTTTCCTGGCTGCGCGATCCGGGCATGAAGGAGTACCTGGCCTGGATGAACAAGGTGTATACCGAGGGCCTGATCGACGTGGACTGGCCTGTCAACGCGAGCGACAAAATCAACGAGAAGATTTCCTCCAACCAGGCTGTCATGACCTTTGCCGCGCACTGGTCAACGCTCAACTGGGTCAACGCGCTGGTCGACAGCGGGCACAAGGATGCCTACTTCAAAACCATCGTGCCGCTGGAGGATGCGCAGGGCAAGCGCCACATCGCGGTGTCCAACGGCATCAGCCGCGTATTTGTGGTGCCGGTCACGGCATCAGACGAGGACGCAGTCTACACCATGGGCATGATCGCCTCGCGCCTGGAGCCTGAAAACTACTGGACTTTCAACGACGGCATTGAGGGCGAGCACTACACCAAGGGCGAGGACGGCATTCCTGTGCCCATCCTGCCCAAATTCAACGACGACATGAACCAGGGCTCCCAGTACCAGATCGGGCGCAACCAGTACGAGCATCCTATCACCTGGATGGCGCGCGTGCACAAAACGCAGGTGCAGTGGGATACCTTCTACGATTCCAACAGCAAGGCGGCCGCCTTTGGCTTTGAAGGCCGTCCGCTGACATTCGCGCGTTTCCCGGAATACACCGAGTATTACGCAGCGCTTGGCACCCTGTGCAACGATTACTTCATGCAGGTCATCGCCGGCACCGAATCGCTGGACGGCTATGACGACTTTGTGAAGGAATGGGAGAGCGCAGGCGGCCTGGCGCTGGAGGAAGCGGCCACAGCCTGGTACCATGAAAACCCGGACCTGGTCAACGCCGCGCGGGAGAGCACATCCCCGTACAACGCCATTTTCGGTTACGATATCAAATAAACCGGACCTTTCCATGGGGCCCGCCGCGTGCGGGCCCCTATGCGCATCAGGAGAAAACATGCAAAAGCTTATCAATACGCAATGGGATGTGATTGTTGTCGGCGGCGGGCTGACAGGAGTGGCGGCGGCGGTGGCAGCGCGCAGGCAGGGACTGGAGGTGCTGCTGCTGGAAAAAGCCGGGTTTTTGGGCGGCGCGCCGGGCACCATGCTGATCAACCCCTTCATGCCGTACAGCACCACGGTGGACGGGCAGCGTTTTCCGCTCAGCCGCGGCTTTTTTGCCGAACTGCAAGGGCTGCTCAAGGAAGCGGGCGGCTACCACGGACCGGGGCGGGAGGACATCCATGAGGAATACCTGAAGCTGACGCTGGACAGGCTGGTGGTGCGCGAGGGCGTGCGGGTGCTGTTCCACGCCACGCTGTGCGGCGTGGAAAAACACGGCGGTACCATCGCCGCGTTGCAGGCTGCCACCAAGGCCGGGGCGCTGAGGTTTACGGCGCGCAGGTATATCGACTGCACCGGTGACGCCGACCTGGCCGTGATGGCGGGCTGCCCGCATCAACTGGGCCGCGGGGACGGCTTGTGCCAGCCCATGACGCTGTGCTTCCGTATCGGCAATGTGGACATCCCGCTGTTCCGGGAAAACCGCCAGCTGATGCAGGACAAGTACAAGCAGCTCCAGGCCGAAGGAAAAATCACCAATCCGCGCGAAAACGTGCTGGTGTTCAACACCCTGGTGGACGGCATGCTGCACTTTAACACCACGCGGGTAGTCAGGCACAATCCCGTGGACCCCCTTGATGTTACCCGCGCTGAAATGGCCGCGCGCAAGCAGATGTTTGAAATATACCATTTCCTCAAGGAACATGTGCCGGGTTTTGAAAACAGCCAGCTGGTGTATTCCGCAGGGGAAATCGGCGTGCGCGAAAGCCGCAAGATCGTGGGCGAGTATGTGCTTACGCAGGAGGATCTGATTGCCTGCACCAAATTCCCGGACCGGATTGCCGCCGGCAATTACGACATCGACATCCACAACCCCGAGGGCAGCGGCACCAGCCACTATTATTTCGCGCCGGGCACCTGGTATACCATCCCGTACCGCAGCCTGCTGCCGCTGAAAGCCTGCAACCTGCTGGTGGCCGGGCGGTGCATATCGGCTACGCACGAGGCACAGGCCTCCATCCGCATCCTGCCCATCGTGGCCACGCTGGGCCAGGCCGCAGGCGTAGCGGCGGCGGTAGCGCACCGGGCGGGCGTAACGCCACGCGAGGCCGACGTGGCTGAGATCCAGCGCGTCCTGACCCAGCAGGGCGCGTTCATCGGATAAACAGGACGAGGAAAGAGAGGAATTTCATGCAGCATCTGTATGCGCAGCTGCCGGTGGCCGACCGGGCTGAGATCGTGGTGTGCGGCGGCGGCACGGCCGGCGCGTTCGCGGCCATCTCCGCCGCCCGTGAGGGGTGCGAGGTATTGCTGGTGGAACAGCTGGGCATGCTGGGCGGCTCGGCTACTGCAGCCCTGGTCACCCCGGTCATGCACAGCGGCATTGAGGGCGACCCGCCCTGCAGCTATATCAGCGATCTGGTGCGCGACAGGCTGCTTGCGCGCGGCGCGTGTGGCCCGGATGGCCGTGCGTTTGACCCCCTGCAGCTTAAAATCGTGCTGGAGGAATTATGCCGCGAATCCGGAGTGCGCGTCCTGTACCATACCTTCATTCCGCAGGCGGTGGCGCGGGGAACGCGGGTAGACAGCGTGGTCATCGCCAACAAGGCTGGCCTGGCACGCGTGCAGGGCAGCGTGTTCATCGACTGCACCGGCGATGGCGACGTGAGCGTGCGCGCCGGCGCCCAATACACCCAGGGCGCTCCGGACACCGGCGTCAACCAGCCGATGTCGCTGCGCTACCTTGTAGGCGGGATTGACATGCGCGCGCTGCGCCGGCGCTTTGAGGAATTGAAGAGGCAAACCGGCCTTGACAATGGCGCCGATGTGTCCGATGACGGGCGGTGGATGTACGCCGCCTGCGTCAAGAACAAACCCTACACCCTGAGCGCGCTGTTTGAGGAGGCTGTGCAAAAAGGTGATTTGCTGGAGGAGGATCATCTGTACTGGCAGGCCTTCCATGTGCCCGGCCGTCCGGGCAGCATGGCCGTCAACAGCCCGGAGTTTTTTGTGCGCATCAACGGCGCCTCGCCAGACGACCTGACGCTGGCCCAGCTGGAGGGCAAGCAGCGCATTATGCGGCAGATGGCCTTTTACAGAAAATACCTGCGCGGCTTTGAGAGCGCGTACCTGGCCGAGATCGCGGTGCTGGTGGGCGTGCGCGAAAGCCGGGAGATCGCCACCGACTATGTGTTGACGGCAGAGGATTTGTTTGCCAAGCGCAAGCACGATGACATGTTTTGCCAAAGCAACTATCCCATCGACGTGCATGGCCGGGTGCTGAGCAATACCCACCTGACCGGCCCGGCGCGGGACAACAAGCCCTGGTATGATATCCCGGCGCGCTGCCTGTACGTCAAAGGCTTTAAGAACCTGCTGGTGGCGGGGCGCTGCATTGGCGCCGATTTTGCCGCTCAAGCCAGCGTGCGCGTACAGCAGTCCGCCCGTTCCTCCGGCGAAGCGGCAGGCATTGCCGCCGCGCTAGCGCTGCAGGAAGGCATCTCCCCGCGCCGGCTGCAGCCGCAGGCCGTGCGCGCACGCATGTTGGCGCGCGGCGCGCGGTACGCGGAATAGCGGAGCGTCAGACAGGATGGCCGGTGACAGTCGAAGGGATTGTTTCTGGAACAGATCATAGATCACATCTATAAAGACATGGCGAATAATGCTGAACAAATGAGCACGCATGTATCTCTTGGTCAACCATCGCCTTTTTCCATTGTTTGCGTTGTATAACAACGTTTCCTTATACTTCAAAGTTGTAACCGCGCCGTATCAGTTCATTATGGATTGCCACTCCATCCGTTTCTTTTGCATTTTGCCCGCTGTGCAGCCTTGAAGCCGCCAGACCAGCCGCTTCGCCCAGCGCACAAGCAGTGCAGGTGGTACGGTAAGCTGAATGGGCAAGGAAATCGCCACTGATACAACGGCCCACCATGAACAGGTTGCCCACCTGACTGGAGATAAGGCTACGCATAGGAATATCAAAGGGCTTGAAACGGTAGTCCTCCACCTCGGGTGGCAGCTTGTAATCCGGAGCCAGAATGTGAACATCCAGATTGAAATGCACAGGCGACACGCCATCATCAAACCGCCGACCTTGCAGAGCATCTTCCGCGGTTACAGTGTACAAGCCTTCAATGCGACGGCTGTCACGCAGGCCAAGTTGCTCAGCGGTCTGGGCCAGGGTAAAGTCTTCCCAGCCTGGCTGTGACGCCAGAGCATTCGCTGCGCGGTTAATTTCCTGCCTGGCTTCCAGTGTGGCGCGAGACATGCCAAAGTCGTCATCGGCACTTACATTATACTGATGATTAACAGCCATCTTGTGCAGCACGCCACTGGGCGGAAGACCGAATAAGAGCGGCATGGGATAGGTGCAGTCTATTCCCAGGTCCATCAGCATCTTCTTAAACTTGCGCTTGATAACAACATTGTGAATATCACTTTGCCACAAAGCTGCCGGTACACCGGTCACCACTGATTCCAGACTGCCAGGCTGCTGACGTCCTTCAAAACCGATGTCGAAACGACAGCCTGCCAGTTGCCCCAGTCTGCCGTGGCCCGTGCCATCCACAAAGAAATCCGCTGTAAAGCCCATGGAAGTCATGCCATCGGCGAGTATAGAGTTGATACGTCCGTTCCTCACCACCACATCCGTCACGCGAGAGTAGAGAAGCACGTCTACACCGGCATCCAAAACCATGCTTTCCAGCACCAGCTTCATACTTTCATTATCATAGACATAACTTGCCCGATCTGCCCATTCAGCGCGATTCTTAGCAAGCAGTTCATTGCATATTTTCAAAGGTATGCCGCCTTTTCCTGGCATATCCAACGAGATACTCATCAATCCGCTGGTCCAGTAGCCACCAAGACAACCCGCAGCGTCCATGAGCAAAACGCGTCTGCCCTCCTGTGCAGCGCTAATAGCCGCAGCCGTACCTCCCGGACCCGCGCCGCATACGATAAGATCATAGTGCCCGCCGTCTTTGACTGAACGAATAAACTGCATATGCTTCTCCTCCAAGATTGAAAAGGAGAAGGAGGCCTGAGCCATCCCTCCCCTGGTATGAATGAATGAACTGATTAGATAATGCCTGCGCCCTTGAGGTTCTCTATGCCGATATCAATGTACTCCTGCAAACCATAAAGGTTATACAGATTGGACTTGTAGTCCTCCCAAGTGGCCAGATCGCGGGTGCCGTAGATGAAACGAGTGGTTTCCTCTGTCACATAACGGGTAAGGTCAGCCTTGTTCTGACCGTCGGGAATGGAAACATAGCTGTCGTAAGCGTTAATGCGGTTGTAACCGGCCGCGGTGGCGATTTCCTCAGAACAAGTGGGGAACTTAATAGCCAAATAGTTGATCTCATCACGTCCCATCAGCTGGTGCTGCCAAGCGAAGCTGACCTCGCTGATACGATCGGTGGTGACAACCTTTCCGTCCACATAGTTGAAGTGAGTGCCCTCCACGCCATAGCATACCAAATCGGAGCCTTCACCAGTGGTGATGTAATCCAGATACCGCAAAATCAGATCCAGTTTCTCAGGATTATCGGCCAGATCAGCGCTGAGCACCCATCCACTGTTGGCGAAGCCTGGTACATTGTAGCAGGAACTGTTCTTGCCGGCGGGGCCGATGGGAGCATCGATCTGGATCCACTCAGCGTTGGGGGTCATCTCAGCCAGGGTCTGATCATAAGGAGGCTTCACAAATTCAGCCCAGGAAAAATACATCATGCCTACCTGGTTACGGTACACTTTTTCACGTACTGCGTCGAAGGTAGTCATCAGGCTGATGTCGGGGTCAACAGCGCCGGTTGCGATAAAATCCTTCATCCAGGCCAGCGCATCGCGATAGGCTTCAGTAGCGGCAGAATAGACCAGATTCCCTTCCGCATCCAGTATAAAGTCATCTTGACCAACGCCAAAGGCGCCCAGAATAGGATCCATGTAGCCGTTGTTGACTTCATTCAAGCCGGTGTAGCCGAAGGTATCGTTGACACCATTGCCATCAGGATCTTGTGTAGCGAACGCAATGGCAACATTCTTGAACTCATCCAGCGTAGTCGGAATTTCAAGACTCAGCTTGTCCAGCCAGTCCTTGCGAATCCACAGACTCCAGTAGCTCTTGATAATGCTTTCTGCGGGTTTGTTGCCACGAAGAAAGTACAGATGACCATCCACGCGCAGAGTGGGATCTTCCAGCACGTCAGGATACAATGCCATGAAGTTAGGCATTTTTTCGACATAGTCCTCGATTGGCAGCAACAGATCTTGATCAAGGAACGATCTGAACTGGGCAGCGGAAACTTTCATAATATCAGGAGTATTGCCGCTGGCAACTTCCAGATTCAACTTGCTTTGATACTCGCTGGTGATTACGTTGATTTGAATATCAGCGTTGAATTTGTCTTCCAGCACCTTGAGGATGGGGTCATTCTCATCGGGTTGACGCCCCTGAGAGGAACTCTGGTAGGATACGATGGTGTAGTTCTCGGCAGAGGCCAGGGCGGACAAAGCCAGCACCATCACAAGAACCAGCAGCATAGACAGGGTTTTCTTCATGGGTTTTCCTCCTTTGTTTTTTATGGGATACCTATCAGCAAGGGAATACATGATCCCTTTTGCCCGGGATAAGATCAGCCCTTCACGCCGCCAAGCAACATGCCTTGCGTGAAGTACTTTTGCAGGAAGGGATACACAATAACGACCGGCAGCGCGGTGAGCACCACAGCCGCCTGTTTCATGGCCTGACTGGAAGCTGTTACACTGGGGTCAACCTCCTCCAGCGTAGACTGGGCTTCATTCAAAATGCCACGCAGCACAACCTGCAAAGGCTGTAAATCCTGATCGCGCACGTAGTACAGCGCAGGAAAGAAGCAGTTCCAGTGTCCAACGCCATACATCAGCGTAACGGTTGCCAGTACAGGCATAGACAACGGCAGCACAACTCGCCACAGAATGCTCAGCTCGCTTGCGCCATCAATGCGTGCTGCCTCAATAAAAGCATCGTCCAGCGACTGGAAAAACGACCGAACGATCATCATATCGTACACCGAAATCAGATACGGCAGAATCATTGCCCATGTGGTGTTCATAATGCCGGTCTGCCTTACCACATAGAAGGTCGGAATCAAACCGCCACTAAACAGCATGGGAAAGAATGTAAACAGCACAAAAAACTTGCGGCAAGGCAGTTCTTTGCGACTGAGAGGATATGCCAGCAGCACTGTTGCAATCAGATTGTACACAGTTCCGGGTACGGTAAGGTACAGCGTAACGAAGAATGCCTTTGGAACAGCGGGATTTGTGAGAAACTGCTCATAACCGTCAAGGCTAACGGGATGAGGAAACAGTACGAATCCCGCGCTTTTGATATACTGCTGGTAGCTGGTGAAGGACAGAACGACCACATAATACAACGGTACAATAATAAGCAGCGCAGCCAAACCAAGCAGGAGCCACTTTACAATGTCAAAGCCCTCCACTCTGCCAAGCCTGCTGCGAATTCTGGCGTTTACCATAGCGATTCATCCCACCTTCTGGCAATGCTGTTGACCGTTGCCACCAAAATCGTGCCAATAACAGACTTAAACAGACCTACTGCTGTGGCCGTGGAATAATTGAGCTGTTCCAAACCGGTGCGGTACACCCAAGTGTCAATGATGTCCGCTACTCTATATACTTGTGGATTGTACAAGTTGTAAATCTGATCAAAACCGGCGTCCAACACACTGCCCAGTTTCAAGATGAGCAGCATCAGGATAGTGGGTCGGATGCAGGCCAGCGTTACATGCCATACGCGCTGCATACGGGATGCGCCGTCAATCTCTGCCGCTTCGTATAAACCGGGGTCAATGCCGGCAATAGCTGCCAAATATACAATAGCGCCCCAGCCGGTATTCTTCCATACCTCGGTAAATACCAGCAGCGGCTGGAATAACCTGGGGTTGGTAAGTACTGGAATTGTTTGTTTGCCTGCTGCTCGCAGCATGACATTGACAAGACCGGAGGATTCGGAAACGATGGCGTACAGAATGCCATAAATAATAACCCAACTAAGGAAATGCGGCAAATAAGTGACCGTCTGCACAAAACGCTTAAGCTTCTGGTTGCGCACTTCACTGAGAAGCACAGCCAGAATGATACATGCCAGCATCGAAAACACCAGTTTTGATACGCTGATGGTAACGGTATTGGTAAGTATCTGCAAACAATAGGGCGATTTAAAGAAGTTGTTAAAGTTCTTCATGATGGGTTCCGCCCATGGTGACCCCAGAATGCCCGCCTTGATACGAAAATTCTTAAAGGCAATCAGCACGCCATACATTGGATAGTATTTATAAACAACAAAAAACAGGAGCCCTGGAATCATCATCAGAAGCAATGACTTCCGATAGCTGCTCATCCTATTCCTGCGGAGCTTGTTTTGCACAGCGGACGTTTGCTGCATTCCACATCCCTCCCCTTGTATTTATTATGAAAATCTTATCCCGTATAAACAAGAAGACAAATCTCCAAAAAATTCAGATAATCAATGAAAACCGGTCATTCTCTTCTTGTTTTGTCAATTTTATGTCATAATCGAATTGCAAATATATCTTATAGAAAGGGGGCGCGGGATTTAATGAAAGCAAAAGTCATGTGTCTTGATGATGACCAGCCGATTTTAAACAGATACCGCGCCTTTCCATGGGATAGATACGGCTGTGAACTGGTCGGAACGGCCGCTGATGGACAGGAGGGTCTGGATCTGCTGAATGAAGTGCAGCCGGATATTCTGCTGGTCGACATCATCATGCCACGCGTAGATGGGCTGGAATTCATCCGTCAAGCAAGGGAACGTCTTCCCAATGCTATATTTATCATTATGTCTGCCCATTGTGATTTTGAATATTCCCGCCAAGCCATACGCTACGGTGTAAAGGATTATTTGACCAAAGGCGAGTATACCGAATCGGAACTGGGCGAGCTGCTTATCACTCTTTCCAATGAATACCTGCATCGGGAGCGACCTCAATACCGCTTTGAGGTAAGCGAAGCGCTGCGCCTGATCCGCGAAAATATGAGAAAGGAAATTACGCTGGAGAGCGTTGCACAGGAGGTGGGCATGTCACCCAATTACCTGGGCACACTTTTTTACCAGCAGACCGGAGAGCGTTTCAGAGACGCGCTAACCCGCCAGCGTATGGAGCGTGCATGTGAACTGGTCATGCACTCTCCACTAAAAATATATGAAATTGCCCAACAGGTGGGCATTCAGAATCCGCAATATTTTACCTACCTGTATCAAAAAACCTATGGGGTTACACCCGCGCAGATGAGAAAAATCCAACCATGAAATCACGTACGCTTGCCCAGCGCATTCTGGCGGCAGCGTGCGCGCTGTCAATGCTGATACTTTGCAGCTGGATACTTTGGGTTGCAAAGGATATGCGGGATTCGCTGCTGAAACAAAAAGAGAAGGCGCTTCAGCAGCTGCTGGCGCGTAATCGTGACTATATGCGTTTATATGCCGAAGGCCTTGCGTCGGGATTGCTCAGCCTGAGTGATGCGTTGGCGGCTATCGGCAACGATCCTTCCGCTATTTTGAATGCGCTGTATGGAAGCAAAAACAGCAATCCGGGAAAGCTGTTGACTGTATACTGTACTTTCGAGGATGGCCATACCTTGTGCACACATGCGCCGGCTTATGAGGTTTTTGGCAACCAGTATGTGAAGGAATGCTATGATATGGCTTATCAGAGCTCCTATCGAGGCATCCGGTGGACCGAGCCATACATCTCACCGCTTTGGCCGCTTTCGCGTACCATTGCTTTATATAAACCGGTGGAGCTGGCCGGCAACCATGCCATGGTGATGATGGAAATTAACTTATCTACCATGCTTTCATCCATTCTGCGTGTCACAAAAGACGCTTCGATCACCTGGTCCGTTGTATCGGCCGGAGGAAAACTGGTAGCTACCAGCGACGATTACACTACCATTGTATCGGAACACAAGCAGCTGTCACGATCATCGCTGGAAACTGCCCTGCCTGACGTGATTTCGCTCCCTGTTTCAGCCAGTCAGTGCTCCATTGATGGAAATAATTATATCTTTTATCGCGAAAGCAACGTGTGCATGAACTGGACGCTGTACACTTTTGTCAAGGGTTCGCATTTATATGCTGAAGTGCGCCCCCTGGTGACAAAGACTCTATTGACCGGCACTACCCATTTGCTGTTGTTGTCTCTGCTTATCGCCATGTTCTCCGGATACCTGACCCGGCCTATTACCCGAATTGCCAAGCGGATTGAAGAGGCAGAAAGCCCGCTGGAACTCACTTTCGACGATCAGGTACAGCAGCCCAATGAAATCCGCGTGCTCACCAACAGTCTCACATCAATGATAGAAAAAATTCGTCAGATGACACAGGAATTCGAGGAAAGCCAGAAACAGCAGCGGATGTTGGAAATCGAAGTGCTTCAGGCGCAGATCCATCCTCATTTCATAGGAAACACGCTTGCCTGCATCCAAAGCCTGATAAAGGAAGAAAAGCTTCAGGAGGCAGAGGGTGCGTTGGTGGCGCTGGTAAAATTGTTCAATTACAGTATTGCGCGCACAGACGAACAGGTCTCTTTAGGTGACGAACTGCGATGCGCGGAAGCTTATGTGAAGCTGCGTCAGATGAGAAAGAATTATTCCTTCGACTATCAGGTGTTTGTACCGCAGGAGCAGCTGACTCATCGCGTCCCAAGGCTATTTCTTCAGCCGATCATTGAAAACTGCATCGTTCATGGCTTTGCCGGGCTTGAGCACCGCGGTGTGATCACGGTGACCGGTTATGAAAAGAATGGAAAGTTGTTTCTGTGCGTGGATGATAACGGCCTTGGCGTAACAGAAGCGCGCCTGTGTGATGTAGTGAACGGCACAATGCCTCCTTCTCCGCATTCACATGGCATAGGTGTGAGCAATGTATTCAAGCGCTTGCGGCTGAGGCGCGCCGAGGCAGACGGATGTTCCATTCAAAGCCGCGCCGGTGGCGGCGTACGCGTTATTTTGGATTTGGGTTACTTCCGTCCATGACAAAAAACCCCCAATCATCAATCCGTTCAGGATGTTGTGCCGGAATACCATTACCCCATAATACGTAATACCTTCAATAACACTTCTATGATCAACAGCGAGAGAGTGCACTAAAGTTGCGAACTTTATTTGACAGTACCGGTACGCGTGTGCGGGAATTACCAGACTGGATCCGCTGCGGGACATCCCCGCGCAGGATCACCCCCGCGTGTGCGGGAATTACTGCATAAACGAGAAATGCAGACAGGGCAAGGGGGGATCACCCCCGCGTGTGCGGGAATTACCTTTCCGCTCCTGTCACCATAGCCTCGGGGAGGGGATCACCCCCGCGTGTGCGGGAATTACCCATGCGCAAGGCCCAAAGTATCGCTTTATCGAGGATCACCCCTGCGTGTGCGGGAATTACGCGCTGCTATAAGCTGTCAAATCGGCGTATCCGGGATCACCCCCGCGTGTGCGGGAATTACGTTGGGCGCAACATCGAAGTATGCGCTCGACTGGGATCACCCCCGCGTGTGTGGGAATTACGTCAACCCACTTTATATGTTTTTGCGATGTTTAGGATCACCCCCGCGTGTGCGGGAATTACATTATTGGTTGGTTCGGGCTTATCAAGCCGGCGGGATCACCCCCGCGTGTGCGGGAATTACTTAAACGCATTTAATCCGCAGTCACGCATGTGGGGATCACCCCCGCGTGTGCGGGAATTACCATTAAAAATAAATCAGACAATATGTAATGCCCCCGGGATTTGTAGAAACGAGGATTCACCTGTAAGATGAGTATGAAACTACTATCCACAGGGGTTACCACATACAAATAGGAGGCATTACATGAAACATTATAGCACGCTTTACGTAGGAATGGATGTTCATCGGAACAGTTTTACTTTGGCACATTTTGCTTTGGATATGAAACAGCCGACAGGCATCGTCCAGACAGACAATGATTACCGCCGAATCGTTGCCTATGTGCACCGTCTCAGGGAGAAGTATGGGCAGGAAACGCGGATCGTCTGCGGATATGAGGCAGGATGTCTGGGATACACGCTGTACCATCAGTTAACCAAAGCGAAGATTGAATGCATCATTCTGGCGCCCACCACGCTGCCGTCCCCGCGCGGCGGGAAGCGGGTAGTTACGCAGGTCATTGATATCGATGAAAAAGCTGCCGTCCCCGCGCGGCGGGAAGCGGGTCAAGACCGACGGACGCGATGCCGCAAATATCGCGCAATGCCTGGCATACGGAACTTACAGCCCCGTTCATGTTCCCAGCGCCGGGGATGAGCAAGTCAAGGAATTCATCCGAATGCGCAATGACCATTGCCAGATGCTCAAGAAGCTCAAACAGCAAATCCTGTCCTTTTGTCTGCGGCATGGATACCTGTACAGTGGGACGCGAAGCAACTGGACGCAGGCGCATATGAAATGGCTGGATGCTTTGCAACCGGAAGGACTGCTGGGGGATACGCTGGAAGAATACCTGACCAGTTTTCGGTATCATCAAAACAAGCTGGAACGATTAGACAGACGCATTGAGGAGATCAGCAGGGAAGAAAGGTATCGGGAACCGGTTGGTCGGCTTTGCTGTCTGCTAGGCGTGAAACCCCTGACTGCGCTGTCCGTAGTGTCGGAGGTGAGCGATATGCATCGGTTTTCTACGGCGGAAAAGTTTGCGTCTTACCTGGGACTGGTTCCCTGCGAACATTCAAGCGGGAACAGTGTGCGGCGAGGGGGCATTACCAAAGCGGGCAATGTGCATGTGCGCGCCTTGCTGACGGAGGCGGCGCAAAGCTACACGCGGGGAAAAGCCGGTTACAAATCATCGGCTCTGAAAAAGCGGCAAAGCGGACAGAGCGAAACGGTGATAGCCTATGCGGACAGAGCCAATGAACGGCTGAGAAGGAGGTACTATCAAATGACCTTACAGAACGGGAAGCGGGGCAATGTGGCGAAAACAGCCATCGCGCGGGAATTGGCCTGTTTTATGTGGGGACTATTGACCGATCATGTGGCATAGAGTGTAGTACCACAGCCCGTGAACGCAGTCAAGGCTGCTTCGCACCGCTGACGCGGCAAGGCCTTGACAGCATCCACAGGCTGAGGTAACGGTCACACAAGAGGATGCAGGGCATCCTCCGCGCCAAACGGCGCTACAACCACTGCTGAACAAAAAGCAGGAAGACCAACAACGGTCGGGTGATCTGCGGTAATACTATGGCGGCACCTATGTGATCCCCGAAATCAGAGCGCAGCGCCCACGGCGAACCATTGACCTGCGGTATCCAATCCGCGTATATCAGAATGGCCAAGGCCGGATTTGAATGAAAGGGCTTCTATACTTTTTGTTGAATAATCTCATCACGGATCATTCCCCCCTTGACAAAGGGGCATTACATATCAGTATTCTGTAATCGGCATCAAGGGACGGAGGCCGACCCTTGACGCCAATTGCATGCTACAGAGCTAAAAGTAAGATTTCTTAATATAGCTTTCTAAATTGCCCTGGTGTCATATTTGTTTGTGATTTAAAAACTCTATACATTGTCTTAATCGAGTTGAATCCGGAATTATTAGCAATATCATCCATTGGAGCATCATTTTCACTAATTAGTAGTTGCTTAACCTTTTCAACGCGCAAATTTCTTATATATGATGTCATAGTTACTCCAACAATCTCTTTAAATTGAAGTGAGAGTGTAGAGACATTAATACTAATACTTTCAGCAATTTCTGTTTGTGATAGGTTAGCATCCAAGTATTTCTCATGTATAATTTTAAGCGCTTTATTTACTGCAATCTGTCCTCGGTTTTCGCCACGAATAGCAATGTTTTCAGAAGTGTGTTTGAGCATCTCTCTCACAATTTGTAGAATCTCAGCGAAAGTATGGTGTGAGTATAGTGTGTTTCTAAAACTCATGTTGTTGGCAAAGTGTTTTTTGAGATTTTCACTCGATTCTAGGATCTCATTAAAGAGAACAAAAAGCATATTTGCATTAAACTGTTGATTCTGTGAATAATTTACATTGTCAATAGGTTCAAAAAACGCATCAAAGGTTTGCAAACAACGATCAGTTTCACCTTTTTCGAGTGCATTGAGTATTTTCGTTATCTGCATCTTTTCATATTCTGTCATAATATTTGAGTGTTCTGCTGAAAACACATTCAGTTTTGTGTTAATAAGAAGTACAATTCTTGCAGAATAATAAGAGAAATGACATTCTTCATAGCTAGTTACTTCAGTTCCCAAAGCTGAGTAAACTCGAATATTGAATCTTTCTTTCAGAACTTTCAGAACATTTGAAATATGGCTATTAATTGTATTATATGTTTCTGGCTTAACGGGTTCATCAAACATGAGAAGAACAGCAGTTATTGTGTCATCAATACTACATATTTCAAACTTCATATCAATGATGCTAATTATTGCTACAGCAAGCGCTTTCTTAGCATCACTAATAACATCTAGTGGTATGCCGGTGCTAACAACTTGAAAAAGTAGAACACGGAACCTGTTAAACTTGATATCAATATTATAAAAGTTTAACAGATCGATCAATTCATTGCTGTCAATCATGTTTAGTATTATCATTCTTATGAAACTGTCTCTCATAGATATACTTATTTTTTTTATTTGGAGATTTGATGCCATATTCTTCTGATATAAACTTCTGTTCTGATCAATCAGTTCAATAATTCCATCATGAATACTCTTGACATTGTCATAAATTCCATCTGACACTTTTGAGACAGTTAAACCTGTGTTTATTAATTCCTCAATTCCTATTAGGCTTTTTTGCTGCTTCTTTCTTACCCTGTAAATCACTAAACAAGCAATAACGTATAGTGTAAATATCGTAATGAATATCAGCAAGTTTGTAGTAATCAAAGCCAGATTGTAGGATGCATTCGGTATAATACTCACTAGATACTGTTCTCGCTGTATCGGTTGCCAGAATAAAACAGAAGATATGCTTGGTAAAACATGCTTTTGCGTATTATTTATAATAGAGAGTTGCTCAAATGTTGGCAATTGAATATCGGCACCATTTTTGATAATATTTCCTTCTTTAGTTGAAATATAAGAAAATCCATTATAAATCCCTTCGAAATCAAACAAAGTGCTGTCTATAAATGAAATACCTATAACTTTCTCTTTCGACCCTCTAATAGAAAACACCTTGAAATACAAATCACTTGTACGTTCATAATTTGTAAACCTTACTAATCTTCTATTGGAATCAGATTTCTCGACCTCTTGGAGGATTTTTGTAAATGTATTGAATGAAGTTCCTATCCGAAGTAACACTAATGATTCTAACGTATACATGGTTGAAGTCGATATTGCTATACCTGATTTAGTAAAAAAGAGCATTGTATCCAATAATGGCCAATTATTCTTGTCTGTTATTGAAGTATTAGCCCGGGCTAGTGATGTTATTGCCATATAAACATCATATCGATCCAAGTTGCTAAGCGGTTTCGAAACTCTGATTATGTTCTGAGCCCTGATTTTTTGATAATTTAAAGTCATGATGTTATCTATAGTATTCAGATGAGCCCCGACCTTCAAAGCCTCTGATTTGATATAAGCATGTATTTTTTCATCCTGATATTGAATAATTTGCTTTGAAAAATACGTGGAAGCAAAAACAGCTATCATGGTGAAGACAAGAAAAACTGTTAAATATATCGAAAGCCTCTTTGCTATCCCAAAAAGAAACATTCTCATATCTTGGCACCCTTGTTTAACTCTTCAGAAAAAAGTCTGTTCGTATTTACATTTATCATAAGGCAACACATCCTATAAATCAAATCCTTGTTTCTTTGCTTGTTTGCTTATTTTGCAGCATCCATCCCACAGCAGAAATCATCTACAAGTGTCTATAATACCCGGTTAAAGAATGATGTGTTTGAGATAATTGATTTCAAAAACATGATTCACAGTTTTTTGTTTATCAGTTATTGACTCTATCATGTTGTTACCTTTGAATCTGAAACCAACAAATCACCTATAATAGATTATATCAGCATCAAGATTTGGTTCGTTGATAAGAACATATCTTATATGTTCCAGAAGAGGTTCGATAGAGGTGTACTCTTTTTTATCTTCACCTAGTATTCGAAGAACCATTTTTTTGGCATCTGATGTTGGGTAGATTATATAGTTTGATTTGTTGATGAACCTTTCAGGATTTTTTGTGACAAGCGCATTATAAGTTATGCTTATTATATCACTAGCAAATTGGATATAAACTGAGCTCTCAAACGCTGGTACAATTGGATAAGGTGTAAAGTATATTGTATTTTCTATAAAATCTTCATCAGGAAGGCGTTGCAACATTTCTTTGTATAGGCGAGTAGTATGTATTTCATCAAGATTTCGATTTAGTAGCATTTCCGACACTTGCCAAAGCTCCTGCCTAAGAGACTGCATCCAATCAATAAGGTTTTCATCACCTCTGGCTAGATATTTGCATTGTTCTGTGCTGAACAACAGTTTTGCATCAAATTTCACTTTACTGGTTGAGCAAAAATCTGCCTCACCATGTGATTGTTCTTTAACATGAAAATATTCTTCAGGAAAAACGGTCTTAGACTGATTCATGAGTTGAAGAACAATTGGCTCATAGGTCTTGGCCTGAATAAAATCCCTTGCACCTTTCAGAAAGTTTATCGTTTGATAAAGAGCCATTTTTTCCTCCAAATCCATACGGTCACACCAACTCCAAAGTTACATTTTTTATGATACATTATTCATCGATTATTTGGCGATTGATGACAACACCTTCGCCATCATCACTTCAATACAATCTGCTTGATCCAGACACAGCACATGCCGGGCCTCGCGTTGGGCTTTGTCCATCTGCCACCATTGCCGCAGCTCGGCGGAAGGCGTGCTGGATAAAATGAAGGAGTTGAGCACGATGCGCTTATCGGGATAGCTTGGCAGTAATCGCTCTTCCAATTCTTTAATGGATGCGTAGAATTGCACCTTACGGTCATCCCTGCTGACGAGACGCAAGCCCTTAGGGTCAATGAAGGTGATGTACTGTACATCCTTGGCGTTCATCCACAGGATATAATCCGGGTAAAAATTGTCCGCCTCAAAAAAGCCGATACCTGCCTTGCTCTTGTTGCGCAGCAGCACCAAGTCTATCTGGTGTAAGCTGCTGGCATGTTCATCACAATAGGCTTTCAGCAGGTCTACCATGGTTTTTTCTCCGGCGTTCAGGCTGACCGGAGATACGGAGATTTCAAGCCCCTTGCCCTGCACATGAATTAAAGGCGCATACAGATGATAGCGGAAGTCAAAAGCAGTGATAATCCCATGGGGCGAGGTCTCCTCATATCCAGGGATACCGTTTTCCTTCTGCAGCAGGCTCTCCACTTCCATCAAAAACCGTTTCATCTCTTCCCAGCTGTTGTCTTCGTCCCTTTGCGGCTGGTAGAGGAAGGTGTATTCA
Source organism: Christensenellales bacterium (assembly GCA_050953005.1). GTDB lineage: Bacteria > Bacillota > Clostridia > Christensenellales > Aristaeellaceae > UBA6115. The sequence goes on along the minus strand of JBMNLV010000011.1, from coordinate 24,855 downwards.
TCCACAAAGTTGCTGTCGTCTTCTGTCAGGGGTTGATAACTCATCTTGGGAGCTTCCCATTGCTCCCGATGATATTTGAAGAATTTGTCGATATATACCTTCAGCGCCATGATGGCAAAGTCCGTATACAGCGGCAGCTTATCCATGCCGTCAAAGGCGATATGACTTTTGGGGATCAGCATCGTATACCAGCCATCTGTTTCCAGGATTTCTTTCAGTTTGTCCTGCTGGATGGACAGGTTGTACAGCGTCTTTTCATTCTTATACTGCTGCAGTTCCTCAAAGATGCGGGCATAATCCAGGAAGGGCAGCGCCTTATCCGGCAGCTTGTGCTCCTGTGTGGTGGCTTCCAGCTGCCAATCAAAGCTGGAGCGGATGGTTTGCACCTTGCTGCGGCAGTCCAGCACCGCACGGTTTTTCACCAGATAGGAAAGCAGACCTTCATCCGGCTTGGTCAACAGCAGCCTTGCCGCCTGGCGCTTGAAACTTACCCCCTGGGGCAGGCGAATCACCTGCAGTTTCTTAGCTGCCAGGCCTTGCAGGCGCTTCACCACCGGCAGGGTATGCCTCAAGGGCTTGTCCGTGGGCATTTCTTCCAGCTCCAGAAAACGCTTGAAGTCTTCCATGTACTGAGCCTTCACCCCAAAGATGGTCAGCGTTTCCAGGGCTTGGATGTCCTTGGGGATGGTGGCTGGCACATCCAGCTTGCTGCTGCGCTTCAATCTGCCCTGGTAGCCCTTCAGCCGCACACCGCGGCCAAACAGCTGGATGGCCTGGCTGCCCTCGCCCTTGGCAAAATTGATGAGGCCCATGGTGGACACCCGCCAGCTGTTCCAGCCCTCGGTAAACTTGCGGGAGCCAATCAGCACATGGATGTTAGAGTCCGCTTGGTTGATGGCCTGGAAAAGCGATTCGGATATAAACTCCTCTGTCTTGGTGTCCAAGCCCTTTTTCTCGCAGTTTTTGAGCAATGTGGCCGTATCTCCAATGTTGATGACCCCAAAATATTCTCCCTGCTCGCCAATTTTCAGCGCAATCTCTCCCTCCACCTGGCGCAGGTCGGTCAGCATCAGGCGGGGCTCATGCCCCAGGGTGTCGGCGTTGAACAATATGCGCAGCATATCCTCATAGATTTGCTGGGGCGTTACATCCCGGCTAAAGTTACTCAGCCTTTTTAAGGGATTAAAATCCCCATAGAACAGCTCATAGTTTTTGTTGTCCAGCAGCCCGGTGTCCTCGTTAAGCACCGCTCCAATATAGCCAATGCTCCTGCGCCGGTTACGCACAAAGCCATCAATAAAGGTGAGTATTTCCTCCACGTCCGTCAGCTCGCCCTTGCTGGTGGTGGCCGTTACCCGGTTGCCTACAAACACCAGCAGCGGCTTTTCCACCAGAAAGGGCGCGTACGCCTGGCCATTATGCTGGTACAGCTTCATCTGCTGGTAGAAGCTGAGCAGGCAGCCAGTCAGGTATAGCTCCTTTTGCTTCTGGAGGGTATCATCCCGCAGGTTATAGATGCGGTAGTCCTTGCCATACCCATCGGAATAGAAATACTTGTAGGAATAATCCATGATGATGCTCTTGCCATACTCATCCATCATGGCTTGAATGGCGGCCTGGCTGCCCCGCAACGCCTGCTTAAAGGTGGCGGAATACTCAAAGGCAAAGCCCCCGTCCTGGCTTAGGCGGGTGCGGTAGTCATACCATACGTCCCCTTGCAGGCCCCGGTGTGCCTCGTCCACCAGCACCAGGTTGTTTTGTTCAAAGCTGTCTACGCTGACGGTTTTATGCTTACCCTCTTCCTTCAGCTTGTTCATGTCAATCACAATCACCTGGCTGCTGGTGGCGGGAATAAAGCCTCTTTCCTTCTCAAACAATGCGGCGCGGATGTCGGAAAGCGCCAGCTCCTCCAAATGTTGCTTGCTCATGCCTTCGTTAGGCGCCAGCACGATCACCTGGTTGATGTTCAACCGCTGCCCGCCTGTCTGGGCACGCTTTAAATAATATAAAAATTGCAGGATGTTGCAGTGCATGATCAGCGTTTTGCCGCTGCCGGTCGCGCTCATAAACGCCAGCTTGTTCATGCCTTCCGGCGTAAAGGGGCTTACCTCAAGCAGCCCCAGGGTTTCCGCTTCCTTGTCCCGGGCAAAGGCATTCAGGCTGGCCGCAAAGGCTTCCCGGTCGGCAAAATACCTGTCCAGGTAGATTTCTGTAAACAGCAGGGCGATATACTGAAAATATTTTAGCTGAAGCCCGCTCCGATTGTGCCCGATTTGCCTGACATACCGGCAGATGTTTTCATCATACCGCCGCAATTCATCCCGGGACAGTTGTACGCCCTCAGGCTTTAGAAAGATTTGCCTGTCCAGGTATTCCCAGAAACGGGTGTTCTGGCTTTCCGTCAGGCCTTCATAATCGCTGTGGTTTAATGCGCCCGCCAGGCTGTCCAGGCTGGTTTTGCCAAACAGGTGCAGCATATAGCGGAACAAAATCAAGCGGTCGTTGAAGGGGATATCGTTTAGTTGTCGTTGTCTTGCCATCACATATCTCCTAAAACGGAAGGTAATCATTGGTTATTTCGTATTTGCCTTTATAGTGAAAATATTTTAATAGCAGATCCCCTATTCTCTTTTTCGCATTATCATTTGTATTGAAAAAAAGCAGAAGATCTTCATCTAAATCCTTTTTAAACATAGCGTCCATTGTCAATAATTCATTTGCATACGAAAAACTCATTTCAACAACTTCTTGGCCTTCAAGCCAGATCAAATCATCTTTACCTATAGTTATCACATATAGCATCCAGCTTAGGCGAGAAATAAACTCCTTCTTTACCATCTCTATTCGATGTTTATGATTCCAGATGTTGGAATAAAAATCTTTTCTAAGGTTAGCGTAATATTCTATATTGCTATTGTGGATATCATCATACGCTTTGATGGAATCTTCAAGCACCCCTTTGCAAATAAAATGGACTAAGTAGAAGTTTTCTTTTCTGTTTACAATATGACGGTTGATGTATTTTAACTCGTTCACTACATGGATGCTCTTTTTTCCATCATCGCTATATTTAATCTCAATGAAAGGTTTATTAAAGATGGATAAAGCGTAAAAAGTGTATAATACTGGTTTTCCCTCTAGCTTAGTATCTTTGTGGCTGTCTTTCTCTGCTTCCATTGCTTTAATTGTGCTACTAATAGAAGCGTAAATCCGTTGATTACCCTCGTCATTGTACGATTGTTTATTAAATTGAAGATTTGCAAATACACGACTATCGCTGCTATATAAGTCCACTAAACTGGAAGATGTTTTTACATGTTGTACATAGGAGTCCCATTCGTTTTTCACCATATTACGATGTTCATTGTCGGAAGTCACTAAATGTATGGGATTGTAATTAAAATTTACATCGGTTTTTCGCTCTTGTGTAAGAAATGCCCATTCACTATGTGTTGATTGCTTACAACTGATGACTAAGACAGTAAAATACCAAACACCATCAACTTCTTTATACTTATACGCCACAAGATCAATTTCCCGCTCTTTTTCGGTTGTATCATCAATATAGCTTCTGTTATTGATAACATTCCATTGGTATTCGCGCAAAAGACCATGAACATAATGCTCTAACTCGAAGCCACATTTCTCTAATGTTTCGAAAAGTTTTTTTTCATTTAATGAATGCTGTTTACTCATAGGCCATCCCCCTCAAACATCCTGGCCTTGAACTCCAGCTCTGTCATGACCACTTTCCACTGCTCATTTTCGCCCCGGATGTTATCCAGATTATTGTCGCCGTTGACGAAGATCACATCATATTCCCGGTCATTCGGGTTGATGCGGTAGCGGGTAAAATAGGCGTCCAGGGCTGCGTTGCTGTGGATTAAATCATCCGTCACCGTGCGCCAGATAATCAGCGCCCGGCGGCCATCGGGCATAGTGCCTTCCACCTGCTGGAAGGCATACTCGCCGCCATCATCCCGGGCAAGGCGCACCGCGCCTTCATAGGCGCCGTCTTGCTCCGGGCTGGCGCGGAAATGGTCCACGGTGCTCTGGCGGGCAACGCTTAAGCCAATCAGGTAGTTAAAGGTTTCCACCACATCCACCGGGCGCAGCCTGGCTTCGTTGTTTTCGGTAATTTTCATCTGATACTGGAAGGGATTGCGGAAGGCCTGAATGTCCAGCAGGCTGTCCGCTGTTTCAGTATCGATCATGTAACGCACCAGGTATTCCTCGCCAAAGAGGGCAGAAAGCTGCTCTCCTTTATCCGTGTCCAGGCGGATGTTAGAAAGTGCGTCCTCGTAGCTTTCCAGTACAAGTGTCTTTATTACTTGCGATACGCCATCATCTCGTATAGTTGGTTTTCCATTCATCCAGTTTGTTGGTTGAACAGCATATGCTGATTTTTTTACTCGCGGCATCATAGCAGTATAAAAATGCTTCCCCATTTCCACTAGAATAAAAGTACGATTGCAGTTTTTTGTCATAGAGTTTGTAAGCATTATAGCGTGTGCTGTAGTCCCAGACCCAGCAAAATAGTCAATTATAAGGGCGCTCATATCACGATTGCATGCTATATCAACACATTCTTTGACAGCATATAGTGATTTGGGGAATGAAAACACCTTACTTCCTTTTCCAAACATTTTTGTCAAAAGATTTGTACCGTATTGTTTTGCACTATGTAACCGGTTATTCCATACAGTTTTGTAGTTTATTTCGGTTTTTGTCCTGATTATTTCATACTCATTCCGGTTCTTGTTTTTTTCTACGCTTAGCTCATCAATAATATCCTCAACAGTATCCCTCCCAAACAACCATTTTCTCTCAACTCCATCAGCGTCAATAGGATAAATTTCAATAATATCACCTGAAACCACGTTTGAACTCAAAGGATGAAAATCGTCTTCGCAAACATCTCCAAATCCGATAATATTGTTATCCTTAACATAGATTGGGTAAAAGCAAGTTTTACCAGAAGAACGTAAGTAATTCCCGCTTTCTCCTTTTGCACTATTCATGAATGTTCTAACATCAGCATTTACTATTTCACGATTTTCCTTCATTAACGTTCCGTTTTCATCTTTATAAAGGAAATGGATAAATTCATTTGTTGTAGAAAAATTCTTTCCCTGTTGACCAGATGGATTAATCACAACGGCAACACTGGTTTTACCAGTATATTCGTGTCTGCTGAACAACTCCAAACACAAGACAAATCCACATCTTCCGGCCATTTTCTGGTATCATGTGTGCAAGGATAATTGCAGAAAGCACGCAAAACCCTTGCACTTGAACTGGAGATGAAACGGTATGTACGAGAAGAAAGCACGCCAGGCGACCTTTTTTGAAGACGCGACGCTGTTTGGTGGCGTCAGGCTGAATTCCGAGAACAGATGGGTAAGGATGTCGGAGCTCATCCCCTGGGAAGTCTTTGAGGAGCGGTATGCTGCACTGTTTAGCAACCCCCGGGAGGGGAAGCCGGCAAAGTCGGCCCGGATGGCCATCGGCTCTTTGATTATCAAGAAGCGCTATGGTTTTTCAGATGAGGACACGGTGGAAGAGATCCGGGAGAACCCCTATCTGCAGTACTTCCTGGGGTTTGCGGAATATACCAACGTCAGGCCCTTTGACCCCAGCGTGATGACGTGGTTTCGGGAGCGGATCACGCCGGAGATGTTGTCAGAGTTGAATGACTATGTGATTGGCCGTAAAAAGGTGAAAGCAGAAAAGGAGCCTGGTTCCGATGACGACAATCATGATGACGCTGACAGTGAGGGAGGAGGCCCGGTCAACCGAGGGACGCTGATCCTGGACGCGACCTGTGTTCCGCAGAACATCCGTTTTCCCACCGATGCTTCGCTGCTCAACGAAGGGCGGGAGCTGCTGGAAGGGATGATTGATACAGCGCACAAGGCAGGCGCAACGGAAGGTAATAAGCCCAGAACCTACCGGAACCTGGCCAGGCGGGACTGGCTGCGGTTTGCCCGGGACCGGAAACCAACGCGCAAGAAGATTCGCAAAGCGATTCGTCAGCAGCTGGGCTATGTCAAACGGAACCTCGGTTATCTGGAAGCCATCCTGAGCAAATATCCGGACGCGCTGAGCGCAAAGGAGCTGGAGCGCATGGCAGTGATCCAGCTGCTGTACGCGCAGCAGCAGGAGATGTATGACAGCAATACGCACCGGGTGGATGACCGGATTGTAAGCCTGCACCAGCCCTGGGTGCGACCGATTGTTCGGGGCAAGGCGGCAGTGTCGGTGGAGTTCGGTGCGAAGGTGGCGCTGAGCCTGAGCGATGGCTATGCGAGGATTGAGGAAATCTCGTGGGATGCCTTCAACGAAAGCAAAACACTGATGGCTTCGATGGAGCGATACAAGGAGCAAACGGGCCACTATCCGGAGCGGGGACTGGTAGACAGGATCTACCGAACGAGGGAGAATCTCACCTGGTGCAGGGAGCGTGGCATCCGGTTGAATGGTCCCAAACTGGGACGACCACCCAAAGACCGACAGGTGTATGAGGAAGCGCTGGCACTGGAGCGACAGGAGTCAGGAGAGCGGAGTCATATTGAGGGATGTATCGGTGTTTGCAAGCGCCGATATGGGCTTGATCTGGTGATGATGCGGCAGAAACACACCAGCGAGGTGGACATTCATGCCGCCATCCTGACCCGGAACCTGTTCAGGCGGCTGAGGCTCTACATTTGGCTCTTTTTGGCAGCGCTATTTCGCCGGTCGGAAAGCACAAAAACAGACACGCCGGTACCGTTGGCGTGCCTGTGTGGCTGAATTGTTGGTTATTCAGGAGACACTATATTCGGGAAATGTAGCATCCAAAAGCATACCTAGCCGATGATTTTCTATTTCATCTATAGCAACAATAAGAACCCCTGTTTCTTTTAACAACGTTCGTGCGATTTCTAAACGGTTTTCCATTAAAGATAACCATGCGGAATGTTTAAAGGTATTTTTATAAAGTATTTCGCTGGATTTTGCGTTAAAAGGAGGGTCAAGATATAAACACTTTGCTTTTTGTACATATAATGATTTCAACAGTTGTATTGCGTGATAATTATCGCCATTAATAAGTGTTCCTGTAATCTGATGTTGCAAATTATCTATTGTTGCAATCACACGCTCCTTAAAAACTGGAGTAAATAACATTGTATCCACAATTAGATTCTGATTGTTTTTCAGAAACTCCAAACAAGGAGGATTTGTCCAGCCTTCTACCTCCTGAATGGCGTATAAATCTATCCATTCCTGTACCTGTTGTTCGTTTTCGGCAATCTCGGGCCAGAAGCTTTGGTCGATGCGGTCCAGGGTGATGCACCAGTTGGTTTCCACCACAAACTTCTTTTTCAGCCACAGCTTCTTTTGGAAATCCTCCAGCTGCGCCAGAAAATCAATGATCACGTGGCCCACCCGCTTGATGGCCCTTACCTTGGCCAGCCAGGTTTCTACCCGCTGCTCGTTTTCCGTATCCAAGTCGTCCAGGCGCATCACTTCGTTTTTGATGTAAAAGTCCAGCTCCCGCCGGAGGAAGCCACCCAAATCCTTATGGATGAAATAATCAAAGGTGTTCTTGGCCACATAGGCTTCCAGGTGGCGCTGCAGCACAGTCTTTGGCTTTTTGGGGTCCTTGGATACATCCCTCAGCAGGGGCACAATCAAATCATCGTATTCTTTGACAATCTTGTCTTTGATGGCGGCATAGTTTTCCTCGGCATACTTGCGCTTTTTATCTTCCGGTATGTCAAATACAAAACGGATGATCAGTTCCCGCTTTCCCTGGGCATATTCAAAGGTAGGGATGCCGGGGTAGTTTTCCTCGTCCTCGGTAAACAGCATGAACACCCGCTTGCTGTCGTCGGCTTCCTTGATGTTGTCCTTCTCCGTGGTGGCGTCCACCAGCCGGAAATGGACGCTGATGCCCTGCTCCAAAAAGGTATAATCCTTAAAGTTTTCGCTGGTTTTGATGTAGTACTGGTCATGGTTGGCCCAGTACAGCTTTACCTCTTCTCCTTCATAGGGGATGGCGTATACGCCTTCCTTGTAGCGCCGTTTGCTGATAAAGTCTCCTTCATCATAATAGCGGTTAAAGAAGGAATACAGAGCGGAGTACACGTCCGTTTCCAGCGCGCTTAAATCGGCGCCGGCAGCTTTCTTCTTTTTTAGGGCTTCATATTCTGCCGCCCACACAGGGCTGTCGGATACTTGAATGCCAGCAGCCTTGGCTGTATCTTCTATCTCCTTCATCCGTTGGCTGACGCCTGTGCCATCCTGGGTAAAAGGCTCCAGGGTTTCCTGCACCCTTTTAGGCAAGTCCTTCGTCAGGAAATCCTCTATCCTGTTTTTACGGATGTTCATGATGCGGTAGATGCCAAAGTCTAAATCCGACTTGTCCAATTCAAAAATGCTGCGCATCAGCTCGGTAAAGCGGGTCAGCCGTTCGTTCATATGCTTCTCTTCCTCTCTTGATAGGGCATTGCCCAGTGAACTACAAATACTTGCTCCTGCTGGGTGCTGCGCACCCGGCGCTTATCCAGCTCAGTAATCATATGCCGGCGCTGGCGGGCCAATTCATCTTCTCTATCAGCCAACTCGTTGCGTTTGCGCCGTTTTTGCCTGTCCAATTCTTCCAGGCGCTTGGTGGCAGCCAGTTTATCTGGTATGGTGGAGGCCTGTCTGGCTTCGCGCTCGGCTTCCAGCGCTTTACGCTTGATGGTGTCCAGCTCCTTTTCCAGGGCGTTCACCATGTCGCGCTCCCAGCGAAAAATACGGTCTTCCTCTTCCCGGAAGAAGGCCAGGTTGTTGCTGTCAATGCTAATCAGAGCACTTTGCACCTGCTGCTGAGCGTTTTTGTGCAGGGTATTTAGGGTGTTTTCGCCAACCGCTTGCCCAGGTTCAAAATGAGCAGGATGCAAAAACAGGCGCTCGCACTCCTCCTGGCTAAGCAAGGTGCCGTCCTCCTGGATGCCGGTAAACAGGCAATGCCGCTCCCTGTCAAAGCTATCCACCTGAAGGGACGTCATTACCACGGTGCCCTGTTTGTTCTGCATCCGCTGGGGCAGGGCTACATTAAGGCCGTCAGGTTTGGTAGAAAACACTATGGTGCCGGGGGACAGGGGCTTTTCAATAGCTGTCTTTATCACGTATTGCGCCAGTGGATGGGACAGGCGGTAGGCCTCGCCATCCGCAAGCCGGGAAACCAAATCGAACTTCCCAGGCTGACAGCCTGCCACAGGTTTTAATAAGGCAAAGGAATATCCTTCGCTGTCGAAGCGGGCAGCATCCCCCAGCACATGCATGGTCAATGTCCAAAAGATGTGCTCATACCGGCTTAAGAAAGCGCTGGTCCGCTGTTTGGCATTGCGCAGACGTTCCTGTACATCAATATCAAAATTGCGCAGCACCTGCTGGCGCACTTCCTCCATGCGGCTGGCAATCTGGGGCTGCATTTCTTCCTGCAGGCGGGTAAAAGCCTGGTCTATTTGTTGTTTGCTGCGGCATTCCTGATAGATGCTCAGGATGCGTTTTTCAAAGTCCACACTGTCAATCTGTCCCAGAATTTCATCGGAGGCCCCGAAGACATCGCTGAACAGGCTGAATTTCTCACTCAGTAACTGGTATACCCGTTGGTCTGCATAGTTGCGGCGGTTCACAAAGTTGACCACCACTACATCGCTTTTCTGTCCATAGCGGTGGCAGCGGCCGATGCGCTGCTCGATACGCTGCGGGTTCCAGGGCAAATCGTAATTGACCACCAGGCTGCAAAACTGCAGGTTAAGGCCTTCTGCGGCTGCTTCGGTGGCAATCATAATCTCTGCTTTATCCCGGAAATACTCTACCAAGGCCATACGTCGGTCGGCCGCACGGATGCCGCTTACCTTGCGTGGATTTTTCTGTGCCCATGCTTGGTAAATGGCACTGGACGCGGCATCGCTGTTGCTGCCATTGAATAGCACCAGCTTATCTCCATAACCCGCCCGCTCCAGCACATCCTTGATGTACTGCTGGGTACGGGTGGACTCGGTAAATATCAGAGCTTTACGCCGGGCACCCAAGGAAGAGGCCTGGGCAAAGGCTGCCTCCAGCCCCTGAATCAAAGCCTTGGCCTTAGCATCGTCTCGGATGCCTTGGGCCAAATCGATGAAACCACGAATGGTAGCAATTTCTTCTTTTAAACGTTGCAGGTCAATGGTTCCCTTTTCATCTTCTGCTTGCTGATCACCATCATCCGAAGCACTCTGCTCATCCATAGCTTCTTCCATCATTGCGGCGGCATCCTCGTCCAGCAAATCCAAAAGGTTTGTCTGTTCCTGCAGAGTACCTTCCAGCATCTTTTCCAGCCGGGCAAGAACGGTTTTTAATGTGCCAATGATGGCATAAGTGGAGGAAGCTAATATTTTGCGGATAATCAGCGTAGTTAGCGTCCTTTGCTGATGGGGCACAGCATAAATATCTGTGCGGCGCAAAAAATCTGACACCTGATCATATAATTTCTGCTCCCGGTTAGAAGCATCAAACTCCTGCGTTAGGGGCAAACGCCGTGTGTAATTAATGTACTCCTTCACATCCTGGCGCAAAGTGCGCTGATAAAAGGGCTGCAAACGTTCCTGCAATGCGGGCAGAGAGTCTGCCTGCATATAGTTGGCACGAAAAGCTTTAGGATCTCCAAAGATGTCATTGTCAATGACACTAACAAGGCCATAAAGCTCCATCAGAGAGTTTTGGAAAGGTGTCGCAGTCAGCAGCAGCTTTTTAACATCCACAAGGCCCGCCGCTACAGCCCGGGCTGTCTTGCTGCTTTTGCGGTACACATTGCGCAGTTTATGGGCTTCGTCAATGACTGCCAGGTCAAACCCATGCCGTGCAATGCGCTGATGGTGCTTGGCGGCGAAATAGTAGGAACACAGAATCACCTGCCCCTGGGCGAAAGCGTCTTTGCCTTGACGCTCATAATCGTTATAGTTTTTTGTATCGAGAATTTCATTGGATAAGCCAAATTTGTCCAACAGCTCATAGCTCCATTGCTTGCGCAGGGCAGCAGGTGCTATAACCAACAGTTTGCGCTTGCCCACAGCCCAGTACTGGCACAGCACCAATCCCGCCTCAATGGTTTTACCTAAGCCTACTTCATCAGCCAAAATAACGCCTTTGGATAATGGTGAGCGGAAAGCAAACAGTGCTGCTTCAATTTGGTGAGGATTGATGTCCACAGAAGCGCTGAGCAAAGACTGCGAAATACTGTTTAATTGATCGCCCACAGCGCGCTGCTGAAGCAGATAGGCGTAGTACTTAGCCTGATGGTCAGTCAGCATGTCATGTACCTGCTTCCCGACCAACTTCCATAATGTCTGCAATATCGCACTGCAAAGCAATACAAATCTTCAAAAGCACGTCGGTAGAAATGTTTTTTCCTTTGCCTAGCTTGGCCAGGGAAGTGGTACTGATGTCCGCTTTGTGCAGCAAGTCAGTCCGTTTCATCCCCTTGTCGATGAGCAGCTTCCATAATTTGTTATAACTGATATACACGAGCCTTCTCCTTCATGGAGTAACGGGTTCATTTTATCAAACCAGATGCTTGAAATGCAAATAATATTTGAGAATGCAGAATATGTACAGGGATAGAGACGTGATCGATTGTGAGCACTGCAGCTGGGATTTGCTCGGAGACACAAGAGAAACTATGATTGGTAAATAACTTGTAGAGGTTGACAGAAAACGTCACCCTAAAAATCGGAATAAAACAAGCCATACAATACATCTCCAAATAAAGCCTATATCGATTGATTATTTGCTCCATTTTTTCAAGGGGAGTAACGAAACGGAACCCCCTTCGTTTAGGGAGTTATTAAGCCATTTTCTGCATTCCCGAATTTGACCTGTATCGATTTCTTATAACCTGCTTTCCAGCAAAAAGTATAGCAAACTCATGACCAAGGAAACACAAAAAGAATAAAAAGAAATCTAGAAATTCAGCGGACAAACCGTATAAAAGAGGAATGATATGGATTTTGTAACAAATATAACATCTTGGCCCATTTGTTGTTATCATGCTTGCCACAACGTCAGAACGTTCCATTTGGGCAGATTATATATTTTTCAGTAACTACAATAGATACCTGCTCGTTCACTGCAGGGATGACACTTGTCCTCTGTATAGCTATCCCGGAAGCCTTACCGATGTGTCCTGCGATCCCATGAATTTCGAGGTCACAAAGTCGGATTATTTGTTCCGGAATACGCTAAGAAGAAAATAACAGAGGCAGACGACCGCCAAACGAAATGCGGATTCTGGCAACCAGAATGTTCTAAATCTATGAGCAAATTGTAAACATTGCACCAACTTGTCACATTTGATATCATTCCGTACCATAATATGCATTACTTGTCCGATAATTCAGAATCGCTTGTCGATTAAGATCAAGTAGAGGGGTTAATAAGAACCAGACGGTCGAGTGCCTTTAGGCAATCGGCCGGATGGTTCGAGGTTGAACGCAAGTTGCACAAGCTGATAGCAACCGCTCCGCTATAGCCCCAAAGCGAAAGCGGAAGCGGTTGCGGATTGAAGACAAGGCGTGGAGAACTCATGAAGAGTCTCTCCGCGCCGTTCCGGCAAGCCGCCCAGTTGACCAAGTTTATTTTAGGGAACGGGAGACGGTGTTACAAGCCACTCCGTTCCACGCCGCCCTCCAAAGCGGCGAAAAGAACGGATGTGGCGGTTAGGGAAAAAGAAAGCTTGTGAATATCTCAGGCTTTAACTTATCTGGATCGTTGAGAGCAAGATGAACTTCCCCGGTTCATCTTGCTCTCAAGCAAACATTGACTTTTTAGCATATACACATATCCACTGCGGAAAAGGAGCGCAGCGACGCGGTCTCCCTTCGGGGGGACCTTTTTTATTGCTGAAATTTATGAAAACAATGGCTATCTGATCCAAAGACTGCAAACAGGATCAACCTCCACCAATTCCCCGGCACAGAGCCGGCGCTCAAAGCTCCCTTCAAACCGGTGTGTCACCAGCCGGTTGCGCAAAGAATCGACAGAGAGATAGAAGGGGCCTCTCTTTGAACAGCGGCATATAAGCCGCCCATATAGCAAGCGCGGCTGTCAGAACGCCGCGCTTTTGCGTTTCCGGGTGTCAGAAAAAATATAATGAAAGGAGATTCTCAAATGAAAAACAAAAAAAACAGGACATTAGATGCCACGCATCAAGATATGGGACAGCCTGATGGGAAGCGGCAAGACCACCAGGGCAATCAAGGAAATCGAGCAGAATCCGGAACAGAATCACATTGTCCTTGTCAAATACCTGGATGAGGCGGAACGGATCATTAAAGAATGCCCTCGGGCAGAATTCCATCAGCCGGATGCTTCAAAGTACGGGAGCAAGCAAGCTCACTTCCACGAGTTGCTGCGGGACGGCAAAAACATTGTCACGACACATCAGCTGTTTAAAGACCTGTCAATTACCAAAAATGAACACAAGCTGATATCCAGATATGGCTACAAGCTCTATATGGATGAAACAATCGAGGTGATTGAACCCCTGAATATCAGTTCGCACGACAGAAAGGAGATCATGGAAAGATACGCTGAGGCCGGCGGTGACGGACTCGTCAAGTGGACAGACAAGGACTATACGGGAAACCATGACAGCATCAAACGGCAGATAGAAAACAAAGCCATCTATTTATACCGGGACAAAACATTCCTCTGGCTGTTCCCCATTGAACTGATCACATCCTTCCGTGAGATCACCGTGATGACCTTTCTGTTTGAAGGCAGCCATATGAGGGCATACCTTGATTTGCATGGGCTGGGTTACGAGTACTGGCATATTCAAGACCATGAACTGGTCAAAGGCAAACAGGACTTGAGGCCGGAGATGCCAGGGATCCTCGGCTTGATTGACATCTACGAAGGAAACTTGAACGATATTGGCGATCACAGAACCGCCCTGTCGTCCACATGGCACAAAAATAACAAACAAAAGGTAAGGACACTGGAACTCAATGCCCGAAACTACTTTGAGAGAAAACGCGGCGCAAAGGCAGAGGAAGCGCAATGGACTACATTCAAATCCGTGCAACGAAGGACGGATAAACCGCCATCTCTCTGCGGAAAGCATTATGTGTCATCCTTTGTGCCGCTGAACGCGGTTTCAACAAATGACCATGACAAGAGAGTACACCTCGCGTACCTGGTGAATGTGTTTGAACATCCGAGTATCACTATGTGGTTCCGTGATCAGGGAATTATACTGAACGAAGACGCTTATGCCCTGTCCCAAATGCTTCAGTGGATCTGGCGCAGCGCTATCCGCAGAGGTGAGAGAATCAGCGTCTACGTGCCGTCCAGAAGAATGCGGCAATTGCTGATTGACTTTCTCGAGCAGAGGCCCCTGGACATTCCGCCTCGCGTTGCGGATAAGGCTGACCCTGTGGGAAAATCGTTCCCACAACTCCCAAAAAAGGTGAGTTAAATCAATGGGTTTCAGGGGTGTTTCCTAAAATAAAAAGATCAAAAAGATCATCATTTTCTACCGGCACACCGCCGCCTTGTTTGAGGCGGCGGCGTGCCCATATCCTCTTGGTGCGCGGTTTAGCAACTCGCTCAATTTCTCAAGTTGAAAATATCAACAGAAACTTGACAGTTCGCAATTTCAACTCTGACGGAAAACCCGGTATTCATCAGGATAATCCGGATTTCCTTCACGCGCAAAAACGCAACTATTTACTGCAATTTAACTACAAAAACTCTGCTATTCACGCGTAAAGGGCGCTTAAACGGAGCAATTCCGCGCTTTCAAGATGATACTCTGGCGGCAACGCAGTTCATTGCCTGTGCCGGCGCTCAGCAATCCGCCTGCTGATGGTACTGACGCTGACGCCGGACGCCCTGGCCGCGTCGTTCAGCGACACGCCCTTGTCCACAAGCTTCAAGGCCTGCTTTACCTGCTCGGCGTTGGCCCGTGGCCTGCCGCCCACCCTGCCCCTTGCTTTGGCGGCCTTCAAGCCTTGCTGGGTTCGCTCTGAAATCAGGTCGCGCTCAAACTGGGACAAGGCTGAAAGCATGGTAAGCATCATCTTGCCGGTCGCGGTTGTTGTGTCCAGGTTCTCCTTCAGGCTGACCAAATGCACCTGCATCTCCTGCAGGGTATCCACCAGGCTCAACAGGTCTTTGGTGCTCCTGGACAGGCGGCTGAAGCTGTCCACGACAACCGTGTCGTGCGCCCGCAGATTCCTGAGCATTTCCTGAAGCGCCGGCCTGTCCGGCTTTGTTCCCGTCATCTTCTCCGTATAAAGCTTGTCAAAGCCCGCGGCTTTCAAGTTGTCTATCTGTCTGTCCAGTTTCTGTTCCGTGGTGCTGACTCTGGCGTACGCGATTCTCATTTATCCTCCTTTCGCGGTATGAATGCCCAATAAGGGTGGATATTGACGGTTTGATTTTGACATGGGTTTTGATAGCGGTTTTCAGCGAAAATGACGCGATATTCAGCTCAATGTCCCGATGGTCACAAACCGTCGTTTATGAAATCCTATTTGCCTGTTCACGGCTTTGATTATCCTGACGTTCTTCTCTTCTCCGCGGTGGTGTGGATATAGCGCTGTGTGGTCTGGGCGTTGCTGTGGTTGGCAAGTTGCTGGGCGATTCTGGCGTTGCTGACCTTGCTGGTGCCGGTGAGAAAGGTGTGGCGGAAGATGTGCACGCCCTTGGGCAGTCCCGCGTCCTCCTGTCTTGTCGCCAATATCTTGTAAAGCGCCTGACGGGTAATCGGATTGCCATACGCGGTTGTAAACAGCGGGTCTTCCTCATTGAGTTCGCCTCTGGTTCGCAGGTAATCCTCCACATAGGCGTCCACATAGGACGCGACCGCCACCCAGCGCATGGCTCCGCCCTTCCGCTTGACATAGACGTGACCGTTCTGGCGGCCATGCCACCGGTTGACGGTCAGGCCGCACAGTTCGCTGGCGCGCAGGCCGGAGCCTGAGAGCAGGGCGACGATGGCCCTGTCCCGCTCGGCAAGGTTTCCGCTGATGGAACGCATCAGGTGGATGACCTGCCTGTCGGTGTACGCCTTGCTGTCGTTGGCGCTCTCAAAGGGGTCGTCATCCACGATAACCTTGACCTTGCGCAGAATGGTGGACGGGTTGCGGTCGATATAACCGGCTTCCTCAAGGTAGGTGAAAAAGAGTTTGATGATGGTTTTTTACGCTGAAATAATCCGGCTTTATGGAACGGTGTTGCCTTAATGCCCGCCACATGCTCAGAGACGTGTTTTTCCCGGACAGCAGATCTCAGCTCAGATCCCTGTAACCGCAATCCTCTTAACCTTTCCCGACGATCCCAACGAAACAATTAAAAACTTATCACCCTGTTTAGCGTCAGCTTCACCGCTGGCGCTTTTTTAATGCCCAAAAATATAGGAGGTTCATCACATGAAATCAATTACGGAAAACAAGCTCATCCCGGCTCTGTCACGCCTTGCCGCCAATGAATGCGCAAACCATCTGGACGGCATGTGCCTGCCCAGGGACAAACCCTGCAATTGGTATGAGACGGACATCAACCCGGACACCGGCGCGAGATATCCATTTGGAGACAAAGGTATTACCTGCCCTTATTTCCTCAAGGCCGTGCTGCCCGGCAACAAAAGACTCGAAGCCCTCTATCGCGCGTTTCTTGACGATTATGACGGCAGGCGCAGCCTCAATATCGTGACAGACTGCTGCAAGCGGTGCGGGGCGCCAATTGTGAAGGCAAGCAACCGGCAGAAGTATTGCGTTTCTTGCCGGGAGGACGCGAGGCGCGGAACCAAGGCCAGATGGGAGCGAGAAAACTACGCGAAGCAAAACCACGCGAGAGAGAGGGGGGCGAGTGTGGACATTTAGGACTGGAAAAAGTCAATGAAATCAATGCCTCCCAGAGGCGTTTTTTTAGAGGCAAGGTGTTTCCCTTAACCCCTCAAAATCTGGACATTTAGACACCTGAAAACGCCGCTTTTTACCTGTCAAAAATGACACAGGGACGGCCAGTTGGTTGCAAATACTCTGGTTTAGGAATAGTTGCTTCGCATATTTGCGCCGTAGCCAAGCAACGAATTATGTAAACCGATATATTGGTCGTTATCACAGCTCACAATCGTCATCTAAGCGGCTATGGCTTCAAGAATCGCGCCCTGATTCACAGGGCCATCCTCTCGTTGTGGATTGGCTGTCCTCTGTGTCTAACAACTACTATACCTATCAAACGTTACCTTTTAGGGCCAAAAAAAGTAAATAAAATCAACGGGTTTGAGAGGTACTCTTTCAGATGCAAGGTGTTTCCCTTACCCCTTGAAATTCTGGACATTTAGAACCCTAAAAACGACAAAAAAATGCCCCGGCGTCAGATGGACAGCAAAACTGCCCATCTGGCTCCCGGGGCATTACTTATTCCCAAAAATAATATGATATAATAAGGAGGTGCTTAGATGCACGAGCACTTTGAAAACAGAAGAAGAGAAGGAGAATTTGCTTTTGATTTTGAGATTGAGGAATTTTCAATGGCTAAAATCAAAAGGCTTTATACTATCAACGGAGTAAAACTCTGGTTAACAGGAGACTCCGAGCAGGAAATTGCGGATAAATACGCGGAGCTTAAAAACGGTTCCAGATCCGGTGAGCCAATTAGAGAATCAAAACACAATTTTGAAAAATTCTCAAAGGACAACTGGCAGTATATCTCACAAACCGTATCAGAAATTACGGCCAGCGATTACTGGTATTACATGGAAAAGGACATACTCCCCCACTTTGGCAGGATGAACGTTGAGGACATTGACTGGCGAAGTATTCAAGCTTTCTATGACAAACTCAGCCGCTACTCATGGTCAACTATTCACAAGCGTAAAATTGTTTTATCAAGGATATTGCAGATTGCTGTTGGTGATAATATCATCCCTACAGACCCAACTAGGGACAGCCGTTTGACACACAGCAAGAAAAAAGCCCAGCGACCTGTCCCCGGAGAACATGAATTCAAAAGGATTCTTGATGACGCAAAAAGGCTTGAGCATCAACATGAGAGGCTCTACATCGCATTGCTTGGATATACAGGGCTAAGAAAGGGTGAAGTTCTTGCCTTGCGTTGGGACGATATTGATTTCATCAATAACAAAATCCACATCAGCAGAGCTGTTCAAACCCGAAAAACAAACAAAGCAATGCGAGGCCAGATAAAGGAGCCCAAAACAGAAGCCGGGAAGAGAACTGTTCCCTTGGTGAAGCCACTCAAAGAGATACTGCTAGATAATCGACATCAATATGAATTCATTATTACAGACGCTCAAACTCAGGAACCTATACATACGGACGCAAAGTTCAACACCATGTGGCGAAGTATCAAGCGCCAGATTGACCTTGCGGACTATACCTCGCATTCCTTCAGGCATGCTGTTTGCTCAACCCTGCTATCAAGCGGGGTGGATATCAGAACGACTCAAGCTATTATTGGGCATTCGCACGCCAGCACAACGCTGGACATTTATGCCCATGCAATGCCAAGTAAAATAGCAGAAGCTGGATTATTATTCACTGGCAAAATAACCACCTGACAAGTTAGCTGACAAGGCTAACGCCCGATGAACTCTGATATAAACTATATAATTTGATGTGTTATCTGGTAACCACCTGACAAAAAAGCTGACGTATAACCATATTCACTGTGGCGTACTCATTGACAAAAAGCGTTGAATCCCTTATGATTTCAACGCACCTGCCGGTGTGGTGGAATGGCAGACGCGACGGACTCAAAATCCGTGGCGTTCCCATGCATAGGGTGGAATCGTTGGCTCGTTAGAAGCATCTGTGGTACAGTTGGTAAACTCATTTCTGCTATGTATAGATTGGAGATTATCTTATGCGCCGACCTTTTCCGCCCAAATGCAGTAACGTTTTCCTCGCAGTTCAAAGACTGTCATATCCAGTGAAAAATCTGTGAAACTGAATTCATCGCCTTCAGCGCGGGTCAGTATGCCACATTCCGTCCAAGGTCCTTTCAGCGGATTGCTGCTTTCACAGCACAATACCCACGGGCAGATTTTCCACACGCCTTATTTTTCTCCTGCCGCAAAATACCTACACCTCTTGTTGTCCGAAAAAATGCAGAAGCCCAGATATGAAAACTCATTACACCGTCTTCATGAGTATACCATACTACATGTTCTTGTGCGGTACGCAAGCCTTACAGACTACTGGTAGCATGGCGCAGAATAATGCGATTGTATTCAGGCTCTGACGCTGTGAAGCGCCTTTTATTTCCATGGTGCAGCACATACGGGTCGGCACACTAAACGATAAACAGTGTGTTCCAAACGGTAGAGATATAATTGTTTGAGTTTATGCTATTTCCCTTTTCCTGAAATGGTCAGCCTCATTGTAATACGCTCAAACCTGGGATCTAAATCTCGCTCGGGTGTCATTTCCAGATATGGCAGACCAGAAACTCCCCAATGCACACGGCGCATAGCCGGATGACGATGTAGCGTTCTGCCAGCCTCGTCATGGGGCACAGCATGGTACACCATCAGGTCATCGCCTGTTTCTGGATCCTTTGTGAAATTGTTATGTCCAGGACCGAACTCGCCAGGCACACTTTCCTTAGTCAACAGTGGATAAGGCCACCAATCCCAAGCAGCCGGATCCAGCAGGTCACTTCCCGTTTTCGCACGCAGCAGTCCCACCGCATATAGATCAGACATGCCTGTAGACGAACCGGATACAGTGACAAACAGCTCGTTGCCCCGGCGAAGCAGATACGGCGCTTCTTCAACCTCTGTCTCGCAACGATCCCATCCAAAAACAGGCCGAAGCACGCACACAGGATCACTGGTCAACTGCCAGGGAGCGGCAGGGGCTACTGTTGCGATATAAACATCTGCTGGCTCAATTACCAGCGGGTCCGTGCCGTAACGGATCTTTCTATCAGACCACATCACATAATCCACGCCATGATCACGGAACCAAGTCATATCCAACGAGATACCGCCTTCAGTCAGCAACTCGCCATTAGATTTGACACAATAGCGGGGGGCCTCCCAGGCATCAGTATCCAGCAGCTCACCTGTGCAACGCAGCACAACGCTCTTTACCTGTGTCCAAACGCCATTGGGACAGATCGTTGTGAACAAATAGGGAATATCATCAATTACGTGAAGCTCCGCTGCCCATGTACCGTTCATCTTTTGTCCCGCTTGCAGCGGAACACGATGGATGATCACAGGCTCGGCCCCGAAAACACCCTCCGGTGTATCTGAGCAGCGCAACACGATGTTCTGATTTCCCGAAGAGGACAGGTAATACTTACCCTTGTGCATCGTCACACAGGGGTCAGACATGCCGGATCTCATATTCGGGTCGTTGATCTGACTGGCTGCGTAGGAACCGAAATTTAACGGAATGGGAAATGGCCAACTCTTGACCTGTACATGTCCGGGAACCTCATATATACCCGGCTTGTTCGGATCCACGCCCGAAAAATCCCAATCAACAAGCTTTTCGTGCGTTGAACCATCGCTATATCGGCACACGGCTTTGGGAAGCTCTGATACGCTTTGCCCTGCTTCCACTATACAGCAAACCGGGTCCACACTGACATTTCTAATTTCATCCAGGTACATCCTGACATTGGCCGCCTCGTCTTCGCTAATGGTGATTTGGTTGCCTGGAATGCACTTGTCAATGCCATATGTTTCCTTTGCAGGATCACGTATCTCACAGCGCTTCGTTTGCGCTACCTGCATTAAGTTCCTGCTGTAAGCACAGAAAGCCTGTCCCTGCGCGTTTTCCCAATACACCTCGTAGTCACCGGTTTCTATACGATAGACGCATTGCGGACGCCGGATTTCATCTTCCGCCACCTTCAGGAAACCAATCTCCTCATAGCGTACCAGATCCTTAGAGACAAACAGCATGATGCTGCCAACAGACAAGGGATCAGGAGCGTTCTGATTGCGACGGATCGCGCACAGCAAAAACGAACCATCTGCAGCGCGGGCCAGCCACGGATCGATCAGCGTCTTGGTCGTACCCCTGGGATTGCCTTCGCTGAATGTACATTTAGCAAACAGAACGCCTGTGTTATTGCGTAGCGGCTTGAATACTTCGCCATCATCACTGATAGCCAGGTGCAGCGCGTGTTCCAGGTCACACAGATAAGCCACATGACCAGGATAGTTGTAGTCGGGATAAACTCCCTCGCCGAACCTTGTATAGCAAAGAATTGTAGGCATAATCCTCCCCCTGTTGTAACATTGTCTGCAAACACCAATGAGCTTTTCCGCTTTTTAATTCCTCATGCAGCCTTATCCTTTGATGCCGGAGGTCGCCTGGCCAGCCACAAAATATTTCTGTCCGAAAATATACAGGATCAGCATGGGAATCATGGACACAGCAGCTGCAGTAAAGGCCGAGCTGTAATTGTCCGTTCGATTGCCAATGAAAATTGCCAAACCGTTAGACAATGTACGCATGGAGCTCTTGCTGGCAACAATCATGGGCCAGAGCAGGTCATTCCAGCAATTGTTGATACTCAACAGCAACACAGTGATCATCGCGGGTGTAATCAACGGCAGCATAACACGGGCAAAAATACCGAATTCATGCATACCATCAATACGGGCAGCATCCTCCAAATCCTTTGGTAGCCCTTCAAAGGCAGACCGGCACAGAAAAATCCAGTACGCGGAAGCAATCTTCGGAACAATCAAACCCTGGAAGCTGTTCAACCAGCCCAGATAATATACTTCCAGATACAGCGGCACCATAATCACCTGGAATGGGATCATCATCGTAGCAAGGAACAGCAGGAACAATATATTCTTGCCACGAAATCGGAACCGGGCAAACGCGTAGCCTGCCAATGCGTTGACAAACATCGCTGGAATTGTTGTTCCAATGGCGTAAACGGCTGTATTCACCGTCATACCCCAAAAATCTATCTGCTTAAGCACATTATCCCAGTTTTTCATAAAATTATTCCCTACAGGAAAGAACCTAGGTGGATAGCTGATTACTTCCGGATCACTCTTGAATGCGCCAAGGCACATCCATAGAAGAGGAGCCAACAAAATGAATGCGAAAAACACCAGAAGAATAAAAATCGGAATATATCGAATGATCCGTTTTACAATCACTGAAAGCGGGGTTTTGCGGGCATGGGCGAGAGAAGCAATCTCCGCGGATTCTATATGCATATGCTCTCCTCCCTTCCTTAATCTGAAGTCTTGTTCATGATGTAGTACATCACGCATGTCACTAACATGATACCTGCAAACAGGAACTCACTCATGGCAGTTGCATAACCGGTTTTGTTCATGCTGTTAAAGGCCTGCTCATAGATGTAGACCACCATGGTTGTGGTGGAGCGGCTGGGACCACCGCCTGTCATGGTGTAGACAATATCAAACATCTGCAGAGAGCCAATGATACGGGTCATCAGCAAAAACCAGAACGACGGCATAATGCCTGGCAGTGTAACCGCAAAGAATTGGCGGATCTTGCCAGCACCATCAATGGCGGAAGCCTCAAAAAGGGAATCAGGAATATTCTGGATAGCCGACACCAGAATGATAGCTGAAATGCCAAATGTCTTCCAAATAGCTACAAAAACCACCACATATATAGCAGTGTTTGTGTTATTAAGCAGATTGACGTCAGTAAAACCAAGCCATTTAAGCCAGTAGGTAAAGATGCCGATATTGGAATGCAACACCAGTTGCCAGGTAACACCAACAGTGACAGCAGAAGCAACTACAGGCAGGAAATAGATGCTGCGAAACAACTTGTTCAATAGCGTGTTTTTTGCCAACAACGCAGAAAGCAGCACGCCTATTACCATCTGAAGCGGCACTTCAATGGCAGTGTACTTTAGCGTGATGCTGATAGACTGGATAAAGCGTCTGTCCGATAAAGCCCGGATATAATTGTCCAAACCAACAAATTCAGCTTTGCTCAGATCGACGCCCATCTTCTGCGTACTGACATAAAAGGAACCCAACATCGGAACAATGCAGAAAACAATCAGCAGCAAGGCGGCAGGAAGAATAAACAAATAGGCTGTTTTTTCCAATTTCTTCTCAAAGGACATGGAATGAGGTTTTCTGCTTCCGATAGCTATCATAAGCTTCCCTCCGTTTCCTCAATGGAACGGGGGCACACCGGAGCGAACCGGTGTCCCCCCGTTTGTTTGCTTTTATTGCGTCAGTGCTTCGGGTTACTCATAGTACTCAGAAATATAGGAAGCCAGGTCATCCTGGTACACAGCCAAAAAGTCCTGAACATCATCATAGGTGGGGTTGGTTGGGCCATTGAATACCCATTCCTCAACCATCTGTCCATGCGTAGCAGCAACATCGGACCAGAACAAGGTACCTGCTCCCGCAAACATCTGCACCTGGGCAGTAGAGGATGGGGATACAGCCACCAGGGTCTCATTGGCCTGGTACTCAGGGCTGTTTACAGTGGGCAGGTAAGCATTCACATAGCACATGGAGATGGACCACTCAGCGTTGGGGGTGATTCCAGAGTAATCCACACCCTGGGTCACTTCCTGAGCCTCTAGCCCGGAACCGGTAAACCACCACTCAATAAACTTATAGGCGGCCTTCTTGGTCTCCTCGGTGGCAGAGGAGGTCATCATGAAGCAGTTCAAATCGCCCAGAGCCCATTCGCTCTGGTCCTCACCGGTCACTGTGGGCAGCTTGGTAATACCATAGTTCACACCGGAAGCGTCCAAGGCACCTTTCAGCCAGCCACCATTGGTCATCAAGCCAATCTGACCAGCAGCCATCATGGAGTCGATATCACGCTCCTTGGGGTTGTAGCCATTGTCGTACAGGTTCTTCATCCAGATCAGGGAATCAGCCAGGGGCTGATTGCCCAGCAAGTTGGGAGTAAATCCATTCTCAGCATCGCCCTCAATCATGTAGCCAGTGCCAAAACGCTGCATCACAGACTGATTCTGGCCATTATAGCAGTAGAACAGACCAGAGCCATAAATGGGCTTCTCAGCGGTAGACAAAGCGGTGATCTTTTCAGATGCCTCAGTCCACTCAGCGAAAGTGGTGGGGATTTTCTCAATACCAGCGGCAGCGAGCAGGTCTTTGTTGTAATACATCATGTATGTGGTGACCTGGAAGGGGATACCATACTGTTCATTTCCCATCTTGGCCATGCCCAGATAAGCTTCAGAGAAATCCTCAGCCTTCAGCGAGGTGCTCTCCCAGATATCAGTAATGGGAAGCAAGTAGCTGCTATACTTGTTCAGATCGTTGCAGTTGAGTAGTATCAGGTCAGCGGCTTCTTTGGTAGGAAGGCTGGTCTGTAGCATATCGCCAAAGGAAGTAGAACGGGTCATGTCGACATGTACTTCATTCTGGCTCTCGTTGAACTTGCTCACCAAGGCCTGTAGCGCATCGCCGTCACCGCCAGTCCAGCTGTTCCAGAACACCACAGTGGTCTTTGCACTTTCTGCGCCAGCGACAGTCATTGTCAGCAGCATGGATAGTGCGAGAATCAGGGTAAACAGTTTCTTCATGTAAGTTTCCTCCTTTTTTATTTAATTAGCATTTTCGCTAATCAATTCCTTGCTTTAACGTTGCAGTTTCAAAACAAAAGAAACAAGTTGATTTCTGCCCGCAAACTACAATGTTCAAGTCGCCATAATCAACACCTGTCATTTTGAATCCCTTTAGTCGCTTTTACGTTGCAGTATCTTGTAAAAACTAATACCATGATATAATAAAAATGTCAACATGCATCATTTGCTCTGTTTTGATTTTATTGACCAAGGAAGGAGATCCCA
>JBMNLV010000010.1:0-136220 GCA_050953005.1 Christensenellales bacterium | reverse complement strand
CCGGATGATTGTTGTTCTGTCATTCGCAGTATAACACACAATCAGGCGATGCGCAGCGCATCATATCCAGCAATATAACGCCTTGCCGGACCATCCTCATGCCTGTGTGATAAAATAATCGGCACAAAAAACAGCAGCCTTCATTTCGAAAACCGCTGTCGTGGTGGATGAGGGTGGATTCGAACCACCGAAGTCTGTGACGGCAGATTTACAGTCTGCTCCCTTTGGCCGCTCGGGAACTCATCCAGGTGGAGCTGGTGAAGGGACTTGAACCCGCAACCTGCTGATTACAAATCAGCTGCTCTGCCAATTGAGCTACACCAGCAAAGACCCAACCAGCAGGGAAAATGGCGACCCGGAAGGGGCTCGAACCCTCGACCTCCAGCGTGACAGGCTGGCATTCTAACCAACTGAACTACCGGGCCAGGTGAAATGGTGGGCCTTCAGGGACTTGAACCCCGGACCAACCGGTTATGAGCCGGCCGCTCTAACCAACTGAGCTAAAGGCCCGTGTCCTTGGGAAAAGTGGTGACCCCGAGGGGACTCGAACCCCTGTTACCGCCGTGAAAGGGCGGTGTCTTAACCGCTTGACCACGGGGCCTCACAGACCCTTTTCACCCGAAATGGTCGGGGTGAAGGGATTTGAACCCCCGGCCCCATGCTCCCAAAGCACGTGCGCTACCAGGCTGCGCTACACCCCGAAGGTTGCCGCGTTGAGCGGCGAAGCCTATCTTACTAAAGGAGAGGCTATTTGTCAAGCATCCGCGGGCAAGATTTTTCCTACACCGCGGGCAAGATTTTTCCTCAGGCGCGAACAGCTGGAACAACACTATGGCGCATGATTGTTTCACTATGGCGCGCGAATTGTTTCAGAACACAGACTTACTACCTCTTATCGCGTATCATGGTATATTTTGTCCCGATGAATAAAGCACAGGAATACATCCTCCATTCTTGTTGTACGCCGCTTCCTGTGGTATCCTCACCTTGGCTTGTCTGCATCATGTCAGAGACATTTAAAAGGAGGCTGTCATGAGATTTCCACTACAACTCCCCCAATGGCGCAGCATTGCCAGGCTGTTTTCAGCTGCCCTGTGCCTGATGATGCTGCTTTTGCCGGGCGTGTCCGCCACAACGGACTCGCAACCACCAAATCATCAACCGGAGGAGAGTATGAACCAGAACCCTACCTTTACTATCACCATGAAAAACGGCCAGGTGCTTACCGGGGAGCTTTATCCGGAAATCGCGCCGGAGAGTGTGGGCAACTTTATTGCCCTGGCCAACGCTTCCTTTTATGACGGGCTGATTTTTCACCGGGTCATTCCCGGATTTATGATCCAGGGCGGCTGCCCCAACGGTACAGGCATGGGTGGCCCGGGTTATTCCATTAAGGGTGAGTTTTCAGGCAACGGCGTCATCAACAACCTCAAACACACCCGCGGCGTGTTGAGCATGGCGCGCAGCATGCGCATGGATTCAGCAGGCAGCCAGTTTTTCATCATGGTAGCGGACGCGCCGCATCTGGATGGCAACTATGCCGCCTTTGGCAAGGTACTCACCGGCATGGAAACAGCAGACCAGATTGTATCCTCCAAGCGCAACAACGCTGACCGTCCTTTTGAAGACCAGGTTATCCAGAGCATCCGTGTGGAAACCTATGGCGTGGATTATCCATTCACGCACCTGAAGCAATGAAGCTCACCACTCAAACAGTCCAGGTAGCCGGGAGGTCCTACCAGCTTTCCGGCATGGAGGAGCCTGCTCACTACCACCATCTGGCGGAGATCACAGACCGGCGCATACGCGAAACCGCGGCGCAAAACCCCGGCCTGAACATGGAGGCCTGCGCTGTCGCTGCCGCCTTATCCATCGCGGATGAACTGGTCAAGGCGCAGACCCTGGCCGCGCGGTTGCGCGCACAGCTGGAAGGCATCAATAAAGGCACGGCGGATGAAGCCTGAGCTGCTTTCTCCTGCCGGCAGCCCGGAAGCCCTGCGCGCCGCCATTGCCGCAGGTGCGGACGCAGTCTACCTGGGCGCCGCAGCCTTTGGCGCGCGTGCCACGGCCGGCTTTGATGACCAGGCGCTGGAAGACGCCATCCGTTTTGCGCACCTGTACGGCGTGCGTGTTTATGTGACTGTCAATACCCTGATCAAACCGCAGGAGATGAACAGCCTGTTGGCTTTGCTGGAGCGCCTTGTCGCCTTGCGCGCGGACGCGCTGATTATACAGGATCTGGGTCTGGCGGGACTCATCAAGACAGCGTATCCGCAAATATGTGTCCATGCCAGCACCCAGATGAGCGTGCACAACGCTCCCGGCGCCCGTGTGCTGCAGCAATTGGGCATTTCCCGCGTGGTGCTTGCCCGGGAATGCAGCCTGGACGCCATGTGTGAGGTCGCCCAAACCGGCATACAGACAGAGGTCTTTGTCCATGGAGCCATGTGCGTATCCGTCAGCGGGCAATGCCTGTTCTCCTCACAGATCGGCGGGCGCAGCGGCAACCGCGGCAAATGTGCCCAGCCCTGCCGATTGCAATACCAATACAAGGATCATGCCGGCGGGCTGCTGTCCATGCACGACCTGAATACCCTGGAAGCATTGCCGCAGCTGCTGGCCGCAGGCGCCAGCAGCTTCAAGATTGAAGGCCGTTTAAAGCGCGCCGAATATGTCTACATCGTTACAGATATCTACCGCCGTGCCCTGGACCGTGCGGCAAATAATCTGCCTGCGGCCGACCTGCAGGCAGATCAGAGAGCGCTTGAACAAATTTTCAGCCGCGGCTTTACGGCAGGCCATGCCATGGGGCAGCAGGACGCAGCGCTGATCGGGGATCAGCACGTCTCTCACCTGGGCGTGTACCTTGGGCGCGTGACGGCAGTACAGCCACGTGCAGGCTTTGTCCTGGCAAAGGTCAGGCTGGACATGCCCCTGGGCAATGGCGACGGTTTGCAGTTGCGCGGCCGGGCAGAGCAGGAATGCATTTATTCCGGTCCTCCGGTGAACGCCGGCAGGGAGGCGACCCTGCGGCTGCGCCAGGCGCCAGCTGTGCACGATACCGTATGGAAACTGCAGGATGAAACGCAGTTGCTGCGCGCCCGGCAGGCGGCGGATGTGCTGCCGCGCCTGGCATTTGACGCGGAGCTGAGCCTGGCGCCCGGGCAGGCTTCACAACTGACCGTCAGTCGCGGTGTGGTGAACGCGCAGGTATGGGGCGAGACAGCACAGACGGCACAAAACAGACCGCTGGACCAATCCGCTGCCCGCAGGCAGTTGGACAAGACAGGCGGTACCCCCTTTGTATTGGACAAGCTGTCTCTTTACAGCGCAGCGCCAGCTTTTTTAAGCGCAGGTGCGCTCAATGCGCTGCGCCGTGACGCGCTGGTCCAATTGGAGGAAGCGCTGATAAGCGCCCATCAGCTGCCAGATCCTGACAAGGCCATCCTGGCTCCCGATACAAGCCCGAACAACAGCGTATGCGCGCCGCGGCTGATGGCCATCCTGCCCGCGGGCGCAAACCGTTCCGCGTTTCTGGAAGCCGGAGCGGACCATATCATCACCTACATCGACACCTATCGTAAAGGCGCGTTTGAACAGGCGCTGGAGGACACCGTGCCCGGGGACACGCTGCTGCTGCCACGGCAACTGTCCGGAGCGGATCTGAACAAAGCTGTCAGACTGGCCCGGGAAGCCGGACTGCACTTGATGGCGGACAATATCGGGCAGTTGACTGCCGGCGCAAGCATGAGCGGCGAAGGCATTCCGGCCTGGAATGAGCATAGCCTCCGGTTGTTGAAAGCCTTTGGCATCACTGCCTGTGTGTTGTCCAGAGAACTGTCAGGCGAGGAAATTTCCTGCCTGCCTACGGACATCATGGAGCTGGTACTGCCGGTTTACGGCCGCGCAGTGCTGATGCTGCTCAACCATTGTCCGGAGCGCCAAATCCGCGGCATGGACAGGAACAAAGCAGGCTGTGCACTGTGCGAGCGCGGCCAGGGCATCCGCGGACAAAGCCTTGTGGACCGCCTGGACGCGCGCTATCCGCTCTCCCCCACTCATTTTGATGACAGATGTCTGATTTCTCTGTATCACCACACGCCGCTTCATCTATCAAACCTGGCGCCAAAGATGAGCTGGCTAATGGATCTTCGCATGGATGAGCAGGCACAAGCCCTGCGCGCCACCCGTCACTATGCCGCGCTCATGCATTGCGCCGCCACTGAGAACAGTACCCACCCCCAGCCGGTTCGTTTCCTGCTGGGCGTAAAATAAACGTGTTTACTATATGAACCGGAGGCACGCATGAACCAGAAAGCCCTGCGCACCCTGGAATTCACCAAGATCATTGAGCAGCTTAGAACTTATGCGCTGACCGAACCGGGACAACAGCGCTGCGCTGCCCTTGTACCCTATGACCGCATGGAGCAGGTGGAACGTGCCCAGCATGAGACTGAGGAAGCGCTGTTGGTGCTGCTGCGCCGCGGTGACAACCCTTTGATTCCTTTTAAGGACGTATCCGGCTGGCTGAGCCTGGCAAGCAAGGGCTCCACCCTGCCGCCGCGGGCACTGCTTGACACGGCGGAATTGTTGCGCGCCACGGCTGCCGCCCGCAATGCCTTGGCCCAGGATGAGGAGGAGCGCACCCCGCAGCTGTCCGCCCTGGCCTCCCGCCTGGCTCCGCTCAGGCAGCTGGAGCGCGCCATTTCCGACGCGCTCATTTCAGAAGAAGAGGTAGCTGACACTGCCAGCGCGCAGCTGGCGGATATCCGACGGCACATGCGGCAATGCAACGACCGCATCCGTGAGCGACTTCAGGCCATCGCCCATGGCAGCTCCTCCAAGTATCTGCAGGACAGCCTGATTACCATGCGCAATGGCCGCTATGTACTGCCGGTGCGCCAGGAATTCCGCAGCCAGGTGCCCGGTCTGGTGCATGATCAGTCCGCAACCGGCGCCACCCTGTTTATTGAGCCCATGGCTGTGGTTGAGGCCGGCAACGAGCTAAAGGAATGGCAGGCCAAGGAACGTGTGGAAATTGAGCACATCCTGGCCGAGCTCTCAGCGCGCGTGGGCGACCAGGCGGATGAGTTGGCGGAAAACCTGGATATCCTGGTTGAGCTGGACTTCCGCTTTGCCAAGGCTGCCCTGGCCCGGCATCAGCGCGCTATCCGCCCGCAGATAAACCGCAGAGGCTATTTGAAGTTTGTCAAGGTGCGCCATCCGCTGATCCCTGATGAGGTTGTCGTCCCTTGCGACCTGTGGCTGGGGGAGGATTTTACTACGCTGGTCATCACAGGACCCAACACCGGCGGAAAAACCGTGACGCTCAAGACAGTGGGGCTGATTACGCTCATGGCGCTGGCCGGTATGCATGTTCCCGGACAGCTGGGAACGCAGGTGGCGATGTTTGAGCAGGTCTTCGCGGACATTGGGGATGAGCAGAGCATTGAGCAATCGCTGTCCACCTTTTCCTCACATATGACCAACATCGTGTCCATCCTTGAAGAAGCCGGCAAAGAAGATCTGGTGCTGTTTGACGAATTGGGCGCGGGCACTGACCCGACTGAAGGCGCCGCCCTTGCCCAGGCCATTTTGCAGAGAATGCTCAAACTGGGCACCCGCTGCGTGGCCACCACACACTACAGCGAGCTGAAAGCCTTTGCCCTGGCCACACCGGGGGCTGAAAACGCCAGCGTTGAGTTTGATGTAGCTACCCTCTCACCCACCTTCCGCCTGTCCATTGGGGTGCCCGGAAAGTCCAACGCCTTTGAGATTTCCCGGCGTCTGGGCTTATCCGACCGCCTGATCGCAGATGCCCAGGAGCTGCTCAGCAAAGAAACCCTGCTGTTTGAAGATGTTATTGCCAGCGCCCAGGACCAGCGGCAAGCCGCCCAGCGCGAACGGGAACAAGCTGAGGCGGCGCACCAGGAGTCCTTGCGCCTCAAGCGCGAGGTGCAGGAGCTGCACCGGGAGATGGCCGAGTTGCGTGAAGGCGCACGCGCCAAAGCCCGTGATGAGGCAAAGCGCATTATCGAAAAGGCCCGCAGGGAGAGTGCTGCGGTGCTTGAGGAGCTGAAAAACCTCAAAGCCGCCGACCCCAATGCGGTAAACCAGCTGCGGCGGCGCATGCGCGCGCTTGGCGATGAGTTTTCCGGCGGATTGGACAGCGACGCCACAGGTGACGAACTCAGTACGCAGGACATCCAGGTCAACATGCAGGTGCTGCTCGCGGTCAACAACGCGCCGGCCACTGTGCTCAGCCTCCCGGACGCCAAAAACGAGGTCCAGGTGCAGGCGGGCATCCTGAAAATGCGCGTGCCGGTAAACCAGTTGCGCTCCGCTTCCCAGCCACGTGTTCAAAAGCAAACCGTAGTCCGTGCCAGTACAGCCGCGGGCGAACGCAGCGTCAAGATGGAATGTGACGTGCGCGGCATGGCGCTTGATGAGGCCATTGCCGCAGTGGACAACTACCTTGATTCAGCCACTTTGGCCGGGCTGCATGAGGTCTTTATCATCCACGGCAAGGGTACCGGCACGCTACGCGCCGGGCTGCGCACGCACCTCAGGCATCACCACCTGATCGCCTCACAGCGAGCAGGGAAGTATGGCGAGGGTGAAACCGGTGTGACAGTGGTGACTTTGAAGTAAGGTCAGGCCTTGTGATAGAGAATCCGGAGCAGGAAGCAACGCCGGGATATTCATTGAGCAGCTTCATGACCATATTCATTGAGCAGCTTCATGACCATCCTGTGGTCTTGGAAAACACTGCACAGGATTTTCCGGGTTTTCAAAGGCTGCAGCCTGGTGGCGAAGGCATAAATCAGGCTCTCCGATCGTTGTCCCAACCAGGTGTTTTCTGTTATGATGGTAGCAGCAAGAACGGAAAGGCGGTGCCAGCGGTGAAGACGCTCATCTACGTGGTGGACGATGACGCCAACATCTCCAAGCTTATCCGGATGTATCTGGAACAGGAAGGCTATGAGGTGCGCCAATACCTGCGCGGGGACGAAGCGCTGACCGCCTTTCGCCAGCAAGCCCCTGACTTGATGCTGCTGGATATCATGTTGCCAGGTATAGACGGATGGGAGGTCTGCCGGGAGGTTCGCAAGGAAAGCCGTTTACCCATCATCATGCTCAGCGCCAAGGAGGAAACCTTCGACAAGGTCAAGAGTCTGGAATTAGGCGCGGATGATTACATCACCAAACCCTTTGATCCCAGGGAGATGATCGCCCGTATCAAAGCTGTGCTGCGCCGCTCGGCAGCGCCAGGCAATGCTGATGATTCTCTGCGTTTTCCCGGGCTGTCAGTCAGCCTGACCAGCTATGAGGTGATTTATGACGGCAAGTCGATACAAATGCCTCCCAAGGAATTGGAATTGCTGCACTTTCTGGCGCTGCACCAAAACCAGGTGTTTACCCGCGAGCAGCTGCTTGAAAAGGTATGGGGTTTTGATTATTTTGGCGACAGCCGCACTGTGGATGTGCACATCAAGCGCCTGCGTGAAAAGCTGCCTGACAGCGAGCGCTTTGGCTGGGCGCTGCGCACGGTATGGTCAGTAGGGTACAAATTTGAAATCAAATAAAATCAGATCAGGCATTTTCCCGCGGCTGCTGATGATGTTCGCCGCGGTCATTTTGTTGAGCGTATTGCTGATGCTGCTGGTATTTGCCGTCTCCTCCCGTCAGACGCAAATTGACAGCCGCATCAACGAACTGAAAGTGCAGGCCTATGATATCGCCTACCTGGCCGGATCCCTCAATGAAGTGTCTCTGGCGGAGTTGCTATCTCCCAGCCGCAACGCGACACGGCAGATGATGGAGCGCAAGCTGCGCGCAGTGTATGAGGACTACGCGGCCTACTGTCTTGTAGTAGACCGCACCGGCCGCGTCACCGGATATTATTCACAGGTAATCAGCCAACACCAGGAATTGGCCAGCCACTGGGATTCCTATGAGGTGGTGCGCACACTCGCGCGCGTGCTGCAAGGCGAGGAGGTCATCTCCCAAACCCAGGGACAAGCCGGGCCGATGTTTACCGTGGCAGTACCCTGGAAGCAGTTAGGCAGCGTAGTGGGCGCGGTTTATATTCAGACCGCTGCGCAAAACATCCAGGCCACCTACACGCAGATCTGGCAGCAAGCCGCACTGGCTGCGCTTCTCACCTTTTTGGCAGGCGCAACCATCGCGGTCTTTTACACCAAACGCCTGGTGCGACCACTCAAGAGCATGGCTGCTTCCGCCGGGCTTATGGCCCGGGGCTTGCCCGCTCCACCGGCGCAGGACAGCGGCATCCTGGAACTGGATGAGCTTTCAAGCGCCTTTAACAGGATGTCACGGCAAATCCAGGACACCGAGGAAACGCGCAAAGCCTTTATCGCCAATCTTTCCCACGAGCTTCGTTCCCCGATGACCAGCATCCAGGGCTTTGTACAAGGGTTGCTGGATGATACCGTCAAACCGGAGGATCAAAAGCAAATCCTGCGCATCGTGCTCAATGAGACCAAGCGCTTGGGGCAACTGGTCTCAGGTCTGCTGACACTTTCGCGCGCGGAGGCGCAGGAAAAGCCGCTTCCCCTTGCTTCCTTTAACCTGTGCGAGCTCATCCGGCTGGTCCTGATAACGCGCATCCAGCAACTGGAGGAAAAAAATATCCAGGTAGTAACCTCCTTTGACCAGGATGATTTGTACGCCCTTGGGGTGCGTGATCAGATAGAGCAGGTGCTGATCAACCTGTTGGACAACGCCATCCGTTTTACGCCCACGGGCGGCCGGATCTCCATCAGTGTACATGAGCAAAGCAAAAAATCCCTGGCCATCACCGTGGCGGACAATGGCCTGGGCATCCTGCCTGAGGACGCGGACAAGATTTTTGACCGTTTTTATAAGGCTGACCATTCCCATACACCCGGGGAGGGCGTAGGTTTGGGCCTGGCCATCGTCAAGGCCATCCTGGAGCGGCATGGGCAAGGCATTCAACTGCTGCCCACACAGGAAGGCGCCGCCTTTCGCTTTACGCTGGACAGCGCCCGGGAGGGCAACGGGAGGCAGCATGCGGTTGAAAGCCCACGCTAAAATCAATTGGGCGCTGAACATCACCGGCATACGCCCAGACGGATACCATCTGTTGGACATGCTCGTACAGCGTCTGGAATTGGCAGACGACATTGAATTGTTTCCACAAGCGGACCTAAATTTGACACTTTCCGGAGCGAATGACGTGCCCGCAGACTGCAGCAACCTGGCCTTCCGGGCTGCGACAGCGTTGAAGGCCGCTACAAATTATCCACACGGCGCGCACATTGTCCTTACAAAGCATATCCCGTCCCAGGCAGGGCTGGGCGGTGGCAGCGCGGATGCCGCGGCCGTCCTGCAAGGCCTCAATATGCTGTGGGGCGCCGGGCTGGACACAGGACAGTTGGAAAAAATCAGCGTGACATTGGGCGCGGATGTGCCGCTTTGCCTGCACATGGGTCTTGCGCGCGTGGGCGGCATCGGAGAAGCAATACAGCCCCTCGCCGGCGCACAGGCTCATCATCTGGTGCTGCTGCAACCGCCGGCAGGCCTTTCCACCCGGGAGGTTTTTGCGCGCTATGACGCTGCCCCTGATCCCCGGTCGGCTGACCTGCCCGGAGCGAAGCACGCTCTGCGCACAGGAGACCTGTCCCGGCTGAAAGCCGTGTGTCACAACCAACTGCAAAAAAGCGCCACCGCACTGTGCCCGGAAATTGGCAACGCAGTAGCATCCTTATACGCAACCGGTGCGCTCTTTTCACAAATGACCGGGAGCGGCAGCGCGGTATTTGGCGTATTCCCTGACCAAAACAGCGCGCAACATGCCGCTGAAACACTGAGCTCGGAATGGCCGGTCTGCCTGCTGACCCGAACCTTGTCTGTGTAAGGACGCTTATATATCAGTCAAACCAGTCCATGTCATTGGGTAAGACAGCCACAAAGACTTGAGAATAGCAATGGTAAAAGATTTGCGATCTCCACTGGCTTTGGGAAAACCGTTTCTTTCATCATTCAATCCTTCGCAACCAGCAGCTCCTGCAGCGACATCAGATGCGTCAGCAGCAGTGTGCGCAATTCCAGCGTGTTGCCGGTAGCTGTCTGCACAGCCACCTCATATCGTTCCAGCACGCTGTATAAGGCGTTGAGCGCCTCCTGGGGAACCAAACGCCCCTTTTCACCGGATATGGACAAGCTGATGGTATTAACTTGATCCATGGCGTAGATGTGCTGGCGAATCTGGCCTAATTTGATGGAGGAATTGGATTGGACTCCCCCTGCCATACGGCTGACCTGACTTATGGCATCTACCAGGTTGCTGTTGATGCGAGCATACATGGTGGCTTCGGACTTGTTGCGATAAATGACCGTGCGGCTGTATAAAAAACCCAACACCAGGCTGGCGACCAGCAAAACGATGAGCGCTGCCATTAGCAGCCGCTGCTGGTTCCTGGTACCGTAAGAAGCCTGGAAACTGGGTCTGGGTCGGAAACGGTAGCTGTTCATGTCACCTCTCCTGCTTAGAATGGTTTATTTTACCATGCCTTGCCCGGCCGGACAAGAACAGGTGTTTTCACAGATTGTTCACGGACGACTACATGCTTCATGTTATACTGGTTTAACTAAGTTTTAAGGAGGGTTCTTTTGGTACGCGCGGAGGCAGTCAGCAGGAAATATGGGCATTTTCAAGCCCTGAATGACGTCAGCTTTACTGCGGACAGCGGCGAGGTCATTGGCTTGCTGGGCCAAAACGGCGCCGGGAAAAGCACCCTGATGAATGTCATGGCCGGCTGCCTGGCGCCCAGTGGAGGCCGGGTATTCATCGCGGGTCATGACATCGTCCGCTCACCCTTTGCTGCACGGCGTGCCCTGGGTTACCTCAGCGAGGTGCCCCCGGTTTATCCTGAGCTGACAGTGCGGGAATACTTGCAGTTTTGTTGCCGCATCAAGGGCGTTATGCGCGCAGACGAGCAGCGCCATTTGGATGAAATCATCTCCTTGACCGGCCTGATGCCAATGCAGCACCGCCTGATTGGACAGCTGTCCAAGGGGTTCCGCCAGCGGACCGGTTTGGCCCAAGCCCTGTGCGGTGATCCGGAGGTTCTTTTGCTGGATGAGCCGACCGCCGGTTTTGACCCCGCGCAGGCTGTGGCTTTCCGTAAACTGATCCGTACCCTGGTCAAGGATAAAACCATTATCTTTTCTTCACACCTTCTTCATGAGGTTCAGGAGGTTTGTGACCGTGTGCTGGTCATCCACCAGGGACAGTTGCTGCTGGACCACGACCTGCGCCAGGCGGCGCAAAGCAGCCGCTACCGTGTAGTGATTCTTGGTGAGCCGGAGCGGCTGCTCTCCCCCATCCGCCAACTGAACAGCGTATGCCGTGTTCGCCAGGAAAAAACGGCAGCCGGACAGACGCGCCTGGTGGTGGAAACAAAACCGAACGAAGCCTTTGCACAGCAGCTGTTCCGCTTGCTCAGCGCAATGGGAACGCCTGTTTTGGAACTCAGCCCGCTTACAGACACGCTGGAAACTCTCTTCTTACAGGCCACCGGCGGGGGGGACATGGAATGAGGGCTGTTTACCGCAAGGAGATGCGCTCCTATTTCTATACGCCGACCGGCTGGCTGTTTATCGCGGTCTTTTTAAGCCTGGCCGGGCTGCTGTTCTATTTGAACAACATACTGCCCCGCAGCAGTGATTATTCTGTTTTTTTAAGCATGATGAGTTATGTATGGATGCTGCTGACCCCCATCCTGGTGATGCGGCTGATGGCGGGAGAACGCCGGGGAATGACCGACAAGCTGATGCAATCCGCCCCCCTGAGCATTACATCGCTGGTGATAGGCAAGTATTTTGCTGCCTGTACCGTCATGCTGATAGCCGTATCGCTCAGCCTGACCTACCCCCTGCTGATGTCTGCCTATGCACGTGTCTATCCCTTGGAGGTGCTCAGCGGCACCCTGGGTTTTCTTTTGCAAGGCTGCGCTTTTATTGCCCTGGATTTGATGGTAACCAGCACGATCAGGAACACCTTTTCAGCAGCAGCACTGGCTTTTGGCATCAACCTGTTTGTTTGGCTGATGAGCCTGATGACCAGCAGCGCTACGCTGCCCGCCGCCCTGGCCCGGTGCATTGCTTTTGTAAGCTTGTATGAGCGCTTTATACCTTTCCTCTCCGCGCAGCTCAGCCCGGCAAACATCCTTTTTTACTTGATGTTTTGTATCAGCATGCTGACCGTTTCCATCACGATGGTAAAGCTTGAAAGGGCACGGGAACGATGAACAAGCTGCTTGACACATCAAAACGGCGCCTGCTGCCGACGATAATCTGCCTGTGTATCCTGATCATCAGCGTCGCGATTGTTGCCTTGGCTGACCAGGCGGAACGGCGGCATGCCCTGAGGCTGGATTTTTCGTTCAACTCAGTGACCACCCAGTCCGAACGCACCACACAGGTGATGCGTTCCCTGCCCTACCAGGTCAAGGCCTATTCGTTGGCTACCCCCGGTATGGAGGATCAAGCCCTGCTGGGCCTGTTGGACCGCCTGGCTTCGCTGACGAACAAGTTTTCTTATGTGCAAACCAGCCTGGTCCGCGACCCGCTGCTGGTAAACACCCTGTCCAGTTCCCTTAAGGATGAACAGGTCAGTGCGGATTGCCTGGTGCTGCAGTGCGAACACACCGGGCGCGCGCGCGTTCTCAGCGCCTATGATTATCTTTCCCAGGAGTTTGATATACAAAGCCAGAGCTTTACATTGACAGGGTTGTCCTACGAAAAGAGCATCGTGGAAGCCTTGCTCTATCTGACAATGGACAGCGTGCCGCGCATTCGCATCCTGGATGGCCATGGCGAGTTGGCACCGAATGATACCGCGTATATGGAAAACTTTCTCAGAAGCCATCATTTTGAAATCAGCCGTGTCAACCTGTTGACAGGCGAGACACTGACACCTGAGGAACTGCTGATGATCCTCTCCCCGCAGCGGGACTTACTCGACAGTGAGTTGGCCAGCATCCACGCCTTCACCGCAGCGGGGGGAAATGTGTTGATTACCAGTGACTACAATGACCCGGATAGTTTGCCCAATTTTGACGCGCTTTACCGGCAAATGGGATTTGAACGCAAAAGCGGCATCGTGGTCGCCGAAGGCGCTGATGTCAATGCTTACATCGACAATCCGCTGTTCCTGACGCCCTATATGAACATGACCGAACCTACGGCAGCCCTGATTGGCGCAGGCCAGGTGCGTCTGCGTCTGCCCGGCGCGCGGGCCTTAGACATCGCCGCGCAGGCGGACGGCACGATCGTGGACCCGCTGCTGACCAGCGGCCTGGCTTATCTCAAACCGGTCGCGCGCGCTGAAAAAAGCCTGGCGCATGAGCAAGGCGAGGAAGTTGGACAGTTTTACCTGTCCTTGTTGAGCGACTACGCCTTTCCGGACGGCACAAGGGCGCGCGCGATGATCATCGGCAACTCGGCCATTTTGGTGGACAGTTGGCTGCATGAGATTACCTATGGGGCGCAGTTCCTGCTGCATCTGGTCAACCATCTTAGCGCACATCAGCCTGTCAGGCTGGATATCGCGCCCAAAGCGCTGATACGCGAGCAGCTGAGCATTTCCCATCCCTGGGTGGTAAACGCCGTGCTGATCGCACTGCCGCTGGCAAGCATCGCCTTGGCCCTGCCTGTGCTCATCAAAAGGCGGCGACGCTGATGCAGCCCGTGCGCAAGACCCGGCAACCCGGACAGGGAAAAATAGCTGTGGTCATCCTGCTGATGGCCCTGGTATCCGCGCTGGGGTGGTATGCGGCACGGCTCAACCGCTCCGAACCACCCCCGGACACCGCGCATGATGAGCGTGTCATCCTGATTCGCAGGGAAGAAAGCGAGTTGGCGCGATTTTTGGTGGTCTCCTCGCAAGGAGACAGGTTTTCCCTGATCCGGGACGCTGAAGGACATTATTCAGTGGAGGGACAGCCGGATTATCCGCTGAACCCGGTGCAGCTTCAGCTGATGATCCGCGATTTGACAGTGCTGGACGCCAATGAGGAAGCCGGCCGGGTGGAAATGACGGATGAGGCGCTGGACGCCCTGGGCCTGGGCGCGTACGCTCCGCGCGTAACGGCCGAGTACGCCGACGACAGCCAAATCACCCTGATCCTTGGCAACAGCGCGATGACAGAAATCCCCTCGGATTACCTGATGCTCCAGGGCAGCGACCGGGTCTATACCGTGTCGCCTGAAATCCGGGACCATTTTGACCGGACACTTGCCACCCTGCACCCGGTGCCCGCAATCAACATCACCAGCGCGCTGGTAGACGAAGTGCGTTTTGAAGGCAGGGACGCATTGTGCCTGCGCCAGGAGGAGGGGTTGTGGGACATCACGTCGCCATTTGCCTATCCCGCGCAGCCTGAGCAGGTCAGCCGCCTGCTTAATAATATATCCAGGATGCGTTTTGCCCTCTATCACAGCGAAGCCACTCCGCAGGCACTAAGAGATACCGGCCTGGATACACCGGTAAGAACGGTAACCCTGCTGCTTTCCCCCAGCGAGATCACCGCTTATGACGAGGAAAGCCTGCCTATACAGACCCGGCAGGTGGACGCGCAACAGCTGCGCATTGCGCTGGGCAATGACATTGACATGATCGGTCTGTACTGCCTGTATGAGGGCAAGATCTACCAGGCCAGCAATGCCTCCATGGGCTTTTTGCGGGATGCTGCGCTGTCAGAACTGTTATCTGACGCTCCGGTCACCCTGCCTGTCAACCGTTTGAGCGCTTTGCGTGTTGAGGAAAGCACCGGTTCACGGGAATACCGGATAGAAATGGTGGAGCAAATCCTTCCGAATAACCGGATTGGCCGGGACGCACAGGGCAACATCCTGTTTGAGCCCTATATCACCAGAAACGCGCAGGAATACGACCGGGATACTTTTTTGCGCGGCTATCTTCAACTGATGAACCTGCGCCGCGCCGGACGGGTGCGCGAGGGTTTTCAGGCAGCCGAGGAGAACCCGGTGCGCCGCTACCTGCTCTATACCGGTGAGCGCCTGGCCTGGGAACTTGCTTTTTTCCCGTATGATGCGCTGCATTACGCGGTGCGTGTGAACGGCCGTTTTGTGGATTATGTTGCCAGGGCCCAAGCCGATCTGCTGGATTTATAATTTGGGGCTTATCAGAGACAAAGTCACCGGCAAGCGTATCAATCCGAGTATGAAATGGAGTTTGCGGAGGAGGGCTACAGATAAAAATCAAGAGATTTATATTATCAGTTTTTCAAAATTATACCAACTATCGCAAGACTAAAATCAACCCACAACAATCCCGCCGCCCAGGCAGACCTCGCCCCGGTAAAAGACAGCGCTTTGGCCCGGGGTGACAGCGCGCTGTAGGCTGTCAAACTGCAGTTCGCCTTGTTCACCATCATAGTGTAAACGGGCAGGCTGATCGGCCTGACGGTAGCGCAGCTTGACCGTCAGCGGGATGGATGCGCCGGCCGGACCGGCCGGCTCCCCCACCCATGTAATCTGCTCCAGCGCCGCGCTGCGGCGGAAGAGCGCCGGATGATCTTCCCCCTGGACCACCAGCAGGCGGTTGTTTTTCAAGTCTTTGCCTGAAACAAACCAACTGCGCCCGTCGCCATGCCCGCCAATGCCCAGCCCCTTTCGCTGACCGATGGTATAGTACATCAGCCCGTCGTGCCGTCCCAGCGCCTCGCCTGTATCAGAGACGATGTCCCCTGCCTGGGTGGGCAGGTAGTTTTGTAAAAAGGATTTGAAGCGCCGCTCGCCAATAAAGCAGATGCCGGTGGAATCCTTCTTTCCACTCACCGGCAGGCCGGCTTGCGCCGCAAGGGCGCGCACCTCAGCCTTGCGCAGCGCGCCCACAGGGAAGAGGCTTTTTTTCAGCTGATGCCGCTTGAGCATGTACAGGAAGTAGCTTTGCTCCTTGTCCGGGTCGCTTCCTCGCAGCAAACGGCCCCGGGCGTCCGTCCTGACAAAATGTCCGGTAGCCATGTGCTGCGCACCGATCTTCAGCGCATAATCCAGAAAGGCTTTGAATTTAATCTCACGGTTGCACAGCACATCCGGGTTAGGCGTGCGCCCGGCTCGGTATTCCGACAAAAAGTGAGAGAACACGCGGTTTTCATATTCACGGGCAAAATTGACCGAATAATAAGGAATGCCGATGATTTCACAGCTTTCCTGCACATCCTGCCAATCAGCCTGTGAGGTGCAGACCCCGTGCTCATCTTTTTCTTCCCAATTGTTCATGAACACGCCAATGACATCAAAGCCCTGCCGCTTGAGCAGCAGAGCGCTTACGGCAGAATCCACCCCGCCGGACATGCCCACCACCACACGGCTCATGGCAGCCCCAGCACGGCCAAACGCTCCTGTACGCGCGCGTATACCAAGTCCGCAGTCTCCTGCTTGGTTCCCTTGGAACTGACCACGATAAAGCGGGAATCATCCCTAACCAAATCCCGGAACGCGCCGGCCACCCTGTCATGGAAAGCGTCCCCCGCAGCCTCAAGGCGGTCAGCCTCACGGGAGCGCACCGCCCGGTGGATACCCTCCCCCGGAGGCAGGGACAGAAAAACAGTAAAGTCCGGCATACAGCCCTCTACCGCCGGGGCGTTGATCTGGCGTACACGGGGGACGCCAAGCCCACGGCCCGCCCCCTGATAAGCCAGGCTGGAATCCACATAACGGTCAGATATGACCATCTTGCCCACCTGCAGCGCCGGCAGAATGACCTGCCGCACATGCTGCGCGCGCGCCGCCGCATACAGCAGGGCTTCGGTTAAATCATCCATATCGTTGTTGGCGCGGTCGAGTAAAATGTCACGGATCTTCTCCCCCACCGCAGTGCCGCCCGGTTCGCGTGTAAGCAGCACATCATGCCCGTTTTGCTGCAGTCGCTGTGCCAACAAACGGGCCTGGGTAGACTTGCCTGCGCCGTCATTTCCCTCAAAGCTGATAAAGCAGGGCTTTGGCGCTGGTTCTGAAAGCCCCAGCAAGCCGTACAAATCC
This sequence comes from Christensenellales bacterium, assembly GCA_050953005.1. GTDB lineage: Bacteria > Bacillota > Clostridia > Christensenellales > Aristaeellaceae > UBA6115. The sequence continues at coordinate 119,165 of JBMNLV010000010.1, read as the reverse complement.
CGTACGCTGTGAGCCAGGCCAGCGGACGCAAAAGGCGCAAATTCCTCCAGATGGCCATATCCATATAGCGCCGCGATGCCATCAATGCCGGCTTGCCGGGCCCCTTCCAGGTCAGTTGCGCGATCCCCGATCATCACGGCGCCAGCATGCAGGCCCTGGGGCAAGGCGCGCAAAATCAACTCATGCTTAGTAGGACCCGGATCCTCCCACAGCTCCGGCCCGGCCACCAAATCGAAATAGCGCAACAGGTCAAAAGCCTCTAAGATTTTAAGGCTGGGCGCCAGCGGCTTATGCGTAGCCACGCCCAAATGCACACCCGCCTGCTTGAGTCCGGCCAGCAATGCGCGAATCCCCGGATAAACCGCGTTTTGCAGCGCGCCGGTATGATTGTAGTATTCCCGGTAGATATTTTGTGCACGGGATGCATCTTCGCGGCTCATTCCACAAAGCCGGGTAAAACTGTCCATCAGCGGCGGTCCCAGGAAACGGCGAAGCACATTTTCCTCCGGAACAGGTCGCCCCACGGTTTCCAACGCGAAGCGCGCCCCGGCGAGGATGCCCGGGGCGGAATCAGTCAGCGTTCCGTCCAAATCAAAAATAACTGCCCGGTATTTTATCATGTCTACTTAAAGAAGTCAGGCTTCTCACCACGGGCTCGCTGGATCAGCGCATCCAAAAAGGTCAGGGCAGCCTGCTCATTGCCGCTGTTGGCAGCAACAGACAGCACCATATCACGGTTGTCAATAAGCAGCTCGGTCGCGAAATTGTACAGTTCCTTTGCCGGAATACCGTATTGGCGGGCCTCCCCCACCACAGTGGGCGTACCGTTCAAATCAGTCTCCACCAGCTTAACCCGGCCGGCAGCCAGGCTCAGGTTGCTGACATCCAGGCGGCCATCCCGGATGGCATCATCCAGCGCTACAAAGGCGCCCTGGGAAGCAAAACGCTTGAACTCGTTGGAGGGCAGCATGTAGATATCACCCTCGGCCGCAGCGATGTAAGTGACCAGCTGCATGTCCGCATAATAATCATTCACACCGCCAGAGGACATCAGCAGGACTGCATTCACCAGCTCCATCTCCGGCACAGCCTGGCGCCAGAGCGGCTCCAGGAAAGCGTTGACCTGATCCTGTTCAGCAGCGGAAGACCGGATGTACAGGTCAATCCGCTTGTCCTGGGGAGGACGGTAAGCCGTTTGTGTATAAATTAAGCTGGTCAGCCCGAACGCCAACACGCAAATCAACAGATACAACCATCCTTGATACCGCAGATGGTTGCGGATTTCATGCCAGCTTAATCTGATGTACAGCTTCATATTTTACCCCTGCGGTTTCATGGTGGGGAAGAGCAGCACATCACGAATGGACGCGTTATCCGTCAGCAACATAATCAGCCTGTCCACACCAATGCCGATGCCGCCGGTGGGCGGAAGTCCATACTCCAGGGCGTTGAGATAGTCCTCATCCACTGAGGCATTGACTCCTCCCAGCTTTCTGCGCTCTTCCACCTGGCGGACAAAGCGCTCACGCTGGTCAATCGGGTCGTTGAGCTCGGAGAAACCATTGGCGAACTCCGCCCCTACAATAAACAATTCAAAGCGTTCGGTCAAACGCGGATCGGAAGGCTTGCGTTTGGCAAGGGGCGAAATTTCCACAGGATAATCCGTGATAAAGGTTGGTTGGATCAGCTTGGCTTCAACATAGACGTCAAACAGTTCAGCCAGGCAATCGCCCCTGGTAAAATGAGGTTCCGTTCGCACGCCGTGATCCTTGAGGCACTGTCTTGCCTCCTCATCGCTGTTCCAGGCAAAAAAATCTATGCCGGATTCACGCTTCACAGCCTCAGCCATTGGGATGCGCGGCCAGGGCGAGGCAAAATCGACCTGCTGTCCCTGGAACGTGACGCGCACACCGCCAGTCGCCTCTCGCGCGGTCTCACGGATCAGATCCTCGCACAGGTTCATGATGTCCTCATAATCGGCATAAGCCTGGTACATCTCAATCGTGGTAAACTCCGGGTTGTGTTTGGGGCTCATGCCTTCATTGCGGAAGATGCGGCCAATCTCATACACGCGCTCAAAGCCGCCCACCACCAGGCGCTTCAGATACAGCTCGGTCTCTATCCGCAGAAACATATCGATATCCAGTGTGTTGTGGTGGGTCTTAAACGGCCTTGCCGCCGCGCCGATCTCAAGTGTGTGCAGGATGGGGGTATCCACCTCAAGAAAACCGCGGCTGTCTGCGAAGCGGCGGATAGCGTTGATGATTGCCGTACGCCGGACAAAGGTATCACGCACCTCAGGGTTGACAATCATGTCCAGGTAGCGCTGACGATAGCGCAAATCCACATCCTGCAGACCATGCCATTTATCCGGCAGCGGCTTGAGGCACTTGCTGAGCAATACGACGCTGTGCGCATGTACGCTGACTTCGCCCGTACGGGTAACAAAGACATAGCCCTTGACGCCCAGGATGTCGCCCAGGTCATAATCCTTAAAGGTTGCGTAGGCTGCTTCCCCTATATCGTCACGCTTGATATACACTTGAATCTGGCCCCGGCTGTCCAGCAAATGAGCAAATGCCGCCTTGCCCATAATACGCCTGGTCATCATGCGCCCGGCGATGTGAACGCTCTGTCCATCCAGTCGCTCGACTGCTTCCTTGATGTCCTGGCTGTAATGTGTTTGGTCGAAACGGGTTTGCAGATAGGGGCTCTCTCCACTGTCTACAAGCTGCTGTAGTTTTGCCCGGCGGATGGCTTCCTGCTCAGAAAATTCCTGGTTGCGGTCAATCGGCTCTGACATGGGAACTCCTTACTTTTTGTGTTGAATATCACGGATCTTGAGGGTGACGGTACCGCCTGGCGCGGCAATTTTGACGGTCTGGCCCTTTTTCTTGCCCAGCAAAGCCGCTCCCATAGGGCTTTCGTTGGAGATGCGGTTGTTGAGCGGGTCGGACTCCCGGGCGCCCACGATGGTGTACTCTATCTCTTCATCGTACTCTTCATCATAGACACGCACAGTGGTACCGATGTTGACACGGTCTGTAGAAACTTCAGAATCATCAATCACAAGCGCTGTGCGGATGGTGTTCTCCAAATCAATGATTTCAGCCTCAAGGCGCGATTGCTCGTTTTTGGCCTCATCATACTCAGCATTCTCACTCAGATCACCAAACCCACGCGCCACAGCGATTTGCTCAGCGACTTCCGCACGGCGGATCGTGGACAAATACTGTAATTTTTCCTCCAGTTTTTTCATGCCTTCCAGAGAGACAACCGTCCGGTTGCTGTGCTCATGCAGATTGCTCATACTCTACTCCCAATATTGTATTGACTGTTACAATAAAATAACGACGCATCGGCTGCCTGTCCGGCAGCCGTCAGCGCGCGAGCGGGAAACATAAATCGGCTTTTCCCATCTCAATACAAGTATACAGAAAACGCCTGTAATTGGCAAGCAAAAAGCGGCAATCACTATCCGTTTCCAGCGGATGCCTCAGGTCTGCATGAAGCGCACCTGGGCTTCGCACAGGGCGCGGTAGCGACCGCCGGGCAAACCAATCAGCTGCTCATGATTGCCCTGTTCAACGATGCGGCCATCCTCCATGACCAGAATCACATCAGCGTTGCGGATGGTGGACAGGCGGTGAGCAATGACAAAGCTGGTGCGCCCGCGCAGCAGAACGGCCAATGCTTGCTGGATGAGCATCTCGGTGCGGGTGTCGATGGATGAAGTGGCTTCATCCAAAATCAAAATCCGGGGATCATTCAGCAGCGCGCGGGCAAAGGATACCAGCTGCTTTTGCCCGGTGGACAGCGAACTGCCGCGCTCGGATACCTCGGTTTCATACCCCTTGGGCATTTGCCTGATAAACTCGTCAGCGCCTACAGCGCGCGCAGCCGCGATGACTTCCTCTGTCGTGGCGTCCAGACGCCCATATCGGATGTTATCCAGAATGGTACCTGAAAAGGTAAAGCTGTCCTGCTGCATGACGCTCATCTGACTCCTGAGGCTTTCCAGGGTAACCTCACGGATGTCATGCCCATCAATACGCACCGCGCCTCCGGTAACATCATAAAAACGGCTGATCAGATTGACAATGGTAGTTTTTCCGGCGCCGGTCTCTCCGACCAGGGCCACGGTCTGCCCGGGCTTGATGTCCAGGTTGACCTTGTTCAATACGACTTTGTCCTTATTGTAGGCAAAGTCGACATCATCGAAGGTGACCTGTCCTGAAATCTGTGGCAACTGCCTGGCGCCCTGAGTGTCGCGCACCTTGGGCTCTTCATCCATGATGTCAAAGATACGCTCCATTGAAGCCGAAGCGGTCAAAAGGCTGTTGTAAAAATTGCTGAGCATATTCAGCGGCATCCAAATGCGGTTGAGGTACCAGATTACCAGCAGCAAATCCTCCAGCCGCAATCCCTGGCCCATGGATCGCACACCGAAATAATATACCAGCACAGTGCCGAGCATACCGGTCACATCCAGCGCTGACCAAAAGCCCGCATTGTACCGGATGGCGCGCATCCAGCCGGTACGGATCTCATCATTCGCGCCTTCAAAGGTCTGGGCGTTTTCCTCCTCACGCACAAAAAGCTGCGTAACGCGCATGCCTGATAGCGCCTCATGCAGGTAGCCGTTCATATTGGAGCGCTTGGCCCGAACAAACTGCCAGTTGCGCGACATAACGCGCTTGAAGCGGAACATCAAAAACAGCAAGACAGGCAAAATGCAAAGCCCGATCAATGTCAACTGCCAGTTCACCACCAGCATGATCACCAACAGCAACACCACGGTCAAGGAGTTGATGAGCACATCCACGATGCCGTTGGTGAACAGATCATTGAGGGCATCCACATCATTCATCACACGCACTAAAATTTTGCCGGCGGAATGCGTATCGAAAAAGCTGAAAGACAGCGACTGGACATGGGCAAACAGACTCTCACGCAAGGTGGCCAGCGCCTTGCGCCCGGCATAGTCCATTAACCTCACGCGCACGCGGGTAAATACCGCGCCCAGCAGTGACAGCGCAACCATGCCTGTCAAAATCAGCCAGATGCCGCCAAACCGCCCCTCCCGCAGCATGCCCACCGCACGGCTCATCAGGTAGGGAGATCCCAGGGAAGCGCCGGTAGCGGCGGTCATGACCAGCAAGGCAAGCAGCACATCCCGACGGTAGGGTCTCAGGTAGGCCAGCAAGCGGATGAACTGGGTTTTATTGAATGGGCGCTGGAGAACCTCATCATCCAGCTGACGCAGCGGGCGGGCCATCAGGCAACACCTCCATCGCCGACGATAGAGGTCAGTTGATCCTGCCACATCTGCCAGTACTCACCCTTGAGCGCCATCAGCTCCTGATGGCTGCCCCGCTCGGCAATCCGGCCCTGGTTGAGCACCAGAATCAAATCCGCGTTTTTGACCGAGGACATTCGATGAGCGATGATGAACGTGGTACGTCCCTTGAATGGAACGCTCCAGATGTTGCTGGATGAGGTATTCTGTTTGCATATCCACAGCTGATGTAGCATCATCAAGCACAAGGATGCTGGGGTCAATCAATAAAGCGCGCGCAATGGCTGTGCGCTGTTTCTGGCCTCCGGACAATCCTACGCCGCGCTCACCGACCACGGTTTCATACTTTTGCGGCATGTCCTCAATAAAGTCCTCCGCCTGCGCGGCTCGGGCTGCCGCAACCACCGCATCAAAGGACGCTTCCGGCCGGCCAAAACGGATATTCTCAAACAAGGACTCGGAAAACAGGAAAGTCTCCTGCGGCACATAGCCGATGCCATAGCGCAATTCCTTAAGCCTTTGCTTGCGTACATCCACGCCATCTATCAAGACGCGCCCGGAAGTGACTTCGTAGCTGCGCGAAAGCAAACGTACCAAACTGGTTTTGCCCGCGCCGGTCGCGCCCATGATGGCCACTGTCTGGCCGGGCTCGGCAACAAAGCTGATATCCTTGAGCACCGGCTGCTGGTCGTAGGCAAAGGTGACGTTCTCAAACTCCACACGCCCCTTGCGCTCACTCACAGTCTGCGGTTTGTCATCATCGCGGATGCTGGGGCCCAGATCCAGGTAATAGAAAATTTTCTCCGCGCTGGTAGCCGCCCGGGTCATGCCGTTGATCATCTGAGAGAGCATACGCATGGGCTGGGTCAGCATCCAGATATAACCGGTCACGCCCACCAGGGTACCAATATCCATATGCCCCACGGCAATAAGCACCGATCCTGTCGCCAGCACCAGAGGCGTGCAAATCTCCGACAACCCGTGCATAATAGGCACATAAGTACGCCAGATGTCGGTTATCTTGAGGTTGATGCCCAGCAGTTTGCGGTTCTCCTGTTCAAACAGATCGCACTCATACTGTTCACGTACAAAAGCCTTAACTACATGGATGCCGGCAAGATTCTCCTGCACACGGGTGTTGAGCGTAGCAGTCTGCTCACGCGCCTCACGGAATACCGGACGGATACGGCTGCGAAAGCGGAAAGCAATCCAAGAAATCAGCGGCAGCACGGCGATAATGGTCAGTGTAGCCTGCCAGGACAGCGTAAACATGAATACCAGCGCGCCAAAGAAGGTAATGGCCTGCTCAAACATGGTAATAATGCCGCCAGCCAGATAATCGCGTACACCCTCCAGGTCGCCGGTCATGCGCGACATGATTTCGCCAACACGGTTTTGATCGTAAAACGAAAAAGACATCGTTTGCAGGTGCCGAAACAAGCCTGTGCGCAGGTCATAGGCCACGTTTTGGGATGCGCGCTCCATCATTTGGACGCGAATATAGGAGCTGATTGCCCGTGTCAGGGAAAGGCCAAGCAAAGTCAGACACAATTGAACCAAAAGCTGATGCCTGCCTGCGATAATGACATCGTTGACCACTTGCCTGGTGATCAGGGGCTGGATCAATCGGGTGCCAATCACAACGGTCTGGAACAGGAACCCCAGCAAGACCATGCCACGATAGGGCTTGAGCAGGCCCAGAATTCGGCGTGTCGAATTCATGAATACCTCCCGGTTATCTCTCGGGCTATCTTAACCGTCCAAAACCCGGGCGTCAAGAAATTATGCAGGTTCTAGTGAATCTGCTTTGTACTTCCCAAAAGCAGTGTAATTTCAGACAAATAAGTCTCGCAAGAAGGCAACCGCCTTGCCGATATCGCCGGCGGGATCCTCCCCCACCTCGCGCTCGATCGTCAAAAACCCTTTGTAGCCGATGTCACGTAAAGCGTCCAGATAGCGCGGAAAATCCACACAGCCTGTGCCCAGCGGCAACTCCTCAAAAGAGGGGCTGGTCAAAGACTCATCAAACACAATACCATAGACCTTTTCCGGATCCCGGTAATACAGACGCCTTCCATCTTTTGCGTGGGTATGGACGATATAGTCCTTCAGGGTGTACACCGCCTGAATAGGATCATCCCCGGTAACCATGACAAGGTTGGCCGGATCAAGGTTGACAGATACGCCGCGCGAATACAAAGAATCCAAGAAAGCCTTGAGCGTACCGGCGGTCTCAGGCCCGGTCTCCACGGCAAATTTCGCATCCACACTGTCCGCATAGCGCGCCAGGGTACCGCAGGCCTGCTGCATGACACCATAGCGTGTGTGAGAAGGATCAGCGGGCACAACACCGATATGTGTGGTGACAATACCGCATTCCCACTCCTTTGACAGGTCAAGGATACGCTTGGATTTTTCGACCAGAACAGGGTTCTTGTCCGCGTTGCCGAATCCATGTCCCAGATCACCGCACACGGCAGAAACCACCAGCCCCGCGTCTTTTACACGCTTTAGAAATTCCCGGCGCTGACCAGGGTTAAGGTTCTCCGGCGCCAGTTCTCCGGTGGTAGCATAGACCTGGATGCCCTGAACGCCAAGGGCAGCAGCCTTTTCAAGTGCTTCCGCAATAGGCAGGCGGAAGGATTCAAGCATGACGCCGATGGGAAATGATTTCATAATCTACCTCCTTTATTTACAGCAATGTGAACAACAGGACAACCGGGATGGAAATAACCGCCAGCACTCCGCCATAACACAGCATATCCCCTGGGCCGGCCCAATCAGAGCCGGCAGCCAACGCGATATGGGCAATGGCGGGGGGTGTGGCAAAGGCCAGGGAAGCGCACAAGCCCACCAGGATGGCTACAGTCTGCGCGTCAAGCGCGTTGCCCGCCAGCGCCATCAGCGGCAAGACAGCAGCTGACACATTGTACATCAGAGTGGTCGTAACAATGTTTGACATGAAGTTAGTCATCACAATGGTTGCGGCAATCAAAACCAGCAGCACCCCGACACTGCCCAGAGAAGTCATCAGGGGCTGGAGGCTCTCCCCCACCAATTCCGTGATACCGTACTGCTCATCACTGACAAACTTACCCAGCGCGAGCGCTGCCGCGCACAAGAGGATGCTGGACCAGGACACCCCCTGCGCCAGGCCCTGCTTGACATCCAGAACGGGCGATCCGCTGACCGGCACGGCGCTGAGCAGCACCACACCCAGCATCGCCGGCCATACTGTTCCCAAGTCAGCCAAGGGTTTAAAGACTCCGGGCAGGATGCCTGACAGCAGCCAAGCCATGATAACAAGAAAGAAAACAAGAGCTGAGGCCAGCTCACGCGCTGTAAAATCACCGCTTGCGGGTAAACACAACGCAGCAATATACACCTGCTCGGCTCGAAACGCTTTTTGGAAACCAAGGTACAACAGCAGCAGGGTCAGCAAAAACAGCACGATACCCGCCGGCAGACCGATCTTCAGATAGGCCAAATACGTAATGGCCTGCCCGGTCGCTGTTTCATAAAAACCCAGCGCCATCAAAGGAAAGGTGTGCGCAATGGGCGTCATTGCGCAGGAGATGGAGGTTACACAAGCTGTTCCTATCATCAGCGCACGGGCCAGCGCGCTGCCAGGCGTGAGGCCCAACGCCTGGGCGACCTCCCGGTGCAAGGCGAAATACATCAGGAAAGTGACCGTGGGCGCGATAAAGCTGCCCAGCGCCAGCACCGCCAGCAGAAACATGAACACGAAGGCCCAGGTTCCCCGGCGGGCCAGGCGGCTGTTGAGAAAAGCCAGAGCCAAGCGGCGCAGGAAGCCGGTTTGTCTCATCGCATAGGTAAGCAGGAAGGAAAACACCAAAAACCAGATGGTGGCATTGCCAAAGGAAGCTGTGATCACCGCGTTGGTGGTGATCCCCGGCACCAAGGCCAGCGCCAGCAGCGCCAGCACGCTGGGCCAGGTGATGTCCACAAACAGCCAGAGAACGACAGTCCCCAGAAAGACCCCCAGCACCCGCATCGCCTCGCGGGTCAGACCGCCCACGACAGGCAGAAAGAGCGGCAACGCCATCATCAACAAACCGATCGGCAGGCCGATGCAGTTTTTAGCCTTGATTTTCATAGGCAAAAGTGCATCATGCGCAACACCTCGTACCAGTCATCCGCCTCATAGCGCAGCGTGTGGCTGTCCAGGCGCTTGACACCCGGGTAAAAGCCGGCGGAGTATGCCTTGGCATGCTGTGAAAAACGCACATCCAGACAGAAGGTCTCGGGCAGCTTCAGGGCGAAGGAATCACGGTTCTCACGGCAAGCCTGACGCACGGCTTCACGGATTTTGACAAGAGCCACCTCCGGGTGAATGCTGTGCACCAGATTGCCGGCGCCGCGGTTGACAGCCACTGTCCTGCATGCGGGCACCAAGGCCTTGGCCTTGGCACAGATGCCGCTGTCCCCGCTCAGCGCCAGCAGCGGTACCTGATAAAAAGCCGCGGTGTAGGCATTGATGTGCGCCTCGCCCAAGGGTTCGCCATTGAGCGTCAACCACACAAGGCTGGTGGACATGGTGTGCGACAGCGGGTTTTCCCCGGAACCGGCCAGATCGTGGTAACCGGTAAATACCGCACCGTAGAAGGACTCATCCAGGCCTGACATCATGCACAGCGGATCCTGGCCCCAGCCGCGGATCAACTGCACCTGCCTAGGCAGGCAGGACCAGTCCAGGTTGCGCGCTGAGCCATGGGCATCGCGCACCATGACCAGATCCATGCCCCCCTCCAGCGCGCCCTCGCAGGCAGCGGCCACCTCGCGGCTCATACGCAGGGCATAACGCTCGTAATCCGGATGATCTTTGTGTGTCTCGTCCCAGGCGGCAATGCCGCAGGTCCCTTCGATGTCAGCGGAAATAAATAATTTTTTCATTGTCAATCCCCCTGTTTAATCCATTCATGTTCCAATCGGATAGCCTCATCCCACACACGCAGCGAAACAGCAGGCCCGGACACCAGCGTCAGCTTGACGCCCGCACCATCCATCGCCAGGTTGATCACGCGGCCACGGTAATCAAATCGGAAAGAATAGGCCGTCCAGCCACTGGGCAGGAAAGGCCATAAGGACAGCCCGTTGTCGGTACGCATGCCGGCAAAGCCGCGCGCGATTACCAGCCAGGAACCGGACATGCTGGTGATGTGCAGACCATCCTCGGTGTCGTTATTGATGTTGTCCAAATCCAGCCGCGCAGTACGGTGATACAATTCAACCGCCTTTTGTTCGTAGCCGATCTCAGCAGCCAGAATGGCATGCACACAAGGCGAAAGTGAGGACTCATGCACGGTCAAGGGCTCATAGAAATCAAAATTGCGCTTCTTGGTATCCCGGTCATAGAGATGACCCAGGAAGTACAGCCCCTGAAGCACATCAGCCTGCTTGATAAAGCAGGAGCGCAGGATACGGTCCCAGCTCCAGTGTTGGTTCAATGGCCTGTCTTCAGGGGACAACCGGTCCGCCGGCATGATATGCTTGTCAAGGAAGGTATCGTGCTGGACAAAGACACCCAGTTGCTCATCCACCGGGTAGTACATCTTTTGCGCCACTTGCTCCATACGCGCGAGCTCATCCTTGGATACACCAAGCTGCGCCTGCTTTTTCGCAGTGGCATCCGAATAGGCATAGCGGAAAAAATCCAGGCACCAGGCTGCGATACGGTTGGTATACCAGTTGTTGTTGACGTTGTTCTCGTACTCATTGGGGCCGGTGACGCCATGAATCATGTAACGCCCGGTGCGCTCGTTGAAGTGCACGCGGCCCAACCAAAAACGCGCGATGCCCAGCAGCACGTCCAGACCCTCATCCAACAGATAGGATCTGTCCCCGGTATAGGTGGTATATTCGTAAATCGCGTGTGCGATGGCGCCGTTGCGGTGGATCTCCATGAAGGTGATCTCCCACTCGTTATGGCATTCTATGCCATTGAAGGTGACCATGGGATACAGCGCGCCGGGCAGGCCCTGCTGAGCGGCGTTGTGGTAAGCGCCGGGCAACTGCTCATGGCGATAGTGCAACAGCTGCCTGGCCACCTCCTGCCCGGCAATAGCCATATAGACCGGGAAACAGTAGGCTTCGGTATCCCAGTAGGTGGCGCCGCCATATTTTTCCCCGGTAAAACCCTTGGGGCCGATGTTGAGCCTGGCATCCTCCCCGGTGTAGGTGGACAGCAGATGGAAAAGATTAAAGCGAATGCCCTGCTGGGCTGCCTCGTCCCCCTCAATGGTGACATCCGCACGCTCCCATTTGGCGGCCCAAGCCGAGGTATGCAGAGCCTTGAGCCCCTCATAGCCCAATTTGGCCGAGCCGCGCACAAACCGCTTTGCGGTATCAGCCAGGTCGGAAGTCGCGTAGTCCCGGTCGGTCGCGATACAGATGATTTTGTCCAGCGCAGCCTTCTCGCCCGGTGCGATGGCTTTATGGAAGGTGAGACCGGCATAACCCAATCTCGCTTCATCAGTGATGTAGTCCATATCGGTTTGCACCCTGAAGGCGCCTGCCACCGTAAATCGCGGCGTATGAAAGGGATTGTCACGGGTACGGCTGACAAGGTAAGCGCCCTGAGCATGCTCTACAATGCCAGCATCCATCTGTTCCCAGAACAGCTCATCATAATTGCTGTCCTCATTGCGCACCTCACCATCCAGAAAGGCGGTGATTTCCACAGTGGCAGGATAATCAGCCGTAACCTCATACCGCAGCGCCAGGCAGGTAGCGTCCGCCATGGACACAAAGCGCTCCGCCATGACGCTGACCATCCCCTGTGGCGTGCGCAGCATCATCTCCCGGCGAAGGACGCCGGTATACATGTCCAGCTCACGATAAAAGCGCACAACATCAAGCCGCGCAGCATCCAGACAAACCCCGTCCACCATCACCTTCAAACCAATGAGGTTCATGGCGTTGATGACCTTGCCGAAGTAATTGGGATAGCCGTTCTTCCACCAACCCACGCGCGTCTTGTCAGGGAACCAGACACCGCCGATGTAGGTTCCCTGCAGGCTGTCGCCGGAATACGACTCTTCAAAGTTGCCTCTCAGCCCCATCGCGCCGTTGCCCAGGGACATCAGGCTTTCGGCAAAGCGCTGTGCTTTCGGATCAAAGCTGGACTGAATGACCTTCCAGGGATGAACAACAAATCCGGACATCAACATCACCCTCCATTACAGCTCACGCTGTTGAAAATATAGCGCCGCAGCTGCCAAACATACCAGGGTCAGCCCGCCGGCCACGCCAGCCAAGCCCCAGCCGCCCGTACCGAAAGCCAGGCCACGTCCATCAAACAAGCTCCAAACGCTAAAAAAACGCAAGAAGCGTGTCCGGCCGGGCAGGCGGGCAGCCATGGCCAACATCAACATCAGGGCAAACAGCAAGCGCGCGCGGCGAGCATATCGCGCTTCAGCAGGTGACACCAACGCTAACAGACAGCAGCAAAAGGACAACAGCAGCGCTGTTGGAATAAAACCGATGGTCAGACGGGACAGCGCGGCCAGATCCGCCCCCGGGAAAAGCAGCATGGCTGAAAGCATCTGGCCAAACAGGCAGGCAGCCTGCGTCAGCACTCCCCAGGCTGTCAACACCAGAAAATGAACCAGCAGGACTGACGCCCTGGCATAAGGCGCCGCCAGCAGCTGCGCAAGACGCCCGTCCGCCAGCGGCCGGGCAAACAAGTGTCTTCCCAAGGACACCGCCTGCATACCGGTCAGGACCAGCAGCAGCAAGCCATACAGAACGCCAAGTACAAAGGCGGGCAGGTTACTATCGCCTACAAAACCCAGCACTGTAAATAATTCGGGCATTTCTTCCCGCAAAAAACGAAGCTGTTCAAGCGGAACAGGCAGGTAAGCCGCAACCGCGCCCCCGCCCAGCAGAAAAGCCGCAAACAGCCACGCCAACAGTCTTTTGAAGCGGAATCTGGCAAAAAACAAGGCGCTGATCATACAATGTCATCTCCGTAATAACGCAAAAAGCCCTCCTCAGCGTCCTCACGCCCGCCAATCAAATCTACTACCTCATAGCGCGCCAGGGTACGCAGCAGCGCCTGCGGGCTGGCCGGGATCGCCACCAGAGCCCGGGTACCGATGAGCTCAACCCCGGCTTCCCATTCAGCAGCAAACGAAGCTGCATGCTGGGGGCTGCTAAAGGTGATATGATACACTTTTTGACGGGTCAGGCTCAAAGCCTCCACCGGCTGGGTGACTACCAAACGCCCCTGACGGATGATGGCAATATGGCTGCAGGCACGGCGCACCTCCTCAAGCACATGGGAAGTCATCAACACCGCGGCACCGGATTGGCGCAGCGCTTGCAGCGCGTTGACCAGCACGCTTCGAGAAAATACGGATAAGCCGATAAAAGGCTCATCCAGCAAGAAGACTTCGGCATCAAGCGCCAAGGCTGTAAGCAACCCCAGTTTCTTGCGCTCCTCCTGTCCCATATGGCGGCACAGCCCGGTTAAGGGAATGTCCATTTGCTCGGTCAGCCGGCGTGCTTTTTCAGGATTGAAGCCTCCATGGTATCGCGCGCAGAAGTTCAGGTATTCTTCCCCGGTCATGTCCATTTCAAGCGCAGGCTCCACAGGCGCATAGACAGCCCGTCGGAAAATCTGGCGGCGGCTGCGCCAGCAATCCAGCCCCAAAATAGATGCGGTTCCGGTTTGCGAGCGTAAATGGCCGGCCAGCACACGCAGCAAGACCGACTTGCCCGCGCCGGCGGGGCCCAGCAAACCCAGGATTTGCCCTGCCTGCACCTGCAGGCTGATATCAAAAATCCCGTCGTCTTCAAAGGCGCGGGTCAGATTTTCACAACGTATCAATGTTCTGCTCCCCGCCCCCGGCCGCCTGTTCCTTATTGCTGACATACTCACTGATTAAATGGAAGGCAACAGCGGTCAGGGGGATAAACAGCAACATGCCGGGAATGCCCATGATGCCGCCGCCCAGGGTCACTGCCACCAGCACCCAAATGGAGGGAATATCAATGGCATTGGACATGATGCGCGGGTAAATGACCGAACCGCTGAGCTGTTGGACAATAAAGAAAGCCAGCAAAAACCATAAGGTCTGGGACGGGTTTACCGTCAGCACCAGCAGCATGCCCAGGACACCCGAGATAAAGGGTCCAAAAAACGGAATCAGCGCCGATACAAAAGTAATCAGACCAATGAGCACCGCGTAGGGAAACCCGAACACCATCAATACCAGTGTGGTCAGAACCGAGGAGATAAAGGCCTGCAGCAACTGTCCACCCAGGAAGTTGGTGTATGCGCGGATCAGCATCTGCATGATCTTCAGCGCGCGCCGGCTGGCCCTGGGCGGCAGCAGGCTTCGCAGCAGCCGGGACAACTGTTCCTTAAGGACCTCCTTGCTAAACAACAGATAAATGGCAAATACCAGCCCAACAACCAGATTGACCAGGAAACCGGCAGCCGAGATGACCACGCCTGAGGAATAGGACAGTCCGCCCACAAGAAACTGATAAGCCTGCTGGAAGATATCGCGCACTTCGTCCTCGTTGGTTTTCACCAGGCCCAGTGTCTGGCGGATATTGGCGTTGCGCTCTATCAGCCACAGCTCCAGATCCTTGAGCAAGCCTGGGATAACCCTGATAAGGCGCTCGACCGCGCCGGTGACCTCGGGGATGATAACAATCAGCAGCAGCGCGATAACCACCGCAACAATCAAGACAGACAAGGTAAGCGTAATGGCGCGACGCATCTTATGGAGCGCCGGGCGGTTGGCAGGCAGGACAATGACCCGCTCGAGCAAACGCAGAGGCAGGCTGATCAACAGCGCCATGAACAACCCCATGATAAACGGGGATAAAATGGACAATAAGGTTTGGAACAGAGTGATGATGGCGTCAAAACGGTACAGCGCGAAGGCAAGAAGCATCAATCCGATGACCGGAGGCAGCCAGCGCTTTCTGTCTTGCCACATAAGCCTTCCTCCTTTATAAACCAAACTCAGTCACAAACGCTTCATTGGAACGGTTTGTTCGTACCCGTTTCATCGCTTCGCCAGGCGCAAGCCTTCGGCATATCGGGATCATCAAAGGTTTTCAGCCTTATGTGCGTTTACTTGTATGGTATAACGCACCAAAAGCAGTATAGCAAGCAGCCGGACAACTGACAAGCAAAGCACCTGCTTTCATAATGCGTTTTTTGTTCCAACAAAAAACCGGCGGATGCCGGTTGGTCTGCCGAAAAGGGTTCAGGCTTCCTTCTTGCGGAACTTGCCGCGCAATACCGGGATCATGATTTGAATCAGCACAGCCACCAACAGGATGGCGCCCTTGATGGTATCGTTGATGAGCGCGTCAAAACGCATGGCGGCAATGATTTTATCAATAATATTGTAGCTCATCGCGCCGAAAAGGATACCCAGCAGCTTGCCCTTGCCTCCGGACATGCTGACTCCGCCGATCACCACCGCGGCAATGGCATACATCTCATTGCTGCGCCCCAAAGTGGCCGGGTCAACAGAGCCGTTCATGGCAAGCCAGATAAAAGCAGCCAAGCCGCATAACACGCCGGTGAGCATATATACGCTCACACGCACCCATTCCACCGAAACACCCGCCAACATCGCGGCGCGCTCGTTGCTGCCCACCGCGTAGATGGTGCGGCCATACTTGGTGGAGGTTGACAGGAAGACCATGACCACAGTGACCAGGATCAGGATGATGCCCACAGTGGGGATCAGATCGAACAGCTTGCTTTGGCCAAAGTCATAAAAGCCCTGATAAGCGCTGAGCGTGCCGTCCATATTGTAGATAGACTTGCGCTCCACCGCGCGCAGGTAATACTGCGCGATTGACCGGTAAATCATCATGGTGGCCAAGGTAACAATAAAGGCAGGCATCTTGACCTTTCCAATCAACAACCCGTTGATACTGCCCAGCACAAAACCTCCCGCCAACGCGAATAACAAGGTTAAAACCGGGCTGTTGGTGGCGTTGAAGACCACAACGGAAATTCCGCCAATCAAGGAAAGCATGCTGCCCACCGACAGGTCAATACCGCCGGTTATGATCGCCAGGCCCATGCCGAAAGCGATGATGCCGACCACTGTCGAGTGGCGAAGGATGTTCATCACGCCTGACCAGGTGGTAGCGCCCGCGTTAATGATCAGGTAGACGAGCAAAATGGCGATAAATATCAGGATAAAGCTGTAGTTGCCCAGCACTTTGGTGATGGATTGTTTTGGCTTGTCCTGGGTAGTGATGGCCGTCATTTTACGCGTTTACCTCCGTCTGTGCTGCATTGGTCGCCGCGATCATGACCCGTTCCTCGGTAATCTGCTCGCGGTCAAGGATGGTGTGGACACGCCCGTGGAAAAATACCACGCAGCGGTCTGCAACTTTCATAATCTCAGGGATTTCCAGGGTATTGACCAGGATGGTCTTGCCTTCCAGGGCCAGCTGCTGGATCAGGATGTATATCTCTGCCTTGGACCCGACGTCAATGCCCTGGGTGGGATTGTCCAGCAGCAGGATGTCCGACTTGGTATTCAGCCAGCGCGCCAGGATCACCTTTTGCTGGTTACCGCCTGACAGCGAGGTAATCATATCATAGGGCGTATTGGCCTTGATGGACAGCGCATCCCGGTGCGTCCTGTAGCGCTTCAGCTCCATATTCTTGATGATAATCGGCTCATTCTCAGAGAGACGGTGTTCCGAAATATAAAAGTTTTCCAGCAGCGAAAAATCCGGAATAATGGAGTTTTCCTTGCGGTTGGAAGCTATCATGGCCAGGCGCCTGCGCATGGCGCCGCGTACGGTGTTGCTTGTAATCTCCTCATCAAACAGGGTGAGCTTGCCGGAATAGATGGGCAGCGCACCAAAGATGGTGGAAAACATTTCCGAAATGCCCGCGCCCTTAAGCCCCGTGAAGCCCACAATCTCACCGCGGCGCACAGAAAAGGATACCTGATGAAAACCCTGGCCGGACAGCCGTTCAGCTTTCAGCACCACCTCTCCCAGTTCGCGCGGCTGATATACGCTTTGATCCGTATACTGCTGGCCTACCATCATGCGCGCGATATCGGTAGTGGTGACCTGTGCGATGTCCCCGGTCTGCACCATCTTCCCGTTGCGCAGCACGGTATAGCGATCGGCAATATGAAAGACCTCCTGGAGCTTGTGGGAAATAAAAATGAAGGATTTTCCGTGGTCCCTCAGGCGGCGGATCAAGCCGAAGAGCATCTCGATCTCAGCGGTGTTCAGGGAGGTGGTAGGTTCATCCAGGATGAACAGCTCAGCCTTGGCGTACAGCGCCTTAGCGATCTCCAGCATTTGCTTTTTGCTGGTTTCCAGCTCTGATACCATGGCGGTGGCCGGGATGTCCACACCCAGTTGCGCCATCAATTCCTGCGTGCGTGCGATCATCTCCTTTTTAGCCAGGACACCAAAGGGATGCACAATCTCCTTGCGCAGAAAGATGTTCTCATAAACGCGCAAATCATTGAAAAGGTTGAGTTCCTGGTGAACAAAAGCGATGCCTGCATCCTCTGCCAGACGCACCGTGGTATTCTCCAGAGGCTTGCCCAAAAAAATAACCTGGCCAGCATCGCGCGTATACACGCCGCCCAGAATGTTCATCAGGGTGGACTTGCCCGCCCCGTTCTCCCCAAGCAGCGCGTGTACCTCGCCTTGGCCTACGGTCAGATTGACTTTATCGAGCACCCTGACACCAAAAAAGGATTTGGAGATGCCCTTCATTTCCAGCATGTCGCGCCCGGTCTCCTTGCTTGTCAAAAGCCCTCCGCAGGCTTGCCTGCGGAGGGCAGGGTAAAGTGATTACTTGGCAAACGCGTCGCCAAAGCCCTGGAACTCGCTAACATTAGCCGCGTCAACAACGCTGACCGGCACAACGTGATCCTTGGCAACTTCCTTGCCGTCCAGATAGTCAACCATGTCCTGAACAGCGATCTTGATCATGCCGGGATCATAGGTGACAGTGAACAAATCGCCCAGCTGGGCAACCTCAGCCGTGTAGTCCTTTTGATGGATGCCCTTGAGCACTGAATAAATCTCGTTCAGGCCTGAAGAAGACCCCAGAATGACCTTGGCGCCCAGAAAGGCTTCCTTCTTGGCAGGGTCAATGTCAGAGCTCTTGAGCGCTTCGAGCATGCCCATCGCGATCTCATCGTCATGGGTAAAGATGTAGCGGTTAGCCTTGATCTCGTCGATGGTATTGCTGTCCAGCCATTCGGTGAACAGGCGGCGGCCTTCAGAACGGCTCCAGCCAGTGTAGGCGGTGGATTTGATGCCGTCCACCTGCTCCTGCGTCCAGCCAGCCTCAAGCAGGCCCTTGAAGAAGCCGTTGTTGCGCATCTCGGGCACGGAAGAGTTGTCTCCGGGGATGATCAGGACAGGCTCGCCCGGAAGCAGGCCGTCAGCCACAAAACGCTTGGCAGTCTCTAGGCCGATGCCTTCGTTGTCACCCTTAACAACAGAAACAGCGCTATCAGCCACGGCATCAATGACGCGGTCAAACATCACAAAGGGGATGCTGCTGTCGACCAGCTTGCGCATGGTGGCTTCCAGGGTGTTGTCATAGGGCAGAATCACAACGGTCTTGGCGGACTTGTTGTCAATAATGTCCTCAACCTGGGTAATCTGATTGGCGGGATCGGAAGAAGCGATGACACGCGCGGTATACGCGCCTGCGTCGTTGATTTCTTTTGCCTTTTCCTCCGCGTAGTTGAGCACAGCACCAGTCCAGCCATGGTCCGCGTTGGGCACGAGGATCACAATGTCCTCATTGGCGGCCAGGGCGCTGGTCACAGACAGCAGCATGACGGCTGCCAGCAACAGGGTTACCAGTTTTCTCATGATTTTTCCTCCGTTTGATTTTCTTACTTATTGGCAGTGCCAATAAAAGCCTACATTAAGTGTACCCACTTTGCATCATTTTTGGCGCTCTCAACGACCGCGTGGATAAATTTCACGCCGTTAAGGCCATCCTCCACCCGCGGGAAGTCAATGTCATCGGTATCCTGACCCTCACGGTGCATCAGCACGGCAGTGATAAAGTTTTTGTACACATTGGCAAAAGCGACATGCAGCCCTTCCGGATGCCCGGTAGGCAGCTGGCTGTACGCAGCGGCTTTTTCCTTGAGATAGCCATTGCCGCGCGTCAGGATGCGCGGCGCCTCGCCCCGGGGGGTATAGCGCACAAAGTCCGGATCCTCCTGCTTCCACTCCAGGGAGCCTTCATCCCCATAGATGCGTACAGCAAGCGCATTGAGGGTGCCTGCAGCCACCTGGGAGCACCAGTAGGCGCCGTTGGCGCCGTTGTCATATTCCACCAGGATGTTGGCGTTGAGGTCCAGCGGCTGGCCAAAATGATTGGTTACCGCCAGCAGGCGCTTGATCTTCAGCCCTGTGACATAGTGGACAAAGTTCTCGATGTGGCTACCGATGTCGCCTACACAGTTGGAGATGCCGGCAACAGCCGGATCCTTGCGCCAAACGGACAGCTTAAGCTCCTGCCCGGGAACCGGATGCAGGTCATCAAGCAGCCATTCCTGGGGATACTCGGCATTGACATTGATCACCTTGCCGATTTTCCCCTCCTGCACCATTTCCCGCATCACCTTGGCGAGCACATAGCCGGTGTAGGAATAGTTGACGCCGAAGAGCAGCTTTTTGCAGCCAGCCAGGTCACGCAGTTCCTCCGCCTGAGCTACGGTGAAACACAGAGGCTTCTCACACATCACATGGATTCCGTTTTCCAGAAAAGCCTTGGCGATTTCATAATGTGTGACATTGGGGGTGACAATGGATACAAAGTCGATACCATCAGGCCGGGCAGCTTCCTTTTGAGCCATTTCACGGTAGTCGGCGTATACACGCTGCGGATCCAGCCCCAGCACCTCACCGCTTTCGCGGTTTTTATCCTGTGAGGAGCCCGAGAAGCAGCCTGCCACCATCCGGGCACGGGGATCAAAGCGAATGGCCCTGCGGTGCACCTCACCGATAAAAGCGTGGATGTCCCCACCCACCATTCCATAATTTACATGCGGTCTCATATCGTCCTCCCTAGTTGGCAATCGCTTCGTCAAACTTGACGAGAGAGGGCTTGAAGTTGATCTTCTTGACAAAGGCACAGGCCTCTGTGGCGCCATCTATCCGGTCCATACCGCTGTCCTCCCACTCCACCGACAAGGGGCCGTCATAGCCATGGGCATTGAGCACACGGATGATTTCCTCAAAGTTGACGCCGCCATGGCCCAAGGAACGGAAGTTCCACCCGCGGCGCAGATCGCCAAAATCAATATGAGATCCCAGCAGTCCGCTGCGGCCGTCCAGGGTGACAGCCGCGTCCTTCATATGAACATGATAGACGCGCTCGATAAAATCATTGAGGAACAGATGCGGGGTCACGCCCTGCCAAAGAAGATGGCTGGGATCAAAATTAAGACCAAACTCAGGCCAATCCTTGAATTTTTCAAGCAGGCGTTTGGTGGAATAGTAATCAAAAGCGATTTCGCCCGGGTGTACTTCCAATGCAAAACGTACACCATGCTTGCGGAATTCTGCCAGGATGGGCGTCCACAAATCATAGATCTCCTGGAAACCGGCCTCAACCATCTCCTCAGTAGTCTGCGGGAAAGAATACAGGTACTTCCAGATGGGGCTGCCTGTAAAGCCGGTAACCACATCCACATCCAGCATGCGCGCGACTTGGGCGGACTTCTTCATTTGCTGTATACCCCACTCGCGGATCCCCTGCGGATTGTCCTTGAGCCGGGCCGGGGCAAAATTATTTAAACGCGGATCGGGCGCGTCACCCACACACTGGCCAATGATGTGGGTAGCAATGGCCTTGCAGACCAGGTTATGTTTTTTAAGCGTCTCCTTGACCCAGGGAATATAGTCCTTCTCCTCAAGTGCGCGGTCCAGGTCAAGGCTATTGCCCCAGCAGGCAATTTCCAGTCCGTCATAGCCCATATCGCTGGCAAGCGCGCACAACTCCTCAAATTGCATGTCTGCCCATTGCGCAGTACACAGTGTTACTGGCCGTTTGTTCATTTTCATTCCTCCTTATCCAGCGCAAGTCAAAAGACGCGCCGTGTTGTTTTAACAGGGAATTTGCCCTATTTGCCTTATATTAATTTTATACCACTCAAACGGCTTGTCAAGCGAAAAGCAGGCTTGCAATATGAAAAGATTTACAAAATGTCATTTATTCCGCTATAAAATCATTCAAAAAACACTTGACAGACAAGCTGTGTCATATATAATTGAATTAAGGTCAAAGATGGTCAGACTTTGGCCGATACTATTGAAACAAGAGGTGAAAGGCATGAGCCAAATCAGATACACACAAAAAAGCATTGACGCCATTCAGGGCGCACAGCGTTTGGCTGGCGAATACATGAACCAGACGCTGGAACAATCGCATCTGCTGCACGCGCTGTTGCAGGATGACACAAACCTGATCCCCCAGCTGCTCACCCGCCTGGGCAAGCAAACTTCCGCGCTGTCAGCGCGGGTGCTGGAGGAAGTAGAAAAGCTGCCCCGGGTACGCGGCAGCGTGCGCGAAGAAGGCAAGACCTATGTCTCCCAGGAAATGGACCGCGCCTTGCGCGAGGCTGCTGATTCAGCTGAACGCATGAAGGACGAGTACATCTCCGTAGAACACCTGTTTTTGGGGCTGTTGCGCGCAGCCGACCGAACACTGCAGTCCATATTCTCTCAATTCCAAGTGCGGGAAGGCGACTTCCTCAAAGCTTTAAGCGAAGTGCGCGGCGCAACACGGGTGACCAGCGATACGCCTGAGGATAGTTACGACGCCTTGGCCAAGTATGGCACCGATTTGACCGCGCTGGCCAAAAACCAGAAGCTGGATCCGGTGATCGGCCGCGACAGCGAAATCCGCGACGTCATCCGTATCCTCAGCCGGAAAACCAAGAATAACCCGGTGCTTATCGGCGAGCCGGGCGTTGGCAAGACCGCGATCGCGGAAGGTCTGGCTCAGCGCATCGTGCGCGGCGATGTTCCGGAAAACCTGAAAGACCGCACCATCTTTTCCCTGGATATGGGCGCACTGATCGCCGGAGCCAAGTTCCGCGGTGAGTTTGAAGAGCGTCTCAAAGCGGTGCTGGCAGAGGTCAAGAATGCCAGGGGTCAAATCCTGCTGTTTATTGACGAGCTGCACACGATTGTAGGCGCCGGCAAAGCCGATGGCGCGATGGACGCCGGCAACCTTCTAAAGCCTATGCTCGCCCGCGGCGAACTGCACTGTATCGGCGCAACAACGCTGAATGAATACCGGCAGCATATTGAAAAGGACGCGGCGCTTGAGCGGCGCTTTCAGCCGGTACTGGTAGAGGAGCCTACGGTGGAGGACACCATCTCTATCCTGCGCGGGCTTCAGGAGCGCTATGAGGTATTCCATGGCGTCAAAATCCAGGATGGCGCGCTCATCGCCGCAGCCACCCTGTCAAACCGCTACATCACCGACCGCTTTTTGCCCGACAAGGCCATTGACCTTGTGGACGAAGCCTGCGCAATGATCCGAACCGAGATGGACTCCATGCCTTCTGAGCTGGACGAGGTGCGCCGCAAGATCATGCAGCTTGAAATAGAGGAAGCCGCCCTGGAAAAGGAGAGCGACCGTCTGTCCAAGGGACGTTTGGAAGACCTGCGCCTGGAGCTGGCTGAGCTGAGCGAGCAATACGCGCAAATGACCGCCAAGTGGGAAAACGAGAAACTGGAAATCGGCAAGACGCAAAAACTTCGCGAGCAGATCGAACAAGTAAATGCCCGCATCACCCAGGCGGAACGCAACTATGACCTGAACACCGCCGCGCAGCTTAAGTACGGAGATTTGCCTCGCCTGCAGCAGGAACTGGCGCAGCAGGAAGCGGCAGAAAGCGAAAAGGGCAAGGCGATTTATCTTCGTGACCGCGTAACCGATGACGAAATCGCGCGCATTGTAGGTCGCTGGACCGGCATCCCGGTCAGCAAGCTGCTTGAGAGCGACCGGGAAAAGCTGTTGTCGCTTCCTGAAACGCTGCACCAGCGCGTCGTCGGCCAGGATGAAGCCATCCAACTGGTGTCCGATGCCATTCTGCGTTCGCGCGCGGGCATTTCGGACGAAGCGCGCCCCATTGGCTCCTTCCTGTTTTTGGGCCCCACAGGTGTGGGCAAGACCGAATTGGCCAAGGCGCTGGCAGAAAACCTGTTTGATGACGAAAAGATGCTGATCCGCATTGATATGTCCGAATACATGGAGAAGTTCTCGGTCTCTAGGCTGATTGGCGCACCGCCGGGCTATGTAGGCTATGAAGAAGGAGGACAACTCACAGAAGCCGTACGCCGCAAACCCTATTCAGTCATCCTGTTTGACGAATTGGAAAAAGCGCACCCGGATGTTTTCAATGTGCTGCTGCAAATACTGGATGACGGACGTGTGACTGACAGCCAGGGACGCACAGTGGATTTCAAGAACACCATCCTGATCATGACCTCCAACCTGGGCTCCTCCATGATTCTGGATAACATTTCCGATGACGGCGTATTGGATGAAAGAACGCGCGAAGACATCCGCGGCCTGCTAAGGGGACATTTCCGGCCGGAGTTTCTTAACCGGATCGACGAGACCATCCTCTTCACGCCGCTGAGCCGCGATCAGATCCGTGAGATTGTTGACTTGCAGCTTAACCGCCTGCGCGCACGTCTCAAAGACCGTCAGCTGCAGCTGGAGCTTGACCCGCAGGCACTCAACCGCCTGATGGATATGGGCTATGACCCGGTATACGGAGCGCGGCCAATGAAACGCTTAATCCAAAGCCAGATTGAAACGCTGATTGCCCGTACCTTAATTGACGGCAAGGCCGCCCACGGCGATACCCTGCGGGTGGAGGCTGCGGAACAGGGAAACTTCAAAGTGGAAGTCATCAAGCCGGCGGAATTTGTCGGTGCAGTCGTGTAATCCAAACCGAGCGAGCGCAATAAAACGGGGGTTGTCATTTGACAGCCCCCCTTGTTGTTATGCAGAGAATCATCATAGCAGACCAAACAACCGCAGCAGCACAGGCATCAAAAAGGCAGTGAGGATACCGGCCAGGCCGATGGAGAGCGAGCTCATCGCACCTTGCTCCTCCCCCAGTTCCAGCGCGCGCTTGGTGCCTATTGCATGGGCTGCGGTGCCCAGGCCAATGCCCTGCGCGGTCGGGTGAGTGATACCAAACAGTTCATATGCCTTGACGCCAAACATGTTTCCGATAATCCCGGCGATATTGACAAAGGTGACCGTCATCGCCGGGTCGCCACCCATCATGGACGCCATATTCATTGATATGGCACTGGTAGCTCCCTTGGGCGCCATGGATACGGTCATCTCCCGTGTAAGACCCATCAGGGAAGACAAGGCAACGCCACTGGCAATTGACACGACAACCCCGGTCGTGATGCCCACCAGGACAGGCAGCGCATTGGCCTTGAGGCGGTCAAACTGCTTGTACAGCGGTACAGCCAGCGCTACAATCGCCGGTCCCATGAAAAAGGACAGGATCGAAGCGCCTTTTTCATAATGCTCATATGAGATGCCACCGAACAGCAACAGCGCAATGATGGTGAAAACCGAAAACAAAAAGGGATTCAGCAGCATGGATTTGCTGCCCCGGAACAAACGGGTATACAGCATCATCATTCCCACTGTCAGCGTGAAGCCGAACAGGGGATTGTCCGTAAAACTACTCAGCGTCATCACCCTGCGCTCCCGGATGTTTGCGTTTGAGCAATCCCGCCAGTGCCTGGGCGACACCGGCTGCTGACAGCAGGGTAAGCAAGCTTGTCACAAACACAATCAAAATAACCTGCCAGACCACGCCATGAAATTTATGAAAGCTGTTCATCATGTTGACACCGCCGGGCAAAATAAACAGCATCAGTAAAGCAATCAGCGCATCGGCCGCTGACTCCACGCTGTCCAGCCGCACACGGCCTGACAGCAGCAAGACCAACAGTATCAGCAGCCCCAGCACAGCGCCGGGCAGGGGCAAACCCGTGACATCAATTAAAAGGTTGCCAGCCAGATTGCACAGCAAAATGATCAAAAAGCCTTTCAAGCGCTCCATGTAACCCCTCTTTTCCCCGGCTCAGTCCAGCAACTTCCCAAGGAAATACGGCAACTGCCTGCGCCACCAGACCCAGTCATGGTTGACGTCCTCGCCCCAGATATCCACCCAGGGATAGATCCCTTTTTCATGGCAGGCCGTTTCCAGCAGACGAAGAGAGCGCAGCATCTCATCTTCCCAGGCGCCCCGGCCACAGCACAGCACAATGCTGCAGCTGTTGAGCAGTTTGATCCAGGGATGATCCGCCGGCATGCCGCGCACGCTGTCCAAGGGTGAATTAAGATAGACCAACTCATCCGAGTAGCCAGCCAGCATCCAGCGCATGTCATAGGCGCCGGACAGGGCAATAACACAGGAGAACAAATCCGGCCGGCGAAACAGCGTGTTGGCGGCGTGAGTAGCCCCCAGGCTGCATCCCAGGGTCATCAGCCGGCCCTCCCAGGCGCTGTCACGGTGCATAAAAGGCACAAACTCCTGTGTGATATGGCTGAACCATGCCTCGTGCAGCTCCATGCGCTCCCGGGGCGCGCGGTCTGTCGCCGACCAGGTCTGCTCATCCAGGCTGTCCACACAGTAAAGCCTCAGCCTGCCCCGGTCGATCCAGGGGCGGCAGACATCCACCATGCCAAAACCCGCAAAATCACCGCTTTTACCGTTTTGCGAGGGATACACCAGGCAGGGCAGCCCATCGTGCCCATACATGTGCATGCCAAGGCGCCGGTTGAGGATATGGCTGTAAAAATCGCTCTGACGCATCATCATGGCAGGCGCTCACACGCATAGCGGACAAAGGCGTCCACTTCATCCCGGTTCATGCATTGCGCCAGATACATGGCGTTACCCATCGCGCCGGAGAGCGCCTCGGGTATGCGCGCATGATGGACAATACGGTGATGCCAGTCCCGCATCAGCTCATCATGCCCGTAGCGGTATACATGGGTGTCCTGCCGGCCGACAAAGACACAAAAGTACTTCCTGCGGTTCTGATCCAGATGGATACGGTCAAAGCGCACCATATCAGCCCACAGGCGGTGGATGTCCACGCTGCCGGCATAATTGATCATATCCGGCGTGAAACCGCCGGAGGGACGCATATTAACCTCAAGGCCCAGCAGGTCCCCGGCGCGGCCCAGTCCGGCCTGATCCTGCGTGAGACGGAAAAACTCAAAGTGGATCAGCCGGCTGAAAGCACCGAAGGCGGATACCGCCCTGCGCCCGGCATCGCGCAGGTCAGGGGCGATCTCCGGCACAATCATGTATACCGATTCATTTTTCTCATTGACAACATCCATGATATTGGACGGAGTGATGTTGCCGGTTTCATACAGAGGCTGTCCCTGAGAATCAATCAGGGCGTCATAGGAACAGACTTCACCCACCACATAGCGCTCAAGCAGGTAGGGCTGCAGCGGCAGTTTGGAGAAGAAAGCCCGCAGATCCTGCTCATCCTTTAAGCGAAAGGTATCATTGGCGCCTACACCTACATCCGGCTTGGCCACCAGCGGGTAGCCGTGTTTGCGCGCAAAGGCCAGGGCGTTCTCAAGCGTATCCGCCAGCAGACAGGGCGCGGTGGGAATACCGGCCTGCTGATAAACTGCCTTCATGCACGATTTGCGCTTGTAAATGTCCATCCTGTCCAGGTTCGGCCCGTTACGAACGTTGAACATGGTGCGCAGCCAGGCGTCCTGAGCAAGCCAATGCTCGTTGTTGGACTCGATCCAATCGATCCGCCCATGGCGGCTGACAAACCAGCCGATAGCCCGCAGCACAGCCTCACCGTCCTCCAGGCTGCGTACCTGGTAATAATCGCTCAGGCTGTCTCGCAGCTCTGGCAACAACTGCTCATAAGAAGTATCGGCAATGCCCAGCACCTGAATGCCGTTCTCCTTGAGCGCTGCGCAAAAACGCCAGTAGTGCTCTGGAAAATGAGGAGAAATAAACACAAAATTCATGCGGACCTCCGCTGATACATTTATCAGGCAAGCCGGAGCTCCAGGCTGCCTTGTGGCTGAGAATATCACCTTGTGCCATACACGTCAAACCGCTATTTGTACAGACATTGTTCCAAAAAATGGCATAAGCACGGATTTTTCTTCAGGCGCATTGTGACAAGGCGCGCAGCATGGTACAATACCAAACATTCAAGGAGGTTCAAGGAGGCCTGCATGCAAACACAAAAGCCAAGCAACATCAATCTGCCCAATGCCCTGACCATGCTGCGCCTTTTACTGATCCCTGTTTTCGTTTATCTGATGGCCGAGAACAGGATGATGCCCGCGCTGGCAGTGTTCGTAATCGCCAGCCTGACGGACATCGCTGATGGATGGATCGCGCGCAGGTATAACCTGATTACCGACTTTGGCAAACTGTTTGATCCGCTCGCGGACAAGCTGATGGTGCTCAGCGTTATGGTGATGCTGGCCATCAAGGGCATTGCGCCCTGGGCCGCCATTTGCATCTTGCTTGCCAAAGAGGCGTTGATGCTCCTGGGCGGGCTGTTGCTGTACAAGCGGAATATCGTGGTCTATGCAATGCCCATTGGCAAGGCCGCGCAGCTTGTAACGATAGTATCACTGATCGCATGCTTTTTCCATGATCGCTTTGTGCCCCCGCTGCCGCCAATCCACCTGTACCTGCTGTGGACAGGCGTCACGCTGGCGCTGATTTCATTGGTATACTACGCCAGGCAAAATGGTGTCAAACTGTTCATGGCCCAAAGCGGCCAAAACGACCGGGAAAGCAGGAGGTAGAAAGGATGCTGGAACAACCGCTCAGGGAAGGGCTGACCTTTGATGACGTGCTGCTGGTGCCGCGCAGGAGCGCGGTGCTGCCCAGAGACGTGGATCTATCCGTACAACTGACGGACAAGATCCGTCTGAACATCCCCTTGCTGTCCGCTGCCATGGATACAGTGACAGATGCACGCATGGGCATCGCACTGGCGCGCGAGGGCGGACTGGGCGTGATTCACAAAAACATGAGCATGCAGGAGCAGGCCAGCCAGGTGGACAAGGTCAAGCGTTCTGAGCATGGCGTTATCACCGACCCTTTCTTTCTCTCGCCCCACCACCTGATTGCGGACGCCAAGGCGCTGATGGCGCGATATCGTATCTCCGGCGTCCCCATCACCAATGAAAAAGGCGTATTGGTAGGCATTTTGACCAACCGTGACCTGCGCTTTGAGGAGGACGACAGCAAGCACATTTCAGAGGCCATGACCAGCAAAAACCTGGTGACAGCGCCTGTGGGCACAACGCTGGAGGACGCCAAGAAACTGCTGGCCGCCCACCGGATAGAAAAGTTGCCCCTCGTGGACGAGGGCTATCACCTGAAGGGCCTGATCACGATCAAAGATATTGAGAAGAACATCAAATATCCCAACTCCGCCAAGGACGCGAACGGACGCTTGCTGTGCGCCGCGGCGCTGGGCGTCAACAAGGAGACGCTGGAACGCGCGCGGGTATTGGTTGAGCAAAAGGTGGATGTGCTTTCCCTGGATACCGCGCATGGCCACAGCCTGGGCGTTCTGGAAACGGTGGAAACCCTGCGCAAAATCTATCCGGACATCACGCTGATTGCCGGCAATGTCGCCACCGCAGCTGCCACCAGGGACCTGATTCTGGCTGGCGCGGACCTTATCAAAGTAGGTATTGGCCCGGGCTCCATTTGCACCACGCGCGTGGTGGCCGGCACCGGCGTGCCGCAGATAACCGCCATTGCCGATTGCGCCCAGGAAGCGGACAAGCACGGCGTGCGCATCATCGCCGACGGCGGCATCAAATACTCAGGCGACATCGCCAAGGCTCTGGCTGCCGGCGCCAGCGCAGTCATGCTGGGCAGCCTGTTTGCCGGCACTGAGGAAAGCCCGGGCGCCACCGAGATCTATCAGGGGCGCTCTTTCAAGGTCTACCGCGGCATGGGCTCCTTGGGCGCGATGGAACAGGCCTATGGCTCGGCCGACCGCTACTTCCAGGAGGATGCCAAGAAACTGGTGCCTGAAGGTGTGGAGGGTCGCGTCCCGTACAAAGGGCCACTGGCGGACACCGTCTACCAGATGATGGGCGGGCTGCGCTCAGCGATGGGCTATTGCGGAACTGCCACGATTGATGATTTGCGCAAGGATGCTGAGTTTGTGCGCATCACCAGCGCAGGATTGACCGAGAGCCATCCTCATGACATTTTCATTACCAAGGAAGCGCCCAATTACTACAGTATGAATAACTAAAACAAAGGTTTCGGGGGCTGGTCAAGCCCCTTTATTTTTATACAAACGCAGGAGGCAGACATGCTGCGAGCGGGATTGTGCGCGCAGATGAGCGAAACATCAAACATTACATCGAATACGGCGCGCATGGAAAGGATGGCAGACGAGGCACGCAGGTTGGGCCTGGACGCAATCTTCCTGGGTGAGGCCTATTTGCAGGGATTTGACAGCATGAATTTCCAGCCCGAACATGACAGGGAAATCGCGCAGGGAATCAGCAGCCAGCCGATTGAACGCATCCGGAACATAGCGCGAAAACACCAGCTGGCCATTGGATTTGGTTTTTATGAACTTGTAGATGGCATATTTTATGCGAGCTACCTTGTAGTTGGCCGCTTTGGCGAGACCTTATGCCATTACCGCAGGATGTCTCCCGGCTGGCGTTACCCGGACAGTCCGGATTGCTATCAAGAGGGAAAAGCCCTGACAGGTTTTGAGATCAAGGGGATTAAAATCGGCCTGGTGATTTGCGGTGATTTCTGGACGAAAGCCTTGATGGACAGCATTCATGCTCTTGAAAAATCCGTGGACGCAATGCTATGGCCGGTCCACTGCGATTATCCATTGGATGACTGGGAAAACAAGATCCGGGATGAGTACAGGGAGCACTCAGGAAACCTCATGATACCGATATTGTTTGTCAACAATTTGCATCCGGCGCATGACCGCGCCAAAGGCGGCGCTTACTGCTGGCATCAGGGAAAAACTCTGGGAGCTTTCAATGCCGGGCAAGCCGGAATGCTCACAGTCAGCCTGCCCCTATAGCTTTGCCGCATGATACATGCACGCGATGACCTCGCTAGTCAGCGCGCCATGGATACCGTAGTTTTCTTCCGCCAGCCTTCCGGCCAACCCCAGCCACAAGCAAGCTGTGCGAGCAGTTTCGAAACCCGAAGCATCCGGCTGCTGCGCCATCAGACCGGCCAAAATGCCGGTCAGCGCATCCCCGCTGCCGCCCTTGGACAGCGCCGGTGAGCCCAGGATATTCAGCGCGGTCCGCTGCCTGTCGCAGATAACGGTGCAGGCGCTTTTGAGCACCACTGTACAATCATAGCGTTTTTGCAACGCCTGTGCTGAACCCAGCGGGTCGTTGAGAATCTGTGCCAGCGGGACGTCCAGCAAGCGCGCGGCCTCTCCCGGGTGGGGCGTGATAACAGCCCGATCGCCCAGCTTCATGGGCTGGCAGGCCAGCAGGTTGAGCGCATCCGCGTCCCACACGCTGGATCTGTCCGGATGCCACAGGGCCAGGATATGTTCCCAGACTCCTTCAGACTGCCCCAGGCCACTGCCAAGGGCCAGCACATCATGGCGGGACGTTGTTGTACACGCCTGTTCAACTGGGAGGCACATGGCGTTGGGCACCAGGGTTTGCAGGATGGGCAGGATACCGGGCTCGCACGCCAGCGTGACAAGTCCCGCTCCCGCGCGCAGGCAGGCCAGCGCCGCCATGCCCGCGGCGCCGGCCATACCTGCGGAGCCCATATACAGCAACACGCGCCCGGTATCCCCCTTGTGCGCGTTGCGCGAGCGCGCCGGCAAACGTCCGGGCAGATCCCCCGCTTCCAGCGCCGCAAGAACGCTCTGCCCTTTCAAAGCCTGATACGCCGCTTCAGGAATACCAAGGGGCAGCAAATGCACCTTTCCCAATGCATCCAGATGGGGGCTTAAGCAGTGACCTGTTTTAAGGTGGCCAATGGCTAACGTGTGGCTTGCGGCGATGACCCCGCCGGCAATCCGCCCGGTTTGGCCATCCATGCCGCTGGGAATATCCACCGCGAAGACCGGCACCTGCCAGGCGGCGATGGTTGTCGAAAGCTGTGCAAGCGCCGCGGGCAGGCAGCCATGAAAACCGATGCCAAACACCGCGTCCACTACGGCATCCGGCGCGCGCAGCAGGCTTTCCTGTGCGGCAGGCTCATCCAGCAAGGCCACAGGAATGTTCAAAGCCTTTATGTAGGACAGGTTGGACTGCGCATCAGGTGTTTCGGGCATGCCCAACAGCAGCACACGCGGCTTTCCGCCGCCTTGCAGGCACAGCCGAGCCATGGCCAAGCCATCTCCGCCGTTGTTTCCCTTGCCTGCCAGATACAGAATATCCTTGCCCTTTACGCCATGAAGCTCCTGCGCGATGATCTGCTGCGCAGCGCGGGCAGCATCCTCCATCAGCAGCAGGCTGGGGACACCAAGTGAAAAAGCGCGCGCTTCCAATACGCGCATCTGCTGCGGGGTTACAACGGTGTACATTCGCCCTCCAAGATACAAAAAGCGCCGGCCAAGCCACCATCGTGCGTGATGCTCAGATGCGCGCGGCGTACGCCGGCCAGCCGAGCCGCGTCAAGCGCGCTCTGGCGCAGGTCATAGTATGGGGCGCCGCCAGGCTTGTGCGCGATGACAATGTCCTCCGGGCGGATACCGTCAAAGCCGGCGCCCAGCGCCTTGACAAAGGCTTCCTTGGCGGCAAAATGACCGGCCATAGACTGGGCGGCAAAAGCGCCGCGGGCCAGGATGTAAGCCTGCTCAGCCTGCTCAAAATAACGCCTCAAAAAGGTGCTGTCATCAAGCAGCTGCGCCATGCGCTGCACCTGACACAAATCGGTGCCGACGCCAATGATCACTGCGGGGTGTTGATGACGGCGTTGGCCACCGCGCGCGCGGTGACTTCCTGGGCAGCGGCGCACAGCTTGACGAAATTGATATCGCGCAGCACACGGTCTGTCGCCATGGAAAAGAGGGTGTCGCCGTCCATTTGTGTATGGCAGGGGCGAATGGTGCGCGCCAGGCCATCATGGGCCACATCAGCCAGGCGAGCCGCCTCGGCCTTGGTCAGCTTGCAATCCACCGCCACCACGCCGATGGTGGTGTTGGTGCCCGGCGCGGGAATGCGCATCTGCATGGGCATGGGCGAGCTGCCGAACAGCAGGCCGTCGGCATACACCGGGCTTCCGTCACTCAGATGCGCGCTGGCCAGACACTGGCCGGTATGCGGGTGATAGACATCACCCACCGCATTGAGCGCGACCAGCGCGCCCACCGTGACTCCCTCAGGCAAGGTGAGGGAGGCTGAACCAATACCGCCCTGATATGGAATGGTGTTTTGAACCAATTTGCCAATCGAGCAGCCACAGCCCGCGCCATAGGGGCCCTGCTGGACGCCTTTTCCGGCAGCGGTGACCGCCGCGCGGCCCATGGCCGCGTCCGGGTAAATGCCCGGTTCGCCCACACCCAGGTCAAACAACACCGCGGCAGGAACAATGGGAATGCGAGCAATGCCCATGTCAACACCAACGCCTGACTGCGCCAAAAAGCGCATGACGCCATCCGCTGCCGCCAGGCCAAAGGCGCTACCGCCGGACAACACGACCGCATGGGCAACTTCTACCAGGTTTCCGGGCTTAAGCACATCGGTTTCCCGTGTGCCGGGCGCCGCGCCGCGAACGCTGACCCCGGCCACTGCGCCCTCACGCGGCCCTACAACAACCGTAACGCCTGTGCGCGCGGTCTCGTTTTGCGCCTGTCCTACCCGAATGCCATGTACCTTGGTAATATCTCCGGAAATGCCTGCATCATTCTTCTCCTTTCATGGAGCCCAGCTGATTTAGCCAGGCTGCCAAATCCTCCAGAACCTCCTGCCTGTTCGTTTCGTTGAAAACCTCGTGCCGGGCGCCTTCATACAGCCTGGTCATTACCTTGCCCAATCCTGCATCACGGTACTGACCGGCCACCGCATGCACCCCTTTTCCCATGCCACCCACCGGGTCGCAGCTGCCGGAGAGCAGCAGCACGGGCAAGCCGGGCGGCAAACTCTTTAAACGCACGGTACGGCTTAAATCCAACAGCCCGACAAACAAATCCGCAAAGCCGGAAGCGGTAAACACAAAACCACACAACGGATCCGCAAGATAAGCCTGTACCTGCCGCGCGTCCCGGCTAAGCCAATCGCAGGCTGTACCGCCAGCGCTGGCAAAAGGCTTGTTGTTGGCAGAAAAAGCCAGCCGGTCCAGCAAGGCCGAGGGTTTATGTCCCTGCCCCAAAAAACACAGCGTTTTGGCAGGCAACAAACCGGCTACACACAGAAGCCTTGGGTGCCAGCCTGTGCCGGAGAGCACAAGGGCATCCAAACCGTCAGGATACCGCAGGGCATATTCCCGCGCCAGAAAACTGCCCATGCTGTGGCCAAGCAGGACGCGCGGCAGACCCGGCGTAGCCAGGCTGTCCATAACGGTTTTGAGATCCTCCACCAGGCGGCTCCAGCCATCCCGCCCGGCAAACCATCCCAGGCGCGGCGCCTCGGCTCCATGACCCAAATGGTTGTAGCCGGCCACCAGGTAGCCGCGCCCGGCAAGCGCTGCCCCCACATGATCATAGCGCGCGATGTGTTCCGCCATGCCGTGGGATAGTAAAACTAGCGCACGCGGCGCACCGGCGGGCCGCCACAGGCTGACGCTGCGCGGATAAGGAGTATTGCCGGGGAAGGGAATGGTTTGCATGATGCACCCCTCAGGGTTGGTAGAGCCCCAGTTTCTTATACACCTTGCGCAGCGTGCGATCGGCCAGCGCCCGGGCACGCTCGGCGTTGTTTTGCAGGGTCTTTGCCATGTAGTTCTTATCGCTGATCAACTCACGGAAACGCTGCTGAATGGGTTTGAAAGCCTCAATAGTAACCTCAGCGGCTTCCTGCTTCAGCACACCATAGCCGCGGCCGGCCAGACGGCTGACCAGGGATTCCATATCCTCCCCGCCCAGAACGGACAGGATGGTGAGCAGGTTGGACACGCCGGGCTTGTTCTCCGGATCATAGCGGATCTCAGTTTCAGAATCGGTCACTGCGCGGCGGAACTTGCGCGCGATAACCTCCGGGCTGTCCATGAGCGCGACAAAGCTGTCCTCCTGGTCGGACTTGGACATCTTCTTCAAAGGATCGCTCAAGCTTTGGATCTTGGCCGTTTCCTGTTGAATTTCAGGCTCAGGCACCTTGAAGGTACCGGGATGGATGGCGTTGAAGCGCAACGCGATGTCGCGGGCAATCTCCAGATGCTGCTTTTGGTCGGCGCCCACGGGCACGACATCGGACTGATACAGCAGGATGTCCGCCGCCATCAGCACCGGGTAGGTGAACAGCCCGGCGTTGATATTGTCCTTGTGCTGCCTTGCCTTGTCCTTGAACTGGGTCATGCGGGACAGCTCGCCCATGTAGGTGAAGCAGTTGAGAATCCAGGCCAGCTCCGCATGCTGGGGCACATGGCTCTGGCAATAGATGATGCTGCGCTCAGGATTGAGCCCGGCGGCGATATACAGCGCAGCCAACTCCAGGCTGTTGCGCCGCAAGGTTGCGGGTTCCTGCCGCACGGTGAGCGCATGCAGGTCAACGATAGAAAACAGGCAGTTATAATCGTTTTCCAGGCGCAAGAAGTTGCGCATGGCGCCGATGTAGTTGCCCAGGTGGATGCTGCCGGATGGCTGGATGCCAGAAAACAGAACCGGCCGTTTGGTGGATTCGCTCATGATATCCTCACTTGGTTTATAGGTTCATTTCTTGTTTGACTGCTTTGAAGGCCTCGACCGCACGGTCAAGGTCCTCATGGCTGTGGGCGGCGGAAATCTGTGTACGGATGCGGGCCTTTCCCTGGGGAACCACAGGGTAACTGAAGGCAATGACATACACATCATGCGCCAGCATACGCGTGGCCATCTCCTGCGCAGCGTGCGCGTCATACAGCATAACCGGCACGATGGGATGCTCACCCGGGAGCAGCTCAAAGCCCAGTTCCTCCATTTTGTTCCGGAAATAGCCGGCGTTCTCATGTACCCGGTCACGCAGCGCGGTAGATGCCTCCAGCAAATCCAGCGCCTTGAGCGTGGCAGCGCAAATGGTCGGCGCGAGGGAGTTGGAAAACAAATAGGGTCTGGAGCGCTGTCGCAGCAAATCCACAATGGGCTGCCGGGCAGCCGTGAAGCCTCCCGAAGCTCCGCCCATGGCCTTGCCAAAGGTGCTGGTGATGATGTCAACCCGGCCCATGACGCCACAGGCTTCGTGCGTGCCCCGGCCGGCCTGGCCCATGAAACCGGTGGCATGGCTGTCATCCACCATGACCAGGGCGTCATAACGCTCAGCCAAATCACAGATGTCCTTGAGCTTGGCCAGATAACCATCCATGGAAAAGACGCCATCCGTGGCGATCAGGCGGATACGGCAATCCTGGGTGTCCCTGAGGTGCTGCTCAAGCTGCGCCATATCACTGTTCCTGTAGCGCAGCCGCCGCGCCTTGGACAGGCGGATACCATCAATGATGGAGGCGTGATTGAGCTCATCGGAAATGACTGCGTCCGCTTCGCCCAGCAAGGTTTCAAACAGACCGCCATTGGCATCAAAGCAGGAGGAATATAAAATCACATCATCCATTTGAAGGAAAGCAGCCAGGCGCTGCTCCAATTGCTTGTGGATGAGCTGGGTGCCGCAGATGAAGCGTACGCTGGACAAGCCAAAGCCCCAGGTATCATACGCACCGCGCGCTGCCTTGATAACGCGGCTGTCATTGGACAGACCCAGGTAATTGTTAGCGCACAGGTTGAGGACACCACGGCTTTGGGTGGTATCAATGCGGCTCATTTGCGGGGTGGTGATGACACGTTCCTCACGCCAGGTGCCAGCCTGGCGGATGTCTTCAAGCTGCTGTGCGTATACGTCAAGTGCTTTCTTGTTTGCCACGGGAACCTCCTTCATCGTTTATATGTTATGTATTGCTTACTGCCATTCCAGGATAATCTTGCCGCTCTCCCCTGTGTTCATGATGGCAAAAGCCTCATCAAAGCGCTGATAGGGGAAGCGGTGGGTGATCAGCGGCCGCAAATCCAGTCCGGACTGCACCATGGCCGCCATTTTATACCAGGTTTCATACATCTTGCGGCCATAAATGCCCTGCAGGGTCAAACCCTTGA
Source organism: Christensenellales bacterium (assembly GCA_050953005.1). Lineage (GTDB taxonomy): Bacteria > Bacillota > Clostridia > Christensenellales > Aristaeellaceae > UBA6115. The sequence goes on along the minus strand of JBMNLV010000010.1, from coordinate 82,537 downwards.
AAATCAACTTGTCCAGATCAAGGGCCGGCTGCCTGCCAAACAGCCCCAACAGCGCGATTTGGCCGCCGTTACGCATCAGGTCCAGCATCTGCTTTAAGGCTGATTCCGCACCTGACATTTCCAGCCCGACGTCAAAACCCTCCACCATGTTCAGCTCACCCATGACCTGCTGCAGGTTTTCCCGCGCTACATTGACCGTGCGCGTGGCGCCCAGCTTGCGGGCCAAATCCAAGCGGTAGTCCTTGAGATCCGTGATGACTACATTTCGCGCGCCGTTGTGCCGACAGATGGCGGCTGCCATCACACCGATAGGGCCGGCACCGGTAATCAGCACATCCTCCCCTACCACATCAAACATCAAGGCGGTGTGGGTAGCATTGCCAAAGGCGTCAAAGAAGGAGACGACCTCCTCATCCAGGTCCGGACTGATGGGGATGCAATTGCTGGCAGGAATGCACAAATACTCGGCAAAGGCACCGTCGCGGTTGACGCCCACACCCTGGGTAAACTTGCACCACTGGCCGCGTCCGGCACGGCAGTTGCGGCACTGGCCACAAATCAGGTGCCCTTCGCCGGAAACTGTCTGTCCAATATCAAAATGCCTGACCGCGCTGCCAATTTGCGCAATCTCGCCCACATACTCATGCCCAATGGTAATGGGCGGCTTGATGTGGGCCTGGCTCCAGGAATCCCAGTTATAAATATGCAGGTCCGTACCGCAAATGGCTGTTTTATGAATCTTGATAAGCACCTCGTCCGGGCCGGGTTCCGGACAGGGCACCCGGGTCAGCGTCAGCCCGGGCTGCGCGGCCTGTTTCACCAGAGCATCCATCAGCATGATAATATCCTCCTCGTTTTCACAAAACTCCTCCCGCCGCAGGTCGTTGCGGACAAGCTATCATCATCCAACCGAATGGCTGTAGACAACAAAGGAATTTTCCAGAAAAGTCTTCCAGAGAGAGAACTCCTGCTCTTTCTCAGGCGGGAAGCGCATCTCCAGCACCAGACAAGTATCCATTCCGTTTTGCGGGTCAAAATACGCCAAACGGATAATGCCCGGGGCAAAGAGGAGCAGACGGTTGTTTTGAAGACTTGCGCTGTAAAGATGCTCATTCGCATTATTCTGCTGAAGCCAGTCAGTTTCCAGCGTTTCCAATGTTCCGGGCACATCCCGGACTTCCAGCGTCACCGTGCCGTCCTCGCTTGACAGGCTAAGGAAGGAATCTTCCTGCTCGAGTTCCCGGGACAAAAAATCCGGATACTGAACTTCAAAACGGTTTTTTTGCATGTACAGCGCAAAGCCTGTAGGCGTGTAGCGCTCGATCACGGAAAATCCGGACAGGGAAAAATCCAGCAGGGCATCAGCCTGAGGGCGCAGCCGCAAGTCAAGATATCCCAGCCAGGTCAGGCTTTCCTCCGGCGCGTCCACAGCGCCTGCGACAATGCCATTGAGGCGGAAGATATCAGCCTTGAGAATCATCTCTTCCTCAGTGATGGCGATGTCATGGATATAAGCGCCGATAAAATCATCCTGGCGGGCTGTATCAAAGCGCAGCATGCCTTCTTCCAGACTGACACCGGGATAAACGGGATTTTCAAACTCCGGCAAGTCATGTATGAAGAATAAACGCCTGGCGACTGCCAGAGCTTCCTGACAGGAAAGACGAACGACAGTATCAGAGGCCTCCGCCACCACCAGGTGGCTGCTAAGCGCTTGATAAAGCAGCCCCTCCATCAGGGAGCTGTCGGGCGGAGTGCCATCCTGGAAATGATCAATGCCCTGGCGCATGGCAACTGCGGCTACAGCATCCGCCAGCGGCTGAATCTGCGCGATCAGCTCAGCATGTTCAAGCGCAGCCGGAGTCAGGCTGCGTGTGGGAGCCGCCTGCGCTGACAGGGACAGCAGCAGCATCAACACGAGTAAAAAGGAAGTTTTCTTCATTAATTTTTATCTCCTGTGGAGTTGTTGCGCCGGGCGAGATGCCTGGCTGCCGCCAGCACCGCAATGTTGCCTTCTCCGGCGGCCTTTGCCGCTTGCAGCGGCGCGCCGGTTATATCACCCGCCGCAAACACGCCAGGAACAGACGTCATCAAGTCATTGTCCAATACAAGCCTGCCATTTTCAGTTTGCACCTCGGGAATCAGCTGCGTCATGGCAACCGCGGGGCGCAGGACAAAAACACCGTCAGCCAGCACCTCACCCTGATCTGTTTCAAGGACAACCTGCTCACCCTTTAGCGACAGCTTCAACGGTTTGCCGGGAAGCTGCGTCACCTGGGGCGGCAGACCGGCAGTATCATGCGGCCGCTCCTTAACATACAACACCTTGGCCAGGGTGGATAAAAAAACGGCTTCCTCCACCGCTTCCTCATCCGAAGCGATAATCAATACCGTGCCATCCTTGTAAAACATGCCGTCACAGGTAGCGCAATAGCTGACCCCCTGTCCGACCAGTTCCTCCTCCCCGGGAAGGGTCGTGACCCGCGCTGTCCCCATGGCGAGGACGACCGACTTGCCTGTATACAAGTCGTTGCCGGCCAGCACCGAAAAATTGCCGTCCATCGGCATCACGCGGCGCACCAGCGCACGGACAAATTCGGCGCGCATACCCCGGGCATGCTCACGCAGGCGTTTGAGCAAGGATGGGCCCTTGACACCCGGAAAACCGGGGTAGTTTTCGATCTGCTTGGTTTTACCCAGTGCGCCGTCACCATTGTAGATGACAAGGGTATTCAGGTTGCGCTGCCGCGCTGTGATCGCAGCCGAGCACCCGGCAACCCCACCGCCGACAATAATGACATCATACTCCATCGGGTTTGCTTACCTCCACCCATTCTATTCTGCGGCCCGCGACGCTTTCCACCTTAAAATTCAGGCCGTCCACCGTAACCTCCGGCTGGCTGCCATCCTCAGGGATGCTGCTCATTTGGCTCAAAATCAACCCGCCGATGGTATCATACTCATCATTGACAGGCAGCGACTGCCCGCTAAGCTCGTTAAAGGTCTCTACATCCAGCGTGCCCGCCACGCGCCAGCGGTTTTCACAGAGTTGCTCATACTCCTGCTGGTCCTGAGGGTCATACTCATCATAAATGTTGCCGACGATCTCTTCCAGCAGGTCCTCCATGGTGATCAGACCGCTTGTACCGCCGTACTCGTCCACCACCACCGCCATGTGGAATTTATTGCGCTGCATGTCCCGGAAGAGCAAATCAGTGCGCACGGTCTCCGGCACAAAATGCGCCTCACGAATGATGTCCCGCAATGGCAAGGGCGATTCGCCTTGCAGGTTCAGGAGAAACTCGCGTGTGAACAAGGTGCCGATGATATGGTCCAGATCCTCCTCATACACCGGAAAACGCGAAAGCCCTGTCTGATCAATCAGGGCGATGATTTCCTCATTGCTGTCATCTATCCAGACAGCGTAGACATCGGTGCGGTGGGTCATGCATTCCGCAGCGGTCATGTTGTTGAACTCGAAAACGTTCTTGATCATCTCGCGCTCGGCTTCCTCTATAGCGCCCTTTTCTTCGCCCACGTCCACCATCATGCGGATCTCATCCTCGGTGATCTCTTGCGTAGGCAGCATGACATCCATGCCAAACAAACGCAAAATGCCAAGGGACAGCCTGTCCAGTACAAAAGCAAAGGGCCTGAACACGCGTTCGACAACATAAGCAACCGGGAAGAGGAAACGCGCTGTGGAACGCGGCTTATACGCAGCAAAACGGCGGGGCAGCACGACAGATAACAACTGCATCAAAAACACCAGCACCAGGCACCCCAGCAGTATCCATAGGGAAAAGATGTCAAAGCCTGTACCTGCCTGACTGGCACCCTGCAAGGGATGAACCAGCGAATACAGCTGCCACATCAGGATGCCGGCATTCAGCATGGCCAGCAGCATCATGCACACACGAATGCCTGAGGGGGAAGCCATCAGGGCCTGCGCCCTGACCTCTGTCTTATCGGCCTTGTCATCCTCTTCATTGGCAGCGCGGCGATGGCTGAGGCAGATCTGCTGAGCGGCTGACTCAGCAGCTGAAAGCAACGCGTATAACAGGAAAAACGCCAGTTGGATAACCACTAAAAAAACTGTAGGCTCAGGTTCCACAGGATCCATAAGGCATAATCTCCCCTTTCTAAGGGTGAGTATATCACACGCGCGTACCTTTTGTCACCAGCGCCATTTGCATCGCGCCACCTTGTTCCATCCCGTCGGCTGTGATAGGATACACAGTGTTTTCTCATGAAGGTTTCATGGATTCTTCACATTTGCACGCTACAATGAAAACGCGCCAGGCGGGAAAGGATAGCAGGATGTTCGGATATGTAGTTGCCAATATGGATACCTTGTCGCAGGATGCCAGGGAGCGCTACCGCGCGGTATACTGCGGGTTGTGCCGCGCCCTGGGGCATCAGCACGGGCAACCGGGCCGTTTAGCGCTGACGTATGACATGGCCTTTTTGATTTTGCTGCTCAGCGCACTGAACCGCACCGAGCTGGCAGAGCAAAAACCTATCCGCTGCGCGCTGCACCCTTTGCAGCAGCGTACCGCTTTTACCAACAGCTATACCCGTTATGCCGCGGACATGAACGTAATGCTGGCCTATTACCAGCGCCTGGATGATTGGCAGGATGAGCGCAAGGCCTCCGCCCTGTTGCACTCGCGTGTCCTGGGACGCAGCATGGAGCAGGTGGCTGCGCGTTATCCCAAGCAAAAGCAGGCAATTGAGGAAGGATTAATCGCGCTGTCCCGGATGGAACGTGAAGGCGAGACCAACCCCGATTTGCCCGCCGCGGCTTTTGGCGCCATCCTGGGCAGCGTCTTCGCGCCCGAAACACATGAACACGCAGACCAACTGCGTGTCTTTGGCGAGTTGCTGGGCCGTTTTATCTATGTGATGGACGCCGCGGTCGATTTGAAAAAAGACATCCAAAAGGAACGCTACAACCCGCTGGTAGCCATCCCCAGCCAGCGGCATGAACAAATCCTGAACCTGCTCATGGCTGACTGTACACGGGCGTATGAGGCGCTGCCGCTGCTTCAGGACCGGGAGCTGATGAACAACATCCTCTATTCAGGCGTGTGGACACGGTATCACCAAACCAAGAAGGAAGGGGAGAGCGCATGAAAGATCCCTATGAAGTGCTGGGCATCTCCCGCAGCGCATCCGAACAGGAGGTGACCGCCGCTTATCGCAAGCTGGCCAAGAAATATCACCCGGATCTGAACCCGGGTGACAAAAACGCTCAAAAACGGATGGCGGAGATCAACGTGGCTTATGAGGAGATTAAATCCGGCCGCGCCAAATATCAGGATTATTCCAGGCCTCAGTCTTCACAGCGTCCGGGCGGCGCGTATCAGGGCTATGGCGGATTTAACCCCTTTGAGGAATTCTACCGCTGGCAACAGCAAAGCCAGCAGCAAAGCAGGTATCGCGAAACCGGGGATCAGTTTGACCCGGTGCGCCGCTACATCAACGCCATGCGTTACCAGGAAGCGCTGTTTGTTCTCAGCCAGATAAGCCCGCGCAGTGCGCAGTGGTATTACCTGAGCGCCCTGGCCCATTACGGCATGGGCAACCGTGTCAGCGCAATCAACCATATTGAGGAAGCCGTACGGCTTGACCCTGACAATTTTGACTACGCGCAGGCGCGCGCGCAGATTCAAAGCGGCGCGCAGCAATACACCCAGCGTAGCCAGATGTTTGGCATGCCCAATATCTCCAGTCTCAATACCTTGTGCATGGGGCTGTGCCTGGCCAGGCTCTGCTGCCGGTGCATCTAAAGAATGGAAATGGAGTAAACACATGAACAACTTCAAGTATCGTCTAGCCAACTTTATGCGGGGACGCTATGGCATTGACGCGCTGTACCGGGCGTTGATGGCGGGCACTGTCATTTTTCTGGTGCTGAATATCTTTTTCCCCAGCCGGGTTTTGTACCTGCTGTCCCTGGCTTGCGCCGGCTATGCCTTCTTTCGTGCCTTTTCCAAAAAACATGACAGGCGCGCGGCGGAAAACCAGAAATATCTTGCCCTTCGCAGCGCTGTCAGCCAAAAACTGCTGCAGGCACGCAACCGCTTTCGCGACCGAAAAACCCACCGCTACCGCGCCTGCCCGAATTGCCGCCAAATGCTGCGCCTGACGCGCAAAATCGGTATCAACCATATCAAATGCCCGAAATGCCGCCATGAATTTGATTTGAATATCCGGTTTTAATAACGGATTCTTCACGCATATTTGACTATGCGGTGAAGCGTCATTCCGGTGTCTTCCCTGTCAGAAAACCAGGTTGTCCATGCCACAGCAAGCAAGAATTTGGAACAGCCAAAATCATAGTTATTTTCTTTTTTATAACCGGCTTGAGGGCTTGCATTACCGCGTAAAAAGGTGTACGATTTTATTGTATTTCATCTTTTTGTTCGTATTTGGAGGGGCGATGGAGCGTTTGCGTCAGGCCATCATGGAGAAAGGCCATGGAGTAGGGAGCGACATCGTTCAGGTGGGCAGTTTCCTGAACCACGGCTTGGACACCGGACTATTGTTTGAGATGGGCGCTGCCATCGCAGGACATTTCAGGCATGCCCATCCGGAGCTGGTCATGACAGTGGAGGCCTCAGGCATCGCGCTGGCCATCACCACAGCGCACGCGCTTGATAATCTGCCGGTGCTGTTTTGCAAGAAAAGCCCGGCCCGCAACCAGGACAAGACGCTGTACACCACGCAGGTGGTCTCATACACCCGCGGCGCATCCTATCAGATGCGCTGTGCCAGGGACCTGCTACCAAAAGGTAAGCGGGTTTTGATTGTGGATGATTTCCTGGCTGACGGGCAGGCCATCCAGGGCATGCTGGACCTGGTGCGCCAGGCCGGCGCTACGGCTGTCGGCGCCGCGGTGGCCATAGAAAAGGGCTTTCAGCAAGGCGGTCAAAAGCTGAGGGCACAGGGCCTTGAGGTACTCAGTTTGTCCATCGTCCGGCAGATCAAGGACGGCAAGCTCCTTCTGTCGGAGGATTGAACAATGAATAAATTTAGGGAGGGCACCACGACCATGCAACACGTTTCCAAGTTTCGCAAGCTCCTGTCCATGATGATGCTCCTCGCGCTGGTATGCGCGGGCAGCCTGAGCGCCACGGCGGAATCCGTTTTCGCGCCGGTTGCCGCACAAGATCTGAAGGTGGGCATGGTGCTCATCGGCTCTCAGGATGACGGCTTCTCAGGCGCCCATTACAACGGCTTGGAGGGTATGAAGGAAGCCCTGGGGCTGAAGGACAGCCAGGTGCTTTACAAGTTCAACGTTCCCGAAAATGCTGAATGCGATTCTGCGCTGCGTGAGCTCGTGGATGCAGGCTGCCAGATTATCTTCGGCAACTCCTGGGGCTTCATGAACTACATGGAGGAGATGGCTGAGGAGTATCCCAACGTGATTTTCTCCCACTGCTCCGGCTACAAGAACAACGACGTCAACTTCAACAACTACTTCGGCCGCATTTATCAGGCGCGCTACCTCTCCGGCATTGCCGCGGGACTGAAGACCGTGAGCAACAAAATCGGCTATGTGGCTGCCTGGGCGGACAACGCCGAAGTCAATGGCGGCATCAATGCCTTCGCGCTGGGCGTACAGTCCGTCAACCCTGACGCGGTCGTATATGTGAAGTATATCTCATCCTGGTTTGATCCCACCCTGGAAAAGCAGACCGCGGTCGCGCTGCTTGCCCTGGACTGCGATGTCATCGCACAGCATGTTGATACCGACATGCCTCAGGTTGCAGCTGAAGAAGCCGGCAAATTCGGCGTAGGCTACAACACCGACATGACTCCATCCGCCCCCAAGGCGCACCTGACCGCGCCCATCTGGCACTGGTCCAGCGTATACATCGCGCAGGTACAGGACGTGGTAAACGGCACCTGGGTTCCTGAGAACTATTTCCTGGGCCTCAAGGAGGGCATGGTTGACCTGTCCCCGCTCAGTGACAATGTGGCTGAGGGCACAGCAGAAAAAATCGAGGAAGCCAAAGCGCGCATCCTTTCCGGCGAGTGGGACGTCTTTACCGGCCCCTTGTACAACAACGCAGGTGAGCTGGTGCTGGCCGAAGGTGAAACCCTGTCTGACAGCGACATCACCGGCGGGCTGATGACCACGCTGCTCATCAAGGGCGTGGAAGTCAAATAAATCCATCAAGCTATTTCTTCAGCGGGGCTGCCGCCAGACAGCCCCGCTTCACTGTTCTTCAAGAGCATTTTGTGGTATATACAGGAAGAACGAAACACAAGGAGCGCGCATGCAGGACATCCCAGCCATTCAATTGAACCGCCTGACGAAACGCTTTGACAAAGTAACCGCCTGCGACAGCATTGACCTGACAGTCAAGCGCGGCGAAATCCTGGCGCTGCTGGGAGAAAACGGATCAGGCAAGACCACGCTGACCAATATGCTCTCGGGCATCTATCAGCCTGACAGCGGACAGATTTTGCTCGATGGCAAGCCCGTGCGCATCCGCTCGCCCCGGGATGCCATCCGCCTGGGCATCGGAATGATCCATCAGCATTTCAAGCTGGTGGAGGTGCTTACCGCACGGGAAAACATTCTCCTGGGCCAGGCCGGGCTGATCAGGATCAAGCCTGAGGACGCGGTGCGCGAAATGGGTTTTCAGGTCGATTTGGACCGCAAGGTTTATGACATGTCCGTCAGCGAGAAACAGGCGGTAGAAATCCTCAAGGTGCTCTGCCGCGGCGCAGACAAGCTGATCCTGGATGAGCCAACCGCCGTGCTGACTCCCCAGGAAATCCAGATGCTGTTTGATACCCTCAGAAGGATGCGCCGTGAGGGCAAAGCCATCATCATCATCACCCACAAGCTGGAGGAGGTTATGGACATCTCCGACCGCGTGAGCGTTTTGCGCAAGGGGGTCAATGTGGGCACAGTCTCCACTGCGCAAACAGACCGCTTCAGCCTGACAGAGTTGATGGTAGGCCGGCCGGTCGATTTAAATGTACGCCATGTGGAGATGCCCCCTGGGCAGTCCCTGCTGAAGGTGGACAAACTCAGCTTCACGGACGCTGCAGGGCGGCGCGTGCTGGAGGATATCAGCTTTACGCTCAAGGCAGGCGAGATCCTGGGCGTGGCCGGTGTGGCCGGCTCCGGCCAGAAGGCATTGTGCGAAATCATCACAGGTCTTGAAAAACCTACCAGTGGAAATGTGCTGATGGACGGCCAGCCCATTGCCGGGCTGAGCCCGCGGGAAATCATCCGCAAGGGTGTCAGCATGGCCTTCATCCCTGAGGACCGCCTGGGCATGGGCCTGGTAGGCGGAATGAACATCCCGGACAACCTGTTGCTGAAAACCTACCGCGACCAGAAAGGTTTTTTCCTGCGCCGCGGTCCGGCACGCGCACAGGCTCAGCGAATGGTGGAGCGCCTGCGGATTGTCACCCCGGGGCTGAATGTCAAAATTCGCAAGCTGTCAGGGGGCAATGTGCAAAAAATCCTGCTGGGCAGGGAAATCGACCTCAGCCCTCGTGTGCTGATTACCGCCTACCCTGTGCGGGGGCTGGACATCGGCGCCTCAATGACCATTTATGACATGCTCAACGAGCAAAAACAAAAGGGAGTCGGTATCCTGTATGTGGGTGAGGATCTGGATGTCTTGCTGGGATTGTGCGACCGCATCATGGTGCTGTGCGCCGGGCGCATGAGCGCGATCGTGGAAAGCCAGTTTGCCACCAAGGCGCTGCTGGGCATGAAGATGACCGGACTGGTCACCGACAAGGAGGATGAATATGCCTAAGGGGGTTGCCTTGCCGCACGTTGTCGCCCGGGGCGAGATCAGACCCGCTTTGACCTGGGCTTACCGGGCGGCAGCCGTTGTGTTCGCGCTGCTGGTAGGCGGTCTGTTTCTGGCAGCCCTGGGCTACGCGCCCCTGGCGGTTTACGGCACCATGCTTCGCGGCGCGCTGGGCAGCCCGGGCATGCAAAGGGAAACCTTGAAACTGACCATTCCCCTGGCGCTGACCTCCCTGGGCGTACTGTTGGCTTTCAAGATGCGCTTTTGGAATATCGGCGCGGAGGGGCAGTTCGCCGCCGGCGCCATCGCAGCCAGCTATTTTGCCTACTTCCAGTCTCACCTGCCCCCGGCGCTGTTGCTGTCCGCCATGGCACTGGCCGGTTTTTTGTTTGGCGGGCTGTGGGGCCTGGTACCCGCCTGGTTCAAGACCCGCTTTGGCACCAATGAGACCTTGTTCACCCTGATGCTCAACTACATCGTATTTTACCTGATCACCTTCCTGCGCGAGGGACCCTGGCGGGACGGTTCAGGCGGGTTTGCCGCCATGCCGCGTTTTCCGCGCCAGGCGCGCCTGCCGGAGGTCCCTTTCCCTTTTGTGGGTAATCTGCACATTGGCTGGATTGTGATGCTGGTGATGGTGGCAGCGATGTTTATCTACCTTCGCTACACCAAACAGGGTTATGAGATTGCCGTGGTAGGCGAAAACGAGCGTACCGCACGCTATGCCGGCATGCCAGTAAAGCGCATCATCCTTCGCACAATGTTCCTGTCCGCCGGCATTTGCGGCCTGGCCGGTATGCTGCAGGTATCCGGTCCGGACCGGCAGCTGACCGATGCTGTCGCCGGCGGGCGCGGCTTTACCGCGGTCAGCGTGGTATGGCTTGCGCGGCTGTCCCCCGTGGGCTGCATGGTAGTGTCATTCCTGTTTGCCGTGCTGCAAAAGGGCTGCAGCATGATGCAAACCGAATACCGCATCCCGGCATCGATGTCCGATATCCTACAGGGGATCATTCTCTTTTGCGTGCTGGGAGCGGAGTTCTTCCTGCAATACCGCTTGGTAACCAAACAGGAGGTCAGGGCATGAACGGATTGATCGACCAGCTCCTACCTTTCCTGTACGCAGCCATTTTGGCCAGTGTCCCCCTGCTGTATGGCACGCTGGGGGAAATCCTCACCCAGAAAGCCGGCAATATCAACCTGGGCGTTGAGGGCATGATGTATCTGGGGGCGATCGCAGGCTTCCTGGCAGGCTACCATACCGACTCCGCCATTCTGATCCTCCTGTTTGGAATGATGGCCGGCGCTTTCGGCGCCTTGCTGTACGCTTTTTTGACAGTAACGCTCAAGGCCAACCAGAACGTAACCGGTCTGACGCTGACGATCTTCGGCACGGGTATCGCCAATTTCCTGGGCGAAAAAACCAAGCTGGGCGCGCCGGTGGGCACGGTGTTCATGAGTCCCAGGCTGAAGGAGCTGCTCTCTCCCCTGCATCTGGGCGCTCTGAGTGACCTGCCTGTCATCGGTACCCTGTTGTTTCACCACAGCATCCTGACCTACCTGGCGCTTGCGCTGGGAATCGCGATGTCCCTTTATCTCAGGCGCACCAGGCTGGGACTGAACCTGCGCGCAGTAGGTGAGAACCCGGCCGCGGCAGACGCCATGGGCGTGCCGGTCAACGTCTATAAGTATGCGCATATCCTGGCAGGCGGCGCATTCAGTGGCCTGGGCGGCGTATATGTCAGCATGGTGACAGCGCTGGGTAACTGGCAGCCCAACATCATCTCAGGCCAGGGCTGGATCGCGATCGCACTGGTGATCTTTGCCGCCTGGAAGCCCGGCCGCGCCATCCTGGGCAGTTTGGTTTTTGGCGCGCTGTCAGTTCTTCGGCTGTACATCTCCCGCGATGTGGTCGATATTCCCCCGGCGCTTTTTTCAATGCTGCCATTTCTGGTCACCTGCCTGGTGCTGGTGCTCTCCTCTGTGCGCATGCGCCGGGACAATCAGCAGCCGGCTTCCTGCGGTATCAACTATTTCCGGGAGGAGCGCTGATGAACCGGCAGGCTCAGGACAGCAGGATACTGAAGCATGTAATTGAAGGCCTGCTGGCCAAGCGTCAAAGCCTGACAGTCGCTATTGACGGCCCCTGCGGCAGCGGCAAATCCACACTGGCTCAGCGTCTGAAAGAACATTTCGGAACGGATTGCGCGGTGATCCACGTGGACGATTTCTTCCTGCAGCCACATCAGCGCAGCGCTGAAAGGCTGGCAGCGCCCGGGGGCAACATGGACCGTGAACGGCTGCGCGATGAGGTGCTCATCAAGCTCCGCCCGGGCATGCCGTTAAGCTACAGCAGGTATGACTGCCAGACTGACGCGCTCTGCCAGCTCACGCTGACGCCGGCCAAGCTCAACATTGTTGAGGGATCCTACAGCTTGCATCCTGAGTTGTTGAATTACTACGATCTGAAAGTCTTTTTGGACATTGATGATGAAACCCGACTGGCACGGCTGCGCAGGCGCGTACCGGCAAACCTGATGGCGGACTTTCTTGATAAGTGGATTCCCATGGAGAATGCTTATTTTGAACACTTTAATGTGCGTGCCGGCAGTGACCTGGTGCTTGTCAGCAAGGACGCGCCATGCGGGGAATCAACAGAACCAGCATAAAAACAGCCCGGAAATAATGAAGTATCCGGACTGTTTTTACTGATACAAAAGCTAAAATCAATACAAGTTTGATAAGGCGCAGGATGAAGGGGATGAAGGCTGGGCTGGGTCCAGGGAGGAACCGCTGTCAATTTCCTTCAGGAAGGCTTCGATGGACTGCAGGGAAAATTGATCAACCCAAGGCGCGGTGTGTCCTCCCTCCAGCGTGACCAGGCGCCCTTTTTGATACAGCGCCGCCAAACGTTCAGCCTGATGAAAGGGAACCAGAGTATCCCCAAGGCCTGCGATAACCAGGGTGGGCGCCTGGGTGGCTTCCGCGTGGCGATGATTGGGATATTTATTGCGTGTGAACAGGGCAGCGACCCACTGTATGATATCAGGAGCGTCCAGATTTGATGTGATGAAGTCAGCCACCAGTTCCTCTCCGTTAAAGAAAGGAGCCATCAGCACCAAGCCTGCGGGCTTGTGTTTGGCCGCCAGGTAGGCTGCAGGCCCGGTCCCCAGGCTGTACCCGGCGATGACCACGCGGTCCGGGGATACGTCAGCACGTGACAGCGCATAGGCCAACGCGGCATCAGCCATGGCCAGGATGCTCTGCTCAGTGGGTTCACCCTCGCTGTTGCCATATCCCGGATAGTCCACCATCATAAAATGATAGCTCTTCAGCAAGCTGTCCGTATTTTGCTTGATCAGCGTGTTCACACGCCCGGCGGCTAATTCCCCGTTGCCGCCAAAATACAAGACCAGACCGGCCGGAGCATCGGTCGTTTTCCAAAAGTAGCCATGCAGTGTCTGTCCTTCGCCACCGGGCAGTGCAACTGCTTCCACGCCGGGCACTTGCCGGAGGCTTTCCTCCGCTGCCAACTCATGCCGTCCGGGCATATAAAGCAGATCGTTTTGCGCGATGTAAAAGCTGCCTATCCCCCACCCCAGCGTCAGTACAAGAACCAGCGCCACCAGACGCCAGAACCACTTGAGCAACTTTCCGGGCCGGTTGGCCGGAAAAAACAAAAACAGCGCGGTCACCAGCGCGCTGATGCCAGCCAGAAGAAAAAAAGGTTCGCGCAGCGCGCTTTTCTCAAGATATTGCTGATAAAACCGCTGGACAACCACCAACAGACCGCCGCTGGTGAGCACACCCAGCAGCAAACATAGCAGGAAGCGCGGAAAGGTTGGGCGCTTGCGTGTGAACGTCATAATAACACCTCGCTACTTAAACTCATGAAATAAAAGCGCACCCTTGCGGCTGACTGCCCGGTCGGCTTCAGGGTACGCTTGATAAAAATGATGTCACGATCGCGGGCAAAACGCATCATGGATGGAAAAGCCCTGATGGCGCTTATTCTTCCGGGCTGAACTGATCCTTGCCGGCCCCGCAGAGCGGACACTCAAAATCATCAGGCAGATCTTCCCATTTGGTACCGGGTGCGTAGCCCTCCTCCGGATAGCCTTCCGCTTCGTCATACACCCAGCCGCAGACATCGCACACATACTTTTTCATTGACGGTTTCTCCTTGTTTATACTTCGGCCTTCCAAAGACCATGAAGGTTGCAATGCTCAAAGGCGGCAACAGCCTTGACACCCGGAGCCAGGGCAAAAACAGCCTCCGGCGCCTCACCGGGCTTGAGAGACTTGCGCTGGCAGCCAGCGGTGGTCTCCAGTGCGATAAAAGTGATGTAGTGCTTCTCTTCCATAGGATGGGTCACAGAACCCACCTTGACTGTAACCAGGTTATCCTGAACACTGATTGCGGGGACGTGCTTCTCCTTGGAAGCGTCTACAGTGCCTGCGACCATTTCCTGCATCTTTTCGCCGCAGCAAACCACTGGCACCTTGGAATCATAAGCGTACGTGATAATGTTTCCACATTTTTTACAAACAAAAAACTTCATGCTGGTTCCTCCTTCGTCTGATAAATGCATCATAAAGGAGGACATGCAAAACTGTCAAGAGCGGCAAACACAAGAGTACGGGTAACAAACATCGCATCTTTGTTCAGCCATCGCTTGTAACTTGGCGTTCCGGACCAAGAAGAAGTAACGCACGGCAACCCGCCTGTGTGGATATGATATAATAACAGCCATCCTGCACGCATTGATTGTTTATGACCGCCAGTGCGCATTCGCATGCAGACCGGAGGAATGACAGCTCTGTCTTGCTGCCTGAGGGGGAGCGCCGCTTCTTTGTCTGCGAAACAGGTCACATTCAATCCGTCCGGGTCAAGGAGGATAAACAATGCTCTTTCAAACAAAGCTTCATGATATGGAATTGCCTTCCCTTCGGCTCGCGTCCAGCGTGCTTCATTACAACCCCATGCACGCGCATCATAAGAAAAACAATTACCATTTCTTTCCCTGGCATTGCCATAATTTTTATGAGTTGCAGTTTTTCTTCTGTGCAAAGGACGAGGACTTCAATACAATCAGTCATTTCGACCAGCGGACACTGCTGATGTTCAATCCCCTGCAACCGCATTCCTGTGAGGACATCGGATTTGAATATCTTTTACTGATCCAATTCACCACTTCATTTCTGAGAAATTGCATCAGCAGCCTGCCTGCCAAGGCGGCGATTGTCTTTGAAAGAACCTTGTCCTCACGCAAAGGGATTCAGGTAAGCCGTGATTCTGCATTGTTCAGGATTTTGCAGGACATCGCATCCTTCTCTACGGTTTTTACAGAAGGGATGGATGAAGCTGTGTTTTATGAAATGTCCCGTTCCCGTTATATTCCTGAATATGAAATGCGGCTCAACGGCGCGTTATTACAGTTGGTTTCTGAAATGATGCGGATGAACCTGGCACATGTGGCAGATCAGAAAGACAGCGTCTATACTGATGAGATATCACAGCTGGTCGAGCAGATCGTCACCAATCCCGGGCGTAAAATCAGTATGCAGCAGGCCGCGGCGATGACGCATATGAGCTATTCGGATTTCAGCCGGAATTTCAAGAGCATGATGGGCATAGGCTATATCGACTTCTATAACAGCGTACGGGTGAATGAAGCTCAGAATTATCTGATCGCTACTGACGATTCTATATCGGAAATCGCATACAAACTGGGTTTCGGTTCAGCCAGCTACCTCAACCGTGTCTTTAATCAATTAACCGGATGTACACCCAGCCAGTTCAGGCAGTCAAAACGAAAAGGACACCCAGCTGCCACAGTTCCCCAGCAAATTCAGGCTAACAGCGCGTCATGAGATGAACAGCCTGCTGTTTATGATGAACATCAAAAAATCAGAAGATTACAAGAGGATACGCTGTTTTTCATCATCAGGATTATAAATTGCAGACAACACACGGAATCAAAATAAGACAAGTTTTTCGCAAAATAAGATGTTGTTGTTTATCTGTTTTATGTCGTATAATTATTATAAATGATGACTTGTGCTCAACAAAAAAAGACAAGACATCCAAATCAATAAGGAGGTTCCCTTTAATGACCAAAAAGTTGCTATCTTTGTTTATGGCTGTGATGATGCTGATGTCGCTGGTAAGCCTGGCGTCCGCAGAGGAAGCACTGTCCGGCAAGCTGACCATTTGGGCCTGGGGCGCAGATGCGGAGGCCGAGCAGCGCGATGCCATTATCAAGGCCTTCATCAAGGCCCATCCCGAATTGGAGGTGGAGTATTCCATTATCCCGACTGCCGACAGCGTTTGGGATCAGAAGGCCACCGCGGCGCTGGTCAGCGGAACAGGCCCGGATCTTATCCAGATGTCTCCCGACTACTTTGGTATGAACACAAAGTACTATATGGACCTGCGCCCCTATGTTGAGCGCGACGGCATCGACCTGGATGCGGTTCTGGTTCCCGGGATGATCGACGGTTATTACAATACTGACGGCAAGCTGGAAGGCTTCCCGATGCATGCCAACATCTTCTGCATGGCCATCAACAAGGACATGTTTGATGAAGCCGGTGTCGCGTACCCAGAAGCGGGCTGGACACTGGGCGACATGCTGGACTGGGGCAAGGCGTTTGTCGGCGGCGAAGGCCCCAACAAAACCTATGCCATGGCCAAACACTGGGTTATGAACGCCGCCATGCCCTACGCCGGCGGCGGTACCCCCTATGCCGATGACCTGAGCGAATGCTATATGAACAGCCCCGAGATTGAAAAGTCCCTTGAGCTGTATCAAAAGATGATTCTGGAAGGCTACATGCCCAACGACGCTGAGAGCACCACCATCCCATCCGCTGTCCTGTTCCAGAGCGGCCTGTGCGCGATGTATCCGCTGGGCGGCTTTGAGGCTGCCAGCTTCCTGGAGGACGCCAAGGAGAACGGCATCAACGTGGGTCTGGTACCCATGCCCATGGGCGTTGGCAAAAGCGGCAAGGAAATCAACGTGATTTATGCCACCGGCTGGGCCATCACCACCACCGCCAAGAACCCCGAGGCAGCCTGGGCTTTCATGAAGGAAAACGCTTTTGCCAATGAGGAAATGGGCAAGGCAACGGCGATTTGCGGCATGCCCGCCGGCAAGGATGTGGCTGAGAACTATTACGCGCACATCGAGTATGAGGGCTTTGGCACCTACTTCAACGACTACATGGTGGATCACCTTGCCCTGTCCCACATCAACCCTTGGGGCGGCACCCTGGCCTCCACCGGTGATATTTGGGCCAACATGGTCGAGGCTGTGACCATGGACGGCATGTCCCCGGCCGAGGCGATGGCCAAGTACTCGCAGCAGGCGATGGATGAGTTTGCCAGCTACAACTTCAGCACTGCGATGAAGGTCAACTAATCTACAAATTGGATTGGCGCAGGGAACAGGTTTCCCTGCGCTTTTCCCTATAAACGAAAGGTGTTGTTAATCTGTGAAGCGTTTATCGGGGCTTGACAAGCGAAATACCATCAACTTTTATGCATTTATTGCGCCATGGCTAATCGGTTTCCTGGTGCTTACCGTCTATCCAATGATAGAGTCCTTCAGGCTGTCGCTAACCGACACAGGTTATGCGGGTGACGGTTCCTATATCGGGCTGCAAAACTTCGTGCAGGCCTTTACTGTGGAAACCCGCGTGCTGATCGCCTTTAAAAACACTTTTCTGTACGTGCTGATGTTTGTGCCATCCAGCTTGGTCCTGTCCTTTTTTCTCGGGTGGCTGCTGAGCAGGAACATCCGCTTTCTTGGCTTTTTCAGAAGTGTTTTTTATGTTCCCTATCTGACCGCCGGCGTGGCAGTCACCATCATGTGGGGATGGCTGTTCAACGGAACCTACGGTCTGTTCAACTACGTACTGTCCATGTTTGGCATTCAGGGACCAAACTGGCTGGGTGACAAGAACACGGCCCTGATCAGCATTGTCATCATGAACCTCTGGTCGATTGGCAACAGTGTGCTGATTATGCTGGCCGGTATTCAGGACATCCCCCGCACCTATTATGAGAGCGCGGAGATTGACGGCGCTTCTACCTGGCGTCAAATCCGGTCCATCACCATCCCGCTGAGCACACCAACGATTTTTTTCAATCTGGTCATCGGCATCATCAACGCGTTCCAGCTGTTCAGCCAGCCCTACATTCTGACCAATGGCGGCCCGGTGGACTCAACACTGACGGTATCCCTGTTTATCTTCCGCAACGCTTTTGAATATGGCAAGATGGGCTACGCGTCCGCTGTAGCCTGGGCTCTGTTTGTTGCCATCATGGCCCTGGTGCTGCTCATTCAGGCCACCCAGCGCAAATGGGTGTTCTACGGCGATTCTTAGGAAGGGGGGCAAGAGAAATGCAATCAACCCACAAGATCAAGTCTCTGGAAAGCTACCACGTCAAGCGCGCGCTGGGCAGGGCGACAATTTACCTGATTCTTGGGATTTGCACCATCATCTGCGTCCTTCCCTTTCTTTGGATGCTGCTGACATCAGTTAAATCCACCGCGGAAGCCTATCGCTTCCCGCCCACGATTTTCCCCAAAAAGTGGCTGTGGTCAAACTATACCACCGGTTTGCAGAAGGCGAACTTCCCCCTGTTTTTCCGGAACACCGCTTTTGTATCCATTTTATCCACCATTGGCACCGTGCTGTCCGCGCAGTATGTGGCCTACGGCTTTTCCAGGTTCAAGTGCAAGGGTTCGGCCTTGTGGTACACGCTGATGATGGCCACGATGATGCTGCCCAATCAGGTCACGCTGATCCCCCAGTATTTGCTGTACCAGAGACTGGGAATGGTGGACACCTATCTGCCTTTGCTGATCCCCGCCTGGCTGGGCGGCGGCGCTTTCAACATTTTTTTGTTCATTCAATTCTACCGAACCCTGCCCAAGGAGCTGGATGAGGCCGCTTTCATAGACGGAGCATCCACCTTCCAGACATTCATCTACATCATGATGCCATCGGTCAAATCCGTTTCCCTGGTCGTGCTGGTCATGTCACTGGTGTACCACTGGAACGATTTCTTTACGCCGTTGATTTACATCAACAGCACCAGCAAATTCACCCTTGCGATCGGCTTGCAGTTTTTGAACAGCTCCATGGGAACCACGAAGATCGGCCAGATGATGGCAGTGGCGGTAGCGACCATGATCCCGGTTTTGATCATCTTCTTCCTGGCGCAGAAATATTTTGTTGAAGGCATCAAGATGTCCGGCATCAAGGACTGATTGACAATCCGGAAGAGAAGAAAGACACATCCAAGCTTTAATTCAGCGACTGCACATTAAAATCCCAGTTGACGGCTGGGATTTTAATGTGCAAAAGGACAATGAGGGCGGTTTCAAAAAATGAATATCGGCCTTTATCTTTAAGAAGCAGGATGAAAATTTATGAAGACAGCTTCTCGCAATGCCGCTCCAGAGGACAACCCGCGCAATCCATTTTCTTTTTGCAGTGTTCCTTGCCGTTATGCACAATCAGGGCGTGAAAACGGTTATATAGCTCAGTGTCCCGGGGAAGCTCGCTTTCACAAAAGCTCTTTACTTCCATATAGGTCTTTCCTGCATCAACCGGCAAACGCCTGAACAGCCTCATCGTATAGGCATCCACGACAAAAGTTGGAATACCAAAAGCATAAAGGAGAATAGAATCCGCCGTCTCATTGCCCACGCCCCGTACCTGTAATAATTCAGCACGGATGTCCGGCAGAGGGCGGTTTTTTATTGCATCAGGATCGCAACCATAACTCATAAACCATTCAGTAACGGCTTTCAGGTACTGTGACTTCTGCCTGAAAAAACCTGCTGGGCGGATAATCTCCTGAAGCTCCGCGACTGGTAGGCTCAGGATGCGCTCAGGTGACAGATTGCCATCAAACCGCCTGATCGCTTTTTCCACATTTGTCCAGGCTGTGTTCTGCGTGAGAACCGCGCCCACGATCACCTCAAACGGCGTCTTCGCGGGCCACCAGCAAAGATTGCCGTAATGGGCACAGAGCGTTTGATAGATTATCTCCAGGTCTTGCATCGCTTGAATTCACCCACCAAAGTTTTGGCGCACTTTGGCCCCGACGATCACCCCAGGAAACTCACCGCCGGCGGGGGACGGTTCCAAAACAGCGCTTGAAGGAGCGGGCTCATCCTTTGGTGCGGGGACGCTGTCCGCTTCTTCCATTTCATCGATGTCCCCTTCATCATCCACATCATCACTCCTGGTCTTTGCCCGGAGAGCGGCCGGCTCCGGCCTGTCATCATCGCCGCGGGCCGGCAGCTGGATGGATGCCCTCTGCTGCCGGCTCAGCTGGTCATGGTCCGCGCGTAACAACTCAGCGCTGAACAGGCCTACAGACTCGCCCTCATGCATGTTGACCCCGGCATAGGACAAGCTGGATTCCTTAAAGCGGCGGAACTTGTAAACAGCTTCATTCATCAGAGACTTATTTAAAACGCCCAGGGACACCAGCCTGTCAAAATCCTACACGGTCAACCCGGTGACCTTGGTGAACAGCGAGGGCTCAAGCTGCGTGATGACATCCTTCAGGTCCTGCTCCCGGAAGTCCGTCAGGTACATGAAGTTGGAATCCGGGTGGCGAACTTGTTGAGCTTTTCCTGAATCTGCTTGCGCTTTTGCTACAGCCCCTGCGTTCGTCTACTATAACACATCACATACAGTCTACATTAGTGTCTGCTGAACAACTCCAAACACAAGACAAATCAACATCTTCCGGCCATTTTCTGGTATCATGTGTGCAAGGATAATTGCAGAAAGCACGCAAAACCCTTGCACTTGAACTGGAGATGAAACGGTATGTACGAGAAAAAAGCACGCCAGGCGACCTTCTTTGAAGACGCGACGCTGTTTGGTGGCGTCATGCTGAACCCCGAGAACAGATGGGTAAGGATGTCGGAGCTCATCCCCTGGGAAGTCTTTGAGGAGCGGTATGCTGCACTGTTTAGCAACCCCCGGGAGGGGAAGCCGGCAAAGTCGGCCCGGATGGCCATCGGCTCTTTGATTATCAAGAAGCGCTATGGTTTTTCAGATGAGGACACGGTGGAAGAGATCCGGGAGAACCCCTATCTGCAGTACTTCCTGGGGTTTGCGGAATATACCAACGCCAGGCCCTTTGACCCCAGCGTGATGACGTGGTTTCGGGAGCGGATCACGCCGGAGATGCTGTCAGAGGTGAATGACTATGTGATTGGCCGTAAAAAGGTGAAAGCAGAAAAGGAGCCTGGTTCCGATGACGACAATCATGATGACGCTGACAGTGAGGGAGGAGGCCCGGGCAACCGAGGGACGCTGATCCTGGACGCGACCTGTGTTCCGCAGAACATCCGTTTTCCCACCGACGCTTCGCTGCTCAACGAAGGGCGGGAGCTGCTGGAAGGGATGATTGATACAGCGCACAAGGCAGGCGCCACGGAAGGTAATAAGCCCAGAACCTACCGGAACCTGGCCAGGCGGGACTGGCTGCGGTTTGCCCGGGACCGGAAACCAACACGCAAGAAGATTCGCAAAGCGATTCGTCAGCAGCTGGGCTATGTCAAACGGAACCTGGGGTATCTGGAAGCCATCCTGAGCAAATATCCGGACGCGCTGAGCGCAAAGGAGCTGGAGCGCATGGCAGTGATCCGGATGCTGTACGCGCAGCAGCAGGAGATGTATGACAGCAATACGCACCGTGTGGATGACCGGATTGTGAGCCTGCACCAGCCCTGGGTGCGACCGATTGTTCGGGGCAAGGCGGCGGTGCCGGTGGAGTTCGGTGCGAAGGTGGCGCTGAGCCTGAGCGATGGCTATGCGAGGATTGAGGAAATCTCGTGGGATGCCTTCAACGAAAGCACAACACTGATGGCTTCGATGGAGCGATACAAGGAGCAAACGGGCCACTATCCGGAGCGGGGACTGGTAGACAGGATCTACCGAACGAGGGAGAATCTCACCTGGTGCAGGGAGCGTGGCATCCGGTTGAATGGTCCCAAACTGGGACGACCCCCCAAAGACCGACAGGTGTATGAGGAAGCGCTGGCACTGGAGCGACAGGAGTCAGGAGAGCGGAGTCATATTGAGGGATGTATCGGTGTTTGCAAGCGCCGGTATGGGCTTGATCTGGTGATGATGCGGCTGAAACACACCAGCGAGGTGGACATTCATGCCGCCATCCTGACCCGGAACCTGTTCAGGCGGCTGAGGCTCTACATTTGGCTCTTTTTGGCAGCGCTATTTCGCCGGTCGGAAAGCACAAAAACAGACACGCCGGTACCGTTGGCGTGCCTGTGTGGCTGAATTGTTGGTTATTCAGGAGACACTACATTAAGTAAAATTTATCTGTCCTGTTTCCTCATGGGCACCACAGAATTCGGAAACCTTCGGCGAAGGGCGACCGGACGGGTAAGAACCTCATGTGCGATGATTGCCTGAATCAATGTATTTGAATTGATCTTCGGCAGTATCAAAGCAGGTTGTAAGGCGGAATATTTCTGCTGCCCAGGCTTTTGCTGCTCGTTTTGTGAAAATGTCTCGAGGTTTTCGAAGATCGAAAAATTCTCCTCAGTTTCAAGTATAGATAAAGGTTCCGCCTCATTGTTCTGATACGTTTCTACTTGGTGAGAGCTCAAAGGGGCAGCTTTGGGAAAGGAAGGCGCAGAATTAGCTGATTTCAGAGGAAAGGCTTGATTTTGCCTGGCTTGTTTGGCCGCCTGCCTGACCTTGACAACCCTGTTGCGTAACCACAGCGCAAAAGCAAACAGGAAAATTGTCATAATCGGACTCAAATTAAGTCGCATAGCACTCCCCCTTTCTTTAAACATTCATGCATGGCTTATTGATTGGCGCGCGGATCATGAGTCTGGTTGGCACCCGGGTCGGTGGCTTTGGAGATGCCGTCGCGCATCTGGGTATCAGCCATGATATTCTGCATTTGATAATAATCCATGACGCCAAGCTTGCCTGTACGCAAGGCATCAGCCATTGCAAGTGGAACTTCGGCTTCGGCAGCGACCACCTTAGCGCGCATCTCCTGAACCTCCGCCTTCATCTCCTGCTCACGTGCGACGGCCATCGCGCGGCGCTCCTCTGCGCGCGCCTGAGCGATACGGCGGTCGGCTTCCGCCTGATCCATTTGCAGCTG
This sequence comes from Christensenellales bacterium, assembly GCA_050953005.1. Taxonomy (GTDB): domain Bacteria; phylum Bacillota; class Clostridia; order Christensenellales; family Aristaeellaceae; genus UBA6115. Next base: position 59,566 of record JBMNLV010000010.1, on the reverse strand, counting down.
CGCACCAATGTTGCGTCCCACATCAACATCAGCAATATCGATAGAAAGGATTTCAAAAGCGGTGCCTGCATCCAGCCCCTTATCAAGCACAGTTCGGCTGATAAGATCAGGATTCTCAAGAACTTCCTTATGGGTCTGGGAGGAGCCAATGGTTGTTACGATGCCCTCACCTACACGGGCCATGACAGTCTCTTCACCCGCCCCGCCAACCAATTGCTGGATGTTGGTACGCACTGTAACCTTTGCCTTGGCACGTAATTCAATACCGTCTTTGGCAATAGCTGCGACCGGGGGGGATTCTATCACCTTGGGGATGACGCTCATCTGCACAGCCTGAAGCACATCACGCCCTGCCAGGTCAATTGCACAGGCTTGCTCAAAGGTTAACTTGATGCCTGCCTGCTGTGCAGAAACAAGCGACTTAACCACCCGCTCGATATTGCCGCCTGCCAAAAAATGTTTTTCCAGTTGGTTAACTGTTAAATTCAAGCCGGCTTTACTGGACATAATCAATGTGTCTACCAGGCGCTGAGGAGAAATCCGGCGCAGACGCATACCAATCAGTGTGAAAATCGTCAGTGGCACACCCGAGGCGCGCGCACGAATCCACAGCCCGATGGGCACATAACGGAAAAAGACTAAAAATAACAGTACAACAACAATAACTACTATCCCCAATAGAATTTCCGGCATAGCGCTTCCTCCTACTATATTATCGTATAGATCAAACATCTTCATTCACCGCTTCCACTAGAATCCTGGCGCCTTCCACTTCCTTAACAACAACCTTGGCGCCTTTAGGAATAAATTCCCCGGCGCTGACCACATTCAGCCGTTCGCCTTCTATCTCGGCAATTCCTGCGGGACGCAGCACTGTGGAAGCTTCGCCTGTTTTTCCAAGAAAGTCAATCGCTTCTTCAGCCGCGATGAAGCCTTCTTTGCGGGTTTGTCCACCCTTTAGAATCAGAGGTGAACGAGACAGCTTGCCTTTGGACGCTGAGCGCAATGATAGCGCAACGGACACACCTGCAATAACCAGCTCTGCGGCAGCTAACCCCAGGCCGGCTACCGTGCCATACCGCGTCCAAGTAATGTAAACGCTGGCAACCAGCAAAGCGAGGCCAGAAATTCCTGGAATGCCAAAACCGGGCATAAACATCTCAACAACCAGTAAACCAATGCCGATAACAACACAAATAATAATGGCCAGGTTTTCTAAAACAAACTCCATGCACACACCTCCTTATTTTATATATACCCTCTTGACAGATAAAATATGCCGCTTCAAATGACTATATTAAGAATCCATTTCACTTTTTACCGGCAGCTCAGCCAGTTTATCCCGCAACATGCACAAATCTACCCAGGCCTCCCGCTTGCGCGCGGGATCACGCAACAAGGCAGCCGGGTGATAAGTAGGCAAAATCCAAACCCCTTTGGATAACGTCCACTGCCCGCGAGAGGAAGTGATACGCTTGTCCGGTCCTAAAACTACTTTGAGCGCGCTGGCTCCCAATATTAAAATTACCTGCGGACGAATCAATGCGGTCTGTGCGCGCAAAAAAGGCAAGCAAGCAGCAGTTTCTTCAGGTAAAGGCGCGCGGTTGTTGGGCGGTCTGCACTTGACAGTATTGGTGATAAAAACTTCTCCACGCGTTAGTGAGATCGCGCTTAACATTCTCGTTAACAACTGTCCTGCTGCACCAACAAAAGCCAAGCCTTGCGCATCTTCCTGAGCGCCAGGGCCCTCACCAATAAGCATCAGTCTGGCATGTGGATTGCCCTGTCCAGGCACCTTGTTGGTGATGCCGCTGGACAATCCGCATCGAGCGCATGAACAGATGTCCTGGTTGAGGCTATTCCATGAAATTTCCATTCTCAACGTAAGCGGATATTAATAAAAGTAAAAGTATTGCTGATATCGCGAATAAGCCAATTAATCAAACTAAACAGCAATAACAACATCAGCAGGATTACAAAAAGTCCCAGAATCACGCCCAAAAAATCTGTCATGCCTGCAGCAAAGCGCAGTCGATCTCGTCGCGCTTGACGCTCTTCTTCCTTGATAGTGAAATAGTCCTGCTCTTGCATATAGCCTCCCTTAATAACTATACAATAACATACCTTCATATTCAAGCGCTTGAACAATTCATATTCAAGCGCTTGAACAATATATCAGATTGCTGTTGTATCGTGATTTGTCCCCCCGTTTAGTCTGGTAAATCCACAACAATTATGCTATTGTTGTATAGTAAAAAGCTGTCAGGAGGTTCATATGGGTCACAAACCAATTCTGGTAGTCATGGCGGCAGGAATCGGTAGCCGTTTCGGAGGGTTAAAACAGATGACACCCTTTGGAGGACACGGAGAAAGCCTGATAGACTACTCATTGTATGATGCGCTTCGTGCGGGTTTTAAGCGCGTTGTTTTTATCGTTAACAAAAAAATTAAGGATGATTTCCGGGCTATTGTTGGCAAAAACGTAGAAAACCGCATGGAAGTCCAATATGTCATGCAGGAATTGGACAAGCTGCCCCCTGGCATGTCGGTACCTGCTGAACGGGTGAAACCCTGGGGCACTGCCCATGCCATCCTTTGTGCCAAAGACGCTATTGACGCACCCTTTTGCGCACTTAATGGCGATGATTTTTATGGTCTGGATGCCATGCAGAAAATATTTGATTACCTCAATGCTGATCCAGCGGAAAATAACTACGCAATGGCTGGATTTGAGCTGCAAAACACCCTTTCCGAAGCAGGCTATGTCTCACGCGGCGAGTGCAAGGTGAATGCGGAAGGTTATCTGGACAGTATCGTAGAGCGGCTACACATCATCCCTACCATTGACGGGCCGATGTATACCCTGGACAATCATACCTATACCCGTCTGCCCGGTAACACCACAGTCAGCATGAACATGTGGGCCTTTACACCTGGCTTTCTACATTACATAGAGGAGCGCTTTGCCCCATTCTATCAGGAAGCTATCGCCACTAACCCTCTCAAGGCGGAGTTTTATTTGCCAAACCTGGTAGGTGACTTGCTGCGTGATGGTTTGGTCACCGTGCAAGTGCTACGCTCAAAAGACCGCTGGTTTGGTGTAACCAACGCTTCAGACACTCCCCTGGTTAAAGCTTCTCTGAAAGAGTTAACCGCGCAGGGGAAATATCCCGATGGTCTCTGGCGTTAAGTTGCGTTGAATTATAATCTGTGCTGTCCGAAACCGCCCCATCTTTCGGGGGTGGTTTCTTGATGAAAAGCCACCTCAAAGGGTGGCTGTCACAACAAAGTTCATTTTACCATCAAGGATGAGCTGGCAGGGCATGAACAGAAATCCCAATCAGGCCAGGTCCTGTATGGACGCTCAAAGCCGGACTGACATCGGTCTTAGTAAAGCGTTCGCAATGGGGTAATCTGCGTTTCAGTTCCTCCATGACTCTGTTGGCTTCCTCAAGCGCACTGCCATGCGCGACTGCAATCGCAAAGCGCACATGACGTCCAGCTTCAGTTACCGCCATGGAGATTGCTTTGGTTAGCGCCTGGGCACTTCCTCGCACCTTGGCTACTGTTTCATAGATACCATCGGCATTACAGCTGATGATCGGTTTTAGTTTGAGCAGTGAACCCAAAATAGCGGATACCTTGCCGATACGCCCACCCCTGGCCAAGTACTCCAGGGTATCCAGGAAAAAATAGGTACGGGATTCGACAATGCTGGTCTCCAGCGCATTTATAATATCAGAAACCCGTTTTCCCTGCGCCAACATTTCTGCTGCCAACACTGCTTGTTGCCCGGCGCCTATACCGATGTTCTTGGTATCCACCATATGGAAGACCAACTTGCCATAATCCTGAGCCAGCAATCGCAACAGATTGTTTGTCCCGGACAAACCGCTTGAAATCGTAATTATCAGGACGATTTTATAGCCTTGCCGATAAATCTCCTCAAACAGGTGGCTGACCCGTTCTGACGATGGCAGGGAGGTTTTGGGAATTTCCTGATCCAGGCGGTCATAAATTTGCTGGGGAGTGATGTCCAGGCGATCCTCATACTCATTGTCATGATAGATGATTTTTAATGGCGCTACAAAAATATTGTGCGCTTTGACAAATTCTTCCGGGACATCAGTCCCGGAATCCACAAGGATAGCTACCTTTTGCTGGTTCATCGCGTACCTCCCCAATAGTACAAGGCGAAGTGTACCGATTTTAAAACAATCTGTCAACATTTATCGCATCTGATGATCCTGATGAAGCAAAGCTTTTCATAAAGGAAATCACCGGACTGTCCTGATCCTGCCTGTAACTCAACAGTGTGGCAAGATTAACCTTTTCGGAGGAAGCAATGATGTTGTCAATAATATTGGGTTGCTCAGCCTCTAAATCGTGAAGCAGCTGCTTGACACGCGAGCGCTTGCCACCATCGTTTGAGCGCGTGACCCGGCAAGCACATGTAATGGTTATAATGCCGGTGGATGAAAGCCAGGAACATACTGCCTTTTCCCTGACCAAGTACAAAGGGCGTATCAGTTCCATGTCTTTATAGTTCTCACTCCTAAGCCTCGGCAGCATGGCTTTGAACTGTCCGCCATACAGAATGCTTAGCAAGATGGTCTCTGCCGCATCATCCCGGTGGTGGCCGAGAGCGATCTTGTTACAACCGCGTTTTCGCGCCTCTTTGTACAGATAGCCCCGACGCATCGCGGCACAGACATGGCAGGGTGAATTAGTTACCCCATCAACAATCCGATATATATCCGTTTCAAACACATCAGGCTCTATACCCAGTCTGCTGGCTGCGTCTTTCATCATTTTCAGGTTGTGTGTATCATAGCCCGGATCCATGCTTAAATACACCAGTTCAAAGGGTACCTTGCTGTATTTTTTTAAAGTTTGCATACATTTAGCCATCAACAGAGAGTCTTTTCCACCCGACATGCACACAGCGATACGATCACCGGGCATTGCCATGCCATAATTCTTAACAGCGGACAAAAATGGACTCCAGATATTTTTTCTAAAGCGTGTAGTCAGTTCATGCTCCAACTCATCACGCCGGTGGAATTCAGACAAAGCTTTCCTCCCTGCCACACACAAGTAATACACGCATATCATGCTATAATGTCATCAATTCGTCAATGAAAGGAGACCTCATGCTTACTCAGCTTGAACAGATCATCCGTCAGGCAGCCTCTATCATGCTGCAACAGAAACCCAGCGGTATACTTACCAAGGAGGGCCATGCCAACTTCGTAACCGAAGCCGATCGCAACACCCAGGATTTTCTCCAGGACCGCCTGCTGCGCCTGCTGCCGGGCAGTGTGCTGTATGGCGAGGAAAAGGAGAACACACCGCTTGGAGACGCCCCTACCTGGGTGGTGGATCCAATCGATGGAACGCTTAACTATATACATGGTCTGGGCCACTCAGCCGTCAGCATCGCATTGTCTGAAGGCAAGCAGCTTACATTGGCGGTGGTGTTCAACCCTTATCGCGATGAGTTGTTCACAGCGCGTGCCGGAAGCGGCGCCTTGTGCAATGGGCGCCGCATTCGCTGTTCTCAGATTCCTTATGAACGCGCCTTAAGCTTTTATGGCACCTCCCCTTATGAACCGGCATTGGTGGACATCACTTTCTCCACAGTTGCCCTGTTGATGAAACAAACCGCCGACGTGCGGCGGCTCGGGTCTGCTGTGTTGGATCTGGCAGCAGTTGCCTGCGGACGCGCGGACATTTTTTTCGAGTATTCTCTTTCACCATGGGATTACGCTGCAGGCAAGTTATTGGTTGAGGAAGCGGGCGGTGTTTTCAGGTTAATAAACCGGGATAATCATCATCTGGATTTTCAAGGTCCTGCAGCTGTCTTCGCGGCTAATTCCGTCTGCGCGCATCAGGCTTATCAATTGATTGAGGGTAAATACCGGGCATGGCAGCAGGAAAAATCTTAAGCGCTTTGTCTTCCCCCATGTGCACACACAGTTTTGCGATGGGAAAAGCACAGCGGAATCCATGGTGCTTTCCGCTCTGGAGCGTGGTTTTGTCAGTTTTGGCTTTTCAAGCCATTCCAAACAAGATATACACCAGGCATATGCATCCATGATTACAAGTATGAAATCGGTTTGGCACATATATGCGCGCAGCAGGTTATAAAAAAGCCGCCTTTCTGGGGCGGCAGAATGAACTGTTTGAATGGGGATGCCTTGACTAATCCGCTAGCGGGCCGGGCTTCGCAACCAATCGTTCAACGCGTGCGTCAATCAGAGCCTTCAGCCGTTGCGAGCGCTGCTTGACGCGATAGGCAGTCAGCGCATTACTACGGTATTTATCCAGGATAACACGCACAGAGACCGCAACGGGCATCGCGACAAACGCGCCTGCGCCGGCAGCCATAACGGCTGTACCCGCCACAAGCCCGGCGCCTGTTTTGATCATTCGATAAGAGCCGTCCTGGATAGCGGCCTTTTGCGTCTTGCGGCGCAATACTACCTTGCCTTGCTCAGTGATAGCAATAACTGCGAAGGGCAGTCCAAGGCTGAGCGTTCCCATAATTTCACCCAGCAGGCCGCTGTCCTCCATCAGCCCTAAACTGACGCTGACCTCGTCCAGATGGCTGAGCGCCGTGGTGATGCCGTCTGTCAGGGTACTGCGGTTTCGTTTTTGATAGGACTGGATTATTTCTTGATACTTCATGCTATTTTACCAAAGCCTGAATCAGTGTGACAATGATCCATGAGCCGCCGATGACGAATGCCAGCCAGGTAGCCTGGCGCAGGATACGGGCCAAGCCGGTCTCACCTTTAAGACGTTTTTGCGACCGCTGATTGAGGGTATCCACTTTTTTGCTGAGCTCATTGATCCTTTTGTCCATCTCACGCAAGGACTGCGCCAGTTGATCCTGCTCCTGCGCCTGGATGTTCAGCGTATTGCGCAATGCTTCCTGATCCTGAAAAAGCCCTTCGGCAATGATTACCATATCTCGTGTGAAATCCTCCACCAGGCGGGGGAGTTCCTTTCCGGAAATCGAATCAAAAGCACCTTGCAGAAAATCCTTTGATTTGGACAGCAAATTGGTTTTTTTAACATCATTGTCTTTGCCTGGTGCCGGAGACTGGTTCTGTGCCATGTCATGTGCGTTCATATCAAACTGATGCCGCTGGCTGCCTGCTCCGCACGGTAGCGGGCCAGCAGGGACTGAATGCGATTGTAGGGGTTGAGCAGTGCGCTAAGGCTGCGGTCATGGTTTAATGTCGCAATCAGGTAGGAGATATATTTGCTCATGTCAGCTTCGGCAAACCATTTTGCTGCCTTCAGTTCAGGGATTCGGTAGGTAAGGTTGGTAGCAATAACACGGGAGATGATGCCCTGTTGGTAAGCCTCTTCATAGTCCTGAATGCCGTTAGTAAAGAAAGCGTAGGTAACAATGCAGAAAATTCGCTTTGCCTTCCGTTTTTTCAATTCCCGTGCAAGATCCAGCAGGGACCCGCCTGAAGACAGAATATCATCAGCCACGATGATGTCCTTGCCTTCAACTGAAGCACCCAGATATTCATGAGCCACAATGGGGTTGCGCCCTGCGATGACAGTGGTGTAATCACGCCGCTTGTAAAACATGCCAAGTTCAAGGGACAATACAGAAGAATAGTATATATTGCGCTGGACAGCGCCTTCATCAGGGCTGACCACCATCATGTTTTCTTTGTCAATGTGCAAATCCTTAACCGAACGAAGTAGCGCTTTGAGCATCTGGTAGGTAGGCAAAACGTTCTCAAAACCACACAGGGGTACGGCGTTCATTACTCGCGGATCATGAGCGTCAAAGGTGATGATATTGGCAACGCCCATGCTTTCCAGTTCCTGTAGTGCGATGGCACAGTCCAGGCTTTCGCGTGTGTTGCGGCGATGCTGCCGGCTTTCATAAAGCATCGGCATGATAACATTAACGCGCTTGGCTTTGCCTGCGATAGCAGCAATGATACGCTTAAGATCCTGGAAATGGTCATCCGGGGACATGGGCACCTCAAAATCGTACATTTTGAACTTGATATTGTAAGCGCACACATCAATTAGAATATAGATGTCAAATCCACGCACGCTCTCACGTATAACACCTTTGCCTTCCCCGGTTCCAAAGCGCGGACAGGCAGCGTCAATCAAAAAATCCTCACGTCCCTGACCGGGCGAAGTATAATATTCTTCATCCTGCAAATCCTGAAGCTCATGCCATTTCAGCAAATAGCTGTTGATATTTCTCCCCAACTCATCAATTCCCTGCATCGCGATAATACCCAGCGGCCCATACGGCATGTTGTTCAGGGTTTGGTCCCATTCAGACAAAAAATTCTCCATGTCACTCAATCCCCCTTGCCTTGGTATTCAATGGTGTCATCTTTTAAGGCTGTGTCAGCAGGTTCAGGTTGATTTGCGGCAGTTTGATCTCATTTCCCTGTTCATCCTGTGTGAGATACATTCCGGACATCTTTCCGTAGGCACATGCCTTCGCGTTGATGGCCAAGCCCGGATCACGATCAGCAGTCAGCACAACAATGTCAGAAAAACCGTTCTCAGTTTTGCTTAAAGCCAGATGCAGCACCCAGGTGTCTGATGAATTGGACTTCTCAACCAGGGTGCCTTCCAACCGCAGCATCTTGTCGTCATAGCTGTCAGGGTTTGCAATCAACTCTTGATAAGTGGGGCTTAGTGCATTTCTTCGCAGCAGCTCTTCCCTGGCCTGGGGGCTTAGCAAGCGGGCGGCAGTATACTGGAACACACGGTCCTGCAACCCTTTTTTGCTTAAAACCAAGCGGATATCGTAGCTGCCTTCTGCTGAAGTGTCAATTTCAAAGCTAAAGCTGCCGTTTTTGGGAACATTCATGCTGGACCGCACACCATTGACATACAGTGTTGCGCGCACACCGCTCTCCGTAGTTTGTCCGGCCAGGGTAAAAACATCTGCGGCCAGTTCCATCCCGGGCGCAGAAATAATCTGTGCGGGCAAAAGCCCCTGCTGGTAGCGAATGTTGTAGGAACGGTTCAAATCCTCAAAACCCGGTACGGAAACCGTTAGGGTCATTACATAGACATCCTCTCCGGGCAACTCAATGGGCAGGGTATAGTTGCCAGATTTGTTGGCCTTGGCTTCAAACACTTGGGTAGTGCCGGAAGAAAAACTCATCAATACAGCTCGAAGACTGGCTTCTGGTTTGGTTTTTCCCTTCATAGTAAAGGACGGCTTGCTGGTTTCAACCGGCACACTTACCGTCTCATCCAGCGTAATAGGCAACGGCGGCATGGGCAGAATCTGGCTGAAAGTAAAAGTATCAAAGACTTTGTTGAGCGCGGTATTGTCACGCCCGCTCAACTGACGTCCATATACCTGCATATCCACCGTAATGGTATAGCCATTGCGAACAGTTCTGCGCTGATAGCCACGGTGTAACACCTCGTTTCCACGGCGGTAAGTGTAACGCAGTTGCAAAAAACGACCAATCCCGGGAAAATTGCGCCAGGATACTGAATCATACTTGTAGCCTAAAATAGTATAGGATCCGGAGGCGCCGTGGGACAAACGATATTTGGTGCGCACCTGAGCGGGATGCTCGTTGATATCAAAAATGCTCTCTCCATCAACATCCTTCAGAGCTGTGATGACAAGCGCTCGGTCATTTTGCGTATCATAGGCTTGCAAAAGAATACCCTTGGCTGAAAAATCCGCAGCCCAGGTAGTGACATCGCCTCCCTTGGACTTAATGAATTCCTCATTCGCCTGCAAATTATCCGGGGTCAACACCTTCTGGTATACTCCATCAGGTAAAACAATCCCCGCATATATGGACGGGAATTGATAGGATTCTGCGCCGGCTGCTGGAAATAAACCCAACAGGATGATTGCCGCGGCTAAAAACATCATGTTCCGGATTCGCATCATTGGCCTCCTTCTTTTGGCTACACTTTGTATATTACCATACTTGAAGTTGTGCTTCAACTCCGCCAGCACAATGACATTCTCAATGACATTCTCAATAATCACGAACTTTTTTTCAGAATCATAAAAACGTTGTTAAACTGTGATAAAATAAAACAGATAATCAATGAGGAGATCGATATGGAAAAAATCAAACGCAGTGACAGGTTGGTTGCCATGACCAGGATTCTGGTGCAAAATCCTAATAAAATTATATCTTTCCAAGGTTTTTGCGATCAGTTCAACGCAGCCAAATCCACCATCAGTGAGGACATCGCGATCATTGCAAAGGCAATGGAGGAGTATAAGCTGGGCACAGTCACTACAGTAACGGGCGCTGCCGGCGGCGCACGTTTCCGTGCGATGATCCCCTGGAGTGAGGCGCTGGATATCATATCGGATATTGCCCAAGTCCTCAATCGCGAGGAGGACCGCGCATTGCCTGGCGGCTACCTGTACCTGTTGGATTTGCTGTCAAACCCTTCGCTTACCCGTAAAATGGGCAGAATCCTTGCACAGCCATGCTATGAGTTGGGGATTGATTTCGTGCTTACCATGGAGACCAAGGGTATCCCTGTAGCAATGATGACAGCCGAAGCGCTCAATGTACCGCTGGTCATCGCCAGGCGCAGCAGTAAAGTATATGAAGGCAGTGCGGTCAATATCAATTATCCGGATGGTAAAGGTGGCATTGAAACCATGTCCCTCGCCCGTCGCGCTGTGGCTTCCGGTCAACGCGCCCTGATTGTGGATGATTTTACCCGTCATGGCGGCACCGCCCTTGGAATGATCGCGCTGATGAAGGAATTCAATACCCAGGTAGCCGGCTTGGCCTTCATGCTAGCAATGGAGCGGGATTGCCCGTTGTCTGATCTTCCGGAGTGGCCGCTGATGACTTTCACAGGCGATGGCATCCATCAACGCATGTTGGTTCAACCCGCACGCTGGTTGGCGCAACTGGGAGTTGTCAAACAGTGAAAGCCCTTGTTGGCCTGGGAAATCCCGGCCCTGAGTATGATATGACCCGCCACAATGTTGGTTTTTTAGCGTTGGATCAAGCCGCGTCCCTGTTGGGTATTAACAGTTTTCGCCGCCAATTCAAAGGCTTAGTGGCTGAGGGGCGATACTGCAGCGGGCGCGTTGTGCTGTTCAAGCCAACCACTTATATGAACCTGTCCGGTGAAGCGATGGTAGAAATAATGCATTGGTATAAGCTTGAACCAGCCCAAATACTTATATTCTCTGATGATATTGACCTGCTGCCTGGCATGATGCGGCTTCGTGAAAAAGGCGGCGCTGGGACACATAACGGCTGGCGCAGTATCCTGCAAATGACCGGAAGCCAGGATTTTCCCCGTGCGCGCATTGGCGTGGGTGCGCCGCCACGGGGCTGGGAATTGCGTGACTGGGTACTCTCGCGCTGGGACAAGGATGAATCCTCACATGACATCAGGGATGCCATCCAATTGGCAGCCAAAGCAGGTGTCAGCTTTCTGGAGCAAAACATACAAATCACCATGAACCAGTTTAACATCCTGAGCCGCCCGAAAAAGCAGAAAGCGGAGACTGTGGAGGATGTCTCCGGGGAAAGCAATGCTGAACACCATTCTTGACAGAATCTCCAGGCACCCAACCTTCCGCCTGGCTACCGATCAGTTCTATTCAGGCGGCCGGATTGCCTTGTTTGATATGGTTCCAACTCAGCGTCTGGCTTTTACCATTACATTGTCACAGCAGACACCCGTCATCTACCTGTTGCCCAATGAGCGGGCAGCGCGCCAGGCCTATCAGGATGCAGTAGGTCTGGGAGCCGAAGCGATCTTTATTCCCTTACCCGAACTGCGCTTTATTCGCGCTGTTGCCAGCCGCGAAGCAGACTGGCAGCGCCTGCGCGCACTGGATCAGATCGCCAATGGAGAGGCCCGGCTGATCATCTGTTCTGTAGAAACGCTTCAACTGCATTTGCCGTGCCGGGAATGGTTTGAGCAGGCTACCTTGACATTTTTTCCCGGACAGTCATATGAAACCTCTGCCCTGGCACTGGAATTGGCTCAAAAAGGCTACGAGCGTGTGGATTTGGTGGAAGGCAAAGGCCAATTTGCCCTTCGCGGGGATATCCTGGATGTTTTTCCACCACAAACGGATTTTCCCGCACGCATAGAATTTTTTGATGTACAGATAGACAACATACGCGCTTTTGACCCTTTGACTCAGCGCAGCGCGCAGACGCTGCCCAAATTGCGCATATGCCCGGCAAACGAATACCTCATTCCCCCGAATGAGCGCAGACTTGCGGCATTACGTCTTGAGCAAGCCTTGGCTCAGTATCCCGTAGAAACCGGCATGTTGCCCGCCTGGGAAAGTCAGTACGTCACACCAGACCTTGAGCAACTGATGCGAGACGGTACTATTGACAATGCCATGCTATGGACACACCTGCTGTATGATGAAAGCGCTTCTTTGCTGTCATGGCTGCCAGGAGCGGGAGTAGTTCTGGATACACCTGACCGCGTATCCCAGCGCCTTGAGGACGCTGAAAAGGCTCACATTGAATTGTTTGCAGCCGCGCTGGAAGCAAACCAGGCCCACCCGGCACAGTCCGGCCTTTTGCGTACACATGAGGCAGTGATCTCTCTATTAAAGAAAAGGCCATTATTACTGTTGACTGAGCTGCTGCATGGAATGGGCGGCCTGGCGCCCGAGCACAGCCATCCCTTTCCGGGATTGCGTGTCGATAACTATCGTGGCAGGCTGCAGGCATTGTCAAGTGACATTGCTGCCTGGCAGGAACAGGGCTTTGCAATCGCGCTGTTCACAGGCGGTCAGTCGCGCAGCGAGCGTTTGGCCGCTGCGTTGGCCGCGCAGGGCATCTCGGCTGCGGTATCTGAAACAGATGATTTGACCGTCGCCGGCAGTATCACGTTGTTGTCGGGCAGCTTCTCAGAAGGGTTTCTTGATACTGGCGCCAAACTGGCAGTGATCGCGCCGAGGGAGCTGTTTGGCTCCTCGCGCACCAAAGCCCGAAAAGCACGCACTGTCGGTCAGCGTATTGAAGCTTTCACTGATTTGTCAATTGGCGATTACGTTGTGCATGACCATCATGGCATCGGTATATATCAGGGCACCGTTCGATTGCAGTCTGAGGGGATCTGGCGGGACTATCTCTTTATACAGTACCGCGGCAGTGACAAACTGTATGTTCCGGCAGATCAGTTTGACCGTGTGCAGAAATATATAGGCAGCCCAGACACAGCACCGCCGCTGAATGACCTGAGCAGCAATACATGGAACAAGCAAAAATCCAAAGTGAAAGCCGGACTCAAACAACTTGCCTTTGACCTGGTTAAGCTTTATGCTGCCCGTCAAGCTATCCCGGGCTATGCTTTTGAACCTTTCGATCCCTTTGAGGGTCAGTTTGCTGATCAGTTTGATTATGAATTGACACCTGACCAGGAACAGGCGATTAATGAAGTACTTGGAGACATGGCACAACCGCGCAACATGGATCGATTGCTGTGCGGTGATGTAGGCTATGGAAAGACCGAGGTAGCCATGCGCGCCGCTTTCCGCGCGGTCATGAACGGTAAACAGGTAGCCTTCCTGAGCCCCTACAACAATCCTGGTACAACAGCATGTACGCACTTTGATCAAGCGTTTTGAAGGCTTCCCGGTCAATGTCCAGTTTGTCAGCCGCTTTCGCTCGCCAAAAGAAAACCGCATGACACTTGCTCAAACACGGGAAGGCAAGGTTGACATCCTGGTTGGCACCCACCGGTTGTTGAGTCGGGATGTCATGTTCAAGAACCTGGGTCTGTTGGTGATTGATGAGGAACAACGCTTTGGTGTACGTCACAAAGAGCAAATCAAGAGCCTTAAAAACACGGTGGATGTGCTTACCCTCAGCGCTACACCCATCCCCCGGACCCTGCACATGAGCATGGTGGGTGTTCGCGACATGAGTTTGCTGGAGACACCGCCGGAGGATCGTTTTCCGGTGTCAACCTATGTCATTGATTATTCTGACAGTCTCATCCGTGACGCCATTCTGCGTGAGATTGGTAGGGAAGGACAGGTGTTTTTCCTGTACAATCGCGTTGTGGATATTGAGCGCATGGCATCGCATCTGCGTCAATTGGTGCCTGAGGCACGTATTGCCGTAGCCCACGGTCAAATGCCTGAGCAGGTGCTGGAAGATGTCATGCACGAGTTTTATCTGGCCCAGCATGATGTGCTGCTATGCAGCACCATTATAGAAAACGGATTGGACATCCAGAACGCAAACACTTTGATTGTATATGACGCTGATCATTTTGGCTTGTCCCAACTCTACCAATTGCGTGGACGCGTAGGGCGTTCTTCCCGTGCTGCCTACGCGTTTTTTACTGTCCGCCCGGATAAATCCATTTCCGAGACGGCACAGAAGCGACTTACAGCCATCAAGGAGTTCACTGCTTTTGGCGCCGGTTTCCGTATTGCGATGCGAGACCTTGAAATTCGCGGCGCAGGCAATATCTTTGGCCCTGAACAGTCAGGTCAGGTAGCGACAGTGGGCTATGACATGTATGTCAAGATGATCGAGGAGGCAATCCGTGAGGCTCAGGGCGATCCGTCCGCGCTGCGCCAAAGCGAGCTGGAAACCCGTGTGGATCTGCATGTAAACGCCTTCCTGCCTGAGAGTTATGTCCGCGGCGAAGCTCAGCGCATTGAGATTTATAAACGCATCTCAATGATTCGCAGCCGTGATGACGAAAGCGAAATGATTGCCGATCTGATAGACCGTTTTGGAGAGCCGGATAAACCGGTTATGAACCTGATAGCAATCGCGCGGCTACGCGCGCTGGCCAACACCTTGGGCGCTGATCAGGTGCGCTATAACCGGGATGCACTGGTGTTGCGCTTCAATCCTCAGTTCGCTGTTGATCCGGTCAAGCTATACACCGCGTTGAGCAGCATTGGCACCAGCATGTCGCTTCAGTCAGGCAAACGCACAACACTATTGATACATCTGCGAGGAGCAAGCCAGGAGGAAGCGCTCAAAAAGGGCATTCTTGAAATCGAGAAGCTGCTGGAAATAATCGAAGAAGTACCAAAGGATACCTCGACAATAAAGCCTGATTAGCTTCCCTTTTTTGTTTACAGCAAAAAGGCAGCTGCCTCACAGCAACTGTCTTTTTGATCGCCTACAGTCACGCTGTTAAATCTATATTATAAAGTAACGAGCGTGACTGTAGGCTGATTTGGCGGAACATTCATACATAAAAGAATACTATGAGATTGAGTACGCAACCGACTGTTTCGCTCATGCTTTCTTTTGTATCAAAAGCTCATTATACAACCCGCGCGGCACGTAATGCGTGTGCAATAGCTTATGTGCAACGTCACTGTTCGGTTCGCCGAGATACGTATCGTATAAGGCAATCAGATCGGGGTTTTCATGTGATTTTCTGAGAGTCTTGCTCTCATCTTCACTGAAGATTGCTTGCATGCGCTTCTCTTTGATCAAGGGATCATGGCTACGCGGCTGCCCGCCTCCGACGATACAACCGCCAGGACAACCCATCACTTCGATAAAGTGATAAGGCGAAGTTCCCGCCTGTATCTCTTCAACAAGTTTTCGCGCGCCATCAAGGCCGCTCGTCACCGCAATCTTCACTTCAAGTCCGTCTAACATCTGATAGGCGGGCAAGGGATCTTTGATCGTCAGCGTCGCCGTTTTGATCTGATCGAACCCTTCAATTGCCTTTAATCGCAACCCTTCAAACGGGAATTCCCTGCCAGTGACAACTTCGTATACCGTTCGAAGTGCGGCTTCCATTACACCGCCGGTAACACCGAATATATCTGCGGCGCCTGTTGACAAGCCAAGCGGCCGGTCGAATTCGCTGTCTTCGAGTTCGCGGAAGGGGATGCCAAACTGACGGATTAAGGCAGCGAGCTCTCTTGTTGTTAAAATCGCATCAACATTCTTCAACCCGTCAATATCCATCTCCTCACGCGTAATCTCGAATTTTTTCGCAGTACATGGCATCACTGAGACTACAAATAATGAAGCGGGATCAACGCCTATTTTTTCAGCATAGAACGATTTTACAAGCGCACCGAGCATCATCTGCGGCGACTTGCAGGTCGATAAGTGTGAAAGCAATTCAGGGTAATGGTTTTCGATGTATTTGATCCAACCAGGGCTGCAACTCGTTACCATCGGGAGCTTTACATCGCCTCCGTTTAGAAATGAAGAAACGCGGGCTAAAAACTCTGTCCCTTCCTCAAGAATCGTAAGGTCAGCTGCGAAGTTCGTGTCAAAAACATCATCAAAGCCTATTTCCCTGAGCGAAGCTGCGAGTTTTCCTGTCATCCTTGTCCCCGCCGGGTATCCGAATTCCTCGCCGATCGCGACCCTAACAGCAGGCGCGACCTGGACAACAACACGTTTCTGAGGATCGTTCAGCGCATCAATAACAGGTGCGAGCGAATCAGTTTCCGTCAGCGCTCCGGTCGGGCAAACAGAAACACACTGCCCGCAGTAGGCGCAAGCAACCTCATCGAGCAAAAGATCGCCAGCCGGCCCGATAACCGTGTCAAAGCCCCGGTTTTGAGCATTGAGTACGCCGGCAGCCTGTACTTCAGCACATGCAGTAACACATCGGCGGCAGAGAATGCATTTTGACATGTCGCGTGTAATCGCGGCTGTGCGGTCCAACGGAGCCAGGGACCGCTCGCCGGCAAAGCGCGACTCAGTGATGCCGAGCGTGCGCCCGAGCGCCTGCAACTCGCAGTCCTGATTACGCCGGCAGAACAGGCAATCGCTGTCATGGTCGGACATCAAGAGTTCGTACATAATTTTTCTTGTCCGGCGCACACGCTCACTGTTCGTCAGGACAACCATCCCTTCCCGGGCCTGTGTAATGCAGGAAGCTTGGAGCGTTTTCGCGCCCTTTACTTCAACAAGACAAATCCGACAGGCACCAGCCTGATGCTTTCCCTTCAGGTAACAAAGCGTCGGGATATGAATATTGTTTTGTTCAGCCGCTTCAAGAATCGTCGATCCTTCTGTTGCCTGGACAGTACGGCCGTTTATTGTTAGTGTGAGCATACATTACCTCCGATCACAGTGCAGACAACGCATAGCTTCTGCCATTGCGTTCAATTTATGGAAGCCAAGATTTACTTCAGCAAACGATCCTGTCCGTTTTTCGAGCGGGAGAAAATCTTCCGGGAAACGCCCGATCGAGTCAATGTCATCATCGTCTTTGATCTCCGGAATCTCAATCTCAGGCCCTTTGTTCAGTTCTCCGTTTCCACCGAGATAGCGGTCAATCGCACTTGCGGCGTGTTTGCCATCGGCAATTGCAGTGATGACTTCGTGCGGGCCACGAACGATATCACCTCCGGCAAAGACACCGTCGATCGTCGTCATCTGTGTGTCGGGATCAACAATAAACGTGCCCCAGGGCGTCATGCTGACATCTTCTTTTTTTATAAACGGCAAGTCGGCATTTTGGCTGATAGCTACAATTGCGACGTCAACATCAAAAATAAAATTACTCTCGGGAATTTCGACCGTGTTTCTCCTCCCCTGGCGATCAAAATTTGTCAGCGTACGGCGCATGCATTCGATTGCACTAAGCCTTCCGTCATCTTCAGACGCGATAAAGCGCAGCGGGGAAACAAGTTCCTTGACCTTGACACCTTCCCTGATCGCCTCCTCGACTTCCTCACGATAGGCCGGCATTTGCGCCTCGGTTCGGCGATAGAGGATCGTAACTGAAGACGCGCCAAGTCGAATTGCCGTTCGGGCCGCATCGACCGCCGTATTGCCTCCGCCGATTACGGCAACTTTTTTTCCATCGAAACGAACATTGCCGTATAGTTTCACTTCCTTAAGAAATTCGATGCCAGGCAGCACGCCTTCCAGATCTTCGCCGGGAATGTTGATCTTCTGGGGAAATTGTGTGCCGATTGCGACGAAGACGGCGTCCGTTTCCTTTCGAAGTGTCTCAAAATCAATGTCTTTGCCGACTTCCTTATTCAAGTGAAGCTGGAATCCTGAGCGCTGCATCTCCTCAATTTCACGGCGCAGAACCGTACTCGGCAAACGATATTCCGGTATGCCGTAAGCCAGCACACCGCCAGCGACATGATTCATCTCGTAAACATCAACCGTATAGCCTTTACGCGCGAGGTAGTAAGCGCAAGTCAGTCCAGCCGCGCCAGCGCCGATCACGCCGACCTTCCTGTCGATCTTCTTCACGACAGGGTCGCTGTGAGTCGTCCTGTTTGCATAGGCATAATCAGCGACAAAGCGCTTTAATGCACAAATGGAGACCGCCTCATCGACCGTTCCGCGACGGCATTTATGCTCACAAGGATGCGTACAAACACGTCCGCAGACTGACGGCATCGGGTTTTCACGCCTGATTAATAGATCTGCGTCAAGGAAGCGGCCATTCGCGATCAGCGCAAGATAGCCCGGAATATTGATGTTTGCCGGGCAGGTGTTCTCACAAGGTGATACGAAAAGATCCTGACAGACTCCGGCGCGGCAGTAGTGATTCTTGATATGCTCTTCGTATTCATCCCGGAAATAACGTATCGTACTTAATACCGGGTTCGGTGCTGTCTGGCCGAGTCCGCACATCGACCCTTCGGCTACCGCTTCACCAAGTTCAACGAGGAGATCAATATCGCCCTCCTCACCTTTACCGGTTGTAATACGCTCGAGTATCTCCAGCATGCGTTTCGTCCCGACCCGGCAGGCAGTGCACTGTCCACACGATTCGTCGCGGATAAAATCCATGAAATAGCGTGCTGTATCGACCATGCACGTATCTTCGTCCATGGCAATCAAGCCACCCGACCCCATGATAGCTCCAAGTTTTTCAAGCTGCTTGTAATCAGCCGGCGTATTCAGTTTGTCCTGCGTCACGCAACCGCCGGACGGGCCGCCGATCTGCGCCGCCTTGAATGCTTTGCCGGGCGTTACGCCACCGCCAATCTTGAACAGTATATCTCCGATCGGCATGCCGATCGGGACTTCAATAATCCCTGTATTGATAATATCGCCGGCCAACGCGAAAACTTTGGTCCCCGGCGCCTCTTCCGTACCAACGCTCCTGTACCAGTCACTCCCCTTTTCCATAATCACGGGAATATTCGCAAGCGTCTCGACATTATTGATAATTGTCGGATGTCCGTAAAGGCCGCGCTGGAATGGGTAAGGCGGTTTTTGCCGCGGCTCGCCGCGCTGGCCTTCGATTGAGGCCAAAAGCGCTGTCTCCTCACCGCAAACGAAAGCGCCGGCGCCGATTCTGATATCGATATCAAAACTAAATCCGGAATCCAAAATATTCTCACCGAGCAGTCCGGCTTCCTCTGCCTGCCCGATCGCTGCTTTCAGGCGCTCAATCGCAAGCGGGTATTCGGCACGAACATAAACAAATCCCCTCTCCGCACCAATTGCAAAGCCGGATAAGAGCATGCCTTCAAGCAGCGTGTGAGGATCACCTTCGATAATACTCCGATCCATAAAAGCACCCGGGTCGCCCTCGTCGGCATTGCAGACAAGATATTTGACAGAATCACTCGCATTTTTCCCCGAGCGGAGTTTGATGCCGGTCGGAAACCCCGCGCCGCCCCGGCCGCGCAATCCGGATTTTTCTATTGTTGTAACAACACTCTCCGGATCACCGCCGCAAAGCGCTTTGGCAGCGGCAAAATAACCGCCTCCGGCGATATAAGCGGACAGGTCTGAGTAGTCGATGCGGCCGCAGTTGCGCAACGCGATTCGGACCTGCTCGGAAAAAAAGTCGATCTCGTCGAGGTGCGGGATATGACAACCCTTTGTATGATCGTAAAATGTGTGTTCTGTGAGAATTTTTCCGTCAGTCAGAAACGAGTCGAGCACTTTTTCTGTGACCGCCTCATCAAGCCCGGTGAAAAACACTTTATCAGGCAGTATCAGCATCACGGGACCAACGGCACACGTTCCGATACAACCTGTCCGTAAAAGCTTTACCTGACTGGAAAATCCGAGCTTTCTCACAGTCTTTTCAGCTGCCTGATAGACTTTCTCACAGCCAGACGAGACACAGCCCGCTCCGGCGCATAGGAGAAGCTGGTAACGGTACCCTTTCTCTTCCGCAATAAACGCATCGCGTATCCGTTCCAGATCGTGAACTGAAGCAATTCTCTCTTTCATGGCGTCTCCTCCTTTTCTATTTCAGCGAGCAGTTTGTCGACCTTGGCAGGTGTCATCTGTTTATAAACTTCGTCATCAACCATCAGTGCCGGAGCGAGACCACAAGCGCCAATGCAACGCGCTATTTCAAACGTATAGAGCCGGTCAGGCGTCGTGTCACCTATTTCAATTCCGAGCTTCTTGATTAGATGATCAACCAGTTTTTTGCCGCCGCGTACATAACAGGCGGTTCCAAGGCAGATCCGTATCGTATGCTTGCCACGCGGCTTCGTAGAAAAAAACGAATAAAAGGAAACGACCCCGGCGACTTTGGCAAGTGAAACACCAAGCTTCTCCGCTATTACCTTCTGCAGTTCAAGCGGCAGGTAGCCATAAATCTCCTGGGCTGCATGCAGAACTTGAATCAACGCGTCTTTACGACCGGCATAATACCGGTCGATAAAATCGGTGATCTCATTGAACTCCTCCGGATGTGCCGTCGATTCGGTTTGTGGTTTAGCAGGCGTTGACATGTTTTGACCTTCCTTTCTCCATTCTTGGTTTATACCGTACAGCTATCATTGTTATTAGTGTGTATTACACAAACACCATGTCACCCCCACATGTTTTCTCCGGTTGAAACAGCACAGACAATTCCATTAAACCATCCTTTCTATCTTTCCGATTAGCTGATGATTTCAATTATCTTTAACCCGCCGGCATCTTCCAAACACATGGTGACATTTTTTCTTTCCGCCAGCGAGAATCATATCTTTTTTATTATATTATATTTCGTTCGCTAAGTAAACAATTCAAACAGTCCCATTTTGTTGGCCCATTTTGTTGGGCCAAAATATCCAAAATGCCATTGTCACGCCGCATTGACATACATCACCACAAAACATATATTAAACGAAAGTAATCACCAATTAACAGGAGGCGTCATGATTGCGGACACCTTGGATCGTCTTCACTTCTACCTGGGGTTAAACCCTAACTTAGATCTAGTCATCAAAGCGCTGAAGACACTTGATCTTGATAGCCTGCCAGATGGCCGTCATGCCATCAGCGGTGACAATGCCTTTCTGAATCTGATGCACACCAGCCTGGACGCAGGAGGCACCTGGGAAGCGCATCGCGAGTATATTGATCTGCAATTGGTGCTGCTGCATGAGGAAACCATCGCATGGGCTCCAATTGAGCAAATCAAAGGCTTTGGCACCTGGGACGCTCAAAAGGATATCATGCTGAGTACCGACCCGTACCAGGGGAGCCGGCTGAATCTCAAAACCGGAATGTTTGCCTTGTTTTTCCCGGAAGATGCTCACCAGCCGTGTATTGGCCAGAAACAGGGACGCAAGGCAGTCTTTAAAATCAAGGTAAAGCCGCCAGCGTCATCCTCGCAAAATATGATGAATCATAAGGGTACTCTTCCCCTGTCCAGTAAACGTTTGCTGCTTCGCCCATACACAGCAGGCGATGCCCAGGCTATGTTTGATAACTGGTGTTCCGACCCGGAGGTAGCAAAAACTGTCACTTGGACCCCACACCCTGATGTTGAGTTTACAAGGCAGTTGTTGTCCGACTGGATCAAATCTTATCAGCATCCCTTTTTCTATCATTGGGGAATTGAACTGGACGGCAAGCTGATTGGCGACATTTCCACAGTCTCACATAATGAGCAACAGATGACCTGTGAGGTAGGCTACTGCCTCAGTAGGGCATACTGGAACCGGGGCATCATGACAGAAGCGCTGGAGCGTGTTTTACAGTTCTTATTTACAGAAGTTGGCTATCGCAGAATTGTCCTGCGCCACCTTGCCTCCAACCCGGCATCCGGAAGGGTCATCCAAAAAGCCGGGTTGAAGCGCGAGGGTATACAGCGTCAAATGATAAAGAATAAGCAAGGCGTTTTTGAAGATGTTGTTTGCTATGCCGCCCTCAGGAATGAATGGATAGCTCCCTCAGCTTTGCATTAAACAAACACAGAAACATGGCAAATGAAACCAGGGCCCGGCTTCATTTGGCTTATTGCTTTGCTGAGAACTGGTATACTGTCCTGGAGCGGAAAGTCTCTCCTTTCTTGAGGACCGTGCTGGGAAAGTGCGCATGGTGCACGCTGTCTGGATGGTGCTGGGTTTCCAGCGCGATCCCGCTATAGGGCTGATACATCCGCCCCCCTTTAGCAGGCCCGCCAAGCCCCTGGCCCGAGTAGACCTGGATGCCCGGCTGATCAGTCAAAACCTGCATCACACGTCCGGAAGCAGGATGGCTGAGCGTCGCTGCCTCACGAAAGCCTTCGCCACGCAGTACATAGTTGATATCATAACCTTGGGCACTGTCAAACATTGGGTTTTCACCCCTGCGCGCGAGCTGGTCCCCCAGCCTTTTAGCCGTACGCAGATCAAAGGGGGTGCCGGCAACAGGCATTATCTCACCTGTTGGGATAAGTTCCGCATTGGCTGCTGTCAGAGTATCAGCGTTCACCTGCAACAGGTGATCATGAATGGTGCCTTCGCCAGCCAGATTGAAATAGGCATGATTGGTTAGGTTAACCACAGTATCACGGTCGCTGGTAGCTTCGTATGAGATTGCCAGGCTCCCGTCATCCTCAAGCGTAAAGCACACATTTACATTCAGATTTCCGGGAAAACCTTCCTCGCCATCCGGTGAGGTATAGTGAAACGCGAGACTTTGCGTCCCTTGCTTGGAATAATCCCAAAACTTCTTGTCAAAGCCCCGCTGACCCCCATGCAATGTATTCTTGCCGTCATTGGCATAAAGGGCATATGTTTTTCCATTGAGTTCAAAGGAGGCGTTGGCAATACGGTTACCCCAGCGGCCAATGGTGGCACCAAGATAACCTGAGCGAGTTTCATAATCCGCCAAGGTGTCAAACCCAAGGCAAACATCAGCTTTGTTGCCGTCACGATCCGGCGTCACGATGGACACCAGCCGCGCACCAAAGTTGGTGAGAGTGACCATCATGCCGGAAGCGTTTTTTAAGGTTAACAAACGGGCTTCACGCCCTGAAGCGTCAATGCCTAACAAGCTGTTTTCCATAATATACTCCTTTTGTGTAAATACATTTAAAGGCTGCTGCCACGCATGAGTTTCATCCAGTCATCGTACCGGGTAACAAACTCATCATTGTCGCGGGACTTTTCCAGCATTGACAAGACCAGGGATATCGCCTCCTGCTCAGTAGACATGGAAAAGCGGTCGCGCACCTTGGATGCCACCTCGCGCTCCTTCTCGCTTAAAAGCAATTCATCATGCCGGGTGCCGCTCTTCATCAAGCTGACCGCCGGAAAAAGCCTGCGTTCTGACAGCGTGCGATCCAGTGTCAGCTCCATGTTGCCTGTACCTTTAAACTCTTCAAAGATAACGCCATCCATGCGTGAACCGGTGTCTACCAGTGCAGTGGCGATAATGGTCAGACTGCCGCCTTCCTTGAGGTTGCGTGCAGCGCCGAAAAAACGCTTGGGCTTGTTCATCGCGCCCGCCGCCAGGCCGCCGGTCATTACACGGGCAGAGCTGGGCATCAGCATATTATAGGCGCGTGACATACGTGTCAGGCTGTCTAACAGAATGACCACATCCCGACCTGTCTCCACCAAACGCATGGCGCGCTCCAGGGTGAGCTCGCTGACACGCGCATGGTTCTCCGGCGGTTCATCAAAAGTAGAGTAGAAAATATCACCGCCTACAGTTTCGCGCAGGTCCGTCACTTCCTCAGGCCGCTCATCCACCAGCAGCATCATAGTATGCACATCCGGATGGTTACGCTTCAAGGAAAGGGCTATCTTCTTAAGAATGGTCGTCTTGCCGGCCTTGGGTGCTGCAACAATCATCGCACGTTGTCCAAAGCCAATCGGGACAAACAAGTCAATCAATCGCAATACCAGATCGTTCTCCTCGCGGGATGACAACCGGATGCGGCGGTTGGGGTACACTGGTGTGAGCTCATCGAAATTCCGCCGCAGCCGCGTTTCATCTGCTGATGAATCGAATTTGGCAGTCGTATCAATATCTTCACCGTTGACGGCTGTAATGAAGAGCATCGCTGCGTACCGGTCATTCTCACGCTGCGAGCGGGTCTTTCCAACGACATAGTCTCCGTCGCGCAGCTTGAAGCGACGAATCTGAGTGCTGGAGATATAGATATCGTTACGTCCGGGCAACAGGTTGCCAGCACGCAAAAAACCAAAGCCATCCTGTTGGATTTCCAAAATACCGGCGCCATCACCCAGATCCCCGGCTGCCAATAAATCCGCAACCTGAGCAGGAGCCCGTGCCTGCAGAGGTTCCGGAAAACCAGGCTCTGGAATAGCACTGTCCATCGCGGGCACAGTATCCGGATAAGGCACCTGCGTGCGGTGTAACAAGGAAGAACGAAAAGCGGTGCTTTGGTGCTGGCCGCCGCTCTCGCGCGAGGTGTCCACAGCTGTTTGTTGTCTGCTTTCTGGATAGACAGGACGCGCATCCACCCCGGGCTCCGGAACAGCAGCATCGGGACCGAATCGGCTGGCGGGCCGCATAGGCGCGGGGCGTGGTTTGACCGGTGTGTACAAGCTGGTATCCAGCGCTCCGGCATCCCGCGGCAAGGTGTTGATACCCTGGGTGATCTGGGGCGCATAACGCCTGGACTGTGGCTGCGTTTGCGTAAAGGGCTGAGGATTGTGCCAAGCCCTGGACCCCTGCAGGGTAAATGCGGGTTTGATCTTGCCGGTAGAGGTGCGGTTCTTGTCCTGCCCAGGCCGTGGCTGAGGCGGCTTAGGCGGCGTGATTTCATCACCATCATCAGCAATGATGGTAGCACGGCGTACCGGAGCAAGGGACTGCGTACGACGGGGCTGCGCAACAGGTTTCCGGTCCTGCGCCTGCTCCCTGGATTCAAATGTTGTTGTCAGCCGCTCAATAATCGCTGCTTTCGTTGTTAATCCGGTCAGAGCGACGCCCTGTTCTTTTGCAAATTTACGTAAGTCCAGGACGGTCATGGAAGTAAAATCAGGTAATTCTGCCAAGGTATCCTCCTTTTGCTGCATAAGCGTTTTTCATCAACCGGCACACAATCTCAATATGTGCAGCGGTGCTGCTGTCATTATCCAAAATCAAGCATGCTTGGCATGTGAGTGCCGTTGATGGTCATTGTATCTAGCTTGATTCAATCAATGTTTTACAGAAATGTTTTGGCGATAAAAGCATAAGAATAATTGGATGAATAGTTCCTCTCTTGCTACTTGTTTACCAAAGATTATCACACCATAACCATCTGCGCAAGAGTTTTGCTTTTATTTTGAGTTTTTTTCTTTTTCTTTTTTTCTATTCACCTTGTCTGCCATTTTTCTTGTCCAATCAATAGGCATATGGTATGATATCATTGTTTTACAGCGGCCGGCACACAGCCGGCTGCAAATCTGCAAGGAGACAAGAATGGCGCAAAACTACACATCGCAGAATATCCAAGTACTGGAGGAGTTGGATGCTGTCCGTCTCCGGCCCGGGATGTATATCGGCTCAACAGGTCCGCGTGGGCTGCACCATCTGCTATGGGAAATTGTTGACAATGCGGTTGACGAAGCTGCGAATAATTTCGCCACTGAAGTTGCCGTCACATTGCACAATGACGGTTCGGCCAGCGTTTGGGATAATGGCCGGGGTGTCCCGGTGGACAAGCATCCTACCCTGAACATCTCCGGTATTGAGGTGATCTACACCAAGCTACACGCCGGAGGTAAGTTTGACCATGATAACTACAGCTATTCCGGCGGACTGCATGGTGTGGGCGCTTCGGTAGTCAATGCGCTCAGCCGCTGGATGGTGGTGGAAAGCTTCCGTGATTGGACACACTGGCGTATACGTTTTGAAACTACCATGGATCCCAAAACAAAAAAAGTCAAACCCGGTCACCCTGTAAGCGAATTGGAACGCGTTGGCAACACGCGTAAACGCGGGACACTGGTGCGCTTTTTGCCGGATGACGACATCTTTGAAGAAACCGCTTTCAACGGTGAACAGGTACAGCGACGTTTGCGCGAATTGGCTTACCTAAACCGCGGCATCACTGTCCGCTTTACAGATGAGCGTGCCGCATCACCCAACAATCAAACCAAAACTTTCCAGTATGAAGGCGGTATCGTTGATTATATTTCCTTTCTCAACACTGATAAGACAGCTTTGCACGAAGGCATTATCCTGCTGGAGGGCACTCGTGATAACCTAATCATGCAGGCAGCCATTCAGTTTACAGATTCCTATACGGAATCATTGTTTTCCTATGTCAATAATATCCCTACCGGTGAAGGCGGTACCCATGAAGCAGGCTTTCGTGCCGCGCTGACACGCGCCTTTAATGATTATGCACGCAAGATCGGCGCGCTGAAGGAAAAAGATAATAATTTATCCGGCGAAGATTACCGTGAGGGTATGACTGCCGTATTGACAGTCAAGGTTGTGAACCCGCAATTTGAAGGGCAAACCAAGGGTCGCCTGGGCAACACCGAGGTGCGTCCCTTGGTAGAAGCGCTGACACTACAGAAACTGAGTGAATACCTTGAAGATCTGCGCAATGCCACTGTTGCGCAAAAAGTGATTGAGAAATCCATCAAATCCGCAAAGGTGCGTGAAGCAGCGCGCAAAGCGCGGGATGTAGCACGCACCAAAAGCGAACTGGAGGCCGCGCCGCTGGTGGGCAAGTTGTCCAGCTGCACCGGACGCAACCCCCAGGAAAATGAATTGTTCATTGTGGAGGGTGACAGTGCCGGAGGCAGTGCCAAGCAGGGCCGCGATCGCCGATTTCAAGCCATTTTGCCGCTTCGTGGCAAACCACTCAATGTTGAAAAAAAGCGTATTGACCAAGTGTTGGCCAACGAGGAATTCCGCTCCATCATTACAGCGCTGGGTACCAACATCGACCGCGATTTCAACATCAACTCCCTGAAATACCACAAAGTCATCATTCTTTCGGATGCCGACCAGGATGGCGCTCACATCAGAGCCATCCTGCTGACATTTTTCTACCGCTACATGCGTGAGCTGATTACCGAGGGTCATGTGTATATCGGCATGCCGCCGCTATACCTGATCAAGTCCGGAAACAAAGAGATTTATGCATACGACGATAAGGAACTGTCTGCCTTGCTGCCCAAGGGAAAGAATTATACCCTGCAGCGCTATAAAGGCCTGGGTGAAATGAACCCTGATCAACTGTGGCACACCACCATGGATCCGGCCTCGCGCAAGCTTACCCAGGTGACCATTGAGGATGGCGCGGAATCAGAACGGCTGATTACAATCCTTATGGGTGACAAGGTGGAACCCCGGCGCGAATACATCAGCCAAAACGCCAACTTCAACAAGCCGGATACTTTCCTTGACCGGCAACACTGAGGAGAGCCATGGCCAAAAAACCATTTGAAAAGCAATTGAACAAGGTAATCCAATCCTCCCTGGAAGAAGTGCTGGCCCGCAGCATGATGCCCTATGCTGAGTATGTCATTCTGGAGCGCGCCTTGCCACGCGTTGAGGATGGACTAAAACCGGTACAGCGGCGCATCCTGTATACCATGCATGAATTAGGTCTTAGTCCTGACAAACCGCACCGTAAGTGCGCGCGCATCGTAGGAGACTGCCTGGGCAAGTACCACCCCCATGGCGAAACCTCGGTCTATGACGCCTTGGTGCGTATGGCGCAGGATTTCTCCCTGCGCAGCATGCTGGTGGATGGCCATGGTAACTTTGGTTCCATTGACGGTGACACCGCTGCTGCCATGCGCTATACAGAAGCCCGCATGTCACCCCTGGCGATTGAAATGCTGCGCGATATCCAGAAGGACACTGTCCCCTGGCGATTCAACTTTGACGATACCCTGAAAGAGCCCGATTTGTTGCCCGCGCGCTTTCCCAATATGCTGGTCAATGGCGCTTCGGGTATCGCAGTCGGCCTTGCCACCAATATTCCCCCGCACAATCTACGTGAAACCATCGCCGCTGCTATATTGCTGATGGAAAATCCGCAAGCCACACTTGAGGAAGTTATAGCTGTGCTGCCCGCCCCGGATTTTCCAACCGGGGGAATTTTGCTGGACACTGAGGAGATTAAAGCTGCCTACGCTACCGGCCGCGGCCGGTTAACTCTGCGCGCCAAGGTAAATATCGAGCAAGGCAGATCCGGTCGCCACTTGCTTTGCATCACCGAGGTCCCCTATCAGATCAATAAAGCCCAGATGCTGGAAAAAATCCTGCGTCTGTCCGAAGAGCGCAAAGCCGCTCTGGGCGGCATCTATGACATCCGTGATGAGTCCGACCGCAGTGGCCTCCGCGCCGTCATCGAGCTTAAAAAAGAAGCTGATCCTCAAGCAGTGCTTGCTTTCCTGTACAAGTACTCCGATTTGCAAATCACTTTTGGTGTCAACCTGGTAGCCATTGCAGACGGCAAACCCGTACAAATGGGGATTCTTGAAGCGCTTCGTCATTACATCAACCATCAAAAGAACATTGTTACGCGACGCACACGCTACGACCTGGAACAAGCAAAGCAACGTCTGCACATCCTGGAGGGCCTGATTGCCGCGGTGGACAGCCTTGATGAGGTGATTGCATTGATACGCGCATCAAAAAACGGCAAAGAAGCCAAGGAGCGCCTTATTGCCCGTTTCTCATTCAGCGATGTTCAGGCCCAGGCCATTCTGGATTTGCGTCTGCAACGTTTGACAGGGCTGGAAATCCTCACTCTAAGGGAAGAGCATGCAGCTACCATCAAACTCATTGCCCGCCTGGAAGCCATTCTGAAGCACGAAGATCGCCTGATAGCGGTGATCCGGGAAGAACTCCAGGAAATCGCGGACAAGTATGGAGATGAACGCCGCACGCAAATTATCGCTCAGGATCCGCAGGAAGAGGCTTTGATTCAGGCCAGCACAGTTCCGGTGCCGGAAGAAACCGTTGTAGTTATTACCCGTGGCGGTCAGTTGCGCCGCATGTCCCAACGCGTATATGAAAAAATGGAACTTCCTTCAAACTCAGGAGAAATCCCGCAGTATGTCTTTAACGCCATGACCGATCAAACCCTTCTGTTTTTTACCCAGATAGGCAACTGCTATCAAGTGCCGGTTGCCCAGTTGGAGGAATCCCTGCGCCCGCGCGATCGTGGCACGGTGCTGGCCGGTGTTCTGAATGGTTTGGAGGATGGGGAGGATTGCGTCAGCGTGCTGTTGATGCCGGCTAATGTTGCTGACATCCATGAGGATGTGTTCTTCTTTACCAAAGCCGGCATGGTAAAGCGCACCCTGTTAAGTGAATACGCAGTACGCCGCAGCAAGGTAGCAGCAATCAGCTTGGCAAAAAGTGATGAGGTTGTAATAGTTTGCACCATCCGTTCCAGCGATGACCTTTACTGTCTAACCAGAAAAGGCATGCTCATTCGTTTTGGCGAAGACGAGGTTACCCCCACCGGACGTGTCACCCGCGGTGTCAAGGCGATGCGTGTCATGCCAAAGGATCAGGTAATGTCCGCAGGAGGCATCCAAGACAGCGACTCTCTTTTGCTTATCAGTGAACGCGGCTATATCAAGCGCGTGCCCTGCAGCATGATTGACAGCCAGCGCCGTGCCGGCAAGGGCGTTCATTCTTTCTTCTTCAACAAAAATGGTTCCAACGGCACATATATTGCCGCTTCGTTTGTGACCGATTTGCCACGTTCTTTCAGCGTTCTAACCACTCAAGGACAATCCGTCCCGCTAAACACGGAGGACATTACGCTGCAAAAGCTGTCAGACCGTGGCAAGCCTTATGTGATGGCTGTCATGGATGATATTGTTAACGGCATTATCCTCTAAGCCCGGTTTTCTTGACACCGTGATTTAACACAGTTAGAATTATTGTCTATCATGAAGGTGAGGATAAAAAGCCAGATGGGCGATTTAAGCTTGATCCGTAAACCATCCCAAGCCGTGATTTGGCTGGTGGTCAGTACATTGCTGGCTCTTGGTTTGCGTACCTCCGCTCTGCCGCAGGTCAGCTTTTTAGGCATTGGAATTTTTGTCTTTCCGCTCATTATGCTTTTTTCATCCGCACTGGGCGGTATTCTTCCCGCTTTGGCAGGGCTTGCAATCCTGGGCAGTGTTTCGTACGAACTGTACGGTATTGTCGGGTTATGGCTGCTGCCCTATTTAGCTCCTTTCACACTGGCCTTTATCATCTGCCTTGAAAAGGAGGTACCCTTCTTTAAAGCATCCGGCATTCTTATTTTAACCTATGTGCTAAGTGTGTTGTTCGTATTCTTAATGCTACAGCGTGCTGCCAATGGCGATTTGTATGGCGCAGCGGTCAGTGCAGCCCTTAAGGGACTTGAAGATATGCCTCTGCGTGACCCCTTTCTGATGGCGCTGTGGCGCAGCGGTTTTTTACAGCATGGTCAGGACGTGAGTGATCTTGTTGTCAGAAACGCTCCCGGCAGCGGATGGGTCTTTCGAACTGAGGTGCTGGAGCAGTTTTACAAACAAATAGACGTTCGCATCCGCATATTGCTGTCTGCCTTATTGCCGGGCTTAATCACCAGCAATGCTATCGGATTGAGTTTGTTGGGCAGCGGATTGGCACTGAAAGCAGCCGCACGTTATCAAACTGCCCCAACCTTGGATATGCCGCCGTTTTCCACCTGGCACCTCCCGAGAACCCTTGGCAAACGCATGCTGGTTTTGGCATTGGGTTATCTGTTAACTTTCCTGCTCAACAACCCTATAGTGCAGCTGACCGGTCAGCTCATGTACAACGTTTTTGCTACACTGTATGCCATCCAAGGGCTGGCCTTTGTCAACTTCACGCTCAAAAAGCGTGGTACCAAACGTTTCTTGCGCTATCTTGCCACAGGTTTGATGTATTTGTTACTCACACCCGCTACAATGGTCATTGGCATTTTTGACCAGTTCTCTGATCCTCGCAAGTTGCGCGTTTCCACGTTATCCCGCTAAGACTACAATTTATCAAACAAGGAGGTTTCCATGAAAGTTATCCTGCTGCAAGACATTCCCGGTACCGGCAAGAAAAATCAGATTCTTAACGTTTCAGACGGTTATGCGCGCAATTTTCTATTTCCTCGCAAATGGGCTATGGAAGCCACTCCCTCTGCGGTACGGGAAGTAGAGCGTCGCAACGAATTAGAGCGCGCCAAAGAGGCTGCTCGGATCAAAGAGGCGGAGGATTTGGCTTCTCAGCTGCGTGACAAGGTCATCCATCTGCAGGCCAAGGGCGGAGAAAAAGGGAGGCTGTATGGCAGTGTCACCAATCAGGAAGTTGCCGAAGCGCTTAAAGCCCAACACGAGGTCGAAGTTGACAAGCGTAAAATTGAACTGGCGGAACCCATTCGAAACGCAGGGGACAGCGAGGTTACCATCAGCTTGTACGCCGGAATCAAGGTTAGCATGGTAGTTCGTGTAACTGCCATCCACTCCTGACAACAACAATTGATCATATAGATACGAAGAAGCGATGAGTATCCACCACCCCGCCGGCGACCCGGTGCGCATACTGCCCCAAAGCCTGGAAGCTGAACGGGCTGTGTTGGGCGCTGCCATGCAGGATGCGGGATCTTTGCTGATGATCATGGAGATCCTGAGTGCTGAGGACTTTTATTACCCACAGCATCAGGTGCTTTATCGGGCAATGGCGCAGCTGTTCAGCCAGGCGCGCTCGGTGGATCTGATCACGATGGATACCGAGCTGTCACGGGTAGGTTCCCTGGAAGGCATCGGTGGCGCCGAATACCTGGTGTCCCTGCTGCAATCTGTGCCCACAGCCGCCTTTACCAAACATTATGTAGATATCGTTCTGGAAAAGTCTATCCTTCGCAGATTAATTTCCGCGGCGGGCGATATCAGCCGTGTATGTTTTGAGCAACGCCTGGATCTTCAGGAAACCTTGCTGTTTGCTGAAAAATCCATTTTCGATATCATTATGCAACGTACAGGCAGCAATCAGTTGACTCCGATCAAGGAGGTTATGAAGCGCACCTTGGCTCAAATCGAGGAGCTGGTACGCAACAAAGGTAAAATTTCAGGCGTTCCCACCGGCTTTACCATGTTGGATAACCTGCTCACCGGCTTGCACGGAGGTGAGCTGATCATTGTGGGCGCCAGGCCCAGCATGGGAAAAACCAGTTTTGTCATGAACATCGCCGCCCACGCAGCCCGATTTGGCAAGTCCGTCGCAGTGTTCAGCCTGGAAATGCCCAAGGAACAGTTGGCGCTGCGCATGTTGTGCGGAGACGCTAGGGTCAACATGCAAAATGTACGTAGTGGCACCTTAAGCAGCAAAGACTGGCTGCGCCTGTCCCAAGCTCTGGGACCCCTGTCCGAAACCAGCATGTACATGGATGACAGCGCTTCCCTTACTCCGGCTCAGTTGCGCAGTCGTTGCCGGCGGCTGATGACTGAAAAGGGCCTGGATTTAATTATCATTGACTATATGCAATTGATGTCCTCCGACAGCCGTTCAGAAAGCCGTCAGTTGGAGGTCAGTGAAATTTCCAGAAAGCTTAAGGGAATCGCGCTGGAGCTTAAG
Source organism: Christensenellales bacterium (assembly GCA_050953005.1). Taxonomy (GTDB): domain Bacteria; phylum Bacillota; class Clostridia; order Christensenellales; family Aristaeellaceae; genus UBA6115. The sequence goes on along the minus strand of JBMNLV010000010.1, from coordinate 26,867 downwards.
GTACCGGTTATGGCTTGTGCTCAGCTTTCCCGTGCCAATGTCAAACGCACCGGCTCAGTCAGGCCTGTACTCAGCGACCTGCGTGATTCGGGCTCAATTGAACAGGATGCCGATGTTGTGCTTTTCCTGCATCGTTCCCATTACTATGGTCAGGAAGACGCGGACCCATCGGAGGCAGAGGTCATCATCGCCAAGCAGCGCAATGGCCCCTTGGCTACCATAACGCTTACCTGGAATGAAGATTTTACCCTGTTTGAAAACCGCTATATACAGTCAGGAGATTATGATGACGCAAACTAAGCTTGACCGCCTGATCAAGGACGAACGTTTTGAAGGTTTTCTCATTGTGCGCTCTGCAAGCAAGCGAACCAACAAGAACGGAGATCCATACCTGGACATCAACCTGGCAGACAACACCATGGAAATCAACGCCAAGGTATGGAACAGCGATGAAGCCGCTCCCGATGCCGGTACTGTACTCAAGGTGCGCGCCCTGGTGACAGAGTATAACGGCAGGCTGCAACTGCGCATAGAGCGCATGCGCCCAAGCGAAGCAAACGACGCAGTTGATCTGTCCCAGCTGGTAGCCGCCGCCCCCCGCCCGGCGGATGAGATGTTTTCAGAGGTGCTGGCGGCAATTGAGAACATGCAGAATCAAGTGCTTAAGGACATTACCAGTGAACTGGTACGCCGCGCAGCGGACAAGATTCAGTATTATCCTGCTGCAATGAGTATGCACCATGCCGAACGCAGCGGGTTGCTGCATCACTTGACAGATATGTTAAAAGCCGCCAGAGCCATTTGTGATTGTTATCCTTATTTGGATACGGATTTAGTTATGGCGGGGGTTATCGTGCATGACCTTGGTAAGCTCAACGAAATGAACGCCAATGTATTGGGCGCTGTGAGCGAATATACCAAGGAAGGCTTGCTGTTGGGGCATATCGTAACCGGTGTGGCAGATGTGCGCGATGCCGCAAAAGCTATGGGCTATGGTGTAGATGACGAATATCCCCTGTTGTTGGCACACATGATTCTTAGCCACCATGGTATCCCTGAGTATGGCAGCCCGCGTCCGCCCATGTTCCCTGAAGCCGAGGTGCTCAACTGGCTGGACGTTCTGGATTCCAGGCTGAATGAGATGCGCGAAGCACAAACACGTACCAGGCAAGGCGCCTTTTCTGAACGTATTTTTGCTTTAGACCGCCGGGTCTATCATCCAGTCTACCTTAATGAGGAAGACATAAATACTCAATCAGACGCACCGCCTGTTGCCGGAGATAAATCTGATGATGATCCGACCCGGCAACAAAGCTTCAATCGTCGATATGAAGATGACGAACGCGCATATAACCGTTTATTATAGGGACCGTTTATTATAGGTAACACAATGCTTGACGCAACCGGCTAAAATTGTTACAATACTTTTACGAACCTTCCAAAAGTAACCTGAATTCGGAGGTTAGGTATGAAAAAATGGATGCTGGTTCTCTTGCTGGCACTGAGCGTGTTGTTATTGTCCAGTTGCCGGCAACAGGAGTCTCCCTCCCCGGAGAACGATATGCAACCTCTTGGTCAATTGCAGCAGTCCCCCTTGGAGCAGCCGCTGGAATCCATAGCGGAAGGCCTTCCCCCGGGTTATAACCCATCCATTGAGGAAGGCGATTTTATCCCCCTTCCAGACGCGCAATTTGATGAATCCGGCGTTGCTGTGCGTGCGGGCGCCACACCCATTCCCCTCAATCCGGTAGATATGCCCTCTCCCACCAAGCGGCCGGAGCTAACTTTCAATTTTGCAACTTATACTGCCTCAAAACTGGGTATTTCATTTGAATGCGTCGCGGGCTACATAGTAGATGACTCTCAGCCTGATGTCTATGTGCTTACAGAGCCTATTGAACAGCAAAAAGACAACTATTCCGTTGTTTTCGCTTTTTCCCGCAGCGCGATGACCGCTGGTTACACTATTTCCAACCTGCGCACCGACCTGCGCAATTTCGCATACGATTTGGGCAAGGTCAACTATCAGGAATGGCGGGTCTCCAACATTGCCGAGCGCACCTTGCTGGGCAAGCCCGGTGCATATGTCACCTTCCGTGGTGTAATGTATGACGGAACCATTGTTCGCGGCCGTGTTCACATGGCGCTGCTGGACAACAACCGCGTGCTGACCATTCAGTATTCAGGCCCGGGCGAATACAATACTGACTATTCGGATAATGTGTTCAAACGTATCCGCAGCACCCTGAAAGCTTTGTAATCAATGCTATCCGCTGACAAGTATAATATTTGCAAAGGCGTATATGTAATGCTTTTGTGAGCTTAAACAGAAACCCCTCGGTCTCTCTTAGCAAAGTGAGTTTTGCCGTTCAACCAAGGGGTTTTCTGCTTGCTTCCTTTTGATGGTCTGGGTGAGAGGATTTGAACCTCCGGCCTCTTGAACCCCATTCAAGCACGCTACCAAGCTGCGCTACACCCAGGCACATTATCGCACAGGCGAAATACTATCAAAGCAGGTGGTGCTTGTCAATAGTAAATTAGTCTTGAGTTTCCACATAGTTCAAGCGCGGTGTTCATTTCAACGGAAAGGACACAGAGCGCTGGGTGACCTGTGTGAACGCGCGGGCAACAGAAAGTAAAAGGTGGCTAAAACTCGTTCTGGTATATGGTTTATCCGCCACTCCGATGATGCTTTTAACCAATCGCGCGGTGAACAGCAAGGCAGACGCGCTGCGGGTGGTTCGGATGTATTTCATGCGCTGGCGAATTGAGGAATACTTTCGTTTCAAGAAGCAGCGCCTGGGTTTTGAAAATCTCCGTGTCCGCACATTAAAGGCGATGAACAACCTGAACCGCTTTCTCAGCATGGCGACCGGGTTTCTGTGCGCGCAGGCGGAGAAACGAAGATCCTCCAAGCTCAGGTCCGCGGTCATGCGGGAAGCGAACGGACAACGGAACGAGCATGATATCGCTTTCCTGCTGAACAGGATCGGTTTGGGGGTCATCCGTATTCTGGGAAGGGCAAACACAGGTATCCGTAAATGGTTCCATATTGGCAGGCCAAAGTACCGGCAATTGTCCTTTCCTTTGCTGAGTTAACATAGTAAAAATTGAACAGGAGCAGTCAAAGCTTGCTTGCTGATCCTGCTTTGATACAAACCAAGGCTGCCAGGTGTGTGTTCCCCTATTTCCTGACAAAATCGCCTTATCTTTACTTTCTTCTGCATCTTTTCTCTGTAAAAATGCGGAAACTCAGGCTTTGTTGACACATCATTTAACCATCTTTTAACTGTTTCCGGCACGAAAATGTACGTCTGAGATGGTTTTCCTGATCTAAACCACCTCAGGCGTTTTGGATTTCCGGCAGGCTGGCCGCCGCAACGGATTGCCCGATCCTGCGCGCCTTTTCATTTGGCAGGCTTAATGTGATCTGTTTTGCAAGCTCCGGAAAAGCCTGATTTAATGTATCCCTGGCTGCTTCGATGAGGATACCGCCACCCTTACCGCTTGATACCCTGCCCATGACCAACACCAGGCTGATGTTATAAAAGCGCGCATACCAAGCAATGGCATAGGCGAAGTAAACGCCAATAGTTCTATAAATCTCTGCCGCCTTGGGATTGTCTGCTTCCATTTCACGCTGGACGATCCTCAACTTCTCGGCCGGTGTATCCGCAGCGCTTAAGTCAATGCCCGCTGCCGGCGCCAGCTTGATGACCGCATCCTGAGAAAAATATTTTACCCCACAGCCTATATCACCGGACCATTCATCAGCCATGGCATGCTCGTTCATATCCACCGGAACAAAGGCAAGCTCGTTGAGCCATCCCATGATGCGCATCTGTTCATCCACATAGCCACCGGCCTGGCTGGTGCCCATCGCAATGCCCAGCACCTGTCCGACCCCAAGGCTCATCGCGCCAGCCAGCGCGGTCACATCACCATCGTTGGCCACCAGCAGCGGAACGTCTCCGATTTCCTTCGCAGCCCGGATGTAAATATTCTTCACCTTGCTCTGGTACAGTTCCTTGGGCACTTTGAGGAACAGTGAAGCTACCATTGCTTTATTATCAATGTATACCCCGGCGCTGGATACGCCGATGCCGTCCACCCGGGGCAAATGCGCGGCCGCTGCCCGGAAAGCGCTGAGGATCCCCTGATAATGATAGTCCGGATCGGCTGTTACCTTAGGATGCCATACCACCTCCTCGGAAAAGAGGGGCTTCCCATCCATCACCGCGCTGACCTTGCGGTCGCTGCCGCCGGCATCAAAGCCAATCCGGCAGCCATTCAGGTGTTTTCCAATGCTGCTTGCGTTTTCGATTGAGGCAGTTAGGCAGTCAGTGTCCGATTCATAACAGACCTCAAAAGGCCGTTCATACACTGTACTCATAAAATCCGCGTCAAACGCGCGTGCGCCACCTGCACGGTAAGCCGCAAGCAGTTGTTCATGCACCATGACTGAGCCCGAGGTAATGATGCGATAGCCACCCCGTATCCACAGCAAGGATTTGACCAGGCGGTCAAGCAAGCGCAGGGTGCCCGCGTCATCCCTGCCAGGAGGAAGAATATCCATGGAATAGGAAGAATACAGCTTCTCTTCTCGCTGGATACGCACTGCAAACCGCACTGGATTAGCGCAGGCATGAACCTTCTCGCGATACTGCTCAAACACCAGGGAAAGCGGTAAAAATCCCGGATCCAGCGGTAATTGAATGTTTTGCATGTTGCAGTTATCTCCTTTTGTATTTTTTGTTTCCGCGGATGTATACTGCCTGTGCGTTCAATTGCTCGTCAAACAACACGATATCCGCGTCCATGCCTGCGCGCAGGCTGCCTTTGGTCTCCCCCATCCCAATGACGCTGGCAGGGTATTGACTGGCATGTGCGACAGCCTGCGCAGTGGTCAGCCCTGCCTTGTCGCGCAGATTGCGCACAGCATGATTCAGCTTAAGTACGCTGCCGGCAATCGTGCCATCCGCCAGGCGGCACTCTATACCTTTGACAAAAATCGGCTGACCGCCCAGGGTGTATTCACCATCACGCAAACCACCGGCGCGGGTGCAGTCGGTCACCAAAATTAATTTGTCCTGTTTGATACTTTGCAGCAACGCAAAAAGACCGGCATCTACATGAAAGGTGTCGGCAATCAGCTCAGTCGATACACCGCGCGACAGCGCGGCGCCTACCACGCCCGGGCTGCGATGGTTCAAGCCGCTCATCGCGTTGAACAAATGTGTGATGTGACTTGCGCCCGCATCAATCGCCTGATTGGCAAGACGAAAATCCGCTTCCGTGTGGCCAATGGAGACCACAATATCCGACTGGCTTGTGACTTGGCTGATCATCTCAAGCCCTCCAGGCATTTCAGGAGCCATGGTCAGGATGGATACGATATCCTTGTGCTCGAGTATGCGCCTGGCATCCGGAGGCAGAATGGCTTCCTCAGCCTGGGCTCCTTTTCGCCGGGGGTTGATAAAAGGGCCTTCCGCGTGAACACCAAGGATCTGCGCCCCGTCAAAACCGGTCTCTTGGCTCAGCACGCGCAGGGTCCGGATAACATCAAAGGCGGTCTCTATTTCTTCCCAGCTTACAGTCATGGTAGTGGGCAAAAAGGCAGTCACACCATTTTCCAACAATCCTCTGGCGATGACCTTCATCCCCTCAAGGGATCCGTCGGAAGCGTCCTCACCATGGTAGCCATGAATATGCAGGTCAATCAAACCCGGCGACACATAGAAACCGCACGCATCGATGATTTCACAGCCTTCAGGGATGTCTTTGACAGGGAGATGACCGGCGATGGTTTGATCAAACAGCAATGCCCCCCGGCTGATTTCCACACCATCCATCAAAAAAGTGCCATTGACTATCGCTTTCATTTCTTCTCCTTTTATCATTTTGATGCAATGTATAAGTTTAGTATACAACAAACCCGGAGAGTATCAACAGGCCAATTTTTTGAGTTTCCGCAAAAAGTCTCAAAACAAAAAGTCTCAAAACAAAAAGTCTCAGCCCTTGACCATTCTTCGCATGGTATGGTATATTCTGATTTAGCCGCTCGGGAGAGGCTTCTAAACGCATGGATCATGCTGCCTCAGGGTTTATCGCGCCCAGAAGCCCGGCGAGTAAACAATTGGAGGTGCTGCATTATGTACGCAATCATTGCGACAGGCGGCAAACAGTATCGTGTGTCCGAAGGTGACACCATCTACATTGAGAAGCTGGATGTTTCTCCCGACAGCGAAGTAACCTTTCCTGTTTTAATGATTTCTGGTGACGAGATCCGAACCGGCAGCCCTAAGGTTGAAGGTGCCAGTGTAACCGGTAAGGTGATCCGTCATGGCCGCGGACAGAAAATTATTGTCTACAAGTTTAAGGCGAAAAAGAATTATCGCCGCAAGCAGGGGCATCGTCAGCCCTTTACTCAGGTGGAAATTACCGCCATCAACAGCTAACATGACGTATATCCGCCTGCTGGGCAGGCAGGGAACCTGCCAGGGATTTGAAGTATCCGGTCATACCGGGGCAGGAAACGAAGGAAACGATTTGGTCTGCGCAGCGATTTCTTTTTTGGCTACTACCTGCGTCAACGCGCTGGAAACCGTTGCGGATACAAAACCCGGTCTTACCTTGGCGGAAGGTTATCTGAAGGCGGTTTTATCCGGTTTGCCCAATGACAGGGCGATAACTATTCTGAAAACTTTTTCACAGGGCGCCATGGATCTGGCTCAGACCTATCCTGGTCATGTAACTTTTCTGGATGAAACGATTTAAGTAAACGGAGGAATCCAACATGTTGAAACTGAATTTGCAAATGTTCGCCCACAAAAAGGGCATGGGCTCTACCCGCAATGGCCGCGACAGCGAGAGCAAGCGTCTGGGACCAAAGCGCGCTGATGGCCAGTTCGTACTGGCAGGCAACATACTGGTACGCCAGCGCGGAACAAAAATCCACCCCGGCATGAATGTTGGTCGTGGCAAGGATGATACGCTGTTTGCCCTCAAGGATGGCACCGTGCGTTTTGAGCACTATGGCAAACAGCGCAAAAAGGTCAGTATCTATCCGATTGAGGAGGCCGCTGCGGTCTGACACACTTGTGTTTGATCAAATCAATCTTCATTTTATTAAGGCTTTGTAACGAATTTGTGAAAAGGGTACCAAGGTGCCCTTTTTTGTTGTATACTTTATAAAGAAGAAAGAAGAAAGGAAGAAGGCCCGGTGAGACAACTAACCATCAGCATCGAGACCTTTTTCTGGAATCTGACAAACCGGATTCAAATCAAAGATCTGGTCGATATTTTGATTATAGCCTTTTTGATGTACCGTATTTTCCGCCTGACACACCAAACACGCGCCGGGCAGGTCTTCAAGGGGTATTTACTGTTGATATTGATTGGCTGGTTTTCCAATTATCTGGGCTTCCAGGCGCTTAACTGGCTGATCGGCAGTATTATCAATAACGGCGCGATTGTATTGTTGATTTTATTCCAGCCGGAATTACGCCGTGCTCTGGAACAGATTGGGCGTGGCGCTAATGTTGCCCACTTGATTGAAAACAAGGATGAAGCCAGCCGCATTGTTTTTGAGGTTACCCAGACGCTGCTTGGGCTATCACGCAGGCGTGTGGGTGCCTTGATTGTATTTGAGCAGAGATCCGGTCTTCAGGACTTTATTGATACTGGTACCTTGCTGGAATCAAAAATATCCGGTCCTTTGATTGCTAATATTTTTGAGCCAAACACGCCCCTGCATGACGGTGCGATTATTATTCGTGATGAGCGTATTGTCGCGGCCGGCTGTGTCTTGTCATTAAGCGAGAACAGTTCTTTGGGACGAGAGTTGGGGACACGTCATCGCGCAGGATTGGGTGTAACCGAAGCTACGGACGCTATTGTTTTGATTGTATCTGAGGAAACCGGCATCATCTCCATGGCTCAATCCGGCAAGCTGACTCGCCATTTGGATGGCGACAGCCTCAACCGAATTCTCTCAGGGATGTACAAGCACGAAAAGATTACTGTAAAGAAGGTTCTTAACAATCTGTCAAAATACCTCAGGAGAAAGGCGGCGACACAGGATGAGCAATGATATCCGCTCAGACAGCAAGCAGTCGATTTTCCGGGTTTTGTGTCAGCGTTTCTGGGGTGCGATGAGTCGTAACTGGAAGCTCAAGCTGTTTTCCCTGCTGTTTGCAGTCGTCATCTGGGGGGCCTTGATTTCCGAGGATGCCAGCCTGACACGAACGAAAACTTTTACTGATGTGCCTATCTCAGTCACCGGGGTGGAAACTCTCCAGCACAATGGTTTAGTGGTTGTATCCGGTCTGGAGGAGCTGCAGCCCATCCGCATGCGTGCAGCAGTGCCTCAAAAGGTTTATGACGCAGCTATGCCCTCGATGTATTCAGTACGTGTGGATGTCAGCCGCATTAACAGTGTGGGGGAACAGACTATCCCTATCCAGACCAGCAGCACCTTGTCCCACGGCGCTGTGGAGTGGCTCTCTGTCAATGAGGTTACAGTGGTTGTGGATGAATACATCACCAGGCGCCGGATACCAGTCCGTCTATCTGCCACAGGACAATTGCCTGAAGGTGTTTATTCGGCGGGTGTCAGCGCAGACCCGGCTCATGTTGTTATTTCCGGACCGCGGTCTTTGGTGGAAAAGGTGGCGTATGTAAGCGCCTCCTACAACCAGGGAATGATTAGCCAGACCTTCGGGATACAATACAGCGCAGTGCCCTTCCGGCTCTTGGGTGTTGACGGAACAGGGGTTGACAGCAAGCTTATCAGCGTTACGAGTGAAAATGTGCTCTTGGACACCCTTTTGGTCGAACGCACTATCTATCCTGTGAAAGAGGTTCCGGTCAATCTGACAGGTATCACCAAAGGCCGTGTACTGGATGGCTATGAGATTACCGGCATCACCTCAGATCCGGAGATCATTGCCTTGGCTGGCAGTGAAAAGGATATTGCCGGGGTTAACATGCTTGATTTGAACACTTCAATTGATGTAACCGGCTTGAGTGAAACGGTAATACGCGCGTTGCGGGTGGAAAAACCGGCCGGTACAGTTTTTCTGAGAGAGAATTCGGTGTATGTCACTGTGAGTATCCATCCCGTCCCGGACATGCAGGGCGAGTAAGATGAACCTGCTTGCAGACCGTTTGTTCGCATTAATGCTGGGGTGGACCAAAACTCTGTTCAACAGCTTGTGGAATGTGCTAACAAATGATACTGGCAGCTTTGCCGGCATTTTGCAGCGCCTTTGGATGCCGTTGATTATCCTGATTTTAGTCTTCGGTACACTGGCGGATTATGTGATTTGGCTGGTGCGCTGGCGCCCTTATTATGTCTGGAGCGCGTGGCTGCGCAAGCGCATGGTACGCAGGCGGCTTAATCGCACCCAAAGCTATATGGAGGATTTGGATCATTCCCCGCTTGATTTGCCTGAGTATCAGGACATCGATACTGGCAGTCAGTCGCTTATTGATGAGCCTGTATATTTTGATTTTCAAGCATTCGGGCAACCTGAACCTGAAGAGCAATCCACCATTTACCATGACAAAGCCGACCCGCCGCCTCACTTTGTCCCCATGCTGCCATGGGAAAATGTAAGACAGGTTCCTGTTTTGTCTGAGGAACAATTCTATCAGACAACGATGAATCAGGAAACAGCTGCCCCCTGGATGCAGGCGAATGTTGCGACATCATTGCAGCAAGACACACCTGTGCCGGAGAGCAATACAAACATTCAAGTTCAGTCACCGATATCGGTGGACAACGTGTCCTCAGGGAACAATATGCTCCGACGGCGCCGCCGGGTGGACAGCAAGCATCAGCGTGGTGGTAGAGTGCTGCAGTCCCTGGTAGAGACATTTTTTACGACGGATGAGAATCGTGAAACGGTCGATTCTCTTCAGCCTCCCATCACCCAGGAGGAGGCCTTTCACAAGCCGTATTATCCGCAAAACTATGTTTATCGCGAGCAGAAAAACCCACAAGCGGAACAGGACAAGCGGTAAAAATGAGCCCGCATGATTCATCCTTTCCTGAAGGTTTTATCAAGTCCATCTCTTCTCTGCTGAATGATGGGCTTGATGATTTTTTGGCAAGCTTTTCACAAGCGCCTCAGCGCGCGTTGCGTTATTCCACACGACGGCGTGAACTTGGTTTTTCAAATGACTGCACGCGACCTGTCCCCTGGGCTAGGGCCGCCTGGTATATCGAACAGGATATGCTGCCAGGAGCTCATCCCTTACACTGGGCTGGTGCGTATTATATTCAGGAGCCTAGTGCTATGGCTGCGGTGTCAGCACTTCATCCATCTCCAGGGGATAGGGTGTTGGATTTGTGCGCAGCTCCGGGCGGAAAAGCATGTCAGATTGCGGATGAATTAGCCGGAGAAGGTATCTTGGTTGCTAATGACCCGGTGCTTTCCCGCGCGGCTGAACTATCCCGCAATATTGAACGCATGGGCATTCACAACGCTCTGGTAACTTCCAACCGACCCGAAAAGCTTGCAGAAAACTTCCCATGTTATTTTGACAAAATAATGGTGGACGCGCCGTGCTCGGGAGAGGGTATGTTCCGAAAAGATCCTCAGACCCGTACCCACTGGACTCCGTCGCTGGTTGAATTTTGTGCTTTACGACAAGGGAAAATATTGGACAGCGCGGCTTTGATGCTGTGTCCTGGCGGTAAGATGGTCTACAGTACATGCACTTTTAACCATGTAGAAAATGAAAGCGTGATTGAAGGCTTTTTGACGCGGCATCCGGAATTTTGCTTATTGCCTTTCGCGCTTGACGGGCTGCCAGCCGCAACAGGAGGCATATTGCGCATCTGGCCACATATAGTAGCAGGAGAGGGGCATTTCATCGCGCTGCTTGAACGGCGCGGCGAAGGGAAAGTATTTAAATCTTCGGTGGTAAAACCTTTCAAGAAAACTCAAGGACACGAAGATGTATGCCATGAAATCAACGCAGCGCTGCCTGATTGGTCCGCGCAGGCGTTGTTCGCCAACGCTGTTCATGCATCTAATGCTGTTATGCTGCCGCAAGAGTGCCCGGATTTACAGGGGCTTCAAGTGTTGCGGCTAGGTTTGCACCTGGGCAGTTTACAAGGGAAAACACCACGGCCGGATCACGCCCTCGCGCTGGCGGCACAGCCCAGGGTCTGCTTGCCTGTTGATGAGGCTAAGGCACAAGCCTATCGCAGAGGACAGCCACTGGATGTGTGTGCAAGCATGTCAGGTTGGGCCGCGCCTTGTATTTCAGATTGGCCGCTGGGCTGGGGAAAGGCTTCAGGAGGTACGCTAAAAAACCATTATCCGAAAGGGTTGCGCGTTTACAGCTGAAAAAATATTCTTTTTAACTGTGCATCATTATCCATAATCAGTATGGCGTACTCACCTTTGCTCAGCGCACCGGGATTCATGCACAGAATGCCATCCTTCATGGTGGCGCCCTGTTTGTGGCTGTGGCCAAACACGGCGATATTCGCACCTCGTTCACGGGCATCAGATGTCAAAAGGGAAAGGCCATGTTTCACTCGATGCCGATGGCCGTGGGTCAGATATACCTGGTGTGACCCCCAATTAAGAAGCAGTTCTTCTTCCCTGGAGCTACCCAGGTCACAGTTGCCACGTACAGCGTATACAGGGCAACTGGCCTGTAAATAAGCCAGATCTCCGATGCCATCACCAGCAAAAAGGATGGCATCAACAGTGCCTTCTCTTTGTGTTCGTGACATCATGGTTTGAAGGTGGTGGATGCTGCCATGGGAATCAGAAAACAACAGCAGCCTCATCTTAGCGCTTCCAGGAGTTTGGCCATTGCGCGCGCGCGGTGGCTGATTGAATTTTTCTCAACATTATTCATTTCCGCAAAGGTTTTTCCGGTGGCGGTCTCAAACAACGGGTCATATCCAAAGCCGCCTTGCCCGCGCGGCGCATGGGTTATAACGCCTTCACAAATGCCGGTATAGGTGCTTGTTTTATCACCGGGTACAGCCAAAGCCAGTACGCTGACAAAGCGCGCTGTACGATTTTTCTGGTGCATCATGTTGTGAAGCAGCAGTGCATTATTAGCCGCATCATCCCCATGCTGTCCAGCATAACGCGCGCTGTTGACACCGGGAGCGCCCCCTAAAACGTCCACCTCCAGGCCCGAATCATCCGCCAGACTTAGGCAGCCAGTAGCGTCACAGACAGCCTCAGCCTTGAGAATCGCGTTTTCCTCAAAGGTGTTGCCGGTCTCTGAAATCTCATCTGTAAAGCCTGCATCACGCATACCGATGACTTTGTAACACCCGGCCAGCATTTGTTGCAGTTCAGCGATTTTATGGGGATTGGTACTGGCCAGCACCAGCGTTTGCAAGGGCAGCGCATTATTCACCAGCCCTTTGAGAGCATCGCGCTGGACTGACAGCAATTCGCGGATACCAATACGGGCAAGTTGAAGCAGCTGAGTCAAGGCGCTTGCCGGAAATGCAGCGCCTTCTCCGGTGCCCTGTACCTCAATTAAGCCCAGTTGTTCATTCATTACAAAATTCATGTCGGCAAGCGCCTGGCTGTCCTCTTCATAACACAGATCCAGCAGAGCATGATCTCCTACCAGCCCGCAGCTGACGGCAGCTACCTGGTTCTTGATGGGGGATTGCGCAAGCCGTCCTGCCTGCATCATCTTGTCGATCGCCAGGCACAAAGCCACAAACCCACCTGTGATCGCTGCGGTTCGGGTGCCTCCGTCTGCCTCCAGCACATCGCAGTCAATGGTGATGGTGTATTCACCCAGCATATTCAGATCGAGTGCCTGGCGCAGGCTTCTACCGATCAGGCGGCTGATTTCAACTCCACGCCCGTCCCGCTTCAGGCCATCACGGCTTTTGCGCTGTCCTGTAGAAGCAGGCAGCATCGCATATTCCGCTGTCAGCCAGCCCTGATTTTTGCCGCGCAGGAATGGTGGCACTCCCTCATCCGCGCTGGCGGTACAGATAACACGGGTATTGCCCATGGAAATCAGGCAGCTGCCCAGTGCTGTGGACATAAAACCTGGTAAAATGGCACATTTTCGCAGTTGGCTATTGCTTCGGGCATCGGTTCGCTTCATTAAAAACGCTCCTTTATGGTACAAAGCGCCCGGACCTGTTCCGGGCGCTTGAAAAAATAAATCATCATGGGTGGCAAGATCAGGTTAATAATTCGCCTTCGTTTTCTACTGTGACTTCCTCTACATTGCGAATAGCCCAGCGAGCCACAATCATCTCAGTATTCTGATGTCCAACAGTCAAAATGACAGAGTCATCGCGCAAACCCTTGATAGTGCCATAAATGCCGCCAATGGTGACAATGCGGTCGCCCTGTTTGAGGTTGGCTAACATTTCTTTGATTTTTTTGTCCTTCTTGCGCTGCGGGCGGATCATCAAAAAATAGAAAACGCCAACAATCAGAATCATGGGCAGGAACATGGAAATCAGGCTGGCGGGGCTGGAAGGATCCGTGGGCGCACCAGCATCAGCCGCGGGTGCAGCTGCTTCGGCAAGGGCAGAGGGAATCTTAAACAACCAGTCAAACATTGCGTGTACATCCTTTCAAATTAACTATGTAACGCGGTTAGTATACCAAGACACCGCTTCCGGCGCAAGCCCAACTCCAAGATTGTATGCTTTTCTCTGTAGAATGTGGAAACTCAAGAAACTTGACAGCAGTTCTGCCATATAGCATAATTTTAGCACTAATGGAGGGTGTTGATGAGGCGAGTTTCCAAGGTTCAACCGGGCAGCCCGGCATCTAGGTACAGGATTGCCGTGGGCGATATTCTTGTGTCCATAAACGATGAACCTGTTTTAGATGAGATTGACTATCAAGCCCTCACCGCCAAGCGCCACTTGCTTATCCGCCTGACGACAAATGACGGCGCTGATCGAAAAATTGAACTTATCAAGGCAACGCAAACACCGCTGGGTCTACAATTTGAAGATTCGCTGATTAGCAATCCTCGCGTTTGCGCAAATAACTGTATCTTTTGCTTTGTTGACCAGATGCCCGAAGGCTTGCGCTCCTCTTTGTATCTTAAAGACGATGACTGGCGCATGTCTCTGATGATGGGCAATTATATCACGCTAACGAATGTTGGTTCAGCGGAATTTGAGCGAATTATCAGACGTAAAGCAAGCCCTTTGTATATTTCTGTGCACGCGACCGATGCGCAAATACGTGAAAAGATCTTATGCAACAAGCGTGCCTCATTGTTGATGGATCGCCTTTACCGCTTGAAGGCTGAAGGCCTTTCTTTTCATTGTCAGTTAGTTTTATGTCCTGGTCTTAATGACGGGGAATACCTCACACAGTCGCTAAACGATTTATTAAACCTTTCCCCCGCTGCACTATCCGTTGCGGTAGTTCCTGTTGGTCTGACGCGCCACAGGGAAGGTTTGCCGCTTATTCGCCCCTATACTCAGCAGGAAGCACAGCAGGTGATTGCCCAATGTCAGGATTTTCAGCAGCAAGCCATGAAAAAAACGGGAACCCGATTTGCTTTTCCTGCGGATGAATTTTTCTTCATCGCCGGGTATTCAATTCCAGATAGCGCTGAATATGAGAACTATGTTCAGTTGGAAAATGGCGTTGGTATGCTCAGGAAGTTCGAGGATGAACTGCGTGAAGCTTATAACGAGAATCAGTGTTCAGTTGTACCACAAAATCCGGCTATCAGGTTGCTTCTCCCCTGTGGTAAGGCGCTGGCGCCTTACTTGAAAAGCTGGTTGCGGGATTATGCGCCACCTGGTGTTTACGCGCAGGTAGTGCCCATTTGCAACGAGTTTTTTGGAGATACCGTTACTGTTTCTGGTTTGCTGGTTGGCCAGGATCTGATTAAACAACTCAAAGGATATCCGGGTGAAGCGGTGCTGGTGTGTGAAACCCTGTTAAACAGCGATAATGAAGTGTTTCTGGATGATTTGACGCCTGACGATCTAGCCAAAGCACTGAACAAGCCAGTTTTAATTTTTCCCAATAACGGCGCTGCTTTTTACCGCTTGCTCGCACGGAGTTTGCGAGAGATGATCAATGCAGCGAAGGAGCAGGCATGAAACCTTTGGTAGCTATTGTCGGCCGGCCCAATGTCGGCAAATCAACATTTTTTAATGCCATCGCAGGGCGAAGAATTGCCATTGTAGATGACGCCCCTGGTGTTACAAGGGATCGCATCTACGCCGATACTCTGTGGAATGGACGGCAATTTACTCTGATCGATACTGGTGGCATCGATACTCAAAGCGATGATGTATTGCTTTCCCAAATGCGCCGTCAAGCTCAAATCGCTATTGAGACGGCCGATTTGGTTTGTTTTTTCATAGATGCCCGTCATGGTTTAACACACCAGGATGAGGAAATTGCAGACATCCTGCGCCGGTCACAAAAGCCTGTTCTGCTGGTAATCAACAAACTGGATCACGAAGGCCTCAATGATGTTTTGTATGAGGGTTATTCTCTTGGTCTGGGAGAGCCGGTAGGAATCTCCAGTACAAACCTTCTTGGGCTTGGCGATTTATTGGATGAGATTGTTAAGCGCCTGCCTCCTGAGGCGGAGACGGACCCTAATGCCGACAATCTGATTAATTTGGCTATCGTCGGGCGTCCCAATGTAGGTAAAAGCAGCCTGACCAACCGTTTACTGGGCGAGGATCGCGTGATGGTATCCGACATCCCCGGAACTACGCGTGATGCAATTGATACGCGCTATGAACATGAGGATGGCAGCATTTATAACATCATTGATACCGCAGGCATCCGCCGTAAACGCAGCATTGAAGACCAGAGTCTTGAGCGTTACAGTGTGCTGCGCAGCATTGCTGCGATCCGTCGATGTAATGTTGCCATCTTGATTATTGACGCCCAGGATGGTGTAACTGAACAGGATATGCGCATTGCAGGATTGATTCGTGATGAGGGCAAGGCTGTTATCCTTGCAGTTAACAAATGGGATGTGATAGAAAAGGAAACCGGTACGCTGGAAGCTTATCGTGATCAGGTTCTGGACCGTCTCAAGTTTATTAATTATGCACCTGTGCTCTTTATCTCTGCTTTGACAGGGCAGCGTGTATCCCAGGTATGGGAAATGGTCTCGATTGTCTACGCACAGGCAGGACGGCGCATTCCCACCGGCATTCTTAATGAGTTGATTGGTGAGGCGCAGATGGCCTTGCAGCCCCCCATGGAGGGCGGGCAGAGACTGAAAATCTACTACGCTACCCAGCAGGGGACGTATCCGCCCAGCTTTTTGCTGTTTGTCAACAACCCGCAGCTGATGCATTTCGCCTATGAGCGCTACCTGGAAAACCAGATGCGCAAAGCGTTTGAATTCACAGGCACCCCGATCCGCTTCTATTTACGAGAACGGGATAAGGAGGATATTACATGACGCCCTCGCAGTATGGGTTGATTGCTCTCATCTCGTATTTAATTGGTAGTTTTTCTTTTGGAATTGTGATTTCTGCCACAAAGGGACGTGACATTCGTCAGGAAGGCAGCAAAAGTTCAGGTGCGACAAATGTCACCCGTGTACTGGGTTTTTTCTATGGTGTAATGACTTTTTTAGGCGACTTTATCAAGGCTGCGGCTGCGCTTGGCGCTGGCGCTATGATCGCCGGGCGTAACGGGGCGCTTGTTGCTTCAGTATTTGTGGTCATTGGCCACAATTGGCCGGTTTATTACCGTTTCAAGGGTGGTAAGGGCGTTGTTTGCTCAGTGGCGGTAGTGCTGCTACTGTACCCTTTAGAAGGTATTATCGCTAGTCTGTCAGCTATTGGTGTCATCTGTTTGAGCAGATATGTCTCCCTGGGCAGCCTGACCTACCTAACAGTCTCAACGGTGCTGTTGATGGTGCTTCGAGGACCGATCCCCCATGGTTTTTGGGCAGTCATCTTGCTGGTGCTGGGAATTTTTCAGCACCGGAGCAATATCCGGCGTCTGGTACAGGGTACAGAGAATAAATTAAGCTTGAAGCGCCCTCAATCCCCCGGCATTGATACAACAAGTTAAAGGGAAGGCCGCTGTTTTGAAATCCAGCCGGCCAGATCAATGTCTTCCAACGTCCCCGCATGCAGGTGTGCACGGGGATGTCCTTTTGCAGCTCCCACAGCCAATACCAGCATCCCGGCTGTGAGTGCTGCCTCCACACCGGCATCGGCATCCTCTACCACCAGACAGTCGGAAGGCGAAAGATTTAGTTTTTTAGCTGCTAATAAAAACACATCCGGCGCAGGCTTGCTGTTTTTAATCTGATTGCCATCGGCAACCGCATCAAACAGATCAGCGATGCCTACTTGGTTCAAAATAGCTGGTGTGTTCTTGCTTGAGGATCCAATCGCAAGGCGCAGACCGCTCGACCTCAGGGCATTGAGAGTCGCCATTGCCCCAGGTAGAATAGCTTCAGGTCCAAGGCTTCTGATCAGATTCTTATAATAGGTATTTTTGCGTTCAGCAAGCGCAGCTTTCTCCAATATAGAATAAACCTTTGGTGCTTTTTCCAAGATAATGCCCAAGCTTTCCATCCTGCTAACGCCGCGTAGCCGGTGATTGGTTTCCCTGTCAAAGGGAATGTTTTCCTCATCTGCCATACGCTTCCAGGCACGGTAGTGGCAATCGTCAGTGGTCACCAGCACGCCGTCCAGATCAAAAATAACCGCCTTTATCATTATATCCGTACCCACCTTATGTCAGCAGTGAAAAGAAATCCACCTGGTTGGTATCATTCAGTCCGTTGAGCGCCCCGCATTCCCGCAGCAGTTCAATCGCTGAGGAACTCAATTTTGCCTTGTTCTTCAAATCCTCGATAGAAATATAGCCACCTTCCCTGGTCTCCAGGATGCCAAGGGCTGCCCCCTCGCCAAAGCCACTGAGCGAAGTAAAGGGACAGCGCAGCGCCTCGCCTTCAATCAAGAATTGGGTTGTATCGCTTTTGTATAGATCCACGGGCAGAAAACGATAGCCCCGCAATCCCATTTCGTGCACCAATTCCAATGCGGTGATTTCATTTTCGCTTTTATCACTGCGATCCCTCTGTGGCAGGTCATACAGAGCCTGCAAATCCTGCTTGATATATTCGACCGGCCGGGTCATGGTCAGTGCGTTGAAACCCTTTCCACGAATAGAAAAATAGGCGGCGTAATACACCAAGGGCTTGTGCACCTTGAACCACCCTACCCGTAAAGCCATTGTCACATATGCAACAGCGTGGCCCTTAGGGAACATATAGGCAATTTTCCAACAGCTCTTAATAAACCAATCCTCCACATCGTGGTTGTGCATTGCCTGTTCCATCACCGGGGTAAGCCCCCGCCCTTTGCGAACGTTTTCCATGATATCGAAGGCCATCTTGCTGTCAAGCCCCTTGCTCATCAACGCATTCATAATGTCTTCTCGTGTGCAGATACAATCAGACAACGTCGCAGTGCCATCAAGGATCAATTCTCTGGAATTGCCGGCCCAGACTTCTTTGCCGTGGGAAAGCCCGGAGATGCGCACCAAGTCCGCCATGGTAGTGGGCTGTGTGTCCTCCAGGATGCCACGCACAAATACTGTTCCAAATTCCGGAATTCCCAGTGTACCGGTGCTCCATCCAAGAGTTTCACGGCTCAACCCCAATGCCTCTGGCGAGCGAAACAAGGATAGCACCTGAGGATCGTCCAATGGGATATCCTGCCAATGGATATCTGAAAGTTCCTCCATTCGGCGAATCATGGTTGGATCATCATGCCCTAAAACATCAACCTTGACCAGCACATCATGCATAGAGCCAAAGTCATAGTGTGTGGTGATCGCGTCTTTGTCCTGGTCGTTAGCCGGACGCTGGATAGCAGTGAACTGGTTGATTTCATATTCCTTGGGCAGGATAACCATTCCTCCGGGATGCTGGCCTGTTGTGCGTTTCACACCGATGCATCCTTGAGCAAGGCGGGTCTTCTCAGCCTGCGAAACCCTCATATCCCGGTCTTCAAGGTATTTAAGAACAAAACCGAAGGCGGTTTTCTCCTGCAAGGTGCCAATAGTTCCCGCGCGGAAGACATAGCCCTGACCAAAAAGCTTTTCAACATGGGCATGTGCCTTGGACTGGTACTCACTGCAAAAGTTTAAATCGATATCGGGTACTTTATCGCCCTTAAAACCTAGGAAGACTTCAAAGGGGATGTCATAACCGTCCTTAATCATGGCGCCCCCGCATTGTGGGCAATCGCGCGCTGGCAGGTCAGGACCGGTTTGTATGCCCTCAGGAATATCAAAGTCCGCCAGGTGGCAGTTTGCGCAACGGTAGTGGGGCGGTAAGGGGTTGACCTCGGTGATGCCGCACATGGTAGCTACAAACGAGGATCCAACCGATCCGCGGCTGCCCACCGGATAACCATCGTCCAGGGACTGGCGGACCAGTTTTTGTGCGATACTGTACAAGGTGGCATATCCATAACCAATGATGGCCTTGAGTTCTTTATCCAATCGGGCGCGTACGATGGCCGGCAGTGGATCTCCATAGAATTTCCGGGCATTTTGCTCGCAGATCTGACTAATCTCATCTGCAGCATTCTCCCATACAGGTGAAAAGGTAGTCTTCTGCTCTGGATGTGCTGGATACAAGGAAACCGGCTCAATCATTGCAGCCACCTTGGCTGGGTTATCTATCACAAGTTCCCGGGCTTTTTCTTCTCCCAGCCAGACAAACTCATCCAACATCTCTGAAGTAGTCCTAAAATACAAGGGCGGCTGGTCATCTGAATTTTCTTTTTCTATAGGCAGGCTGTTTTTTATGATAGCCCGGTAAATGGCATCCTCCTTGTTTAGGAAATGCACATTGCCAGTGGCTACCACCGGCTTGCCTAACCTATCCCCCAGGCGTATCAGAGCCTGGTTCATCTCCCGCAGTGTATCTTGATTGGTTATTCTTCCCTGGCGTACCAGCGGCTCATAATTGCTTTCGGGTTGAACTTCAATAAAGTCATAAAAAGCGGCGATTTTCTCTAATTCTTCATCATTCTTGTTGTTGAGCACAGCCTGATAGAGTTCACCCTCTATACAACCGCTTCCTACCAAAAGACCTTCACGGTGCTTGACCAATTGGTCGCGCGGAATCAATGGTTCATGGAAGAAATATTGCATATGCGACATGGAGACCAAACGGTTGATGTTGGTCATGCCCTGCTGATGGGCTACCAGCAAGGTGATATGGTGGCGGTTGTTGCGATTGTAACCGATAATCAGATCGTTTATGTCCTGCAGTGTCTGAGCGCCTTTTGTCTTGGCCTCTTCCAGCATGATCGCCAGGCACTGGGCAGTTGCGGTCGCGTCATGTACTGCACGGTGCGCGTTCCTTAGTGTTACGCCCAAATATTTGCACAAACTGGCTAAATTATAGCGCTTCAAATCCGGATATAATTTTTGCGAGAAAGCAAGCGTATCAATCTCAGGCAGTTCAACTTCTTTGCCCAGCCGCCCCAACTCACCTCGAAGAAAAGCCATATCAAAACCGGCATTGTGGGCGGCGATCGGGCAATCTGCGATAAAGTCCATCAACCTGGGCAAGGCTTGAGCTGCTTTGGGTTGATCCTTGAGCATAAAATCCTGAATACCGGTAATTTGAATGACTTTGTCACTCAAGGGAATTTCGGGATTTACCAGGGTGGAAAAGGAATCCACTACCGTGTTGTGTTCCAGCTTAACCGCGCCTATTTCTATAATACGATCCGCGAAAGGGTTAAGTCCCGTGGTTTCGAAATCCAATACAATGATTGGGCGGTTAATGTCCCTGGTATCAGCGCGATGAACAATGCCGGTATCATCCATCATAATGCCTTCCATGCCTGGGATCAGTTTGATTTTTTGCTTTTTAGCTGCTGAGAAAGCTTCCGGAAAGGCTTGTACAACAGCAGTATCTGTGATGGCAATAGCTTTGTGACCAAAGGCTGCAGCCTGGGTGATCAGATCGCCTGCGGATACCAAACCATCCATATAACTCATGTGAGTATGTGCGTGCAGTTCAATGCGCTTGTGCTTCTCGTGGTCCTTGCGTCGCGGCAACTCAAAGGCATTGATGTCCCGCGCCATCACAGTCAGTGTATTATCATAGGTATCTATCTGGCAAAAACCACGCACGCGCAGTCCCATACCTGGCTGCATGCGGCCGAGAGCTTCTTCAGCTTTCTTCTTTTCAGCCGTCGAGTCATAGGCTTGCAGATCTCCTCCGTTGAAGGCAATTTGGCTTGCCGCCAAGAAAGGCCTTGCAAGTAATGCTTTCAGTCCCGTCTGAAAGCACAAAGATTGCCAGCACGGATTCGCTTTTTTGGATGTTGCGGCTTTCCAGGCTGATGACCTTTCCCTGGATGACTACCCTGCCTGAAAGTTCATTAAGATCCTTGATAGGCACAGCCTCCGCAGCAATGGTAATACCTACAATCCGATTGTTCTTCCTTTTTTTCTCTTTCTCTCTGAGGGAGCGGCATGGGCTCAGGCTGAGGTACTTCCTCCAGCAGTTGCTGCTCGCGCTGCCGCTGGCTAACCTGGTACGCGACACGTTCATCGATATTTTCTGCCAAGCTCAGGCCGATATCCGGAGCAATCTGGAAAATATCAAAGATCGCCCGGCGCAGCTTGTTTTTAACCTCAATTTTGTTCATGTATTCATAGGCAAACTGACTTGGCATTTCAAGCAGCAAGCCTTCACCTGCCTTCAACCAGCGGATAGTGCCAGCGTGAACGTTCATTGCGGGATAATGGCGTACCAATATTTTTTCGATGACACCGGCATATTGCTCAGGATGTGCTAAAAAATCCCCGGCGAGTTGGGGGTGATGCCACACGCACGCTGATTCTTATACGGGGAAATGCTTGCTGCAAAACCTTACGAATGGCTGAAAAATCCGCGGCGTCCTATTAATACATCGGCTGTGAAATATGCAATTGCCTTTCTCTTTTTCTCATAATACTCCACTTGTGCCAAGTATAGCTTCCCCTCCAAGTGGGGCAGCCTGGCGTAGAGTTGCGTCCAAAACTCCTGTTCACCTCATTCTTCTTCTCCAAGGGGTCAGTTGATTTCAAAAAGTGATTGATCATTGCCATCACTTCGGGCACCGGGTCATCTGTTACCTTTTTAACAAAACGTCCCTGGTAGTATAACGCGCTTCCATTATGTCCGCCACACAGGGCGATATCTGCGCCGCGCGCTTCGCCCGGACCGTTGACTACACAACCCATGATCGCTACCTTGATGGGTACAGTGATGTGCCGGGTTTGCTCCTGTACTCGCCTGGCAATACCTTCGATATCAACCTCGGTACGGCCGCAGGTAGGGCATGAAACTAATTCAAGTCCGCTTCGCAGACCGACTGCCCTTAAGATATCAATGGCCACCTGCGGCTCGGGCAAAGGCGAGCCTGTCAGGGAGACGCGCAGGGTATCTCCAATGCCATCCAGCAGTAAAGCGCCTATCCCGATGGCGGACTTCAGTGTCCCCTGGCCTGGCAAACCGGATTCAGTCACACCTAAGTGCAAAGGGTAATCAAAGGTTAGATGAGCTAGGCGATATGCGTCCACCATCAAGCGTACCTCGCTGGCTTTCATGGATAACACAATATCCTCAAAGCCCGCTTTCTCCAGCAGCCTGACATGCCCTGCCGCGCTATCCACAAGCCCGCGGGCTGTCACACCACCGTCACGGTTCAAAATATCCCTGGGTACTGAACCGGAGTTAACCCCAATACGGATAGGAGTCCCATGTTGCCTGGCGCAATCTACTACTTTTTGAACTTCGCGGATATTCGACAGATTCCCGGGGTTGATCCTCAGTTTGTCAATGCCGTTTTCTATTGCAGCCACAGCCAGCCCGGCATCATAATGGATGTCAGCCACCAGGGGAATCCTGGTGCTTCCTTTGAGTCTGCGAACAGCCTCGGCACATTCCATGTCGTACACAGAAATACGTATGAGATCACAGCCGGCCAGGCCCAGCTGACGGATTTGCTCCGCTGTTGCCTCAATATCCCGTGTGTCCGTATTGGTCATTGATTGTACGCTGATAGGGCTGCCACCACCAATTGGCAGCTGACCAACCATTATTTTTCGTGTTTCTGCCATTAAAACAACCTTATCACATCACGCAGCGTGATCAATGCCATCAGGGCGGAATAAAAAAATCATGCCGGCCGCATGCACATAGCCTTCACGCGCAATAGGTTTTCCGCGCAAAGCTTCAAGCAATAAAAACAGAATGCGACTGCCGTCCAGCCCCGGAATAATCAGCATATTCATAAGCCCCAGATTGATCGAAATCACAACCATCAGGTATAAATATCCCTGTAAATGTGTCTGTTGAATCTCATCAACGATCATTTTGGTGATGCCCACTACGCCGGCTACTTCACCTGCGCCCTCGCCACGGGTAACCAGATTGACGATGGCATTGATGACCACAGTGCCTGCCCGCCAGGACATCCGTACTGCATGTTCCAGAACCTGTAGCAGGCTGCCTCTGCGCATATTGATCGCCTGCCCTTGAGACATCATGATACCAATCATGTTGCGCCCCTGGGAAGCATCATAACGCGGCGTTACATGAAGCGTGAGCTCCGTTTGTCCGTCAGCTGTCCCACGCAAAACAGTAAACTGCCGTGGTATTCCCCGGCTTGACGGGCAAGCAATTCACTCAGATTATCTGTAACTGCTTGTCCATCAACTGCCAGGATAATATCTCCGGCTAACAGACCTCCCTCCTGGCCGCACTGCCTTGTGAGACGGACTCCACCCAGGTTTTTACAGGTCCTTCAGGTACCGGAATGCCGCTGAGGGCAAACAATACCACTGCTGCGACCAGCGCCAGAACAAGGTTCATCAAAGGCCCCCATGATGATAGTCAGCAGACGTTTACTCACGCTGTGATTATTAAAAGCACGAGGGTCGTTTTCAAACTCTTTCTTAGTATCATCTTCGCCGTAAAACGCACAATAGCCGCCCAGCGGGATAGCTCTCAAAAAAAACTCAGTCTCGTGTTTTTACGTTTCCACTGAAAGAGTTTGGGCCCAAAACCAATGGCAAACTCCCTGACCGGTATTTTCATCAATCTTGCTGCAATAAAATGTCCGGCTTCATGTGCCGTAATCAAAATACCAAACAGTATAACCGCTGCTATAATATACAAAAATGTCATGAATCCTCCTAGGCATAACGTTTGATTAAATGAGTTGCCACAAGGCGCGCTTGTTGGTCAGCTTCTTTTACTTGCTCCAAGTCATCTGCGGGTAAGTTACCCAATGACATCAAGCTATCTTCAACTATTGAAGCGATATCGGGATATCGGATACTCCCCAGTAAAAAGGCATCGACCGCAATCTCGTTGGCAGCGTTCATGATGCAGGCTGCAGCTCCGCCGGCTGTCATTGTTTCCCGGGCCAGGCGTATTGCAGGAAAACGTGTTTCATCAGGCGGTTCAAAACTCAATGTCCCCAAATGATCCAAACGCAAAGGCGGCGTGCCATTATCAACGCGGCAGGGGTAGGCTAACGCGAAGGCAATGGGAACGCGCATATCCGGGATACCCAGCTGCGCCATGACAGCGCCATCGCGGAAAGCAACCATGGAGTGCACAATACTCTGCGGGTGTATCAAAACCTCAATCTGCCAAGGCTTTGCATTAAAAAACCATCTGGCTTCCACCATTTCCAGCGCTTTATTGAACATAGTTGCCGAATCTACCGTTATCTTTCGCCCCATTTGCCAGTTTGGATGCTTCAATGCGTCCTCAAGACGCGCATGGCACATTTGTTCTCTGGTCCAGGTTCTGAAAGGGGCCACCTGAGGCCGTGAGCATGATACGATCATATGGATTGCTACCTGCGCCCAATAAGCATTGCCAGATGGCACTGTGTTCGCTGTCCACCGGAATCAGGCTGGGGTTATTCGCATCCTCGGGGCATACATCCATCACCAGTTGACCGCCGGCTACCAGCGCTTCTTTGTTGGCAAGCAACACGCGTCGCCCTGATTTTCGTGCGGCAAGCACACTGCCCAGCCCAACCATACCAACAACGCTGACCAGAACATCATCACAAGGTGCCTGAGCAGCCAATATTTCCAACGCTTGTTGACCAAAATGCCACTGGCAAAAATGCAAATCCTGCGGAATCGGCACTTCTCCTGCGGTCAAACCAGCCATGACAGGACGGAAATAACGCACCTGTTCAAACAAGGTTTCAGCTTGTTGATGCGCACTGAGCGCAGCTACTTTGAACCTGTCCAGGATGCCGTCTGATGATATCCAAGGCCTGGGCGCCAATAGAACCGGTGGAACCGAGGATGGAGATTTGCCTTAATGCCATTGGCTAAATCCAGGGAAGGGCCTGGTACAAATATACCAGTGTTCCGCTAAATAAAATGCTGTCAAGGCGATCCATCATACCTCCATGCCGGGGAAAATGGTTCCAAAATCCTTGATACCACAGTGGCGCTTAACAAAAGAAGCGGAGCAAGTCACCAATCTGGCTGCGATGCCACCCAGAACACCCAGTACAACAAAGTGGATAAAAGCCGGCATTATCACCTTGAATAGCAAGCCTACCAGATGGATTCCTATAGCGGCCAATACGCTGCCCAACAATCCAGCCACAGCACCTTCTACTGTCTTTTTAGGGCTAATTTGCTCATTGAGCTTGGTCCGGCCAAGCTTGGATCCCACGAAATACGCTATCGAATCGCCAAAAACCGGTATGAGAAAAGCCATGCTCAATAGCACGCGCTGGTAACCGATAGTTTCTATCTCTGTCATCCCAAGAAAACTCATTGCGGGCAGAGCGACGGTAAACAAGGGCAGCACTGACATTGTCAAATCCTCAAGCTTGGGCTGATCACGGAACATGACCAGGACTGAAACAATTAATAAGGTCAAGGCGACCAGGCTGACCAGCAGTAAAAGGCTGGTCACTTGACGCAATATAAAAACCCCGGAATCGCAATAATCAACGCAGCCCAGGTAGCCAGGCTACCGGGCGGTGCCCTGCTTTTGACAACGCACGGAACATTTTCATACAGTGCGATGCATACACAGGCTATCCACAGCAGGGAGAACACCCAACCACCAAAGTACAGGGCAACAAACAACAATCCCAGCAAACCCACGCCTGTGATAATCCGTGCACTCATAAGTTGCGACCTCCAAAACGACGCTCGCGCCGTGCGAATAAATCCAAGGCTTCCTGGTAGTCAGCCACAGTAAAATCCGGCCACAGCTTTTGCGGGGAACATCATCTCAGCATAGGCGCATTGGCACAAGAGAAAATTGCTTAACCGTTGTTCTCCGCTGGTGCGGATTAATAAATCTACATCCGGCTGACCAGCAGTATATAAACTCGCTGAAAATCGGCCCAATCCAGGTCCTCCAAGTCTGTCCGGCCAGAAACTGCGTCCTCGCATAGCGCTCTGACTGCACGCAGGATTTCATCGCACGCGCCATAATTGAGAGCAATGTTCAGTTGCAGTCCGGTATTGGACAAGGTATGCTCTTCCGCTGCGATGACCGCGTCCCGGGCCGGTACGGTCAATCCGTGTTTGTCTCCGAGAATACGAATCTTGACACGGTTTTGGTGCAACTCATCTATCTCTGACTTGAAGTACTCCTCAATCAGGCGCATCAAAGCGTCTACCTCGGCTTCCGGGCGTGACCAATTCTCTGTGGAGAAAGCATATAGACTTAGCACCTGGATACCAACATCGCTACTATAGCGGATGATTCCCCGCAATGCTTCCACACCTTTTCGATGTCCCATCATGACACTGAGGGCATGCTGCTTTGCCCAGCGCCCATTTCCGTCCATGATGATAGCTACATGT
>JBMNLV010000009.1:0-213678 GCA_050953005.1 Christensenellales bacterium | reverse complement strand
ACTGGATCGTGCTATCCTGCGACTATCGCTTCATGAGCTTTCCCAGAACCAGGCACCGTCAGGTGTGATTATTAATGAAGCTGTGGAGTTGGCAAAACGATATGGTGATGAGTCAGACAGTCGTTTTGTCAACGGTGTATTGGCAAGTTATATCAAAAGCATCAACCTGTAAAAGGCTTGAAAGAGCCTTTTTAACATATACGAGTGCTGGTTTTCGGTATTGATAAAGGAGGTAACTGGCAATGGCGATCCTTCTCAGCGGAAAAGAACTATCGGATAAACTGATTCTGCAGCAGCAACAACGCGTAGCCGAACTGGCTGAAACGGGGCATCCGTCCCGGTTTAGCGGTCATTTTGGTCGGAGAGGACGCTGCCAGTCAGATCTATGTGCGCAACAAGGGCATCGCTTGCGACACCATCGGCATTTATTCGCGTACGATCCGGCTGGCGGGGGATTGCACACAAAAGGAGCTGGAATCCGCCATTGACGGGCTGAATCAATGATGCATCATATCCACGGCATCCTGGTCCAGCTTCCGCTGCCGCGTCACTTGAACGAGGAAGCGGCCCTGGCGCGTATTCTGCCGGAAAAAGACGTGGACGGCTTTCACCTTGATCAACGCGGGCAAACTGTTTACTGGGCAGGATGGGGTCATTCCCTGCACGCCCAAGGGCGTGCTGTACATGCTGCGCCATGCGGGTATTGACCTGAAGGGTAAAGAAGCTGTTATCATCGGCCGGTCCAACATTGTGGGCAAGCCGGCCGCGATGCTGCTGTTAGGCTGAGCATTGCACGGTCACCGTCTGTCATTCCCGCACCCGTGACTCTGGCTGAGCATACCCGCAGAGCGGATATACTGGTAGCTGCCATTGGAAAGGCAAAATTTATTACAGCAGACATGGTTAAACCCGGCGCTGTAGTGATTGATGTGGGCATCAACCGTGTAGACGGAAAGGTAGTTGGTGATGTGGATTTTGAGGCAGTGGAAAAGGTAGCGGGTTATATTACACCGGTTCCCGGCGGTGTTGGGAAAATGACCATCAGCATGCTGATGGAGAATACGCTGGAAGCAGCATGCGCCCAAGCCCGCTGACCGTCTCCGCTCTAAATGAATATGTCAGGCGTTCCCTGGCAGGTGATCCGATGCTACAGGGAATTGCAATTCAAGGAGAAATCAGCAATTTCAAACGACATTCTTCCGGGCATTTATACTTCACACTCAAGGATGAAACTGCTCGGATCGGGTGTGTAATGTTCCGCCAGTATGCCCAGATGTTGCGTTTTACGCCCGCAGATGGTATGCATGTGATGTTAAGCGGCTCGGTTAGTTTGTATACAGCTTCAGGTGCCTACCAGTTTTATGGAGAGGCTATGTCCGAACAGGGTGCTGGTGTACTGTATGAAAAATTCCTGAAAATCAAAGAACAACTGCAAAGGGAAGGCGTGTTTGATGTATCGCTCAAGCAGGCGCTGCCTTTGATGCCGCGCGGGATCGGGATTGTCACTGCACCCGCTGGCGCAGTGCTTCACGATATTGTTACTACGGCAAGAAGACGCTTTCCCGGTATCCCGCTGTACTTACGGCCTGCTCAGGTACAAGGACCGCTCGCTGCGGCTGATCTTGCCATGGGACTTGAAGAAATTGCTTCTCTGGAGCAGGTGGAGGTTATCATCATTGGCCGTGGCGGTGGTTCGATTGAGGATTTGTGGGCTTTTAATGAAGAAGCGCTGGTGCGCGCTGTGGCAGCATGTAAAAAGCCTGTTATTTCTGCTGTTGGACACGAAACTGATGTAACGCTGTGCGATTTCGCCGCCGATGTTCGCGCTGCTACGCCTACAGCTGCGGCGGAGTTGGCTGTGCCCTCCAGGATTGAATTGTTACAAAAGACGGATTACCTGCGAACCGCGTTAACTGTCCAGACCACCAGGCGTTTGGCTGATTTGCAATCGCGTTTAAGAGAGCTGAATGATACACTCATGGTCAATGATCCTGCGCATCGTATTCAGGCCGCTTTGATGCAGTTGAAAGCGCTCCATGCAAGAATCTCCCACTTGGCTGAATCAGTCTTACAGCATAAATTCGCCGTCACACTATCCTTAATCGCTCGTTTTGAGGCCTCCGGACCCCGGCAAACCCTCCAGCGAGGTTATGTGATTGCGACCGATAAAGGCAAACCTGTCCAAAGTATCAAGCAAGTAAGGGAAAATCTGGATTTGCAGTTTTATGATGGTTTGGTTACTGCCCGGGTTACTGGTATCAAACAGGAGGAGACACAGCTATGAAAACGGAACAGAACAATCCCCTCAGCGATTTGAAGATAAGCTGAGCATGCTGGAGCAGTTGACTGCGCGCATGGAGGAAGGCGAATTAGGGCTGGAGGAAATGTTGAAACTATATGAAGAAGGGATACGTCTGTCTTTATCGCTCAAGAAGGAATTGGATTCCGCCCAGGCCAGTTTGATGGAGTTAAAAGACGGGCAGCTCAAGCCCCTCGCTCAGGATCCATGAGTACATTTTCAGACCAGTATACGTATTTACAGGCTTTGGCTGAGGACGCGTTGAAAGCTGTTGTTACTTCGCCTCAGAAAGCCTGGTCTCAGGAGGAGATTCCGCGGCGTTTGGCAGAAGCCATGCGCTACAGCCTCCTTTGTGGAGGCAAGCGAATACGCCCGGTGTTGTTGCTGGCAGCTTACCAGTCTTTCAGAGATGATCTTTCGCCCGCTATTCCCTTTGCGGCAGCGGTTGAGTGTGTGCACACCTACTCGTTGATTCATGATGATTTGCCAGCTATGGACAATGATGATTTGCGCCGAGGACAACCTACCAACCATAAAGTATTTGGCGAGGCCTTGGCAATTCTGGCTGGTGACGCACTGCTGACATTGGCCTTTGAGCTGATGGCATCCAGCAGCCTGCCACGTGCGTTGGATGCGATACGTATTCTGTCTTCACGCGCTGGCGCAAACGGGATGATTGCAGGGCAGACCATGGATATAGAGCAAAATGTCACCGAGAATGCCACAGGTTTGGTGCACTATATACATCGCCGCAAAACAGCGGATTTGATTATAGCGCCGATTGAGATGGGATTTTTATTGGGGGGAGCAGATGAACGGGTGTTGACTGCGGCACGTGTCTATGGCCTGGCTCTTGGAATGGCCTTTCAGATTACCGATGACCTGTTGGATCTTAAAGGCAATCCGGAAGTAACAGGAAAATCTATCGGTCGCGATAATGTTCTTGGAAAACTGACCTGGCCTGCTGTTGTTGGAGTGGAACAGGCGTATCAAGACGCTTGTGAGGCGGTCAACAACGCGGTAACAGAAGCAAAAAATCTGGGTAAGAATGCGGAATTTTTCCGTTCGCTTGCCAATAGCATCCCAAAACGAGTAAAATAGAATGTAATCATTATGGTTTTGGGAGGCTGTTTTGCGGGAACTGCTTGACAACGGAATTCTATTGTGTTCCATCACAGCGTGGGTTATTGCCCAGATCATCAAAACCATCATCGACTGGCGAATCAATCACAGGCTAAACTTGAGGCGTATGATCAGCAACGGCGGTATGCCCAGCGCCCACACGGCGGTGGTTGTGGCAATGGCTGTCATGATTGCGTTCCGGGAAGGAGTTGGCTCCACCGCCTTTGCGATTTCCTTTGCATTGACTGCCATCGTGATCAATGATGCTGTTGGCGTGCGTTACCATACAGGTGAGCAAAGCAAGGTGATCAACAAAATCCTCCATCGGATGCTGGAGGAGGGCAAACCGCTTACAGATGAGTCTCTGCAGGAGTTGGTTGGCCATACACCGACTGAAGCCTTTTTTGGCGCTGTTATTGGTTTGGTCGTCCCATTATTTTATAGATAGAGGAGATTACAATGCTTGATCAATTCAGGGAAGAAGTCGTTACACGCCGAAGCAGGACCATTGAAAACCTGATGATGGCAATTGCCAATATCACGATGGTTGTTTCTGCGATCTTTGCCATGTTTATGCTGCAGACCCTTATGATGCTGATTTCTACCCACGGCCTGCAAGCCGGCATGATTGTCACGATCCTGATTACTTTGTTTTTCGGGCATCTGCTGTGCTGCTGTTTTTGTTTCGAGACAGGATCCGAACTGAGTATGAGTACACATTTACCAACGGTATTATGGATTTTGCCAAGGTGTTCAACAATCGTAAACGTAAGCCGCTGGGCACCATGAACATCCGTAATGTTGAGGCCTGTGGCATGGTCAGTTCGGGTTCTTTTAACCGTTATTTGAATACACCGGGCGTAGTGCGTTTGAACTGGTTTTTGAACCGTGATGCGGATTTGTTCTACTTTTATTTTGTCAAGGACAGCAAAAAATCGTTGCTGATCATCGAACCCAGTGAGGAAATGTTAAGTTTAATCAAGAAGAATGTGGGGCAAGGGAAGTTTCAGATCAATTGAATACTTTGATTTATCTTGACAACGCTGCTACTACGCGCCCTTGTGACGCGGCGCTTGCCGCTGTCAACACCTCTCTTAGAGAGGAGTATTTTAATCCGTCTGCAAGCTATACACAAGGCTTGCACGCGCGCAAGTCTCTGGACGTCTGCCGGACATTGATCCAGTCCACGCTGAAAGCGCACAGCGTGCTATTTACTTCCGGCGGCACAGAGGCAAATAACCTGGCTATTCTGGGAAGCGTGGCGGGGCGGCATAAACGCGGCAAGGTTCTTTATATGGCCATCGAGCATTCCGCGGTGGTTGCTACTTGCCAGAGCTTGGCAAAAATGCATGATGCGTATATCATTCCTGTTGATGGTCAGGGATTGATCGATCTTGACGCCGCGCGTGAAATGATGGATGAGGATACAGCGTTGATATGCGTCATGCAGGTCAACAATGAGGTGGGGTCTGTCCAACCTCTGCAGGAGGTGATTCGTCTGCGCGATGAACGCTGTCCGGACGCCCTCTTGCATGTGGATGGGGTGCAGGGTTTTTTGCGCTTACCGGTAAGCTTGCGCACTGGAATTGACAGCTATGCCCTGTCTGCCCACAAAGTGCATGGTATAAAAGGTTGCGGTGCACTGGCGCTGGCTGAGCGCATGCGGCTCAAGCCCCAGTTATTTGGTGGCAGCCAGGAAGGCGGCTTACGTGCGGGAACAGAGAACACAGTCGGTATCGCAGCGTTGGAAGCGGCTGTCCGTGATTATCCGCAAAGCAACAATCTACATTCGCTCAAAAACAGACTAAGGTCCGGTTTGCTGTCAGCGATTCCTGAAGCCACGGTCAACGGTCCGGACACTGATTCGGCACAGTCCTGTGGCTATATCCTGAACATGTCTTTTCCACCTGTACGCGCTCAAACCATGATGCATGCCCTGGAAGCCAAAGGCGTTCTGGTAAGCCAGGGATCTGCTTGTTCATCCGGATCGCCCAAGCCCAGCCGAACCCTTCAAGCTATGGGTTTGCATAGGGATCGGATGGATAGCGCCTTGCGTTTCAGCATTGGCCGCTTTACCACCTCACAGGAGATTGACGCTGCTGTCGACTTGGTTAGTGAGTGTTACCAGAAGCTGAAACAATTTACCAGGAGATAAAAGTGATTAAGCATCTTTTGCTTGTAAAGTATGCTGAAGTACATCTTAAAGGACAGAACCGGCCTTTTTTTCAGCGGCTGTTGATGCGGAACATCCGCGACGCGGCCAAGCCGTTTGGCGGGAAGGTACAGTTGCGTGACAGCCGGATTTTTGTATCCGGATATGATGATGAGGAAGCCTGTGCGCAGCGTGTCAGCCGTGTATTTGGTGTACACGCAGTGAGTCCTGCTATCCAGATGGATAAAAGTGATTTTATGAAAATCTGCCAGATGGCTGCAGATATGACACGTGGAGTGCGCGGTAGTTTTAAAGTGGTTGCCAGGCGATCAGACAAGGCATATCCGATGGAATCTCCGGAAATTTGCATTGAAGTTGGGGCTTTTATACTGCAGCATAATC
This sequence comes from Christensenellales bacterium, assembly GCA_050953005.1. Taxonomy (GTDB): domain Bacteria; phylum Bacillota; class Clostridia; order Christensenellales; family Aristaeellaceae; genus UBA6115. The sequence goes on along the minus strand of JBMNLV010000009.1, from coordinate 207,703 downwards.
CCGGGCTGCAGGTAGATGTCCACAGGCCTGAGCATATTTTACAAATAGAAATACGTGATGATGCATTGCTATATATCAGATCTATACAAGGCGTAGGCGGTCTTCCTGTCGGAAGCAGCGGCAAAGCCATGCTGCTGCTCTCCGGCGGTATTGACAGTCCTGTAGCCGGTTATCGCGTTGCAAAACGGGGTGTGGAACTCAGCGCGGTATACTACCACTCTTTCCCTTATACCGGAGAGCAGGTCAAGGACAAGGTTATCGCGCTGGGACGTATTCTGGCAGATTACTGCGGGCCTATCAACTTGTATATAGTCTCGTTTACAGAAATCCAACAGGCAATATACGAGCGATGCCCGGACGAATTTACCACTCTGGTGATGCGTCGCTGTATGATGCGAATCGCCTGTATGCTGGCCCAAAAGGAGCAAGCTCTGGCGCTTATCACAGGAGAGAGCATTGGCCAAGTGGCCAGCCAAACCCTAGAAGCCATAGCTTGTACGGATGCTGTGGTCAATCAACCTGTCTTTCGTCCATTGATTGGTTCTGATAAGTTAGAAATTATCCGTGAGGCTGAGCGTATTGGCACATATGAAACCTCATGTCTGCCTTATGAAGATTGTTGCACTGTTTTTACCCCGCGCCATCCAGTCACGCACCCCAAACTGAGGCAGGCAGATTTTGCTGAGAAGCCGCTTATGGAAGGCGGTTTGCTCATGGATATGATTAACCGGGCTGTGAACAGTGTAGATTTGATTCGTATTTATCCGGACATTGAAGAAATGAGAAGTGTCAAGTAAAAATGCTTGACAATTGATACTATGCGTGTATAATGTCAATGTTCGGGAAAGGAGGCGCTTGTGGGTAAAGACAGGTTGAACAGGAAGATCGGCTATGGCTTGTTGGCTGAGTTTTACGCGCCTCTGCTGACTGATCGCCAGCAGACGCTGCTGGAGTTATATTGTGACGAGGATTTATCCTTGTCAGAAATCGCCAGCCAGATGAGTATTTCCCGTCAGGCGGTGAGTGACAACCTCAACCGTGCGTATGAACGCCTTGATGAATTGGAGCAGCATTTGCAGTTGCTGAGCAGTTTTGTCGCTATGAGCAAGAGGGTGAAGCACTGTTTGGAACTGTTGAATCGTGTGGAGGCCAGTTCCGAGACCAGGCGATTTTTAGATGAGGCGATTGACACCCTGCTGGAGGACGGCGGACAGAAAGGAAGCAAGGATGGCATTTGACAGTCTTTCGGATAAACTGCAACGCGCTTTTAAAAAATTGACCGGCAAAGGCAAGTTGAACGAAACCAACATCAAGGACGCCATGCGTGAGGTGCGTCTGGCATTGCTTGAGGCGGACGTTAACTACCTTGTGGTTAAAGATTTCATCAAAGCGGTAACAGAACGCGCCATAGGCAGCGAGGTTCTTGCTTCCCTTAATGCTGGTCAGCAAGTTATCAAGATTGTCAATGAGGAGCTAACCAAACTGATGGGTGGCGCCAATGCCAAGCTGACCTGGTCATCCTCAGTTCCTACCATCTTTCTGCTTTGCGGCTTACAGGGTGCAGGCAAGACTACCATGGCCGGTAAACTAGCCGGTTACCTGAAGAAGACAGGCAAAAAGCCGCTGCTGGCTGCTTGTGATATCTATCGCCCTGCAGCCATCAAGCAGCTGCAGGTTGTTGGTGAAAAGGCAGGTGTCCAGGTGTTTGAAAAGGGCACGCAGGATCCGGTCCTTACCTCCGAGCAGGCGGTAGACCATGCGAGATACTATGGTCATGATGTGCTTATCATTGATACTGCCGGGCGTTTGCATATTGATGACACGCTCATGGAAGAGCTTAGCCGCATCAAAGCCGCGGTACGCCCACAGGAGATCCTGTTGACGGTAGACGCAATGACAGGCCAGGACGCGGTCAATGTAGCCAAGTCTTTTAATGAAAAGCTGGGCATTGACGGTATTATCATTACCAAACTGGACAGTGATACCCGTGGTGGTGCTGCCTTGTCTGCACGCGCCATTACCGGAAAGCCTATCAAGTTTGCCGGCACAGGGGAAAAGCTGAGCGATATTGAACCTTTCCATCCCGACCGTATGGCTTCACGTATTCTCGGCATGGGAGACGTGCTGACGCTGATTGAAAAGGCTACCGAATCCTTTGAGACAGCAGAAGCGGAGAGGGCAGCCGCCAAGAGCAAGCAACCACAGGATTTGAGCCTGGATGATTTCCTGGAGCAAATGCAGCAACTCAAAAGAATAGGACCCCTGCAAAATGTGCTGGGCATGCTGCCGGGAGTAGGTAACAAACTGAAGAATGTTGAGGTGGATGAGAATGCTATGAAGAAGCCCGAGGCAATCATTCGCAGTATGACTGTGCGCGAACGCAGGAATCCGGATATTCTCAACGCCAGCCGACGCAAGCGCATTGCTGCCGGCGCAGGTGTTAGCGTTGCTGATGTCAACCAATTAATGCGCCAGTTTGAACAAATGCGCAAGATGCTCAAGCAAATGATGGGCAACAAGCGCGGCTTGGCGCGGGGTATGCGGGGCATACCGTTTATGTAGAGAGGTTTTCGAAGCGTGCTGAATGAACATCCTTTGGCATGCCGTTGAACATTAATTTTCGAGGAGGAACTTACCCATGGCAGTCAAAATTCGTCTCAAGAGAATCGGAATGAAAAAGCATCCCTTTTATCGCGTAGTTGTCACTGATGAGCGTAATCCTCGCGATGGCAATTTTATTGAGGAAATTGGCACTTATGATCCCATGAAGCAACCTGCAGAGATCAAGATCGATAACGAAAAGGCCATTGCCTGGATCAAGAACGGCGCGCAGCCCTCAGATACCGTGCGTGTGCTGCTGAAAAAAACAGGCGCCATTGAAGGTTGAGGCACTCATGAGAGAGCTGGTTTTATTTTTGGCTCGGTCATTAGTTGATCAGCCGGATCAGGTGGTGGTCACCCAGACAGAGGGGCCGGAGGCCATCATCCTTGAACTGAATGTCGCGCCGGATGATATGGGCAAGGTTATCGGAAAGCAGGGTCGGATTGCCAAAGCGATCCGCAGCGTGGTCAAGGCCGCGACTGAGAAGGGTGGCAAACCGGTTTTTGTGGAGATTCAATAATGGCTCAGGCTATGGAGGAGTACCTGTCTGTCGGGCAGGTCCTCCGGCCACAGGGCTTGAATGGTCAGGTGAAAATCAGGCCGGACACCGATGATTCCAGCCGTTTTTTGACTTTGGATACAATCTATATACGCCTAAGTGATGGCGGACTGCAACGCATGGATATCCGAAATGTTTCTGTCCGTGGCAATTTTGTTTATGCATGTCTCGGAAAGGATCAAAGCATTGAGGACGCACAGCAGCGCCGTGGACTTGTTTTGTATATTCCAAGGACACAAGCAGTTCCCCTTGATGAATACGAGAACTTTATTGCTGATTTGATTGGCTGTACCATGGCGGATACGAGTGGCAAGATGATTGGCACAATAAAAGATGTCTTACAACCGGGCGCTAATGATGTGTATGTTGTGGACACGCCTGAGGGCAGTTTGCTTGTGCCTGCCCTGCGTCATGTCATTATACAAGTAGATGTATCTGCTCGTTTGGTTGTAGCTGATGCAGAGCGTCTCTGGGAGGTCAGTGTCTTTGAGAATTGATGTACTGACCATTTTCCCTGAGGCTTTCTCAGCTCTTGACACCAGCATTATCGGCAGGGCAAGGGAAGCAGGCCTGCTGGATGTGAAGGTAACTGATATTCGGATGTATACCGCATCCAAGCATCGCAATACTGATGATTATCCTTATGGCGGCGGCGCCGGTATGTTAATGACCGCCCAGCCTATCGTGGATGCAATGCGTGCGGTGGCGCAGGAGCCGATTGATGGTCTGCGGATTTATATGAGTCCGCGTGGAGTGCTGCTGAACCAACAGCTTGCCGCTGAACTGAGCCGGCAGAATCAATTACTAATTTTGTGTGGACACTATGAGGGAGTTGATGAGCGAGTCTTGACACGCTATATCGACCTGGAGGTTTCCATCGGTGATTATGTGTTGACGGGTGGTGAGCTGCCTGCGATGGTGCTGATTGATTGTGTTGCCCGCCTGCTGGACGGCGTCCTGGGCGATAGCGAAAGCTCGCAGGAGGAAAGCTTTACGGACGATTATCTGCTTGAATATCCTCAATATACCCGTCCGCGTGAGTTTGAGGGGATGGCTGTACCGGAAGTGCTGGTCAATGGCAACCACGCGCAAATCGCAGCTTGGCGCAGACAACAACGCTTATTGATTACCGCAGCGCGTCGACCTGATTTATTGGAAAAAGCAAGCTTGACCGAAGAAGAAAGAAATTGGCTTTTGTCTCAGGGATTGCCCTGAATTTTGAGTGAATTTTAGGTTAATATACCGGTTGGTTTTTACAAATCAGTTAGATTCTGTTGTTTCCGGGTATGATAAATCATAGATGGTACGACAGGAGGGCATGAGCATGACGATCCGCGAAATGCTTGAGCAGGCGGAACTGAAAAACCTGTCGGATTATGCTGCCAAGAGTCTGGATTCAAAGGGCAGAACCCGCCCAGCCAGTGAGGACAGTACCCGCACCGTCTTTCAGCGTGACAGGGATCGTATTATCCATTCCAAAGGCTTTCGAAGGCTGCAGTTTAAGACTCAGGTATTCCTGGCGCCCGAAGGAGATCATTATCGTACCCGGTTGACCCATACCCTGGAAGTTGCGCAGGTTGCACGCACGATTGCCCGCGGTCTGCGTCTTAACGAGGATTTGACTGAAGCTATCGCTCTGGCACACGACCTTGGCCACACACCTTTTGGCCACATCGGGGAACGCACTTTAGACAGCCTCAATCCTCAGGGCTTTAAGCATTACCAGCAGAGCCTGCGCATGGTGGACAAACTGGAAGGAGGCAATGGCCTTAACTTAACTTGGGAAGTGCGTAATGGCGTAGTCAACCATTCAAGTTCTTTAACGGCTGCCACCTTGGAAGGCGTTGTTGTCGCCAGGTCTGACCGAATCGCCTATATCAATCATGATATTGATGATGCGATTCGCGCAGGTTTGCTCACGGCTGAACAGCTTCCGCAGGATGCCATCCGTGTGCTAGGCAAGACTCACGGTGAACGTATTGACACAATGATTACCGATATTCTTGTCAATAGTATGGACAAACCTGAGATTATCATGAGCTCTGCGGTGCAAGAGGCAACGGATTTGATGCGGGACTTCCTCTTTGAGAATATCTATCAGGATTCCTGGCGAAGTGATGAAGAAAAAAAGTGTGATTTTATCATCAAACAGCTTTTTGCTTACTTTTCCAATGATCCTGACAAGATGCCCCCGGAGTTCCGTTTGATTGGCCGGGAAGAAGGTGTTGTGCGGGCGGTAACTGACTTTATCGCCTCCATGACAGACCGCTACGCTATCAGATTGTTTGAGCAGCTGTTTATACCCGAGGCTTTTTCCATCTTGTAAATATCCGAAGAAAGGCGGTGTTAGAAGTGGCCCCCCGTTTTCCGCGCGCCTGGGTTGACCAGGTCTACGCTGCTTCCAGCATTGTCGATATTGTCTCCAACTACCTGCACGTGCAAAAGAAGGGACAGCGTTATTGGGGGCTTTGTCCTTTCCATAACGAGAAAACTCCATCCTTCTCGGTCAATCCTGAGTTGAATCTATATTACTGCTTTGGTTGCAAGGCAAGTGGCAACATCGCTCAGTTTGTAATGGAAATGGAGAAGCTCACCTATCCTGAAGCGTTGCTGTATCTTGCTAAAACTTTTAATTTACCCGCTCCTCCGGTTCTGGAAGAGGATCCCTATGAGGAGGAATTGAGAAATCAGCGCGACCGGTTACTGGAAGTTACGCGAGAGGCTGCGGTATTCTATCATGAACAGCTATGGCTGCCTCAAAACAACGCAGTGCTGGATTATTTGCATAAACGCGGCTTAGATGATGCGGTTATCCGCCGTTTCGGCCTAGGCGCCAGCCCAAATGAATGGGACAGCCTGCTCAATCATTTGCTATCAAAAGGATTTACTCAGGAGGAGGCTCAGGCTGCAGGCCTTGTAACTATCAAGCAAACCAATCAATATGACACTTTTCGTGACCGTGCCATGTTTCCCATCATCAATCGCTATGGTCAGACCATCGGTTTTGGCGCCCGGGCAATGGGCTCTGCCCAACCCAAGTACCTCAACACGGCTGATAGTGTCATTTTCAACAAGCGATATAATATGTATGGCATTAATTTGCTGCGGCGTATGCGTAACCTGAAACAGTTGATTGTTGTGGAAGGCTATCTGGACGTGATTGCGATGGCCCAAGCCGGGATACCGAATGTCGTTGCTACGCTGGGTACCGCGCTGACGCTTGAACAAGTTCGTCTGGTCAAGAATTATGCGCCTGAGATCTGGATTGCCTATGACGGTGATGAACCAGGGCAGATGGCTGCCCTTCGTGCGCTGGATATCCTTTCTCAGGAGGGTGTTCCTGCACGGGTTATCCGTTTTCCAGACCAAATGGACCCAGACGACTTTATTCATCAATCCGGTGCAGAAGGCTTTTGGGCTTTGAAGCCAATTCAGGCCATAGCCTTTCGTTTGATGCGCTTGGAGGCACAGTTTGATTTGTCTGGCGAAGAAGGAAAGCGCGCTTACGCCATCGATGCCTGTAAAGAAATAAAAAATATACGCGAACCGGTTGAACTTGACTATTATCTGGGTAGAATAGCTTTGAAAACAGGGATCGCGAAGGAAGTGCTTGCACAGCAGACACGGCAGAATCGCACCGATATTGCATCTGCTGTTCAGGAAATTGTTCCGATAACAAAAAACCGACAGGACGATCCACAGGTTAATCAGTCTGAATTCATGCTGGCTGCCTTGCTGGCAAGCGGCAAGCTTCCAAAGAATCTGGTAGTGAAAGATGATTTTGAAGATGAATGTCTCAGGGGAATAGCGCAGGCGTTGTTGGAAGGGAAGCATCCGGCCGCTATCCTTGAGGAAGCCCAGGATGCGCAAACCCGGGCTCTCGCAGGTCATTTATTCAATTCTCTTCCTGAACATGATGCAGCAGCGGCACTGGCGGCGGCGGAAGATTGCCTGTATGCCATTCGTGCTGACAAGCTGACACAGCGCATCCGGGAATTGACCGAACAGCTTAAAACCCAGGACGCTTCCCGAAAATTACAGACATATCAACTCATTGGCGAGTTGCGTAACGAACTGAACAATCAGACAAAACAAGTTCACTCAAGAAAGGAAGTGCATCCTTGGACTCCAAGTTAAACACGAAACAGCAAGTTAAGCTTTCAGAATTTTACGAATCGGCAAAGGCAAAAGGTCAGATCAACTTTGAAGAGATGGTCAATACCTTATCATCGCTGGATATTGAGCCGGAGCAGTTTGAATTGGTGCTTGACACACTGGAAAGTATGGGTGTCCAGGTCATAAAGGATGGTGAGATGGAATCCGGGAGCGACAAGGAGGAGACTGAGGAGGATGAGATTGACCTGAGCATTCCCGAGGCAATCAACATTGATGATCCCGTGCGTATGTACCTTAAGGAGATTGGAAAGGTACCATTGCTAACTGCCGAGGAGGAAGTTGAACTGGCCAAACGCATGGAGGCGGGGGATGAATCAGCCAAACATCAGTTGGCAGAAGCCAACCTTCGTTTGGTGGTGTCCATTGCAAAGCGCTACGTAGGGCGCGGAATGCTCTTTTTAGATCTGATCCAGGAAGGTAACCTCGGATTAATTAAGGCAGTGGAAAAGTTTGATTTCCGCAAGGGTTTCAAGTTTTCCACTTATGCTACCTGGTGGATCCGCCAGGCTATCACCCGAGCAATTGCCGATCAGGCCCGCACGATCCGTATTCCTGTACATATGGTTGAAACCATTAACAAATTAATCCGCATCTCCCGTCAATTGCTGCAGGAATTAGGCCGTGAGCCTACCCCTGAGGAGATCGCTAAGTCAATGGGCATTACTGAAGCCAAGGTGCGTGAAATCATTAAAATCGCGCAGGAACCGGTTTCTTTGGAAACTCCGATTGGTGAAGAAGAAGACAGCCACCTGGGTGACTTTATTCAAGACGAGGATGCCCCTGCGCCGGCCGATGCTGCTTCAAATGCTTTGATGAAGGAGTTGCTCTGGGACGTTCTGGATACCTTAACACCCCGGGAAGCCAAAGTGCTGCGTTTACGCTTTGGATTGGATGATGGCAACCCCCGTACCCTGGAAGAAGTCGGCAAGGAATTCATGGTTACCCGTGAGCGCATTCGCCAGATCGAAGCCAAAGCCCTGCGTAAGCTTCGCCACCCCAGCCGCAGTAAGAAGCTGAAAGACTTCCTGGATTAAAACATGTGTGTTCTTCCCAGGCTTGATGAGCGGTTAGCCTGCATTGCACAGCAAGTACCGGCTTGTGAACTTGCTGCTGATATCGGAGCGGATCATGGAAAATTGTCATGCTGGCTGCTGCTGTCTGGGCGTGTCCAGAGGATGATTGTCAGCGATATCAGCAGTGCATCCCGCGACAAAGCGCGGGATTTGCTTATGTCTCATGACTTAATGGATCGGGTATGTCTCAGCGATAAGGATGGTTTGCATGCCCTGGGGGAAAAACCCCAGACGATCATTATTGCCGGAATGGGAGGCAGTCAGCTTCGCAGTATTCTTTTACAGAATGTTGACTTATCCGGTGCACGCCTGGTGCTCAGCGCCCAGGCTGAATTGCCGTTGGTGCGTGATGCTCTTGCTGATCGCAGGTATCAGATTCTACATGAGACACTGGTGCGGGCCGGCGGACGCTACTACCGTGTGATTACTGCCGAGCCGGGATATATGGCGCTGACAGCCAAACAACGGATACTGGGTTTCAATGTCCAGGCATCGGAGGGGGTTTCCCTGGAAGCGTACTATCGTTGGCAAATGCAGGTAGCTTCCATTTGGCAAGGAGATAGGGGAGCGGTTTACCGCGCCTACTTAAGGGAGGAATTGAATAAAGATGGCTGATCATACTGTGGGAAGCATTCTGGCATGGCTGAATGAGCAGGCTCCCTTTGAGACTCAGGAGGATTTTGATAACGCCGGGCTTCAAGTGGGTCATCTGGGTCAGAAGGTAACCAGCGTATTGCTGGCGCTGGATCTGACTTCACAGGTAATTGAAGAAGCTGTCCGGTCACAGTCACAGTTAATCATTACTCACCATCCTCTGCTGTTTGTTCCACAACGCGTTTTTGATTTGTCAGCGCAGGTGCCTGTCCTGATTGCACGACTGATCACCAGCGGTATCGCGCTGATCTCTGCTCACACAAACATCGACCAGTCTGGAAAATACTCCTCCAGTTCTGTTCTGGCAAACCAAATGGGGCTTCAGAATATCCGCCGGGAGGGCAAGTATATTTTCCTGGGCGAATTGCCTGAGCCTATGATGTCAGATGAATTGCGGCAGGCTATCATGGTTTGTCTGGACGCGCCGGTGCGCCAGTATGGAGAATGCAACAAGCAGGATATACGGACATTGGCCATAGCCGGAGGTGCCTATAGTGAAGGTTATATTGAAGCGATACAAGCGGGAGCACAGGCTCTGCTGACAGGTGAGGTAAAGCACCACCATGCAGTATCAGCAGCTGAAATGGGATTTTTGCTCTATGACGGTGGACATTTTGCGACGGAAGCACCCATGCTGCCCCGGATTGCGATTGGTTTACAAAAAGAATTGAATACGGTACAATACCCTTTACTGGTTCATTTATCTCAATGCAAACCGTATCGTTTGCAATGAATCTGCAGAAGGGAGGTAAAAATGACGCAACTGGATTTACTTTGGGAGTATCAGCTTGCTGATACTGAAGCGGATAACATGGCGCTGTCAATACGCCAGTCTCCAAAACGACAAAAGTTGTTAAAATTGCGTGATTATATTCGCGACCAGCAAGAAAGTCTCAAAACGCTGGAAAACGAACTGCACGCGATGAGTGACCGGATGGATGTGCTTAAGGAAGCCATTTCACTGGCGGATGACCAGCTCAAGGATTTACAGAAGCGTGTTCAGGAAGAGCAGCCGGGAAATAGTCACGAGATTGCCCAATTCATCACGCAGGCTGATGAATTGTTCAACACGGTAAACGATTATGATCAGGAAATACGCCGTGTACGGAAAATTGCGGAGAACCGTGACCGCCGTCAGCGGGATATCAAGCTGCGCGCTATCAAATCCAAAGAAGAATTTGATCAGCTGCGCATTGAGTATGACCAGGAATACAAGGAAAAAGCAGCGATTTTAGAGCAGCTGCGCGCAGTAGCGGAAGAAAAGAAAAAAGATATCCTTCCTGAGTACCTGGCTCGTTATACAGCTATCAAGCAACATTGTACCCCGCCCATGGCTAAACTGATCAATGGTCAGTGTGGTGGTTGTAACATGGGATTTCCGTCCTCAGATTTGGCGGCCATCCGCTCTGGCAAGCAGGTGGAGTGTGAAACCTGCGGACGTTTGATTATCGGATAATTCTTGAGGCAGACGAATGGTCGCGTGCCTTTGGCATGAGGAAAGTCCGAGCACTATAGGGCAGGGTGCCAGCTAACGGCTGGTGGAGGCGACTCCAAGGCAAGTGCAACAGAGAGATACCGCCGCAAATGCGGTAAGGGTGGAAAAGTGTGGTAAGAGCGCACTGGCGGCCTGGCGACTGGCCCGTCATGTAAACCCCACCTGGTGCAAGATAAATGGAGGCATATGAAGCGGCCCGTTTCGCCTCCGACCATCGCTAGAGCAGCCTGGCGACTGGCTGCCAAGATAGATGACCATTTTTGACAGAACTCGGCTTATAGTCTGCGCTCATAGCAAAAAATATCGCTTTCGGGCGGTGTTTTTTGTTAAAATTGAATATTTTACGGACTACTTTGAACGATTCCTAAATATTTGTCGACGGCGCCACTGCTGAATTGTCGTCCGGGTTTGGTTAAGAATGTCGCCACCCAAAAACAATATGAGGTTAATCAAGCTGGCAATGATCGCTGCCCGGATTGGCCAGGGATTGTGTATCAGATCATACAAATAAACTACTCCATTAAGAAGGGCTAACCACTTGACCTTAATAGGCAGAACAAAAAACAGTAAAACCTGGGCGTCAGGGTAGAGAATTGCGAAGCTGAAGAATAAGGAAAGGTTCAAATAATAGTTAGTACCATAGCCGGTCAGCATACCAGCGATGATAGCTGCAATAGTGCCAATAATATAGTAAATAAAAAATCGTCTGGCTCCCCATCGCCTTTCTAATGTAGTACCAATAAAATATAAAAAGTATAAAGTGATTACTGTCTGCAATATTTTCGCATTTGGGGGAATAAATAGAAAAGTAATCAGGCGCCAGGGTTGGCCTGACAGGACTTTCTGGGCATTCAGTTCCATTCTGGAAATGAGAAAAAACTCACTAAAAATAAGATCTAATATATATACGCCGCCCATCGCAAAGACTAAATAAGAAAAAAAAGGGAAAATTCGCAGGTTACATAATTTTCGTTCTAGTTTGTCTATTAGTTTAATATTGATCACCTCATTGGTAAGTATGTTTATTTCATCATACCTGTGTGAGGCCGTCCGGTCAAGCGTTTGGCATTCTGAAAATATCTTTTGTATTCTCATATTTTTAAAACACAAACCGGGAAGCTTTTGCTTCCCGGAATCTGATTTGAGTCGCTAATTAAGCTTGTTCTTTGTTCTCTTGTGATTCCACCAACACCGGAATCCGGCGAGCAGTCTTTTCAACAGGTTTTTCTTTAGGCAGGTTCACATAGAGAATACCATCCTTATATTTGGCACTGATATTGTCAGCGTCAATATTCTCCAGGTTAAAGCTTCGCTCCATATGGCCACTGCGGCGTTCGCAATACAGCTTGTCTGAGTCTTCCTGCTTGATTTCATTTTGGAAATCAGCACTGATGGTCAGCATACCATCATCTACTTCAAGCTTGATTTGCTCCTCTTTAAGCCCTGGCATCTCAGCTTCAATGACATAAGCGTCATCAGTATCACGCACATCAACACGGAAAGAATTGGTCAACAATCCCTCGGTTCCGTTGAGGAAGTTGCGGAAGAAAGAGTCATTAAAGAAACTTTCAAATGGCCTGACTGGTTTGGTTAGATAGCGACGATAGGGTACCATTGTAAACATGTTCATTCCTCCTTGAATTAATTTTCAAATCCTTACGCCGTACTTATCGGCACTCTTATTATAACACAAAGGTCAAAGAAGGTCAAACTTATAATATGAACAAACTGTTAAAATGTAAAAAGGGTATATTGTAAAGCGATCCCAATGTACTTGCGGATTGGAAAGTACTCGCATAAGATGATACTATGAGCATGAAGTTTTTAGCGGATATTCTTAAGGACTCCTACTACAGGATAGGCAGCCCTAAAAGCGTCCTGTTGGCTTATTCAGCCGGCGCGGATTCTTTGGCAATGTTGCTAGGATTGCGGTCTGTTAGTGATGAATTGCCTTTCAAAATTGTTTGTGCTCATGTAAACCATGGGTTGCGCGCTGCAGCTGGTGGTGAGGAGAGGTTGGCTACACAGATTGCACAATATTTAGGTGTAAGCATAATCATCAAACGCGTTGAGGTATCCCGACAGGGCAACCTTGAAGCCGCTGCACGTGAGGCACGGTATGTTGCCTTAAATCAAGCCATGAGGGAGTGTGATGCGCAGGTCATTGCTTTGGCTCATCATGCTGATGATCAAGCAGAGACGATGATGATGAATATGGTTCGTGGCAGCGGACTGGATGGTTTATCAGGCATGAGGGAATTTTGTCCGCCATATTGGCGCCCCTTGCTTAACACCCCCAAGGAGGTTTTGATAGATATTCTCAAGGATACTGGCTTGCAGTGGGCTGAAGATGAAAGCAACCGGGATGTAACATTTTTTCGTAATGATCTGCGTCTGAATGTAATGCCAAGATTTGAGCGCAGGGCTCCAGGCGCAGCTATGCGTATGGCTCGTACAGCCAAGTTACTGCAAGATGAGCAGGATATGCTTCAAATTGAAGCAACTTCTTGGTTATATCGTCATGCAAAAGCTGAAGCGCCTTTTTTCTTTTTGATGTCACAGCCATTTAAGCAGCTGCATTTAGCAATGCAACGCCGTGTGCTTCGTACACTGTGTTTGCAAGCTGGCATTTTGCTTGATTATGAGCAAACAAACCGTGTAATTTGCTTTCTTTCATGTACTCCGGGCTGTTTTCTTACCCTGCCGCAGAATGCCCAGGTTTTTTTATCTTCTCAAAGGTTGCATATTTTGCCAAGTGATGCGAAACTAAAGAATGTTGTTTGGCATCAGCCACAACTAGAACTACATGGAGATGAACTGGGTGACGGTATGCATGAACAAGTTGTTGACGCAAATATCATTCATGGTGCAATCATGCGGCCTGTCCGTATTGATGACAGCATCTATCCGCTGGGTGCATCCGGAAAGCAAACAATGCGAAAGTACTTAAGTGCGCGAAAGATTGATCGGCCCTTCCGTACGTATTGGCCTGTATATGCTGTAGGATCCAAGGTGTTGTGGGTGCCTGGATGTGGGGTGTCTCAAGAAGCTGCAATCAATTCGGATAATCAGCGGAAAACCAAGTTAGTGTTTACTCAGGCGCTGCCACACGAAATATTGATGGATGGAGAGAAATGACCATGAACGATTACACTTTGCGTAATGACTTGGATCGTATATTATTGGACACTGAGGAGATTACGGAGGCGGTCAGAAGACTGGGGATAGAGATAACCAGGGATTATGCAGGCACTGAGCCGGTTTTTATATGTATTCTCAAAGGCGCTGCAGTATTCTTCTCTGACCTGATTCGTGAAGTGGATTTGCCGCTGACCATAGATTTTATGGCCATCTCAAGCTATGGCAACAGCACCAAGACCTCAGGGTGTGGTCCGCATCCTCAAGGACCTGGACCATGATGTACTTAACCGCGATGTGTTGGTTGTAGAGGACATCGTAGACAGCGGACTTAACTCTTTCCTACATACAAGAAGTGCTCTTGGCGAGCGGGGGGCCCGTTCAATCAAGTTGGCGACTCTGCTGGACAAGCCCATGCGCCGGCGCACAGAGCTGTCAGTGGATTACGCCTGTTTTAACTATCCCCAATGAGTTTGTGGTGGGGTACGGGTTGGATTACCAGGAAAAGTATCGCAACCTGCCTTATGTTGCCGTACTGCATCCACGGATGTATCATGAAGAATAAGGGATGAATGTTTGTGAACCGCGCACTTTGCGTGGTATAATCGTGATCGAGATTAACTTGAGGAGGACAGGCTTTGCGTAAGACCCGTGGCCCATTTGGCTACCTGATTATAATCGCGGCATTTTTGCTGTTGGCCTATTTGATTTCTGACAGCTTTCAGATACCGGCTGAGCGAATTACCTACCATGAGCTGTTGGCGAAGATTGAAAATAATGAGGTTGAACGCGTGTCCATCCGTGGAATCAGCCTGATTGGGCTCAACCGAAACAGTTCCATTGCGCGTGCGGATTATCCTAGACGGTATGATTTTGAAACCACAATAGGCCCGGATTTTATTGATACCGTGCTGACCATGCATGCTAACAAAAAGGCTCTTTTATTTGGACGGGTTAGTATCAATGACCTGGATTTCATCATTGATTATTTGCCACCGGCTGTTACCCCATGGTATATGGAGATGCTGCCCTACATCCTGACCATGGGTCTTGTAATGGCTTTTTGGTTTTTTGTTATGCGTCAGCAGGCCGGTGGTGGCGGCAAAGTGCTGAATTTTGGAAAAAGCTCAGCCAACATGGTCGATCCGACCAAAAATAAGATAACTTTCGCTGATGTAGCAGGCGCTGATGAAGAAAAAGATGAACTGAAAGAAATTGTGGATTTCCTTAAAAATCCAAAAAGCTATTTGGATCTTGGTGCACGCATTCCCAAAGGTGTACTGCTGGTGGGGCCTCCGGGCACCGGCAAGACATTGCTCGCCAAGGCAGTAGCCGGCGAAGCCAAGGTTCCCTTCTTTTCTATCAGCGGTTCCAACTTTGTAGAAATGTTTGTAGGCGTGGGCGCAAGCCGCGTGAGGGATTTGTTTGAACAAGCCAAGCGCATGGCGCCCAGTATCGTATTTATAGATGAGATTGACGCAGTCGGCCGTCATCGCGGTGCAGGACTGGGTGGCGGGCATGATGAGCGCGAGCAAACCTTGAACCAGTTGTTAGTTGAGATGGATGGTTTTACCACCAATGAAGGTGTCATTGTGCTGGCTGCCACCAACCGCAGAGATATTTTGGATCCTGCCTTGCTGCGTCCCGGCCGCTTTGACCGGCAGGTGACCGTACACTACCCGGATATTGCTGGTCGCTTGGCCATTTTGAAAGTGCATTCCCGTGGCAAGCCTTTGGCAGATGATGTTGATTTGGATAACATCGCCAAACGCACACCTTTTGCAACCGGTGCTGATTTAGAGAATATCATGAACGAGGGCGCCATAATAGCAGCTCGCTACAAGCAAAAACGGATTTATCAGGAACATCTGGTTGAGGCAGTGGAGCGCGTCCAGATGGGCCCGGAGAAGAAGAGCCATAAAGTACTTGAGGAAGACAAGCGCATCGTTGCCTACCATGAAGCTGGTCATGCTGTTGTAGGGCATTTCCTTCCCTTATGTGATGAAGTACATACTGTTACTATCGTTCCGCGCGGCGGTGCAGGTGGTTTTACACTGTCTTTGCCTGAAAAGGAATTTGACATGCAAAGCCGTAAAAAGATGCTGCAAAGCGTTTCGATGATGCTGGGCGGTCATGCGGCTATCAAGATTGTTGAGGATGATGTCTACACCGGCGCGCAGTCTGATTTGAAGCGCGCAACGGAGATTATCCGCACCATGATTACTAAACTGGGAATGTCCGATGAAATCGGCACACTGTACCTGGGTAATGATCAGGAAATCTTTGTAGGCATGGAGTTTGGGCAGACCCGTGAATTCAGCGAGGAAATGGCCACCCGGGTGGATCATGAAATCAGCAACGTGATGAATCGTTGCTATGATGTTGCTATGAACACCCTCCGCAACAACATTGACAAACTGCACGGTCTGGCTAATTTGCTTATAGAAAGGGAAACCATTAACCGAGAGGAATTTCTCCGCTTCATGGATATCAGCGACGCGGAAAGCTTGCCTTCAACACCGTGAGAAGTATTGCAACGTATCCTTGCTCTATTTACAGGGCAGATTTACATTTGCACAGCACCGCATCGGACGGGAAATATACCCCGGCACACGTGGTCAGCCTTGCATACACGGCAGGAGTTACGCTTATGGCCTTGACTGACCATGAAACCCTGGGAGGTATTGAGGAAGCCTCTGCCACCGCTGCGCAAAAGGGCATTACCTTTATTCCGGGGGTAGAGATTAATACTGCTGCTGAGCATGAAGTACATGTGCTGTTGTACGGGGTGACGCCTCAGATGGAGGAATTGGCGAATCTTCTTTGTGAGATCAGCCAAAGCCGTCAGGAGCGAGCCCCTAAGTTTCTTGCGAAGCTTTCAGCTTTAGGTATGAAGATGACTATGAATGATTTGCAAATCCCTGTGGGAACTGATTGCAATCGGCCTCTGGTTGCCCGTGCTTTGGTACGCAAGGGTTATGTTCGTTCCGTGCAAGAGGCTTTTGAGCTCTACCTGGGTGTCGGAAAACCGGCCTATGTAAAACGCAACCACATCTCCACTGAACAACTGATCAAAATGGCCAAGCGAGACGGCGCTGTTCCAGTGCTGGCTCATCCGGGCTTGATACAAGATGAGGCTTTCCATGAGACAGACACCATCCAACAGCTTAAGTTAGCAGGATTGATGGGTATAGAAGCCTGGCATCCAAAACACTCTCCTGAACAAGGGCGTTATTGGGTAGAAATGGCGAGGCGACACGGGTTACTGGTGACCGGCGGAAGTGATTTTCACAAAGAGGATGATGAACATGAGCCTATCGGTAGCCAGATAACAAACTGGAATACGATGCAGGAAGATATCAAAAGATTGCTTTCCATAATGAACATGAACCGATAAGGAGAGAAGATGACCCGAAGGTTTTCAGGTTTTCCGGGCAAGGGCGCTCCACAGGGCGAGGCGTCCCGTTCGAGCGTGACAAAAAAACCTTGGGCTTCAGCTGCGCATCCGTATTTTAACGCAAGTGCCGGCCCTTCTTCCACGCAAAACCAATCCCATCGTATGAACCATCCATCCCCAATCCAGCAGTCGGGTGCAAGTGCGCCACCCGGCTGGCAACCGGTGAACAGGCCTCCTAAAAAGAAGGCGCCTGTCAAAATCCTGGTACTTGCCTCGCTGCTTGTTCTGTTGCTGGGCGGCAGTATCTGGGCTGTTAAAACTCTGCGAGATAATCAGGTCAGGCAAAGCATTGCGCCTTATCAAAAAGTGTTTGGCCCCAATATCTATGTGAACGAGGTCGCTCTGTCCGGATTGACTCCTGAACAGGCCTTTAACAGTTTGCGCCAGGAAATGGCCAGCCGTATAAACAGCTGGAATTTGTCGCTGACTTTCCGCGGACATACCTTTATCACCCTCAATTATGGCGCTTTGGGCATACAGGTCAAGGAAGAGGAACTATATCAACTGCTTAGCGAAGCCTGGAAACTTACTCACACTGGTGATATTTATGCGCGCAAAGCTGCCATTGATGCATTGACAATTTCGCCGCATAGTGTATCTACTGCGCATGGTGAACTGCAAAGCACACAACTTCAAATCATAATAAAACAGATTGCTGATGCCATTAACACTGAACCTGTCGATGCTGCTCTGCTGGAATTCCGCCCTGATGATGTTCAGCCCTTTGTATTCCTGGATGAAAAGGTTGGATTGCGTCTGGATGTAGATGCTGCAATGCAGCAGGTGATGACGCTTGCGGTACAGGGGCAGTCGGGAAGCTATGAATTGGAGCCCCAGGTTATCCCGCCGCTCGTGACCCGTGCAGAGCTTGAAAAGACTGTTCGTTTGCGTACAAGCATTACCACGGGGATTGACAAGGACTCTACTGATGAGCGCAACCATAATATTCGGCTCTCTTTTTCAAAATTCAACGGAATGGTTTTAAAGCCAGGTCAAACCTTCAGTTTTAATGAGGTTGTTGGGCCGCGTACCCTTGAAAACGGTTTTGCTGAGGCGCTTGAATATGCTTACGGAGATCTTGTGATCGGCGTGGGTGGCGGTGTGTGTCAGGCCAGCACCACTCTCTATCAAGCCGCTGTTACTGCAGGCCTGTCCGTTATCAAACGATATCCGCATTCAGGTCCGGTGGATTACACCCAATTGGGGCAGGATGCAACCGTATTTTTAACCAGGGACAGAAATATCGATTTTGTTTTCAAAAACACTACTGCCGGCAATATCTACATTACTGCCCGTGTTCAACCAACCCGAAACAATGCAAGACGTTTGGAAGCGGTTATCAGTATGTATGGTCTGGATCTTGGGGATGGTGTCTCTTACAAACTGCGCTCAGAGGTTGTACAGGTGCTAGAACCTCCTCAGGAAAAGGTGTATGAGGCTGACAAAGACGGCAAGTATGTCACCTATACAGACCAAGAAAAACTGAAATCCAAAGCGGTCAAAGGCCAGGTGATAGAGACATATTTGGAAAAATACCAAAATGGTGTTCTGATCGGGCAGCCAAAGTTAGTTTCCAGCGATACCTTCAGAGCCAAAGCTGCAGTATATTATCGCGGTGTGACCAAGCGCCCATAAGAGATAGTTGTTTTCCAGATTAGAACAGCGCACCGGCTATGCACGCAAATTGTATATAGTGTCTGCTGAACAACTCCAAACACAAGACAAATCCACATCTTCCGGCCATTTTCTGGTATCATGTGTGCAAGGATAATTGCAGAAAGCACGCAAAACCCTTGCACTTGAACTGGAGATGAAACGGTATGTACGAGAAGAAAGCACGCCAGGCGACCTTTTTTGAAGACGCGACGCTGTTTGGTGGCGTCAGGCTGAATTCCGAGAACAGATGGGTAAGGATGTCGGAGCTCATCCCCTGGGAAGTCTTTGAGGAGCGGTATGCTGCACTGTTTAGCAACCCCCGGGAGGGGAAGCCGGCAAAGTCGGCCCGGATGGCCATCGGCTCTTTGATTATCAAGAAGCGCTATGGTTTTTCAGATGAGGACACGGTGGAAGAGATCCGGGAGAACCCCTATCTGCAGTACTTCCTGGGGTTTGCGGAATATACCAACGTCAGGCCCTTTGACCCCAGCGTGATGACGTGGTTTCGGGAGCGGATCACGCCGGAGATGTTGTCAGAGTTGAATGACTATGTGATTGGCCGTAAAAAGGTGAAAGCAGAAAAGGAGCCTGGTTCCGATGACGACAATCATGATGACGCTGACAGTGAGGGAGGAGGCCCGGTCAACCGAGGGACGCTGATCCTGGACGCGACCTGTGTTCCGCAGAACATCCGTTTTCCCACCGATGCTTCGCTGCTCAACGAAGGGCGGGAGCTGCTGGAAGGGATGATTGATACAGCGCACAAGGCAGGCGCAACGGAAGGTAATAAGCCCAGAACCTACCGGAACCTGGCCAGGCGGGACTGGCTGCGGTTTGCCCGGGACCGGAAACCAACGCGCAAGAAGATTCGCAAAGCGATTCGTCAGCAGCTGGGCTATGTCAAACGGAACCTCGGTTATCTGGAAGCCATCCTGAGCAAATATCCGGACGCGCTGAGCGCAAAGGAGCTGGAGCGCATGGCAGTGATCCAGCTGCTGTACGCGCAGCAGCAGGAGATGTATGACAGCAATACGCACCGGGTGGATGACCGGATTGTAAGCCTGCACCAGCCCTGGGTGCGACCGATTGTTCGGGGCAAGGCGGCAGTGTCGGTGGAGTTCGGTGCGAAGGTGGCGCTGAGCCTGAGCGATGGCTATGCGAGGATTGAGGAAATCTCGTGGGATGCCTTCAACGAAAGCAAAACACTGATGGCTTCGATGGAGCGATACAAGGAGCAAACGGGCCACTATCCGGAGCGGGGACTGGTAGACAGGATCTACCGAACGAGGGAGAATCTCACCTGGTGCAGGGAGCGTGGCATCCGGTTGAATGGTCCCAAACTGGGACGACCACCCAAAGACCGACAGGTGTATGAGGAAGCGCTGGCACTGGAGCGACAGGAGTCAGGAGAGCGGAGTCATATTGAGGGATGTATCGGTGTTTGCAAGCGCCGATATGGGCTTGATCTGGTGATGATGCGGCAGAAACACACCAGCGAGGTGGACATTCATGCCGCCATCCTGACCCGGAACCTGTTCAGGCGGCTGAGGCTCTACATTTGGCTCTTTTTGGCAGCGCTATTTCGCCGGTCGGAAAGCACAAAAACAGACACGCCGGTACCGTTGGCGTGCCTGTGTGGCTGAATTGTTGGTTATTCAGGAGACACTATATAACATGTTAACGATCAATTTTTTCAATTTTTATATATGGTTTTTATTTGTATAGTTATTGCAATTCACTTGCATATAGCTTGTGTACCTTGTATAATAAATACAAATGGAGGGCAAACAATTATTGAAGTGTTTCTTTTTGTATGCCAATCCTGGCAAACCAGAAACAATCCCGGTTGTGGCAGCTTTCGCTGAGTTGTTGTTAAAGCACAACTGTGATATTTTGCTGGACACTTGGTTGTATGAGCATTTGGGGATAGGCAGAGCGTGCAAAGCAGACAATTTAGATCGCTCTGTACATGCAGCAGTCAGTTTTGGAGGAGATGGTACATTGCTGCGCATTCTGCCCTGGCTCGCGAAAAACAGTGTACCGGTGCTGGGTGTCAACATGGGCCATACCGGCTTTTTGCTGGAGTTGGAACCCGGCGATCTTCATGGTATGGTCAACAGACTGATCACAGGTGATTACGACCTGCAGGAGCGTTTAATGCTATCGTGCTCTATCCATGGGCAGGGCGAGTTTCTTGTTATGAATGAGCTGGCATTGACACGCGGACAGAATCCCAGCAGCATCGTGGTGGATGTTGCCTACCAGGACGAACGGATATACACCATACATGGGGACGGTGTATTGATTTCCACTCCGACTGGGACCACTGGGTATTCCCTATCCGCTGGTGGACCGGTGTTGCATCCTGATGTACCTTGCCGTGTTGTGGTTCCGGTGTGTTCACATATCATGTCTCAGCGTCCTGTGGTGTTGCCGGCTCATGGTGAAATACGATTGGCTGTATGCGGCAAGCGGGCGTTATGTCATCAGATCAGCTTGGACGGTCAGCTGGTCATAAATCAGGAAACCAACAGCCAAGTCACTATCACGTCTTCTGCACAACCTGCACGCTTTATACAATTTTCACCTCAGCGCTTCCTTACCCGTCTACACCAAAAGCAATTGGCATGGGGCAACAATATTTATGGAGGAATAAAATGAAAAGCACCAGACAAGCTGCCATCCTTAACCTTATCGAAAAACAGGATATAAAAACACAAAAGGAACTGGCGGAAAAGCTGAAGACACAGGGGTTTCATGTTACCCAGGCTACGGTTTCACGAGATATCAAGGAAATGCGCCTGTTGAAGGTTCTTTCTGGTATGGGGGATTACAAGTACGCCACAGCGGATCAAGCTGAACACTCGGTTTATGATCGTTTTGTGCGCATGTTTGTTGACTCTGTCATCTCCATCAAGGCTGCAGGCAACATTATTGTTATCAAAACATTGTCTGGTTCAGCTAATGTCGCAGGTGAAGCCATTGACAGCATGCGCTGGCCGGAGATCATTGGCACCCTCTCCGGTGACAACACCATCCTTGTCGTAGTCCATAACAATGAGGATGCTGAAGAAGTTGTCAGGAAATTTAACGAGATTCTTCGCTGATTGTTTATGCTTGACAGCCTGTTGATTCGCAATATTGCTTTGTTTGAGGAAGCCAGGATTGATTTTGGTCCTGGTCTTCATGTGTTGACAGGTGAAACCGGTGCTGGCAAATCACTGGTTGTTGACGCGGTTAGTTTATTGTGTGGCGCCAAGGCAGACAGAAACATGATCCGCACAGGCAGTGAAAAGGCCTATGTTGAAGGGGTGTTTAACCTTGCTAATCTGCCCGGGATGATCAATACTTTGCAGCAGCTCGGTTTTGAGGTGGAGGATTCCCAATTGATCCTGTCACGCGAGCTTAACAGAAAAGGCCGCAGTGTTTGCCGTGTCAATGGGATAGCTTGTGCATTAACAACTTACCAGGAACTAACTGCCAGGTTGATTGATTTACATGGACAGCATGAACACCAGTCTCTGCTACAGGAAAGCAAGCAACGTCAATTTTTAGATTTGCTTGGAGATGATAAGCATATTGCCTTGTTACAGGCTACTTCTCAGGCATACGCTGGGCTCTCATATGTAAAAGAAGAATATGAAAAAGCGCTTGTATCAAGCCGCTCACGTATGGATCGGCTTGAGATTCTAACCCTATGGCAAAAGGAGTTGAAGAATGCCAGGTTAGAAGCTGGAGAAGATGAGCGTTTGCAGGAAGAGCGGGATATATTGCGCAATGCTGAAAAAATCGCTGCAGCTTTACATGAAGCTAATGAAGCCCTATTTGAAGCCAGTAATGAGCAATCCGCGTTGCATTTAATTGGTAAGGCATGCGCTTCGCTGGAAAAAATCGGCTCCTATGGAAAAGCATATGCTGAGTTTGCCGAAAAGCTGCAGAATTTGTATTATGAATTGGAAGATGTTGGCCACGATCTTAACTCACGTACACGTGAGATTTATAGCGATGACCGGCGATTGGATGAGGTCGAAAGCCGCTTGGATTTCCTGCGTAGGCTTCAACGGAAATACGGTCCTACAACGCAGGATATGCTTGAGACACTAACAAAAATTGAAGAAGAATTGTCAGCTTTTGAGTCTCTGGATGACAAACTGGAAGGTTTGTCGAAAGACTTGATAGAAAAGGAGCAAAAATACCATGAGGCAGCCAGTGCGCTAAGCCGTTCCCGACAAGTTTTGGCAAAAATATGCGCTAATCGTATCGAAGAAGTGTTATATGAGCTGAACATGTCTGGCACCCGCTTTTTTATCCGAGTGGATGCCGATATGCAAGCCGTTCAGGCGGAAGGATATGACAGAATAGTCATGATGATTGCACCCAACGCGGGGGAGGAGCTCAAGCCATTGTCCTTGATTGCCTCCGGTGGCGAACTTTCCCGTGTGATGCTGGCAATGAAAACACTTTCTGCCGAAAAAAATGAAGTGCCTACCATGGTGTTTGATGAGATTGACACAGGGGTTTCCGGGCAAACCGCGATGGTTCTTGCCCGGAAGCTTTGGTCTATTGCGCGTTTCAGACAGGTAATTTGTGTAAGTCACCTTCACCAGCTCGCAGCTATGGCCAGCAGTCAATATCAGGTATTCAAGCAAGAAATCAATGGCCGGACACTGACAAGCGTTTCATTGCTGGATGATGAGGCGCGCGTTCAAGAGATCGCCAAGATGCTTGGTAACATTCGAGCCAAAGGCGAAACCAGTATCCATCATGCCAAGGTGCTGCTGGAGGATGCTGCTGCGTTGCGTCTCTCGGGCGGACTGTGAGCACACAGGTTATTAATATTTGCTCTCAGGATTTGCATAGAGTAATTTAGAAGTATGCTTCCTCAGCACAAGCTTGCGTAGATTCTCAGTGCCCAGTTTAAAGTGAGCATAACAATGAGCGGCTGACTGACCAATTTGCCGAGGTATTTGACGGATGCTAAAATCTGTCAAAGCATTGACCAACGTTACTACGCACATTGTGCTCATGTTGACGATATTGCAAACGCGAGAATTAATAGAAAAGACGGAAGCCCGCGGGCCAATACGCCCCAGGCCTCGGCGCAAGGCCGAGCAACCTTCAACACTTCCGTCGCAATCAGTATAGAAGACCTGCTTGATGTTGTCAATGGTACATTTCAGTCCATATTATCGGATGATGTTTTATCAAGATTCAACGAAACAAGAAATCCTGATGGATACTATTCCTCGAAGGTTCTGTACAGCACCCGCGACAGCGCGGGCCGCGACCTCAGCCCGGAGCAGCAGGAGTTCTTCAAGGACAGCCAGGTGCGGGATGAGCAGGGGAACCTGCTGGTGGTGTATCACGGGACAAATGCCGAATTTACACAATTCCGAACAACTGCCGCTGGGCAAACAATCAAAGACACCATAGGCTCTCATTTCGGAACGCTCGATGCTGCTCAAGATCGTCTTAAAGTTGCGGACAGTATGGGCGAGCGTGCAGAGTAATGGAAGTTTATCTTAACATCACACCGCCTGTATTAAAACGCGATGGAAGCATCATGACGGAAACTGAGCTGAATGCGTACTTGAAACGTATCGCAAAAAGGTTGGGCGTTCCAGCAAGAGAACAAGGCGGGAGCAGTGTTTACAGCCGTGTTCCTCAATATGTCGGCAACCTTGTGAAACAATATTTGATTGAACAAGGGTATGACGGTATTATAATGAAAGACAAAAACAAAACTGGGAAAACAGCAAGACTATTGTGCTTTATGAAAACGATAACCAACTGTTAGAATTTGTCAGAACTGCAAGAAACGATAGTAGTTACATAAAGAAAATATATTTCGGCGCCATAGGCAATAATTTGGCGCAGTTAATAAGCGAAAATACAGGCATTGAGCTATCTGGGTACAATTGGCTTTAAGTTCCGATAATGTTCGCAAAGTTTTTTCCGATCATGGTGACGAAACAAAAGAAGCGCTAAGAGGTCAGAGGGCTATTCAGGAATCGGACTTTTTGCTGGCTCTCGATGTCATCACATCGCCCGATAGTGTGGTGCTTTCGGAGACCACGCGCGACGGAAAGCCTGTGTTAGAGTTTAGCAAACATACAGGCGACAGGTTTGTTGCTATTACTGTTGTTTCTGACAAACACATGGATTTGAGCATCCTTACAATGTACGCAGGAAAACGAAAAGGAGACCTTGCCACTGCGTTAGATAAACAAGTCCCTAACAATACGCCCGAAGCGACAAGCGGTACAGTCCCCAATGAAAGTATACCCGAATCTGGAACTGACGGTCAAGTTCTATTCTCCGTCCGCGACAGCGCGGGCCGCGACCTCAGCCCGGAGCAGCAGGAGTTCTTCAAGGACAGCCAGGTGCGGGATGAGCAGGGGAATCTGCTGGTGGTGTATCACGGGACACCAAATAATTTCACTGTATTTTCTAAAGAATTAAGAGGAACTAACAACAAAACTGTTGCCGGAACCAAGTATTTCTTTGCAGGAGATATAGAAACAGCAGAATCTTATAGCCCATATCATGTGCTGAAAAACCTGGCAGTAAAGATGCCCGGAACCTTTAGCTTGCAAGATGCTGAGGCTGCCAAAGGAAAAGGCGGCGTTATGCCGTTGTATTTATTGATTAAGAATCCGCTTGTTGCAGACTTGGCTGACTATAATTGGAGTGAGCATCGAGAAGCTGGGGACGCTTTGCTTGATTATATTGATGAAGCTGAGCGCAACGGAAACGATGGATTGATTTTCTACAATGTGCCAGACAACAACCTCAGGCCGGGAGAGTGCACAAGTACTATTTATCTCTTCAAGGAGCCTGAGCAAGCCAAGTCCATTTACAACACCACCCCCACGTCCGACCCCGACATCCGCTACAGCTTCCGCGGCTACGCTCCGCCAATGTACAGCCGCCTTCAGATGGAGATCGAGGCGCTCAAGGATGATGCCAAGCTTGGCGCTGACAGCGTTATCGCGTACCTGCGCAAGCGCGGTGTGAAGGCTGAGGAAATCCGCTGGAGCGGCATCCAGGCCTTCCTTCAGGGCAAAAAGAGCGTGACCAAGGCGGAGCTGATGGAGTTTGTTCAGGGGAATGAGTTGCGGGTGGATGTTTCCTCAGCGGCGCCAATTGTTTTCGATATAAACGAGGCTGAGGAAACCATTACATTGTCCGATCATAGAAGTGATTGGATGCACGTTGTCCCGGGCGATGACGGCCGTTATTACGATGAAGTATCAGGCCTTGAATTTGATAGCTTTGATGAGGCGATTGAGTCTGCTGAAAGAGCGGAAGCAGAATTAAGAGAGGGAGAGGAGTACCCGGAAACCAGATACAGGGCGATGCCCGCATATGAAAAGCCACCGGCTAGGCCGATGGATGGTTACTATAGAGCCATCCGGCTCTGTTAAGCAAGTGCTTGTCCATCTGATCTTCTTATGG
Organism: Christensenellales bacterium; assembly: GCA_050953005.1. Classification (GTDB taxonomy): domain Bacteria; phylum Bacillota; class Clostridia; order Christensenellales; family Aristaeellaceae; genus UBA6115. The sequence goes on along the minus strand of JBMNLV010000009.1, from coordinate 181,435 downwards.
TAGCATCAAGACGTAGAATATTTGATTAAAATGAAGGAAGAAGGCAGAATCATGAAGATTTATGCACACCGCGGGGCATCAGGCTATGCTCCGGAGAATACCCTTGAAGCCTTTCAATTGGCGATTGACCACCGCGCTGACGGTGTGGAGCTGGACGTACACTTGACGCGCGATAAGCAGTTGATTGTCGTCCATGATGAGCGCATTGAGCGTGTCTCCGACGGCAATGGCCTGGTTGCGATGATGAGTTTGAAGGACATCAAGAAGTATCTGTTCAACAAAACTCATCCCGAGTACAGGGAAGCGCGGGCACCTACCCTAGAAGAGGTGTTTGAGTTGCTGGCGCCTACCGAGATGAAGGTAAATATCGAGCTGAAAAACAGCAGGATTCCCTACGAGGGAATAGAAGAACTGTGCATGGAGCTGGTGGAAAAAACCGGCATGGGGGAGCGTGTTATCTATTCTTCCTTCAACCACCATTCCATGGCTTACATCAAACGCCTCAATCCGAGTGCGGTGTGCGGACTGCTGTATGACTGCTGTCTGAAAGACCCGGCGGGTTATATGAAAAAGGTTGGAGCAGATGCACTTCACCCGCATTTTTCTGACGTGCTTCTCAATCCGGAAGAATATGCTGAACTTATTCAGGCCGGCGGTCTGGTTCATGTCTGGACTGTCAATGATGACAGGGACATGCGAAAAGTGATGGACACCGGCGTCCATATCCTGATCACCAATTATCCCGACCGCGCAGTTGCGATGCGGGAAGAGTACAGCCGCACAATTTGACGCGGATTTTGACAGATGATATGATAAACTTATTGAATCACGGAAGGATGGTACCTCATGGCAGGTCACTCAAAATGGGCAAATATCAAGCATAAAAAGGGCAAGGCGGACGCGCAGCGTGGCAAGATTTTTACAAAGATCGGGCGTGAGATTTCGATTGCTGTGCGTGAGAGCGGCAGTGATCCGGCTACCAACAGCAAACTGCGCGATGTCATTGCTAAGGCCAAAGCCAACAATATGCCCAATGACAACATTATGCGCAGCATTAAAAAAGCCGCCGGCGAAATGGACAATGTAATCTATGAAGAAATCACCTACGAGGGATACGCTCCGGGCGGAGTGGCAGTCATCGCGGAGGTGGTTACAGACAATCGCAACCGTACTGCCTCCGAGGTACGCCACATCTTTGACAAAAATGGCGGTTCCCTGGGCACAACCGGATCGGTTGGTTATATGTTTGATTTCAAAGGTTTGATGATGATTGAGCGTGACAACAGCATTGATGAGGACGAATTGCTGCTGCACGCGCTGGAAGCGGGCGCTGAGGATGTCCAAACCAGTGAAGACGGTTATGAAATCTATACCGCGCCCAATGATTTTACCGCAGTGCGGGATGAGCTGGAAGGACAGGGCTATGTCTTCCTGTCCGCAGAGCGCCAGAAGATCCCGCAAAATTATGTGGATATCGATGATGAGGAAACTCTGGAAAAAGTGATGAAGCTGCTTGAGATGTTGGAAGACAACGACGACATCATGGATATTTACCACAACGCCAACCTGCCTGAGGATGAGGACGAGGAATAACGTTCACTGCCGCATCATTGAGCAAAACCGCCTGTACGGCGGCTTTTTGCTGTGTGAAACAAATGTATTTGGAGAATGATGTCCTATCGTTTGGGCTCCTGTTCGTTGACGCGAGTCCAGTCCTTGACTGGAACTTGATCCAATGCGGGCGGGTAACGGCCATCGTGGCGCAGAGCGAAGCCCAGGTCGGCGTTCAGGTTGCGGCCGCCGCTGGGAACCACAATATCCTCGGCACGTGCTGTTTGACTGTTATCGCCCGGTTGTAGCACGCTGCCTACCAGGAGGAACTCATTTTGACGTATGGTAGGTTTAACCTCCGGAGGCATATCCGCCTCCAGGGTGTAACTGCCCGGGAACAGGCTGTCAAACAGGTAGCGGCCATAAAGATCAGTTGTGGTTTGCGCGCTGAGCTGCCCATATTGGTACAAACGGATGACAATGCCGGGCAAGCCGGGCTCTCCTGCATCCTGCATACCGTCACGGTCCAAATCCAGCCATGCGAAATCACCCAGCTTGCCCATTGCGCCCATTCCGATGTCCTGGTTGGTTCTGATTTCGCCCATCCCCAGCTTGAACAGATCGCTTTGGCCGGCTGTACTGCCCATGCCAACCGCATCAGACACAATTACGCTGGGACGCTGCGCGGTGTCCACCACCCGCGCAAAGCGATACTGTTCCGGCAGTTGTGCGGACAGCCTGTAGCTGACAGGAAGCAGCCTATGAAAGGAGAATGAACCGTCTGCCGCGGACTTGGTTTGTGCCACTGTGTTGCCTGCCTCGTCCTTCAGGCTGATAGGCAGGTCTTGCAGGTCTCTGCCGCTGCCGTCCATGTTCCAAATTGCACCGGACAGGCTGCCCAGCTGTACCAGGCCCAACTCCAGCTTTGCTTTGCCTTCTTCCAGGGTAAGGTCAAGTTGCCATTCACCGTCTTCCTGCTCCTGCTGAGCGCCCTGTGGCGCCTGGAGCAGGCAATCCTTCGGCAGTGCCAGCTTCAGGGAGTACAAGCCCGGAAACATCAAGCCGCTGGCCAGTTTGCCGTCACTGCTGGATGACAGTGTGGCCTGAGTACCGGTACGCTGGTGAATCAGGCTGACCTGCAATGAGGCGGGGGTGTCAGTTTGCGCAGCATAACTTTCGTCCAGATTCTCATCAAAATAGGCAATGCCGCTGATTTGAATGGGTTGGAGCGCGGCCAGCAACCCGTTTTCATACCGTGCGCCCATAGAAATTTCAATTTGGGCGGAAGCTTGTCCGCTGATGCTCGCAGGCACCAGGCTGGCTTCATTGGCATCCAATGCATAGCCGGGCACCATTCGCACCGTGACTTCATAGAGGCCTGGGCGGATACCTTCCAGGGAGTAGAAGCCCTGCTGGTCGCTTGTGGTTTGGTAAATTTCCTGCGTCAAGGTGTTTTGCAGACTGATATGGTTACCCGCAAGGGGCAAATCACCTTCATCAAAGACTGTATTATTGTTGATGTCATGAAAGGCGGTGCCCGAGACAACGCCGGTCTGGACCGCGTAAAGCGGCTGCAGACTCAGCACATCGGCAGCTTTGACTTCCAGTGCGCTGCTGGTGGCGGAGCGCTCATCGACCAGCGGCTGGCTGAACTTGGCGTGATCGGGCAGGGTTATTAACAGGGAATAGGTGCCGGGCAGTGCGCCCTTGAGGGAATATGCGCCGCTGTCATCGGTCAGCGCATTGGTATGTGCGGAGACCGGCTGGCCGTTTTCATCCAGCAGCTCCACCCGTACGCCGGCCAATCCGCCGATTGTTCCGTCATAACCCAAGATGTCATCACCAAGCAGCACAGTTCCGTTAATCACAGCAGAGCGGAAGGCGCCTGCATTTATATGTTCAAGCACCTGGCCCGGCTGCAGCGACAGGGCTGTGGTCTGGCCAAAGGCAGCGGTCTGCTCGTAGATACAATTTACAATCCCCAGGCTGGTAACGGCAGGTTCTGAGAATACATAAGGAGATTCCAGATAGATCCGTACCCGGTATGTGCCGGGCACCAGGTTCTCCAGCAAATAAATGCCCTGGGAGTCTGTTACAGCTTGGGCAACTGCCTCGCCATGCTCATTGACGGCCTCTACCTTGAAACCGGATAACCAGGTTTCATCGCTGTCCATGCTGCCGGAAAGATTGCTGTCCTCAAACAAGAGCGCCGGAAATCGCACCGGGCAGGGTGGCTCCGGCCAGTACAGACAATTGCTCACCGGCTGAGAGACTGCGCTGAATGCTGAGTGCCGAGGATGCGGTTGGGGAGTAAAACGCGTTGCCGCTTTCATCACCAGGCACGGAAAACACCTGGCCATCCCCAAGGGTGACACGCAGGGTCACCTCCCCATGTCGTACACGCGGAATGATAGCCTTTCCCTGGCTATCGCTTTTTGCGCTGGCTAGGACCTTCTTCGCGCCAATGATTTCTACCAGGGCACCGGCGTATGCAGGCTCGTTCTCTTGGCGTTGTCCGTCTGCGTTGCTGTCATGATAGGCGAGCACCGTGATGCTGGAGGCCGGCATGACGCCAATGGGATCAATCTTGGTTGCGCCATCCTCGCGCACATTAATCGTAAGCGATTGCCCGTCTGCGAAGCCGTCTTGAAAGACAGAAGGGCTGCCGGGCAGGGCAAACATCAATCCTTCCGGCAAGTCGGCGCGCAGGCTGTATTCACCAGCCTGCAGGTATTCAAAGGTAAATTCAGCGTCCTGGGTGGTGATCAGCGTCCGGGTAACCCCAAGCTCCAGATGGGTCAGTGTCAGCAAGATACCGGCCTGCCCTCCCTCACCGCTGTCCTGCTTGCCATCCAAGTTGCTGTCCAGCCACACACGGCCTTTGAGCGTTCCTGCCTTGACCCCGCCTATGGCCAGGCCGATGCTTCGCTCAAGGGTAAAAGGTTCAGAGATGCCTGCCCTGTTCTCGCTGGGCGGGACGACATTATAAAAATAGTTAGTCTTTTGACCGAGAGGTCCGATAATATAAGGTTCCGGCATGACCACCGCAATGCGATAAACCGCTTGGGTCAAATCCCGGAACACCAATTCGCCGTTCTTGTTGGTTTGGTCTTGCGCGATTACATATTGCTCGCCGCCTGATTCATAGATCAACTGCACCTGAACATCGCGCAGCAGAGGTTCGTTGCTCATACGCCCGCCGTTCATGTTCAAATCGCCAAAGGCAATGATTTTGACTTGTCCGCTGCGCCGCATAGTACCGATGTGCTTTACAGCCTGCTCATTTCCGTTCAAGCTAAACACGGGCGTCCGACTTTGCCGCTCATATCCCGGGAGCATCACGCTGCCGCCGGGTGTATGCGCAGTAAAGTGCGATCCGGACGGCAGGCTGGCCTGCAGGATATAGTCGCCCCGGGCCAAGCCGGCAAAATGATAGGTGCCGTCCGCGCTGCTGACAGTCTGAGCGATCAGGCGCTGCGATTGACTGGAAACCGCGACCAGGCTCAACTCGGCGCCTTGAAGTCCTTTTTCGCCATCGTCGCGCAGGCCGTTGCCGTTGTCATCGACAAAAACTATACCGCTGATGGACGCGTTTGCTTCCTCGGCGGTGCCAAAGGGGGTGGATACTACCAAAAACAGGGTGATCAGGACGAGCAGTGCATAGACCTTCTTGGATGTGTGCAGCATGGTTCCTCCAAATTGCTGTGGTGGTTAGCGGATGATGTGAATCTTGCGGTGATCACGCTCATGTGCGGGCTTGCTGTCTGTGGGATGTCCCAGCGCGATGGCGATGGTAAAGGAATAACCTTCCGGAAAGCCAAGAGCCCGTTCAAAATTCTGTTTTTGATCGCCTGCAAAGGCCAGCCGGGGCAAGCCCAGGATAACGCTGCCCAACCCTAAACCTTGGGCGGCCATGGCAATGGACATCACCGCGATTCCGCAGTCAAGCGCCTTTCCCTCACCAGGTGGGGAGGAAATAAAAATCACCGTTGGCGCTTGGTAGAACACATCAAATCCGGCATCCATAAAACGCGGACTGCGCAGGTTTTCATCCAGCGCCATTGCGCCTTCGCGCGTTGCGCTGTTGATACTGTCCAGTAAGGCGCGGTTTTGTACTACGGAAAAATGCCAGGGTTGCAGGTTATTGGCTGATGGGGAAGCCAGGGCTGCTTCCAGCAGCGTGTCCAGTTGTTCCTGTGTTAATTGCGTATCACTGTACGCTCTGTGGGAGCGGCGTTCGAAAATCGCTTCTATAACCTGGTTGTTCATAAGATCCTCCTGACTTTTTAGATCTGATTTATGATACACTCATTTCCGGGAGGGGTGTATCATGGATGACAAGGAGTTTATGCGTCAGGCGCTTAAGCTGGCTGCCACGGCGGTGGATGAGGTGCCTGTCGGTGCGGTCGTGGTTTGGCGGGGGCAGGTGATTGCTTTTGCCCATAACGAGCAGAGGAAACGGAATGATGTGCTCGCGCATGCGGAGATCCTGGCCATTCAGCGCGCTCAGGAAGCGTTGGGCAGTTCGCGGCTGGATGGCTGCACACTGTATGTGACCCTGGAACCCTGCCCCATGTGCGCGGGCGCCATCATTCTTTCAGGGGTGTCGCGCTGCGTGTTTGCAGCCTTCGATCGCCAGTACGGATGCTGCGGCAGCGTTTACGCCCTGCCGATGGACCCTGTCTTTCCCCGTCGTGCGCAGTGTGAAGGCGGCTTGCTGGAGCAGGAGGGCAGTCGGCTGCTGACACGGTTTTTTGAGGAAAAGCGTGCAGCGCAGCCTTGAGGCGCTTCTTTGGCACGTCTGGAATTATATCACCGCTTGGTGGGCTTAGCAAATCCTTGACAGGTTTTTCTCAAAGGGATACACTGTCTTTATATTTTAGAAGAGGTGATGAAAATGAAGATTAAGACCTTGAAGACCCGGAACCTGCAAGAGAGCATACAGCGCGGCGGTTGTGGCGAGTGCCAGACCTCCTGCCAATCAGCATGCAAGACTTCCTGTGGCGTGGCCAACCAGCCCTGTGAACAGGAAAAGAAATAATCGGCCCACCGACTCAGGACTGATATCAACCGCCTGCACCGGCGGTTTTTTTGGAGCGATATGATTCATACCTTTACTGTCAATGGCGTTTCCATCGCGCTGGATATCTTTTCAGGCGCTGTGCACGTAGCGGATCCGGTTTCCCTGGAGGCGATCAGGCTATATGAAACACACAGCCGCAATGAGGTAATCAAGGAGATGCTCAGGCGATACGAGCGAAACCCTGAGGTTGATCCGAGGACACTCAGCGTGTTGATGGATCAGTTGGATGAACTGGTGCGTGCAGGGCAATTGTATTCTTCAGACGTTTATCTCAATACGTGTATACCGTCTTCTAATACGAAACCACTTATCAAGGCGCTGTGCCTGCATGTAGCCCATGTGTGCAACCTGGCTTGCAGCTATTGTTTTGCCGGGCAGGGCAAGTATCAGGGACAGGCTGCGATGATGAGCCTGAGCACCGCGCGTGAAGCGCTGGATTTTTTGGTTGCCAATTCGGGTACACGGCGACACCTTGAAGTGGATTTTTTTGGCGGAGAGCCCTTACTTAATTGGGAAGTGGTCAAAGAAACGGTTGCGTATGGCCGTGCCTTGGAACGCAAACATAATAAAGTGTTCCGCTTTACCCTGACTACCAATGGGGTGCTGCTGGATGAAGAGATGATGGAGTTTTGCAATCAGGAGATGCAAAACGTTGTGCTCAGTCTGGATGGCAGGCAAGAAGTGCATGACCATTACCGCATAGATGCCAAAGGCAAGGGCAGCTATGAAACCATCGTTCCCAAGTTTCAAGAGTTCGTTAGGCGGCGCGGTGAAAAAGGCTACTACATCCGTGGCACTTTCACACGCAGGAATCTGGATTTTTTGCAGGACATCCTCCACATGGCTGATCTGGGGTTTACCCAGTTGTCTATGGAGCCTGTGGTGACTGCGCCTGATGATCCGGAGGCTTTGCGCGCGGAAGATTTGCCGATGTTGTTTGAGCAGTATGAGCGCCTGGCGCAGGAAATGCTGGACAGGAAACGTCAGGGGCGAGGCTTTGAGTTTTATCATTATATACTTGATCTGGAAAATGGCCCCTGCATCCACAAACGCCTCAACGGCTGCGGTTCGGGTACTGAATATCTGGCGGTGACGCCACAGGGTGACTTGTATCCCTGTCATCAGTTTGTTGGTGACAGCGCCTATGTGATAGGTACGCTCAAGCAGGGGATAAACAATCACGCCCTGCGAGAGAGGTTCGCTGAAAACACCTTGTACAGCCGTCCGGAATGCAGGAATTGCTGGGCGCAATTGTATTGCGCGGGCGGTTGTGCGGCCAATGCCGCCCATGCTACAGGCAGCATTTCCGGAGTGTATTCCTATGGCTGCGAGTTATTCAAAAAACGCATCGAGTGCGCTTTGATGCTGCAGGCTTGCCTGCAGGAGGAGGGCTTGGCTTAACCGGCAGTGTGCTCTCGGAGCTTTTTGAGCCAAACGGAGAGCACCGCCACGTCCGCCGGGGTGACCCCCGGGATGCGCGCCGCCTGTCCCAGGGACACCGGCTGCTGGCGGTTGAGCTTTTGCCTGGCCTCCATGCGCAGCGCGCTGATAGAAAGATAATCGGTATTCCCGGGAATGCGCAGGGACTCCAGCGCGGTGGCTGCCCTGATCTGGGCAGCTTCTTTTTGCAGATAGCCCTCGTACTTCATCATAATCTCCGCCTGACGGAGGGCTTCGGGAAGGTAGTCGGCTTGTTGCGCTTGCGTTAGCGGCTGGCGGCTGCTTTTTATTCGCTCAATAATATCCTGTGTCTGTCGCTGCTTTGTTTGTGCGCGCTCCAGCCGTGCATCATCTGCCAGACCAATTTGATGGCCCAGCGCGCTTAAACGCAGATCTGCGTTGTCCTGTCGCAGGGACAAGCGGTATTCAGCCCGTCCCGTCATCATGCGGTAGGGCTCATCTACTCCTTTGCTGCTCAAGTCATCGCTCAAAACGCCGATATAGGCTTGGTCGCGGGTGATGATAATCTCGTCCTTGCCCTGAACATAACGCGCGGCATTGATACCGGCCAGCAGCCCCTGAGCGGCGGCCTCCTCATAGCCTGAAGTACCGTTAATTTGCCCGGCAAAAAAGAGCCCGGGCATCCTGCGCGAAGCCATGCTGGGGCGAAGCTCGGTCGGATCGATGCAGTCATATTCAATGGCATAGGCCAGCCGGGTCAGCACACTGCGCTCCAGACCCCTGACAGAACGGTACATTGGGCGCTGTACATCCTCAGGCAGGCTGGAGGACAGTCCCTGGGCGTACCACTCAATGCCATCAGCGCCTTCAGGCTCCAGGAACACCTGGTGGCGGTCCTTGTCGGCAAAGCGGTGGATCTTATCCTCAATGGAGGGGCAGTAGCGTGCCCCGGTGCCTTTGATGCTGCCGGAGAACATGGGGGAGCGGTGCAGGTTGTCCCGGATGATGGCATGGGTGCGTTCGTTCGTCCAGGTAAGGTAGCAGGACATCAGGTTGCGCGGCGGCGTGCTTGTCATGAAAGAAAAAGCTTCTACCGGATCATCGCCGGGTTGAGGGGTCAACAAGTCAAAATCAATGCTGCGCGCGTCGATGCGCGCCGGGGTGCCGGTTTTGAAACGGCGCAGCTCAAAGCCCAGGTCATGAAGGCTGCGGGACAGCAGGGTAGCGGGCTGCAGGCACTGGGGACCGGAGCGCCAATCCTTCTCTCCGATGATGACCCGGCTGTTGAGATAGGTACCGCTGGCGACCACTACTGCCGCGCACGTGATGGTTTGCCCGGTCGCTGTTATAACTCCGCGCACGCCATGGCTGTCTGTCAGGATATCTGCCGCTTCCCCTTGCATGATATCCAGGTGTTCCTGGCCAAACAAAACTGCTTTCATCAGCGATTGGTAGCTACGTTTATCCGCCTGCGCACGCAGGGAGTGGACAGCTGGCCCTTTGGCTGTGTTGAGCGTGCGGCTTTGCAAGGTAGCCTGATCGATTACCAGCGCCATTTGACCGCCCAACGCGTCCACCTCGCGCACCAACTGACTTTTTCCGGTGCCGCCAATGGAAGGGTTGCAAGGCATCAGAGCGATTGCGTCCAGGTTGAGGGTCATCACCAGAGTGCGCAGACCAAGCCGTGCAGCCGCGAGTGCGGCTTCACAGCCTGCATGGCCGGCGCCGATAACCACAATGTCATATATGTTTTGATTCATTATGCTCTCTTTTTTGTTTTCTTTGATAACGGCGGTAAGCGCCACCGGGGATACCGGTGTAGTGTTCTATCAAGTATTCATAGCGCGCGACCGCTTGGGTGAGCACCTCCTCCCAGGGAACAGGAATGGTTTTGTATGCCTGTTCGCCGATGGCGCGGGTGCGCGCAGGGTTTTCCAGCGCTTCAAGGATAACCGCGTACAGGCTATCCTTGTTGTCCTGGCACAGGAAGCCGTTGACACCATGCTCAATGCACTCTGCAGCGCAGCTGCCCTGAACCGCCACCGAGGGCGTTTTCATCGCTGCCGCCTCGCGGATAACCAGTGAAAAGGTGTCGTACAAAGAGGGAATGACAAACAGGTTTGCGCGTGCGTACAATGCGTCCAGCATATGGGTTTCTGAAATCATGCCTGTCATGACCAATTGCTTTGTCAGCCCAAGGCTGCCGGCCTTTTTGGCAATTGCTTCACTGTCAGGCCCCTGCCCTGCCAGCACCAGCTTAAAACGGGGATTGGTTTGTTGCAGCATGGCAGCAGCCTCCAGAATACGCAGAATGTTTTTTTTCCAGTTGATCTGCCCGACAAACAGAAGGACGGGCAAACCATCCAGGCCGTAGAGCTCGTCCGCTTTTTCTGCCGCTCCCGGCATTATTTCCCGTTGATGGGTGCCGTTGGTCATCACATGCGATTCGCCCTTGTAACCATATTCCTTTAGCACTTCGGCACTGAGCTTTGACACTGTCCATACCTCATTGCATTTATCATAGAAGTTTACGATGCTGGACAGCATGGTTCTTGCGATGGTTTTGCTGTGTGTGGCTTTCAGAAAGTCATCATAGTATTTGGAGTGAAAAGTACTGACATGCGGGATACAGCGCTGCTTTGCCAGGCGCAGAGCTTCCCTGCCGGCGGCGAAAGGGCTGTGTGAATGTACCAGGTCCAGTTCCACCATATCCATACGCCTTTTGTAATGTGAGTCCAGCATGGCGATTCCTGTTTTGTACTGGGGTGAGGTTGGCACCTTGAAGCCGGTGTAATCAACCAGCTCAAAGGGATAACCGCCGCGGTAGCCGGTATCGTACATGGGGGCGGATACCATTACCTCATGGCCCAGGTTGCTCAGCGTGTTGGCGTAGGCAACCACCACGCGGCCCACGCCGTCCACGACCGGTAAAAAGGTATCTGTCATCAGGCCGATGCGCATCCGGGACCTCCTTTGCGTCGGGGGGTTTCAGGATAAAACAATTATATGCACTATCGTATAAAAGTACAAGTTTTGCGTTGACAAGCCGTGATGAAATGGCTATGCTGATTTCATAAGAAATCGGAGGCAATTATATGCGCAAAACAATGGTCCTGGGGGTAATAGGGGCGGACGTTCATGCGGTCGGTAACCAAATCCTCAATTACGCATTCACCGAAGCCGGCTTTCATGTGGTTAACCTGGGGGTCATGGTTTCTCAGGAAGAGTTTATAGAGGCAGCCATTGAATCGGCTGCGGACGCGATCGTCGTATCTTCCCTGTATGGACATGGTGAGTTGGATTGTCAGGGCTTCCGCGAAAAATGTGATGAAGCGGGCTTGAAGGGCATCCTGCTGTATGTTGGCGGCAACATTGTTGTAGGAAAGCAGCCTTTTGAAGAAGTGGAGAAGCGTTTTAAGGCCATGGGCTTTGATCGGGTGTTTGGCCCCGGAACTCCGCCGGAGACCACCATAGAAGCTTTGCGCAAAGATCTTGAAGGACGGTAAGATGCGTGCCATCCTGTTGATCGATTTCGGGTCAACCTATACTAAATTGACCGCGGTGGATCTGGACACGCCCCGAATATTGGGGCACGCCCAGGCTTTTACTACTGCGGCCAGTGACATATCAATCGGGCTTGAACACGCCATGACACGCCTGCGCAGTGTCTGTGGCGATTTAAAGTATGAGGCGCGGCTGGCCTGTTCCAGCGCGGCAGGCGGCCTGAACATGGTGGCGTGCGGTCTGGTGCCTACCCTGACCAGCAAGGCCGCTCGAATGGCGGCCTTTGGAGCCGGAGCCAAGGTCATCAAGACTTACGCATATCAGTTAACCCGGGCGGACATTGAAGAAATCAATGCCATCAAGCCAGACATCCTCCTCCTTAGCGGCGGAATAGACGGGGGCAACAGCGAGGTTATCATCCACAACGCCGGTATGCTGGCAAAGGCCGCGGACGATTTTCCTGTTGTTATCGCAGGCAACCGCACAGCGCAGGATGAATGTGCGCGGATGTTGTCTTCCAGCGCGCACCCCGTGTTTCGCGCGGACAATGTGATGCCTCAGATGAACACCCTTAATATCGAGCCGGTGGCAGAGGTTATCCGTAAAATTTTCTTGCAGCGCATCATACTGGCCAAGGGGCTCAGCCGGGCAAAGTCCCTGCTGGACGGCATCCTGATGCCCACGCCGTCCGCGGTGCTCAGTGCATTGGCTTTACTGTCACAGGGCCAGGGCAATGACAGGGGCATTGGGGATTTGCTGGCAGTGGACCTGGGCGGCGCAACAACTGACGTCTATTCCATCGCCAAGGGCGACCCGACTAATCCTACCACGGTGCTTCGCGGCTTGCCTGAGCCGGTGGTCAAGCGCACGGTAGAAGGCGACCTTGGGATGCGCTACAATGCTCGGGGGGTGCTTGAGGCAGCCGGTGCCCAGAAGCTTGCTGAGCTAAGCGGCTTAGGCACGCAGGAGGTGCAGGTGCGCATTGATCATTATCACAGTGACCCTGCCATGCTGCCGCAAAATACGCAGGATCAGGCTCTGGACACGGCCCTGGCGGTTGCCGCAGTAGGCATTGCCTTGTCACGCCATGCCGGTGCCCTTGAGAGGGTCTATACACCGGTGGGGCCTGTGTACCAGCAAACCGGAAAGGATCTTAGCCAAACGGAGCAAATGATTGTTACCGGCGGCGCGCTGATTTATGCGAAGAATCTGAACGCTATCATTTCCGGCGCTCTGTCAATGCAGGACACAATGGCGCTTACTCCACGGCAAGTTCGCCTGGCGATTGACAGGGAATATGTTTTGTCTGCTATGGGGTTGCTGGCCGATTTTGATCAAAAAGCCGCGCTCTGCTTATTGATAGAATATTTTGGAAGGGAAGAAGCGTATGCAGTTGTCGAACAAAAAGTGGGATCTTGAATATTTTATGGCGCAACGCCAGGAGGTGCTCCAGGCCTGGCCAACAGGCAGTGAGGTGGATCTGGAGGAGGCGATTAGCTACCAGGCAGCCATACCCCATGACAAACGCTTTGTAAACAGGCTGAATGAAGCGTTGACTAAAAAGGTCACATTGATTCAGCCACGGGCCGGTGTCCCGCTGATTAATGAACACATTGCGTTGCTAAGCCACCTGGTGCAGGAGGGTGAGGCGGATTTGCTTCCCACCACCATTGACAGCTACACACGCTTGAATCGTTATGAGGATGCCCAGCGCGGCATAGAAGAATCCAAGGTTTCCGGCAAGGCTATGCTCAACGGTTTTCCTGCTGTTAACCATGGCGTCGCCGGTTGCAGGATGGTGACAAGCGCCCTCAAGGCGCCTGTTCAGGTACGCCATGGTACACCGGATGCCCGTTTGCTGTGTGAGATTACGCTGGCCGGTGGTTTTACCAGTTTTGAAGGCGGCGGCATTTCCTATAACATACCTTATGCAAAAAATGCTGCCATGCAGGATACCCTGCACCATTGGCAGTACTGTGACCGGCTGGTTGGTTTGTACGAGGAGCGCGGCATCAGCATCAACCGCGAGCCTTTTGGCCCCTTGACCGGCACCCTGGTACCCCCTTGCGTATCCAATGCCGTAGCCATCATAGAAGCTTTGCTGGCAGCTGAACAGGGCGTAAAAAACATCACCGTGGGTTATGGTCAGTGCGGCAACCTTATTCAGGATGTTGCTGCCATCCGCGCGCTTGAAAAACAAACCCGAGAATACCTGCAGCGTTTTGGCTATAAGGATGTTGTCATCAGCACTGTGCTGCATCAGTGGATGGGGGGCTTTCCTGCCGATGAGGCCAAGGCCTTTGCGGTCATTTGCTGGGGATCTGCGGTAGCTGCCCTGGCCAACGCTACCAAGGTGATTGTCAAGTCCCCGCATGAGGCGCTGGGAGTTCCCACCAAGGAGGCAAACGCGGCTGGCTTGCGCGCGACCAAGCAGGTCATTATGATGTTGGCCGATCAGGCGCTGGCTGATGGTGATCGTCTGGAGCATGAGATGCAGATCATCTCGGAAGAGACAGCATGCATCCTGGAACGCACCCTGGAATTGGGCGATGGAGATGCTGCTTTGGGCACAGTGCGCGCTTTTGAAGCGGGCGTTATTGATGTGCCTTTTGCGCCCAGCCGTTACAACGCGGGCAAGATTATGCCCGCGCGTGACAACAACGGTGCCGTGCGCCTGCTGGATACCGGCATGCTGCCTTTGTCAGACAAGCTGAAAGCCTTCCATAAAAAAATGATTCAGCAGCGTGCGGACGCTGAGAACCGCGGCGTTTCCTTCCAAATGGTCATTGACGATATTTACGCTATATCAAAAGGCCGCCTGGTCGGCAGGCCTCACGCATAACAAGGAGGATTGAACCATGAAAATTACCCGCGTTGTCTGCTCCAAAGGCTTAACAGGCTTCTACTTTGATGACCAGCAGGCCATCAAGCAGGGCGCGCAATCAGATGGCGCAATGTACATTGGCGAGCCGGTAACGCCGGGCTTTAGCCATATTCGCCAGCCCGGCGAGTCTATTTCCGTGATGATTGTGCTTGAGGACGGACAAATCGGCCTGGGGGATTGCGCAGCGGTGCAGTATTCCGGTGCCGGTGGCCGTGACCCGCTTTTTCTGGCGGATAGCTTTATCGCTCTGATTGAGCAGGATGTGGCCTCTCATTTGGTAGGTCAGCAGGCGGACAGCTTCAAACGTCTGGCGAAAGAAATCGAAGATCTGAGGGATCAATCAGGACGCAAGCTGCATACCGCCATCCGGTATGGCGTGTCCCAGGCCATCCTGGATGCAGTGGCCAAAGCAAACGGGCTAAACATGTGCGATCAAATTGCCCTGGAGTACAACACCAGGGTTTCCACCAAGATGCTGCCTATATTTACACAGTCTGGCGATGATCGCTACAATAATGCAGACCGGATGATCATGAAGGGCGCGCCGGTGCTGCCGCACGGGTTGTTCAACAGCGTTAAAAAGACCGGTGAAAAGGGAGAGAACCTGTTGGCTTATGTCAAATGGCTGACCAAGCGCGTCAAGGAATTTGCACCTTATGAGGGCTACCATCCAGTTTTCCATATTGACTGCTACGGCACCATTGGGCAAATTTTTGGCGCGGACAATTACCTTGGGATGGCTGATTACCTGGAGGAGCTGGAAAAGGCGGCCGATCCGTTCCACCTGCGCATTGAAGGCCCCATGGATTCAGGCAGCCGTGAAACACAAATGCGCGATCTTCACAACCTGCGCCTGGAGGTTGACAAACGTGGCATCAAGGTGGAGCTGGTTGCCGATGAATGGTGCAACACCCTGGAGGATGTCATCTACTTTGCTGATAATAAAGCCGGACACATGATCCAGATCAAGACTCCGGACCTGGGGTCTATCCACAACACGGTTGAGGCTGTGCTGTATTGCGAAAAGATGGGGATTGGCGCTTATCAGGGCGGTACCTGCAATGAAACCGACCGTTCCACCCAGGTGTGCATTCACTGCGCCATGGCCACCAATGCCGAGCAAATCCTCGCTAAACCCGGCATGGGCGTGGACGAAGCTTACATGATTTGCAACAATGAGATGCAGCGTATCCTGGCGTTGCGCGCTGCGGGGATCGGTGTCGCGTCAAAACAAGCCTGACATAGGAGGCTCTAAAATGGATGAATTCCGTATTCTTTCTACCACTGCTATCCTGGGCTACGGCTTTCCTGTATCATCTTTTGAAGCCGGAATGGCCCGGAACCCTCACCTGATTGCTGTTGACGCGGGTTCAACCGATCCGGGCCCTTACTACCTGGGGGCCGGTATTTCCTTTACTGACAGGGATGCCGTCAAGCGTGATTTGGAGTTGATGCTGCTGGCGGGGATACCGCGAAAGATTCCCATTGTCATCGGCACCGCCGGCGGCAGTGGCGGGGACAGGCATCTGGCCTGGAACCGCGAGATCATCGAGGAGATCGCCAGGGAGCAAAAGTTGTCCTTTAGAATGGCGGTTATCCACGCGGAACTGTCCACAGAGCTTGTTGCTCAGGCTCTGAAGGAAGGGAAAGTGACCCCGTTGACCCCGGGGCAGCAGCAGCTTGAAAAAGAGCATTTGCAAGAAACGGTCAGCGTTGTAGCGCAAATGGGCATTGAGCCTATCATCAAGGCGCTGGACGAGGGAGCTCAGGTGGTCCTGGCGGGGCGCTGCTATGATCCAGCTGTTTTTGCTGCGCCCGCGGTGCGCGCCGGATTTGATAAGGGCTTGGCCATTCACTTGGGAAAAATTCTTGAATGCGCGTCCATTGCTGCGACGCCGGGCTCGGGATCTGACTGCATGTTTGGATATCTGCGCGCTGATCACTTCGATGTAGAGCCACTCAATCCCATCCGTAAGTGCACCACGCTCTCCGTTGCTGCCCATACCCTGTATGAGAAAACGGATCCCTATATTCTGCCTGGACCCGGTGGTCATCTGGACTTGCGGGAGACACGCTTTGAACAGCTGACTGACAGCATTACCAGGGTCAGCGGCAGCCGTTATGTCAACGCTCAGCAGTATACCATCAAGCTGGAAGGCGCGCGGCGCATTGGTTATCGCACTGTAGCCATCGCTGGCGCGCGTGACCCTATCCTTCTTAAGCAAATTGACGAAATCACTCAGGGGGTGACCGAGCGGGTCGCAGACAACTTTAAAAACCGCGGTTTTACTTACAAGTTGTTGTTCACAATCTATGGCAGGGACGGCGTCATGGGCAGTTTGGAACCGGTGCGCAAGGTGGAAGGGCATGAGATAGGCATTGTTATAGAGGCGGTCTCTGACACTCAGGCTCATGCGGACACCATTTGCGCCGCGGCGCGTTCGACCATGCTGCACTACGGCTACACCGGCCGACGCGCCACTGCGGGCAACCTGGCTTTCCCGTATTCACCAAGTGATTTCCACGCCGGGGAGGTTTATGTGTTTAGCGTTTATCATCTCCTGTCAGTGGATGACCCCTGTGCTCACTTCCCTTGTGAAATGGTGCAGGTATAAGGAGCGGCCATGAAAAAAAGCATTACGGAACTAACGAACATCATCCGCAGCAAGAACAGCGGGCCGTATGAGCTCACCATGGATTTGATGTTCAATTCCAAGGAGAACTATGAGTTTGTCAGCCGCAACAAAATCATTAATGAAGATCTGGTTTGTCGGCTTTACCGTATCCCGCGTGAAAACATTGTAGGTATTGTTCACTTTGAACCGGCTCATGCCATCAAGGTGACCATTCTACGCCCGATGTGCTCAGGTGACCTGGGCGAGACTGATGTCTATGGCGCGCAACAGCACGCTCCCTTGCTGGACATTCTGGTTGATATGCCGGATTAGGACAATGCAATGAGTCAGCTGACCAGCCAGGAACCGTTGTACAGTGTCTATTTTGCACCTCGCGGCTACGCGCGCATGATGCAAATCGGCAGGGATATCGCCCAACGGCACCTAACAGCTTTTGATAATTTAATCGGCATCGTAGGTGACGCCGGCAGCGGTAAAAGCCTGTTGATTCGGGGGATGTTTCCAGGATTGGAGCTGACCAATGACGACAACGGCGTTAATGTGCGTCCGCTGCCGCTTTTGGACATTGATACCACCGGCTTTTATCAGCCCCATACCTATCATATGGACACACGCTTTGAGTCCGCCTTTACCCCTCTGCCGCAATTGGCAGAGGCAGTGTTAAGGGCGCTTAACAAGGGCAAGCGTGTGGTGATCGAGCATTTTGAGATGATTTATCCATTGCTTGACTTTAATGCCGCGCTGCTGATTGGCATCGGGGATGAAATCATTGTCTCCAGGCCAACGGTGTTTGGCCCCGAACCCAACGACATTGCCAAGACAGTCTTTGCCACCATCAAATACCGGCGGATGGCTCATACAGCGGAGGATCTCACCGAGCATGTGCTGATGGATATGAATGTGGGCAAATATACTCACGGCGATGTGCGTCGTGGATTCTTCCTGCGTTTTGACCGGGTAGTCAGCATTGATATTCCCCGGGTGTTTTCACTGGTGAATGAGATGATTGCTCAGGATTTGCCAATTACCTACAAGGATCCGCAGCACATATACATTGGCAACCTGCTGCACCGCTGTACTGGGCCAAGGATGCATGTAAACTCCACCGGAAAGGTAGAGGGGTTCCGTTTTCTAAATGACTTGAAATATGACGCGCTGACTGAAAGCTATCTGCTGGTTGGCTTGGTGGGCAACAACGCAAAGACCGCGGACAGGGATCTTAACCAGATCATCGTTGGCTAAACAAGGCGGTGCTGCATCCATTTCCCGCTGAGAAAGCGCTTGATGAAGAAGATGGATCGCACCAGCCAGTCGAGATACATTGCGTACCAGATGCCCTGTACCTGGAGCCCCAGCCAGTTGCCTAAAACCAAGGATCCGCCCACGCGGACAATCACCACGCTGAACACTGCCGCGTACATCACATAACGGTTGTCGCCGGCAGCGCGCAGGCTGTTGGGCAAGCCGAAGGAAGGCGCCCATAGGAAGAATGAGACCAGGCAATAGACCAGCGTAATCTGCCGGGTATGAGCGTAAGCCTCGGGGCTTAAGTGCAACATTCTGATAAGCGGGTCTATGAAAATGGCAACCAGGGAACAGGTCAACAGCAATGAGGCATAAGTGGCGGCCTGGAGATTCCGGGTCGCCTTTTTAGCTTCTTCAGCACGTTTTGCGCCAATGCATTGGCTGACAATTGTGATGGTAGCAAGGTTGATGGCGTTGGCTGGAACCGAAATATAGCAAGAGATGGTATTGGCGGCAGCGTTGGCTGCGATCATTGCGCTTGAATAGCCGGCAATCATGATGCCGATTACCAGTTTGCTGGTGAGGAAAATAATGTTTTCTATGCCGCTGGGCAAGGCGACGCTGACAATACGGCGGATGGTATCCGTCTGAATGGTCAGTTTGAGTGGCCGGGTGTAATGAATGGGTGACTGCTGATCCATCAGGAACCAGGTTGCCAGTGCTGCTCCCAGTATGCGAGAGAAGATGGTGGAGAGCCCGGCGCCCTGGATGTCCATATGCCACACGCGGATAAATAAAAAGTTCATCAGGATGCGGGCGGTATACATGAGTATGGAGGTCATCATCGACAGCTTGCTGTAACCCTGCGCGCAGAGCATTCTGGCGCCATTGTTGTAAAGGGCGTACAGGGGATAGGATAGCGCTGACAGCAGTAGATACTGTTTTGCGTAGTTATGGATAGATTGATCTACACCGGGATAGAGCAGTTTTAGAATGGGGCCGTTCAGCAGTATTACCGGCAAAGCGATCAGTGTCGAGATGGCCAGTACCATTATGGCTGCCTGAGTTGCTGTGTTCTCAGCGCCTTTCCTGTCCCGGCTGCCCAGGTATTGCGCAGCCACGATGGAACCACCTGCGCCAACAGCCAGGAAGAGCTGTGTCAACAGTTGGTTGATGCTGTCCACCAGGGAATAGGCACCCAAAGCGGCTTCGCTGATGCCCGAAAGCAGCATTGTGTCCACCAGGGTGACTAAAACCAGCAGCATCTGTTCAAATAACAGCGGAATGAGCAGCTTACGGATAGCCTTGGCGGTAAAAAGGTTAGGTTCTGGCAATTTCTTCAACACCTTTACAATGTTCTTCGTTAACAGGGGCAACCGTCAAATGAATTTCAAGCTCGGGACATTACAAAAAGCACTTCTGAATTCTGTTTATTCCGTATCATTTCTGACAAAGGTCATAACATTTTCGATTTGCGCAGTCTGACAGAACATGTCAAAAGGCTGCGCTTCAATTGTCCTGTAGCCTCCTTGGATCAGGACCGCGGTGTCCCGGGCCTGGCTTGCCGGGTGACAGCTGATGTACACAATACGGCTGGGCTCTGCTTGAAGAATAGCTTGCAATACCCTCGGGTGCGCGCCCTTTCTGGGCGGATCCAGTATGATGGCGTCCGGCTGTTTTCCTGCCTGCACCAGCAAGGGAACCTTGTTCTCTGCCAGGCCTTGAATAAAACGCGCGTTGCAGATGTGATTGATGTCCGCGTTTTTGCGCGCATCCTCGACAGAGTGTGAAGACAGCTCTACCCCGATCACTTGACGGCATATTTGGGCTGCGGCCAGACTGAGCGCACCAATACCGGAATACAGATCAAAAATGGTATCTTTTGAGTCCCGGATGGCCTGGCGCAGCACATAGGCATACATGTTCTCACAGACCCGATAATTAACCTGGCTGAAGGACATGGGGGACAGGCGCAGGTGGATGCCGGCAAGCTGGATGGTTAGCAGCGCGTTTCCCGACAGGATTTGCCAGGGCAGGCCATCCTCATCATCCTCACTTATTTGTTCACTGGTCATGGCCAAGCCGTGAAAGCCCGGCAAGACTGATGAGAGCATATCCGCCAGCTCGTGAGCGCAAGGCAAAGCCTCGCCATTGACAGCCAGCAGCACCATGACCTCGCCTGAAGGGGATACGCGCGTAACTACCTGGCGAATCAGACCCAGCCGGTTGGTCGGGTTATACGGCATCACCGAACAACGGCGCATCCATTGTGTGATACAGTCAGCGGCCCGGTTGGCTTCAGGCATGGCAATCAGGCATTGGTCAACCGGCACCACAGCGTGGCTTTTCATTTCGTAAAAGCCCAATACAGGCAGACCGCCCGGTCCTCGGCCGGCCTGCCAGGTAGTTTTGTTGCGGTAGGCCCAGGGTTGTGAGAGGCCGATCGGTTGCAGAACCTGCAGGTTGACCCGGGCGATTTTTTTCAGGTTATCCTGAACGACTTGCTGCTTTGCGCGCAATTGCTCCTGATAGGCCAGGTGCTGCAGGGTACAGCCGCCACAGCGCGTGAACACCTGGCAGGGGGACATAACCCTGTCAGAAGATGGTTTGATAATTTCCTTCAGTCTCGCGAATACGTGGGTCTTGTGGACTTTCTTTATCACAATCCGCACGGTTTCGCCGGGCAATGCGAAATGAACAAAACCTACCTGACCATCCCTGCGGAAAACTCCCTCACCCATGTATCCAAGCCGGTCAATCGTGCATACCAGCTCCTGGCCACAAATCAGCAAGGGACACCACCTTTCGGATCATCTGCAAAAAGGGAAATTAATCAGGCGCCTTAAAATTCCTTGCCTTCAAAACGTCTGCACAAGGTATACTTTGAAATTGCGCTGCGCTGGGACCATCCGGCTGCCAGAGACAGTATATTTTTGATGTATTCAGGCAGAAAACGATTGAACTTGACTTCCAGGATCGTCAAATCCGTACTGATGGGCGGCACAGTGGGCAGGCGTGGGTTGAACAGGTCGTGGGAAAATAAACCGGAACGCAGCTGCTTGTCAAAGGTGATGCGGATATCCTCTGTCGGGTGCATGTATGCTTCGCGCACATAATCTACAATGACTACCGGGCGCAGGAGATTTAGCCGCATTTCTTTGAAAACCTCACGCAGCAGGCCGCTGGAAGTGTTTTCCAGGCCCGTCGGATCACCGACAATGAGCTGCTCGCATAGATCCCGGGTGATAACTGCCTGGCGCTTGGCAATGTAGTTGTCATACTTGCTTTTGCATTCCATGCGGATGAAGCTGTCTGAGCAATTATAGATGCGAATCCTGTACTTGTTGCGGTTCTGGGTGCCGGCGACCTTGTCCAGCAGCGCGTCATCAAAAATCGTATCAAAATATAAAGAGCGGATGTGATACTCACCATGCTCATCCGCGTGGCTGTCCCGGTCCAGTATGGCGTGCAGCATCCTGGCCAGTACCTGGTAATGGGACTGGTTGATATAATATTTTAATTCATGCCGGACTTGCAGTGCCATTTAAAATCAAACGGCGGTCTCATTTTGGACGGCGACCAGCGTGGCGTCGTACACGCCCTGGATATCCAGCATATGGCTGACGATGTCTGCGCGCTGGCTCAGACGCAAATCCACCGTCATTTCCGCACCTGATCGCGTAATGGTCTTGCTGCGCACACGGTAGTTGCGCACGCCGCGGTGGAGCTCAGCGCTGATTTCCTGTTCAGCCGCAGGATCATAATGCAGGACCAGCAGGTAATTCTCATTGGTGCGCATTCTGATAAAGGACATAAATATCATGATCACAGTGATGGTAGCGACCACAATCAGGGAGATGACATATAATTTAGAGCCAATCAGGATTCCCATAGTGATGGACCAAAACATATACGCGGTATCGATAGGATCCTTGACAGCTGTTCTGAAACGCACGATGGACAAGGCGCCCACCATGCCCATGGACAGCGCGACATTGGAGCCAATGGCCATAACAACGGGCGCGGTTACCAGGGTCAGCAGAATCAATGTTGTGGAAAACGTTGGATTATATAGCACACCACGGTAAGTTTTTCGGTAAACAAGTGAAACGATCACGCTGCTGATCAAGGCGAAGATCAAGACCAGAACCACATCCTCGGGCAGGATTCGCGCAAACTGATCAGACCACCACCCGCTTAGCGCGATGTCTGACTTGGTTAATTGTCCGGTTGGTGCTGCTTGTGCCATAATGCTCATTCACTCGTCCTCCATTGGCCGCTTCAATATAACTATTATACATGAAAGTAAAGGAATAGCAAACATTTTGGAACCTTTCCGTAATACTTACAGATGATATTCCATAGTCTTAGAAGATATAATGCCAGAGCTTTCGGATTTTACCCGGGTGAACGATGTGTCTATGAAAAAATCGTCCTGATCATGATGCGGCATATATGCTCGGCTCAATATAGCCTCCTGCATCCCGGCGCAAAACAAAACTCCTCGCTGCCTTTTAGTGGCGGCAAGGAGTGCGTTTACAGTCTGGCTCCGGCTATTATCTGCAGGCAAAGCTAACGGATACCATAGTGCTCAATGATGTAGTCCATATCCTTGTCGCCTCTGCCCGAAAGGTTCATAAGGACAGATCCCTTGCCCATCTGCTTGGCCAGTTTGATGCCATAAGCAACTGCATGGGAGCTCTCCAACGCCGGGATAATCCCTTCCATCCGTGAAAGTGTAAAGAAAGCATCAATTGCCTCATCATCTTGAATGACATCGTATTTAACCCTGCCCAGGTCACGCAGAAATGCATGTTCAGGTCCGCTGGATGGGTAATCAAGGCCACTGGCTACAGAATAAACAGGCGCCGGCTTCCCGTCGGCATCCTTGAGCATGATGCTGTTGAAACCGTGCATAATGCCTTCTTCGCCATAGGTCAGGCTTGCGGCATGGTCGCCAAGTGCAGGCCCTTTTCCCAGTGGTTCAATTCCGAACAGATCAACAGGATCGTTCAGGAACCCGGAGAAAATCCCGATCGCATTTGAACCGCCGCCCACGCAGGCTACTACCGCATCAGGCAGTTCCCCAGTCATATGCAGGTATTGTTCACGCGCTTCTATGCCCACGATATTTTGGAAGTCACGTACCATCATCGGGAAAGGATGCGGACCCATCACAGAACCGATGCAATAAACCGCTTCCCCGTATTCATTCGCGTACGCTTCAAACGCCGCGTCAACCGCCTCTTTTAAAGTGGCCAAGCCATTGGTCACTTCGATGACCCGTGCGCCGAGGATTTTCATTCTTGCTACGTTGGGCGCTTGTTTCTTGATATCAACTGCGCCCATATATATATCGCACTCCATTCCGAAGTAGGCGGCGGCAGTGGCAAGGGCAACACCATGCTGGCCGGCGCCCGTTTCAGCAATGACCTTCTTCTTGCCCATATATTGAGCCAAAAGCACCTCACCCATACAGTGGTTCAGCTTGTGCGCGCCCGTATGGTTCAGGTCCTCGCGCTTGACATACAGTTGAACGCCTGTACCGATGCTGTCGGACAGACGCTGCAAATGCGAAATGGGTGTCGGCCTGCCTTGAAATTCCTGGCGGATACGGCGCAGCTCAGCGATAAATTTTCTTGATTTGCAGATGGTTTTGTATGCGCTGGTGATCTCGTCCATGGCGGCTTGCAGTTCGGGCGGGATATAAGAACCGCCATATTTCCCGAAGAAGCCATTTGGGGTAGGGTGGTTCTTGTAATAGGTATTCAAATCGATGTTATCGATTCTCATGCGATTTCCTCCATATAATAAAATGGAAAGTTGGGTTTATCCTTGTTTCAAGATGCAGCGTGATTGACGCCACCGGTGATATAAAATCATGCTCCATGTACCTCCTATTGTATGAAAAAGGGCTGTAACGTACAAAAGACGGCGCTGCTAGCCTCTTTTAATTAATGGTCACAACAGGGCTCGAGTCTCTGTGACCCCATTAATGTGAACGATGCACTCTGGGAAGTGGCAAAGTCCGCAAGTACGAAACAAAATCTCCTTCTATCAATATCGTTTATCATAGCATATTGCTGGTAGGCTTTCAACTTCCACAGCCAAGAATTACAGCAGAAAACTGTAGGAGTGTCAAACATAGGTAACACAATGGGCGCAATTCTGGCAGCAGCCCGGTGTCAAGGGAAAGGTGGAGATTTGCGAAGCAAATACTACCTGACCTTGACACCGCTTCCTTGGTAGAATTCAGGGCGGCTCAATGGCTCGGCATTGAGCCTTGATTACATCACCCCCTGATAAAGGCCCAGCACTTTATTGGGCGAGCTCATCCCAAGACAGGTCATGATGTAATCGTTAGACACAGCCTGGTACCTGGCCAACTGTTTTCTTCCATCCTCCAGACTGTACATCCGCATCTTCCGGTAGAACCTTAGCTCATCCGTTCGGTGCTGACGCTCAACCTTGCCGTTATGCCGGGGTGTGGCGATCCGGATGCGGTGGTACGCTATCCCCATGTCCTGAAACGCCTGCTCAAACAGCGTCTTGTGTTTGGATTTGGTGACCAGCAGCGCATTCGTGAACTCCGTTCCATTGTCTGTCTGTATCGCTCTGATGGGGAAGGGTGATCGCCTTACCAGCTTCTCCAGAAAGTCCCGCGCGCTGTACGTGCTGTGTTCATCGTACATCTCACGATAGGTCCAGCGGCTGCATTCGTCCTTGGCCGTAAACTGATAGTATTTCCCGCCATCCGACACACAGTACGAAGGCACATACTTCACATCCAACTGCAGTTTCTGACCAGGATAGTCTGCGCGTTGGTAGGGCTTGGGCTTGCGTTCCTTCCGTTTCTTGACAGTCGATTTCCCAAGCAGCCTGTTCACTGTCCGTTTGAAGCAGCCATAGCTTCGTGTGTATCCATAGTTCGTGGCCTTTTGGTATCCCAGCAGCAGATCTTCACGGTACTTCATTCCATAACGCTTTACCAGCTTCTCCTCGCTGCGGCTTTGTTTGCGTGGGCTGGTATGGGGACTTCGCTTGCGCTCCTCCAGGCTTTGCCAGGTCCCATCCCAGCGATTTCGCCATTTCCATACACATTTCCGGCTTACATGGTAGCGAATTGAGGTCTTCGTCAATCCATGGTTCTGGCAATACAACATCATCTGTTGACGCCAGTGCGCATCCTGAGTTAACTTGTTCATGCAGAGAGCTCCTTCAGTAGTTTTGTTTGGGGAAACCATTCTACCAAAGTCTCTCTGCTTTCTTTCCCCTAAGTGTTACCTATGTATCGTACCTCAACACACAGCCAAGAATTATAGCAGAAAACGCGAACAATACATACAAATCGCAGCATAAAAAATCTTGTTAACATCTTCATCCACAGCAAAAAAGGCCGTGTATAAACGACCTTTTTGACAACCTGGGTTCCGCTGGTGCGGAGCAATTGCCTGCTGAGAATTACGTAACAACCAATGTAGGCGGAGCGTACACTCGTGCGCCCAGTTCTGCATCCAAAAGGTACAGCGATTTGGGATCGGTACCAAACAGTTCCATCTTATTGATTAACTCATGAGCGTTGGCTTCTTCTTCGCCCTGTTCTTTGACAAACCAATCCAGGAATTGCATGGACCGGAAATCTTTACAGGACATTGCTTCATTGTAGATTTCATCAATAGACGCGGTAATATATTCCTCGTGTCCCAGCGCAGCTTTCAGCACCTCCAGCGGGGTGCTGTAATCGCGGGTGGGTTTTTCAATGGCTTCAAGTGTTACCTTCTGGTTATTGTGGTGCATGTAATCATAGAACAGCATCGCATGATCGCGCTCCTCCATGGCCTGAATGCGATACCAGTTGGCCAGGCCTGAAAGCCCCTTTTCTACAAAAAAATTAGAAAAATCCAAGTAAAGATACGCAGAATACAGCTCCTTATTTATTTGAGCGTTCATCATTTCTGCTACTTTTTTCTTCATGGTTCATCCTCCTTCAAACACCCTGCATGGCGGGCGGTTTTGTCATAATAAAAAACACCCTCATTTACGGCTTGCTAAACATATAGACAAGTAGTCGGATCTTCATTCTTTTTTGTGAGTAAAGGAATTGACAAGGAAAGGAGAAGCCCCTTGAAAACGCAGTGTTCTCAAGGGGGGTGTGTTTGGTTAGTTAAAGGGATCGAACTTATGACCCAGTTGATGTGAACCTGAGTATTCAAAGATCAAGAGATGCGTATTTCGATTGCATATGAGAAGGAAAAATGGTAATGTAAAAATGAAATAAGGCAAAGAAAACTCTCAGAGGTATGAATATGCTTGATGTAGACCAAAAACAATTCTTATGTCATCAATAAGCTAAGAGAGAAGAGTAAAGTTTCAAGAGTTCAACTGCCTGCCGGAATTGAATTGTCTATTAAGAATCGGACTTTGAATGTATCCATAAAAAACGTTGCCCAAGACATGCAAAGAAATAGTGTAGCTTTCGAGGGTTGGATTTTGGTATTGAAATGCTGGCTCTCAGACATTATAGGAGTTTGTGGTTTTAGATTTTAAATCAAGTGATGATTTAGTGCGTAAATATGGCTGTCCCTAAAGCTTGGCATTACAACCGTTTTCTATATAGGCTTAACATCATGTTAAGAATCTTTCCGACATGGTTCTCTGTAAAAAAAGAAAGAATGGGCATTGTTCAGGATTTTATTGACTGGGTTGATTCAAACAACCCTTATGCTCAATCACTCTTTGCATGAAAGAAAAGATGTTATTGGAACTAAAAACATGGAGCGTCAGATTGAATCGTGGTTCGTATTTCATGCAAGGGAAGAAATTGCTATCTGAACGTTGGAATATAGACGAGGATAAGCTCTTCAATCAACTTCCTGTAGGTGGTGTTTATTAATGAAATTAAAGAAAAAAATGCCGTCCTTTCCTTGCAGAGCAAGTGCTATCGATATATGGGGAGTAGATAAGGATGGACAGGGTCTTCATTTGATAGAGTTGAAATGCGGAAATAATAGAGGACTTGGAGTAATTGGAGAGACACTTTATTATTCTTCTATTAATTTATAATACTTGCATTGCTCAAAAAACCCCTCTTTAAATTTGGGAAACGTGACTCAGCGCAAGATACGAGCGATACCAAAACAATAAAAAACGATGGAAACAAATTCAGCCGTTTATCAACTTATATACTTGCAGAAAAATACCACTCCCTGTTTTCTGATGATGTGGTTGATTTGATTAGTGACGGTCTTAAAAACTTAGGTATTCGTTTTGAAATAGCAAAGTACTGTTATTCGAAAAAGGATTTTGCAGATGCGAATAACAATTCATAGGGGAACAAAAGAGATTGGAGGTACACTTATTGAGTTGGAGGCGGGTGATTCCAAGGTTTTATTAGATGCAGGATATCCCCTTTTCTTGAGCAGTGAATCTATAAAAGATGAAGTTTCAACTTATCCACTTGTTAAACTGTTGGAGATGGGGGTTTTGCCTGACATAAAAGGCCTTTATAAATGGGATTTGCCGCAATTTGACGCGGTAATTATCTCTCATGCACATATTGACCATTATGGATTGCTTCGTTTTATTAATTCAGCCATACCTGTGTATTTATCTAAAGGTACCAATAAGATTATAGAAATATCGTTGCTCTTTGGGCTTTATGCTGATTTTAATATGGAATTTCGATATTTTGAAATGTACAAGGCATTCAATGTAAAATTGTTTAGAATTACGCCTTATCTTATGGATCATTCAGCTTTTGATGCCAGCTGCATTCGAAATATCATACGAGGACAAGACTTTAATATATACGGGTGATTTCCGGGGGCATGGGCGAAAGACTGTCTGTCTTGATTTTTTTCTCAAAAGAGCTAAAAAAGATGCAGATGTGCTTTTGATTGAAGGAACAATGCTTGGGTGTCAAGATGAAAAAGTATTATCCGAGATGGAATTGGAAAAACAGCTTATCAACAAGATCGAAGGTTTTAGAGGACCTGTATTTTTTCAATCGTCAAGTCAGAATATAGACCGGATTGTAAGTTTTTATCGAGCCGCGCTGAGGTCTTAAAAGACTATTTGTCATAGATGTTTATACTGCTAATGTTCTGTATGAACTAAGGCAGTTGGGAAATAACAATCTGCCATATCCGTCTGCCTCCTATCCAAACATAAAGGTATATTATCCTTATAGGCTTGCACAAAAGATTTTCAATAAAATCGGCGAAGAATATGCTAAGCGTTTCTCGCCCTATCATATCTCAAAAGACCAAGTTAAAGCACAGCAAGACAATATTATAATGATAGTCCGTCCTTCCGATGCAAAGAGATATTGTGATTATCGGTCTTGAGAATGGCATTTTATATATACTCACTGTGGAGGGGGTATCGAGATAGCAAACATCAAAAGAAGTTTGAAAATCAACTGATTGAATCCGGATTCACTATCTTTTGAGTTGCATACCAGTGGTCACGCCACCGTTTCTGATATTCATAAAGTAATAGAGGAATTGAAACCAAAACAAATAATCCCAATAACATACCATGGCTCCGGATTCATTTGTCGCTTTTTCTGAGAAAGTTGTCTCTCATACTGTTCTAAAACGATAACGCATCAATTAACCACCTGCGATGGGTGATGGAAGCGACGCGTTGGACATCCTCAGCCAACTCCTTAACAGTCAGGCACAGACGGTCAATCACTGCCTCCAGGTTCTTAAAAATCTCATTGCGGAAGCCTTTCTCCCGCACTTCGTCCCAAATCATCTCAATGGGGTTGAGCTCGGGGGTATAGGGTAGCAGCGGAAATAGTTCTATGCGGCTTGGTACAACCATGGCAGATGAGCGGTGCCAGGCCGCGTTGTCTAATAGCAGCAAGATATGATCATCCGGATAAGCCCTGGAGAGTTCCTCCAGAAAGATGTTCATGCAGTCTGTGTTGGCATAGGGCATCACCAGACTGAACAGCTCGCCGTCCTGTGGAGACACAGCGCCATACAGATATCTGTATTCCCGAATATGGTGACAGGGTACACTGGGACGTATTCCCTTTTTGCACCAGCATCGCTTGGGCTTATTGATCCGTCCAAACCCAGCCTCGTCCTGGAACATTACCCGAAGTTTTGGCTGGCTCTTTTTCAGGATTTTTATCTTTTCGGTGATTTTTTTTATAAGCTTCAATCGCTTCTTCACTGGCTTTCTTTTCATGCCTGCTGCGCGGCATGACCTTACGCCATTTATGACGACGCAACAGATAGTAGATCATGTTCCGGGTCACCGGATGACCAACCGCTTTTTCATAGGCCTGATGGATTTCCCGCGTTTCTATGATTTGGCCTGCTTCGCTCCGGCGCTGAAACTGCAATAGAAAGGCTGTTTCCTCTTCCCGGCTCATATAACGGTGTTCGTTGTGGTGCCGTACGCCTACGATGGCTTCTATACCTTCTTCTTGGTACCTTTTGACAATCCGATTTACGCTCGTTCTATGCATCCCCGCAAGCTTTCCGGCCTCCTCACTGCCCAATCCATCCACCACTTTCAGTTTCAGGGCCAGCAACCGACGGGTAACATGAACAGGATGCTGTTTCTTTTGAGCCGCAAGAATTTCTGAACGCTCTGCTTCTTCAAACACCGGACTTTTTCTGCTCATATCTTCCACCTGATTTCTTTGTAGACTGCAGACTCATTATATCAGGTTTCTTCTACTCTGTGAAGCATTAACGTTTGGAAGTAGTATCAAAGAAGATGGGAAAGCTTTTTGTATCTGAGAAAGTATTTAAGAATAATAGTCAAGGAGGATTAAATGTCTATCGAAATGAAGAATTTGAAGTTTCTAACTTAATTTGACAGTATCTTTCTATTTCAGAGAATTTTTGAGTTTCGGTTGAGATCGAAAGTAAAAGAATATGATCCTTTCTATGGGGAGAACAAGGGAAATTTAAATAAAAGAAAACCCTTGGATACGTAGTGTTTCAAGGGTTTTTGGTGGTCGCAACAGGGCTCGAACCTGTGACCCCCGCGATGTGAACACGGTGCTCTACCAACTGAGCCATGCGACCTTAGGGGATAAACCAGGTCTTTTGGTTGGACTAATCAGTGACTTTGCCAACTGAACATAATGACCGAGCAAATAGATAATATCATCTCATCTTGCAGCCGTCAAGCGCGGACTGTACCTCCCTCTTCTTCACCTAGCGCTTTGTACCTTTCACAAGACCCCGAGACAGGACTGTACCTTTCACAGGATGGCTCTTTTCCTTATTCGATGCGGTTTATAAGTGTTTTTGAATCTCGAACTTGAGTTCGTCCTCGACATCTTTCATTGCCTGCAAGGCCTTATTCAGTAGTTCGTCCAGCTGCCAGTCAAGCATCTGGGCGCCCTGTGAAATGATATCCCGTGAACAGCCTGCGGCGAAAGACTTATCCTTGAACTTCTTTTTGAGGGACTTTAACTCCATGTCCTGAACCGATTTGGAAGGGCGCATCAGCGCTGCGGCGCCAATCAGGCCGGTCAACTCATCCACAGCATACAGCACCTTTTCCATTTTGTGCTCCGGCTTGGGGCTGCCGGCGCATATGCCATATGCATGGGAGGTAACGCTGTGAATAAAATTGTCATCAAATCCGGCATCTTTTAAAATACTTGGTGCTACCTCGCAGTGCTGATCGGGATAGCTGCCAAAATCGATATCATGCAGTAGGCCGACCATTTTCCAATGCTCCTGTTCATCACCATATCCCTGCTCCTGTGCGAACCATCCCATGACCTGTTCCACGGTCAGGGCGTGTTGGATATGAAAGGATTGTGAATTATAACGCTTAAGCAGGTTGATGGCTTGATCTCTGTTCATAGTGACCTCCGGAGGTTTGATGGAATTAAAGGTATCATTGTCTGGGATGCACTTCAAGACATAGTATGCATCTGCCTTGTACTTGATATAGCCCGCTTGGTATGGCGGTGAGACATGAGCAAAAATTGTGCGGAGAAACAAAAGAATCATACAATGAATGTGGTGCAGCAGACATTTCCGGCAGAGCGTGAAAGCGTGGTGAAACGGGGGAAGATACGCCCCGGGCGAGCCGACAGTAGATATGCCGTATCAGTCTCATAGACAGGACTTCCGGTAGTGTGTGTTGGAGATTTTGTGCTTATTAAGCAGGACGATCAACGTGATATCTGACATTCATCCGGCTGGAGATTGCTCTTGAATCTAATAAAGCCGTTCGCCTGTTGTTGGAGAATACCCACGCTGTCCGGCAATGGTACTTGGTCCGTCAAAACAAGCGTTGGGCCACTGAGTACACCCGCTGCATCTGTGCCGCTTTCTCGTTGTCTGCAGTGGTGATCAAATCTACGCCCCCTGTTGAACCGGGTGTAGCCAGTAAATCTGTTTCCGCAAGGCGCCTTCCCAGTTGGCGGATAACACCGCGGTTACTGTCATACAGCTTTGTATACGACGGCAGGTGAGTCTTAATTTGCTTTCGTAAGAAAAGATAATGGGTACAGCCCAGGACAACAGCGGAAATATGTTTTCCATGATATGGTGCGAACAGCGTAGTCAGATAGCTGTCAAGCGACCGTCCTTCAAACTCCTCACGCTCGACAAAATCCATCAACCCCGGGCAGGGAAGTTTTTGCGCATGCTGCCCAAACCGCTCAAACAGCGCGTTGAATTTAGCGCTGTGCAATGTCGAAGGAGTAGCCATCACCAAAATCAGACCGCTGCGCCATTCTTCAGCTGCTGGTTTGAGGGCGGGTTCCAGGCCGATGATTGGAAAATCATAGCGCTCTCGCAATACGGAGATTGCAGCACCTGTAGCTGTATTGCAGGCAACTACCAGGGCTTTGATGCCATGGGAATTCAGCATCGATACAGCAGCAAGGCTCAGTCTGACGACTTCTTCATCTTTGCGGGTACCATACGGCGCATTGGCGCTGTCTCCCAGATAAAGGAAACGTTCATCCGGAAACTGATGCACAGCAGCGGCTAATACGCTCAGCCCGCCCAAGCCGCTGTCAAAAAAACCGATGGCATGTTGCTTGAACATAGAATCCTCCCTGCGGATTATACCATAGTCAAGCAGTGGGGTGTATAAAAACCAGAGCACAATACTTGACAAGATTGACGGACTATCATATGATGATCTCGCGACAAGCAGAAGCTGCCCGCTTCTCACCTGACGAACATGTTTTGTCTGGTGCAGGCAAACGAAGTAATTCGGATTGGCGGGTTTTTGCCCGTCAATCTTATTTTTTGGAGGTGGACACACATCAGCACAGAAATGACCATCAACGAGGGAATCCGTGATCGTGAAGTGCGGCTGATTGCCGCCGATGGTACACAGTTGGGCATTATGCCCACTGAGCGCGCTCTGCAGCTGGCTGAAGAAGCCAGACTGGATTTGGTGAAAATCGTTCCTAGAGCGCAGCCGCCTGTATGCAAACTGATGGATTATGACAAGCATCGTTTTGAGCAGGCTAAGCGCGAAAAGGAGATGCGTAAGAATCAAAAAACGATCTCGCTCAAAGAAGTTCAGCTTTCGGCGACCATCGAGGAGAACGACATCCAGGTCAAAGCCAGGAATGCCGTACGCTTCCTGAAGGCCGGCGACAAGGTAAAGGTCACCATCCGTTTTCGTGGGCGTCAAATCACCCATAGTGAGATTGGTTACCGCGTCATGAAAGAGTTTGCCGAGCGTCTCAGCGATGTTGCTGTGATTGAGCGTATGCCCAACCTGGAAGGCCGCCATATGATCATGATTCTCGCTCCCCGCCAGGACAAACCTGGCAAGCAGGAAAAAGAAACACAGCCGTAAGGCTCGCCGGTCAAAGCGGGCATTTAGTAAAGGAGGGCATTTCTATGCCAAAAATGAAATCCCACCGCGGCGCTGTCAAGCGTTTCCGCGTGACCAAGAATGGCAAGGTTAAGCACAAAAAAATGAACCTGGGCCACATTATGACCAAGAAAAAGACCAAGCGTACACGGCAGTTGCGCGCAGGCGGCTTCCTGCAAAACAAAAAGGAAGCCAAAACCATCCGTTTGTTGATTCAGCAGTAAGACTGCACTTTTAGGAGGAGAACACATGGCTCGTATTAAAAGGGCAGTTAACGCCCAGAAAAAACGTCGCAAGATGCTCAAGCTGGCAAAAGGCTATTATGGCGCCAGGTCCAAACAGTACCGCGCAGCAAGTGAACAGGTTCGCCGCTCCCTGGCCTATGCTTATGTGGGGCGTAAACATCGCAAGCGCGATTTCCGCCGTTTGTGGATTGTCCGCATCAATGCAGCGGCCCGCCAGAATGGCTTGAATTATTCCGGTCTCATCAGCGGACTTAAACGCGCCGGTATTGTCATCAACCGAAAAATCCTGGCTGACTTGGCTGTCAACGACGCCAAGGCGTTCGCTCAATTGGCTGAACGCGCCAAAAGCGCTTAAGACAAGCAAGACAATCTAGCAAAAAGGCCTCCGGGCCTTTTTTATAACCCATCAATACTATTTCCATAAACCACAAAATCCATGAGAGCTGAAAGCCAGCTGTGTTTTGAATGAATGATCAAAATATTCATTATTGTATTTTTTATGTTCTGGTTATATAATGACATTGAAAAACAAGCATAGGGGGAAACTGAAATGATTATTGGTATCCCAAAGGAAATTATGCATGATGAAAACCGTGTTTCTGCTACGCCGGATGTGTGCAGGCGCTACATCAGCCTCGGGCATACTGTGCTGGTTGAGCATGATGCTGGGGAAGGTTCCTACTTCCATGATGAGCAATACGCTGATGCCGGCGCGCAAGTTATACCCGGTGCCAGGGAGGTATATGAACGGGCTGATTTGATTTTAAAGGTCAAAGAGCCTTTGTTTAACGAGCAAACAGGGTTGCATGAGGTAGATATGATGCGCCCGGGGCAAGTGCTGATTACTTTCATTCACCCCGCAGCGCCTGCCAACCATCAGATGGTGCAGAACATGGCGGAGCGGGGGATTACTGCGCTGACACTGGATGGCGTGCCGCGTATTTCCCGTGCCCAGTCCATGGATGCTCTGACAAGCATGTCTACCTGCGCGGGCTACAAAGGGATTTTGATGGGTGCCAACCTGTTGCCGCGTTTTGTGCCGCAGATTTTTTCTGCCGTAGGCATGATCAAGCCCATCAACGCGCTGGTCATTGGAACCGGTGTCGGCGGTCTACAGGCATTGGCTACTGCCAAGCGCCTGGGCGCCAGGGTGTTTGCGGCGGATATCCGTCCGGCAGCGCGTGAGCAAGCCCAGAGCCTGGGTGCGCAGATTGTGGAGCTGAATGTGCCTGATGATGCTGCAGTGGGTGAAGGCGGATACGCCCGCGCGCTCAGCGGCGAGTTGCTTTTGCTGGAGCGTGAGGCTCTTGCTGCACGGCTGCCCGAAATGGATCTGGTCTTCCTGTCAGCTTTGGTCCCGGGAAAGCTGGCTCCTGTTCTGATTACCGAGGAAATGGTCAAAACGATGAAGCCGGGTGCTGTTATAGTTGATATTTCCATTGATCAAGGCGGCAACTGCTCCCTGACTCCGCCGGGCGAGATTAAAACGATACACAAGGTGCATTTGGTGGGCATCAAGAATATCCCGGGTCTCCTGCCGGAGAGTTCAACCAGTATGTTTGCAATGAACATGTTTAACCTGGTCAATTACCTGATCAAGGACGATGCTTTTGACCTGGATCCCGAGGACGAGATTGTCCGCGGCATCCTCACCACGCATAAGGGAGAGGTTGTTCATCAGGGCGCGCGCGAGGCGATGAGATTATGAGCATGGAGATTGTTCTGATTTTGGTTTTTGTAGTTGCAGCTCTGTTGGGCTATAAACTGATCAACGCTGTGCCCAGCCTGTTGCACACCCCGCTGATGAGTGGAATGAACGCGCTGAGCGGGATCACCCTGCTTGGTATTATTGCCGTGACCGCCCTCTCGGACAGTATAGTGGGCAAACTGGCCGGCCTGGCGGGCATTATCGCCGCAACCATCAATGTGGTAGCCGGCTTCGGTGTCACCGACCGTATGCTTCGCATGTTCCGGGGCGAGAAGCACCACCAGGAGGACGGACAATGAGCGATACCCTGTATTACATTTTCAGTATTCTGCTCAGCCTGGGTGTTTTGTACGGCATCCGTTTGATGAGTAAAGTCGAAACAGCGGCGCGGGGCAATCGCGTCAGCGCGCTGTGCATGTTTGCAGCTGTGGTTATTACCCTGCTGCGAACTGATTTAACCGGTAGCTTGCCTTACATTACTGCCGGCCTGATTGGAGGAAGCCTGATCAGCCTGTTGATGACAGTCAGAACCAAAATGATCCAAATGCCACAGGTTGTCGGTTTGCTCAACGGCTTGGGTGGCTTGGCTTCCATGTTGGCAGCGTTGCTCACTGTGTCGGCCGGCGCGGCGCGCAGCGCCTTTGAACTGATCACATCCGCTTTGGCGCTGGCAGTAGGCGCGCTCACCTTCTCAGGATCCATGGTCGCAGCAGGCAAACTGCATGGCAAACTGGCCCAAATACCGCTGGTTTATCCTGGACACGGCGCGCTGACCGCCTTTGCTGTTCTGGTCATGATCGCACTCATTGTGCTGTTGCCACTCAACGTTCAGGGCAACAGCCTGCTGTTGTGCCTGTTGCTTATACTGGTTAGTCTGATATTTGGCTGGTTATTCGCCATTCGTGTAGGCGGCGCTGATATGCCCATCACCATCAGTTTGCTCAATTCCACCTCCGGCGTAGCCGCGGCAATCGCCGGAATGGCATTGGGGGACATCCTGCTGGTTGCGGTAGGCGGTATCGTAGGTGCCTCAGGTTTGCTGCTCACACAAATCATGTGCCGCTCAATGAATCGCAGATTGAGCTCTGTCATTTTTGGCAGCCCGTCACATCAGGCTGCAATACCGGCAAAGGAACCGCTGACGCAGGAATCAAAGAACTGGACAAACGCGCAGCAGGACATATCTACCCGGGCTGAGGAAAAGCCTACCGCAGGGGCGTGCGAAGATAAAACCTCAACCGCCGATACTGCAGCCTCTCCCGCCCCGGCGGATGCTCCTGCCTGGCTGGATAAGGCGCAAAGTGTCATCATCATCCCCGGCTATGGCATGGCGATCTCTCAGGCGCAGGAAAAAGTCAAGCAGTTGCTGGATGCCCTTCAGGCAGCCGGCAAGCAGGTGCGCTTTGCCATTCATCCGGTTGCGGGCCGCATGCCCGGTCATATGAATGTGTTGCTTGCCGAGGTCGATATTCCCTATGAGCTGCTGTGCGAGATGGAGGACATCAACCAGGATTTTCCTTCCACCGACCTGGCCATTGTCATCGGGGCAAATGATGTTGTCAATCCAGCTGCCAACACGGCGCAGGGCACGCCGATCTACGGGATGCCCATCCTGAATGTGTCACAGGCAAAGCAGATTATCATCTGTAATTACGACAAGAAACCCGGTTACGCCGGTGTAGACAACCCACTGTATGAACAACGAGGTAATGTGCTGTTGCTGCTGGGGGACGCAAAAGACAGTTTGGATATTCTCCTGTCAAAAGAATAATCAAGCCTGAAGCCACATCAATCAACAAGCCTGCAATTTGCCGGCTTGTTGATTTGGATGTTCAGTTTGTTGCCGGTGAGGCGAGCAAAGCGCTCTTGCCGGACAGGCGGAGCGGATAACCCTGGGCTGGCAGCAGGGCGCTTTGACCGGTGCTTAACTGCAAGCTGTGTCCTTCCCAGGCCAGGGCCACAGGCGACAGCGCTGTCAGCACGCTGCATCGCGCCGGTTCAGATATCCATGTAAATCCTTCACAATCACTCAGGCGGTCAAGGCGGAAATAGGAAGTATCCAGCAGGCGTTCGTGCAGGCCATTTGTTTCTTGAGATATTACGCTGGCTTGTTCGGGCAGTGGCTGAGCTGCCGGATTGATCACGGCCAGAGAATCCTCCAGGTGCAGCTGCCGGCCATGCCCGTATTTGTCTACGCGTTCCCAGTCGTACAGGCGATAGGTGATGTCGCTGGACTGCTGAATCTCATACAGCACCAGTCCTGCGCCGATGGCATGCACCGTTCCCTCAGGAATGTAAAAAACATCGCCCGGATGAACCTCTATACTGCGCAGCAGGCTTTCCATTTCCCGGCCCTTCCTGGAAGCTGCCCGTAGAACCTCCCTGGTGGTGCCACCCCGCAAGCCCATGATCAGCTGAGCGCCGGGCGCAGCCTGCAGGACAACCCAGCCCTCGTTCTTGCCCGGTTTGCTGTGGTGTTGCTGCGCGTAGGCATCTCCGGGGTGTACCTGCACGCTTAGCCGTTCCCGCGCGTCAATCAGCTTAAGCAGCAGCGGAAAAGGACTGCCCACCCGAGTACCGGTCAGGGCCTGGCCATGAAGCGCAATCAGCTCAGTGAGTGTCCTGCCCTGTGCATCCCGGCTTTCAAGGCCTGGAATGGCTGACAGCTCCAAGCTTTCTCCGGTGCGGGGGCCGGGGATATCTTTGCCGAAAAGCGTTTTAAGCGTTTCCCCGCCCCAAGGGGTCATCTCGCCATGCCGCCAGGCCGGGATCAATACTATTGGCTGGAGCATGTTACCTCAAGGTACGGGTCGCTACAAGATTGACCCCGGTGCCCGCTACGTTTTCCTTGAGCACATCGCCAGATGTGATGGGCAATTCTAACTGCAGGCTGTTGATTTCCTCCATGCATTGCGCGATTTTGTCCTTGGGAATGGGTTGCTGGGTTTTCAAGCTGACAGGCACCGCGCTGCCGATGACGTTCGCGACCGCTGTTACCATACGCGTTGGCTGCACGCTTTCCTGGCGTGCGTAGGCCTCGCCGCGCTTGCAGGTATTGCCCGATACACTGACAAACTGCCCGTCCTGCAGAGTTACATCCATTCGGCAGCCAACCGGACATACAATGCAGGTAATCTGATGCAATTCACTCATGCAATGCTCCTTCTGCTCCGGCCAGCTTGACAATCGCGTAGGCAAAAATCTTCAGGCTGCGCATCAGGCTGTCAACGCTGATGCGCTCGTCTGCCTGGTGTGCGAGGTCGGGTTCGCCGGGGAAACTTGCGCCAAAGGCCACACCTTCCTCCAGCATGCGCGCGTAAGTGCCTCCGCCGGTAGACAGGGTCTTCTTTTCCAAACCGGTCACCTCATGATAGGCATCCAGCAAACCGCGAACCAGTTCACTGCTGGCAGGCACATAGTGGGGAAGTTTGAATGATTTTTGTTCCACCTCAATGCCGGGCAGGTGCGCGGCCACCATATCACGGATGCGATCACCGGCAGCCATCAGAGGATATCGGATGTCCAGCGTTGCGAACAGACGGCCTTCCTGAAGACGGATGATGCCCAGATTGCAGGTAAGCGGCCCGCTGGCTTGATCCCGGACGGCGATGCCCAGACCTTCGCCGTAATACTGTGTCCCAATAGCATCCGCCAACACTTTTAAAGCACCCGTAGCACCCAAATCTCTCAGGGTAATCAACAGTTGTCCAATCGCGTTGCGGGCTGTCTCAGGATGGGCGGCGTGACCGTTGATGCCCGTTGCGGTGATGCGTACCGCCCCGTTCTCCATCTCTGCCTTGGCCGGCCAGCCATACTGTTTGCTGATGACGTCTACTTGGCCTTGCATCTCCGGACCGCCGGATACCAGCGCGCTAGCTGCGCCGGGGATAACATTCTGCCGCTCGCCCACGTTCAGCGCCAGTACTTTCAGGCCGTCTTTCGGGGCATCCGCGTGCAGGAAGAGCCTGCACATTCCCTTTTCCAGATTAATAACGGGGTAACTTCCATCGGGACTGAAGCCGGAGCGGGGCATCGTGGTTACCTGCTTATAATGCTTTATATCCTCCATGCCGCTTTCTTCATCGCAGCCGAAAATCAAGGTTACCTTGCGCTTAAGCGGGATGCATGCATCCTTGACCGCTTTCATCGCGTACAGCGCTGCTGCCAGCGGCCCCTTGTCATCGCTGGTGCCGCGGCCATACAGCACCCCGTTTTCCAACTGCGCCCCGAAAGGATCGCGCGTCCAACCGTCGCCAGCGGGCACCACATCCACATGCGCCAGAATAGCGAGCGCGTCCTCATCATTGCCCTCACCCATTTTGGCGTCACCGGCGTAACCATCGTAGTCGCGCACCTCAAAGCCCAGCGATTGGCAATCCTTTAGCGTTATGTCAAGCATTTGACGCAGCGCGGATCCAAAGGGCGCGTTGGGTTGCGCGTCCTGCTTGAGACTGGGGATTTGTATCCAGCCGCGCAAGGTTTCAAGCATGGGTTCACGCTGAGCCTCGATGATCTTGTCAAAAGACTTTTTGCTAATCATATTATTACCCTTCCTTGATTGCGCACGCAAATCGCTGCAAGCCTTCGAGAAGCTGGCTTTTGGGACAGCCATAGTTGATGCGCATAAAACCTTCCCCGGTGCTTACGCCAAAGAACTGGCCGTCCGTCAGCGCTACGCCATGCTTCTTGCAGCGCGAACCGATCTCGCAATGCGGCGTGTCATAGGCGCGGATGTTTACCCAGGCCAGGAAGGTAGCCTCCATGGGGGAAATGACTGCGTGGGGGAGCAGTTCGCCAAGCAGCTTGGTCAACGCTGCCTGATTGTCCATCAGGTACAGCATCAGCGCATCCAGCCAGTCATCGCATTCATTATAGGCGGCACGGGTGCCTACCAGGGCAAAAATGTTGCCGGTTTGCGCGCCGGCACGCTCCAGGTAGCGTGCGAGCATCGTGCTTACATCCCGGTCCCGACAGACCGCAGTAGCCTGTTGGAGGCCTGCTATATTGAAGGTCTTGCTGGCAGCTGCCAGCATCACGATATCTTCCCGGGCTTCAGGAAGTGAGAGGATGGGAATAAATTCCCGTGGTGAATAAACAAAGTCGGCATGGATTTCATCGGAAACCAGGCGGGCCTTGTAGCGGTTGAGCAGGGATACGAGGACACGCAATTCCTCTTGCGACCAGGCGCGCCCCACAGGGTTGTGCGGGTTGCACAGGATCATCATCCGTGCGCCCTGACGCAGGAATTGTTCAATCGTTTCATAATCCATGGTGTAGCGCCCTTGATCGTGCTTGAGCGCAGCATCCAGCACCACCCGGCCGCTCTCCCGGACAGCCGCGATAAAGGGACCGTAGACAGGGGTCTGGATAATGACGCCGTCACCCGGATGTGTCATGGTGTTTACACAGGCGCGCAAACCGGCTACAACCGTGGGCATCATCGCCAGGTTGTTCCCGCTGAGTGTCAATTTGTGCCGGCGCTGCCAAAAACCGGTGAAGGCATCCCTGTCCTCCTGGCCGGCAAAGGTATAGCCGTAGCACGCATGCTCAGCGCGGCGCTTGAGCGCATCGCGGATGGGTTGTGCGCATTCAAAATCCATGTCGGCGACCCACAGCGGTATCATGCCCTCCTGCATAATGCCGCTGGCTGTCCATTTGGTGCTGTTGGTGCCGGAACGGTTGATCCCCGCATCAAAAAATGCCCGGTCATACTTCATGTTTGTCCCTCCTGCAGAAAAAAATGTGATAGCCTGATTTTCGGCTTATTAAGGAAACAGTATCAAACAGCGTCTCCAGATAAACCCTGGCGCTGAGCGCGCCTTGTTGCTTACGGATGACAAGAGCCAGAGTCCCCCCGGTATTCAGCCTGTTGGCGCTTTCTTCAAACAGGCGGTAGACGGTTTGCTTGCCTGCGCGTATAGGCGGGTTCATCAAAATCCAGTCGAAATTTCCCGGGACCTGCGAAAGCCCGTCCGCGCAAAACACTTGCGCATGCACATGGTTGTGTTCCAGGTTTTTGCAAGCCAGGTTGACAGCACGCTCGTTGATGTCCAGCATAGTTACCCGGCAATGTGGCTTGAGGCGGGCAGTGATCACACCGACAGCGCCCCAGCCGCAGCCCAGGTCCAGCACATGGCCGGCCAGATAAGGCAGCGTGTTTTTCAGCAACAGTGCGGAGCCGTCATCGAGACCATCCCGGGAGAATACACCCGCGTCCGTTTCAAACCGGAAGACACAGTCCTCAAAGGCAACATCAAAAGTCTTAATGTTGTGCGATGACTGGGGACTGGATGCAAAATACTGTTCAGACAAGGTTGACGGCCTCCTTCAACCGGTCTGCTTCCTGCGCTGTCAATGCACGGAATTGACCGGGAGCCAGTTCCGGGTCCAGTATCAGCGGGCCAAAAACCAAACGTGTCAGGGACAATACCTCATGACCCCTGCTGCCAAACATCCGCCGTACCTGGCGATGTTTTCCCTCGGTCAGCTCCACCTCCGCAAGGCTATGCCCCTGCTGCGCGTACCGGATAATCAGGCGGGCGGGCAGAGCGGTAATATCACCCAGGGAAATTCCTTGTGAAAAGGCTGTTACATCATCAGCGTCCAAACAGCCGGAAACCCTTGCCTGATAAACCTTGACAATACCCCGCTTCGGAGACAGCAGGCGGTGGGCCAGTTCGCCGTTGCTGGTTAAAATCAACAAGCCTTCCGTGTCCTTGTCCAGCCTGCCCACCGGCATACAGCGAACCCTGGTATAGTGTTCAGGCAGCAAGTCCATGACAGTGGGTGACCTGTGATCGCGCGCGGCGGTCAGCACACCCAAGGGCTTGTTGAGCATCAGGTGCCATTCGCTTTGCGGGTAATAAGGTTGCCCATCCAACAGGAAGGTGTCATCGGAAGAAACCTCGCTTTCCGGCGTGACAAGGGTCTTTCCTGCTACCTGAACCCGTCCTGCGCGGATGGCCGCTCGCGCCTGGGATCGGCTGAACCCGGCGGTTTGTGCCAGCAGCTTGTCCAGCCTCACGACTTTACTGTCTTGTCGGCTACAGCCGCGCTTAGAGCCAGCTTCCGCAAGGGAAGCAAAGGCAGCCACAACACTGCCATGACCAGTAGAATCATCAGCAGCGTTCTGTCCGGAAGATTCAGTTGAATCAACGTGATGGCCATGTTCATGTAATCCATGGCCAGCATACCCATCCGCGGCAGGGACAAGAGGTAACTGCCCAGAATCAGGAGGACGCTGGTGACAGCCGGCAGGCACAGTAAGAGGTTGATGAATACCGTGTAGTTGATGGCACGCTTGCGCCGACCGCGCAAAACGCATGACTGATTCAGGGATATACGGATGCCCTGTTTGAGCACATCCTGATGCTCAAAGGAAATGTCGCGATTCCAACCATAAGCGGCCAGCAAGGCAAACAGGACGCCTGCCAAGCCGATGATCATAATTCCACCGATGAAACTCAGACCAATCAGGTCGCCCAGGTTGGAGATGCCCAACATGGGAACAGTAAAGTCCGGATAGGGGATATAGTAAAAATATAATATGATAAAAGCGAAAAAGGGCAACAAAAAGGGAAGCGCGCGCGTCAGGCGCACCAGTGCCGCCGAAAGCCAGCGGAGATAATTGCGGGCATTTACCCTGCTGTCACGCGGCAAATCATATAGCAGTCTGATTTTATACGCGGCAGCCTGAAAACGCATCGGCATTACCAGCAGCGCATACAGAGGCAAAGAAAAGGCCAGGCCACAGACCAGTGCGAACTGCGCTTCCAGTCCAAAGAAATTGCCGGTGATGCCCGCGAACAACAACGGAGCGAATGCCACTAGACGGAGGAATATCTGGAAAAGCAGAAGGATGAATACCTTGGGCAACTGTTGAAAATATATCTCCCAGGCACGCTTGTGCGGGCTGATAGTTTTCCGTCGCATGGCATACCTCCTTATTTTCTGTGTTTCAGTATAGCGAAAACCGGTCGCTCATTCAAGGCTGTGGCCGGTTATGGGGATGGATTGTGAAGGATAATCGACAGCTTCAGCTGTGTCACCCAGAATGGTTTCTGACTTCTGCGCCAGTGCACGGATCGCCTGAAGACTTAACGGCTGTGTACCCAGGCCCAGGCAGGCCGCGCAGGTGTAGCCGCATTGCGGGCATACGCAACGTATGTTTCCCTCTGCCTGGGGCATGAAGCTTTCGCAATGGGGACAAGCGCAACGCATCAGCTGATGCCGGCCTTTCTTAAGTACTCCCCGGTATAGCTGCCCTTTGACCGGGCGATTTGTTCGGGTGTGCCCGTCGCGACAACCTGACCGCCACGCTCTCCTCCCTCCGGGCCCAGATCGATAATATAATCGGCTGTTTTGAGCACGTCCATGTTGTGCTCGATCACCAGCACCGTGTTGCCTGAATATGTCAGCCGCTGCAGTACTTGGATCAGTCTTGAAACATCGTCTACATGCAGCCCGGTGGTTGGTTCGTCCAGCAGCACCAGCGTTTTACCGGTTGCCTTGCGACTTAATTCG
The DNA here is from genome assembly GCA_050953005.1 of Christensenellales bacterium. Taxonomy (GTDB): domain Bacteria; phylum Bacillota; class Clostridia; order Christensenellales; family Aristaeellaceae; genus UBA6115. The sequence goes on along the minus strand of JBMNLV010000009.1, from coordinate 137,826 downwards.
GTTGCCAGCTTAACCCGTTGCGCCTCGCCGCCGGAAAGCGTAGTAGAAGGCTGTCCCAGCTGGATATAACCCAGGCCCACATCGTGAAGGGTTTTGAGTTTCTGATAAATTTGCCTGTGGCGCTCAAAGAAGGACAGAGCTTCATCCACAGTCATATTCAGCACATCGGCAATGCTTTTGCCGCGGTACTTGATTTGCAGGGTCTCCTGACTGTAGCGCTTGCCTTTGCAGACCTCACAGGGCACATAAAGATCAGCCAGAAAATGCATCTCGATTTTAAGCATGCCATCCCCGCTGCAGGCCTCGCAGCGGCCGCCCTTAACGTTGAAGGAGAAGCGGTTTTCCCTGTAGCCGCGGGCTTTGGCCTCATTGGTCTGGGAGAAGACACGGCGGATCGCATCAAATACGCCTGTGTAGGTAGCGGGATTGCTGCGTGGTGTGCGGCCGATAGGGGATTGGTCAATGGCAATGATTTTGTCCAATTGCTCCAGCCCCTCAATGCGGTCATGGTCGCCCGGATAGGTGGAAGCGCGGTTTAAATCCCGCGCCAGCGCTTTGTAGAGAATCTGGTTGACCAGGCTGCTCTTGCCGCTGCCGGACACTCCGGAGACCGCGCAAAATACGCCCAGGGGAAAGGAGACATTTATATTTTTGAGATTGTTGGCGCGCGCTCCTACCACCTTGAGCCATCCTGTGGGTTCTCGTCGCTGAGCGGGCAGGGGGATGAACTTGCGGCCGGCTGCGTAGGCTCCGGTAATGGAATCTTCGCAGGCCATGATCTCGTTGAGCGTGCCCTGGGCAACGATGTAGCCGCCCTGTTTGCCCGCGCCCGGGCCAAAATCGACCACCCAATCGGCATTGCGCAGGGTTTCTTCATCGTGTTCCACTACAATCAGGGTATTGCCCAGGTCGCGCAGGCGCTTGAGCGTGCCCAGCAGCCTCGCGTTGTCCTTTTGGTGCAGGCCGATGGAGGGCTCATCCAGGATATAGAGAACGCCAACCAAACCGGAACCAATCTGCGTAGCCAGGCGGATGCGCTGGGATTCGCCGCCGGACAAGCTCGCAGCTGAACGGGACAAGCTCAAATAGTCCAGCCCTACATCCCTGAGAAAGTTGAGTCTGGCGCGCAGTTCCTTAATGATTTGCTCTGCGATGATGGTCTGCGTCTGCCCCAGGCGCAGACCTTCTAAAAATCGCTGGGCGTCTGTCAGGTTCATGGCGCTTAGCTGCGCAATGCTTTTACCACCAACAGTCACTGCCAGGGCTTCCGGTTTGAGCCGCTGCCCTTGGCAGGAAGGACAGGGCTCCTCGCGCATGAAGGACTCATACATGGCCTTGGCAGACTCACTGTTGGTTTCGTTGTAGCGGCGCAGTAGGGTTGGGATAATGCCCTCATAGGTAACATTGTAGGTGCCGCTGCCGGAGATGCTCTTGAAGTGCACGGGAATCTTGGTGCCCTTGGCGCCGTAAAGGATGATGTCGATGATTTTCCTTGGCAGGTCGCCCACCGGGGTGTCCATACTGAAACCATATTTTTCGCTTAAACCCACAAACATCATATGCGCTGTGGAAGATTCATCTCCGGAGCTGTTCCAGCCCATGGCGTTGACCGCGCCCTGGTTGAGGGATTTGCTTTTGTCGGGCAGAATCAATTCAGCTGGGATATTGCGCGTGACACCCAGGCCTGAGCAAGCCTGGCAGGCGCCAAAAGGAGAGTTGAATGAAAACGTCCTTGGCGCCAGATCCTCGATGCTGATGCCACACTCAGGACAGGCATAATTCTGGGAAAACAGAGTATATTCACCATCGGGTACCTGTTGGATCGCCATCAACCCGCCGGATTCGCGCAGTGCGGTTTCTACCGAGTCGCTCAGGCGGCTGCGTATGCCGGGTTTCGTGATGATGCGGTCCACCACCAGGTCGATGGTATGGTTCTTCTTTTTGTCCAGCGGCGGTGTATCGTCCAGATCATATACCGTTCCATCGATTCGTACGCGCGCAAAGCCGGCCTTGGCAGCGCCTTCCAGCAGCTTGACATGCTCTCCCTTGCGCGCGCGAACTACAGGGGAAAGGATCATCAGCCTTGTATCCTCCGGAAGCCGCTCTATCGCATCCACCATCTGATCCACCGTTTGCTGTCGGATTTCCTTGCCGCACTGCGGACAGTGCGGGGTGCCAACGCGCGCGTACAGCAAGCGTAGATAATCGTGGATTTCAGTCACTGTACCCACGGTGGATCGCGGGTTATGGCCGGAGGTTTTCTGGTCGATGGAAATCGCAGGCGAAAGCCCTTCAATGGCGTCTATATCTGGTTTCTCCATTTGCCCTAGGAACTGGCGCGCATAGCTGGACATGCTTTCCACATAGCGGCGCTGGCCTTCGGCGTAGATGGTATCAAAAGCCAAAGAAGACTTGCCGGATCCCGACAAGCCTGTAAAAACAATTAAACGATTGCGCGGCAGGGTTACATCCACATTTTTCAGGTTGTGCTCCCGCGCGCCCTTAATGATCAGGGAATCGCTCATGGTGCCTCCGGGGCGAACACTGTGCCCGCTTGCGCGGGCCGTCATTACAATAGCACACCTGTTCGCTTATTACAAGGCGATACGGAAAATGTGATCAGCACACTCTGTTTTTGAGCGTGTTTATCAAAGAAAACAGCAGGAACATCACTGTGTTGACCAACACTACGCTGGCGCCTGCCGGGGTGGACAACATGTAAGACAGCGACATCCCGACCAGGAAACTGATCAGGCTGACAAGGGCGGCGCACAGGGTCACCCTGAGGAAGGATTTATATACGCGCATAGCAGTCAGCGCCGGAAAGATAATCAGGGACGAAATCAGCATCGCACCCATCAGACGCATGCCCAGTACAATGGTTACTGCAGTCAGCACAGCGATGAGCGTGTTGTACAGCCCTACACGCAAGCCGGTGGCACGGGCAAAGGCCTCATCAAAGGTCACGGTAAAAATGCGCCGGTAAAACAGCACAAAGAGGATCAGCACCGCGCTGCCCAACCACAAGCTGAGTGTTAGATCTTCCCTGGACATCATCAGGATGCTGCCAAACAAATAGCTGGAGATGTCCGCATTGATGCCGCGGGCCATGGACAGCACTGTCACTCCGATGGCCAGCGCAGCGGTCGCGATCATACCGATAGCGGCGTCACCTTTGATTTTGCTGCGTTCGCTCAGCTTCAACAGCAGCAGGGCAGCCAGCACCACAACCGGCACAGTAAACGCCAGGGGCGCAACATCCAGGGCCATCGCGATGGCCAGCGCTCCAAAAGCTACATGGGACAGGCCGTCGCCGATCATTGAGTAACGCTTAAGCACCAGGCTTACGCCCAGCAGCGCTGCGCACAGGGATACAATCAGGCCCACCACCAGCGCGCGCACAATAAAGGAATAGGACAGCATCTCGTTCAACCAGTCAAACATTGCATACACCTCCCGCGAAACACTGTCCGTGATAGGTGCTTAGATACTCTTCCGGCTTGCCATAAAATAACGGCGTGTGCTGCAGGTGTAAAATGTGCGAAGCAAACAGGGCGGCAGTGTGGACATCATGCGTTATCATGATTACAGCAATGCCCTGTTCATGGTTGATGCGTTCAATGGTTTTGTACAATTCCCGCGCGACAACAGGATCCAGCCCCGCGGTAGGTTCATCCATCAGCAGCAGCTTGCCCGTCGCACACAGCGCACGGGCAAGGAGTACCCGCTGGCGCTGGCCACCGGACAATTCCATAAAGCTGTGTCGGCTCAGGCTGCCAATCTCCATCAGATCCATCATGGCGCGGGCACGCTGTTTGTCCTTCTTGCTCAAAAACAGCTGCCTGCCGCGGATACCGGACTGTACCACTTCCAGCACGGAAGCGGGAAAATCACGCTGGGTCAGGTTCTGCTGGGGCAGGTATCCTATTTCATCCCGCGCAAGTCCGCCCTCCAGACGTATACTGCCCTTAACCGGTGTTACCAGGCGTAGCAGACCTTTCATCAATGTTGATTTGCCTGAGCCGTTCTCTCCTACAATACACAGATAATCGCCGGCAGCTACATCAAAGCTGACATCTGAGAGCACGATTTGACCGTCATAGGCAAAAGCTGCTTCCCGAACGGAAATTAATACCATCAGTACAAAGCCTCCCGGAGATTTTTAAGGTTTCCACGCATAATATCAATGTAGGTAATGCCTTTGTCCAGTTCCTCCTGGCTGACATTGTGCGCTGAATGCAAGAGCAAATCCCGCGCTCCTGTTTCCGATGCAATCAGGCCGGCAGCCTTGCGGCTGGAAAGCTCTATATGAAAAACGACAGGGATATCTTCTTCCTTGATAATGTCTATCAGGAAAGCGATGGTTTTGGCGCTGGGTTCGGTTTGTGCGCTGCAGCCCGGAAACGCCGCATAATAGGACAGGCCATATTCACGTGTAAAATAGCGCATTGCGAAACGATCGCCCAAAACGATGGTTTTGCGTGGAGCATTATCAACCAGATCGCGAAAATCAGCGTCCAGCGCCAGCAACGCATTTTCAAATTGCTGGAAGTTTGAAGCATAGACCTGTTTGCCACGGGGATCCAGCTCGGAAAGCTTGTTGGCAATAGCGCGGGATATCAGGATGGCATTGCGCGGGGAGGTCCACACATGCTCATCCAATTCCCGTATATCTTCGTTTCTGTCTCCTGCATGGTTGTGATTATCCATAGCCGTCGGATGATCATGGGTGGCATTCTCCATGCCCTCTGTGGTTTCCTCAGCCACAGTATCCACCAGATCCATCATCACGATGGTAGCCGGCGCATCATCCTCCATGGCAGCCAGAAGATCCTTTATCCAGTAGTCCGCTATGCAGCCGTTGTAAACCACCAGGTCTGCGCTGTGCAGGGCAATTAAATCCTTTGGAGAAGGCTCAAAGCTGTGCACATCAGTGCCCGGGGGTAACAGCATACTGATCTGACCGCGATCGCCCGCAACCTGCCGGCTAAAATCATACGCGGGAAAATTTAATGCAATGATCGTCAAACCATCCTGAGCGGGAATGGCGGAAGGCCTGACCAGCAGGAGGCAGAGAAGCAGGAAGCAGATAACAATTTTTTTCATACGTTTTCCTTTGCATGAGAGCTTTCTTGTTTGTCAAGACATTTGCCGCACAGGCCGCTGAGGAGGCACTCCGCTTCCTGAAGCAAGAAGCCATGGTCGGCAAAAAGATGTTGTTCAAAGCGTTTTACCGCTTCACAGGCCAGCGCTGCTATTTGTCCGCAGCCTGAGCAGCGTAAAGAAATGTGGCGGGACTGACCGGCATGCTGGTAGGTTCTGGGGCTGCCGCTGGCGGAGCGCAAATCAGCCGGGACAATAAGCTGGCCTGACTCGCATAGCTTGGCAATGGTGCGGAATACTGTTGTACGGCCAATGGATACACCGTCATTTCGGAGCTGCTCATACACGGTTTGCGCAGTCATGGCACGCCTGGGCTGACTGGCAAAACATGCCAGGACAGCATCGCGTTGCCGGGTTGAGTAATCCTTTCGTTGTTTCATACGCTCACTCCCAATTTGGAACTTGGTTTCAAATTATAGTCAGGTTCTTGAAAAGGTCAATATATCAATCCACCATTTTATTGCGGAACGCCGTTTGATCATGATTCTACAAGCAGCACGAACAAAGCAAAGCAAAATCGAAAATTTGTTCACAAATCACTTGACACCGTCATGAAGCTGTGATATTGTTCGCAAAGAAAATCGGAAAGTTCCCGAACGGAGGACAATCATGAGGCGGATGAAACGGTAAAATACAGCTCCTAGGGGGGCTGTTTTTTTTTAGGGGCCAAGACCATAAAAAAGGAGAGAAAGCAATGAGCAAAAAGAACATCCAGATCTCCTATCTGCCGGATGAGCGTCCCTCAGCCGGCAAACTGTTGTTGTATGCGCTGCAGCAGGTCATCGTCATGTTTCCGGCTACTGTCATTGTCGCATTAATTACGGGTTTCCAGGTGTCCACCACTGTGTTCGCTTCAGGTTTGGCGACTGTTTGCTTCACCTTCATCACCGGCGGCAAAATACCAATGTACTATGGTTCTTCCTTTGCTTATTTGACTGCTATCGCCAGCATGGTTGCGGCTGAGGGCACTGAGGTGCAAAAGGCATTTTTTGAAGCCACGAACATTCTGCCGCCGGAGTTGATCAGCAAGGCGCAATTTGGCATCATTTTTTCAGGATTGATCAGCATTATAGCCGGTCTCCTGGTCAAATGGGGCGGAAAGGACAAAGTGGAAAAAATTCTGCCTGCCCAGGTGACCGGTCCGATTGCGATGATCATTGGCCTGACCCTGGCCGGCAATGCCATCTCCGATGCTGCGCCCGTTGCTGTTGCTACCAACGGTCTTCGCGGCGCAGGGGAAGCGCTGGTGACCCAACTTGGCAGGGTGGTCGACCCTGCGCTGGCTGGCGAAACCATCAACACAGCGCTGGCTTCGCTTGGGGATTCAGTCAGCGCAGCCATGGCTGAGATGCCCCAGGCCGGGGTGTTCAATTCCAACTGGGTCTGGGTGGTATCGCTGAGCACGCTGTTGGCCACAGTGCTTTTCTCGCGTTACCTCAAGGGCTTTCTGGGACAGCTGCCTCTTTTGCTGGGCGCAGCGGTTGGTTGCGCGGTTGCCGGGCTGATTTATCTGTTCGGCGGCCCTGACATGAACATGTTCCGTACGATCCCGGCAGAGGCTCTCAGCGCTTCGGTCTGGAAATTGGGGGATGGCAGCGTCTTTGCCCTGCCGGCCTTTACCCTGCCCAAGGTTTCCTGGGCGGCGGTCCTGGCCATCATGCCTATCGCTATCGCAACCATTCCGGAATCCACAGCACACATCTATCAACTGGATATCTATGTTAACAATGAAGCTAAAAAGCGCGGCAAACATTATGATATTGCTTCCATGCTTGACCGCAACCTGATTGGCGACGGCATCTGCGATATGATTTCCGGCGCAGTTGGCGGCCCGGCGGGCACAAATTACGGTGAAAACATTTCGACCATGGCCATCACCAAGGTGTTCTCCGTGCCGGTTATGCTGGCAGCGGGTATTCTGGCCATGATCATTTCCTGCTTTACGCCCTTTATCCAATTGATTTTCGGTATTCCGCAGGCAGTGATCGGCGGGTTGGAGATCTACCTCTTTGGTGCGATTGCAGCCCAAGGCATCGCCATCCTGATTGAAAAGGGAGTCAGCATGTTTGATGCAAAAAACATTGCCGTGATTGCGGTTATCGTGACCTTTGGCCTGGGTGTCAATTACTTCTTTAATGGCAACATCGACTTCTTTGGCATCAGCGTGCCTGCTGTAGCGGGTGCGGCTATTCTGGGGATTATTCTCAATTTTATCCTCGATATCGGCGACAAGAGAAAATCCAAGGCTGCCCAGGCTTAACATTTTCAAGATAACTGAGACGAATTTTCGGCAGCGGATGCGCCCTGCATGCGAACTTTCTTAATGCATCTCAGGGCTGCGGTTTTATCAGGATCAGTCACGCATTCAGCATGATTTAATTGTTTGTCACGGGGCTGTAGCAGAAAAGAAAACTGCTACAGCCTTCTCTTATTGTTTTTATACTTGAGGATTAAAAGGGTATTATTCGCCGACTTTACAATCATCTCCTGAGGTTGTATTCTTAAGCGGTTATTATTGACACGCATGCAGGAGGACTGATGGTGCAGGGACCCTGGAACCAAGAAGAGAATCAGCCTGTGCAGCCGCAAGCGCAGCAGCCCTGGCCTTCGCCGGATCAGGATGATTTTTTTACACCTGCCCACCCGCATCAGGCGCGGCCTGTTCAGGCTCCGGTCTTCAACGCGCCGCCGCCTTATCAAGGGGGGGTGAATTCCTATCTGCCGCCTCAGGAACCTCAGCCCGGTGAACAGCCGCCAGACGATAGGATGATATATCGTGCCCCACCAAAGCAGCGCAATGTGCTGACCTGGCTGTATCTGGGGCTGGCAGCGCTGGTAATTGTGCTTGCTGTGATTGCAGCCAGCCAGTTCCTGGGCGGAGAGGAACAAAAAACCGCCATTGTCACGATATCTGAGCATGGATCCACTTTTTCCGGGCAAACGCTGATCGTGCGCAACGAATCTGTTTTCCAGCAGGAGAATGTTTCCGATGTGCGCTACATGGCTGAGGAAGGCGTGGCTGTCAGCCGGGGAGATCCTGTGTGTATCGTATATTCCACAGGCTTTTCACCCAGGGAGCTTGAACGGTTGCAGACTTATCGTGAGCAAATCAAAGACTATCACAAGGTGCTGCTGGATGCCTCAACTACCCCTGATGCACAACTGGCCAGGCTGGAAACCATGGTTATGCAGCGAGCGCAGGAAACCCAGGCTCTGGTGCGCGGCGCGAGCGGCAATCTGCTCAACCAGGAGCTGTTGCTGAAACAGGCGATTAGCGAACGGCACAGCTATCTCAAACAAAAGTATATTGACGATACCAAGCTGACGCGCCTATATGACAACGAAAACAGCCAACTGCAGCGAATAGAGACCTGGACCAAGCAGTTTGCGGCAACGGACAATGGTATTATCAGCTTTTATACTGACGGCTTTGAAGGCGCTTTGAACTCCGCAAACTACCAGGATTACAACCCGCAGGAAATTCGCTCCATGCTGGCCGGCCAGGTGCCCCCGTCAGCGGTTCGTTCCAAGAATGCGATTGATATCTTCCGCCTGGTGCGCCAATACGACTGGGGCGCCCTGATGCTGGCGGATGACCTGAGCTGGAACCCTGTGGTGGGGGACCAGTACAAGATGCTGATAGAGAGCTTTGACAGCACTACAGTCAGCGTCAAAGTGGAGTCTGTTACCCGGGCCGGTGGTGAGATGCTGGTACGGCTTAAGGCGGACTCAGCCATAGAGCCTATATTGTACACACGCTCCGCGCGCGTTCAGCTTTCAAAATCTGTCATCACTTATGCTGTGCCTGCATCTGCAATCATCAACCAGGACGGATTGATTGGTGTGGTAGTGCAATATAAGGAGGGCCCCTATCTTGTCCCGGTCGAGATTATCAGTCAGGATGCAACCCAGGCTCATGTTGTGCCTGTACATTCAGGGCACTTGTATGAGGGACTTACCGTTAGGCTGTTCTAAGGGGGTTTTGCAGCTTGCCGCATCTGTGCTATAATAACGCAGATTAATTGATACGGCCGGCTGGCTAGGAGGAATCATGGATGTAAGGAGCCTTACAGGCAGGGTATCAGAGCGCATTAAAGCGGTATTCAGCAAAAATAACCGGTTCTTTTATGGTACGTCAGAACAGCATGATAATACCCGGCAGGCTCCCGTTCAAGGGGAATACCCCCAGAATTATGCCGGCCAACCGGTTTATCAGCAACAGGCGTATCAACAGGTTCAGCAACAGGCTTACCAGCAGCCGGTTTATCAGCAGTTTGCCTACCAGCAGGCCCCTTATCAACAGCCTGCTCCTTACCAGGATTATGCTCAACAGCCTGTGCCCCAGCAATGGCAGTCGCCGGCTTATCATGATACTGATGCTGCCTATGCGGGTCAGCCTGCTTCCCCTCAGCACGCACAGCTGCAAATGTCCCAGTCTCCGGAGCAGCAGCCGGGCCGCAACCGCCGTGTTGCCCAGCACAATCAAAACCCGCAAAGCACCGATAATCTTGTACAGTTCCCGGGGGCGCAGCAAACTGAGCCTGAGACCACCAGGCAAATGGATGCTTACGTAGTCAACATTACCAGTGTTACTGGCTGCCGCCAAGCCATGACCTGCCTGCGAAAGGGACAATGTACCCTGGTGGTGATGGATCAGCTGATAGACAAGGCGGAGGTGCGCCGCTATGTGGATATGCTCAGCGGCGCTTGTTTTGCGCTGGGAGGCACCATGACCAGGCTTTCCCAGAAGGTTGGTTTTTATATCCTGGCTCCAAGCGGCATGATGGTGTATACAGACCCGATTACCGCCAGCGCCAATGCGCCGGCGCGTCCGCTTCAGCAGCCTGTTTCACAAGGGCAACCTTACCAGCAGCCTGCATACCAACAAATGATGCCACCAGCATATTCCGCTCAGCAGTCACCTTACGCGCCACCTCAGCAGGTACCCGGCTATCAGCAACAGCCCGTTACCAGCCCATATGCACCGCCGATGAGCGCCGCGCAGCCTGAATATCAACAGGATGCGCATCTTAACCGGCGCTACGCTCAATAACCTCATTGCGAAGGGAGAAACAACATGGCCATCACTGTTACAATGATTGAGGAGAAGGAATTCAAAACCAAGGTTCGCGGCTATGATCCGCTGGAGGTGGATGAGTTCCTGGATGCTATTTGTGATGAGATGGAAAGTATGAACCATACCATCCAGCAGCTGCGTGACCAGTTAAAGCAACAGCAACAGTCTCCCGCACCTTATATGCCTGCGGTAGCGGTTCCTGCTCCTGCTCCGCTTGCTCCGCTTGCTGTTGCAAGCGCCGAGCCTGTTATTCCCAGCGACTTGAAAAGCGCCAGGTTGCTACTTGAGAAAACGCAAAAAGCCTGTGATGAGGTTCTTGCAGAAGCCAATGAACGCGCAGAAGAGATTATCCAGTCTGCAAAGGATAGTGTTCCGGATCCCGAGCTGGATAGTCTGGAAGCGCGCAAGAATGAGCTGAAGCTTGAGATTGAGGCGCTGGAAAAGGACGCTCAGAAGTTTAAACAGCGTTTCCAGACCATGCTCAGGGATCAGATTGATATCTTGGACTCGGAGCTCTCGTAAAATGCGCCTGGGTGCTTTGGAGGCTGGTGGCACCAAAATGGTGCTGGGTGTGTTTGACGAGTCGCTCAAACAACAGGAGTACGCCACTCTGCCTACCTTGGTGCCTGAAGAAACCATTCCAGCGGTTATTGAGTTTTTTGCTCAAAAAAAGGTGGATGCCCTGGGGATCGCAGCCTTTGGGCCGATCAATCTCCGCGCATGCTCAGAAAATTATGGCACAATCCTCAATACGCCCAAGCTGGCCTGGCAGCGCTATCCGCTGCTGGAAAAACTGAAGGATGCCCTTGGTGTTCCCTGCGCCATTGATACGGACGTCAACGCAGCAGCGCTGGCGGAATGTACCCTGGGTGCCGCCAGGGGCCTGCTTAACTGTCTGTATTTGACCATTGGCACCGGAATTGGCGGTGGTTTGTTTTGCGAAGGGCAGCTTGTTCATGGCATGATGCACCCGGAATGGGGGCATATGCTGTTGACCCGTCATGATGAGGATCCCCTGCTGAACGGCGTATGTCCCTACCATCCCAATTGTGCGGAAGGTTTTGCATCCGGACCTTCTATGCAAACCCGTTGGGGCATCCAGGCAAGGGATTTGCCTTCTGATCACCGTGGATGGGAACTTGAAGCTTTCTATCTTGGCCAACTATGTGTCAACGCACTGATGACGGTTTCGCCTGAGGTCATTATTCTGGGAGGCGGAGTCATGCATCAGGAGGTTTTGTTGCCGATGGTGCGTCAAACTGTGCTAAAGCTGGTCAATGGTTATATTGATTCGGAGCAATTGCCTCCGATGGAGGAGTATATCAAAGCCCCTGCGCTGTGGCCAGACAGCGGCCTGATGGGCGCCGTATTGCTGGCTCAAAAAGCATATTGCTGAGTACAGCTTGAATTAGACAGACAATAGACAACCGCCGCAGACATCAGCCGCGGCGGTTGATTGTATTGATTTAATCGAACGATTTGACTTTATACTGCACTTTACGCAGGCTGATAGTAGCCGGTAGACCATTGATGTCCCAGGATTGGGTGTAGGCATCCTCCGGCCCCTGGGCAGAGCTGAAGGACTTCGCCAGCACGACAGAGCAGATGAGTTCATGGTGTTTTTCAAACGCCTGGTTCAAGGCGTCATGCGCGGCGTAGTACACATCAATCCGGTCGGTCACTTCCAGCCCGGCCTCCTTGCGCATAGTTTGCAGCTTGCTGATGACTTCACGTGCGTAGCCCTCGTCAATCAGTTCCTGGGTCAATTCTGTCAGAATGCCCACGGTGATGCCGCGGCTTTCCTGTGATATCAGACCGGGCTTTTGCACAGATTCCACCAGCACATCATCTTGAGCAAGCAAGATTTCCTGGCCATCCAATTCCAGCCGGAGAGGCTCCCCGCGCCGGAACAATTCCATGGCCAGGTTGCCATCCGAAGCCGCCAATAGCTGGCTGACCTTGACCAAATTTTTGCCGAAACGAGGGCCTAGTGTGCGCAGCTGTGGTTTGAGGCGGTAGCCAATGAACGAATCTGCATTGTCTGTAAAGACAATTTCCTTGATATTGAGTTCATCTTTTGCCAGCTCTATAAAGTCGCTCCCCAGATCCGAACCCATCACAATCAATTGGCTCAGGGGCTGGCGCACCTTGATGTTCGCCAGGTTGCGGCAGGCGCGGCCCAGTTGAACAACCTGCATCAATTGGCCCATCTGATGCTCAATCTCGGGATTGATGAAAGATTCCTCTACTTTAGGAAAAGCGCACAAATGTACTGATTCCGGCGCGCCGGCATCTACACTGCGCACTATGTTTTGGTAAATGGATTCTGCCATGAATGGCGTGAAGGGAGCGGTCAGCCTGGCAATTGCTTCAAGCACTGTATACAGGGTGATGAAAGCCGCCTGCTTGTCACCTTCCATTCCCTTGCCCCAGTAGCGGGAGCGGCTGCGGCGGATGTACCAATTGGACAGGTCATCTACCAGTTCGCTGATGGCGTTGGCGCTTTCCGGTACGCGGTATGCGGACAGGTTTTCATCCACTGTCCTGATGGTTGAGTGGAGGCGGCTGAGGATCCAGCGGTCCATCAAAGTAAGCTGTTGCGGGTTCATTGGGTTGTTTGCCGGAATAAAGCCGTCGATTTGCGCGTAAAGAATATAAAAAGCGTAGGCATTCCACAGCGTACTCATATAGCGGCGCTGAGCCTCGCTGACCGCCTCATCATAGAACCTGCTCGGCAGCCAGGGCGCGCCGGCTGTGTAAAAATACCACCGTACGGCATCTGCACCGAACTTATTGATTACTGCCATCGGGTCGACTACATTGCCCAGGTGCTTGGACATCTTGTGGCCGTCCTTGTCTTGAACATGCCCCAGAACCAGGCAATTCTTATAGGAGGATTGGTCAAACACCAGTGTGCTGATGGCCAGCAGTGCATAAAACCACCCTCGTGTCTGATCCACGGCTTCCGAAATAAAATCTGCTGGGAAATGTTGATGAAATTCATCCTTGTTCTCAAAAGGATAATGCCATTGCGCAAAGGGCATGGAACCCGAGTCGTACCAGCAGTCGATGACCTCCTTGGTGCGGAGCATGTCCTTTCCGCATTCGGGACAGCGCAGGACAACGCGGTCGATGTATGGACGGTGCAGCTCCTTGAGGTCATCAAGCGGGGCAATGCTCATGGCTGCCAGCTCTTCCCTGCTGCCGATAACATGCATGTGACCTTCTTCACACAGCCAAACGGGCAGCGGCGTACCCCAATAGCGTTCGCGGGAGAGTGCCCAGTCCAGCACATTATCGACAAAATTGCCCATCCGCCCATCCTTGATATTCTCCGGATACCAGTTGATGGACTGGTTGTTGCGCACCAGCTCATCCCGGACCTGAGTCATCCGGATGAACCAGGTGGCGCGGGCGTAATACATCAGCGGTGTATCGCAGCGCCAGCAATGGGGATAATTATGTGTATACATTGCCCTGCGCTGCAGCAAGCCGCGGTTGTCCAAATCTTCCAGGATCAACGGATCGGCATCCTTGATAAAGATATTTTCCCAGGGCGTGTCCTTGACAAACTTTCCCTGTGTGTTGACCAACTGGATAAAGGGCAGGTCGTGCACCTGGCCGATCCGGGCGTCATCATCACCAAAAGCCGGGGCAATGTGCACGATACCGGTGCCGTCGCTCAAGGAAACATATGGGTCTGCAACCACATAATGAGCTTTCTTCTGGACATCTCGAAGCGGCCAGAGCGGCTCATAAGCCATGCCCAGCAAGCGTTTGCCCTGGAAGGTTTCCGTTATCTCAAGCGCTTCGCTGTCTTCCTCGGGAAACAAGGATGGTACCAGCGCCTTGGCCATAATGAGTGTGTCACCCTTATACTTGAATCGGCAATATTCCTCCTTTTCATTGACGCACAAGGCGACATTGGAGGGCAAGGTCCAAGGTGTGGTGGTCCAGGCCAGAAGGAAGGTGTTTTCCTCTCCCTTGACCGGAAAACGGACATATGCGGAAAACTCCGACACCTCTTTGTATCCCTGGGCTACCTCATGGCTTGATAGCGCTGTGCCGCAGCGCGGGCAATAGGGCACCACTTTATGTCCCTTGTACAGCAATCCCTTGTCCGCGATTTGCTTCAAACTCCACCAGACCGATTCGATATAGGTATCATAATACGTGACATAAGCCTTATCCATGTCAACCCAGAATGCCACGCGCTGGGACATTTCTTCCCAGTCCTTAAGATATTTCCAGACGGATTCTTTACACTCCTGGATAAAGGGTTCAATCCCATAGGCTTCAATTTGATCCTTGCCGTCGATGCCCAGTTTCTTTTCCACTTCCAGCTCCACCGGCAGGCCATGGGTGTCCCAGCCGCCAATGCGGAAGACCTCCTTGCCCTTCATGTTGTGATAGCGCGGGAAAAGATCTTTCATGGCACGCGTAATGACATGGCCAATGTGCGGCTTCCCATTGGCTGTAGGCGGGCCTTCATAAAAGATATAGCGTTCCTTCCCCTTGTTTTGTGCAAAGCTCTTGTGCATGATGTTATTATCAGCCCAAAAACGGTACACTTCCCGTTCTCTGCTGACAAAATCCATGTCGCTGACTACTTTTTTGTACATGCTTGTCCTCCATTAAAAAACCGCCCCAATGGGACGGAATCTCCGCGTTACCACCCAGATTGGCGCAATGCGCCCCCTCAATGCCCGATAACGGTGGCAGCCGTGAGGGATTAGCTCATGCTCCGGAGTGATCTGTTGCCGCGTCCTCGCCAGGCTCACACCATCCCCGGCTCGCTTATGAGGATTATGTTGCAACCGTCTCCTTCATCGCCCCATTATTATAACGCAAGAAAGCAATTTGTAAAGGTTAACGCAACTTGAGTTTCCGTATGTTGATAATGTTTTTCGCATAATTTGCTGATTGTTCAGTGATTTAAGATGAATTTTTGTTGAATTGCGTCGTTTTTATCAAAAACAGGGCATATTTGTGTTGTAAAATGAGGAACCTACCATCTTTTTGTAGTAAAATTATTTTGTATTAAAAACTCGACTAAACAAAAAGAAAGAGGTTCCTCATGAGACATTCTACCACAGATACCTGCCAACTCAAACGCGAAGTTCTCACTTTTTCTGCCAGGATGAGCGCCGATGCGCCAAGAGACTGGCAAAAGTTCACCGCGGACATGGTGTATGGCGCGCTGTCCACAGGGAGCTGCATTCTGTCCAGGTTTGCGGATACCTTGAAGGAAAACATCCATAAGAAGAACACAGTTGAGCGGCTGGCGCGGAAACTGACCGAGGACATGCCTTCTCAAATCATGGACAACTACCTGTCCTTTGTGCGGGAGATGGCGGATACAACAGGGCCGGTGTTTGTGGATGATACGGATATCATCAAACCTTACGGCAAAGCCTTTGAGAACATGGGGATGGTCAGGGACGGCTCCTCGTTGAACGGCGCCATTGAAAAAGGTTACCATGTGACAGAAATCACTGCGCTGAGCCGGAACACCAGACACCCGGTCAGCCTGTACTCACACATCCATTCTTCCCGGGAGGAGAACTACATCTCCGCCAATGAGATCACATTCCATGCGCTGGAAGAAGCCTTCAGGCATTTTCCCCTGGCCACTTATGTCTTTGACCGGTATTACGATATGAACAAGCTGTTCACCTTCATGCACAAGCACGACAAACAGTTCATCGTGCGCATAACGGAGAGGAGGAAGCTGTTTTTCAAAGGCAAATGGCTGAAATCCACCACCTTGCGGGACAGTTACAAGGGGAAGTTCAAGTGCAGCGTTCACTTCAATGGAAAGGACACAGAGTGCTGGGTGACCTGTGTGAATGCGCGGGCAACAGAAAGTAAAAGATGGCTAAAGCTTGTGCTGATCTATGGTTTATCCGACACTCCGATGATGCTTTTAACCAACTGCGCGGTGACCAGCAAGGCAGACGCGCTGCGGGTGGTTCGGATGTATTTCATGCGCTGGCGAATCGAGGAATACTTTCGTTTCAAGAAGCAGCACCTGGGTTTTGAAAACTTGCGTGTCCGCACATTAAAGGCGATGAACAACCTGAACCGCTTTCTCAGCATGGCGACCGGGTTTCTGTGCGCGCAGGCGGAGAAACGAAGATCCTCCAAGCTCAGGTCCGCGGTCATGCGGGAAGCGAACGGACAACGGAACGAGCATGATATCGCTTTCCTGCTGTACAGGATCGGTTTGGGGGTCATCCGTATTCTGGGAAGGGCAAACACAGGTATCCGTAAATGGTTCCATATAGGTAGGCCAAAGTACCGGCAACTGTCCTTTCCTTTGCTGTGTTGAAAAATAACAAATGAATAGACTTGTACAAAGGCTTGTTTGCCTTCCCCATTTATAGAAAACAGGCTCTGTAAAATGGAATTTCTCATCCTCCGCTATGCTGAGGCCTCAGAATCTCTGTTAATTGCACTTTTCTATGCAGAATACGGAAACTCAAGTAACGCAACTTGAGTTTCCGTATGTGATTCCATTAGATAATTTCATTAGATAATATCTAATTGGTGTGGTGCCGTTGTCTTATCTATGGTAGAATAACATTGTGGTATTTGGTTTCTCTTTTGATTCTTGGGGAGTTTACCAGATATCCGGTGCAATTTCTTCGTAATAATTGTTCTGCTTGTTTTTGTTGAGTGTTATTGTCACAATAAAAACAGTGTATCAATAGTGAGGAAAAATGATGGCAAATGTTGGTCACCGAAGATAACAAAATGATGATCTTGCATTGCCATTTTTAATGAACTTCGTGTATAAGGAGAACAAAGTGATACTTGATATGATGCGAAACAAAACGGTGATGATTACTGGCGGTACAGGATCTTTTGGCAATGCAGTCCTTGACCGGTTTTTGTCATCTGATATTGGTGAAATTCGAATTTTCAGCAGAGACGAAAAAAAGCAAGATGATATGCGACACTATTATGATCAGCATTTTCCTGCTTTGAGTGATAAAATCCATTATTATATTGGTGATGTACGTGATATATCCTCTCTGAGGAACGCAATGTATGGTGTTGACTATATCTTTCATGCAGCTGCCCTTAAACAGGTTCCAAGCTGTGAATTTTTCCCTCTAGAGGCAGTAAAGACCAATGTTATTGGAACAGATAATGTGTTGACCACTGCTATTGATGCGGGTGTTAAGTCTGTTATCTGTCTTTCGACAGATAAAGCTGCTTACCCTGTTAATGCAATGGGTACCAGCAAAGCGATGATGGAAAAGGTAGTAGTTGCAAAGAGCAGGACAATTAGCCCTGAAAAAACAAAAATTTGCTGTACTCGGTATGGAAATGTGCTTTGTAGCAGGGGTTCAGTAGTACCACTTTGGATTGAACAAATCAAAGTGGGCAAGCCAATCACAATCACGTCTTCTGATATGACACGCTTTATTATGACTCTTGAAGAGGCGGTTGATCTTGTGCTGTTTGCTTTCAATGAGGGAGTTAGTGGAGATATTTTCGTACAAAAAGCACCTGCGTGTACCATTGGTGTTTTAGCTCAGGCTGTTAAGGAGTTGTTTGCACCAGATGCAGATATACGTATCATCGGTATCCGGCATGGTGAAAAGATGTATGAAACCTTGCTAACAAATGAGGAATCAAGCAATGCTATAGATCTGGGTGGATTTTACAGGGTGCCTAGTGACAAAAGAGGATTGAACTATGACAAGTATTTCGTAAAAGGTGAAATTGATAGAAATCTGATTGACGAATTTAACAGCAACAATGCCAAGAGACTCACTGTGGACGAGGTGAAGAAAAAATTATTGAGCCTTGACTTTATTCAGCAGCAACTGAGAATAATGGCGGAGGACAATAAGTGAAATTTTTAGTTTTAGGAAGTGGAGGGATGGCAGGCCACATACTCTCGGTGTATTTACAAGAAGTAGGGCATGAGGTCAGAGGTTTTGCAAGAAGAAATTCTCTTCTTGTTGATACTGTTATCGGAGATGCTACTGACTTTCCTCTGCTTTCCCAGACCATCAAAAAGGAAAGATATGACTGTGTTGTAAATTGTGTAGGCATCCTCAATCAGTTTGCGGAAGAAGACAAAAGCACAGCGGTTCTGATCAACTCATATCTCCCGCATTTCCTTTGCGGACTTGTGATAGAGGAAGGCATCCATTTGGTTCATTTGAGCACTGATTGTGTCTTTAGTGGTGATAGGGGTGGCTATACAGAAGAGGATTTCCGAGATGGACGAACTTTCTATGACAGGTCCAAAGCGTTAGGAGAGCTCGATGCTCCAAATTGTTTTACTTTAAGAAGTTCCATCATCGGCCCCGATATCAACCCTAAAGGTATCGGCCTAATGAATTGGTTTATGCAACAAGAAAACAGTGTAGGTGGCTATTTAAATGCCATATGGACTGGTCAGACTACACTGCAGCTAGCCAAAACTGTGGAGGCAGCAGCTGAAATGCGGGCGGTGGGACTTTACAATATGGTACCGGAACAATCTATCACGAAATATGATCTCCTCTGCTTAATGAACAAGTATCTTCGTGCGGAACCTATTGAGATCCGCCCCATTGATAATCCATCTGTGAACAAGTCTCTTGTGAGAACAAGATTTGATTTTGACTACAAGATTCCGGATTATGAAACCATGATTATTGAATTGGCGCAATGGATGCAGACTCATAAACACCTTTATCCCCAATATAGATTATAGGAGAGGTGAGCAATGAATAGGACAGAGCGATTAAAACTGATGATTATCGTCGGTACGCGTCCAGAGATTATCCGTTTATCCGAGGTAATAAAAAAATGTGACGAGTATTTTGACCTAGTTCTGGTTCATACAGGCCAGAATTATGACTATTCCTTGAATCAAGTTTTTTTTGATGATTTTAGATTGCGCTTGCCGGATTTTTATCTCAATGCAGTTGGCGCTGACTTAGGAGACACTATTGGAAATATTATTGCATTATCATATAATCTAATGGTTAAAGTTAAGCCAGATGCCGTCCTTGTTCTAGGGGACACTAACTCTTGTCTTTCTGTAATTGGTGCAAAACGTCTCCATATTCCCATCTTCCATATGGAGGCAGGAAACCGTTGCTTTGATGAGTGTTTGCCGGAGGAAACCAATCGTCGTATTGTAGACATCATTAGTGATGTCAATCTATGCTATTCTGAGCACGCGAGACGTTATCTGAACTGGTCTGGTGTTGCCAAGGAGCGTACCTATGTGACGGGGTCACCTATGGCAGAGGTGCTCAGTGCCAACCTAGGTAGTATCCGAAAAAGCAAGGTGTTGGATAAAATAGGGTTAAAAGCGAATCAATTTATTCTTTTATCTGCGCATCGGGAAGAAAACATTGATATTGAGAAGAATTTCATCTCTTTGATGAATGCTATAAACGCCATGGCAGAAAAATATGATATGCCTATTCTCTATTCTTGCCATCCGCGTAGCAAAAAATTCATTGAGCAGCGTGGCTTTCAGTTTCATCCCAATGTGATTCAAAATGAGCCTCTTGGTTTTCACGACTATAACCATTTACAGATGAATGCTTTTGCAGTGGTATCAGACTCAGGTACTTTGCCGGAGGAAGCATCCTACTTTCTAAGTATTGGCGAGCCAATAGCAGCTGTTTGTATCCGGACATCAACGGAACGCCCTGAAGCTCTAGACAAGGGGAATTTCGTACTTGCTGGTATCACCACAGAACAAGTATTGCAGGCTGTTGATATGGCGGTAACAATGAAAAAGAATGGTGATTTAGGAGTTCCTGTACCAGACTATCTTGATGAGAATGTTAGTATCAAAGTGGTGAAAATCATTCAGAGTTACACAGGAATTGTAGACATAATGGTTTGGAGAAAATATTGAGAATAAAAGATACTACGTTATATACAATCAATTTGAAAACGTAAGCGTCAAACGCACAATTTTACCCTACACTATTCCAGCGCATTGACGGGCAATAATTTTGCTGCCTGTTCATCTTGCCCATATCCAATCCAGCTTGGGCGCCTCGCGCATCAGACAGGCCAGGTAATGATAGGGATCCAAGCCGTTTTCTTTCGCGGTTTCAACCAAACTATAAATGATGGCACTGGCTTCCGCACCCTGGGAAGACATCTCGGCTTCGTTCTTTTTCGATGTACCTTGCAAGGCTTCTTCATACTTCCGCCGCGTGTGCGCCCAGCAGGCCACCACCGTGATACGTGGTAATTTGGGCCTACTGAACAACTCTAACCCCCATATTTCACAGGCATTTTCGGTCTCATTCATGTTAAAATGGTGCATGGAAAACCTTTGAAAATCCCCAAAACCCTTGCACTTATCCAGGAGTGAAAACGTCATGTACGAGAGAAAAGCACACCAGGCGACCTTCTCCGGCGAACAGATGGGTTCGCATGTCCCGGCTGATTCCTTGGGCTGTATTTGAGGAGCGGTACGCAGCCCTGTTCCCGAACCCTCGGGAGGGTAAGCCGGCCAAGTCAGCGCGGATGGCCATCGGCTTCCTCATCATCAAGAAGTGCTATGGCTTCTCGGATGAGGACGTGGTGGAAGAGATACGGGAAAACCCCTATCCGCAGTACTTCCTGGGCTTCGCGGAATACACAAACGTCCGGCCTTTTGACCCCAGCGCGATGACCTGGTTTCGGGAGCGAATTACGACTGAGATGCTGGCACCTGATGCGCTCAGTCCCAAGCAGCTGGAATGTCTGGCAGTCATCCGCGAACTGTACAAACAACAGCGGGGGATGTATGAAAACAATACTCACCGTGTGGATGACTGGATCGTGAGCCTGCGCCAGCCGTGGGCGCGGCCGATTCGCGGGGGAAGGCAGCAGCGCCTGGTGGAGTTTGGGGCCAAAGTGGGCGCTGAGCCTGAGCGAAGGTTACGCACGGATTGAAGAGATATCCTGGGACGCGTTCAACGAAGGCAAAACGCTGATAGAACCCATGGAGCGGTACAAGAAGCGGACAGGAAAGTACCCAGAGCGGGGGGTTGGCAGACAGGATATACAGGACCCGGGAGAACTTTGCCTGGTGCAAGGAGCGGGGCATCTGGCTGAACGGCCCCAAACTGGGCCGCCCGCCCAGGGACAGGCAAGTATATCTGTAAGCCCTGGAACTGTAACTGCAGGAATCGGGCGAACGCAACGAGATTGAAGGCTGTATCTGTGTTTGCAAGCGCCGGTACGGTCTTGACCTGGTGATGATGCGGCTGAAGCATACCAGCGAGGTGGACATCCATATGTCCATCCTGACCCGGAACCTGTTCAAGAGGCTAAAGTCTTTTTTAGAGCTTGTATGGGGGGGCTGGATCAGGAGGGGCTGGATTGTGACGAAAAATAGAGGACGGTTATGCTGCTTTGCTGCTTGGTAGCGTAAAGGACGGTTATTAAGGGGATATAAGACACTAATTTAGGTGAGATAAGGCAGATCCTTACAACTATTCGTTAAAACATTATAACCGCAATCAATCATTTAATTATATGAATAAAGTAACTACGCAGGCATAATTCTGCCAAGAGACTCTTCTATGATATGCAATGCGTTCAGTATAATAACCAATCCATGATTAATTGAATATAAGTTAATAAGAGATAAGAGATTAATCAATTACTGGATAACAAATTTCAATGGCATTATGGGATATTGCTTATCGCTGGCTGTAAAGCGGTTATCAAACACGCTCACTATTCGATTTCACAACAATATAATAATAGAAATGACATTCTGAATTTATGTATTCGCTGATTTGTATTGATGCTCAAGTAGATTTCATATCAAGTACCAATACTTTTTACAACAAACTCATCTTCTGTTCGTAAAAGATGCCTTTAACGAATAGTAGATGAGTGTTTTCTATTAATTAAAAGCTTCCCTCTTTCTCGGTATTACTATCGCCCCATCATGCTCATGCCTTGCTTTATGAAGATTGTGTTCGAGACAAGCCTAGCTTCTTCTTAACTCCTCACAATTATTATATAATAAATATCTTCATGTTAAATAAGATTAAGATCTATACTTTCGGAATCGCTTCATCCTGACATGAGGAAACTCAGACTTATTCATCGATATCGTTTTCATCAGAATTCAAGGACCTGATCAACGATTGAATAGCTGCCTTGGCCAGTTCATCGCAACGGTTGTTTTCTTTATGGTCGGAATGCCCGGGGACTTTGTGGAAACTGACTTGATGCCTTCGCATAGTTAATAAGAGCAAACGCCACAAATCCTGATTTTCAACAGGCTTTTTATCTGCAGTTTTCCAGCCGTTTTGCTGCCAATTATCCACCCAATTCATGTTAAATGCGTCAACTATATAGGTAGAATCCGAATGAATCCTGACCCGACAAGGTTCTTTAAGTGCCCCCAACCCGCTAATGACAGCAAACAGCTCCATTCGGTTATTGGTTGTCTGTGGCATGGAACCGTCAAGTTCCTTGACGTGATTTCCATACTTCAAAATAGCAGCCCATCCTCCAGGACCAGGATTTCCTGAGCACGCGCCATCAGTGTAAATATCAACATGACGAAGATTCTGTGTCATCAGATTGCTTGTTTGCTGACTATTTCCAAGGTATCCCGCGCGATGACCAGCTCCTCATTGGTAGGAATCACCAAGATTTTAACTTTGCTGTTCTCAGTAGAAATCTCACGCTCATTACCGCGCAGTTTGTTTTTTTCCTTGTCCAGTTCCATACCCAGAAACTCCATGCCATCCAGCACAGCTTCACGCAAATCTGGTGAATTCTCTCCAATGCCGGCAGTAAATACCACAACATCCACCCCGCCCATCATTGCGGCGTAGGCACCAATGTACTTTCGAATACCATTGTACAATATATCAAGAGCGACCTGAGCCTGCCCATTACCCTGACGAGCCGCTTCCTCAACATCGCGCATATCGCTGCTCAGGCCGCTAACACCTAATAAACCGCTTTTTTTGTTGAGAATTTCGAGCATCCGATCAATGTCAATACCTTCATGATTCATAATAAACTGCAGGCTGGCCGGATCCACCGAACCACTCCTGGTTCCCATCAACACGCCTTCCAAGGGCGTCATACCCATGCTGGTGTCTACACTTTTTCCGCCATCGACCGCGCACATCGAAGAGCCATTACCTAAATGACATGTGATAATTTTCATATCCTTGAGTTCTTTGCCTAAAAACTTGGCTGCACGCTCGCTGATAAAGCGATGGCTGGTGCCATGAAAACCATAGCGTCGTACCTTCAAACGCCTATAATAATCCATTGGCAAGCCGTACAGGAAACTCTTGGGCGGCATGGTCTGATGGAAGGAAGTGTCAAAAACTGCAACCATCGGTGTCTTGGGCATGACCAAGCGACATGCTTTGATGCCCATGAGGTTAGCTGGATTGTGCAGTGGCGCGAATTGACTGTTCTCATCAATCGCTGCCAGACATTCTTCATCAATCAGACTGGATGTAGTAAAGCGCTCTCCCCCATGCACCACCCGGTGACCAACAGCGCCAATTTCGTCCATGTTGCTGAGAATACCATGCTGTTTGTCTGTTAACGCTTCAAGCATTTGTTTGCTGGCTTCGATATGATCCTTCATTGGCATCTCTACCAGATACTGTTCTTTGCCTACCGTTTGTTTCAAACGGCTGCCCGGAATGCCAATTCTCTCGACCAGCCCTTTGGCTAAGGTTGACTCATTACTCATATCAATCAATTGATACTTCAGAGAAGACGAGCCGGCATTCACGATTAAAATTTTCATGTGCTTACGCCTCCAATTATTTTTCATATCTATTATACTGTATTAATCGAGAAATTCATAGGAAAATCAATAGCAAATTTTACTTTTGTACAAGTGTTCCATCTAAAACAATGGATTCTTTATTTAAAATACAATCTCTTGCAGGTGGTTCGAATTTTTGTATAAATAACTTGGATAGAAGCGCTTTTCAGAGTTGCCTCTATCAATTGAACAAGCTTTTCCCCCAGTCCGTGAACAAGCTTTTCCCCCAGTCCGTAGATTGTTTGTTTAATTTGTTTAATTTAATATATGTCTTTCATCATGATATTAAGCGGTTGGGCTGTTACGAAACCCCTAATCAAGTCTTCTGTTGCTTTTATTTACGTATGAATAACTTGCTCTACACATACAAGAAAAGGCCCCTGTGACAGCAGAGGCCCTATGAAAGGAGTGATGCAGCACCCCTCATTTAGCGTGTTTTCACACGCCTGGCGGAGAGTTAGGGATTTGAACCCTAGAACGGCTATCAACCGTTACACGATTTCCAGTCGTGCGCCTTCGACCACTCAGCCAACTCTCCACATAAAGGCGCCTTAGGAAATATATCACACAAGAACTTATACGTCAACGTAAACTTGACTTGAGTTTCCGTATCCCGTGACTTGTGAGTTTCCGCTCCAATCAAGGTCCAATCGAGATATCCAGCACCTTTGATAGTGATTAATGTAACCAAATCAGATATCAAAGCGGATGGCGTTGATGATAAACAGCGTACATAAGGATACCAGCTGCTACAGACGCATTTAGGGAATTCATTTCATCCCGCATCGGAATACTTATAACTTTATCACAATTTTGAGCAATCAGTTGGCTAACCCCTTCCCCCTCGCTTCCAATGACCAGTGCGCAAGAACCCGATAATAAAACTGTTCTGTAATCTTCACCGTCCATCTTGGCTGCATAAAACCATATTCCTTGTTTTTGCAAGCTTTTTATGGTTTGGCTAAGATTAGTGACGCGGGCTACTTTGATATGTTCCACTGCACCTGCAGAAGCTTTGACTGCAGCCGGAGTCAGACCGACCGCACGGTGCAATGGCACAATTACGCCGTGTGCGCCAGCACAGGCTGCTGTGCGAATGACAGCCCCCAGGTTGTGGGGATCGCTGATCTGATCAAGTACTATTATGAAAGGATCCTCTCCCCTATTCTTGGCAGTTTCCAGAATGTCTTCAACCGTTGCATATCGGTATGCAGACGCAAAAGCGATCATACCTTGATGATTTTTGGCAATCTGATCCAAACGCGAGCGCTCTACAGATTGAATCATAATACCAGCTTTCTTAGCCAGACTTACAATTTCCCGTGCTGACCCTGACAAATCTCCCTTGGCTATCATTAATTTTTCCAAATCGCGACCGGTTTTGATAGCCTCACGGATAGGATTGCGCCCTGTGAGCAGGTTTACCTTCGATAAATTCTGCTCTATCATTTCGAGATGATCATCTGATTCTTTCTTAACCGGTTCACTCATGACCATAGGTATGTTCTTCCTGAAAGTCTGTGGTACAAATCGGCCATAAGACTTTGTTATCGGCTTGCTTCCTGGGCCAAAGCGCAATGCAGCAGCAGAATTATATTGGTTGTTTATATTGTTGCTGCGTTCAATACGCTCTGTTCCAGACAGTATGATGCGGCGACCTGGACGGTCATATTGCCTGTTGTTGCGGGTAGATTCCTCATAGCCTTGATCAATGTTGATATTGATAGTTTTTTGAGTAGCCTTGCTTTTTGCGCCGCTAGTTGAACGGCCCTTGCTAACAATACGCTGGTTTCGAGCTGACTGTTCACCATGGGGTAGTTGTTTCTGGCTGTTCAGTTCCTGTGATCCGCTACGAACAGTCTTCTTTCCTGTATTACGATTATATTTACCTTGTTGCGGACGATTGGTCTTTTTTTGCTGCTGACCAGTTTTTTCGGCTTTGATCTGTTTGGACATGCTTTCCTTTCAATGAGCGATAATGCCCATTTTACATTTTGATCCCGGTTGATGGTATCACCAAAAGAATTGGCAAAACCTTTATTCACATGATTGTAAATACAAAAACAATTCCTCCAGTCGCTCCTTTTGACCGCTTAAATATAAATAGCCAATCAACGCCTCAAAACCTGTTGACGCTGCATACTGGGCACAGCTGGCTGAGCGAGGTGCTTGGTGTCGGGGCCTGGCATTACGACCGCGTAAAAAAATATCTCGCTCATCGTCACGGAGCATCCCCTCCAGCCTTACCATCGCCTGTGCTTGCGCCACGGCATTGACCCGTTCAGCAGTCGCTAAATGCATCGAGCGCAATCCTTTTCCTTCACTCAGACGTCCGAGACGAATATAAAGGTTGTATACTGCATCACCAATATAGGCTAATTGGAGTGCGCTGAAGTTTCTGGCCCGGGAAGGAGAAACAGGTGAAAACATCATTGCATAGTGGTCTTGGTATAATGAGACGGACTCATGCCAACGATATTTTTGAAAGTTTTGGAGAAGTGATAAGGATCTTCCATGCCTACTTCTACCCCAGCCTGGCGTACGGTCATGCCTTCCTTTAAAAGGGTTTTGGCACGCTCCATCTTGCAAAAGAGCTGATAGCTTTGAGGAGGCATACCTACTTCTGACACAAAGCGTTTGCGGAATGTTTCAACCGGCATTCGACTCAAGTTAGCCATGTCATTCAGCGTAAAGGAATCTTTATATTGGTTCTTGCGCATAGCGTCAATCACCTTTGAGATCTCGTGAGACAAAACTGCATCCATGGCCACTGGCTGACCGGAATGGGACGCTAACAAGCCCCAAAGAAGCTGTTGAAGCTGCGCGGAGGAAGCATCCTGCGCAGAGCCGATGCGGACTATAGCCTGAACGATGTGCTTACCCAGTTTAATTTGCGAGGGTAAGGCACCCTGTTTCATCGCACGGTGCGGCAACGCACCCATCAGCTTCATAAATTCTGACGCCAGTCTTCCACTAACGGTCATCCAAATGATGCGCGCCTCTTGGTCTACTTGAAGCTGAGCGCCTTGAGTTCCAGCAGGAATCATGCAACATTCACGGTTTCTAATTCGTAAATCATTGATGTTCAAGCTGAAGGAACCATTCTGGCACATGATCAGCAGCCAATTTTCTTGTGTCTTCAATGGATATGGCCCACTAGTCAGCATGGCTGATCCTGCAGATGAAATCCAAAGCCCGCTGGCAGAGGCAATCGCATCCGGCGTATGAACACTTTCAATAGACACTGGAAGCTTTTCAGGGTTTTCTTGTGTACCTTGGAACAATACGGATCGGGGCATGTGGTACCTCCTCAAAGATTTACTATCAGAATATATCAACCATAATTGACATTGTCAATCTTTTGTTCCATAATTTACATGATTCTGGATTTTGTTTAAGAATCTGATATCAGGTATACTATAGTGCAAAACGATCAAGGAGATTGATTTGAAACGGCAAAACTATCACACGTATTCATCGCAAAAAGCACTTGAAAAAATCAAGCAATTGCAGTTGGAATTACCGCAAATTTGCACAGATTTTTTCCGTTCCCAGTCGCAGATTACCAGCGCGCTGACGCGGCAAGCCTATGCGTATGATCTGCGGATGTTTTTTCGTTACCTTAACGATGAGGAAGCCGATTTTTCCGATACAGAGCCCCGCTTGATGACCATAGAACACATGGCACGTGTAACTGCCAGGCATATAGAGGGCTTTCAGGAATATCTTCAATTTTATATTAAACATGATGAGAATACCTCTAAACCTACATCATTTCAGAATACTGAACTGGGTATTATGCGTAAACTGAGCAGTGTGCGGTCTTTCTTTGAATACTTGTTTAAAAATGAGCTTATCCCAGCAAATGTGACCACTTTGGTATCCATGCCAAAGCGTCACAGCAAACCTATTCTTTATATGGAAGCTGATGAAGTCAACCGTATGATCGAGGCCGTACTTAAGGGGGAGGGCTTCGGCAATAGACAACGAGCTTATTTGAGAAACACAAGAAAACGAGATCTCGCGATTCTAATGATGTTCCTGGGTACCGGTATACGAGTCAGCGAATTGGTCGGCCTTGACATTGACCATCTTGATTTAGAGCGTAATGCTTTCACTGTAACGCGCAAAGGCGGCAACCAAACTATTTTGTATTATCCTGACAGTGTTGCTGATTGTCTGCGTTCATACCTTGAGGAGCGCAATGCCGTGGACGCTTTGCCAGGGCACGAGTTTGCCTTGTTCTTATCTTTACAAAAACGTCGGATAACACAAAGAGCAGTGGAAAATATGGTAAAAAAATACGCTGTTCAAGGTGCACCGCTTAAAAAAAAGCTAAGCCCGCATAAACTGCGCAGTACTTTCGGTACCAACCTCTATCAGGAAACCGGAGATATCTACCTGGTTGCTGATACCCTGGGGCATGCGGATGTCAACACAACCCGCAAGCATTATGCAGCGATGTCTGACTCCAGACGCCAGGAAGCAGCCAGGCGTATCCAGTTGCCCGACATTCCTGCACAACATGATTAATTATTTCCGAGTCATTATTGCAAACACATGTTTGCGTGTTATAATAAGCTCATTAATTACGGAGGCATATTATGAGTCAAAGACCACAGCAAAGTAAGCGCAGGCATGGTGAAACACAAAACATGATCATGGCGTTCATTACATCTCAGATCAAAGAGAACGGTTTCCCTCCATCTGTACGGGAGATTTGTGAAGCAGTAGGTTTAAAGTCAACCTCAACAGTCCATGGTCACCTCAAACGCCTGGAAAAACAGGGCCTCCTAAAACGTGATTCAATGAAACCGCGCGCAATAGCAATCACACGCAAAATTCAAGACGAGAACAAGAACCTTGTTCGCGCGGTTCCCTTACTGGGACCTGTAGCAGCAGGAAGCCCGATCTTGGCTGAAGAGAGCATCCGTGAGTATTTATCAATTCCTGAATTCATGCTAAAGGATGGGCCTCATTTTGCTTTACTGGTACGTGGCGACAGCATGATCCAGGCTGGTATTCTTGATGGTGATTATCTGCTCGTTAAGCAGCAAAACCAAGCGCACAATGGTGACATTGTAGTTGCCATGATAGCAGGGGATGCCACTGTAAAGCGGTTCTTTAAGGAGAAGAATGGTTTTCGGTTACAACCTGAAAATGATGCTATGCAACCAATATTCACAAAAGAAGTTGATATTTTAGGTAAGGTTGTTTCGGTTTACAGAACTTTATAGGTTTTTTACACAATACTTTGTCATTAATTCAAAAAGCCTCCCATAAAACCGGGAAGCTTTTTATCTTGTCGCAAATTATAAATCAGACTTTTGCACGCTCTTCCGGGGAGTTGCATGTTGTTTTTGACCTTGGTTCCTTTGCTTTGCTACGCGTCGTATCCGAGCAATAGTCGGTATAGCGGTGCCAGCGCGATAAAATCATCAGACAAAACTTTCGCCAATTCTGAAGTAAAAACGATGCCTGGTTCAATTCCTCGGCGAGTAAAATATAGTGATTTCTTAATGTACCATTTGTGTAGGGGTTCCGGCACTTCCACAGGCACTTTTCGCCGTTGATACGACTCGCCTGAAAGAAGAAAATTTCTTTGATCCAAAACAGGCAGCATCTTTAGGAAATCTTCTGGCTTAGCTATCATACGACGTCTGAGCATGTCCATAGCCTGTCTGTTTTCTCCCCAATATCCCAACCCCCAGTTAACCGCATCCAAACGTATCTCAAACCAGTATGTAACGGATTCTTCCCTTGGTACACCGCTACGTTTAAATGCTATCCAATGGTGATTGCGATATGGTGATTTATCTCTGCTAAATCGAGTATCCCTGAAAATTCTTGATAATACCTTTGATGGACGAACCTCCATCTCAGGATCAATCATTAACATCACAGGAGATAATCGTTCTATCAGACGATAGAAAGGCTGTTTCATTAGACGGTTATAGGTGTCTCTGTTCGCATCCATAAAGTTTTTATTGTTGTTAAAACTGAGGTCCAGCATAAAGCTCAACATTTCTTCTGAAAAATAGATACTCAAGGTCTCCTCCATGTAATAAATGCTTCAATGATTATCCAAAGGATAAATCAGCAATAGCTTATATGTCTGATTCTGATATGATCAAGACATTTATGGTTATTGATTTGCCAATCCCTTTTCGCATACAAACTCTTGGCGCACATAACCAGAC
This sequence comes from Christensenellales bacterium, assembly GCA_050953005.1. Classification (GTDB taxonomy): domain Bacteria; phylum Bacillota; class Clostridia; order Christensenellales; family Aristaeellaceae; genus UBA6115. The sequence continues at coordinate 107,600 of JBMNLV010000009.1, read as the reverse complement.
ATCACGTCTGTTTTGACCTGCAACCATCCATTTTCCAATGTTTGAAGAACCAGTAGTTCCTGACCATAATATAAGCGTGTAAGGATTTCAGACAGGTAGTCCGGTAACTCACGCAGGTTTAATGAGGAGGTGGCATCTATACCTGTTACATATACTATGCGTTGCGAATCGCTTGCAATTTGCGTTTGCGGCATCAACGTAGGACGCGGTGTAGCTGTTGGTATTGGCCCGGGCGTAGCGTGATAAGTATACTGCATACGCTCCAATACCGGTGACTGCGTATCCAAACGGTCCAGCTTGCTGCCCGGATAATAAAAACGCAGAATCTGTTCATAATTCCAGCCATACTGCCCAGCCATCCATTCTGCGCCCCGCTGGCTCAAACCTACCCCATGTCCATATCGGGCAAAAGAAATCATCACTGATGTCTTATCTTCTGTAATGATAACGATCTCATTTTGATTCTTGTTAATGGACAGGGACAGCAATTGCTCAATATCAGGAAAAACAGGACAGTCCAGCGAAATTGAAACCTGCTTCTTCACCTGGATTGCGTTGACTTGTGTTGGAGGCAACGCTTTTACTTCGTTGTTGTCATCCAAAGATATTTCTTCATCTGCCTGAAAAGTTTCAGGTAACTCCAAAACAAGGCGAAGATCAAAACGCAAGTATGACATCACGCCTTGATTTTCCATGTACTTTCCTGTATGTGCAACAACCTTGTCCAAACCTGTGATTTCAAATGATGTCGTCTCCAAATCAAAACCGTTCTCTATTAACCGTTGTGATACTTTGGGTAAAAGATAGTCACGCAGCAGCGCAGTCTGCGCATTGATATTTTGTGTAAAATCCTTATTGATCCGGGCAGTCCTCATGACGCTTTGTGGGTTTTCCATATCAAATGGATCCTTTTGAACAGAAAGATAGGGAATAATCTCGCGTCCCCATGCATTATATGCTGATTCTGTCATTCCACCATTGCTTGCAGTGTAAAAAGCGTTGACAAGTTTTCCGTCATAGACACATACCAGGCCTGCGGTTTCTTTCACAGCGCGAATGGCGTTGCTTTTTGAATCATTCATACCACGAAATACCTGGTCATTTGTGTTATCGACCAAGTCATAATCAGCATCGGGTTTTAGATGTGCGATCGTATATGTTCTTGCCGCGATCGCCTGAGCTTTTAACGCTTCCAATGGAAACTCATCAGCCATTTCATAGGGTACAACGCCCTGCAAATAGTCCTCAATAGGCACAGTCAATATCGGAAATAAGCTGTTATCTTTTACTGTAACAAGCAAATCTCCCGGGAATAGGTTTAACTGGCTTTCCAAACGCAGGCCGTTTTCATCCGATTCTTCTGCCTGGTGACGAACCAGTTGAATGCTACTGCCTGCCAAGTATGTCATTCCTTGATAATGTACTTGCAGGTTGTCCTTAATCAGGGAAACAGACAATTGGCTTCCGCGTTGAAAACTAAGACAGTTGTTCATCGTATAACTGCCATATATACCGATGTTCAACTGTTGCTGTGCCTGAAAAGCTGTAAGCAGGACCCTTACCCGGCGCGGCGGCTTCTCAGGAATAGCACCGACAAACGCTTGTTGTATGGGAAATATGGAAAGAATTAACACGGCAAATAAAGAAAGCAAGTATCGAATGCGACTGCCAAGCGTCAACCTGGTACTTGATTGGCCTGTGATGATGCCGACAATATCAGGCATCGTCCCGGTTACCTCCATGATTTCGATGAGCGATTACAACGACCATACCTGGGCAAGAAGCACGCATAGATATATCAGTGAATCCATACTGATGTAAAGCATTCATCAGAACATATGGGTTATCCATATAGCGACACTCTGCCTTTCCTTTCTGATGCATTGAAAGCCGAGCGCCCAATATGGTGCCTGGCATCGTTAGGATAAATTGACCGCCTTGTTTGAGCACCCGGTAGACTTCTTTAAGCACATTACCAAGGTAACCATTGTTATGCAGCAATGCTGTGTTGAAAACATAATCAAAGCTGTTATCTCTCCACGGGAGATCTGTAATCCGCGCGCGCAATATCTCTGCCTGTGTCACAGATTCACACATTTCCAACTGTTGGCAATCGCTTGAAAGAATAGCACATGCTCTTACCTTATATCGCTCAAGGTAATAATCAAGCAAAACAGGATTTTCATATGATAAATCAAGTATCGCGTGACAGTCATCTACACGTGCCCAATCGATAATAACGCGTTGCCCACGGTTGAGGTAGTTACGATGATGCCTTGTGATTAAGCCCAACTTCGCTGGTATTGTTAACCAGGATTGCATACACCGCTCTCCTTCTTCTATGATGCGTAAAATTATAACACATGATGGAAATATTGTCACACATATTCTGAACATTAATTTAACAATATTGTAATTATTAGTGTTTGAGTATCAAATTTCTTTACCGTTTTGGTTTGTAAATATAATTATTATAAGAGATCAAGAATCCAACACTTCATTCCCAATAACCAAATAATTCTTGAGCGCTCCGCAAAACTTCACCCTCACATCCTCCACCCGCAACTCATTCCCCTGAACAAACTCCATCAGCTCCGCCTTAGTCACGCTCTTTTTGCCCTGAAGGAAGGCCTGGATGCCGCTCCAGCGGATTTCCTCCGCCTTCACACTGCGTTTGCGCAGGTACGCGATCACGCTGTCAGCGCCAAGCTTGGCATCATCCTTGAGCGCCTCGATTTCCATCTGAAGGCGGCTGTACATTGGCGGAGCGTAGCCGCGGAAGCTGTAGCGGATATCGGGGTCGGACGTGGAGGTGGTGTTGTCAATGGTACTGGATAAATCTTGACTGCCGGTATCAGAATATGGTATGTTTTGAGCAGAGGGTATGTCATCTTGGATGCCGGGACGAACAAACAGCCCGGAGGAAAATGCGGCAATATCCTCTATTTTTTTGGATATAGTAAAGTGTAATCTTTGCGAGTAAGTTGATTGGTCAAATAGTTTTCTTTAGGATCAAACACGGTGACCAACACATTGAAATATCCTTGAGCCAGCCCGTCATCTCCAAAGTATTCGGTTGACGAATCAAGAAGAGCAACAGAAGTGAGCAAAGGAGATTTGTCTCCCATTACTTCTGCGATCTCGATTATTCTTCTGTCATCTCGCCTAAAAAGAGCGACAGGTTCGCTAATGGACATTCCTGACCCGATGCTGGCAAGCTTTCCGGCACAGACATCCAAGGTATACCGCGGTTGAACGACCTGCCCAGGCGCGGCCTCAATAGAGAAAGCGCAAAAAATGCCTCGGGCCTGGCCGAGGCCGGCTGAGCGGGGCCCGCTCAGCCCCAGGGCTATCTACAGGGTGAGTGTTTCACTTATTGTTGCAATTGGAGAGATTGAATGCTGAAACGATGTTGAAACGATGCAATCCGAGATTTAGAGCAACACTTTGTTTTAATGTCGTTGCTGGTGTTATAATCTTAATATCAACAAGTGTATGGATGTGTTTTCATTCATATGAAACCGCTCCAATCAAGCCTCGGGCCAGATAAAAGCATTTTGCTTCGAAAAGCGGATTGAAAGAATTGGTGAACGGTACTTATTTCAAATAATTGTTGATAAATGGATGGGGAAAGGAGAAATAAAACGTGAAAAAATTTAATGAAATAGCATTTTTTGTATTATTGGCCTTTATATTTATTTCCATATTGGTTATTCCGCATATTATGGATATGCCAAATCTCTATCTTTTAGATAGAAATGTGATTGATTTTTCAGACGGCTGGACTTGGAAAGGCGATGGATACGAGAAAAAATATAGTTTGCCTTATCATTTTGACGTGAAAGATTCCGAACCTTTAGTGATAAGGAATACTATTCCCGATGATTTGCCCGATGGTTCTGTTTTCGCAACGAGATCCGTTGCACATTCTGTCGTTGTAAAAATTGACGGAAAAACGGTTTACGAAATGGGCAATGACAGAGATAAATACCTGGGACGGGATTTGGGGACATTTTGGGCATTTATAAAAACTGAACCAGAACATAAGGGCAAAGAAATTGAAATTTCCCTTTTTTCCTATAGAACTGTTTCACACGGTTTCGCTTACGAGGTATTTATAGGCTCCGAAAGCGCCTTGTACGCACACCTTTTTATGCAAAATGGTTTATGGAATATTTTCTCGCCAGTTCTTATTTTCTTAGGTTTATTTATTATTCTCTCATATTTTATCTTTGGAGTTTTCAGGGAGAAAAATCGTGCACTTCTATATCTGGGATTTTTTGCTTTTATCATGGGCAACTGGTTTTTAGGCGAATCGCAAATGCTGCAGCTTTTGACGAAAAACACATACTATACCGTTCGGATTACACATCTTATGACGTTGCTTGCGCCTATTACAGCTTGCTTGTTTATACGGGAAACCGTTCCAATGAGAAAGAGATTTTTTGACGATTTCCTGGTTACTCTGGCAATTGTAAATTCAGTTGTCACGCTGGGACTGGAGTATTTTAATATCCTGGGTCTTACCGATACCATTGATATGACGATGGTGCTTATCGTATTAATCTGTGTGTATTATTTGGGAATTCTTCTGATAGAAACCTTTTTATACAAAAACGAGAAAGCATTTAGAGAATTAAAGCTGCTGTCCATTGTTTTCATCTTCGGAATTGTGGAAATAGCAGTATACTATATTAAAGGACAATTGGTAACATCCCACTTTCTGCATATCGGTGTACTGATTTATATAGTCTTAATGATTATATCCCAGTTTAAAGACTATATGGATAGAAAGAGGATCAGAGAAGAAAGAGAATACTATGCAAAAATGGCATATACTGATGTTTTGACAGGAGGATATAATCGCGCAAAGTATCTGGAAGATATGGAAAAAATATCTGAACCGGGAGGGGTCGTAATTGTGCAGGTTGATACCGACAGACTAAAATATATAAATGATTGCTTTGGTCATTCTTCCGGCGATCTGGCGATTATTGACACATATAACGTTTTGGATAAAAATTTCGGCCATAAAGGCAAGACTTACCGTATAGGCGGGGATGAATTTGCTGTAATCGTTGACAACACCGCAACTTCAGAGGAAGTAGATGCTATCATTGAGCAAGTAAAAAAGGACGTGGATTTAACAGACAAAGAAAGAGAATATCACTTTTCAATATCTTTAGGATTTGCAGAGTATGAGGCTTCCTTGGATAAAGATCTTTATTCCACTGCCATAAGAGCTGATCATAAAATGTATGAAGACAAAAAAAGGCTTAGGAATGATCAATCAGTAGGACAGAATGAATAAGTAGTCTTAAAGCACGTATATACGCATTGCAAAAACTGTAGCATAATACTCTTTGTTACGGTCTCCGCCCAAAAATGCAAACCTATTTTGACCCTTTCAAGCCCCCGAAGACATAAACAATCCGCTTCGTAAAATGGTCCGGAGCGGATTGTTTATAGTGTTCGCTTTGGCCATATGTCAACAACTTTAAATAGTGTCTCCTGAATAACCAACAATTCAGCCACACAGGCACGCCAACGGTACCGGCGTGTCTGTTTTTGTGCTTTCCGACCGGCGAAATAGCGCTGCCAAAAAGAGCCAAATGTAGAGCCTCAGCCGCCTGAACAGGTTCCGGGTCAGGATGGCGGCATGAATGTCCACCTCGCTGGTGTGTTTCTGCCGCATCATCACCAGATCAAGCCCATATCGGCGCTTGCAAACACCGATACATCCCTCAATATGACTCCGCTCTCCTGACTCCTGTCGCTCCAGTGCCAGCGCTTCCTCATACACCTGTCGGTCTTTGGGTGGTCGTCCCAGTTTGGGACCATTCAACCGGATGCCACGCTCCCTGCACCAGGTGAGATTCTCCCTCGTTCGGTAGATCCTGTCTACCAGTCCCCGCTCCGGATAGTGGCCCGTTTGCTCCTTGTATCGCTCCATCGAAGCCATCAGTGTTTTGCTTTCGTTGAAGGCATCCCACGAGATTTCCTCAATCCTCGCATAGCCATCGCTCAGGCTCAGCGCCACCTTCGCACCGAACTCCACCGACACTGCCGCCTTGCCCCGAACAATCGGTCGCACCCAGGGCTGGTGCAGGCTTACAATCCGGTCATCCACCCGGTGCGTATTGCTGTCATACATCTCCTGCTGCTGCGCGTACAGCAGCTGGATCACTGCCATGCGCTCCAGCTCCTTTGCGCTCAGCGCGTCCGGATATTTGCTCAGGATGGCTTCCAGATACCCGAGGTTCCGTTTGACATAGCCCAGCTGCTGACGAATCGCTTTGCGAATCTTCTTGCGCGTTGGTTTCCGGTCCCGGGCAAACCGCAGCCAGTCCCGCCTGGCCAGGTTCCGGTAGGTTCTGGGCTTATTACCTTCCGTTGCGCCTGCCTTGTGCGCTGTATCAATCATCCCTTCCAGCAGCTCCCGCCCTTCGTTGAGCAGCGAAGCATCGGTGGGAAAACGGATGTTCTGCGGAACACAGGTCGCGTCCAGGATCAGCGTCCCTCGGTTGACCGGGCCTCCTCCCTCACTGTCAGCGTCATCATGATTGTCGTCATCGGAACCAGGCTCCTTTTCTGCTTTCACCTTTTTACGGCCAATCACATAGTCATTCAACTCTGACAACATCTCCGGCGTGATCCGCTCCCGAAACCACGTCATCACGCTGGGGTCAAAGGGCCTGGCGTTGGTATATTCCGCAAACCCCAGGAAGTACTGCAGATAGGGGTTCTCCCGGATCTCTTCCACCGTGTCCTCATCTGAAAAACCATAGCGCTTCTTGATAATCAAAGAGCCGATGGCCATCCGGGCCGACTTTGCCGGCTTCCCCTCCCGGGGGTTGCTAAACAGTGCAGCATACCGCTCCTCAAAGACTTCCCAGGGGATGAGCTCCGACATCCTTACCCATCTGTTCTCGGAATTCAGCCTGACGCCACCAAACAGCGTCGCGTCTTCAAAAAAGGTCGCCTGGCGTGCTTTCTTCTCGTACATACCGTTTCATCTCCAGTTCAAGTGCAAGGGTTTTGCGTGCTTTCTGCAATTATCCTTGCACACATGATACCAGAAAATGGCCGGAAGATGTGGATTTGTCTTGTGTTTGGAGTTGTTCAGCAGACACTAAATAGTATCCACTGAATAACCGTTTTTTACGCTACCAAGCAGCCAAGCAGCACGCCGTCCTCCATTTTTCGTCCCAATCCAGCCCTCATGATCCAGTCCCAAACAAGCCCTAAAAGAAACTTCAGCCTCTTGAACAGGTTCCGGGTCAGGATGGACATATGGATGTCCACCTCGCTGATATGCTTCAGACGTATCATCACCAGGTCAAGACCGTACCGGCGCTTGCAAACACCGATACAGCCCTCAATCTCGTTGCGCTCGCCCGATTCCTGCCGTTCCAGCTCCAGGGCTTCCAGGTATGCTTGCCTGTCCCTGGGCGGGCGACCCAGTTTGGGGCCGTTCAGCCGGATGCCCCGCTCCTTGCGCCAGGCAAGGTTCTCCCGGGTTCTGTATATTCTGTCCACCATCCCCCGCTCCGGTTACTTTCCTGTCCGTTTCTTGTACTACTCTATGGATTCTATCAGCGTTTTGCCTTCGTTGAACGCGTTCCAGGATATCTCTACAATCGCGCGTAGCCTTTGCCCTTTGCTCAGGCTCAGCGCCACTTTGGCCCCAAACTCCACAGGCGCTGCTGCCTTCCCCGACGCAATCGGCCGCGCCCACGGCTGGCGCAGACTCACGATCCGGTCATCCACACGGTGGGTATTGTTCTCGTACACTCCCCGCTGTTGTTCGTACAGTTCGCGGATGACTGCCAGATATTCCAGCTGTTTGGGGCTGAGCGCATCAGGTGTCAGCATCTCAGTCGTAATCCGCTCCCGAAACCAGGTCATCGCGCTGGGGTCAAAAGGCCGGACGTTTGTGTATTCCGCGAAGTCCAGGAAGTACTGCGGATAGGGGTTTTCCCGGATCTCTTCCACCACGTCCTCATCCGAGAAGCCATAGCGCTTCTTAATGATGAGGGAGCCGATGGCCATCCGCGCTGACTTGGCCGGCTTACCCTCCCGAGGGTTCAGGAACAGGGCTACGTACTGTGCCTCAAACACTGCCCAAGGAATCAGCCGGGACATGCGAACCCATCTGTTCTCCGGAGAAGGTCGCCTGGTGTGCTTTTCTCTCGTACATGACGTTTTCACTCCTGGTTAAGTGCAAGGGTTTTGGTGATTTTCAAAGGTTTTCCTTGTACTAGTTTATCATGTGTATCAGGATAAAATGCTTGTGGAATATAAGAAATTGGGTTGTTCAGTAGACACTAAATATTGGGTTCGGCTCTACTACAATGTAAACTAAATACCCACGGTGGAAACTATTTCCCCACGAAGTAAACTTTATCCTGACGGTATAAACTTATTAAATTTAGCTGTTCAAGATTTTAGCTCGCAATCTAAAAAATGTTTTGGAAAGTATTCCGGGGCGGTTTTTGCTGTTTAGGAAAATCCCGAAAACCCTTATATTTCAAGGAAAAACAAAAGGACCGCTATTCTATCCAAATAGCAGTCATTATTTAGTTGGTGCACCCGGCGGGATTCGAACCCACGGCCTTCAGAGTCGGAGTCTGACACTCTATCCAGCTGAGCTACGGGAGCAGAGTCCTTGCAAGTCGTTGTCCTGCAAGGGTTTTTAGAGTATCATCAAGAGTTCGCATTGTCAATTATTTCTCAAATTTCGGATTTTCTACAATTATACCGTCAACTAAGTCAGATTTTATGATCATTTTCCCCTTATTTTTCAATGGGTTTAGGAGATTTTCTTTTTCAACTAACGCTACAACTCGTTACCAGAATTGACATCATTTCAGCGAATAATCTTCCAGCGTTAATAACAGTGTCTAGGTCCGTTTTAGCGTATACGTTGATGATTGTAGAGATGTCTGCATGACCTAGTAGTATGGTCTGCACTGTTTTAGGTGCGATGCTGGCATCTGCGGCATATATGCTTGCCACTGTATGTCTGAAAGAGTACGCAGTATATCCATGCAATTTAATTTATCTTCCATGTCCTAATATACATGGCATCTGAATATGGGGATATTCCGTCCTTGCTGACAATATAGCCCGAGTCTTTTCTGGCGGCAAACAAAATGTCTTTTAGCTGCGGCACCATTGGAACCTTGCGTATTCCAGCCTTTGATTTTGGCCCTTTAAGAACCGAACTGTTCCCAACAAAGGAAACTGCTCTTGTTATGCTGATTAAGTTATGGACTGGCAGAACAAATCGCTTCAAAAAGTGATATAATCATGCAGCGCGGGTTTTTGTCAGCGTTTTGACGGCAAAAGCGGTGATGGCAAAGTCAATTTTATATGATATATAAGGACTGAGACAGCGAATGCAACAAAACCAAACAAACATACCAGAGAAACATTTCTACACATCGAATGGGGGCGATTGCAAAAATACTGAGAGCAGACAGGCTGCCGTCCGCATGAAGGTGTGGATTATGTTCAAAAGCAATGTGAACATGCACCGGGCAAAACACAAACGGCAATCAACCATGAAAAAGAACTTCCAACCCCTCAACAAACAACTTGTTTCTTTTGTTTTACGCAGAATTCAGGAGGCAATCATTAATGAAACGTATCATTCTGTTTTTTCTGGTAATTCTTGTCATGACGGTCCAATCAGCTGCATTCTCGGAATCTGCAAATATGCCTGAGCCGGCGCCACCGGAGGAAATGACCGTCACAAGCGCCGCCATCGTTGATGGAGCGCTCGGATTGCCGTATGGCGCAAAGGGAAAGCAGTTCGTCAAAAAAACAATCCCCTCGCTTTCGCCTCCATTGACTGTCACCAACATCCCGGAAAGCACTGTTGCCCTCGCCATCACCATGATCGACCCTGACGGAGGCGATTGGATCCATTGGCTCGTTGCCAACATCCCTGTAGACGATACAACCTGTGAAATCCCTGAGAACGCAAGCATTGATTGGCCGGAAGAAATCCTACAGGGCATCAATGATTATAAAACGGTCGGCTATGGAGGGCCTACGCCGCCATCCGGTGTGCACCGCTATGTCTTTACCATATATGCGCTGTCTGAAACACTTGACCTGAAAGCCGGTTTCAAGCTGTCGGGAATGCAGAAGCTATTGACGGGAAAGATATTGGCCGAAGCAATGATTGTTGGGACTTACTCAAGAAAATAAAGAAGCCTGCATACCTGCATAAAACATGAAGTGCACAGCGACTATATCAAACCGCCCTGCAACGGCGCACTTCCCGGGCACCATGTCAAATGCTCCGGACTGTCATGAGCGGTTCTCCCCAATCAGCTTGTCCACCGTCTCACGGATCACCTGCAGCAGTACTGGGTCCGCAGCCTCATCACTCTCCGGCACGAACGGGTTCTGTACCGCGGGCGCGCCAAAAAAATGGCGGATCCAGACACACGCGAGAAGATACCGGCCATGGCTGAGGCTCATATGGAACCCGTCACGGGTGAGGGAACGCCCGCGGAACGCTTCATTCGCGCGCACGCGCTGGATCACGGTACCGGACGGAATCAGCTCCGTACCATGCTCACGGGCTTTCAGCGCGTAGTTGTGATGAAGCCGCTGGAACATCTCCTGCTGGTCGCAGTGATAGCGGGGAAAAGCAGGATGCGTGCTATCCCGGTCATAAGCCCATGTTTCATGCAGCGCGATACGGGCGCCGGGGTTCGTGGAACGAAAAGCGGCAAGCAGCTCTGTCAGAAACGGCTCATACGAATCCAGCCAGCCGCTGTCATAACTGGCTTGATGGGTAACGATTGCATCCCATCCGCCGCGCGCAAGCACATCAGGCAGAGAGACCACCTCGCCCGTGTCTTCACCGTTGTGCTGCAGCTCATAGGCTGCCTCACCGGACCTGAGGTTCGTAAAGTGCTTCTCAAGCGAGCATCCGCCGATATAGAGGTTGGTAATATCGATGTCCAGCCCCTGCGCGGAAGCCGCCTGATGCAGGAAAGTGGACGCGTCCTGGGAAAAGCTGTTTCCGACAGCAAGTATCTTCATTAAGATCACTCCTTTAAGCAGAATTATATCACACGGCGCTGTAAAATCGAGTTCACAATTCTGTGCTCAGCTTGGCATGTCATGCTGCCTGTTCCATGATGGTCCAAGACCTGCATTGTCCTTTGGCGGAGGAGAAGTCCAAATTCCGGTTAACTGATTGACCGTTTGCTTTTCTCGCTGACCAAATCATGGCGCATATGCCTGGAACGCGTCAGTCTGCACAGCATCAGAATGCCGCGCACGCACAGCTCGATTGCCATGGCTATCCACATGCCGTGGATGCCGTAAAGGGGAACCAGGGTCAGAGCAAGACCCAGACGCACGACCCACATGCTCAACAGGTTCAGAACGCTGGGCACCAAGGTATCCTCAGCGCCGCGCAGCGCACCGGAAGCAACCATTGAGGCGCCGTACAAAGGTTCTGCAAGCAGGCCGATACGCAGGATCTGCACGGCTACAATTTGGACCTCTTTCACAGGAGTCAGCATTCCAAACACAAGGGGGCAGGCGATATACATGATAATTCCCGTCAACGCCATCACGGCGCTGCCGAAAGCCACGGTGATATAACCGTAGCGCCGCGCCAGGCGGTAATCTTTTGCACCAATGCTCTGCCCCACCAGCGTTGAAGCAGCCGTAGCGATACCATAACCCGGCATATAGCAAAGGCTTTCCGCCGTAATGGCAAGGGCGTGCGCTGCCATTGAAACAGCGCCGAGCGGCGCAATAATCACAGTGGATACCACCTGGGCGCCGGACATGGCCATGGACTCGGCGCCCACGGGCGCGCCAATTCTCAGCGCGCGCCTGAGAATATTAACATCCAAGGGACAGCTTTCCTTTCGATTGAGCCGCAAGGGTTCGTAACGGAAACAGCAAAACCACAATTCCGTGAAGCATACGACAACAGTGGCGAGGCAGGTGCCTATCCCCGCGCCCAACACACCGTATTTGGGGATATAGATGGCGTTGAAAACAACATCCAGCACACACATCATGGCGTTGAGCACGCTGGGAACCACCATGTTGCCAGCGCTTTGAAGAAAACTTGCCGCCAGCCTGTTCATCGCCATAAACGGCATGGTAATGGCGAACAGCAGAAAATATGCGCTTGCGTCTTTCCAAAGGGCTTGTTCCCCGCCCAGCCAGCGAGGCAAAGGCTTTGAAATGCCCATACCGATCAGCATAAGCATCAGCGAGATCAGCAAGGCGGCAGCAAACCCATGTTTCATCACGCGACGGGCATGAAACGGTTCATTCGCGCCGATATACTGCGCCACCTGCACGGAAAACCCGACAGCAACAGCCGAACTGACGCCGTTCATCAACCAGGTGCTGGTAGAGACCAAACCGATAGCCGCTGACGCGTTGGCGCCCAGCTTGCCGACCATCGCGGAATCTATGTACTGCATGGCAACAGTCGTGATCTGTGTCAGGATAGCAGGGACGCTCAACCGCCATACCCGCGATATCTGAGGGCGGAGGTCCGCGCTTAATCTAAAATGAACTGTTTTCATAATCGTTCTTCCAGTGACAGCTCCTCACAACATTACAAAACATCTGAAACAATACTACGAGCTTAGAATAGCTTGCAGGCGATCATAGGGTGATGCAGGCGGGTAATTCCATGGGTCTGACACCCTTTACAGATAGAAATCAGCATCAGCTGTCGACCATTGGCCAGGGGCGCTCATTCCCCGCAATAATCTTTCCATCGATTATTGAGATTGAACGGGACTGCAACAGATAATCAATCGCCTTGTTGACCGCTCGCCTGATGTTGACCCCTGCCCTGCTGAAACCATAAGCCCGGGCAACCTCGACAACTAGTGACTCAGGCGTGCTTCCTACGCTTTTTTGCGCGATGATATACGCTGCCATTGCCAGTTCGTCCACGCTGATCATATTGACTCTTCTTGTGTTGGGAAGTTTTACAATGATTTCAGGAGTTGGCACGGGATAGAGAAAATCACCCTTGCGAGCAACCCTCCGGTTAAGCTCCTCAAGCTTATCGGAAATCTCATCTCTTACAACAGATGTAACTTTACTTCTTCCATAGAAGAACGCCAGGCGCTGGCAGAGCAATTCAAAGTGAATGGGAAACTCATTCTCGACAATGGCGACTATGCTTTCGCTGATCCTGTCCGCGCCCATCGGGAACTGAAGCGTCCATGGATTGGTTTCCTTATATTCTCCAAAGCCATAGTGGTTGTCTGTTTCTTCCTTGTTTGCCAATACAAGGTATTCATTCTGTTGCGGATCCCCATCGGCTTCCGGAACATCATCAACAGCTTCCGCAGCCGGCAAAATATCCGGTTTTGCAGCTTTGCTCCTTGACTCAATAGCCCGCTCTATCGCCTGAATAAGCTCGTTTCCCACATGCGTTGGCTTTTTCACCCAATCGCTTGACCATACCCTGTATAAATTCCATCCCATTGACACAAGCACCGATTCACGCAAGCGGTCACGCTCCCGGGCAGTTCGGGCAGAATTGTACATCTCCCCATCACATTCTATTCCTATGGCATACTCCTGTTCCATTCCGGGATGGACGACGGCCAAATCTATGCGATAGTCGGAGCAACCGACGTTTGACTCAACTTCATACCCTTGATCAAGCAAAAACGCTTCAACCGCCCGTTCAAACGCAAACTTGCCCGGATAGGCATCGTCCGCTTCGTCACAGGCAATCAGCTGCGCTCCCCTGTTTTGGGCATATTCAATATAGGAGCGGAGCAGCTTGGGGCCCTCCGCCGATATCCGCTCAAGGGCAATATCCGCAGGCAGGATGGAGCCAACAAGTTTCACATTGTGCTTCGCGCGGGTGATCGCAACATTCAAACGACGTTCTCCGCCAATACGGCTGAGCGGGCCGAAGTTCATCCGCATCTGTCCATCCGAAGCTTTGGCATATCCTATGCTGAAGATGATTGTGTCCCGCTCATCTCCCTGGACATTTTCCAGGTTCTTCACAAAAAACGCTTCTTCCCTTTCCTCCCGGAAGAAGGATTCATAACTCTTGTCTGCCAACCGCATTTTGTATAAAGCGTTTTCTATTGCCTGCTGCTGTACTTCACCAAAGGCAATCACCCCAAGAGAACGGTTAGGGTTCTGTTTAAAATGGTCAAAAACCATTTTGGCAACCTCCCCGGCCTCCTTCTGATTGCCCTTCCTGCCGCCCCGATCATATACGCCATCAGATACGTAATAGTATTCTACGCCGGTGTTGTCTGTATGAAGCTGGCTTGAAGGGAAGGTAATCAAACTGTTGTCATAAATCATGGAATTCGAAAAAGCGATCAGGCTCTCATGCCTGCTTCGGTAGTGCCATAACAAGGTCTGCACAGGGAGAAGCATTGCCTCATCCAGCAAAGACTCAAATCCGGCAGAGTCGGTATAATACGCCTCATCGTCATCATCTTCAGTATCATATTCAGTGTCGGATGTCGTTACAGCAAAGAAATTTGTCGGGGGCAACTGCTTGCTGTCTCCCGCGATGATTACCTGCTTGCCGCGGGAAATGGCGCCGATTGCATTCTCAGTGCGCACCTGTGACGCTTCGTCAAATATAACCGTATCAAAATGATAGCTGTCAGCTTCCAGAAACAGGCTCACTGAAAGCGGCGACATCATGAAACAAGGCTTCATTTCAAGCAGGAGATTGGGTATACTGCGGAACAGTTTGCGAATCGGCATGATACGCTTTTGCTTGTTTAATTCTCTGCGAAGGATGCTCAATTCACTGCCTCCGGCAGAAAAACTGTCGATGGAAGGCAGGGAACTGATCAGGTTCTGCTGAATCCTTGCTTTGGCAATCTCAAATTGCTGTATGTCCAGGTCCCGGAAAGTTGCAATCGTCCTCTCATGCTCGCGTTTTCGAAACTTCATGACAGCAGGCAAGCCTGGTAGCACAGTATCCAGCCACAGGCTGTAAAACCGTTTAAGATAAGCTGGAACGATGTCAGTTTTTTGCACATCAGATTCTTCTATGGCATCAATATAATTCCCCATGCCTGCTGAAAAACATTCATCACGAATTAACCGATAATCCATCCACTCATCCAGCAACGGCATATTTGACAGGAGCGATTCGCATTTGGCGGACAGTTCCTCAAGGTTTAGCAGCAACAGCCGCGCCTGTTTCTGTCCGTCAAACAAAGACAGGAACCATTCGTAGAGAAGCCGGAATTCTTTGTATTGAGAGCCTAACTCCGTCAACAGTTCATCGGTGATTTTCGCTTTATTTTCATCCAAAGCAATGGCCTTTACAAAATCCTCGCCCTGTCGCACATTTGCCGCTTTTTCTTTGAATCGCAAAAACCACTTGTATTTCTCATCAATTGTGTCCCAGTTTGACGCAAAACCGTCATAGTCCGTTCCAAACATCTCTTTCAAAGCAACGCTTTGAACTGTCAGGTTATTATAATTTTCAGCAATGCTCCTCACACAGGCTTCAACCGCAAACAGCGCAGTAAACCTTTTTAATTCTTCCTTTACAACCGGGTAATCAGTATCTTCATGGAGATTGTATTCCGGGAAAAACTCATCCAATACCTGACGATTATCCTGAAACCATTTCTTTAATTGAGTCATTATTTGAAGCTTTTTCAAAACACCCATGATATCGGCGTTTGTCATCTTCCGATTGGTCAACGATGTACCAACGACGGTTTTCCTGTCGCGATAGTACTGACCTTTGAAGATCCTCATAACGGTCCGATAATTCATCAGAAAGCGCTTATACAGGCCTGCACTGTCAGCTTTCAACAAATCAGGCTCGTATTCCTCCAACACCCGCGCCTCAAGTTCGCGATGTCTTTGAGCTTTCAATTCCGCTTCAGACAACATCGATTGTATTGCTTCTATGTTGTTCATTTCCTTCCAATTCCTGAAGCTGGCATTGTGCTCTATTTCCTGGGATACGCGTTTGGCATATTCACAAGCTTCCTCAGGCGTCATTTTCAAAACGCTTATTGATTGAACGCTGTGATCCTTGTCACTTAACAGACGTCTGTTCTTCTCTATCTCATTTTCCAGTCTGATGAGCTCGGCAGACGTTTGGCGCAGTTTCTCAATCTCATCGGAAATCGTTTCATAGTCTTCGGCAGTCAGCCAGCTCCGGGGTACGACCTTCGCTCCCCTGACTAGCTCGCCAAGGCTTAAGCCCCTGGAAATACCGTCCACTGTCAAAGGCGCGCTCAGGCTTGCCGCTTCCCTCAGCTTGAGCATTAACCCGGAAAGCGAGCTGCCAAGGCTTGCAAGTTTAGGTATTTTATTATTGATATTGTGCCTGATTTCATGCGTAATGTATTCAACATCGAAACCATACCAGGGATTGGCGCGTATACAGGCGGTAGTGCTTTCAACACTGTCCCTTAGATTTGAAAGCAGCGAGATATGGTTGTCCAATTCCCTGAGGCTTATCCGATTGACCGAAAAAAGATCAAAGGACAAGTCCGGCGCTTCCTGAATGTTTGCCAGCCTGCCATTCACTTCAAACACTGATAGGCCCAGGGGGTCTATACGTTGATGCAGTTCAGCTGCGTATGCATTCAGCTGGTCTCTGCTGTCCTTTAGTCTGTGCAGCTTTTGAGCAGCCTCATCCCCCACCTTGGCTTTCTTCCTGGAAAGATGCAGCGTTTTTCTCAGCTGGTCCATAATGTCTTTCTTGCTGGTTTTATGGCTGTGAAGCGTAAGTACGTAATCACTGAGCTGAGCTTCTGCCAGTCTTTTATAGACAACCTCAAGTGCGGCCATCTTCTCGGATACAAATAGGACTTTTTTCCCTGCAGCCAGGCACTCAGCGATAATATTCGTGATCGTTTGGCTTTTCCCTGTCCCGGGAGGGCCTTGCAGGACAAAACTATAACCTTTTTTCGCGCTGAGTATCGCATCTTGCTGGCTGGAATCCGCATCAACAACTTGAAAGCTGTGTTCAGGAAGCTGACTCCTGTCATGATCAAAGCCTTTGATGTCGATGATGCTTTTATCCTTAAGCATACTATTGTCGCCACACAAGGCCAAGACAACAGGATTGTTCCTGACCTTGTCACGGTGATTGTCAAGGTCACGATACATGTTCATATTCAAAAAAGAAAACAAACTGAAGCCTACCTGGTGTTCAACACTCCAGCCTTTTGCCTCCACAATTGCATGAATTTTATCCAGGTATTCCTCAATATCCTCTTCCTCATCATAATCCGGGAAAACCAACCCAAAATCATGCTCAAACTTATAAGCGAGCGTAGGATTCAAAACAATCTCGTCCTCATGCAGGCTGAGCGTAAACGGGGAGGAAATGTTCGCAAGGGACAAGGAAACCGGTACAAGAATGATGGGAGAACGCAAAAATTGATCCGCTGTATCATTTTCTTTCCATTGCACAAAACCGAATGCCAAGTACAGCGAGTTAACACCGCGCTCCTCAATCATGGTTCGTGCCTTGCTCCGCAGATTTCTCAGCGTCTTGTTTTGTTCAACGACCGGTTGATTCGTTTCAATATAGTTGTCTGCAATACCTTGAATGCCAGGGGATTCGCCATCTTCCTTCTCATTCATCCGAAAATTGATGGTGCGACCACGAACAACAAGCTCGTCCCATAAAAGAGCCAGGCCCGGCCTGAGTATCCGGAGACTTGACCTCTTTGTGTCACGGTAGCTTATCAGCCGATTTCGCTTGCTGAGATCAAGCAACCTGTTTTTCCAACCATCAATTTTCAGATCTAAAACTGTCATTATATGCGCTCCCAACACATCATATTTTCTATATCAAAATCTGCCCATCATCATTCGCTGAATTTTCCGCAAATTTGTCCAGTGACTTCGTAATTGATTCTCAAGAATCTACCTCTTCGCCAATTATTCAACGCCGAGTATACCGCATCTTCTTTGTATCCTCAAGGACAATGCCCTGTCGCACTGCAACCATAAAGAAGCATGGGTTAATTCCTTTCTGACTGTTGTGTCGCAAACAAAATCACATCATAATAAATGTTTAACTTTTTGCATAGGATTTAACCTACGAGAAGTGATTTAATGAGAAATCGTTTTGTTCGATATCTTTATCAATTCGATAGTTCATCGAGAATCAGATAGTAGTAACAACAGCTTCGAAAACTCATTTCAAACTGATGTTTTTCCATGTTCATGCAATGAGGATTGACTGAGAGTACACTGAAGTATTCTTGCTGATAATTAACATCAAAACGTACTGAACGATTGAAACGAATCCTGTCTGCTTCTCTTGTTCGTAGCATGGTTAATTTTAGTCCACTATCTGACTTGTCTTTTCTGATAATTCCACTTCTTCCATCACATTGTGTTCTCTGGAACCCCCAGGAAGAACCATACAAATCTTCAGTTCCAAGATATTCATACGAGGGGGTTTCTTCTTCGTCAATATAGATTTCGTTATTACCTTCACACAGTAATTCTCCCTCCATTGCTGGTACGTAGGATGTACTCAATTCAAGCCAATGTGCTACCAATGTTCCACGTCCATGAACCGACAACAAACGTAATATGTCATCAGGCAACGTTGCGTTCCCACAGCAGTAACCAACATGTAATTGCCCAAGCAAAGGGTTCCACTGCTCCAATGGTTCTACCTGCATTGTCATATAGCCATAGGAATCGGCAGAAGAACGATTTTCAATTTCAACACGAATATGCTTAAAAAATGGGAGCGATAAATAACTGTTATTTGCTCCGTTGAACTTGGAAAAGAACACAGTCGAATAGGGTACACATGATGATTCAGGATCACCAAGAAAGGCATCCATCGGCATATCTATAGCGGGTTCATCCTTGTAGTCATAATAAACACGTATCCAAAGGGGGTCCTTTGGTGCTGCAGGCTGTCCGTCCTGTGTGGAAAAGCAATAAGCAGTCGCGTGAATATTTGTTATGATACCGGGTCCGTCACTATCCAACACCGTTATGATACTGCCTGCTTTCAGTGTTGGTGCATCCGGGTATTTATCCATATTCCAACTGACATTGATCAGTCTTGCTGGACAACCAGTAACCATAGCGGGATGATTATAAAGAATTTTCATATCAATAACCTCCTCTGATTAATTCTTCAAAATGCTTCTATCAAGAAAGTTCTTCTTATTCCTTTACTGCACCAACAACAATACCTTTAACAAAATATTTCTGCAAAAATGGATATATACACATAATTGGTAATGTACCCAAGAATACCTGTGCCATTCGCAACGTAATATCATCAACGCTTGACAACCTTTCGAGTTCTTCCTGTGTCATGTATTGTTTCGAGGTATTTGTCACACTGATTGCTTGGCGTAAATAGGTGGCTAGAGGGTAGTTTGCTGGTTTGTTCATGAACATTTGTCCATCAAACCACGAGTTCCAATGGCCTGTCGCTGTGAAAAGCACAATAGTCGCTATGGATGGCAAAGATAGAGGGAGTATAACGCTGAACAGAACACGGCTATGTCCTGCACCATCAATAAAAGCAGCTTCTTCGAGAGCTTTAGGAATCCTGCGGAAGAAATTCATCATCATGACAACGCGTCCAACATTACACATGCCAGGGAGAATCAAAACCCAGAAATCGTTCAACAAGCCTAAGTGTCGTATGACAAAGTAATACGGAATCAATCCACCACCGAAGAACATCGTAAAGGCAAAGAACCAGGCATAGACTGTCCGACCATGCAACGTTTTATTTGACTTGGAAAGAGGATATGCTGTTAGTACACATACGATTGTTTCCAATATGGTGCCAATCACCACACGCTTTACAGTAATCCATGTTGCTTTAAAAAATTCTGGCCTCTCAAGAAGATAAGCATAACCTTCCAACGTAAATCCTTTGGGAATGATTCCAACAAGTCCTGACGCTCCGTAACGCGCTTCTGATAGAGATACAGCCAGCATATGCAACAAAGGCATTAAGCTTGAAAACATCAAGACAATCATGAAGACACTGTTTAATAAATCAAAACAGATAGCACTCTTTTTTCTTTTCATCGTATTTACCTCAGAAAATCCGATAATCACTGAACTTGTAGGCTAGATAGTAACTTGAACCAACAAGGAAAAGTCCAACAACAGAGCGGACAAGGCTTAATGCGGATGAAACACCGTACTGCCCATCGGTCATACCAAGCCTGTAAATGAATGTATCCAGTACATCTGCGGACTCATAAACAAGTGGATTATACATCAAATATATCTGATCGAATCCAGCACTCAACAAACCACCGATTGACAAAGTTGTCAACAAAATGATAATTGGTCTGATTGCTGGCAATGTAACATGCCACGCTCTCCTAAAACGCCCTGCACCATCCACAATTGCTGCTTCATAAAGCGCGGGATTGGTTCCTATAATAGCTGCAGAATAAATCACTATGTTATACCCCATTCCCTGCCATACGCCAGTAATAATCAGAATGGCCCTAAACCATCGTCCATCAGCCATGAAAAATATCTTGTGACCCAGCAGTGGTTCAAGAACTGAATTCACGATGCCGTTTAATGAGAACATTTCCCGAAAGATGCTTGTAAGAATAACCCAGGATAAAAAATATGGAATAAATAACACAACTTGTGTGGCACGCATAAACCGCACCGAACGCAGTTCATTGATTAAAAGCGATATTACGATGGGAGTAATCAAGCCAAATACGATACGCATAAAGGAAATTTCAACTGTATTCCGAACCACCTGCCAAAATGTCGGCAGGTTAAACATAAATCGAAAGTTTTCCAGCCCAATAAATGGACTTTTGAAGGACATCAATGGATTGAATTTCTGAAACGCAATAATGATACCAAACATCGGCAGATAGCAGAATATTGCTATAATCACAATACCCGGTATCAGCATCAAATGAAGAGGAAGTTCTCTTTTAATTCTTTGCAATTTTATTAGTGTTCTCTGATTTCGGGCATACGGCATTGTATTATGTCTCCTCATCCTGTTTATCTATTAAGCGAGGACAGTTCACTTGAACTGCCCTCGACACATATGAGACTTGATTTGTTTTACTTGTGAATATTCCAATATGCAGCATTTATTTCATCAGTCCATTCCTGACCACCCATTTGCAAAACATCAGATACAAACTGATCCCAGGATTCAACTGCCACCTCACCCATAATGTAACGGTTGATATATGTGCTGATATGAGCATTGATGGTGGAGGAATATTTACTGCCCGCGGTACTGCTGCCGCCATAGTTAACATCCAGTTCATTGTAACCCTCATCCTTCAATTTGAGTCCAAGAGCATAAGTGGATTCCGGACCACCAAAATTCATGCCATATGCCCATGCCCAAATCCAATCACCGTAAACAGAATCATCACGAGTGCGTTCGGTTTTGGGCTGAAGCCACCAGTTACGCCATGCTGTAACCAGCGCAATATCAGAGTCAGAGGTAATGAAGGAGGGTAATTCTCCATCAGCAGAGGCAAAGAAACGGGTATATCCCTCTGTCAGGCCTACGTTTTGTGCAGGGTCCCAGATACGAACAGGAGCCCAGTACCAAATAAAGCGTTCTTCCTGTGCCTTGCGTTCTTCAGGATCTGTAGACCAATACACATTGCTGCTGACATATTCAGGATAATAGGTGCTGAAACAAACATCGGCAAAAAGGTTCATCATCTTTACCAAGGCTTCTTCGGTACCTTTTGGTGCTGTTACTGTAACGACGTTGAATTCGTAGGATAGCTGTTCGTTTAGAATTGTCTTGGCAGGTACACCTGTTTCAGTGGATACCATGGGGACAGCAATCCATTCACATGCACTGTCATTACGCATAGAGTTCTGCAGGGCATGATTGGGTAAATGCCATTGGCCGGTAAGAAGTCCGACTTTAGAATTGGAAATATCAGCAACACATTGGTCGTAACTCAATGTTGCAAACTCGGGATTGAGCACCTTCTCGGCATATAAGTCACGCAGATAATCTAGTGCTTGCTTCATTTCGGGCTGAATGGAACCATTCACAATCTGTCCATCCCTCAAGATCCAGCGATAGGGATATGCACCAAACGCTTCGAAAATTCCGAAGTAACCAACTGTGATATTGCCGGGATCTCCATGCATGGCAAATCCATATGTATTATCTTTGCCATCTTTGTCAGGATCGTTGAATGTGAATTTGCGCATCAGTTCCGCCAGTTCTTCTGTGCAGGTGGGGATATCTTCACCAAGATTATCAAGCCAGTCCTGACGGATCCACAACAGTTTTGTTACAGCAGTATTGTCTTCTGCACGAGGAATTGCGTAGAGCTGATTCTTGTAGGTAGCATCCCTCAAGGGATCGTTATGAACTTTTTCATACATCGACTTTAGTGCATCGGATGCATACTTGTTCCATGCATCATCGATGGGGCGTAGATAGCCATTGTCAAGAAATTCACGGTACTGACTACTGTTCAGATTCAAAACATCAGGAATATCGCCTGATGCCAGAGAAGCGTTCAGTTTCTCGTTCCAACCACCATCAGTCGTTATCCAAAGCCATTCGAGTTCGATATTCAGATATTCCTTAAGCCAATCATTCCAGATGGTCTTTTCCGGCGTCAGCCCTGGACGCTCCGACTCGTTGTAACGCATCACGACTTTCAATTTGAACGGTTCTTCAAAAGGCTCAAATGCACCTTCTGCCAATGTCATGCTGCAACTTGCAATGAGTACAAGAACAAGAATACATGCCAATAAACGTTTCATAGTCTGTTTCTCCTTTCGCAATCTGAAATTTGTCTTGTTTAATCCATCACTCCAGACGTGATGTTATATTTATAGCTTGTATTATTTATCCAGACAATATCATTTTTTTGACATCTTTGCTTATTTTTGTCCTTTTTATTCCTTTATATTTCGACTAGAACTAGGACAACCAATAAACCACCCAGCGTACTGTGCTTTAGTTCAATTCCTGCTTTTTCTCCCATTGCCATGCGTAACCTGACATGTATATTTGTTAAGCTGCTGTGTGCGAAGCCATGTTCATACGTATTCAGATTCCTGCACATCGCATTGAGCTCACTTTCAGACAACTGCTTTCCATTGTTTTCAACTTTCAGAAAAACAATATTTTCCTTCTGTTCAAATGTTACTCTTATACGTATCTTCGTATCCGGAGTATTTCCAAGGACATGCGAAAATATATTTTCCAAAACTGGTTGAATGATTAAACTTGGAACTTTGAACTGTCTAAGCGTTTCCGGTAAAGGCTGCGCTTCCAGAATAAACTGGTCCTCAAATCGAATCCTTTGAATTATGCAATAAGTCAATGCATGCTGGTATTCTTTTTCAAGGAGCACAAACTGATCATTAATAATTTCGTCATTAATAAATTCATAGAATCTGGACAATTGCATGGACATTTCAGCAGCGCCTTGTAAATCTTCATCTTTACACATTCTATAAATTTGATAAAATCCATTATGCAAAAAATGTGGGTTAATTTGTCCTTGTAAACGTTTCAATTGGGCGGATATCTTTTCTCCGATCACTCTTTCCAATTGCATAGCCATTTCATTGAAATTTATGTATAATTGACTGAATTCATCCGTTCGTTTTGTCTGTATGCGCACACTTGTATCACCTTGACAAAGCAATTCAAACGCAACGAGTATTTTCTTCAGCGGGTGATGTACAAGATATCTGCATACAGTAACCATCAAAATTAGACAAATAAGTATAATCAGTGTGAACAAGCCTAAACCTATATAAAACTGCTTGAATACTGTATCGTCATATGATATCTTTTCCGTCGAAATGTATAAATTCAGAGGTGTTGATTTGTTTTCGGTCAATTTTTCGATGGGGTATTCCAATAGACAATATGTATTATTGATATCATCTCCTGAAGTGCACAACAATTCATCCCCCAAATACAAATCGAACCTGTATCTTTCACCACACATTTTCACAAACTTATCAAATAGTTTTTGTACTGAAAACGAAGCTACCGCGTAACTGTTTCCTGTTGCCTTGGCTGATGCAAGTTCTTGACATAGTATAATTTCATCGTTACGATTAATAATTTTTCTGTCATGTGACAGGATGCTTGACCAATAGCTATAATCATCATCTGTAAGCTCCTGATAAAGCGTTTTTGATGAAATTTCATGTCGGTCTTCTAGCATAATCACTTTGACATAAGAGACAGTATCAACGCTATTCTGCATCAATGACAACCTTGCCTGGATGATTCTACCATATTCAATAAAATTGCCAAACATATCAAGCTTTGCATACATATTAGCCAGATTTGTTCCTTGATATGATGCCAATGAGGCAAGTTGTGTACTCATCCATGATACCTCATGGTCAGTTACATCTACTGCCTGTTGAACAATCTGCTTACTTTGGTTTAGGCTTTGCATTTGACTTTTCTGAAACAAAGCCCTTTCAAAGGCAGTAAATGCAAGTAACAGTATCATACAGATAAAAACAATCAGTATGGTCAGTTTGTTTGTCAGTTTCATATTACATCACATTCATTTCTTTGATAGTCCCCTGGTGTCATGCCCACATTCTTTTTGAAAAAAGAAGAAAAATAACTTAACGAACGGAATCCAACTTCGTGTGCAACATCAGATACACGCATGCCTCCTTGTAGCAACACCTTGCTTTTGGAAATCCGTAATTCATTAATATAGTCAATTATTCTTTTCCCTGTTTGTTTACGGAAGATCCGCGAAATATATGCAGTACTATAAAATGTTTTTTCTGCGATGATGTCAAGAGAAAAATTAGGATCGCTAATATTCTTTTCTATAATTTGGTGTATTTTGCGAATTAGCTGCATTTGTTTTCCAGCGAACTCTGTTATCTGATTCTTCATTATCTCAGAATGATCGCCAACTAGTATTGTTTCTCTGCTTTCTCTGTATATGTAGGCAATGTCAGACAACTTCTTAATTCTTTCAGTCAGTTCAGATATCATGTAACCTTGTTCGGTATAAATAAATGCTGCTACATTTTGAATGTATCGTATACGAGTCTTCAACAATTCAAGACGGCTTCTCAGATAGGCATGTGGGTTTTGTAGGATTTCATCGTTTGTAACCTGCAGATAGAATACATATCCATCGTTTTGATGCATCGTATAGCCAATACACTCAAATTGAGCCATTGTTTCACGTATTAAAACATAGAATAATGATTCGAAGTGTGCAATTACCGTACTTTCTTTATTCTTTTGACACTGTACCCACAGCAACCAAATCGGACGATTCAAAACATATTTTGTTTCATACAATATATTATTGTATCTGCTTGTTTTCCACCAGAAATCTGGCAATAATTGTACTTTCTGCTGAACCATGTGGTTAATTTCATCAGCAGATAGTTTTCTGTGTTGAAGTTCAATACATAATCTAATGTGTTTGTCCAACGTCTGTAACAAAACCTCATCTTCGGAAGATTTTAGCAGAAAGTCAACGACACATCGGTTTTGAACAGCTTCCCTTGCATAGTCAAAAGAACGATACCCAGTCAAAAAAATTATTTTGCACATTGGGTTATACTTTTCAACCCAGTTCGCTAACATTATGCCATTAATTTTCGGCATCCGAATATCTGAAAGCAACAAATCGATACATGTCTTTTGCATAATCTGAATAACTTCATCAGAGGAATACGCACGAATAACGAAAACGCCTGCTTTCGCAAATCGTTTTGTGCAGAGAGTATGAAGGCTCTCAACTATCCCAGGTTCATCATCAACAATCAATAGATTAATAACTTTGGCTTCTTCATCATTCTGCATAGCAATATGGCTCCCATTGTTTTTTATTACAACACGTTTTGCTGGTGTTGGAGTGGCGAAGCAATTCATATTCATATTTTCGAAAAAGTTTATTTTGACAAAATGAAATCAATCTGATAATGCTACAATGTAATATTACTTTTTTGTCAATGCATAAAAACCTGGCTTTCTCCGGATACGAATGTCTTAATTCCGCTGCTGATGCCGTATACCTCAAGCCTGTCATTGACCAGAAACCTCTCGCCTCCATCCTCGCGGACGTAGTACACCACCCAGAGGTTTCCCCTGTAATCTCGCAACAGGATCTCGGTATAGCGGAAGACATATTCTATTGTACCGACAACTGTGCCATTGACACTGAATATCTGGTTCCTGAACTGATCGGGATTCCGGGCAACCTGTTCGTAGTCCGGCGCAACAGCTTTTGCCTTGTAAGCTATTAAGTCCTTCTCATACCTGGCTCTGGTAAGCTTTTGCCTGTCCCAAACAGCTAGTTCCTTGTTGGCAACCAGCTCGCTTTGCAGTTTGCTGGCTTCCAGGTTCACGAAAATCACCTGACAATCCGTCAGCACCACATCGGCCAGCTGGTTCCAACGCGCTTTCCCAACCTTGCCAACAACAGCCACCAAGTCGCCGGCACGCAGTCCCGCAAGCTGGTTTTTGTCAGCAAAGACCGCACGAATATCATGTGTCCAGGATCCGCTGTCCACCTCCAAAGCATAAAGAACCTCCGCCTTGGGCTTCTTTTTAACCTTGATGACTGTCAAGATATGGGCATCTTGATAACACTCGGCGTTCTCGGTCAAATCGCCGGATTCCACGCTGTATATTTCAATCCCCCTGGAACGGTAATCCGCAAAGATATCCTTGGTTTCCATGTATGCGTCTGCAGAAAAAAGAAGCAACACGATGATAAACAAGCTCAGAAACGACTTTTTTTTGAACATAACCTGTCTCCTTTTGCGATTCCGGTATACCTTATGATGTTTAATATATAGCAATGCTTCCTGACCGGCTTGCAGTCACTCCGTCGCGAGCCAACAGCCAGCGGTGCAAAGCTGCGCCACTCATTAAAACGCCAGACTTGTATCTCAAAGCGCCGGATGGGGTGGAGGCATTGACCTGGACATAATGTACTATGTATCTTCCAGCCGGTCAAGAGCTGTAAAGGCTTCAATCCTCATACACCGACAACCAACAACAAAAGCTTGAAGAAAAGAATATCGTGCCTGTATTCCAAATGAGCCCAAAATGTTGACGCCGGCGCCTACAGGGAGTATACTGTATCCATTCGTGAATGAGGGAGGACAAGCTCCCCCTGACCGCCCCAAGAGAGGCAGCGCCAAGGCTGAAAGCGCGCCGGGCACGGAAGGGGACAGTACCACCGCCTGACATGAACGCAAGGCGAGCGTTACAGCGCAAAAGAGCGGCCGGGAAACCGGCAATCTGGGTGGAACCGCGGACATGATCATCCGTCCCTGTGTGGGCGGCTGTTTTTTTATACCGTATTCAATCAAGGAGGAAGATATGAAACTGACTGTTATGGGACACTCCGGGGAGTATCAGCCTGGCGTCAACGCGCTGGATGCTTTCAAGGACCTTGCGCCTGATGCGCGCAAAAGCGCCATCGCCGCCCGTCATAACGGCGCGCTGGTGGAGCTGATGGCGCCGCTGTTTGAGGAGGGCACGCTGGAGCCCGTAGGCTTTGAGGACGAGGAAGCCCGCCACCTGCTGCGCCATACTGCCAGTCACGTGCTGGCCAGCGCTGTCAAAAATCTCTTTCCCAAGGCCAAGCTGGCGATCGGCCCGTCCATTGAGAACGGATTTTACTACGATTTTGATGTGGAGGAGCCTTTCCAGCCGGAGGATCTGGCGCGTATCGAAAAAGAAATGGCG
Source organism: Christensenellales bacterium (assembly GCA_050953005.1). Taxonomy (GTDB): domain Bacteria; phylum Bacillota; class Clostridia; order Christensenellales; family Aristaeellaceae; genus UBA6115. The sequence continues at coordinate 79,879 of JBMNLV010000009.1, read as the reverse complement.
CGCATCATCAAGAAAAATGAACGCGAGGAACGCTTCACCCTGTCGCGGGAAGAGGCCATTGCCCTGATGCAGCAACGCGATGAACCCTATAAAGTGGAGTTGATCCTTGACCTTCCGGAAGATGAGGAGCTGTCTTTTTACAGGCAGGGTGAGTTTATCGATCTGTGTGCCGGGCCGCATCTGCCCTCTACCGGCAAAATCAAGGCCTTCAAACTGACCAGCCTGGCTGGCGCCTACTGGCGCGGCAGCGAAAAAAACAAGATGCTGCAGCGCATCTATGGCACAGCTTTCACCGACAAAGCCGATTTGGATGCCTATCTGGCGCGCATCGAGGAAGCCAAAAAACGCGACCACCGCAAGCTGGGGCGCGAACTGGATTTGTTTGACGTTCTTGACGAGGGACCCGGTTTCCCGTTCTTCTACCCCAACGGTATGATACTGCGCAATGTGCTGGAGGATTATTGGCGTAAAGTGCACTTGGAAGCAGGCTATCAGGAAATCAAAACGCCTATTATGCTCTCACGGGCGCTGTGGGAAACCAGCGGCCATTGGGACAATTACCGCGACAATATGTACACCACCAGGATTGATGACCAGGATTTTGCCATCAAGCCCATGAATTGTCCCGGCGGCATCCTGGCGTTTAAACGCAGGATGTGGTCCTACCGTGACCTGCCTGTGCGTATGGGCGAGTTGGGTCTGGTGCATCGGCACGAAAAATCCGGCACACTGCACGGGCTGATGCGTGTGCGCTGCTTCAACCAGGATGATGCCCATCTGTTCATGACCCCTGATCAAATCAAGGATGAGATTATCGGTGTTTACCGTCTGACTGACAAGGTATACAAGGTTTTCGGCCTTTCCTACAAGGTAGAGCTGAGCACGCGGCCCGAAAAAAGCATCGGCACGGACGAGATGTGGGAACTGGCTACCGAAGGCCTGCGTGGCGCGCTGGATGAAATTGGCGTTCCCTATGTGGTAAACGAGGGCGACGGCGCCTTCTACGGCCCCAAGATCGACTTCCATCTTCAGGACAGCCTGGGCCGTACCTGGCAGTGCGGCACCATCCAGCTGGACATGAACCTGCCTGAGCGTTTCGACCTTGCCTATGTGGGCCCTGATGGCGAGAAACACCGCCCGGTCATGATCCACCGAGTGGTCTATGGCGCCATTGAGCGCTTTATCGCCGTACTCATCGAGCACTTTGGCGGCGCTTTTCCCCTGTGGCTCTCCCCCGTGCAGGCGCGTATCCTGACCATCACTGAACGCGCAGACACGGCAGCCAAAGCCCTGAAGGCTGAAATGGAGAAAGCCGGGCTGCGCGTAGAACTTGACTTGCGCAATGAGAAAATCGGCTTCAAGGTGCGCGAGGCGCAGATGATGAAAATACCCTATATGCTGGTCATTGGCGACCGTGAAGCCGAAGATGGCTCGGTGTCAGTACGCAACCGCAAGGGGCAGGCTTTTAACGACGTCACGCATGAGCGGCTGATTGCGACGCTCAAAAATGAAGAAGCCAGCAAGGCACTGGAGCAAAGCACAGACTTTTAAACAATTAATACAGCAAAAAGTGGACACCGACAACGGCGCCCGCTTTTTCTGTCATGGGTGGCCGGCCACCGACACAACCTTACGCCATAGGAGAGTCAGTATCAATACCAGGTCTGCCCAAAGACATTGATATAAAAATCCTTGACATATTCATAGTTGAACTCATCCGGCCGGGTTTGCAATTCAGCCGGGATAGGCTTGATGTTGCGGTCCTTGCGCTCAGCCAGGCTGTCATAGAGGTAGCTGAAGCGCTTGATACGCGAACCCAAGTTGCCCTCTACGGTCTCAAGCAGGTAGACGCCCTCGCCCATGTCCTGTACCGTTGTGACCAGGCCGACATGGGTATAGGGCGTGCTGCCCTTTTTGCCATAGATAATATAATAACCCGGGCGGGGCAGGTTGCTGAGCCGGTTACGGCTTTGAAAACCTTCATACAGCTTGGTCTGGGAGGCCTGGCGCACCGCGAACAAGGAGCCTTCCGGAAGCGGCGGGGCTTTCTTGGCACGGTATTCCTTGTTCATCTCAATTCCAACCGTATCAAAGTGCAGGCCGACAAAGGCGCCGCACCAGCCAAAGCCGTCCTTGGCGGCGGGATTAAACCATTTTGTGTACTCGTTGTATCGGGGCAGCGGCTTGCCATCCGCCTCAGCCCAGTCAGCAAGGGCTGATTCAATCACACGGGTGATCTCTTCAGGAATAGGCGTTTCACCAACCTGAACCTCGCATCTGATGGTCACCTCGTTTTTCCTGTTGCTGAGAAGCACCAGTGTGTAGCCCTCTGCCAACGCAGTGATAACACCGGAATCGGACACTGTGGCGATGTCCGGATGATCGCTGCGCCAGGTCCCTTCCCCCTGGATGGCTTGGCTGATCTCCCCCACCTGCATGGGCAACAGAATCAGCTGAGGCTCCTTCTTGCCGGCTGCCAAACCCGTCAAAAGGGACAGCAAAAAAACGGCAATTAAAAGGAATACCAACAATTTTTTCATGCGCATCTCCTAGATTCGTCAACAGATTGGCCGGTCACCATACGGCCCCGGACGAAACAATTTTATTGTATCATAAAATAGCTGCTTTTATACACCTGAACTAGGTACTCCTGGCCCGTCACTTCTGAGGAAATGCCGGGTTATCACGGATTTGAGCATCTCAATATCCTCAGTGGTGTTGATGATCGCCCGCGTAGCCGCAGCGTTGTGAGTTCCTTTTAGATACCACGCGAAATGCTTTCGCATCTCTATGAGCGCCCAGCGCTCACCTTTCATGCGGACCATGTCCTCCAGGTGGTCAAGCGCAGTAGACAGCACCTGCTGTGGGCCCGGGAAACTTACATCTTCCCCGTCCAAAGCCTGTTTTATTTGTGAGAACAGCCAGGGGTTGCCCAGGACGCCGCGGCCCAGCGCGATGCCGTCAGCGCCGGTTTGATTCAGGATGACTATTGCGTCCGCAGCAGAAAACACATCCCCATTGGCGATAACCGGTATGCTGACAGACTGCTTCACCAGCGCGATCTGGCCCCAGTCCGCTCGTCCTGAGTACTGCTGCGCCCGGGTGCGGCCATGCACACACAGGCTGTCCACGCCCCCATCCTCACACATTTTAGCGAAGTCCACCGCGTTGATAGACCGACTGTCCCAACCAATGCGCATCTTGGCGGATAAGGGCTTGCTACATACCTTGCGCACCGCGGCGATGATGGCCCGGGCACGGGGTATGTCCTTCATTAAGGCACTGCCGCTACCCGAGGAAGTCACCTTGGGCGCCGGACAGCCAAAGTTGATGTCCACCCCTGTATATTGCGGCAAGGCAGACAGAATTGCGGCTGCTTCAGCCATATAATCCGGGTCTTTGCCGAAAATCTGGGCGGTCAGGTTTATTTCGCTTTCATCAAAGGACAATAAAAACTGATAAGCGGTGTTGCCTCGCGGCGCTTGGAGAAGCCCCATGGCACTGATCATTTCTGTAACAGTTTTGTCCGCCCCATGCAGCATGGCCTGCCGCCTGAAAGGCCAATCCGTAATGCCCGCCATGGGCGCCAGTACCAAAAGGGGAGCTTGAATGTTCATGGTATTTCCAAACTAATCTTCCCTTGAGGAAAAAGATTGCTTTTCGGCATAATATGCAGCCACTGCCTCATAAAAGGCATCAATGTTTTCCCAGGGCGCCCCGGGCGGAATGTCGCAGCCGGATGACACGATAAAATTGGGATAGCCCGGACTGCATGCGCGCATCAAGGCCAGCGTTGCTTCCCGCACGCTGTCCGGTGTGCCGCCCAAAAACTGCGAAGAGGGGCTGATGTTGCCCATGACAAAGGCATCCGCCGGCACCTGGGGCACCAGTTCCGCCAAATTCACCGCATCACCGAAATGGTAACCGTCACAGTCAGTGGAGAGAATACTATCCATCATCCGGGGCGTATTGTTTCCGCAATTGTGGTAGATGACCAAAAAATCCTCCGCGCGCAGCGCTTTGGCGATGCGTGCCACATAAGGCGAAGAAAACTCTTTGGCCAGCGCCGGGGACAACAGGCCGGCCAGAGGTTCAGCAAGGAGCGCGCCATTTGCGCCCGCATTCCGCTGGGCGCACAGGTAGTCCACAAGAAAATCGGTCGCCTTGCCCAGCACCCGGTGAACAGCCTGCGGATCATCAAAGCAATCCATCATAATATCACTGACGCCCATGAGACGTCCGGCAAGTGAATAAGGGCCGATAGCGCCCGAGAAAACAGGGCGGTCATCAATCAATTCGCACGCCCGGGCAATCGCCTCGACATACTGCCAGGTCCGCCCGGCGCCTACACGGGGCGTTACCAGGTCAACTGCACTGTCAGGGCGCGCAACAGCATTCCTGATGGTTGGCACCTCATCAGGCGCAAAATGGACAGTGCTGCCGAAGGCCTCAGCTTCCACTGATAGATCCATCATGCTGACAGCAGCGCAGGAAGGCGTCCGACGAGCTACCAAATGCATGACCTGCGCCTGCAGAGAGGCATCGCGTACCAACCGGTCCACCGTCACCCCCAGCAAACTGGCGCCCGGAAAGGATAAAATAGGCATCGCCTGTTTGACAGGCGACGCAATAAGGGCTTTTTGCCATTCACGCATGTTTCGTTTCATCAATGCCTCTCCCCCCGATAACTTGAGCCTTTTATACGCTTTGCCTGCTCAGGGCGTGTAGGCGCGCTCGTTGCGCAGTTCACGGATGTACCATCGTCCATTCTCACGGATTAAAATGACATCATAGCGCGCGGACGGCCAGCGCGGGGGTGACCACTGCTCCTGGGGAACACGATCACGCCAGGAGGACTTGATACGCCCGTCAATACCCGGTACCTGCTCAGTAATGGTAGCGCGGGCAGTATCCTCCCAGGGCCAGGCCCATACCCATTCCATGCGCAAACGATGGTCAATTCCGGTAATTTGATAAAGCTCATAAGGATTGGTGCCATCCCGCATGGTAGCAAGGCGCTTGTCCACAGGCAAATAGGCCGTTGAGAAATACTTGGGAAGTTCTGCGCCATCCAGACCCATCATCACCGTCAAAGCACGCTGCGCCATGCCATCCTTGAGGATAACAAAGATATTTGCAGCGTTCATCGAAAAATAAAAAGTAATCGTCATCAATCCCAGGATGCCGGTGATAAGCATCAGCCGCTTGGCAATAAACCAGACAAAACGCCGCAGTTTTTTCATAGCTGAGGTGTCCTCAGGGGTACAGTATGGTACCCAGGTTTTCCCCGGCAATCACCCGCAGGATGTTGCGCGGATCATCCAGGCCAAAAACCCGTACCAAAGGCAAACCTTGATCCGCACAGATCGTGAAGGCTGCCAGATCCATGACCTTCAGTCCCCGTTGGTAGGCTTCGCGGTAGGTAATGGCCGGGATCAGCTCGGCTGTTTTATCCTTATTGGGGTCGGCCGAATATACGCCATCAATGTTTTTGGCCAGCAACAGCGCGTCAGCTTTGAGTTCCACCGCACGCAACACTACGGCGGTATCCGTAGTAAAAAACGGGTTGCCTAACCCGCCGCCAAAAAAAGCCACGCCATCACGCTGAAGCGCCTCATCCGCCAAATCACGCCGGTATTTATCACACACATCAGGCATGTGCAGGGCTGAAAACACCTGTGACGTACAGCCATGCTGCGCCAGGGCATCCTGCATCATGACGCAGTTCATTACCGTGCCCAGCATCCCCATCATGTCCGCGCGCACAGCATCCATTCCGGAAGACGCGCCATGCCGCCCTCGCCATAGGTTGCCAGCGCCGATCACCACGCCGACCTGGGTGCCGCCGTCCTTGATTTCCTTTAGAATGCCGGCGACCTCCAGGATTTTTTCATGGTCAAACAACCACCCCTTCTCTCCCAGGGCTTCCCCGGAGAGCTTGAGCAGGATCCGCTTATACAACATGGTAAGCCTCCCGTTTTTTCAAACAGGGCGGCGCATTGCGCCGCCCTGTTAAGTTTTCTTCCCTGTCAATACCTCAGGCCTTGCCGGTCATCGCTTCGATTTCACCGGCGAGGTCGCTGACTTTCTTCTCAATGCCTTCGCCGCGTTCATAACGGGTAAAGCGGCGCACAGAGATCTTCTCACCACTGGCCAGCGCGGTCTCATTCACCAAGGTCTGTACTGTAATATCGGGGTTCTTTACAAAAGGCTGCTCCAGCAGGCAGACTTCCTTATAGTACTTCTCAATCCGGCCTTCTACCATACGCTCTACGATTTTTTCAGGCTTCCCTTCATTGAGGGCCTGCGCGCGCAGAATCTCGCGCTCCTTCTCAAGGTCCTCTGCCGGAACATCTTCCTTGCTGATATACAGCGGATTGCTGGCCGCGATCTGCAAGGTCAGGTCATGGCACAATTCCTTGAAGGAATCGGTCTTGGCAACGAAGTCAGTCTCGCAGTTGACCTCCAGCAGCACACCAATCTTGCCACCCATGTGGATATAGCTGTCCACCAAGCCTTCAGCGGCAATACGGCCAGCCTTCTTGGCATTGGCAGCCAATCCCTTTTCACGGAGATACTCGATGGCTTTGTCCATGTCACCCTTGCACTCGGTCAGCGCGTTTTTGCAGTCCATCATGCCCGCTTGCGTGCGCTCACGCAGTTCCTTTACCATTGCTGCAGTAATTTCCATAGTCTTTCTCCTTATCCTTCAGCGGGACGGCTATTAGTTGTCCATCTCCGCACTGTCGTCCTCATCAGTTGCATCGGCTTCGCTCTCTGACTGAGCACCTTGCTTGCCTTCCAGAACAGCATCGGCCATCTTGCTTGAAATCAGCTTGACGGCGCGGATGGCATCATCATTCCCGGGAATAACGTAGTCAACCAGGTCGGGATCGCAGTTGGTATCTACAATGGCGACAATCGGAATGCCCAAGGTACGTGCCTCAGCGATCGCAATGGCTTCCATCTGCGGGTCCACCACAAACAGGGCGCCCGGCAAACCTTTCATGTCACGGATACCGCCCAGGTTGTTGTTAAGCTTTTCACGCTCGTGAGTCAATTTCGCTACTTCCTTTTTAGGCAGCAGATCAAACTGACCGGTGGCTTCCATTTTGTCAATCTCATTAAGACGCTCTACGCGCGAACGAATGGTGCGGTAGTTGGTCAGCATGCCGCCCAGCCAGCGGCGATTGACATAGAACATATTGCAGCGCTTGGCTTCCTGTTCAATGGATTCCTGAGCCTGCTTCTTGGTGCCCACGAACAAAAGACTCTTTCCTTCCATGGACAGGTTGCGCACAAACATGTATGCTTCTTCAATCTTGCGCACGGTCTTTTGCAGGTCAATGATGTAGATGCCGTTGCGCTCCGTGAAGATATAGGGTGCCATTTTGGGGTTCCAGCGGCGGGTTTGGTGTCCGAAGTGGACGCCTGCTTCCAACAGGCTCTTCATAGAAATGATGGCCATGGGTCTTCCTCCTTGTTGTTGCCTCCGCGGGTTTCAACCCGTGCGGCCGCCTTTTGGCACAAGCGCACAGTCACCCCGCGTGTGTAATGCTCAAAGAGTATAGCATAAAGCTCGGGAAAATTGCAAGAACAGGACGCTGAAAATGGGCTGAAACAAGGACGCTGAAAATGGGCTGAAACTGGGGGTTCATTCGTAAAATCATACGCAAAATCCCGACCCACTCAGCGCCTGCCAAACATGGTGTAAACGCTTCCGGAACAAGCATCCTGAGCCTTTGAAGCCTGCACTGCCCCGGAACTTTCACCCTCTCACTGATTATACGTCTCACATCCGTTTTTGCATCTGTCCTTCTCTTTATTGCGATGCAGCGGGCTTTCTACCCTGACGTACCCGGCGTTTTCGGTGTTTTTGAGGAGTGACTGATTTGATAAGAAGATGAGAAGAATGCACTTTCTTATCTATTATTGTGTTATGATAACATCACATGGGCAGCCTGGAAACCGGCTGTGCCGTCATTTCGGTGGATACCAAAAGATACACGCAGTTAGGAAAGAAACTATGAAGAGCGTATTGGTAGGCTGTGGCAGAATCGCGAAGACACATGCGGAGGCGCTCAGCCAAATGCCCGGTGTTGAGGTAATTGCCTGCGTTGATACGGTTATCAGCCGGGCGTCTGACATGGCCAAGCCCTTTAATGCCGCTGTCTACACTGATTATGAACAAATGCTGTGCCTGGAACAACCCGATGTAGTTCACCTGTGCACGCCGCATCACCTGCATGTCGATATGGCCACAGCTTCTTTGAAACGTGGTGTGCATGTGTTCATGGAGAAACCAGCAGCCATCACCCCCGCGTCCTTTGAAAAGCTTCTTTTGGCACAGGAACACAGCGCAGCTGCTATTGGCGTATGCTTCCAAAACCGTTACAACGCAACTACTCTCCGCCTGGCAGATCATCTGTCTTCAGGAGGATTGGGCAAGGTGCTGGGCGCGCGCTGCTTTGTAACCTGGCAGCGTGACGCTGATTATTACGCTGATGAATGGCATGGCCGTGCTGCAACAGAAGGCGGCGGAGTGCTGATTAACCAAGCTATCCATTCCGTGGATCTGCTGGTCCACTTGCTTGGGCCGGCCAGCACTGTCCAGGCCTCCACGCATAACCGCCACCTGCATGGCCTGATCGAGGTGGAGGACACCCTGGAAGCCTATATAGAGTTTGGCAGCAAGCCGGTGCTGTTTTTCGCCAGTCTGGCCTACTGCGTGGACGCGCCGGTGATGCTGGAGGTGGTTTGTGAGCGGGCTACCTGTTTGCTGGTTGGAGAGCAACTGTCCATACACTACAGTGACGGGCAAAACGAAATTGTCCGCAACAAGAAGATGGGCAGCAGCGGCAAAACCTATTGGGGCACAGGCCATAAACTATGTATTGAGGACTTCTATAATGCGATCGAGCAGGAGCGCTCATTTCCCATCAATCCACGGAACATCAAAAGCACCATGGATTTGGTTTTTGCCTGTTACCGATCCGCCGCGCAAAGCGGTCAAAAACTCATACTGAATTGAGGAGGACATCTTAATGAAAGCAGACGGCATGAACTACGCGCCCAAGGGCAAGCCCAGTCCGGTTGTTGGCCCGGGTGAGTTTGTTTTTTCCGCCATGGCGCTGGATCACGGCCACATCAACGGGATGTGCAATGGCCTGATTGAAGCGGGCGCAACGCTCAAGTATGTCTACGATCCGGCTCCGGATAAGGTGGCGCGCTTTCTGAAAGCCTTTCCTCAAGCCATCCCGGTGAAAAGCAAACAAGAGATTCTGTGCGATCCGGATACCAAGCTGGTAGCCGCAGCCGCCATTACCAACCTGCGCTGCCCGCTTGGCCTGGAGGTCATGGAAGCGGGGAAGGATTATTTTACCGACAAGGCTCCGCTGACGACACTGGCACAGCTGGCGCAGGCCCGGGAAACTGCCAAGCGCACCGGGCGCAAGTACATGGTGTACTACTCTGAGCGGCTGCATGTAGAAAGCGCAGTATACGCAGGAGACCTGATCAACCAGGGCGCCATCGGCCAGGTGCTTCAGGTGATCGGCCTGGGGCCTCACCGCCTCAACGCATCCGCAAGACCCGATTGGTTCTTTGTCAAGGAACAGTATGGCGGAATCCTGTGTGACATCGGCAGCCATCAGATTGAGCAATTCCTCTATTATACAGGTGCCAAAGACGCGACCATCACCAGCAGCCAGATTGCCAATTACGCGCACCCGCAATATCCTGAGCTGGATGATTTTGGTGATTGCATGCTGCTGGGCAACAACGGCTGCACCGGTTATTTCCGCGTGGACTGGTTCACTCCCGACGGCCTGCGTTCCTGGGGAGACGGTCGCACGCTGATTTTGGGTAGCGAAGGCTATATAGAACTTCGAAAATATGTCGATGTCGCGACGCAGGATGGCCAGGGAGACCAGCTCATTCTGGTCAACGATGAAGGCGAGCAGCGCTTCAGCCTGTCAGGCAAGGTCGGTTTCCCCTTCTTTGGACAGCTGATTTTAGACTGCATCCACTGCACGGAGCTAGCCATGAGCCAGGCACACGCCTTCAAGGCCGCGGAATTATGCGTGCGCGCGCAGTTGGAAGCCCGCAAAATCTGCTGAGCAAGGCAGGACAGGCCGGCTTGGCTCTTATACATGGCGGTATCTTACGGTCATAAACAGCACAATCAACAATGATGCCAGCAGCTCCGTTTTTCTGCTCGGGGCAATCCGTTTTTCTGCTCGGGGCAATTGACAAGTTGTCATTGATATTTTACCATGTTTGCGCATGGGAGCAGATGGGTGCTGGTGTGCCCCTCGGTCTTCAAAACCGATGTAAGGGGTTAGAAGCTTCTTGGGTGGGTTCGATTCCCACATGCTCTCGCCAAGACAGGGGCCGCCATCTCAGGCGGCCCCCTGTCCTATACAAGGCTTTTCCGGCAAGGCAAAAGAATCTCCATTGTTTCAAGGTTCGGATTTCTTTTCTTCCCATTATAATCCTCATCTAAAATCCTCCTTGCAGCCGCGCTGTCACGCATATCATTCTGCATTGCAGTTGAAATTCCCGCGCACCCGCGGTATCGTAACGGTGAGACATTATTACCTGTTATTCAAGGAGGGCGCGTATGAAAATCGGCCTTAGTTCCTATTCCCTGGATCCCCTGATCAAGTCTGGGCAGATGAGCCTGGAAGAGGCTATTGACTGGGCAGCCAAAAACGGCGCAGAGGTGATGGAGCTTGTCCCCTTTGCTTTTCGTTTTGATGACCCGACAACGGGCGCCATCGACAAGGACATGATCGCGCGTATTCGCCGCCGGGCGAAGGATGCCGGCATTGAGCTGGTCAACTACTCGGTGCTGGCTGACCTGCTCAAGCAAGGTGAGGAACAGGAACAGGAAATCGCGCGTGTCTGCCATGAGGTGGACATCGCGGCGGAATTGGGCTTGCCCCGCATGCGGCATGATATCTCAGCGTTCCGCCGCCCGATGGACCAAAACACCCAGGAAGCCTTTGACGCGCTGTTGCCGCAGATGGTGGAAGCGGTCACGCACATTTCCGAGTACGCGAAAGCACGCGGCGTGATGACGCTGCTTGAGAACCACGGCTTTTTTGTCAACGGCTGCGACCGGGTGGAGCGTCTGCTCAACGCTGTGACAACCGGCAACTACGGCCTGCTGTTGGATACCGGGAACATCATCTGCGTGGATGAGGACCCTTCAGCGGCCGCCGTGCGCCTGGCGCGTCGCTGTGAGATGGTACACCTGAAAGATTTCTACGTACGCACCCGGGATCCGGGTGATTCCACCCTGTTTGACTGCGGCGGCAACTGGTTCCGCTCCCGCGGGGGCAAGTACCTGCGCGGCGCCATCCTGGGCCAGGGCGATCTTGATGTATACACCGCGATGAAGGCGCTCAAGGACGCGGGCTATCAGGGCAACATCGCCATCGAGTTTGAAGGCATGGAAGAGCCGGCCTACGCCTCAGCCGTCAGCCTGATGAACGCCAGGCGCATCTGGGATGAGGTATAGCCAGCGGGAAGAAAGCAAATGACTTCGGTCAGGACGCCGGCAGATTGACAAGGATACCTGAAATTCTTACAATTAGCACAGCAAAACCCTTTCTTATGGAGGAAACATGGATTACAAGATTGAAGTCGCGGGCTTGACCCGCAACCTCCCCCTGTGCCCGGTCAATGAAGAGCTGTACATCGCCGCCTTTGTTATCTTTGGCGATGTTGAGCTGACCATCGCCTGCGCCCGTGACCTGCTCAAGATCGCGCCGCCGCACGATGTCCTCATCACAGCCGAATCCAAGGGCATCCCGCTGGTATATGAAATGGCGCGTCAAAACCGCGAGAACCGCTACCTCATCGCCCGCAAAGCGCCAAAGTTGTATATGCGCAACGTTTTTTCCACCGAAGTCACCTCCATCACCACCGTCAACCGCCAGATGCTGTTCATCGACCAGAATGACGCGGACTTTATGCGCGGAAAGCGCGTACTGATTGTGGACGACGTGATTTCCACCGGCGAAAGCCTCAAAGCGGTGGAAAAGCTGGTTGGCGAAGCCGGCGGCGCCGTAGTAGGTAAGATGGCGATCCTGGCAGAGGGTCCGGCTTGCAAGCGCAGTGACATCCTTTATTTGCAAACCCTTCCTCTGTTCAACCCTGATGGCAGTGTGAAGCATGACTAAGACAATAACGGGACGCAAGCTGCTGCTGGTTGTGGACATGCAGCGGGACTTTATTGATGGCGCGCTGGGCACAAGCGAGGCGCAAGCTATCCTGCCGCAAGTTTTGCGGAAAATACGGGACTTTGACGGCGAGGTGCTCTTTACCCGCGATACTCACGGAGAAGACTATCTGACCACCCAGGAAGGGCGTCTGCTGCCTGTCCCGCACTGTATCCATGGCACTGAGGGCTGGCAGATTCACCCCAGCCTGGAGGCGCTGCGCAGCCGACCGGCCCTTGACAAGCCGTCCTTTGGCTCGCTGGAACTGGCACAGCTGCTGAAGGATATGCACGCGCAAGCGCCTCTGGAGTCCATCACCCTGATAGGCCTTTGCACTGATATCTGTGTCATTTCTAACGCCCTGATCATCAAGGCGGCGCTGCCGGAAATCCGTGTAATTGTCGACGCTGCCTGCTGCGCGGGGGTCAGCCCGCAAAGCCACCGCAACGCGCTGCGCGCCATGGCAACCTGCCAGGTCATCATCGAAAACATGCCGGACAAATAGGTCTCAAGCTAGCCGGAATCAATAGCCATTCAGGTTTTTTGCGTTGTCCATATATCCGTTTTACTCTGTGTCGGAGGATATCCCAATGAGCAAGCCCATTGTTATCGTTGATTTTGGCAGCCAGTATACCCAGTTGATCGCGCGGCGCGTACGTCAGGCACAGGTTTTTTCTCAGGTGGTACCGTACAACATACCGCTGTCTGACATTCGTCAGCTTAATCCCGCGGGCATCATCCTCTCGGGCGGTCCGGCCAATGTCACCATGGAGCAAGCTCCCGGCTGTGATTCCGGCCTGTTCAAACTGGGCGTGCCGGTGCTGGGCGTGTGTTATGGCATGCAGCTGATGGCTGTGCAGCATGGCGGTCAGGTAAGCAAGGCGCCCAAAGGCGAGTACGGACTCAGTCGCGTACAGCTGGACACAAACGCCAGCCTGTTTTCAGGGCTCAAAGCAGAATCAGACACCTGGATGAGCCACTCCTACCAAGTGAGCACCTTGCCGGATGGCTTTGTGTCCACCGCTTCCACCGCCACCTGTCCGATTGCCGCCATGGAGGCGCCGACGCTGGGCCTTTATGGCGTTCAGTTCCATCCGGAGGTTACCCATAGCCAGCAGGGCATGGAGATCATCCGCCGCTTTGCGCTGGACATCTGCCGTGCCACTGCGGACTGGCGCATGGATAGCTTCGCGCAGCAGGCTATCGAGGACATCCGCAAGGTTGTGGGCCAGGGCACCGTGCTGCTGGGCTTGTCCGGCGGTGTGGATTCCGCGGTGGTAGCGGCCTTGATTGCTAGAGCGATCGGAGACCGGCTGTACTGTGTCTTTGTGGATCATGGCTTCATGCGCAAGGATGAGCCGCAGCTGGTAGCAGAGGTTTTCACCGCCCATTTCCCCGTACACCTGAGCGCAGTAGACGCCTCGGAGCGTTTTTATCAGCGCCTGTCCGGTGTGACCGATCCTGAGCGTAAGCGCAAAATCATCGGCGCGCAGTTTATCGAGATCTTCCGTGAGGAAGCCGGCAAGCTGGGCGCGCTGGACCATTTCGCCCAGGGAACCATCTACCCGGATGTGATCGAATCCGGCGCCGCGCCCGGCTCGGTCACCATCAAGAGCCATCACAACGTAGGCGGGCTGCCAAAGGAGCTGGGCTTCACCAGCCTGATTGAGCCCCTGCGCACCCTGTTCAAGGACGAGGTGCGCGAACTGGGCCGCGTCCTGGGCCTGCCACCGGAAATGACCGACCGCCAGCCCTTCCCGGGCCCCGGCCTGGCCATCCGCACCCTGGGTGAGCTCACCCGGGACAAGGTGGAATTGACCCGGCAAAGCGACGCCATTCTGCTGGAGGAGTTTGAGAGAGCCGGCCTGCACCGTCAGGTCAGCCAGTTCTTCACCGTCAACACCGGTCTGCGCTCCGTGGGCATCATTGGAGACGATCGCAGCTACGACACCGCTGTCGCCATCCGCGCCGTCACCACCGATGACTTCATGACCGCCGACTGGGCCCGTATCCCCTACGACCTGCTGGCGCTGATCTCCCGCCGCATCGTCAATGAGGTGCCCGGGGTCAACCGCGTGCTGTTTGATATCACGACCAAGCCGCCGGCGAGTATTGAGTGGGAGTAAACAAAGTAACGCCGCAAACCATTGTAAACACAGTGATTGCGGCGTTTTTAATTGTCTTTTGAGTGCATTTTGAGTGCAAAATTATTTAAGAGTTACTTTTTAGGAATATTGCTAACTGAATTTGCAACTAGTTTTTCATTTGTTGCAGGAGTAGTATAATACCGCTGTTCCAATCCATATAAAAGATATTTCATATTGTCTTCGTTGTTAATGGTGAAAGCTGTTCCATCATATTTTAGTTGAGGATAATATTCGTTTGTGTATTTGAAGATTACAATTTTTTGTTTAGGGGTTAATTTATTAAACGATTCAAGTGCCATAGCCAGTCTTCGACGATTCGCTTTTCCGACTTTTCCAACACTGTAATCTCCATCTGTACGGACAAAAGGTTGATTCAAGAAGTTTGTCACTTCATCTTCAGTTGCCTCCCTGTAAAGAATATCTATACCTTTGAATATTGGAGCAATTGTTTCAAGTTTACGAAAATAGAGAATATCGTCGCTTTTAACATAAATTGCATCTGCAGTATCAGATAAAATAATTTGCTTAGGATTTTCTTTCACAGTTATTTCGTCTCCAAGGTGAATAGTTTTTTTTCTTTCTAGAACACTGTATTTAAAAATTCTTTGAAAATGGTAGACGGTCTCATCTTGAAATGCACAAATATATGTAATATTACTGGGGTCTGCTTGAGAAAGAAGTTTATAAGGTGTAGAATCAAACTCGCTTTTTATGAGTTCAATACAGAACTCCTTTTGCGAAAGATTGCTGACTGAGTACCATTCATCATCTTCTAACTTGTATGCTGGTGTATATTCATGATGATTTGATAAGTTTTCAGGAAAGTTATAGAAGATTGTATTATCAGATATTATTTTTCGATACTGTTCATCCCGATTATTTACTTTAGCGAGTAGATGATTCATTATTTACCCTCCTTATCAATAAAAGTATAGTCGTTAATTCTTTTTAAGCTGTTGAAAGAGACATTGTTATGTATTTTTATTTCGCGTTTGCTAATAATAAAAATCTTCATGTTTTTTGAGTTTGTTACATAGTAAAATTTATATCCTAAAATTAAAAACAAAGGGTTGTAATACAAGGTTTGTGAATGAAAAACAAATACAAATAGTATAAAAAAAATAAATATCAGCGTTAAATTGTCTTCGGATGGGATACTTAGTGCGATAAAAAAATAACCTAGATAACTTGGTAAATAGGTATCGTTCGCTAACTCAATTCCAAGTATATTACCTTTGATACAATCGTTTGAAAGAAAAGCACTAAGCTTTATGCAAATATAAGCTAAGCATAGTGGAATACACACGTATAAAATAGTTGTATAGGCTCCTATGCTTTGTATCCAGATTTTTTCTTTTATAAAATACACTATTAAGACCAATATTATAGAACTGATAGTCAACAGCATTTTGTATAAGAGCTTAATCATAACTTTTCTCATCCTTTCTTAAAATAATTCATCTGAATTATGAAAAAGATTATTAAGATTTTCTCCACTTGTATGACGGCTCAAATCGCCCGCCATCATCACAAGTAAACGGCCAATTTAATTTCCATTCAAAATATTCGTCCGCCGATATTTCTTTCTTTTGCAGCTCGTTGAAACGAAAAGCCCATTCACGCATGTTTTTTTTATAATCCTTTTAGAGAAAGAAGTCAATCGTTCTTGTTAGGTTTTTATTTCGTTCTTGTTAGGTTTTTATTATTATAAAGCAAAAAAGTTTTTGCGTGCATTCGATTGATTCCGTTCCTTGCGGTAATGCCTCGTATCAAGACCAGTTTTATAGTGCATTGGTTTGACGCTTATGTAACATGTGGCGATATACCTGTAGAGAATGGGAACAAATGCCTTCCCGTGGTCCTTCACGCGCTTTCTTGTTTTGATCTGACCCGTTCGCTTCATCCTGTCCCTTTCTGAACAGTTCACCGGCTCACGTTCCTGAGGACCGGAGCGGGCATGTTGTATTACTGCTACTACTTTATCATATAAGAAGACCGGTATCACGTACAGGCCGTTTATTTATTCCTTCCGCAAAAGCGTTGTCTTTTTCATGTCCTTTGTTCCAAGCGCTCAAAGATTCGATAACAAAGGTAGGTCAGATAGGGAGACGGGACTTTCTTCTGCCCGAAATCCCAGTCATTTAATTTTTGGTATATTGATTCAGGCGTAAAAAGGCCGTCCTTGTCTTGCTTGCCCTTTATATGCTTGATCATTTCGAGAAAACGCCGGTCATTCCGCACAAACTCGTATTTGCTGAGAACTCCTGCAACGCTGACAATATCATACCAGCACGAAGGCGCTTTCATCTTGCGGAAATCAGTTCCCATAAAGAACATATATGGATGCAGGTCAAGGCTATTTTCCCACAGGTTCAGCAAAGCTTCCACAGAGGACGTGGCACCCCTGGAATCCCTGTATTCAGGAATATACGACAGTAAATCGGCCATGATCAGCGTCGCATATGGGCAGCAGTCGCCCTTTTTCCCAGGTCCTCGAAACTTGCCAAGCTCAGGTGAAACAGCGCAGGGAAATCCATTATCACGGCATAGAGACACCAGATAATCTACACCGGGTTTGATATATTCACGATAATCCATACCCGCTTTTAACAAAGCCAGCAAAAGCAGGGGCGCGTCGCACAGACACCAGCTGAACACATCTACACCGGCACCTCCAAAATGCCTGGGCACATTGGTCAAAGACTGATATATGCCATGCTCGTCCCGATGCCGGATGATTTCATCAATAGCCGCTTTGATTTCCGGGACTTCCATGTCAAATCCGAGGTCAAGCAAAAACAGCATTTTTTGTATCGGCAAATCAGGATTTTTGTGATTTGTTATCAAAATTCTATGAAAATCCGCAATATCGGATAAGTATCTTTTGATGCGGCCATCAGCCATCGCCGCATTTCTGATTTCTGC
This sequence comes from Christensenellales bacterium, assembly GCA_050953005.1. Classification (GTDB taxonomy): domain Bacteria; phylum Bacillota; class Clostridia; order Christensenellales; family Aristaeellaceae; genus UBA6115. The sequence continues at coordinate 62,580 of JBMNLV010000009.1, read as the reverse complement.
GAGACTGTTCCTGGGTTCGCGCCCCAGATTGAGCCGGATCGCGTATTTCAGCCAGTCATCGCTGATCTCCAGCAACTTTTGATAACCCATGCTTGTCCTCCCCTTTCTTCGATTCCCTGGAAATCGACACATATTTTCATCCTTTTTCATATGCTGAATGATCATGTTTGCAACAAATATCCGGTCTTTTATTCCCATGATTCAGCTGTGAGATGGTCAAGGAACCACTGATTAACGAACTTTTTGAGCATTATCGCTCGACAGTCTTGAGATTTTTTCTAATCTATGAACAGAAGGTTGGTGCCGGCTGCCAGAATGAATAGGCGATTTTCGTTCTTGTTCAGACCCCTGTGGCATGATAAAACCCACCTGTTCTCTTCTCTTTTCTCGCCTTATTGTACCATGAAACAAACTGCATAGTTCAATGGACGATTAAATCAAGGGTTCCTTAATATTTACAGCATAAAACAATTTTCTGTTCTTGAGTTTCCGTACCGTGCGCACCCCGTGCGCGATCAAGAAAAATCAAGACAAACTATCGTGTAAATCTTCTCATCTGTTTTTTCTTACGTGGTCAGTAGAAGTCCCGTTTTTTCCTTGACAGTTCAGTGTTATGGATTCTATAATTTTACAACTTGACTACTTCATCAGCAGATTGGAGGCGCCCCATGCACATTCTTGATTCCCTGAAAGAGCGCGGCCTGATTGCCCAGACCACCTTTGAAGAGGAGCTCTACAAGCAACTGGAGCGCGAACCTACAACCTTTTATATCGGCTTTGACCCTACAGCACCCAGCCTTCATTTTGGCCACTTTATTCCGGTCATTGCCATGCGCCATATGCAACAAGCCGGCCATATCCCCATCGCCCTGGTGGGCGGGGGTACGGTGCAGGTGGCAGACCCTACCGGCAAAACAGAATTGCGCCAAATGCTCTCCCTTGAAACCATTGCCTATAACGCCGAAAAGATCCGCCAGCAACTGTCACGCTTTATCTGCTTTGACAATGACAAGGCACTGATGGTCAACAATGCCGACTGGCTGGTGCCCTTGAAATACCTGCCCTTCCTACGCGAAATCGGCCCTTTGTTTTCTGTCAACCGCATGCTTACAGCTGAGGCTTACCGCCTGCGTATGGAAAAGGGGCTGACCTTTCTGGAATTCAACTATATGATCATGCAGGCCTATGATTTCTTGGAATTGTTCCGCCGCTATGGCTGCCGGCTGCAAATGGGCGGGGATGACCAGTGGAGCAATATCTTGGCCGGCGCGGATCTGATCCGCCGCAAGGAGCAGGAAGCCGCTTTTGCCTGCACCCTTACCCTGCTGCTCAACTCCGAAGGCCAGAAAATGGGAAAGACCGAACGCGGCGCACTGTGGCTTGATGCCGATATGTGCTCTCCATACGAGTTTTATCAGTATTGGCGGAATATTGCCGACAGCGATGTGGAAAAATCCCTGGCCATGCTTACTTTTCTACCCATGGACGAAGTGCGCCGACTGAGCGCATTGGAAGGCGCCGCCATCAACGAGGCCAAGACGATCCTGGCATATGAAACCACAAAGCTCGTGCACGGCGAAGAGGAGGCGCAAAAAGCCCAGCTGGCTTCCGCCGCGCTGTTTGCCGGTGGACAGGTCATGGACGATGTGCCCACCTATGAACTGAGCATTTCCCAGTTGGAAGAAGACAACCGGCTGACCACCTTGTTGTTCCTGTGCGGACTGTGTCAAAGCCGTTCCCAAGCAAGGCAGATGGTGTCGCAGGGCGCCATTACCGTAGGCGAGCAAAAAGCCGACAGCGTGGATCAGAGCCTGCTGGCAGAGGATTTCCTGCCAGACGGTCTGCTGCTGCGCCGCGGCAAGAAGAACTACTGCCGCATCATCCTCAAGCAATGAGTATAGCTAACGATTATTTCACCCTGGCCGCCCAGGGATGCCATGAATTCATAGAACGCAAAAGCCGCTTTATCGGCCAGGCAGCGCCGGTCGAAAGCGAGGAAGCCGCACTGTCTTTCCTGCGTGATATCAAGGACAGCCACAAAACAGCTACCCATCATTGCTTTGCCTATATTATTGGCGCCAACGCAGGGCTGATGCGCTACCAGGATGACGGCGAGCCTCAGGGAACAGCCGGTATCCCTATTTTAGAAGTCCTCAAAAGAAATAGCCTCGTAAACTGCGTTTGTGTGGTCACGCGCTATTTCGGCGGCGTGTTGCTGGGCGCGGGCGGGCTGACACGCGCCTACAGCGCGGGCGCAGCCGGCGCTGTCAAAGCGTCCGGCATCGTCACAGCCCAGGTATCACAGCGATTAAACGCGCGGATCGCTTATCCCTATTGGGATGTGATGAACTACAACCTGGGCAGGCTTCCGGTGTGTGAAGTGACGCCTTCGTTTACCGACCAGGTGGATTTGCAGTTGATTGTGCGCGAGCGGGACGCTCAGGAGGTTATCAAAGAGCTGACCACCATCTGTGAAGGCAGCGCGCATTTTATCCTGTCCGATCCCTTTCACCATCTATGGGAGGTTCCTGATAACCGGTCACAGGTTTAGGTTTTTCTGCTTTTGTCTTTCATAATAACAAGATAATAGCAAGCCGGCTATGCATCCGTCTTTTGCATCAGTCAGCGTGTCTTCATGTTTCACCAAAGCAATATCTGGCAATGGCATGTCCCACGCCGTCCTCGCTATTGGATGCGGTAACCGCATCGGCCTGGCGCTTGATATCCTCCCCCGCGTTGCCCATGGCGACCCCAAAACCGGCCCAACGCAGCATGGACAAATCATTGTTATGGTCACCCAGCGCCATGGTCTGCTCCCGCGGAATACCCAGCCTGCGCGCCAGCGCGGCCAGTCCTATACCTTTGTTTGCCCGGTCCGACATGATTTCCAGGTTGTGACGCCCGGACTGGGATACTTCAATTCCCGGAATATGATCATAAAAACCTTGTCCAATTTGCTGTATATCATCAATATCTGTTGAAAAGAACGCGAAAAACTTATAGATGGGCCGCGCCAGCGCTGCGCGGCATGCATCCTCGCCATAGGCGTACTTTACTCTTTTTTTCAGTTTGTTCAAATGCTCCTGGTCGGCTTCGGAAATATGGCGGCGACCGTCTACCCGCCGTGTATCCACCGTGCCCGGTCCAAAGATATAATAGCCAATGCCAAGTGCTTCCAGCCGTTCAAAAACAGCTCGGGCCGTTTCTTTTTCCATTGTGATTTCATGGATGCGCTCGCCATAAGGCGCAAGATCCACCACTGCGCCATTGGCGCTGATGATCGGGCAGACAACGCCATTGTCCAGCATCATTTGCGAAGCATTCTCGGCAAAGCGCCCGGTCGCGGCGGCAAACACAAGCCCGGAAGCCTGTGCCCTTTGAATCATCTGAAGATTATAAGGCGATATGGAACTGTCCGGACTCAACAGGGTGCCGTCAAAATCTGCGGCTATCAGACGAATGTTCGGTTTCATTGACAAACTCCTTTCAAAATGGCGCATCAATCTCAAAACGCCTGCCTCGCAGACCGCTGAGGAGACAATCATCGTGAAACCCCAGCGCACTGGCGCATAGTTTTAAACCCCTGGTGCGCTGCGCACGGTTTCCTGCGCGGTCGCCATAGACATCATCCCCCAGCACAGGGATACCAGCAAAGGCCATGTGTGCGCGAATCTGGTGCGTCCGGCCCGTATGCAGGGTAATGCGCAGGCGGCTAACCTCTCCGGATATCACTGTTTCATACCCGGTAACAATCCTCCGGCTGCCGGGTTGCTCGGTATCATACACGCGCACCCTCGCCGCGGCTGCATCCTTGACCAGCCAAGCGGTTTAAAACAGAAACAGGCGGACGGGGCCTGCCCAAAACCAAGGCAGTATACTCTCTGTCCACCTTGCCACAGCGAAACACATCCACCAGGGCTTCCTGTGCCTGGGGATTCTTGGCAAGGATAACCAGACCGCTTGTCTGGTTGTCCAGACGGTGCACCAGGCAAGGCGCTGTCCCATACGCCGCACGCGTATTCGCCCACGCAAGCAAAGAAGCATGGGATCGCGCATTATCATCAGTATTCAATCCCGCGGGTTTGTTGACCACAAGGCAGTCTGTGTCCTCATGCACAACGGGCACTTCCTGTGTTTGCGCACTGGTAAACACCACCAGCTCATCTCCCTGCCGGACCGGTACATTGCCACTGATCCGAGCGCCATTCAAGCGGATATCCCGCTGCTTGAGCGCCCGGTGAAGCGCCGCCGCGGGCAGCAGCGGCAATTCCCTGCCCAGGACACCCAGCACGCTGCCTGCCTGCCTGGCAATAACACTGATCCTGCGCATAGAGCCTCCTTGGCATCGTACAACGAACATGAGTGTACGAAGCTTGTCTCCAGATGTCAAGAATGTTTATTAATATCACATTTAAATCATCATTTCACACAAAAACATTGAAAAAACAGTGTTTCACTTGTATAAATTCTCAATCCCCCCTACTATCTATTTCATATTCGCGTTCGCGCGACGTAAAAAAAAGGAGGTCAGGATGTCATGAAAAAACGCTCACTGTTCACAATGTTGGTTGCGGCCGCCCTGTTGCTAAGCACCTTTGTCCCAGGCTTAGCGGAAGATGTTATCAAGATCGGCGGGATTGGCGTCCTGTCTGGGAAATATGGCATGTATGGACTGGCAGTCAGGGAAGGCGTCGACCTGTATGTCAAACAGGTCAACGCCGCGGGCGGTGTTCTGGGCAAGCAGGTAGAGGTTTATTGGGAAGATACCCAGGGCAACGCGTCCGAAGCCATCAATGCCTATTTCAAGCTTAGCGAGCAGGGGATCGTTGCGTACATCGGCGCTGTGCTGTCTGGCGAATCCAAAGCCCTTGCCGAGGTAACAGCCGAAGACGGAGCCCCTCAGATTTCTCCTTCAGCAACCGACTATGATGTCACAACAGGCCGCCCCAATGTGTTCCGCACCTGCTTCCTGGACCCTTTCCAGGCCAAGGCCATGGCGGACTATATTGCAAACGAGGGAACTAAATCCGTCGCTGTCCTGTATGACAACTCAAACGACTATTCTTTGGGGCTGTTTGAGGCGTTTAAAGCCCAGTCTAAAAAGAATGTCTTGAACGTTGTAGCCGCAGAATCTGCCGCCTTTGGCGACACCGATTACAAAACTCAGCTCACCACGATCATGAACGCCAAACCTGAAGCCGTCTTCCTGCCCTATTACGGAGCGGACGCCGCGCTCATCCTGGCGCAAGCCAATGAATTGGGTCTGAATGCCAAGTTCTATGGCGCGGACGGCATCGCTGACATTGTTGAGTATGTTGCTGATAAGAGTCTGCTGACCAGTTTGGTTTATACCGACCACTTCTCCGAGGGCGCCCAAAGCGAAGCAGCTCAAAAATTTGTGGCGGATTTCCAGGCTGAATATGGCAAGCTTCCCAGCATTTCATTCTCCGCCACCGGCTATGACGCTGCGCAGGTGCTTTTGAACGCCATTGAGGCTGCCGGCAGCACCGATCCTGAGGCTATTGTCGCCGCAATCAAAGCTACAGACAGCACTGTAGTCTCAGGCAATATCACCTTTGATGACCATAATGACCCGGTCAAATCCATCTTTTTCCAAACCTTTGATCCGGAAGGCAAAAAACTGTTCATCCTTCAGGTGGATCCATAGGCGTCAATATCCCAACTGAGGAGGGGGAGGAGTTATCCTCCCCTGTCCTTGTATTAATACGCAATGAAGGGAGAAAAGGATGGATCTACTGGCAAGCCAGCTGATCAACGGCCTGCACGTTGGAAGTATCTACGCGCTGATAGCGTTAGGCTATACCATGGTCTATGGCATCATCAAGCTGATTAATTTCGCCCACGGCGACATCATCATGGTAGGCGCCTATACAGCAGTGGTTGCGCTGGTCAGCCTAGGCTGGTCACCTGTCGCCGCCCTGTCCGCTGCCATTGTCGCTTGCGTTTTATTGGGGCTGACCATAGAACGTGTGGCCTACAAGCCACTGCGGTCCTCCCCGCGCATCTCCTCCCTCATCACAGCCATTGGCGTCAGCATGCTGCTGCAGAACGCGGCGCTGCTCATCTTTGGCGCCCAGCCGCGCCCTTTCCCAACTATCCTCAAGGTTGAGCCGCTCCGCTTTTGGGGACTGCAAATCAGCTTTATAACCCTGCTGACCCTGGGTGTAACCGCCCTGCTGATGATCGCCTTGCAAACCTTCGTGCACAAGAGCAAGTCAGGCAAGGCCATGCGCGCAGCCAGCGAAGATTATGCGACTGCGCAGCTGATGGGTATCAATGTCAACAACACCATCTCCCTCACCTTTGCCATTGGCAGCGCTCTGGCAGCCATCGGGGCTTTTCTGTATGTCATGGCCTATCCGGCAGTGTCTCCCACCATGGGCTCCCTGCCCGGTCTGAAAGCCTTTATAGCAGCTGTATTGGGCGGGATTGGCATTATTCCGGGCGCCATGCTGGGCGCTTTTGTCCTGGGCATCGCTGAAAGCCTTGCCAAGGCATACATCTCCTCCCAGATGTCTGATGCCGTGGTCTATTTCATCCTCATCCTGGTACTCCTGTTCAAGCCCAACGGCTTAATGGGCAAACCCTCGGGCGAGAAAGTGTAGGTGGCAACAGCATGAATAAAAAAACCAAGTCCATCACACTCAACATCCTGGGCATCCTGGTTTTGTTTGCCACGTTGTCCATCCTGATTGGCAGCGGCGCCATCAACAATTATCTTTCCAATATCCTCATCACCATCTGTATCACCATTATCATGACCGCAAGCCTCAATGTCACAACCGGCCTGTTGGGGCAGCTTGCCCTGGGACATGCCGGCTTCATGGCCATCGGCGCCTATGTGTCAGCGCTTCTGACCAAGTCCCTCAGCATCAGCTTCAACATATCACTGCCTCTCTCGTTGATACTGGGCGGCCTGGCTGCCGCCATGTGCGGCCTGCTCATCGGCATCCCCGCCCTGCGCCTTGAAGGGGATTACCTGGCCATCATCACCCTGGGCTTTGGCGAGATCATCCGCGTCATTATCGAAAACATGTCGATTACCGGCGGCGCGCGTGGCTTAACCCGCATCACCCGCCTGTCCCGCGCCTTTTCACAGGACCGCACGTTGTCCATGGTCATCGCGTTTACCCTGGTTTTCTTTATTACAGTGTTCATTATCAGCAGTATCTTTACCCTGGGCCGTTCCCGGCACGGACGCGCCATTATCTCAATTCGTGAAAACGCCATCGCTGCTGAGGCTACGGGCATTCCCACCACGCGCTACAAACTGCTTGCCTTTGTCATCGCTTCTTTCTATGCAGGGATTGCCGGGGGACTGTTCGCGCATCAAATCAGCATCATTGACGCCAAAATGTTCGGCTTCAATAAATCCATCGAGTACCTGGTCATGGTAGTGCTGGGCGGCATGGGTTCAATTACCGGGTCGGTAGTAGCCTCCATCGTGTTGGTCGCGCTTCCCGAGATCCTGCGCGGTATGGAGGAATACCGTTTGCTGATTTATTCCTTTTTGCTGATTCTGATGATGCTCTTTCGCCCAAGCGGCCTGCTGGGCACACGTGAGTTTTCCATGCTGTCTGCCTGGGAGGCTATGGAGCGCTTCTTCAGCAGACTTTTCAAACGCAAAGACACACCGACGCGCATGCCCTTTCAACCCCGCTATGATATCTGGGAGGACAAGCCGGTGCTGGAGACCCATGATCTTGGCATCTCCTTTGGCGGCCTCAAGGCTGCCGAAGATATCAATATCCACCTCTCAGACAACGAAATAGTCGGTCTGATCGGTCCCAACGGCGCAGGAAAAACCACGGTATTTAACCTGCTGACCGGCGTATATGCGCCTACCCGGGGTGAGATCGTGCTGCTGGGCAAGTCGATTCATGGCCGGGCTCCCCATCAAATCACCCATGACGGTATAGCGCGCACTTTCCAAAATATCCGGCTGTTCAATTCCATGTCCGCCCTGGACAATATCAAGGTAGCTTTCCATTCACGCATGCGCTACTCTCCACTCAGCGGCATCCTGCGCAACGCGAGCTGTCTGTCTGAGGAGCGCGGCATTGATATCCGTGCACGCGAGCTGTTGCGCGTCTTCCAGATGGAATCCGATGCCGATACCATCGCCGGCTCTCTGCCCTATGGTCGTCAACGCAAGCTTGAAATCTGTCGCGCGCTGGCTTCCAACCCTAAGGTACTGCTGCTGGATGAGCCGGCTGCAGGCATGAACCCCAGCGAAACTGCTGAACTCATGCAGACAATCAAACTGATTCGCGACCGCTTTTCCGTTGCCATTTTGCTCATTGAGCATGACATGAAGCTGGTTATGGGCATTTGCGAGCGTATTTACGTTCTCAACTATGGCCGTATTATCGCCCATGGCAGCCCGGAGGATATCCGAAGCAACCCCGAGGTCATTGCAGCCTACCTGGGTCAGCCACAATCCGTTCAGGAGGCCGCGCATGCTAAAAGTTAATCAAATCAACCTGTTCTACGGTTCCATCCATACCCTGCGGGACATCAGCTTTCAGGTATGCGCAGGCGAGATCGTCTCGCTCATTGGCGCCAATGGCGCTGGCAAGAGCTCCATCCTCAACGCCATTTCAGGCTTGGTACCCATCGCCTCCGGCGATATCCTCTTTCAGGGTCAATCCATCCGCAAGACTCCCGCTTTTCGGCTGGTGAGCCGGGGACTGGCCCAGGTACCCGAAGGCAGGCGCGTCTTTGCGCGCATGAGCGTGATGGAAAATCTGGAGATGGGCGCCTTTACCCGGCAGGAGGCCAGCGGCATCCGTGATGATCTGGAAATGGTGTTTAATCATTTCCCCCGCCTTAAGGAACGCCGCAAACAAGCAGCCGGCACGCTGTCAGGCGGCGAGCAGCAGATGCTGGCCATGGGCCGCGCGCTGATGAGCCGCCCCAAACTGATGATGATGGACGAACCCTCTATGGGGCTTGCGCCCTTGTTGGTCAGCGAAATCTTTGATATCATCCATCAGATAAACCGTGAAGGCACGACCATCCTTCTGGTCGAGCAAAACGCGCAAATGGCGCTCTCTCTGGCCAACCGCGCCTATGTTCTGGAGACAGGCAAAATTGTCAAGGAAGGCCCAGGTTCCACACTGCTCGCTGATGAAGATGTGCGCAAAGCCTATCTGGGCGGCTGATCAAAAGGTGCTATAACTGGGACTTTGTCGACAGTCTGAATCCTGTGCCTTTTATAAGATGCGGGATTATTCTTGTTTGTTATAAAGCCTTAGCGGCGCAAAAGCTGTTTGCTTAGATCAGCAACGGCAGCTTTGATGGGCGGCATGGTTTGCATCAGACCCTCAATTTTAGCGCAGCCATGCAGCACTGTTGAATGGTCACGCCCGCCAAGCATATCGCCGATTTTGGGCAGGCTGGTATCTGTGAGCAAGCGCGAAAGATACATGATCATTTGTCGTGGAATAGTAATGTTGCGGCTGCGACGAGGTCCAATCAGATCCTCCACGGTAACGCTGTAGTACGCGGATACCGCATCAAGGACATCTTCACAGGTAACGCTGCGGGGCTGATGCTCGGAAATAATCTCTTTTAACGCTTCGTTCGCAAGCTCAAGATTGATTTCTTTGCCGGAAAGACTTGAGTAGGCTGACAGGCGTGTCAGGCTGCCTTCAAGTTCGCGTATGTTGCTATCAACATTTTGCGCGATCATTTGGATCACATCTTCCTGGACATCAAGCCCTTCTTCACGTGCCTTGGATCGCAGAATAGCGCAGCGGGTATCCAAATCAGGCCGCTGAATGTCTGCGATAAGCCCGGATAAAAAGCGGCTGCGCAAACGCTCTTCCAAATGCGCGATCTCTTTGGGCGGCCGGTCGGATGAAATCACAATTTGCTTGCCGGCATTGAACAGCGCGTTGAAAGTGTGGAAGAATTCCTCTTGCGTAGAGTCACGCCCGGCAATAAATTGAATATCATCAATTAGCAGAACATCCACATTACGGTATTTTTCGCGAAACTGGATGTTTCGGTTTGTTTGTATGGCAGTAACCAACTCAATAGTGAAGGTCTCACTGGTTACGTACTCCAGCCGTGTTTCAGGGCGCTGTTGCAGAATGTAGTGGCCAATCGCGTGCATCAAGTGAGTTTTGCCCAATCCTACACCGCCATACAAAAACAGTGGATTATAGGCGTCCGCAGGTGCCTCAGCGACTGCCAGAGAAGCTGCATGTGCAAAGCGGTTGCCAGAACCAACCACAAAGGATTCAAAGGTATAACGGCTGTTCAGATTAGGCAATGGCTTATTTAGCACTACATTACCGTTTTTATATTCAACTGCCTGCTTGGGAGTCAGGATGCTCATCTGCAGTTCCTTGCCGCTGGCTTCATTAAGCGCTGTGGAAATCAGCGCAGAATATCGTGATACCACAAATTGGTGATAGAAATCAGTTTCAGCTTTGATATAATAATGATTACCATTAAGATCCAATGGCCTCAGCGCACGCTCAATCCACGTAGAATATGTCACATCGGACATTTCCGCGTGCATCAGTTGACAGGCCTTGTTCCAGATTATCTGGTAATCCAATTCATTATCTCCTACTTTAATTGTATGCAGATTATATGCAATCCTTGGAGCAAAAAAAACAAGCAGAGCCTGTTTGATTTTAGGTCATCTGTGGATAATCACCTGTGGATAAAACAGGAAGATTGTTTTCCACAGGCTTATGTTACCATGAAAAATGACTGGAATCAAACAGTAAAAACTCATGTTTTGATGCATGAATCCCAACCTGTTGATAAGTCGTTCCCCCATCCCTTGTGGTCAGATGCATGCGTATGCCCAAGACATGGCCCTTGCTTGCATAGAATATACGTATATGGGCGTATATTCCGAATAATATTTCTTTTTTAAGACAATTGTTAAGGATAAATAACAACTATATGATATGATATTTCCTGTCTTGCGAAAAAGAATCAGTTGTTTTGATTCATGGTATCTTTTTAATACTCTTACATATATAATGAAGCTATGTAATAATGCATTGGAGGAATATTATGACAGAACTGTCAAGCAAGCGGTTTACTAAAAAAGAGCGCAGCTGGATTATGTACGACTGGGCTAACTCGGTTTATGCGACCAACATTATGGCTGCCATCTTTCCAACCATCTTTGTTGCCTATGCCGGCGACCAGGGAGACCTGTGGTGGGGATACGGTACAAGTTTTGCCACCTTGATTGTTGCCATCCTCGCTCCTTTGCTGGGTTCCATTGCGGACTACCAAGGCATGAAAAAGAAAATGTTCACCGCTTTTATGTTATTGGGTGTTTGCGCAACAGCGTTGATTGCGCTGACCAATGACTGGCGCTTCATGCTGGTGGCGTATGTTGTTTCAAAAATTGGATTTACAGGCTCAAACTTGTTTTATGACAGCTTTCTGACTGATGTTACTACAAACGAACGCATGGATAAGGTTTCTTCCTGGGGTTATGCAATGGGGTATATTGGCGGCAGCACCATCCCCTTTGTGATTTCTATAGCTGTATTGATAGCAATGGGTTATTCCAGCCCCTTTGCGCAAAAGTTTGCCATCCTGATTACCTCGGTGTGGTGGCTGGTATTCACCATCCCTTTCCTGAAAAATGTGGAGCAAGTACACTATATCGAGCGTCCGGATAGAATATCTTTCCGCCACGCCTTTGACAATGTGCTAAAAACCGCTGGTGATATTGCAAAGTCCCGTGGCATGCTCTTGTTTATCCTTTCTTACTTCTTTTATATTGATGGTGTGGGAACCGTCATCAGCATCTCAACAGCATATGGTACGGCGTTGGGGTTAGGGGCAACCGGGATGATTTTAGCACTGCTAGTCACACAGCTTGTAGCAATGCCCTGCTCCATTCTGTTTGCCAAGCTGACGCACAAGACATCCACCCGCAAGGCGCTGTTGCTTGCCATTGCGGTTTATATGTTTATCTGTCTGGTTGGCTTTTATATGGGTTTCAGCCTGGAACCTCATCAGGACGCTTATAACGAGGCATATGCTCAGGAGCAATCAGCTATTGAAGAAAGTTATAGTGGTTATTCCTTTGAAGATTCTGAAGCTGCGCATACTTTCTTAAATGGCTTAATGAGCTCAGCCAAGCGCAACCTGACAACTCAGCAAAGCCCGATTGGTGATTTTTATGTTGAGGAGAAGTCTTTTTCCTCAGAAGATTTGGCGCTGATCAAGCAAGCAGGTGAAGACATTAACAAGCGTCTTTTATCATTCAAGGAGATGCAACGGCCAATTATCACCCGGTATCAGGATGCGATCGCCTTTTCCACTATCCTTTTTTGGTGCATGGCAGTGTTGGTAGGAACCGTGCAAGGCGGAATTCAAGCGGTCAGCCGCAGTTACTTTGGCAAACTGGTGCCTAAAAAACGCTCAAATGAGTACTTTGGCTTTTTTGATATTTTTGGAAAATTTGCAACGGTTGTTGGCCCGTTTCTATATGCTTTAGTTGGTGGTCTGACCGGGCGCTCCTCCTTTGGTGCCTTGTGTCTGGTGCTGTTGTTCCTGGCAGGCTTTATAATCCTGATTGCTGCCCGAAAGCCACTTGATGAGTTGGAGGCTCAGCGCGCAATTCAGGTTGAGAACGATGAGTAGAGTAAACCAATATAAATACAATAAGCCGGGAGTAGCTTTTGCTCTACTCCCGGTTTGTTTGTGCGCTTCAGCCCACAAAACCACCAGCAGAGCTGGTGGAATAAAAAAGCTTTAGCTATCAGAAACCTCCTTTGCTACAATCGAGAAGGTCTGGCAACCGCACCGAAAGCAAAGGAGATTTGTCATCGAAGATGAATGACAGTAAAAGCTTATCACACACAAAATGGAACTGCAAATATCACATTGTATTTGCCCCGAAGTATCGACGGCAAATTGTGTACGGGAAGATCAAAGCGGAGATCGGAAGGATTCTCAGGCAACTATGCGATATGAAACAAGTGGAGATACACGAAGCAGAAGCCTGTGCGGATCATATCCATATGCTGGTGAGTATCCCGCCAAGCATAAGTGTGTCACAGTTTATGGGATACCTAAAGGGAAAGAGTTCGCTCATGATATTTGACCGGCATGCGAACTTGAAATACAAGTATGGCAATCGTCATTTTTGGTGTCGCGGGTACTATGTAGATACGGTGGGACGCAACTGTAGGAGTGTCAAACATAGGTAACACAATGGGCGCAATTCTGGCAGCAGCCCGGTGTCAAGGGAAAGGTGGAGATTTGCGAAGCAAATACTACCTGACCTTGACACCGCTTCCTTGGTAGAATTCAGGGCGGCTCAATGGCTCGACATTGAGCCTTGATTACATCACCCCCTGATAAAGGCCCAGCACTTTATTGGGCGAGCTCATCCCAAGACAGGTCATGATGTAATCGTTAGACACAGCCTGGTACCTGGCCAACTGTCTTCTTCCATCCTCCAGACTGTACATCCGCATCTTCCGGTAGAACCTTAGCTCATCCGTTCGGTGCTGACGCTCAACCTTGCCGTTATGCCGGGGTGTGGCGATCCGGATGCGGTGGTACGCTATCCCCATGTCCTGCAACGCCTGCTCAAACAGCGTCTTGTGTTTGGATTTGGTGACCAGCAGCGCATTCGTGAACTCCGTTCCATTGTCTGTCTGTATCGCTCTGATGGGGAAGGGTGATCGCCTTACCAGCTTCTCCAGAAAGTCCCGCGCGCTGTACGTGCTGTGTTCATCGTACATCTCACGATAGGTCCAGCGGCTGCATTCGTCCTTGGCCGTAAACTGATAGTATTTCCCGCCATCCGACACACAGTACGAAGGCACATACTTCACATCCAACTGCAGTTTCTGACCAGGATAGTCTGCGCGTTGGTAGGGCTTGGGCTTGCGTTCCTTCCGTTTCTTGACAGTCGATTTCCCAAGCAGCCTGTTCACTGTCCGTTTGAAGCAGCCATAGCTTCGTGTGTATCCATAGTTCGTGGCCTTTTGGTATCCCAGCAGCAGATCTTCACGGTACTTCCTTCCATAACGCTTTACCAGCTTCTCCTCGCTGCGGCTTTGTTTGCGTGGGCTGGTATGGGGACTTCGCTTGCGCTCCTCCAGGCTTTGCCAGGTCCCATCCCAGCGATTTCGCCATTTCCATACACATTTCCGGCTTACATGGTAGCGAATTGAGGTCTTCGTCAATCCATGGTTCTGGCAATACAACATCATCTGTTGACGCCAGTGCGCATCCTGAGTTAACTTGTTCATGCAGAGAGCTCCTTCAGTAGTTTTGTTTGGGGAAACCATTCTACCAAAGTCTCTCTGCTTTCTTTCCCCTAAGTGTTACCTATGTATCGTACCTCAACAACTATGTAGATACGGTGGGACGCAACAAGGAAAGGATAGCGAAATATATCCGGGAACAATTGCAATCGGATGTAGCTGCGGATCAACTCTCGTTCAAGGAATACATAGACCCGTTTACGGGTGGCAAGACAGAGAAGGCATAAAGAAGGCCGCTTAAGCGGCGGCCAGAGAAAAAGTTGCGGTTGTTGGATTATTCAGAGCGTCTTCAGACGCAGCCAGTAAATGGCCTTGAAGGCCTCGTGCATACCACCGGCTCAGCCGGTGGTTTTGATTATGGATCGTGTAATATTGTCAGATTACTTTCCGGCTTTGCGGGCTGCCTCTTCAATGGCTACAGCAACAGCAACAGTCGCACCTACCATTGGATTGTTGCCCATTCCGATCAAACCCATCATCTCGACATGCGCGGGAACTGAGGAAGATCCTGCAAACTGAGCGTCAGAATGCATGCGCCCCATGGTATCGGTCATACCATAGGATGCAGGGCCTGCTGCCATATTGTCAGGGTGCAGGGTGCGCCCGGTACCGCCGCCGGAGGCGACAGAAAAATACTGCTTGCCGTGCTCATTGGCCCATTTCTTATAGGTGCCGGCTACCGGATGCTGGAAGCGGCGTAGGGTTGGTGGAGTTGCCGGTAATGGACACATCCACCTTCTCATGGCGCATAATCGCCACACCTTCTGACACGTCATCACTACCATAGCACTTGACTTTGGCCTTCTCTCCCTTGGAGAAGGCATGCTCGGAAACAACGTTTAGTTTGCCGGTGTAATAATCATATTGCGTTTTTACATAGGTAAAACCGTTGATGCGGCTGATGATATAAGCTGCGTCCTTGCCCAGGCCGTTGAGAATGACCCGCAAGGGTGTCTTTCGCACCTTGTTGGCTGTGCGCGCGATACCGATAGCACCCTCGGCCGCAGCAAAGGACTCATGGCCAGCAAGAAAAGCAAAGCATTGAGTTTCTTCACGCAGCAGCATCGCTCCAAGGTTGCCATGGCCATGCCCTACATCACGCTGGTCAGCAACTGAACCGGGAATGCAAAAAGCCTGCAAACCGTCTCCGATAGCTTGGGCAGCTTCAGCAGCGCTGGTAATACCGCGCTTGACTGCCAGCCCTGCCCCGAGGGTATAAGCCCAGATAGCGTTTTCAAAGGCAATAGGCTGAATACCATGCACTATGGCGCGCACATCAATTCCGCGGGCCAGCAGCAACTCATTTACCTCTTCCAGAGAGGAAAAACCATTTTCCGAAAGCACCTGTGCGATTTGTTTTTCGCGGCGCTCAAATCCTTCAAACTGTGGCATCTGCTTCCTCCTTCTTATTGATGACGCGGGTCAATGTAGCTCTTGGCATCTTCATAACGGCCATAGGTACCGACGTTCTTTTCATAGGCTTCCTTAGGATCCACACCCTTTTTAATAGCTTCCATCATTTTGCCTAAATGGCAAAACTGGTAGCCGCAGATCTCATCGTTTTCATCCAGCGCCAGTTTTGTCACATATCCCTCTGCTATTTCCAGATAGCGCGGTCCCTTAAGCAGGGATCCATACATCGTTGCTACCTGGCTGCGCAGGCCTTTCCCCAAGTCCTCCATACCGGCGCCTACTGGCAAACCGCCCTCAGAGAAAGCACTTTGCGTGCGGCCATAGGCAATCTGCAGGAACAACTCCCGCATTGCAGTGTTGATAGCATCACAGACCAAGTCGGTGTTCAAGGCTTCCAAGACAGTTTTGCCTGGCAGGATTTCGCTGGCCATAGCAGCGGAATGCGTCATACCTGAGCAGCCGAGACACTCCACCAGGGCCTCCTGAATGATGCCTTCTTTAACGTTAAGCGTCAGCTTGCAAGCGCCCTGCTGGGGCGCACACCATCCCACGCCATGGGTCAGCCCGCTGATGTCTTTGATCTCACGCGATTGCATCCACTTACCCTCTTGGGGAATGGGCGCCGCGCCATGAACCGGCCCGCGCCGTACACAGACCATTTCTTCCAGTTCTTTGGAATACTGCATAATTAACCTCCTCTTCTTTCTTTTAAAGGCATGTAGTATCCTACCACATATTGTGTAAAAATTCACCCGCCCCGTTACATTTAACTCCCGCAAAAAACAACAGGATTATGTTTAAAGCAATCCATTTTCTATAGCAAGCCAATGGCAAGGATAAACTGGGCGGAATAATACAGTGCGATACAGGAGCGGTCCCAGGGATTCTTTTCGGGAAAGACCATCCGCCTTCCGATAATGGCGTCTGAGAGGATGAAAAACACTGCCCCCAAAAAAGCCAAGGGCGTTTGCCCCACGGAACTGGCTACCATCATGCTGATAATAAGAGAATACAGATAAAACGGCAATACATCAATGGAGGCTTTCTTGCGCGCCCAAAGCGCTGTCAAGGTGCACAGGACAAATAAAACTGCAAACAACAGCAAAGAGATCGTGCCGGGTTTGGATCGCATCCAGAAGGATGCGATGTAGAAAAGGTGCCCAACTGCAAAGCAGGCCATGCCGGTCAAAAAGTGAAGCTCCAACAGAACATCTGCCGCAGCGCATAAAACAATGCCGGCCGCCATAACCAATGCGTAATCTTGGCCATTCTGCATATAGGCATAAAATGCAAGAACAGCTGCAAAAAAAGTTGTCAGGCCTTTGAAGGCCAGCCGAACAGGAAACGCATACCAGCCGGTTTCGCTGGCAATCTGATAACTCAGTCCCATCGTCAGCATCATTACCAGAATGGACAGGGTAAATCCTATCTGATTGCTCATAGTTAATCTATTGCAGCCAGTTCAACCGCGGCTTCAGCAGACCGCTCGAACAAGCTGTCCATGCGTATTTGCGCGCGCTTGCGCCAGCGGCCATAGCGAAAGGCAAAGAAGTTGATTATCGCACCGGCGAGCCAGGTTACCAGCATCGCATAATATATCATCTCCGGCCGACCGGCAGGCAGCTTGGGTGTCTTGCTAAGCTCAACCAGCAAATAGGACAGCGGAACACGCAGCAACACCGCTGTCAACATTGAAATCCACATCGGCGTTATCGCATCTCCTGCGCCGCGCATGACGCCGGACAAGGACTGAATGACCGCCATCCCGATAAAACCTACAGACAGGATACGAATATAGTGCATGCCCCGGTCAATAATGGTTTCGGTATTGGTAAACAAACTCATGATGGAGCGGCCAAACAGCAGAACAGCAAGCGTCATGACAGTAGCAACACTGACAGCCATCAATGTACCCTGCTTGGCGCCCAGATGCACCCTGTCAATGCGCTTCGCTCCGATATTTTGTCCGGTAAAGGTGGTCATCGCCATGCCAAAGGAGAAATTAGGCATCATGGCAAAACCGTCAACCCGCATGGAAATAATGGCTGTTGCGATAATTTCCGGGCCAAATGTATTTTGCAGGCGTTGTACCAAAATCATGGCCACAGAGAAGATGGCCTGCGTGATACCTGAGGGCATACCAAGGCGAATGATGTCCCTGACGGTATCCCGCTTGAGTTTTAGCGTATGGGGTGTGATTTCAAAGCTTTCGCGCATACGCGTAAGCTTCAGATAGCATAGAAGAGCAGAGACACTTTGGGAGATAACGGTTGCCCAAGCTACGCCGGGCACACCCCATTTGAAGCTGATCACAAACCACAAGTCCAGTACAATGTTCATGATACTGGTCAGCAGCAAAAATCCCAGAGCCGAGAAACTGTCCCCCAAGCCACGCAAAATACCGGAGAGCACATTGTAATAGGTGAAACCAAGGATGCCGTAAAAATAAATCTGCAAATATGCGATGGCATCCTGGATAATGTCGTCAGGAGTTGCAAGGGTATGCAGCAGCCAGGGCGAAAGCATCACCCCAACAATCATGATAAAAACAGAAACAATGGCAGTCATCGTAATACAATTGCCAATGGCTGTGGACAACAGTTGCTTGTTCCGTGCCCCAAAAGCCTGGGAAACCAGGATGCCGGCACCTGTTGAAATACCAATAAACAAAGCAATCATGAACATCGATACCGGACCAGTACTACCAACAGAAGCCAACGCGTTGTCCCCTACATACTGCCCAACGATCGCTGAGTCCGTTGAAGCGTATAGTTGCTGAGCGATGTTTCCAATCAGCATGGGCACTGCAAAGCCCAGGATGCGCTGCCAGGGCGCACCGGTGGTCATATTGCGGGGGGCGAACCATGTTTTTACTCTTTGCATTCATTACCTACTTTCTTGACAAATAGATTATAAACGTATTGGCAGGGCAAACACAAGATTGGTTTTATAGCATACTCGGTTCAGGTTTTATATCATATTCGGTTCAGATAAAGATGAGTTGCTTTACGCAAACACAATAACAAGGAATTTCAAGCGATGTATTGATAATAAATAATGAGGATATGATGATGTATCCGGAGGTTATACCTTGCCAAAACCAGGCTCTTTCAATCGCCATTTGTTTGGTTAATAAGGGGGGTGTGTCCCGAAAATATTTTCAGGTATTCTAACCCAAATATGACTCATTTTCTTTTCAGTTTCCTTCTTCTGTCAAATGATTGACCCGGGATTGGACATTCAGGTAGAATGCGCTTGTCCAGCGATGGTTTTGGACGGAAAGGGTATGACATTATGAGTTTTTTGTTTTCTGCTTTGATGGGGATCGTGCAGGGCCTGTCGGAATTCCTTCCCGTTTCCTCCTCCGGCCATTTGATTGTTGCGGAGAAGCTGCTGGGGTTATTCGGCATGAAGAGCAGTGATGATAGCCTGGCTTTTGCGGTGATGTTGCACCTTGGTACCTTGATCGCTGTTGTAGCAATTTTTTGGCGGGACTGGGTAGACATGTTGCTTCACCCGATTAAAAATCGCACCCTGTTAATGCTGTTTATGGCGTCGTTGCCCGCGTTGGTTGTTGCTGTTGTGTTAGGTGACAAGCTTGAGATTCTGTTCGAAGGATGGTTTCTGGGTATCTCTTTCTTGATTACTGCGGTTTTTCTGGTTGTTCTGGAGTGGTTGGATAGAAAAAGAGACAGTACAGGACTGGAAACTGTTAATATTAAAGACGCTCTTATAATGGGCAGTTTCCAGGCAGTAGCTCTTCTGCCAGGTGTCAGCCGCAGCGGCTCCACCTTGCTCGGCGGCGTTAGCAGCGGCCTGTCCAGGGCTGCCACAGCAAAGTTTTCTTTCATGATGTCTGCGCCTGCCATTCTTGGCAGCTTTCTGATGGAAGGTAAAAACGCAATTGAGCAGGGTGGTTTATCCTCACTGTTTGATGCAAATACTTTGATTGGATTGATGTTTGCTGCTGTTTCCGGCTTCCTGGCGATCCGTTACATGCTAAAGCTCATTCAGCGCATCAGTTTTTACAGGTTTGCTGTTTATCTTGGCATAATCGGAGTTTTGGTCATCATCATGCAGTTGACCGGCTTTGCGGGCTTTCCGCCCCTGACCCTGCCTGGCAGTATACCGGGTGCCTAATTCCGATCATAATGAATACATTGAATACCATGAAAAAGTCCATTCTTTTGCCGATGCTGATCCTGCTGCTATCGGTATGCATTCCGGTCTTAGCAAATGCAGCTCCGCCCAGCTTTCCGACGCCCTCCCAAATTGTTGCCACAGGCAAAGGCTACTGGGAAACACCCATGAACATCCAGGACACCCAGGCAGTATGGGAAATGCTGATGAGCCCCATTACCGTGGTCAAAGGCCACCAAAAATCCCAGCAGGTTCTCTATAGCCAACCGGACAGCACATCTGAACCGGTAGGTGATGTGACCAGGGATTCGCAGGGATTGCATGTGCTTGAGACGCGGGCAGATGGCTGGAGCCTGGTAGAAACCTACTCCAGTTCATTCCACGATAGCAAGATCAGGGCCTGGAACCAGCTGGTACGGGGTTATATTCGTACCGATATGCTGGAGACCGTTACTCCAAAAGGGAAATATGCCTTGCTGGTGGACAAGCTGGACCAGCGTTTGTATATTTTTGTAGATGGCGAACTGTATGATGTTCTGGTTGTTTCTACTGGATTGCCCAACGAACGCCAACCCTATAATGAAACCCGTTCAGGAGAATTTTTGCTGGTAAGCGCTGTTGGCGGCTTTGAAGTGGAAGGGCTCAACGCCGCGATGGGTTTGCGCTTCAACTGGGGCGATATCCTGCATGAGGTGCCCCATTCCCTCCGCGGAGGCGTCAAGAATTATCAGCAATATGAGGAAGTGCTGGGTCAGCGTGCCAGCCATGGATGTATCCGTGTTCAGCGCAAGCGCACGCCTAAAGGTACAAACATGACCTGGATATGGAACACCCTGAGGAAACGTATGGACACCAAGTTGGTGATTTGGGAGGATTTGCCCGGCCGTCAACTATTCTATCCAGACCCGGATACACCGCTGTACTACAATCCTGAAGGCGGGAAAAATTACCATACCGCCGAGGCTTGCTACGGGGTGCGCAATGAATATGAACCCATGTCTATGTTTACCTACGGTGAGCTAGGCACAGGCAACTATAGCAGTCTGACCGCCTGTCCCTACTGTGTGCCGCCTCGCACTATTGAAGAGATTGATGCCATCAACAAAGCGCATAAACTGCCATAAAGGATATCCATGGCATCGTATATTGAAAGGAGCGCGTAATACCTGCTTTTGTGCACTGTTGGCAAAACGATTCAGGTAACTATTCTCCAGAGCACTTATCTGCAACATGGCAACTCGCCTTACTAAAACATTCTAAACATTCCTAAACATTCTAAACAAGCAATCTACAAACAAATCTATCGAAAAACTTGCATTTCTCTCACAATGTATGTATAATTCTTTATTGGCACATCCTTGCGCCATGCGAGACATGGCGCCATATGTCCATGAGGAGGTGAAAGGAATTGGATTACGAACTGCTCTACATCATTGACACCAGTCTGGAGGAAGAACCTCGCAAGGAGCTGATTACGCGTTTCAACACGCTGATCGAGCAACATGCAGGCAAGGTGGAAAACGTTGAGGAATGGGGCAAGCGCCGTCTGGCTTATCTGGTTGATGACAAGCCCGAAGGCTACTATGTCCTGGTCAATTTTTCCGCGCCATCGACCTTCCCCAAGGAATTGGAGCGCGTGCTGGAAATCGACGAAGGCGTGATGCGTTATCTCATCACCCGCGTTGAGCACAAACGCTCTAATGTCAAGCCGCAGCCGCAGCGCCCTGCGCCGCAGGCTTCAACCGCCGGAGTTCCGGAGCCCGGCACAGAAGCGGTAACTGAACCCACCGGCGAATGAGGGAGTGAGAGATGAACAAGATTTTTCTCATCGGTAACTTGACGCGAGATCCAGAGTTGCGCAGCACGCAAAGCGGTGTACCTGTTTGCACTTTCACTGTTGCGGTCAACCGCCGCGGCCGCCAAAGCGCAGAAGCCGGACAGCCGGACGCAGATTTTTTCCGGGTAACAACCTGGCGCCAGCAGGCTGAAAACTGTAATCGTTTTCTGGCCAAGGGGCGTAAAGTAGGGGTAAGCGGCACGCTGACTCTGCAATCCTATGTTGGCAATGATGGCCAGCAACGCTACAGTCTTGAAGTTAATGCTGATGAAGTGGAATTCTTGACCCCACGCAGCGAAAGCGGCAATGAAAGCCGTTTTGCTGACAATCAGCCAGTACCGCAGGAAAGCAATAATGGGTTCGTTAAGGTCGATGACGATGACCTTCCGTTTTAATAAGCAAGGAGATTGAATTATGTCAGAAGACAAAGGAGAAAGAAGACCACGCCCGCGCGGCCGGCGGCCGCGCCGCAAGGTCTGTGATTTTTGCGCCAACAAGGTTGTATACATTGATTACAAGGATGTCAACCGCCTGCGCCGCTATGTCAATGAACGCGGCAAAATTTCCCCGAGACGTATGATGGGCACCTGTGCCAAACATCAGCGTCAGTTATCTGAGGCCATCAAGCGCGCACGTGCCATCGCGCTGATGCCGTACTCAGCAGACTAAAACACATATAGAAGTCGGCCCAGGGAGCCGATGCGCGGATAATGTTCACTAACCTCGCTTTGAAATCCACTAAAGCGAGGTTTTTGATTCTCTATATAAGATTCTCGTGATAACAAGCTTAATTTATCCCTTTAGCTCGGAAATAGGCAAATATCTCGCCAGGCCGCTCTTACGCAAGGCAGGTATTAAGGCAGTATATAATATCGGTGCCACAATGACTGCGAACAAACCGTTGATGATTGAGGAAGTTAACTTGCCCAGCATCGCAGCTGGGATGGTGTCCACAGGAACAGCAGTTATAAAGCGCATTTGCAAGTAGCTTTTGAGCATATACAATGCGATGTATATTAAAGCACCTGAAGCGGATCCCAACACCAAACGATACATCTGGCGCAAACGCAATCCTTTGCTGTTAACAATTGAGCCGCAGACCAGAGCCATAACACCCTTGGTCAAAAAGGTGATCCAAGCTTCAGCAGCGTAGGCAGGAAAGGTCAGGTCATATAACGCCGACCCCAAGCCTGCAATGACCGCGCCGCGAAGCCCACCAAAAAGCATTCCGGCCAGCATGCAAATGGCGTTTGCGATATGTAAACGAGAAAATGCTGTCGGAATGCTGATGTAGTTGGATACCATCACCAGAGCGACCATCATGCCTGAAAACACCAAACCTATTGTGTTTAGCGCCCTTTGGGTGCCCATCCTGTTCCTCCTTGACTGTTCACAAAGTTTATTTTACTATACAGTAAACTGGTATTTTTAAAAGTACCAGATTCAGCTTGTTTAATAATACCAGGAGTTCATATGCATGACATTACAGTTCATCTGGACACCAAAAGCGGTATACCCTTGTATGAACAATTATACCGCTTTATTTCCAAGGACATTATACATGGACGTTTAAAAGGAGGTACAAGGCTGCCCTCACGCCGCGTGCTCAGTCAACATCTGGGTATCAGCGAGCAAACGGTTAGCACAGCTTATGAATTGCTTAAAGCTGAAGGATTTTTGCGTTCTGAGGAGCGACGAGGCATTTTTGTAGAGGCTATCCGCCCCTTAGGCAAGGTTCCGATGCTTCATCCAAGCCCAATTCCCCCACCTCCGAAGAAACCATTGTTTGATTTCTCTCCACAGTCTACAGACACAGACTTGTTTCCCTATAAGATATGGACGCGTTTGATCCGTGACACGCTTTTGGACGAACCTGAGCTTATGAATCGCGGTGATCCGCGCGGGGAAGCCAGCCTGAGAAGCGTCTTGAGCAGCTTTTTATACCAGTACCGAGGCGTTCGCAGCACAGTGGAAGACATAGTTATTGCCTCGGGTGTTGATCAGTTATTAGCCGCCATTGGTTCATTGTTTGACAGTCCGTTGCGTGTGGGATGTGAGGATCCCGGCTATCCAGAAGCTTATAGAATCTTTAGCAGAATTGGTCATCAATGCATCCCGCTGATGATGGATGAACAGGGAGTGCGAATGGATCTTGTTGAAAAACAAGATCTGGACCTGATTTATTTGACCCCGGCACACCAGTTTCCCACAGGTTTAAGTATGCCTGCCGGACGACGTGCTGAGTTATTATACTGGGCGGCGCAACAGGAAAACCGCTATCTGATCGAGGATGATTATGACTCGGAGTTTCGATTCTCAAGCAGACCATTACCCGCTTTGCAAGGTATTGACACACATGGCAGGGTCATCTACTTAAGCACTTTTTCACGATCCTTGGCTCCCGGGCTTCGCATCGCATACATGGCATTGCCCAAATCGCTTCAGAAGGCGTATAATCAAAAATCATTAAGAAGCGGTGAGACTGTCTCGAGGTTTGAACAGCAGGCTATGTCGCGATTGCTTGAGGAAGGGCATTATACGCGGCACTTACGCAAGGCTGCCGGCGTCTACCAGGCACGTAACCGGGCATTATGTTCTTTGTTGGAGACCATTCCGGGTGCTTTCCTGTCTGGACAGGATGCCGGGTTGCACTTTTTGTTTGGAATATGTGGCCGCAGCGAGCATGACTTGATCGTTCCTGCTTTTGATGCCGGTATTCCTCTGTCCGGCCTTTCCGAATACTGCAGAAGCGCCAATGTGCCGCCTGCTTTGGTTCTGGGTTTCGGCGGTTTACACGACAAACAGCTTGATGAAGCGTTTCAGGCGTTACGACAAGCCTGGAAAGTCTGATACTATACCATAAAATCAAGCAACAATCAGAGGAGGCTACCATGCAGCATAGGATTCTGTCACAAGGGCCGCTGCACCGTACTGACGGCGCATTGAGCGAAACCGGCTATTCCACCAGCTTGATGAAGACCTATGACCGAAAGCTCATAAAGGCCCCGAGATGGCGTATCAAGGAATGGGATTATTACCTGGTGTGCAATGACAGCTTTGCCCTGGCGCTAACTATAGCGGATAACGGTTATATGGGTCTTGACAGCGTCAGTCTGCTGGATTTTGATACCAAAAGACAGTTGACACATAGCGCGGTTTCACTGTTTCCCATGGGGAGCAGGCAGTTGCCGGTCAGTTCCTTGGAGGGCGCCAGCCGTGCCGTGGGAAAAGGCTACGAAATCAACTTTGTTGTCAACCGTGGGAAACGCGAGCTCTATGGTCAGGTAGAGGACATGCAAGGTTCTAAAAAGAAGTTGTTGTTTGATTTGAGCCTGGCTGATCCTGTCCAGGACAGTATGGTGATTGTGATACCTTTTCACGGGAAACCCGATTGCTTTTACTATAACCAGAAAATCAACTGCCTGCCTGCGGAAGGCCGTGTCATTCTGGATGGACAGGATTATTACTTTTCCCCCGCTACCAGCTTTGGCGTGCTGGACTGGGGACGCGGCGTTTGGCCCTACAGCAACACGTGGTATTGGGGCTCCGCGTCTGGCGTGGTGAATGGACGCGCCTTTGGACTGAATATCGGCCATGGTTTTGGGGATACCTCAAAGGCGACAGAGAATATGATGTTTTATGGCGGCAAAGCACACAAGCTGGAGCGAGTCATCTTCACAGAGCCCTTAGCGAAAAGAAAGTCAAATTACTTGGCAACCTGGCAGTTGTATGATGATGCCGGACGTTTAAAATTGGCCTTTGAGCCGATATTAGACCGTTCAGCGGATATGAATGTCTTTGTACTGGCATCCAGGCAACATCAGGTCTTTGGCCGGTTCTATGGCTCAGCTTTGCTGGACGATGGTCATCTGCTGACCATCGAAGGGCTGACCGGATTTCTGGAAAAGGTAACAAATAAATGGTAAGGCCGCATGAAAGCAACATCCAGGGGCGTTATATGCAATGAAAGGAGATCATGATCGGGTTTATTAAAGCGAGTGACGCCTGGAAAATACACATCCACAGTAATCCTGTCGGTACAGACCGTACTCACGGCTGAGCTCCAAAGAACGCTGATAACCTCCGCGTTTTTTGAAGTCACTGGGCAGGAACCGGACACCAGCCGCTTCGCCGGCGGCGAGACCCAGGCGATTCAGCAAGGCAGCATCTTTATGTGGACTGATGGTCAAGGTGGTGGTATACCAGTCACATTTCATTTCTGCAGCCTTGGATGCGCTGCGAGAGAGACGCAAGCGAAAGCAGGCTTCGCAACGAGTTCCGCCCTCCGGCGACTGTTCAAGCCCGCGAACCGCCTCTTGAAACACAACGGGTTCGTAAGGCGAGACGATAACCTGGGCACCTGGCAGCAGTTTACTTAGCAAACGCAAAGTTTCCGATGCGCGCAAATCGTGTTCCTGCCGGGTATCCAGATTAGGGTTATCAAAAAAGAGCAGAATGTCAAAATTCTGCATGAGACGCTCCACAACGGCGCTAGTGCAAGGCGCACAGCAGACATGCAACAGGATAGACGGCCGTTGACCAAGCGTTTGCATACCAGCGACCAGTTCAAGCATTTTGGTATCGTAGTTAACCTTTCCGCTCATGACCACCCTCCTCCCTTATTGAATTGTACCACAAGCGATTGAACAAAGTCCCTCTCGGTTATAATCTCAATGAGCGCAACACTCTGGCTGAACTTGAATTGACAAACACCTTGACAGAGGAGATTGAAGATGAAAAAGCTTTTAACACTTATGCTGACAGCAACGCTGCTGCTTGGACTGATTGTATCGCCCGTTAGTGCGGATGGGACGGTTATTGTGGGCGAGGTCACCATTATCGCCTCAAACTCAGTAAATATCCGTTCCGGGGGCAGTACCGACTACCCCATCATTGCCAGCGCGCGCTCGGGAGCATTGTTCCAGACCACCGGTCAGGTAGCCAGCGGCTGGTATGAAATCCTGTTGCCGGATAATGTTTTTGGCTATGTCAGTAACAGGTTGGTCTATTTCTACGCCTACCCTTCCCCTATTCCGATGGGCAACACCCAGTACACACTGCCCGTGTATTATATGACGACACAGGGCCAGACGCTCAAAACCGTACAGGTGCCAGTCAAGGTCGGACAAAATGTCATCACCGCTGATGATAGCCAGGTGCCGGGCTATCGCCTGGCCAGCACCCGAAGCGTCTATGTGTCTGTTGATGCTATGGGAAAAGCAGTACCAAACGGAGTAATTTTCAGTTATGAGCCTTTGGCGATTGAATCAACCCGGCCCCCGGTCACTACCTGGTATCTGCCGGTTTATTATAAGGACTCCTTCAATCGCGTTCTTGCGAGTGAATACAGGCAAGTCCGTCAAGGCACACAGCTGATTTATGCTGACAGCAGCAGACTGCCGCAAGGTTATTCCCTAACAGGTGCAACGGATGCAGTGGTCAGTGTCGGATATGACGGCAGCATTTCGCCCTCGGAAGTGGTGTTTATGGCAAGAGGCTCCACCACGCCCCAGACGTCTCCACCTACCGTATTTTCAATACCTGTCAGCTACCGTGATGAACAGGGCAATGCACTTCGTAATCTTACCCAAGTTGTCCAGCCCGGCTATACCACCATCACCGCCAATGACAGCCTGGTGAGCGCGGGACTGCAATTGACCTCTTCAAGAAACGTAGTCGTCTATACCACCAGCCAGGGCACTACTTTCCCAAGCACGGTCATTTTCACCTACAAGTCGCCACAAAGCGCGGGTATCCAGGTGCTTTATCGGGATACCAGCAATAAGGTGTTCTTTAGCGAAACACGGCTGCTGAGTGAAGGAACTCATACCATCACTGCCAATGACAGCAATGTACCCGGCGGCTATATGCTACAGGGAAGCCGTAATGTACAAGTGACTGTATACGCAAATGGCACTGTGTCTCAAAACCAGGTGGTATTTACCTATGCGCGGCCGGTCAGCGCCAGTATCCAGGTGCTTTATCGGGATACCAACAACAAGGTGCTCTTTAGTGAAACGCGCCTGCTGGGCGAGGGGATCCAGACAGTTTCCGCAGATGACAGCCGTGTTCCTGTTGGCTATGTGCTTCAGGGCAGCCGCAACGTGCAGATTACTGTTTATTCGAATGGCAGCGTATCACAAAACCAGGTTGTCTTCACCTATGCGATGCCTGTCAATGTTTCAGTAAGCGTTGAATACCGTAACACCGACGGCAAGACGCTGTTCAGTGAGCAAAGAATGCTCCCGCAAGGCACAACCACCATTTACGCTGACGATAGCCGTGTGCCACAGGGGTATATCCTCAACAGCACCCGCAGTATCCAAGTCAACGTATATCCTGACGGCACCGTCTCTCAGGATCGTGTGATCTTTCTGTATATCAAGCCGGTCAGCGTATCAGTACAGGTAATATACAATGACACAGACGGCAAGACACTGAATACCTATACGCGTAATTATACGCAGGGCTCTCATACTGTTACGGCAGATGACAACCGAGTACCCAAGGGCTATATACTTCAGGGCAACCGGAATATCACATTAACAGTCTCTTCTAACGGCACAGCAAACCCAGGACGTGTAATTTTTACCTATACCCCGCCCGCGCCTCCTGTCAGCGTGAATGTACCTGTCGTATACAAGGATCAGGATGGCGCTACCCTTCATCAAACCACCGTGAGCGTGTCCTCAGCCTCTCCAAAAAGGATTGACATTGACAAGAGCCTTGCTCCAGCGGGTTATGTTGTTTCAGGCGCCACCTCGATCACTGTAACGGTCAGCGCCAATGGCACCCCCACCCCCAGGGAAGTTGTCTTTGTATTCCGGGATCCGTCCACCATCACTGAGGCGACTCATCTTCCGGACTATCAAACCTTCTCCCTGCGCAGCGGCACGCAGGCTGTCTACTCAGGTCCCGGCACCGAATACTGGCGCGCCGCTGACAGTCGCGCTTCTGTCTCGGGTGGCCGTTTGCGTGTGTGGGGTACCATCGGCGACTGGGCTTTGATCGGTTACGGCTTAAGCAATAACCTTTACCGCATTGGCTACATCGAAAGGAGCGCTTTGCCAAGCGATCTGCAGGTTCAGGAGCTTTATCTCGGCTGCCAGACCGTCACCATTGTCAAGGATGCACCTTTCATTGATGACCCCATTATCAAGCCAGTGCAGATTTTTGAACTCAAAAGTGGCACTGAGGTCACCTTGCTGGCCTATCTAAGTGATCGCGCATACATCGAAACCACTTACGAGAACAAACCCATCCGCGGCTTTGTTCGTATAGAGAATATTTCCAAACCATAATATAATCAGTTGTTCTTTACAAACCCGGATGGCAGGGTCATCCGGGTTTGCGCGGCAATAAGGATAACCAGGCATAGAATAAGACATGAAGGAAGAAGGAATGAAATCAGAGAGCATCAACAATAATCATGCCAAGGCGCTTACCGTGATAATTTTCGGGGGTACCGGGGATTTGGCGCATCGCAAGCTGCTGCCTGCGCTATGCCATCTTGTTGCGGAACTGCAGCTGCCTGAGAAAACTTTGGTGATTGCCATAGGCCGGCGAACACTGGGTAGCGATACCTACCGTAAGCAAGCCCGTACATCCATCAAAGAATACTCAAGAACAAAGATGGATAAAGAAAAAATGGAATTCTTCCTTAACCGGTTGCACTACTACCAAATGGAATTTGTCTCTCAGCCGGAATCCTATGCGGGCTTTCGTGAGTATCTGGAGCAAACGGAACAGGGTTATGCTCAGGAGGCGATCCGTTTGTTTTTTCTGGCAGTGGCTCCGGAATTCTTTGGTGAGATTGTTGGAAACCTCAAGCGCTACAATCTGGCGCAGCGGCGCAATCCGCTTCATCGTGTGATGATTGAGAAGCCTTTTGGTTCAGACCTGGCCAGCGCCCGTGCGCTCAATGCCACCATCTCCGATTCGCTGGAAGAACGCCAGGTATACCGCATCGACCATTATCTGGGCAAGGAGATGATTCGGAACATCCTGGCTTTGCGCTTTGGCAATTCTCTGTTTGAACCGTTGTGGAACCATCATTACATTGACAACATTCAGATTACCGCTGCTGAAGCCTTGGGTGTGGAAGGCCGTGGTGCATATTATGAGCAAGCCGGCATCCTCAAAGACATGCTGCAAAACCATCTCTTGCAGATGTTGGCGCTCATCACGATGGAACCTCCGGCCGATCTTGCGCCCGAATCCATCCGCGATGAGAAGGTGAAGGCGCTGCGTGCTTTGCGGCATTATGAACCAAAAGGTGCCTGCAACGGCATAGCGCTTGGCCAGTACGGACCGGGTGAGATCAAGGGGCAGGCGGTGCCGGGTTACCGCGAGGAAGAGAAAGTAAATCCCTGTTCCATCACTCCAACCTATATCGCGCTGCGTACCAGCGTTGATAATTTCCGCTGGGGTGGTGTTCCCATTTATATCCGCGCCGGTAAGCGTCTTTGCAGGCGCTGCACACAGATTGTCATAGAATTCAAGCGGTTGCCCGGTATTAATTTCTATCCGGAATTCAAACAGCAGCCACCTAATCTTTTGGTCATCGAAGTACAACCTAACGAAGGGATATACTTCCAAATCAACGCCAAACGCCCAGGCAATGATTTTATTATTGATCAGGTTGAGTTAAACTACGCGCAAAGCAACCGATTTCAAGGCAATGTGCCCGAGGCTTATGAGCAATTGATTCTTGAAGCCTACCGTGCCAACTCGTCTTTGTTTACGCGCTGGGATGAGTTGGAACAGTCATGGATGTTTGTTGAAAGCATTGAGCGTTTATGCAAAATGGATACAGGAGACTATCCGAATTATGCCGCCGGAAGCCGCGGACCTGAGCGCGCTGATACATTATTGAAGGAGGATGGGCGAGCCTGGTGGGAGATCAATCTGCCCCATTTATCGCCACAAGCAAGACAATGAATTGGATGAAGAATAAAAAGATCATTGATATATCCATGCCTATTCATGAGCATATGGCCACCTACAAAGGACGCATTGAAAAGCGCCCCAGCCACACCTGGGACCGTCGAATGCCCCAAGACAGCATTAATGAATCTTCCCTTTGCATGAACCTGCATACCGGTACGCACCTGGACGCACATCTGCACATGATAGCGGATGGATGGACAATAAAAGACATCCCGCTGGAACGGCTGATCACACCCTGTAAACTGTTTGATCTGACCGGAATAGCTGATGCCATTACCAGGTCTGATCTGGAAGGGCTGAGTATCGCACCAGGCGATTTTGTGCTGTTGAAAACCCAGAATTCTGCAGGAAGGGTTTATGATGAGGATTTTGTGTATATCCGTCATGACGCGGCGGAGTATCTGGCTGAATTGAAAGTATCAGGAGTCGGAATAGATGCCCTGGGTGTTGAGCGTGATCAGCCCGGTCATTTGACTCACATGGCGCTGATGAGCGCTGATGTACTGATTCTGGAAGGATTGGCCCTGCGTGATGTACAGGCAGGCAGCTATTACCTGATTGCCCTGCCTTTGTCTATCCCGGATGCAGAGGGGGCGCCTGTACGTGCAGTACTTTTAGAAATTTGTCGGAAATAGATTAGAAATGAAGCCAATTTTGATGCTTGAGCGCCGCCCGGAGCGGCGCTTTTAAAATATACCTTGACAAGCCAGTGCAGTATTAGATATTATATGTCATATTAAACGATTAATTTATCCTAAATTTACTTATGCACAGGGGGAAACGCCAGATTCCAATCTTTCAGGATGTGCTTATGTTTACTTAAGGTTTCAGAGTATTTGATGGTTGATTTGGTAAAAACAAACCACAAACGAACAGGCGAAGAGCCGGGAAGGAACGGGAAGTGCGGCGAAAGCTGAGTAAACAATGGTATTCAGCCTCGGTGTTTTTGCTGCTTATCGGCGCACTGGCCGCTTGGGTGACGCTTTCTGATAATCATAGTGATTTTAGTGAAAAATACCGCGGAGAAAATCTAAGCCGTGCTGTGATTGGCATCGGACGGCAAAACACCTACGCGGTGTATTTGCAACGGTATGAGGAGACACCGGATGCTTTGGAAAGCATATCAATTTCTCTGAAGGACTATGTCCAAGCCCAGGGGGTTCATGTCCAATTCGATAATGACGGTCAGCCTGTTTTGCTTACACAGGAGGGTTCGGACATCACGTGGAAAATAGAGGTGCCCCAAGAAGGCATGTACCGGCTGAACTTGGAATACCTGACCTTGCCCTCTCGAGGCGTGGATGTGGAACGCGCCTTGTACATCAACGGTGAAGTGCCCTTCCTGGGAGCGGACAAGCTGTTGTTTTCCCGTATGTGGACAGATGCAGGCGCTGTCCGCACCGACAACCAGGGCAACCAGATTCGCCCAGCCCAGCAGGAGGTTTTCTTCTGGCAGACCGTTGATTTCAAGGATCCACTGGGTTATGAAACCGCACCTTATCGTTTCTATTTCAGCAAGGGCGAGAACACCCTGCGTCTGGTTGGCACCAATGAACCCATGGTGCTGCGCAGCTTGACTCTTGGTCTGCCAGAGAAAGCACCAGTCTATATGCAGTATTATGAAGCTGCAAAAAGCACTGCAGGGCAGCCCTCGGGTGTGCTGTCTGACATTCCAGGTGAGGCTGCGCAGCTTCGCTCGAGCCCTTCGCTTTATGCGCGGTATGACCGCTCTTCCCCCGCGACTGTCCCCAGTGACCTCAGCCGCGTAGTGCTCAACTATATTGGGGGAGATTCCTGGCGCATTCCCGGGCAGTGGATCCAGTGGGACATTGAGGTGCCTGAGGACGGTTTGTATCTGATTACTATTAAAGGTCGTCAACGCTATCAGCGAGGAAGCAAATCCAGCCGTACACTGCTGATTGACGGAAAGATTCCTTTTGAAGAAGTGAGCGAAATCCCCTTTGAGTTCGCTAATGCCTGGGAGATGAAAACCCTGAGCGACGAACATGGCGAGCCCTACATGTTCTATTTGAGCGAGGGAACGCACACCATTCGTCTGGAAGCTACTTTGGGTGGTATGGGCGCCATCCTGACCCAGCTGGACGACAGCGTATACCGCCTTAACCAGATATATCGTAAGATTCTGATATTGACCGGCGTCAATCCGGATACTTTCCGTGATTACAATATTCACCAGGTCTATCCCGAAGTAGTGGAGGCCATGGCATTGGAAAGCAAGCGCCTATACGAGATTGTTGATGAAGCTGCCGCCTACACAGGGCAGAAATCCGACAAAATCGCAGCCGCCCAAACCCTGGCCACCCAATTGGAAGAATTCTCACGCGATCCAAACCGCATTACCGCATCCTTTGTTAATTTTAAAGACAACATCACCGCGCTTGGTACCGCGATGCAGGCTATGGGCGAAATCAAGCTGGACATCGACAGCATCTTCCTTCATAGCGCGGACAGGATGCCTGCCAGCGAGAAAGAGAATGTTGTTGCAGGACTGTGGCATGAAATCAAATCCACCATTATTTCATATTTCGTGGATTATGATGCGCTGGGTGATGTTTTTGATGATGAGGATGCCCTAGAGGTTTGGCTGCTGACAGGACGGGACCAGTCCACAGTGCTCAAGACCATGGTGGATGACAGCTTCACCCCGAAAACCGGTATCAAAGTCAACATCAAGCTGGTTGATCCAAGCGCCCTGCTAGGTGCTGTGGTAGCAGGCAATGGACCAGACCTGGTTGTGTCTACAGATTCTTGGAACCCTGTCAATTATGCCCTGCGAAAAGCTGCAGAGGATTTGACCCAGTTTGACAATTTTGATGAAGTCATTTCAAGGTTCCGCCCCAGTGCCTATGCTTCCCTCTCGTGGGATGGTGGTGTTTATGGTCTGCCGGAGACCCAGGTTGTTTCGGTACTGTTTTATCGCAGCGATATCCTGGAAGAATATGGGATGCAGGCGCCTGAAACCTGGGATGAGCTGATTGGGCTGATGCCCACCATCCAGGGCAACAACATGTCCGTAGGCATACCTTATCCATCCATCGCTGCGCCCAACCAGTCCACATTGTATTCCCTGATATACCAGCTAGGCGGACAGATTTATACTCCGGATGCGACCCGCACGCTGTTAAATGAAGAACCTGCCGTTCAGGCCTTTGATTTTTTCACTTCGCTGTATACAGATTATGGCCTCCCTAAGGAGTTCGATTTCATCAGCCGTTTCCGTTCAGGTGAAATGCCCCTGGGTATCGCAGACTTTACTACTTTTAACTTCTTGGCGGTCTCCGCACCCGAAATTCGAGGACTGTGGGATTTTTGTCTGATTCCGGGCACTCCAAGAATGGATTCGGATGGTGGGATGACCATTGACCATGCAGTTCACTCCCAGGGCGTCAGCTGCATGATGATTGCCACAACAGATGAAAGCGTCAAGCAAAAAGCCTGGGCTTTCATGACCTGGTGGACCGACCGGGATGCACAGGTACGCTTCGGTAGGGAGATTGAAGCCGTGTTAGGCGCGTCTGCGCGCTATCCCACAGCCAATATCGCTGCCATGCGTGAGTTGTCATGGAGTGCCAGTCAGATCACGGTATTGGAAACTGCATTGGATGAGGCGGTTGGTTTCCGTGAGGTAGCGGGAGGTTACTACACTGCGCGCAACATCACAAACGCTGTGCGCAAGGTAATCAACAATTTGGTCAATCCGCGAGAGACCATTCTGGATTACGCCAGACTGATTGACAGGGAGATCACCAACAAGCGTCTGGAGTTTGGCCTGAGCGTGAGCAAAGGAGTCTCGCCATGAGTATATTGAAGCGATATATCAGCCTGCAAAGGCGTAAATTGGAAACGGCAAGATACAAGGCACGGCAAATGTGGGTATGCTATCTGTTTTTGCTGCCCTTTGCTGTACTGTTTTTTACCTTCAATATTCTGCCGATGATCACTTCCATCCGCTACAGCTTTACCTACTACAATATCCTGGAACCGGCGCGTTACATCGGTTTGGCAAATTATATCAACCTGGTTTTGCAGGATGATATCTTCCTGATATCTGTCAAAAACACCTTCATCATCGCTGTGATTACCGGACCTATCGGTTACATCCTTTCTTTCATGTTCGCCTGGTTTATCAATGAATTGCCCCGATGGTTGCGTTCTTTGGCTGTTGTCATCTTTTACGCTCCTTCTATTGCCGGCAACGCCTACTTCATCTTTTCCATCATCTTCCGTGGTGATGTGTATGGCTACCTCAACTCCTTCCTTGTGCGCACAGGTATCATCAATGCTCCCATCCTCTGGCTGACTGATCCCAGGTACATGATGCCGGTGGTGGTTTTGGTGCTGCTGTGGATGAGCATGGGTACGGGCTTTCTGGCCTTTGTTGCGGGGCTGAAAGGCGTGGACCAGTCACAGTATGAAGCCGGATATGTAGATGGAGTGCGCAACCGCTGGCAGGAATTGTACTATATCACATTGCCCAACATGCGACCCATGCTCCTGTTCGGCGCGGTCATGTCCATCACTTCCGCTTTCTCGGTCGCTGACCAGACCATGGCATTGTGCGGCTATCCCTCGACGGATTATGCTGCACATACAGTGGTTACCCACCTGTTTGACTATGGGTATACGCGCTTTGATATGGGTTATGCCTCTGCTATCGCAACACTATTATTCTTGACGATGATTCTGACTAATAAGGCTATCCAGAATCTTCTGAAACGCGTAGGTACTTAGTGTCTCCTGAATAACCAACAATTCAGCCACACAGGCACGCCAACGGTACCGGCGTGTCTGTTTTTGTGCTTTCCGACCGGCGAAATAGCGCTGCCAAAAAGAGCCAAATGTAGAGCCTCAGCCGCCTGAACAGGTTCCGGGTCAGGATGGCGGCATGAATGTCCACCTCGCTGGTGTGTTTCTGCCGCATCATCACCAGATCAAGCCCATATCGGCGCTTGCAAACACCGATACATCCCTCAATATGACTCCGCTCTCCTGACTCCTGTCGCTCCAGTGCCAGCGCTTCCTCATACACCTGTCGGTCTTTGGGTGGTCGTCCCAGTTTGGGACCATTCAACCGGATGCCACGCTCCCTGCACCAGGTGAGATTCTCCCTCGTTCGGTAGATCCTGTCTACCAGTCCCCGCTCCGGATAGTGGCCCGTTTGCTCCTTGTATCGCTCCATCGAAGCCATCAGTGTTTTGCTTTCGTTGAAGGCATCCCACGAGATTTCCTCAATCCTCGCATAGCCATCGCTCAGGCTCAGCGCCACCTTCGCACCGAACTCCACCGACACTGCCGCCTTGCCCCGAACAATCGGTCGCACCCAGGGCTGGTGCAGGCTTACAATCCGGTCATCCACCCGGTGCGTATTGCTGTCATACATCTCCTGCTGCTGCGCGTACAGCAGCTGGATCACTGCCATGCGCTCCAGCTCCTTTGCGCTCAGCGCGTCCGGATATTTGCTCAGGATGGCTTCCAGATAACCGAGGTTCCGTTTGACATAGCCCAGCTGCTGACGAATCGCTTTGCGAATCTTCTTGCGCGTTGGTTTCCGGTCCCGGGCAAACCGCAGCCAGTCCCGCCTGGCCAGGTTCCGGTAGGTTCTGGGCTTATTACCTTCCGTTGCGCCTGCCTTGTGCGCTGTATCAATCATCCCTTCCAGCAGCTCCCGCCCTTCGTTGAGCAGCGAAGCATCGGTGGGAAAACGGATGTTCTGCGGAACACAGGTCGCGTCCAGGATCAGCGTCCCTCGGTTGACCGGGCCTCCTCCCTCACTGTCAGCGTCATCATGATTGTCGTCATCGGAACCAGGCTCCTTTTCTGCTTTCACCTTTTTACGGCCAATCACATAGTCATTCAACTCTGACAACATCTCCGGCGTGATCCGCTCCCGAAACCACGTCATCACGCTGGGGTCAAAGGGCCTGACGTTGGTATATTCCGCAAACCCCAGGAAGTACTGCAGATAGGGGTTCTCCCGGATCTCTTCCACCGTGTCCTCATCTGAAAAACCATAGCGCTTCTTGATAATCAAAGAGCCGATGGCCATCCGGGCCGACTTTGCCGGCTTCCCCTCCCGGGGGTTGCTAAACAGTGCAGCATACCGCTCCTCAAAGACTTCCCAGGGGATGAGCTCCGACATCCTTACCCATCTGTTCTCGGAATTCAGCCTGACGCCACCAAACAGCGTCGCGTCTTCAAAAAAGGTCGCCTGGCGTGCTTTCTTCTCGTACATACCGTTTCATCTCCAGTTCAAGTGCAAGGGTTTTGCGTGCTTTCTGCAATTATCCTTGCACACATGATACCAGAAAATGGCCGGAAGATGTGGATTTGTCTTGTGTTTGGAGTTGTTCAGCAGACACTACTTAAGATGATAAGGCAGAAAGTCAAAAAGCCGCAAAATATAGCCCATCGCCGCTCTCCTAATCGTTCACGGGCAGGTGACGCCGCTATCTACCTGATGTTGGGATTGACAGCTGTCATCATGTCCTATCCGCTTGTTTTCGCGCTGGCAGCCTCGCTCAAGCCGCTGGATGAACTGTTCCGCTTTCCACCGCGCCTGCTGCCCGTCAATCCAACCTTTGACAATTTTGCTGACCTGGTGGTTACCATGGGCCAGTCTTGGGTGCCTTTTGGACGCTATCTGACCAACACCGTATTGATTACTGTGCTGGGAACTGCCGGGCACCTGCTTGTAGCCTCAATGGCCGCTTTCGTGTTGGCCAAATATGACTTTCCGGGCTCCAAAACCTTCTTCCGATTGGTAGTTGTGGCGCTTATGTTCTCAGGCTATGTCACCGGTATCCCGAATTACTTGATGATTTCACGCCTTAGGTTAGTGGACACCATGTGGTCGGTTATTCTGCCCGCGTTTGCCGCTCCCATCGGCTTGTTTTTAATGAAGCAGTTCATGGAAAGCATCCCCATGGCTCTGATAGAATCAGCCAAGATCGACGGAGCCAGCGAATGGCGAATTTTCGGGCAGATTGTGATGCCCAACGTCAAACCCGCCTGGCTGACGCTGATCATTTTCTCAGTTCAGGGATTGTGGAACGCACGCGCGCAGACAGTGATTTATTCAGAAGCCAAGAAGACCCTGACCTACGCGTTGCAGCAAATTCAAGCCGGTGGCCTGGCGCGCGCCGGGCAGGCAGCCGCGGTCACTGTTATTATGATGTTAGTGCCCATTGCCATTTTTATCCTGTCCCAGACACAAATACTGGAAACCATGGCATCTTCGGGTATCAAGGAGTGAATGATGACATCCATCATCAAGCTAGGCCTTCCCTTTCGCGCAAGCGGCATAACCTGCGCGTTGCTGATCATATTGTTGCTTTTAGTCATTGTGCCTGTGCCCGGGCAAGCACAGGTTGGCTATGACTATCATTATTCCTATACCTATGATTATTGGGGTGAGGTGCGCTACGCACCTGACGCCTACCGGGTGCGAACGGTCATCAACAGCGCCACATTGGAATTGGACCAACCCCTGATGATGCCCGGCAGTTTGTTTGTTGACAAGGATAGGCTGTATATTGTGGACACCGGCAACCACCGCATCATACAATTACTACGTGATGGTGATGCATACCGACAGGAGCGCGTGATCAATAGTTTTTATGAAGGGAACACCGCACATACCTTTAATACGCCGGGAGATATTTTTGTCACAGCCAATGGCGAGCTGTTCATCGCGGATACTGGCAACCAGCGCGTTGTTAAATTGGATCAATCGCTCAAGCTTCTTATGACCATTACCAAGCCCACGGATGAAACATTTGATCAGCGGCTGGCTTTTATGCCTACACGGGTTGTGGCTGACATGACCGGCCGTGCCTTTGTGCTGATACGCAATATGAACAAAGGCATGGCCAAATTCGAATCCGATGGGCAGTTTACCGGTTTTATCGGTGCGATGCCGGTTTCCTACTCCATTACTGACCAGATATGGCGCCTGCTCTCCACCCGTGAGCAAAGGGCCCAGCAGGCCTCCTTTGTACCTACAGAGTTTGATAATATGTACATAGATTCAAAGGGCTTCATTTACTCGGTCACCACAACCTTCCAGGAATATGACCTGCTGTGGGACAATGCACGCCCCATCCGCAAACTCAATGCTGTAGGAAGCGACATCCTGGTTAAAAACGGGGAGTTTCCGCCCATTGGTGATGTGGACTGGGGAAGCGCCGCCGGCTATAATGGCCCTTCGCGCTTTAGTGACATCACGGTACTGGACAATGAGGTGTATGTCGCGCTGGATAAAATTCGCGGACGCCTGTTTGGTTATGATGATCAGGGCCGCAACCTTTGGATTTTTGGCGGATCGGGCAACATGGCTGGTTATTTTCGCAACGCCGCCTCCATTGAGCATGATGGCTACGACCTGCTGGTGCTTGATAGCCTGGAAGGCTCTGTTACCATCTTTGAGCCTACTGAGTATGGCCGGCTGATCTACCAGGCAACGGAACAGTACTACAGCGGGCAATACAGCCTTTCAGCGGATACCTGGCAAAAGGTATTGCAACTTAACGGCAACTTTGAATTGGCTTACATCGGCGTTGGACGAGCGCTTATGCGCGCGGAAAACTATGAGGAAGCCATGCGATACTTCAAGCTGGCCAATGATGAGGCTAACTACTCCAAGGCATTCCAGGAACAGCGTAAAATCTGGGTGGAGCAGAATATTGTCTGGATTTTCATTGTGATTGCTCTGGCGTTATTAGTGCCGTTGATGGTAGGCCGGATACGAAAAATCAAAGAGGAGCTGCGTGAAGCATGAGTGGAATCAGCAATACAGGCTTGCTGGCACGCGTGCGCGACCGTGCCTGGTGGCATCGCTTTGGGAAAACACTGCGCTACTCGCTGCACGTCATTGTCCGTCCCTTTGATGGCTTTTGGGATTTGACGCGCGAACGGCGCGGAAGCGTGGCAGCAGCCAATTTTATTGTCTTTATGACACTG
The DNA here is from genome assembly GCA_050953005.1 of Christensenellales bacterium. Taxonomy (GTDB): domain Bacteria; phylum Bacillota; class Clostridia; order Christensenellales; family Aristaeellaceae; genus UBA6115. The sequence goes on along the minus strand of JBMNLV010000009.1, from coordinate 22,971 downwards.
TTAACACGAATCTTGCGGCTGCAATATACCTCATTTCTGTTCGTGCGGGTCAACTGGGCGCGTGTCAACATCTTTACCCAGGTACTGTCCATCCTCTTGCCGCTGTTGATTTGGTGTTTGGCCAACTGGAGCCTAACAACCCTGTTTGAGGGCAAAGGGCGCATGCGGGACATCTATATGGGAAGCGCCTATTCCCTGACTCCCTATGTGCTCATTCAATTGCCGCTCATTTTGCTCAGCAACGCGGTTACCGTGGAAGAGGGCGCGTTTTATTCAGTCTTATCAAGCATCTCTTTAATTTGGTGCGTACTGCTTTTAGTGGTAGCCATGATGATGATCCATGACTATTCCCTGGGTAAAACCCTGTCATTCATGGTGATGTCTGTTTTTGGCATGCTGGTAATTATTTTTGTGATGATGCTATTTTTCTCCCTGGTTTCTGATGGCATCGCCTACTTTGTTTCCCTGTACAAAGAATTGTCGTTTCGCTTGTATTAGGAGGCGCTGTGAGAAAACGTCACTTCCTTAAACGTATTGCAGGTCCCGCTCTCGCGCTGTTGGCCATTGCCGGCATCGCCGTGTTGGGCTGGGCCTTGTATGGGCGTGACAATGACACGGCAGAGGATAAATCCGTCATGCCTGGTTATTACAAAGAGGATGCGGGTGCTGTCTACATCCTGGAAAACGATCACTTGCTGCTGAGCCTGGATGGCGACACCACACAGTTTACCCTTCAAAACAAACAGGACGGACATCTGTGGCGCTCTATTCCTGTGGGTGCGGACAAGGATCCGCTGGCACTGGCCGGCAGCAAGAACCTTCTTCAATCTACCCTGGCGATTACATATTCCACAGCCAATGGTGTGCGTACCCTGTATGACAATTATGAGTACTCAATCAAAAATCAGATATATGAAATCCATGCAGACAACCAGGCCATCCGCGTTGACTACACCCTCGGCCGCATTGCACGCGCCTATACTATCCCGGCAGTTATAGAATTGAAGCGCATGGACAGTTTCCTCTCGCAAATGACCAAGGCTCAGAGCCGTAAGGTGTTGGATTCCTACCGAAAGTACGACCCCGCCCGGCTCAAGGACAACCAGAAGAGCCGAGCTGCTGGAAAAATATCCGCAGCTGGAGACCGATGCGATCTATGTCCTGCGCGACAACGTCAAGGATTTCCTTAAGGAGGAGTTTGAAGGCCTGTTTGAGGCGGCCGGCTACACCTACGAGGATTACCTGAGCGATCAAATGGAAACTGACCGCACCGTAGGCGCCAAGACCGCTGTGTTTAACATCAGCGTAATTTACCGTTTGGACGGCAACGACCTGGTCGTGGAGATTCCTCTTGACAGCATCCACTACACGGACGATTATCCCCCCATCCGAGTGGCGCTTTTACCCAACTTCGGTGCGGGCGGCACCAGGGACGAGGGTTACATGCTCATGCCTGAGGGGGGAGGCGCCATCATCCGTTTTAACAACGGGAAGACTACTCAAAACGGCTATTTTGCCAATGTCTATGGATGGGATTACGCCACTTCCCGTCCCGCGGTAGTGCATGAAACCAATGTTCGCTTTCCGGTGTACGGCATGGTTAACAACGGCAGCGCATTCCTGTGCGTGATGGAGAATCAGGCAGCCAATGCTTCCCTCAGCGCGGACATTGCCGGGCGTGGCAACAGCTTTAATACCGCGTACGCCAGTTACAACCTGCTGCATTCAGACGCCTTCAACGTCACCGAGCGCACCATTGAAACCATCTACATGTATGAACAAGGCCTGCCACAAGGCAATATCTCCCAGCGTTACCGTTTCCTTGCCACGACCGATGTAGCGTCGCTTGCCCGGGCTTACCGCAGCTATCTGCAAGAGCGGTATCCGGGGCTTACCCCTATAGCACAAACCGGGTTGCCGCTTTGCGTAGAAATCATCGGTGCGATTGATAAAGTACAGCAAAAAGGTGGTTTGCCGGTCTCTTCCCCTATTCTTCTGACCGGATATCAGGATGCCGCCGCCATTGTCAACGACCTTTCTACACTGAAGGATACGCGCCTGTTTGTACGACTGAACGGCTGGATGAACGGCGGCGTGTTGCAAACCCTGCTGAGAACTGACAAGCTGGTCAGTCAGCTGGGTACCCAGGAAGAATTTGACAGCATGGTCAACGGCATTTCCGATGCCGGTGCGAGCTTATACCTGCATGGTATCACTTCCTTTGCCATGGACAGCGGACTCAAAGAAGGCTTCCTGCCGCTGCGTGACGCGGCACGTTTCACGACGCGCGAACAGGTTAAGCTCTACCAATATTCAAATGTCTGGTATGGCGAATTGGATTTGGAAGACGCTTATTTTCTGCTCAATCCTGAAACCTCGGCTGACATGCTGACCAATTTGGCACAGGCTGCCCGCAAGCGCGGGGCAAGCGGCATCTCGCTGGAAGATGTAGGTTCATTGCTGAGCGCTGATTATAATCCCAGACATACTGTCACCCGGGATGAAGTTGCCGCGCTTCAAATGGAAATTATAAACAGCCAGACGGATGGATTGGGTGTGATGATTCGTGGCGGCAATTTATATGCGTTGGAACATGCCGACCTGGTGACAGATACTGACCTGGCGGGCACCGGCTACTTTATAGTGGATGAACAGATCCCCTTTATCCAGATGGCACTGCATGGGCTGGTGGAATACACCGGACAGCCACTGAACCTGGCAGGTGACTGGGAGCAGGAGTTGCTGTTGAGTGCACAGCGCGGCGCCGGGCTGTTCTTTGTGTTCATGCAGGAAGAACCATTGGTGCTGCATGATACGCGTTATTCCGGTTATTACGGCGCTTCCTACAGGCTATGGTCACAGCGCGCCAAGCAAATTGCCACACGCTATGCCCGGGAGCTTGGCGGACTGTTTAACCAAACCATCACAGGTTTTGAGCATCTGGACAACTCGGTAACAGCTACCACCTACGCTGATGGCACCAAGGTTCTGGTCAATTTCAGCCAACAAGAGCGCCAGGTTAATGGGTACACTGTGCCGGCACGGGACTACCTGGTCATTCAGAGGGAGGTGCAGCCATGAATAACGTCGAAAAAAGACAGGCCACTATCCGCTCCAGACGAGCTTTGAGCGGCTACCTGTTTATTGCGCCCTTCCTGTTTGGCTTTCTGGTGTTTATGGTACGGCCAATGATCCAGTCCATCATCATGAGCTTTCAAAATGTTACGCTGTCTGCCCAGGCCGGGATTGCGCATACACCAATCGGTTGGGCCAATTACCAGTACGCGTTCACAATCGATCCGGAGTTCAATCAGTTGCTGGTAGATGAGATTGTGCGTATGGTGACCCATTCTCTGGCTACCATGGTGCTTGCCTTTATGATCGCACTGCTGCTCAATCAGCGCTTCAAAGGCCGCGGGCTGGCGCGCGCAATCTTCTTTTTGCCGGTCATTCTATCCTCCGGCGTGTTGGTAGGCATTGAAACAAATAACTCGCTGATTATCGGAATGAAGGAGCTGATCACCCAATCCAACAACATGAACTTTGGCACAACCCTGTTTAACCTGCTTAGCACTACGGGAATTGGGATCCAGACACTGGACATGGTGTACGATCTGCTCAGCTCAGTATATGACATTGTGATGGCTTCGGGCATCCAGATTGTCATCTTCCTCTCAGGGCTTCAGACTATCCCGCGCAGTATGTATGAGGCAGCGGAAATGGAAGGCTCCTCCACCTGGGAGAGCTTTTGGATGGTTACTTTCCCCATCATCAGCCCGTTGCTGATTGTCAACATGATCTATACCATTATCGACTTCTTCATGAAAACGGACAACCTTATTATGGAAAAGATTCATGAAGAGATGTTCATCAACCTAAAGTATGGTTACAGCTCCGCCCTGTCCTGGATTTACTTTGCAGTGGCCATCACTTTGATTGGCACAAGCTGGCTCATTATCCATATGGGGGTGAAGCATTATGACTTATAAGCCGGCTGCGATGAGAAAGCATGACAGTTTCCTGGTTCGCAACCGTAAATCAGGCGGAATGCTGCTTCGGCAGATCATCAGAAAAAAAGGCGGGGTGCTGCTCCGCGCCCTGATGCTATTTGGCCTGTGTTTCCTGATTTTGCAGCCTATTCTGGACAAGATCTCTGTCAGTTTCATGATGGAGAAGGATCTGTATGACACCACTATCATTGTTGTGCCCCGCAACCTGACAACTGAGAACTATCAACTGGCTGCAGAGCTTCTGAATCTGAACACTTCCTTGCTCAACACCGCGGTGATCTCACTGGCAACAGCGCTTTTGCAGATCATTGCCACTACCTTGGCCGGCTATGGCTTCGCGCGGTTTGACTTTCCATTCAAACGCTTCTGGTTTGCTTGCGTCATCCTGGTCATTATCGTTCCGCCACAGACAATCTCTTCCTCGCTATACCTGCATTTTCGCTATTTTGATGTGCTGGGGATCTTTACCCGGCTTACCGGGGGACCTATCAACATCAAGGGCTCCGCGCTGCCCTATCTGATGCTGTCCGCGACCGCGATGGGGCTTAAAAACGGACTGTATATCTTTATGGTACGGCAGTATTTCAAGTCCATCCCCCAGTCCCTGGAGGAAGCGGCCTATGTGGATGGCGCTTCTACCCTATCTACTTTTATTCGTGTGATGCTGCCGCAGGCAGTGCCTATTTTAGTCAGCTGCTTCCTGTTTGCCTTTGTCTGGCAGTGGACAGATGTTTTCTATACCAGGCTTTTCCTGCCCACCGCCAACACCATGTACCTGTCAGTGCGCCTGTCAGGTCTGGCGGAAAGCCTGCGTACCTATGTTTCCACACGGCTGGGTATCTCTTCTCCATCGGTCGGGTACATCATGCAGATGATTTCCACCGGTGTGCTTATCATGATTGCTCCGCTGCTGGTGTTATACCTGTTTGCCCAGCGTTGGTTTATTGAATCAATCAGCTCAACAGGGCTAAAAGATTGAGTGTTAATACCCCGTGCCTTCAGATGCACGGGTAATAAATACAAGGAGGACTACAAATGAAAAAGACCCTGACAATGCTTCTGGCGCTGGTAATGGCCTTTGGCCTGCTGGCAGCCGCTGCTGAGACCTATGAGTTCAGCACCGGCGAAACCGTCGAAATCCGCAAGGGCAAAGACGGCAACATCCTTGACTTGGGTGGAATTGAAGTCATCATTGGTGACTGGTGGAGCGGCGAGCCCGCCGAGCCGGCGACCGCTGCTGAGGAAGCTCTCGCGGAATACCGTGAGTGGATTCAAGAGACCTACAACTTCAAGATTAAGCAAGTGGCTGTGATGGGCTGGGAAGATAACCCTGATTTCCTGGCCAACTTCGTCACTACCGGCGGCCCGGAAAACTATGTGCTGATCATGCGCCCGGATGTGCTGGCGACCCCGATGGCCAACGGCTTTTTCTATGACCTGGCGTCTCTGGATGTATTTGACTTCACCCTGGAAAAATGGAACAAGAACACCCTGGAGATGATGACCAAAGGCGATGCGGTCTATGGCATGCGTCCCATTCCCTCTGAGCCGCGTGATGGCATCTGGTTTAACAAGCGCCTGCTTGAGGAAGCCGGCATTGATCCTGAAAGCCTGTACGACATGCAGCGCGATGGCACCTGGACCTGGGAAGCCTACGAGGATATCTGCAAAAAAATCACCCGTGACACCGACAACGATGGCGTGATTGATGTCTATGCTACCGCCAGCCAGCAAGGCAGCGCGTTTAATGTTGCCCTGGCCAGCAACGGCGCGGCCTTTGTCAAGCTTGACGAAAGCGGCAAATACTATAATGCCACCGGCGAGGATGCCTTCCTGGAGGCCGCCAACTGGATGGTTGAGTTGTCCAAGACCTATGAAATGCCCCAACCGGAAGGCGCTAACTGGGACTGGACCTTTGCCGCCTTCATCAATGGCGATGTCGCCATGACCATTCATCAGGATTACTTTAAATCTACCCTGGCTGCAAACATGAAGGATGAATACGGTTTTGTGATGTTCCCTGTTGGACCTAAGGGCGACACCTATAAAACTGTCTATTCAGACTTCGTATATGTGATCCCCGCCAATTATGACGCGGAGCGTGCGCAGAAAATTGCGTCCGCCTTCGATCTGTACAGTGAACCCACCCCCGGATATGACGACCCGGATGCGTGGAAGTCCAGTTACTATAATATGTTCTCCGATGCGCGCAGCGTGGACGAGACCATTGAGATGATGCGCGATGCCAAATATGGCGTCTCTTTCCTTTCGGACCTGATTCCGGGATACGAACTTGGTCCGCAGTTCTACTGGAATACCTACAGCCGTAACGGATGGCGTACTGTCGCTGAGCAGCTGGAGGAATCCAAGAATGTCTGGCAGGCTGCTCTGGACGCTGTTAACAAGGCTGAATAATAACCATCCCTGTGGCGGGATGGGGCTTGTACCCATCCCGTTTTAAAGACAAACAAGAAAGGCAGGGCTGCCATGAACATGCGTACACTTTGCGCGTTGTCGCTAGCATTACTGATGCTGTTGTCGGTCACGGCTGTCCCGGCTGGGGAGGACATTGTGATTCCTGTATTGAGCTTTAAGCAAAAAGAGCTTCCTGATTTGCCCTCATATAATTTTGTCAAAGGTTTGGGCACGGGATGGAATCTGGGGAACACCTTTGACGCGACCAATGCTTTTCACCTGACGGATGAGATGGATTACGAGAAAACCTGGACGGGCGTAATGACGGATCCCAGGGTGTTTGATGCGCTCAAAGCTGCCGGCTTCCAAAGCGTACGCATCCCGGTTTCCTGGCACAATCATGTTGCCGGTAAAGACTTTACCATTTCAAAATCCTGGCTGGCTCGGATCAAAGAGGTTGTTGATTGGGCACTTGACAGGGACCTGTTTGTAATTGTAAATACCCACCATGACAATGAGAAAGGCTATCTCTATCCGGACGAAAAGCACTTGGACAGTTCGCTACATTACATGCGTTCAATATGGGCTCAGTTGGCGGATACGTTCCGGGATTATGATGAGCGCCTGATCATGGAAAGCATGAACGAGCCGCGCCTGGCCGGCACAAACATCGAGTGGTGGCTCAACCCTGAAGATCCGCGCAGTGAAGAGGCGGTTCGCTGCATCAACCGGCTTAACCAGGCGTTTGTGGACACCGTCCGCGCCAAAGGTGGGTACAACGCAAAGCGCTACCTGCTGGTGCCCGGCTATGCTGCCTCCGTGCAAGGCTGTCTGCACGAAGCGTTCGCGATGCCGCAAGACACACAAGGACTTCACTACAACCGCCTGCTTCTGTCCGTGCATGCCTACACTCCCTATGCCTTTGCCCTTCAAGGCCCCCGGGAAGCAGGCAGCAAAAACAATTTCAGCGTTGAAAATGTTTTTGACATCCAAGAAATTGCAGTGTTTATGGACCAACTGTATAACAAGTTCCAACCGCTGGAGGTTCCCATTGTGATCGGTGAGTTTGGCGCGCGCGATAAGGATGGCAACCTGCAAGCGCGTGTGGACTTCACTGCGGCTTATGTTGCACTGGCACGCTCGCGTGGAATGAGCTGTATATGGTGGGACAACCATGGTTTCAGTGGCGATGGCGAACTGTTTGGCTTGCTGGACCGGCGCACTTTTGAATTCAGATACCCTGAGATTGTCAATGCTATAATTCATAACGCGAAATGAAGGATCAAATCATGAAGAGATTGCTTGGTATTGTTCTGTCTCTCATGCTGCTTGGCAGCTTGGACAGCGCCCTAGCGCTGGAGAAAGAATATATGTCGCTCTTTGATATGGGTTTTGATGGCTGGTACGCTCGCAGTACCGGCGGGGCACAGCTGGACCTTGATAAAGGCAGTGTTCACATCACAGGAAGAAGCCAGGACTGGCACTCACCGGGACGTGATTTTTTATTGGTGTCCGGCTGTTCCTATGAACTGAGCGCCCTGGTCTACCAGAATGAAGCGGACAGCGCCACTTTCCTCATTTCGGTCGCCCATACGATTAACGGCAAAGAAAGCTATGAAAACCTCGCCCGTGCCGAGGTAAAGCGTGGAGAATGGACCCAGCTGTCCGGCAGCTATCTTGCCGGTCAGTTTGACCGTTATGTACTATATGTTGAAACACTGGGCGTGCCAAGCTTAAGCTTTCGGATGAAGGATTTTTCCATCATCTCCAACATGTCTGCCTTCAATAAAGACCTTCCAAGCTTAAAAGAGCTTTACCGTGATTATTTTGACTTTGGATGCGCCCTGACCGGACGGGAAGCCCAAAGCAAGGAGCTAATGGATTTTTACGCATCGCAGTTCATTATCATGACCCATGGTAACGAACTCAAGCCAGATTTTGTGCTGGATGTGGCGCGCTCCGCTCAGCTTTCACAGCAAGACCCTGGCGCTGTCGCCATCCGTCTGGACGCAGCCAGGCCGCTGCTCAACTATGCGCAGGCACATCACATCAAAGTGCATGGGCATGTACTAGTCTGGCACAGCCAGACGCCGGAAGCCTTTTTCCGGGAAAACTACAGCCGCACCGGTCCTTATGTGAGCCGTGAAGTAATGATTTCGCGCATGGAAAACTATATCCGCCTGGTGCTGGAGCAAACCCAGTGCGAATATCCCGGGGTGATTGTTTCTTGGGATGTAGTTAATGAAGCTGTTGATGACAACACAGGCAAACTTCGGCAGAGCAACTGGACGCGTGTAGTCGGAGAGGATTTTATCTTTCAAGCTTTCCGCTTTGCCAGAAAGTACGCACCTAAAGGCATGCGACTATACTACAATGACTATTCAACCCCTTATCAGCCGAAGTTGGATGGCATCCTGAAGGTGCTTACACAGTTGAAGGAGGAAGGCACCATTGACGGACATGGTTTCCAATGTCATTACCACCTGAACACACCCAGTATGCAGCAGCTACAAAGCGCTATGGACAAGGTCATTGCCCTTGGGCTGCGCTTGCGGATGAGCGAACTGGATATTCTGGTTGACTCAGCAAGTGAAGAGAACTTTGAAAAACAAGCCAGGCGTTATGACCAGATTCTATCCCTTTTCCGGGAATATGCACAACACATTGACGCTGTACATACCTGGGGTGTGAGCGACAATCTTTCCTGGAAAGCCAGTCATTTTCCGCTGCTGTTTGATGGTCAGGGTCAAGCAAAACCGGCTTTCTATGCCATCACTGATCCCCTTTTGTAAATCATCTAAAATAGCTACAGTTTCAACTCCTACACCATAACCATAAGAAATCGCATACGCGAAGCCATATCCCAATCGCCGGTTATGAGCATTTGCCTACCAAAACGTTTGAACTCTGTCCTGACGCTCCATTGGTGTATATCGGCTAAGACAACAGGGTTTTGGCAGTTGAAGGCGGATAGCCTTTGGTTTTTTTGAAAACCTTGCTGAAATGGTAGATATCCGAGAAGCCAAAGCGCCTGGCCGCCTCACTAACGGAGATTCCCTCATACACAATGGCGTCTTCCGCCATATTGACACGGATGTTGGTAATAAAGCGGCTGACAGTTTTTCCGGTATGCTTGGTGGTTAGTTTATTCAGGTAACCAGGATGTACCCCTACTGCCTGGCCCATTTCCGTAGCTGAAATGTGGCGGGTGATGTTCTCCATTACATATGCCGCTGCCTTTTGAACCCGCGGATCACTGCTGGCGCCTTGAACCATGCCGGTATTGAGCAAAACCTGAGCAATCAACTCCATGAAAACAGCCGTTGTCTGCATCGTGCTGGTAGCTTCACGCAAAGCATAGAGTTGCCTGATACGCTCAAGCAAGTGATCGATCTTGGGGTCAGGCTCCAATTTTGTTATTACTTCAAATGGCAGAGTAGCCGGAGCGAAGCTCTGGTCAAACAGCTGCATATTAAAGGCATATAGCACCATAGGCAGGGTGGCACTGGTGGTTGCCTCGCGCCAACTGCCGCTTTTTGCATAGATCATGTCACCCTGAGTGACCGGATAAGAGACATTATCAATGATATACTCACCTTTGCCTGAAACCACAAAAGTCAAGTCGTGAAAATCTATCCGCTGACGCTCAATAATCCATTCCGGAGTACATTTACGGTTGACAAAATAAACTATTTGCGGCAGATAAAATTTTTCCTCGGTTTTACCTTTCATTTGTTTTCTCCTGGTAAAATAATAGACAATACTTGTTTACCTGTCAGTTCACGGGTGCGCGCATCCGGCTGACCGCCTCCAATATAAAGTGTTTTGCCTCCAGTGTTGCGCAATGCCTTTCCTTCCTCGTCAATCACATTAAACGCAGCAGGGTTCAATGGGATGTGAAGTTGGCGTTTTTCACCGGGCTTGAGACTGATACGCTGAAAAGCGCACAGTACCGGATGTCTGGGTGACTGAGGATGATCGTTCTTGACGTATACTTGTACCACCTCGTCCCCCGTCATCGCACCGTCATTGGCAACCTCCACAATGACCGCATGGTCATTAAAGTTCGCATTACTGTAAGTGAAGCTTGTGTAGGACAGGCCATAACCAAAGGGATACAGCACCGGTCCGCCAAAGTATCGGTAGGTTCTCCTGGCCATGCTGTAATCCGTGAAGGCAGGCAAGTCTTTCACATCGCGATAGAAAGTGATCGGCAACTTGCCTGAGGGCGAAGCCTTGCCAAAGAGCAGGTCAGCTAAAGCGCGTCCGCCAGCCTGCCCGGGATAACCGGTCCAGAGAATGGCGTTGCCTTGTTCTACACGAAGCGCGCTGCCTGATGCGATGACAGTAATGACTGGCGTGCTGGTTTTGACCACAGCGTCCAGCAGCCTGCGCTGAGGTGCGGGAAGCTCCAAATCCGGCTTGTCTCCGGCTTCAAACGCGTTGCTAGTATCCGATTGCTCACCTTCCAATGTTGCATCAAGCCCCAAGAAAACGATGGCTACATCAGCATGCCGGGCTACAGCAACAGCTTCTGATTGACGGTTGTCCACCTCGGTGATGGGGCTGTCACGCTCTACAAACAGCTGAGATCCCAGGGCATACATCAAGCGGGCTTTGCCTTGCACCTGCGCACGCAGTCCTTCCAAAAAGGTAATGTAGCGGGAGGATAAACCTGCATAATTGCCTTCCAAGGCAGCCTGGCTATCGGCATTGGGGCCAATAACCGCGATGGTTTTCATATCATCAAGTTTGAGTGGCAAAATACCGTCATTCTTCAGCAAGGTAATGGATTTAAGCGCGGCCCGATAAGCCATTTCATTATGTTCATCAGTATCGTTTTGCTTCAGGGTAATGGCATGATAGTCACAGTCTTTATCCATCAATCCGAGCAGGATGCGAGTAGTCATCAGGCGTTGACAGGACAGAGTAATTTGCTCTTCAGTCACCAGACCTTCATTATAGGCAGCCATTAGATGCAAATAAGTGTTGCCACAATTGAGGTCGCAGCCGTTCTCAAGTGCCATCGCAGCACTTTGGGGCGCGGTGTCTGTAACATGGTAGGATTCATGAAAGTCCCGGATGGCCCAGCAATCACTGACCACATGGCCTTCAAACCCCCACTGCTCACGCAGTATTTTTTTGAGTAAAGTAGGGCTGCCGCAGCAGGGCTCGCCATTGAAAGCGTTGTAGGCACCCATGACAGCCTCTACTCCCGCTTCCTTTACCAAAGCTTCAAACGCCGGCAGATATGTTTCCCATAAATCTTTGTCACTCACACGCGCATCAAACTCATGGCGCAGAGCTTCAGGGCCTGAGTGAACCGCAAAATGCTTTGCGCAGGCAGCAGCGATCAAATACTTGCCTTCTCCCTGTAAACCTCTGACAAATGCAACACCAAGCCTTGCGGTCAGATAGGGATCCTCGCCATAGGTCTCATGGCCCCTGCCCCAGCGCGGATCACGGAAAATGTTGACATTGGGTGACCAAAAAGTAAGGCCCTTGTAGATACCACGGTCGCCCAGCGCAGCAGCCTCATTATGCTTGGCCCGGCCCTCCAAAGCGATCGTTTGGGCAATTTCATAAAGAAATTCCGGATCAAACATCGCGGCCAGCCCAATGGCCTGAGGAAACACTGTCGCTGTGCCTGCGCGCGCAACACCATGCAGTGCTTCCGACCACCAGTTGTAAGCCGGAATCCCCAGACGGGGGATGGCTGGCGCATCGTATTTCAGTTGTGAAGCCTTTTCTTCCAGTGTCATTTCCGCTACCAGTTTCTCTGCTTTTTTCCGGGCAAATTCTCTGTTCATTGGTCACTCCTTAATTTAAATACAAACAAAGCACATAATATGGGTAATAACAATGCCATGTAAAGAATAGCATTACATTTCTGTAAAGTCTATATCCTCAAAACTCAACACAGACGAAACTCATAAATAATACAAAATCTTTGATAATGACAAATAAAATCAAGGCAGATGAATTGACAAACAAATCCTTATGGAACATAATGCATGCAACGATGTGATCATTATGGTGACTATGTTAATAATTCGTGGAGGTTCTTCAGTGAAGGAACTGAATGTTGACCAATTCTGGGCAGATGACCACTTGGCACATCAAAACAACTGTTTTAACCAATCCGCGCAAATCCCCCTTGGCATCCGAATGAGTGACGAGTGCGTGTTTGCTGAATTGGGTGTGGAAGGCACACCCTGGATGCCCATTCCCCGGCAAGAGCGCATTGTTTTAAACAAACTGTACAACAACAAATCCGAGCGCCTGGTGGGTAAGCGCCTGCTGCAGGAGGACTTCCCGCCGCCGGACGCAAACCTGCTTGTTATAAAACGCATTGGTGAAGTATTTGGCGGACAGTATATCTACTACAATGAAACTGAATGGCTGACACAAAGTGTGCACAGCTTTCACGAACTGGAAACTCTGCTGGATCGGGTAGAGCGCATGGATCTACGCGCTTTTATGTTGCCGGATAACTGGGATAAGGAAAAGCGTCGGGTATATGAATGCTATGGTATCCGGCCTCCACTGATGCGCCATATCCGCGGTCCGGTTACTTTGGGCTGCTCGATTATGGGAACAGAACAGTTCCTTTTTCTTATTATTGATGAGCCTGATCTGGCCAGGCGCTTTTCCCACATCATCACCCAGGTAACAATGGAGATGGCTGCCGTCATGGACGAAGAAGCAGGTACTGATGCTGTACAGCACCCCGGTTTTAGCTTTGCTGATGACAATTGTTGCTTGCTCAATCCCGCTATGTATGAATTATTTGGCTATCCGGTACTGAAAGAAGTGTTTTCAAAATATTCGCCTGGGCCAGATGATATGCGCTATCAGCATTCTGATTCGGCTATGGGACATTTACTGCCCTTACTAAGCAATTTGAAGCTAAACGCCGTCAACTTCGGGCCGACTGTGCTGATACCGGAAATTCGCAAACACCTACCCCATGCACGGATTGATGGTTGTCTTTCCCCGATGACCTTCATGCGAAACGACCGGGAAGGCATTCTTCGTGAGATCAAGCGCGATTTGAAAGACGCGCTTGTTTATAACGGCGTCAACATCTCAACCGCAGGAAGCATCAACAATGGCAGCAGCCTGGAAAGCATGCGGCTGGTAATGCAGATTATTCAAAACAACGGGCGCAGAGCCTAAAGAGAAGGAGAATACAATGCAAATACTATCAGACATTTCACACAATCTTCAAGAGGGCAGGGCCAGGGATGTGCAGGAATTGGTTCAACAAGCGCTTGACCGGAATATTCCTGTCAAGGACATTCTTGAAAAAGGCCTCTTGGATGGCATGAGCATCATTGGCACCAAGTTCAAAAACAATGAAGTGTTTGTTCCCGAGGTGCTCATTGCGGCGCGTGCGATGAACCGGGGAGTAGAATTGCTCAAGCCCTATTATTCTGAGTCCGGTGTAGAATCCAAGGGCCGTGTCTGCATTGGCACTGTTCAGGGCGATTTGCATGATATCGGCAAGAACCTGGTCAAAATGATGCTGGAAGGAAAAGGATTTGAGGTGTTGGACCTGGGCACGGACGTGCCGGCTGACAGCTTTATCAAAACCACAGTTGAAAAAGAATGCCAAATTATCTGTTTGAGCGCACTCCTGACCACCACTATGTCGGCAATGGCTGAGGTAGTGAAAGCTGCAGAGCAAAGCGGTATACGAGGACAGGTAAAAATCATGATCGGCGGAGCGCCGGTCACCGATGAGTTCCGTATCCAGATTGGCGCGGATGGCTACGCACCTGATGCCGCAAGCGCGGCTGACTTGGCTCTGGAACTAATTAAAACCCTGTGAACAACAACCGTATGCACAACGAAAACATGGAACTCAAATTTATGGATGAAGCCTGTCTCAGGCTTGTTCTTGAATGCGGGGCGCTCAAAGTTGCCTGGGTAGACATCGCGCGTGATGTTGTGTTTGACGCAGCGTTCCGCGATATTTGTGCCAGGAACGCCTGTGGACAATACGGAAATTGCCATATGTGCCCGCCGGACATCGGCGACATACATGATCTGATAATGCAGGCTCAGTCCTTTGATTATGGACTGCTTTACCAGACAGTTGGCCAACTGGAAGACAGCTTTGACATAGAAGGTATGCAAAAGGCCGGATGGTATCACAACGATTGCGCCAGCCGCATCCGCGATATGCTTCGGGACAGGGAAGGCTTGCTGCACCTCGCATCAGGCGGCTGTAAAATGTGCGCGCGCTGCACCAAACGCGATGGCTTACCATGCCCTTTTCCTGAGCTGGCGCTGTCCTCCTTGGAGGCTTACGGGATCGATGTGTACAATACTGCAAAAAACGCCGGGCTAAAATACCATCATGGTTCCAACACCGTGACTTTCTTTGGCATGGTACTGATTAAAAAATTCCGTGAATAAGCTGATTGTCCATCTGGATGATGCAAGACAGGTCATTTCCTTTGAGGGAGCCCCTTTCCTGGCGGCCTTGCTGCGCGAACACGGTTTTGCTGTGTCTACTCCCTGCGGAGGTGCGGGTGTCTGCAACCGCTGCGGTTTGGCAGCCAGTGGCGGTTTGCAGCCTTCTCCACTTAGCGGCCGTGTTCTTGCATGCAAGACGCGTCTGACAGGCAATGCAGAGGTCTGGCTTCAAGCGCCTGACGATTATCAAAACATCGCTCTTGCCAACCAGCTGCCAATAATGGATCTCAAGCCTTTAAGCCAGGAACCCGGATTGGCTGTAGACATAGGTACTACCACGCTCGCGGTAATGCTGACAAATCATACAGGCCAGGTTATGGCCACTGCAGCTGCCGCCAATCCGCAGTCAGCCTTTTCTGACAATGTAATTGGACGCATATCCGTTGCGCTCCAGGGGCAGGGCGATACATTGAACCAAAGCATTGTTAGCGCTATTGATGCGTTGCGCGCCCAAGCCTGCCAAATAGCAGGCATCCACGCATCAGGAATAGCATATACCGTTATAACAGGCAACACAGCCATGCTGTACTTCTATTTAAACCATCATCCCGGGACATTATCGGTGGCCCCCTTTCAAGCCGACCACCTCTTTGGCGAATGGATAGACAACAGCATCTATTTGCCCCACTGCATCAGCGCTTTCCTGGGCGCAGACCTTCTGATGGCCATCCTTGCCAGCGGCATGTGTGAGCGTAAAGAGACTGCTTTGCTGGCCGATATTGGCACCAATGGGGAGATCGCGTTATGGCATCAAGGGCGATTGCTGTGTACTGCTTCTGCAGCCGGGCCGGCTTTTGAAGGCGGCGGCATCAGTCAGGGGATGGGAAGCGTAAGCGGAGCGATAGACACTGTGCGCATACATGGAGAGGATTTGGTTGTTACCACCATTTCCGGCGCACCGGCGCGTGGAATATGCGGCTCAGGGCTAATCGACACAGCAGCAGCCTTGCTGAAACTGGGAAGGATGGACGAGACCGGTCGGTTAGCCGGGACAATCGAACCACTCGCACACGAAGTCCATATAAACCAGAAGGATGTCCGGCAGTTACAGCTGGCCAAGGGCGCGGTTGCGGCAGCGATAGGAACATTGTGTCACGAAGCCGGGATTTCTTTTCAGGAGATCAGCCGGTTCTATCTGGCTGGTGCTTTCGGCACGCATATGAACAAGCACAGTGCGGCGGAGATCGGACTGATTCCAAAAGCATTGACAGACAGAACCGTATCACTTGGCAACGCCGCGCTCACGGGTGCAGCCATGCTGCTGCTTAACCGGGATTTGATTGACCGTTCCCGCCAGCTTGCACAGCAGGCGAAGACCATTCCACTCAACGGCAATGTAATCTTTACCGAGCAGTTCACACAACGCATGTTGTTTGAGCCTTTTTAAACTTATTGGGATGAAGAAATATCATTTTTGTTTTTATCTTTTTCTCTGTCAAGCGTGACATTCGCTGAACAATCAGTTAAGATAGAATAGTAGAAAAAAATATGAGGTGTGAGGTGTACAATGACTAAGATTATGGAAACTGTGCCCAATTTTTCTGAAGGCAGACGGCTTGAGGTAATCGAGAAGATCGCTGATTGCTTCCGTGGGCAGGAAGACGTCAAACTGCTGGACTACAGTGCGGACAAGGACCATAACCGCAGTGTGTTTACTGTTGTTGGAGAGCCGGATGCGTTGGGTGTAGCAGTGGTGCGCGCTGCGAAAACCGCGCTTGAACTCATTGATTTACGAACACACCATGGCCAGCATCCCCGTATGGGCGCAGTGGACGTTATTCCGTTCATTCCGCTAAAAAACTGCACGCTGGGAGAAGCGGACAAGCTGGCGCATGAAGTGGGCCGTGCACTGGGTGAACAGTTAAACCAGCCGGTGTTTTTATATGAGCGCTCCGCCAGTAGTCCCGCCCGTGAAAATCTCAGCGATATTCGCCGTGGAGAGTTTGAGGGCATGGCAGAGAAAATGAAAACAGCTGGCTGGCAGCCGGATTATGGCCCGGATACAATCCACCCTTCCGGCGGTGTGACCGCTGTAGGCGCCCGCATGCCTCTGATTGCTTTTAATGTGAATCTGGACACCTCCAACCTTGATATCGCCAAGGAAATCGCTAAAAAGGTACGGCATTCCAACGGCGGTTTCCGCTATATCAAGGGCATGGGCGTAATGTTGGAGGAGAGAAACCTGGCTCAGGTTTCCATGAACGTAACCGATTACACACAGACCAGCCTATACCGGGTATTTGAAACCATTAAAATGGAAGCCAAGCGTTATGGCGTCAATGTGGTGGGCAGCGAATTGATAGGCCTGGCACCGTTGCGCGCCTTGATAGATTGCGCCGAATACTATTTACAGCTTGAGCATTTCAAGCCTGATCAGGTACTGGAAACCAGATATTAAGGAGTGGTGTGTATGAACATGAAAGACATGACTGTCAAGGAATTGAATGATTGCACAGCTTCCAGCAGTCCCGCTCCCGGTGGAGGCAGTATCTCCGCGATGGCGGGCGCCTATGCCGCAGCTCTGGTGTGCATGGTAGCCAAGCTCACGCTGAATAAAAAAGGGTATGAAGAAGCTACTGATCTGATGCGGGAGCTTGACGGAAAAGGTGAGCTTTTGCGTAAAGAATTACTGAATGACATCCAAAAGGACAGCGAGTCATTCAACGCATACATGGCTGCACTCTCCCTGCCCAAGGACAGTGAGGAAGAAAGAACCGCAAGGCGGTTTGCGATGCAGGAGGCGCTCAAGAGTGCCAGCAGCGTACCTCTGAGTGTGGCCTACAAATGCCAAAATGTTCTAAACCTTGCTCTGAGCGCGATGGAAAAGGGAAACCAAAACACCGTCTCTGATGGTATGGTAAGCGTACTGTTGGCCAGGGCTGCTCTGCTGGGTGCGGTCAACAATGTTCGCATCAACCTTGGTGGTATCAAGGATGAATCATTTGTAAAGGACATGGCAGACCAATGCAAAGCGCTTGAAACACATGCCAATCAACAGGAGGCTGTCGCGCGCAGCGTCCTGGATATGCGCTGAAGGAGATCACATGGAAACTCTATCACAAAGCATCCAGCGTCTTTTTGACGTTTTGCCCTCTCCAAAGCCTTTCCGTCCGGATATTCGCCGTGCGCCACGGCGGGAAGCCAAGTTGAGTGAAGCAGACAAGCAGCTGGCTATCCGAAACGCCCTGCGCTATCTCCCCCAAAAACACCATGCGAAAATGGCAGTGGAGTTTGCTGCGGAACTGGCAGAGCATGGGCGCATCTATGGTTACCGCTTCCGGCCGGAAGGCGCCGTCAAGGGACGCCCAATTGAAGACTATGAGGGGGCATGTATCGAAGGCAAAGCTATCCAAGTGATGATGGATAACAACCTGGATTTTGACGTAGCGCTTTACCCCTATGAACTTGTAACTTACGGTGAGACCGGACAGGTCTGCCAAAACTGGATGCAATACCAGCTGATTAAGCATTATTTACAGCGGTTGACCAATGAACAAACGCTGGTCATCATGTCAGGGCATCCTTTAGGGGTATTTCGCTCCCATTCCCTCTCCCCCAGGGTCATCATCACCAATGGATTAATGATAGGCCAATTTGACAATCAGACTCAGTTCAATCGGGCCGCTGCACTGGGAGTAGCAAACTATGGGCAGATGACTGCCGGCGGAATGATGTATATCGGGCCGCAGGGCATTGTTCATGGCACCTACAACACCTTGCTGGGAGCGGGCAGGCTCAAGCTGGGCATTCCAAACACCGGAAACCTTGCCGGAAAGCTTTTTGTATCCTCCGGCCTGGGCGGCATGAGCGGCGCCCAAGGCAAAGCCGCTGTCATCGCAGGCGCAAGTGCCATCATTGCCGAAGTAGATGCTTCCCGCATCAAGACCCGCTTTGACCAAGGTTGGGTCACAGAAGTATATGATAATGTCAAAGAAGCCGTGAGCTCAGCACTGGCGTACCAGCATGGTCACAAATCCTGCGCCATTGCTTTCCATGGAAATATTATTGATTTGCTGGAGTATATGGATGAGCAAGACATTCTTATCGACTTGCTCAGCGACCAAACAAGCTGCCACGCGGCCTATGAGGGCGGCTATTGCCCCCAAGGCCTGACTTTTGAGCAGCGAACTGACATGCTGGCAAATGATCCGGAGCGTTTCCGCCAGGAGGTAAACCGCAGTTTGAAGCTGCACTTTGAGCTGATTCAACGTCACAGCAACCGAGGCACCTACTTTTTTGATTACGGTAACAGCTTCCTCAAGGCAGTCTTTGATGCCGGACAACCCGCGGTGTGCAGAAACGGCCGCAATGAATTGGATGGCTTTATTTACCCGAGCTATGTGGAGGATATTCTGGGGCCTGAACTGTTTGATTATGGTTATGGTCCCTTCCGCTGGTGCTGTCTCAGCGGCAAGGCAGAGGATTTGGCATTGACTGACCGTGCTGCCATGGATTGTATCAATCCTGATCGACGCTACCAGGATCATGACAATTGGGTATGGGTACGCGACGCCAACAAAAACAGCCTGGTGGTAGGCACACAGTGTCGTATCCTCTATCAGGATGCTTTGGGACGCATGAATATCGCGCTACGCTTCAATCAAATGGTACGTGATGGACTCATTGGTCCGGTGATGTTGGGGCGTGATCATCACGACACAGGAGGCACCGACTCACCTTTTCGCGAAACCAGCAACATCAAGGACGGCTCCAATATCATGGCGGAGATGGCAACGCAGTGCTTTGCTGGCAACGTTGCGCGCGGGATGAGCATGGTAGCCCTGCATAATGGCGGAGGGGTAGGCATCGGAAAGGCCATCAACGGCGGCTTTGGCATGGTGCTTGACGGCTCCAGCCGTGCGGATAATATCCTTCGAAGGGCTATGCCCTTTGACGCCATGGTGGGTGTTGCAAGACGAAGCTGGGCGCGCAACCCCAACGCCATGGCTACCAGCCGCGAATACAACAGCCTCTATCTGGAAAGCGACCACATTACCTTACCTTTCATGGTTGATGAGGATTTGCTCAGCAAGTTGGTTGAAGATGGTGCTTTAAAATGAATAAGGTTGTTATTTACAACATCGGTATGCTGGTAACGCCTCTGGGCAGCAGTGCCAAAGCAGGAGCTTTACAATCTGATGTTCGCCAGTTAAAGAACGCCTATGTTGTTGCACAGGACGGCGTATTCACGCATTCTGGCACTGGCGACCCACCAGGCAAACTGCTGCATGGCGCTCAGGTTTTTGACGCTTGTGGCCGCTTGGCAACACCCGGCTTGGTAGACGCACACACGCATCTTGTTTTTGGCGGTTGGCGAGCGCATGAGTTGCAGCAAAAGCTGGTAGGCGTGCCTTATCTGGACATTCTTCAATCAGGTGGCGGAATCCTGGACACTGTACGCGCAACACGCGCGGCCAGCCAACAAGAGCTGGTAGAGAAAACACAAACCGCACTTCAAGGTATGCTGTCACAGGGTACCACCACGGCAGAAGCCAAAAGTGGCTACGGGCTGGATCTTGAGAATGAGCTCAAACAACTGCTCACCGTACAGCAACTACAAAAGCTTCAGCCGATTAGCCTGGTCTCAACCTTGATGGCTGCGCACGCGCTGCCGGAAGAGTACAAGCAAGACCGCCAGGGCTACATGAAACTGATGATTGATGAAATCATCCCTGTAGTCGCCAAGGAGGGCTTGGCGGAATTCTGTGATGTGTTTTGTGAAAGCGGTGTATTCACCGTAGCAGAAAGCAAAGCCATCCTGCAAGCCGCACATGCGCATGGTCTACGCGCAAAAATCCATGCCGATGAGATTGATGCGATTGGTGGCAGCGAATTGGCCGGAGATCTGGGTGCAATCTCTGCCGAACACCTTATCGCAATGCGTGACAGTGGCATTCGTTCATTAAAAGAAGGAGGCACCATCGCTTGCTTGTTGCCAGCAACCTCCTTTTATCTGGATAAACCCTATGCCCGGGCTCGGGACCTGATTGCTGCCGGCGTGCCAGTCGCGGTTGCCAGCGACTTCAATCCGGGAAGCTGTCCCAGCTATTCGCTGCAGGTGTGCATCAATCTGGCATCCTGGAAGTATAAAATGACTCCGGAGGAAATACTGATCGCGGTTACCCTTAACGCTGCCGCAGCCATCGGCAGGGCAGACAGGACTGGCAGTATTGAAACAGGAAAACAGGCTGACCTGCTCTTGTGGGATGCCGACAGCCTGGAATTCCTGTGTTATCGCTTTGGCAGCAACCTGGTTCACACTGTGTTCAAAAATGGCATACAAGTAGTGCGAAACTAAGAGAACGCTGGTAACAAGGCGGCAATTGTTTCCAGAATGTCATCCCGACGCACCAAGGCGTTCATTGCATTGACATCCAGACGAAGTTCCCTGTCCTCCTCAAGGAATGGGACTTCTTTTCGAATCAGTTCATGCAAAGCGCGTCCTGCAGGCGCGGGCTGCTGTGAGCGTAAATCAAGAGCTTGTGCTGCCGCGTAAAATTCCAATGCCAGGACAGAAGTCGTGTTCTCCACTATCATGCGTGCCTTACGCGCAGCTGTCATGCCCATGGAAACATGGTCTTCCTGGTTGGCGGAGGAGGGAATGGAGTCCACGCTGGCCGGATGGGCGAGCACCTTGTTTTCTGATACCATGGAGGCTGCGGTATACTGAATAATCATCATACCGGAATTGACTCCCGGGCTGTTGGACAGGAAAGGAGGCAGGCCGTTTGACAGCTGCGGATTAACCATACGTTCCAAACGCCGCTCGGAAATACTGGCCAATTCCGATACCGCGATGCCCAAAAAATCAAGCGCCAGAGCTAACGGTTCACCATGGAAATTGCCCCCGGAAATAACTTCGCCCGTATCAGGGAAAATCAGCGGGTTATCAGTCACGGCGTTAAACTCTGTCTCCAGCACCGTGCGCACATGGCGCACACTGTCGCGTATCGCGCCATGTACCTGGGGCACACAGCGCAGGGAATAGGCATCCTGCACTCGTTTCCCAAGGGCTTCTTCAATTAAAGGACTACCCTGACACAGCATTCGTATGTTGTGAGCTACCTGGCACTGACCTGGATGTCGCCGCAAGGCATGCACGCGCTCATCAAATGCATCCAGTCGTCCTTGAAGCGCTTCAAGTGTAAATCCGGCCGCAATATCTGCCAAGCGGCACAAGCGTAGGGCGTCATAAAGCACCAATGCGCCCACAGCGCTCATTGCCTGGGTGCCATTAATCAGCGCAAGTCCCTCCTTGGGTTCTAAACGCACAATATGAATGCCTGCCAGTTCCATTGCCTGCTTTCCAGGATAAACGGTGCCGCGATACTCTGCTTCCCCCAACCCCAGCATGACCAAGGCAGCATGAGACAACGGCGCCAAGTCGCCCGACGCGCCCAGGGAGCCTTTTTCTGGCACGATAGGATGTACGCCGGCATTGAGCATGTCTACAATTGTGTGTATCAGTTCCAGTCGCACGCCTGAATGGCCCTGGCACAACGCGTTGGCTCGCAGCAGCAGCATAGTGCGTACGACATCCTGAGGTAGCGGCGCCCCACAGCCTACTGCGTGGGAAACAATCAGATTGTTCTGTAAAAGACTGGCTTTTTCATCGCAAATATGCACATTGGCCAAGGAACCAAAACCAGTATTGATACCGTATATGGCTTTTTCCTGCTTCAGGATGTTCAGCACTGTTTCCCTTGATGCCCGGATGGCGTCAAAGGCAGACGGCGCAATTTTCACACCGGCTTTATAACGGGCAACAGCAACTACATCTTCCAAGGCCAGGGAATGACCATCCAGTTGAACAACGGGTAGTTTTTCGTGAAACATCTTCATCTTCTTTTCCCTTCAGTTCGTCAAAATAAATCAGCGCAACCTGTTGGCATGACGCCCGCTGACGGACACTTCAAAACAAGTTGCACTGTCTTGCACTTTTCTTGTTTCCAAGGGTATCATATACAGATTTACTATTCACGTCAACTGTCCTGTGCCATATTTTGCAGGTCATGTGCCATATTTTGCAGGTTTCAAGTATGCCATATTTGCAGGTTTCAAG
>JBMNLV010000008.1:0-174134 GCA_050953005.1 Christensenellales bacterium | reverse complement strand
CTGGTATCCAACACTAAATCCTGACCCTCTTTATGGCGAGAGGATGCCCGGCGAAGATTGAGCAGAGCCATATATTCCTCCTCGTCAAAAGGCAGGGACACCATTTTGTCAGTCCAGGCAGACAGGTGCATGGCATTGGACAACATCAAGCCCTTAATACCCTCCCGACCATCAGCCACCAGCGGACTGCCATAAAGGATGTTGTTAGCAAAGGCATTCAACACCCCAACATGCTGCGGATTACCGCCATCGGTTTCAACCCGGACCACTTCAACCGGCGGCGCTGCGAAACCCTGCTTGGCTGTGGCGCACCACTCGCGTTCATCCACGCCCAGACGATAAAAAACCAGCGTATCATTCTCACATACCAATTTACCCAGAGTGCCGGTAATTTCCAGTCGATTGGTGCCAGGGGCATCGCCTGTAGTGGTGATGAACACACCGGTCGCTCCGTTTGAGTATTCCAAATACGCGGTAACATCATCCTCCACTTCAATGTCATGCCACTTTCCCTCATGCAGGAAAGCCCTGACCCTCACAGGCATACCGCACAACCATTGTAATAAATCCAGCTGATGGGGACACTGATTAAGCAGTACACCGCCGCCTTCCCCGGCCCAGGTCGCGCGCCAGGCACCGGAATCATAGTAATACTGCGTCCGGTACCAGTCCGTGATAATCCAATTGACGCGTTTAAGCTCCCCCAGTTGACCGCCTGAAATCATTTCATGCATTTTGATATACAGAGAGTTGGTGCGCTGATTGAACATCATTCCAAAGCTGAGGTGCGGGTATAAATCAGCTTGTCTGATCATCTCACGCACATCCAGTGTATAGACCCCCGCAGGCTTTTCACACATCACATGCAGCCCATGCTTAAAAGCCTGGATAGCAAGACACGGGTGCTGATAATGTGGAGTGGCAATCAGCACTGCATCACAGACCCCGGCAGCAATCAGTTCACTGCCCTCCTCATATATGAATGTGTCCTGAGGAACAATCTCCCGAGCTTTCTCACGCTTTGCTGTTTGCCGCTCAGCAACGGCAGCCAAAGCGATCTGCGGTGTCTGCCCTTCGAGGATAAACCTTAGGTGAGCGCTTCCCATGTTTCCCAGACCGATGATACCCAGTTTTACTTTGCTCATACGTATCCTTCCTTGTTAAGGTTGCTATAGCTGCGGCTGAGGCAATCAAAAGGATTCTCACCATAGCAGTCATCCTGCTCCACCAGCAAGTATCGCGTGGTTCCCAGCTGTTCCAAAAGTCTAAGAATCTTGCCAAAAGGGAGATTACCCTCCCCCACCACCGCCATGCGCTGCTCAAAACCTTTAACAGCCATATCCTTAAGGTGTACGCAGTCCAATCGTTCAGCCAAGCGTGTGATGGTGTCGCATACATCAGCTCCGGCTGCCTGTACCCAATAGGTATCAAGCGTAACGCCCATCAAATCCGGCGCAAAACCTTCCAGCAGTATATCCAATAGGTTTTGCTGGGGATTGACGCGCTCCCACTCAAAATTGTGGTTATGGTACATTAAACGCTTGCCGGCATCATGCATCATCTTTGCCGGAATCATAAAATCCGCTGCAAATCGGCGCACCCTCTCCGCGGTGCGATATCGTGGCGGCATGCTCCCGATGCCAATATACTGACAGCCAAGGATATCATGGTCCGCGATAACCCCCTCCGGATCTTTAAGCATGCGCTCGGGATCAGTATGGGTCAGAACAATGGCCAAGTTGTTTTCATCACACACCCTTCGCATCGTCTGTGGTGCTATCTTGCCAACTGCCGAGAGCTGCACTGTACGGTAGCCAATACGCGCCAGTTGACGCATAGCATCTCGAAACCCGGCTTCTGTTTGTGTATATTCACGAATGGTGTATGTCTGCGCTCCAAGCTGCACTTGCGTCTCTCCCCTTTGCTATGTCTTTATTTTTTCACAGTGCCTCTTATAGGGTTCAGGTACTGATGGTAATGTTAAAGATATATCGATAGATGTATAGGCGGTATTTTTCAAACAGCCCTGCATGCTGGTAGAGAGATTTCAGTCTCTTGTACAGTTCTGACTTGATCCGGAAGCTGCTATGCAGTTCAAACATGGTTCGCCAGGTCTGCCCGGAATAGGTGCGCCTGTAATTGTAAACCGGCTCGCTGACAAAACAGACTTTTTGTATATGCCTGTAATATGCCATGTTGAACTCAAAATCTTCTCCCCAGGATAAAGTCGGGTTGAAGGACAAGTGATTCTCCTGAATAATCTGTCGCTTATAAAGCTTATTCCAAAGCGCACTGTAGTAATAACTGCCTGGTCTGTATGCCAGCGCATGAAAAAAAGCCTCGCGGTCCAGATAAGTATCCTGCTTGATATAGCCGCGGTCAAAAATTTGATTTTTCATTAAAATGTTGAAATGGGCAATAACCATACAAGCCTCATTTTTTTGAATAGCGGACAGCATGCTGCGGTAGGCACCGGGCTGCAGGCTGTCATCGCTGTCCACAAAAGAGAGGTAGCGGCCTTTGGCTACTTTCAACGCAGCGTTACGCGCAGCCCCGGGACCGGCGTTTTGCTGGTCGATAACAACGATCCGCTCATCCTTGGCAGCATATTGCCTGCAAAGCGACAAGCTGTCATCCTTACTGCCATCATTGACCAGGATAATCTCCATGTCTTTGATATCCTGACTGAACACGCTGTCTAGCGCGATTGAAAGAAACTCCTGGGCGTTGTACACTGGGATAATGACACTGAGCAAAGGATGATCCAAATCGGCTTGCTCCTTAATTTTTGATAAAGGGATTATACCATACCAGTCATCTTGTGTAAAATACCCAAAGTCTTCAACCAGAACCTTTCAACCACAACCTTTTGGGTAGCTCATTGTTCAACAGGTATGTTATACTGCTACATATCAACAATAGGAGGCAAGCTATGGACAGAGGCATCGTGATGGATATCAATAACTTGATGGCTCAGACACTTGGTGAGCAATATGGTATCAGCAGGGAATCTATCAATAGGATGAACGACAGAGCTGCGTCCGCTTTGAAAGCGGTTCAGACAGTGCGCGGAACCGGCTGGCTTGGCTGGACTGAATTGCCTTATAACCAGGCGGAAATAGTCGAAGATATCCTGCAGACCGCCAAGAAAATCATTGAACGATTTGAAGCCTTTGTAGTGCTGGGCATTGGTGGCAGCGCACTGGGCCCCATTGCCGTACACCAAGCGCTCAAGCACCTGCGTTACAACGAATTGCCCCGGGCTGAGCGTGGCCATCCTCGGTTTTATGTTGAGGATAACATTGATCCTGAGCGTATGAAAGCGCTGTTGGATGTGATTGATGTAAAAACCACATGTTTCAACATCATCACCAAATCCGGCGCAACCGCTGAAACCATGAGCCAATATTTAATCATCTCCGAGCTGCTCAAAAAAGAGGTCGGCGCATCCTGGCATGAACACATCATCGCCACCACTGACCGCGAAAAAGGAAACCTCATTCAGCTGGCCAAGCAAAACGGATTTAAGCATTTCTATATCCCCTCCTCCGTGGGCGGGCGCTTTAGCGAGCTAAGTCCTGTCGGATTGCTGCCAGCAGCGGTATGCGGCATTGACATCAAAGCAATGCTAAAAGGTGCAGCACACATGGATGTCCGCTGCCAGGAGAAGGACCTGTGGAAAAATCCTGCCTTGCTTCAGGCGGTCATCCAGTATATTTTGATGACGGAGAAGAACATTAACATCCAGGTGATGATGCCTTATGCGGATAGCCTCAAGTACATGGCAGACTGGTTTTGCCAGCTGTGGGCGGAAAGCCTGGGCAAAAACATCACCCGTCGCGGCACAGCGGTGAATGTAGGCCAGACTCCGGCCAAATCCCTTGGTGTGACCGACCAGCACAGCCAGTTGCAATTGTACACTGAAGGCCCCTATGACAAAGTAGTTACTTTCTTGCGGGTGGAAGAATTCAGGGACAACACCCCTATTCCTCATGGCTGCGAACAATTTCCTGATGTCGCATTCCTGGGTGGAAAAAGCCTCAACCAACTGTTGGAAGCCGAGTATCAAGGCACCCGTTACGCATTGCTGCGCGCCGGACGCATGAGCCAGACAATCACCTTCCCCAGTGTGAATGAGTATACCGTAGGTCAGTTTTTATATCTTTATGAAATGGTCACTGCCTATACCGGCGAGCTTCTGGATATTGACGCATTCAATCAGCCCGGCGTTGAGGAAAGCAAGATTGCCTCCTACGCGGTATTGGGTAACACAGGTGATAAGTACAGGAACAAGCAGAAAGAGATGGCTGCCATGCCGGAGGCAAAGGAAGAATACCGGCTGTAGTCACAGTAAAAAATGCAAGTGGGGCTGTAGCAGAATAGAAAATTGCTACAGCCCCTTTGATTTCTTTTATGATCCGTTGAATTGATGCAGTGTTTATTTTTTTACACTGCGGCGCAAATAAGCCGGTACGCCCAAATCGTCCTTTTCTGATTGTTGTGACTGTTGCTGTTGGTAGGGTGCGAAAGCTGGCTGTTGCGCTGCCTGGTACTGCGGCGCCTGCTGTACCTGAGGATAGGGCTGTTGATAGAACGGAGTACCTGTCTGGGACTGCGGCATGCCGCCTGCCACCGGTGGCATTTGAGGCGCGGGACGATTGGCGCCCGGGAAATAGGATGCTTCCTGGCTGTCATAGAAGTTTTGCACATTGGGCGCTTCAAACGCCGGTGTCTCCTGCTTCTCCAGGGGAGTACGGTTCTCATAAGGGTTCATGGCTGCAGTCGCGCTGCCATAGGGAATGGAGGTTTTAAAAGGCTTTTTCTTTGGCTCACGCGACGGGAAGGCGCTCTTTTCAAAGCCGGTCGCAATAACCGTGATATGAATCTCATCCTTGAGGGTACTGTCAATTCCGGCACCAAAGATAATATTTGCTTCGCTGTCTGCGCTTTCCTGGACAAGGCGGGCAGCCTCGTTGATTTCCAGAATACCAATGTCCTCAGAGCCGGTAATATTTATCAGCAGGGCTCGGGCGCCATCAATCTTGGTTTCTAACAACGGACTGGCAATAGCAGCCTTGGCAGCCTCAGAGGTGCGATTCTCACCCTTGCCAATACCAATACCGATGTGGGCCATTCCACCAGATTCCATTACAGTTTTAACATCCGCAAAATCCAGGTTGATAAGCGCAGGTAACGCAATCAAGTCGGAAATACCCTGGATGCCCTGACGGAGAACGTCATCTGCCACGCGGAAAGCCTCTAACATTGAAGTGCCACGAGCCACAACTTCCAATAAACGGTCATTGGGAATAACAACCAGGGTATCTACATACTGCTTGAGCTCATTAATGCCGCTTTCAGCGTTGCGCATGCGCTGTTTGCCTTCAAACTGGAAAGGCTTGGTCACTACGGCAATAGTCAGACAGTTAAGATCACGGGCAATGTCCGCAACAACGGGGGCTGCGCCGGTTCCGGTACCACCACCCATTCCAGCGGTAACGAAGACCAAATCCGCGCCTTTAAGCTGCTGAGCAATTTCCTCACGGCTTTCCTCAGCCGCGCGTTTGCCAATTTCGGGCACCGCACCCGCGCCAAGCCCCTTTGTCAGTTTCTCACCTATCTGAATCTTTTTATCCGCACGTGATGTAGACAAAGCTTGCTTATCGGTGTTTATTGCGATAAACTCCACGCCTTTCAAACCAGCGTCCACCATGCGGTTGACCGCATTCGCGCCACCGCCACCACAACCGACGACCTTAATAGATGCGAAATTGGTAGTTGCTTCAGGCTCCACTTGCTTAATCTGCATGGAAGGCCCCCCTTTGCGTTTGCTAATTCTTTCAGCCATTGAACAAACTGCGGAAGAAACCGCGCAGCCCAGACTGGTTCGCGTTAGCAGTATTCTTAGTATCAATAATCAAATCCAGCAACCCTAAGGAACTGGAATAAATGGCGCTGGACAGTTTGACTGCCTTGCGCGGCAATTCTCTGACCGGGCGTTCCATCTTCTCGGACAGGTATTCCCGCCCCCCTTTGTTGATGGCCAAGCCGCCACCAGTTAAGTAAACGGGTGACCAGTTGCCCAGCCGGACAGAGGACTCCTTGATTGCTTCAATGATTTTTTCACAAATCTCATCCGCCCGGGGCAAGAGCACCTCCGCCACTTTGTCGCGGGTAAAGGTTTGTGAAACGCCATTTGACAGTAACACATCAAAACTGTGTTTTGTACTGCCCGGACCAAACTCAAAGCTACGTTTGATTTGCTCAGCGCTGTCAAGTGGAATCTCCAGACCATAGGCTAAATCTGCAGCGATATGTCCTCCCCCTAAAGGAATAGTCTTGTGGAAAATAATGGCATCGCCTTCCACCGCCATGACGTCGGTATTCAGGTACCCAATATCGATTAACAAAGCGGTTCTATCGCGGTCAGTTTCTGAAATGAACAGCATTGCCTTGCCCATCGGAGTAGAGAAAAAACCTGCGGCTGTCTTGCCGACAGCAAGCAGGCGCTGGGTAATGTCCTCAATAAAAAAGCGGTCAGCGACAACAAAGGAAATCAAGGCACGCAACTCATTGCCGTGCTGATTAAGCGGCTCCAGGGTCTTCTTGCCATCGTCCACCACGAACCACGCCGGACTGCGATGAATGGGGGTTCCGGGGATGCCTTGTACCTGCTCATCCGCCAAAGCAAACAAAGCAGCAATGTCGCGGTTGGTCACCCTTGGATCGGCACCCTGCAAATCCACTTTGACCTCAAATGAATAGACCTTGGAAAACTGTCCGGGAACTCCCACAAACACATTCTTGACCGAGGTTCTTGCCTGTTCTTCGGCGCTTGCGATAGCGGCGCTGATGGATTCATTGACCTGAGCCGCGTTATTCCACCGCGAATTGGTATATCCGTCGTAAGTGGTTGTGCCAGCTCCTATGATATCACAGCGCTGTCTTGCGCTGACCTCAGCGATCAGTGCAACGATTTTGCTGGTGCCAAAATCTATGACGCTGATTGTGCTCCTCATCACAAACTCTCCCTTTCTTGGGCTACTAAAGGTCTGAAAAACCGACTAACATCGCGGATCACTTAAACATAATGATCCTAATAATGGCATTGTAACCTTTTTGTGATAAATGCGCAAGTCATTTCAAGCATTATCAAAGTCTGATCAAAAGACAAAAAATCCGGACGATTTTACTTCATTGCGGTTGTGCGCGGTAGGTGGCTTCACCAGGCAGCGTGGCTTCAATGATACCACCGGACATTTGACGGCTACGCAGTGCGTTGACAACTGAAGATACCGTTCCGATTTTGGCATGCAACTGCTCAGTCGTCCCCAGGTTGATGGTAAACCCATCCTTGGTCTGCATGGAGATGTTCATGCTTTGGGCAATGTCGACATTGCTGAGTTGGTCTTCAAAACCCCAAACAAGCAGTTGCTCAAACAAATCGACCAAGGTTTCTGACTGGATAGGATCAGTACTGGCAGGCAGGGTGCCAAGAGCTTGTTGACCCCAAACCGCCAAACCATTGACCTGCATCAGATCCTTGCCATCACGTAGCTCACGCGTCTGTTCGAGGATGATCCCATCCTGGCTTAAAATATAGCCCACTCCCAGATGTGTAAAAAAAGCAAGCGGCCTTCGTTCAATCACGGTAATATTGAGCGTGTTCGGGAAAATCTTCTCCATACCTTGGTACACAAGATAACGATTGGCATTGATCGCCCTGCTGATATCATCTTCCCGCAGCGTAAAATAAAACATACTTTTGTCTAATCCAGCCAGGCTGATGGCAGTTTCCTGAGGTAAAGATGACAATCCAAAAATTCGTACCGTTCGGATGGATAAAACTTGAGTGCAGATCAACAAAACAATGGCAACCACAGCCAGCGCTATGATACTTGTCTTAATGATGCGGCTGCGGTTTTTTACCGGAAGGGAATCCTCCTGGTTAGATGTATGTAGCCCATCCTGTGAGTCATACTGATCCCCAAGGGACATGCTTCCATCACCAGCAGGTTGATTCCAGTTTGAATCCGGATGCGGTAATGAGCTGCCGCTGTGATAGGTCTTATTTTCAGGAGGGCTTGGGGGCATTTGCATCGTGTGTCCTCCATGACGCCATTTGTCTGACCAGTTGCTTAAACATTCTTCCCCGTTGCTCGTAGTCAGTGAACATATCAAATGACGCGCATGCCGGGGAAAACAACACGTTGCCACCTGTCTGTGCAAAAGAAGCAGCTATGCCCACAGCTTCTTCCAGACTTGTTGCAAGAATAATCTGATTAAAACCTTCCTGGCGAAGAGCCTGTTCGATCTTTGGAGCAGTTTGCCCCATCAGAACAACCTTCTTAATCTGCCCGGATTGTTGGATGGAAGCAGCCAGCGCATCAAAAGGAACCTGCTTGTCGTATCCGCCTGCAATAAGCACAGTGGGGGCCTTCATCGCTTCTACAGCCTTGATTGTAGAATCCGGATTAGTGCCCTTTGAGTCATTTAGCCAACGGGCTCCGAAAAGCTCTTCCACAAACTCAATGCGATGCTCCACCCCACGGAAACGCTTCAAAACATAAGCTATCACCTGAAGCGGAACCCCATACAGACTGGCCATGGCAGTTGCAGCCAAGGTATTTTCAATATTGTGCGCGCCGGGGATTTTTAAATCAGCCACTGCACACAAAGGGCGGATTCCGCCATTTGTTCTCCAGCAGATAGCATCGCCATCAAATACCGCACCGTCAACTTCCGCACCGGTACGTGAAAACCATACCGTTGCAGGAGAAACCTCGCCCGCCATACCACGTACTATCTCGTCATCATAGTTCAGCACGGCAGCGTCACCCGTTGCCATGTTGTCAAACAGGCGTTTTTTTAACCCAATATATGCTGCCATCGTCAAGTGACGGTCAAGGTGATCCGGCGTGATATTGAGCAGGGCAGCAATCCGGGGATGAAAATTGCTGGTAGTCTCCAATTGAAAACTAGATACCTCAGCAATCAAAACATCCTCCGGCTTGGCACACAGCACCGCAGCAGACAATGGATATCCGATGTTTCCGGCTACATGGGCAATTCGGCCTGATTGATTAAGCATCTCTCCAAGCAGGGACACGGTGGTTGTTTTGCCATTGGTGCCGCTTACTGCCAAAATATCCTGCACAGCACAGAAAGCCGCAAAGTCCAGTTCACCCCAAATCCGGATGCCTTGCTTTTGCGCCATTTGCACCAGTGGCGCAGTGATGGGAATTCCCGGGCTGATCAGCATCATATCCGTTTTTGTTAGAAGCGGATCCGCCGGTTCACCCAGGAACAAGCTGCAACGTTCATGCTGCAAAGCTTGCGGCATAACGCCCAGAGATGTCAGGGGTTTTCGGTCGTTGAGCAACACATATGCCCCCAATTCCAGCAACAGTTCTGCTGCAGCCAGTCCGCTGCGCGCTGCACCTACCACCAAAACCCGTTTACCTGAAAACATTGTTTTGGCAAGAGGATTAAATCGCTCATAAGGTGGTGAATTCAGCATGTTCAGCTCCCCTTTTTATGGCGCAATGGGGATTGCCGCCAACGCGGCGATTAAAGACAATAAAAGAATTGATAAAGTATATCGTCTTGCGATAGTGTTTTCACTCCAGCCACACATTTCAAAATGATGATGAAGAGGCGACATTTTGATCAGACGTTTGCCTCCGCTCAATTTAAAATACAAACGTTGTGCAATGACGGACAGCGAGGATAAAATCATAGTAAAGCACAAAGGCAGCAGCCACAGCTGCAAGCGCAGCAGCATAGCCGCGCCTGTCAGCAAGCCTCCAATGAACATGGAGCCGGTATCTCCCATGTAGATCTTCGCAGGATGTTGGTTAAAAAACAAAAAACCGATGGACGCACCGCTGAGCGCAAAACAGGTATAGGCGATGCCAGGATTACCCATACTGCCACCCGCGATGATGACTGCAATGGCCCCCAACGCAGCGCTTCCTACCATAGTGACAGATCCCATCAGCCCATCCACGCCGTCTTGCAGGTTAGCCGAGTTGGTCATAAAAACAAACAAGAATGTCATCAAAGGCACATAAGCATATGACAACTCCAAGGTTGTTTTGGTAAACGGCAGATGAATAGCCGTGCCCAGCAAACTGGCAGCAATCAGGGAAAACACAAATCCTACCACAGTCTGTCCTATCAGTTTATAACGGGGCTTTAACCCATCATGATGCCGCTGAACATCTTTGATATAGTCATCCGCAAAACCGATAGCCAGACTGCCCAGTGCCGCGAACATCAGCAACAATATCTTGTCTGCCGTGCCAGACACAACACCCGTTATCAAGGCGGAAAGCAAAACAGCAAAGGCTATGACTATCCCGCCCATATTTGGTGGCTTTTCCTTTTTTTTAAAGGAATCCGGCCCTAAATCATACCCAGGCTGAATCATTCCCCGCTCTTTGGCAAATCGTATAAAACCAGGCATCAGCAACAATACAACGACCAGCGCAATAGCCCCGCTGAGAAATTCAAGCATGCCGCGCATCCTCCGCCATAATCTCCTTCAGCAGCTGAGAAACCACAATCTTCTCATCAAAAGGACGCTTCACACCCGCGATCTCCTGATAAGTCTCATGCCCCTTGCCTGCCAACAGCACCACATCACCAGGTGCAGCTGCGCGTAGCGCACGTGCAATGGCTTCACGGCGATTTTCTATAACCTCATAACGCCCGCCAGTGGGCTTGATCCCCTCCTCAATTGCCACCAGAATGTCAAGGGGATCCTCCGCCCGGGGATTGTCACTGGTTAATATAGACAGGTCCGCCAACCGCCCAGCGATAGCCCCCATGATTGGACGTTTGCTTTGGTCACGGTCGCCACCGCAACCAAAGACCACAATCAGCCGGCCTTTGTTGAATTCGCGAATTGCGGTAAGGATGTTTTCCAGAGCATCCGGAGAATGGGAGTAATCCAGCACCACCTTATACTCGGTATGGGTATCCAACACCTCGGCTCTGCCCGGGACATTTGTAACGCTTTCCAATGCCTGGCAGATGATTTCGGGATCCGCCCCCACAACCAACCCAATGCCTGCAGCGGCAATGGCATTATAAATATTGAACATGCCCATCAAATGCAAATGAACCGGATAGTATCTGTCCTTCCACAGGCTGAGCATGAAGGATACGCCTCCCTCCTCGATTTGAATATCCCGGGCGAACAAATCAGCATTGGTGCAAATCGCATAGGTGATTTTGGGCACAGTCAGTTCCTGGCTGATACGATAAACCCAAGGATCATCCAGAGAAATCACAGCATTTTTTACTGCGCCGCTGATAAAAAACTTGCGCTTAGCCTGAAAGTAGTCCTCCATGGTTCCAAAAAAGTCGAGGTGATCCTGGGAAAGATTGGTAAAGCAACCAGCCTCAAACACCAAGCCTTCAAGCCTGTGCATCCATACCGCGTGGGCAGATACCTCCATGACAATATATTCACAACCTGCATCTGCCATCAGCCGTAAGGTTTTATGCAATTCTATTGGATCCGGTGTGGTCAGGCTGCTATTCATCCACTGGCTGCCAATCATATTGCCGGTTGTGCCAATCAAACCACAAATACTGCCCGTTGCCTCAAGAATCGCCTTAACCAGATAACTTGTGGTGGTTTTGCCCTTGGTGCCAGTAATGCCAATCAGTTTAAGCTGCTTATCCGCAAAGCCATAAAAAGCGCGTGATATCAGCGCCATCGCGGCACGGTCATTGGAAACCAACAGTTGCGGTACATCCAGGTCCTCTTGGAGTTGACTGACAACCAAGGCGACAGCGCCGTTTTTAATCGCCTGCGGCGCAAAGCGGTGCGCATCAAAATGCGCACCTTTAATGCAAAAAAATAGTCCTTGTTCTGTTTGTTCCCGGCTGTCTGCGCTGATGGAACCGATCTCGCAATCGCCAGTTAACTCCAAAGCATATCCCAGCGCTTCAACTGCCAGCTGTGATAACCTCATCTTATCCCCTCATCCATCATATTAATGGTTGTTGGAAGCGCTTCCCATAAACACATCTGTCAGGATTCTTGCAGGCAAACCTGCAGCGTGTACGCCGATTGTTTCTTCATACCCAGCCAAACGCATCCCCAAAGCTTGTACTGCGTAATAGCAAATCCCTGAGGCATCACTCTTTTGGTTAAAAATCTCCTGTAAACGCTGCTGTTCAATCTGCGCTGCCTGGTAACGAGCGCCCAGTTGAGCATACTCTCCTTCAAGACGTCGCGTCAAGGCAGTTTTATTGGTTATCATCACAAAACTGATTATCAGACAGATCATCACAGCTATAGCAGCAAATTTTAAAGAAACCCGGTATGACTCACGCTTTTGTACACCGGCGACAAATACATCACGGGCATCCTCTTCCCCCGGATTCTCCACATTCACATGGGAAGAAACAAGGATGCGTTCACGTTTTTTCAGGCTGTTACCAGCCAAAACATATTGCTTAAAGGTCGCTTGTTTGGTTTGTTGCATGTTGTTTCCTCTCCGGGAAATAATTTCCCCTTACTGGCTTTCCCTTGATTTGTTCCGCGCCCTGGCCTGAATATCACTGATTGCCTTGAGTGGGTCTGGGAACTGGCTGTTGAAGCGTTCACGCTCCATAATTGCTTGTTCATCGGAGACGATGCGGACATATTCTGTGGTGCCGGACACCTGTACACCCTGGGCATCCTTCAAAAAAAGTTCTCTCAATGCCGCGGGCAGCAGGACTCTTCCCTGGGAATCAAAACCAAGCCCATCAAAGGAATACATCGCGAACCGGGCAAGAAAGTATTCAGCGGAGACATCCTCCTGACTGAGACGGGTGAGCATTTCCACTTTTTCTTCCCAAACATCATAGGGATAAATAGCGATGGAATCCTGCGCCATGTTGACCCCAACGATGATGTGATCTCCAAGCAAGCCCCTAAATGGAAGCGGAACAATCACACGCCCCTTGCCATCAATAGAGTGATTATATACACCGATGAATCCCTGACGGCGTGAAGACTGTCTGACCAGAGCACTTTGCGCTTCCTGGCCTCTATCCGAGGTATTCTGCCCCGTATCCGACACAATCTTCACCACCAATCACCACATATCACCCTTTGCAGACACAAAATACCACACCACACCCCAGAGGTAAACAAAACTCAAAACCAGGGCTGAAGTTTTGGGCTCTTGATAGAGGTTTTTTCAGAATAATTCGGTTTTTAAGCGAATGTACGTTCTATATTGAAGCCAGAATTAACGAACCTATGTTTGGATTTTATGATATTTTTGTAGTTTATGATAGATATATCAGGGCTGATTTTGTATTATATAATGAACTCTGCTCGCTTGCACACCAAAAATTCTTTTGGGGATTCAAGACTCTGTCCGGTCCAACGCAACCAAACGGAACTTGACACAGTCACAGGAAACGAACCAATATCGAATTCCATTCTTCATGCCATTGAAACCGGATGCACAGGCCGGACCATGTAAATGTCCATACACCACATCGCTGGTGCCATAAGCCTCCAAAAGCGCTGTGACCGGGGTATCCTCCCCTTTGATTGAGCAAGGCGGATAATGGCACAGTGCAATCAAACGCTTATCCCGCCCAATTCTCCGTGCTTGCTGCAACGACATTTCAAGTCTCAGCAGCTCTCGCTGATAAATCCTTTGAGTCTCCGGGTTGTCAGGATCTTCAGCAGGCGAATTCCATCCGCGCGAACCGCAAAAAACAGTATCGCCAAGCAGCACTGCATCGTTTTGAATAGCATAGAATCTTTCCGGCAAGCCGGCACGCACGCGCGCCAAAGAACTCCACCAAAAATCGTGGTTTCCTTTGATCATTATTTTGTTACCGGGAAGGGAACCAATCGCCACTAAATCCGGCAGAGCATTTTCCAGCCGCATCGCCCAGGAAATATCTCCGGGCAGCAACACAACATCACACTCGCGCACACGCGCGACCCAATCTTCAGATATTTTTTCAAAATGGTCCTGCCAGTGAAAGCCAAACAAATCCATGGACTTATCTTCACCGCCAGGCAAATGCAAATCCGAAATCGCAAATACGCAGGGCTGCTCTTCAGTCATCCAGCTCCTCGTCATCATCTTCTTCGGCTTCCTGCTCTTCCATGGCCTCTAAAGACAAAGCATCTCCCAATTCGTTGAATTCAGGATCGTCTTCATCAGTCATACCAGGGAGGATCTCTTCCATTCCGCTGACAGGATCAAGACCAATTTCCACTGGTTCCTCAAGCTCTTCCTTGACTCCCTTCTGCTTGTTCATTTCACGCAGGCAATACAAACAAACATCCTTACCGGGCAGAGCCTGGGACTCATTACAGGTTGAGCAGGTCTCAACCTCCTCTGCAGGTAGCTTGCCGTGCAGTTCACGGTAGCAAACCTTACACATCTGCTCTGTTGATTTCATATAATTCAACTCACAGCGGGGACATTTGACCAAAATCATAGGGAGCCTCCATTACTTGCATAATCGCCGGCATTATACATACACATCTCACAATTGACAAGTCATATATATAACATGCTGCAGAAGCATATGTAAAACATGCTGCAAAAGCATAAGAATACCGAAGAAACGATAGAAGAAGCTAAACCTCAGCATTCCGCCTGCGTCTGCCACGCCGGGACAAGAAACCTGGTTTGTCCGCGGTATGAACATAAATAGGCTTTTTACGCCTGCGTCTGCGTGTGGTGCTGCCGGCAGTAATATTGTATGCCGGCATTGCAGCTGTACGATTCTTGGTTACGTTAAGCACCAATGAAACGCCAATAACATTGGTGAGAAGATTGGAGCCACCATAGCTCAGGAAGGGCAAGGGGATGCCGGTAATCGGCATCAGGCCAATCGTCATAGCGATATTTTGAAAGACATGCACAACAATCATGGCCATTACTCCAATTATGATCATGCGGCCAAACTTGTCATAAGTAAAGCGCGACAAATATAGCATGCGTAAAATCATAAATAAAAACAACAGCAAAATGGTAACGGTTCCCACAAAACCTACCGCCTCGCCAATGGTGGCAAAAATGAAGTCCGTCCAGTCTTCCGGCACAAAGTTCAACTGACTCATTGAGCCGGGCACAAACAATCCTACACCGGTCAGACCACCCGCGCCAATCGCGCGCTGTGAACGCAGGGATTGTAAACCTGCGTCAAGCTTATAGGACGCAGGATCCAAAAAGGCCAAAATACGAACCAGCTTATAGCTTTCACTGCCGCCAATGATGCCATAGGCAAAAATACCAGCAATCCCCAAAACAGCAACGGCTGTGATAAACAGGATCCACTTCCAATCCACCCCACCAAAGAACAGCATCAAATAAGCAATGCCCAGCATGACCAATACGCTGCCCGTTTCACCTGACAGGTAAGTCAATGCTGCCGGCGCCAGGGTATAGGTGCCTATGCGCATGACCGAGCGGAAATCATTCATTGGCTTTTCTTTGGCAGCCAACTCCTTGGCAAGCATCAGGATAATGGTGATCTTGACAAACTCACTAGGCTGGAGCATCCGCCCCAGGCTAAGCTGGAACCAGGCCTTGACCTCGCGGATGGCAGACGAGGTAACCAGCACGATAAGCAGAAAAATAATGGTTCCAAAATAATACACCGATGCGAAAGTCTTGAAATGCTCGTAAGGAATACTGACAATGAACCAGACAGCAGCAGGGGATGCTACTACAAAAATGGCTTGCCAGGATCCTGAGTTGGACGCCAGGATGCGATTGAGCAAAGGTAAATCCTGTGAGACAGCCGGATCAAAGGTGGCGACCGAGATAGCCAACACCCCTATGAACATCAATAAATACATATTGATGAGCAGGATGAAATCAAAATGCGGTCTGGACCGCTTATCCTCAAAAATACTCATGTCTTATTTCTTCAGCCATTCAACAAAGCGTTCAAACCAGGTAAGTTCAACAGGCAGATAAT
The DNA here is from genome assembly GCA_050953005.1 of Christensenellales bacterium. Taxonomy (GTDB): domain Bacteria; phylum Bacillota; class Clostridia; order Christensenellales; family Aristaeellaceae; genus UBA6115. The sequence goes on along the minus strand of JBMNLV010000008.1, from coordinate 158,168 downwards.
CATGTATTTCCCTTTCTTCCCCTTCCAACCGGGCCAGGATATCCTCCAACGCGCTGTTGAGCGCAGTCTCTTGCGTTTGTGCCGCTGTTTTACCTGAAAGCAACGCCGTATAAACCGCAGGGCACTCCTCCACCACCCCGACCAGAGGCAGATCCAGATTCATAGAGAGCATCCGGGGCTGTTGTATTTGCCCAGCCATCACCAAATCCGGACTGACTCGGTTAAGCAATAGGTAAGGACGAATCTCTACAGTGTAAAGCTGGGCCGCCAATTTTTCAGCGCTTCTGAGCGAAACCGGATCCGGGGTTGCCAGGATCAACACTTCATCCGTTAATCCGACAAAGTTTCTCACCCCGCGCCCCAGGCCAGCCGGGCCATCCACAAGCACTAAATCAAAGCTTTTCTTTAATGTCCGCAGTATTTTTTGAAGGTCCTGGCGTTTAAAATCTTTCGGCTTGGCCTGCTGGCCACCTGCTATCAGGCACAAATTGGAATAGGTATCATGCCAGATCATGGTCTGATTCAGCGTACAGCGCCGGGCTACCAGGTCCGCCAGATCGTATAGCACCTTGTCCTGCAAGCCCAGAAACAAATCCAGGCTGCGCAGACCGATATCGCCATCAATCAAGGCGACACGCTTGCCTTTTCTGGCAGCAGCTACTGCCAGACCTGCAGCCAGCGTAGACTTCCCTACGCCGCCCTTGCCGGAAATAAACAGGATAGATTTGCCCATTTTACAATCTCCTTACGGCATTAGCTGGTTGCCCGGAACCACAGGAATATCGCCGGTAAACTTGTTCTTATCTTCGAACCACCAGCCAATGAAATCCCGCGCTGCTCGCGTGGCTTCTGCACCAGCCTTTCCATTTGGAATCAACACGACTACCGCAATCTCCGCTGGCGTAGTGAAAGGCGCCAACGCTACAAACCAGCCGTTGTTCTCCAAATCAAGCTTGATGCCGCCAATCATGACCTGCGAGGTCCCTGTCTTGGCCCACAGTTCATCCTGGTAATCCCAGCCATCAAAATAACGCTTAGCCGTACCTGCCTCGTCCACCACGCCCTTCATGCCTTGCTTGATATAAGGCATATAGGGTTCTGAACCATCCAGCGTTCCAAAGACGCTGGGTTGGTACTGATTGAGAATCTCACCATCCGGCGAAATAATGGAATCAATGATCGACAGGTTATAGACAGTGCCTCCATTACCAATGGCCGCAATATAGCGGGAAACCGCCGCAGGCGTCAGCACTGTGATGGACTGGCCGATGGCCATCTGCACTTCCATGCTGCCGCCCCACTTGATATCGTTGAGCGCGTACCAGATTTCCCCGATGACCGCCTGCAGCCAGACCATATCGCGGGTCATGTTGAGCTCCGCCATCAAAATAGGACGCATCGCATCAGGCCAATCCTCCTGGCCGGTAACCAACGCCATGTCCATCAGCTGTTTAATGCAGGCATCCAGGCGTTTGTCATCATAGCTGATACCATAACTGGCGCCGATATTTTGCAGGTGTTGCTTGATCCTGGCCGCGACCAACAGGGGCAAGGCAGTCTCCTGTTGGTTAACGGGCAGGGTCGGGTCATACATGGAGGTCTGGTTGCCCACCACAGAGCGCGCCTCACCGGGCAGCTGAATACCGGTGCGCGTAGTCAGACCCAGTTTGGCAGCATACTGATATAGCAGGTTGCTGCCGGTTTCCCCGTATAAACGCCCAGCCAGCGTATAGAAAAAGTAATTGCAGGACTTTGACAAGCCGGAGACAATGTTCAGATTGGCATGGTCTTTGCGATGGCCCTTGGCAATCCAGCATGTAGGGGCATCTTCAACCTTGTTGGTGTATTTCATGTACGGCCCTTCATCTGAGATCTCATCAGTGACTGTCAACCGTCCATTGGTCAAGGCAGCAAGACCGGTGACCATCTTGAAAATAGAACCGGGCTCAGCGCGCGACTGAATGGCAAAGTTCCACAGCGGACGGCGCTCATCCATCAGGATATCGGCCACCTCTTTGCCTCCGGCCACCATGGCGTTAAGATCATAGGTAGGATGCTGCGCCATGGCCAGCACCTTGCCGGTATTGACTTCAACCACCATCATCGTACCGGTATCAGCCAACTGCAGGGGGTATTCGGTAAAATCACGCTGTTCCAACTTTGCTTTGTTGGTTTCGCGCCAACGGTCGCGGAACATCTCGCGTTCCTGAACGTCACGAGTATAGTCCACGTTCGCAGCGATGGCGCGCTCAGCCTCACGCTGGTAGCTTTCGATGATGGTTAATTTAACGTTGTTGCCATCCACCGGTGGCGTATAACTAAGCTGTCGCGTCAAGCGGCCCTGATTATCAGTTTCCATAACGCGGCTGCCTGTGCGGCTGGCAATGTTGGGTGTAAGCCAGTTTTCCATGGATTTTTCCACACCGTCTTTCCCAATGATGTCATTGAGCGCGTAGCCCATGGGTCGAAGCTCGGTCTGGTAATTATCACGTTCCGCAATAGGGCCTACGTAGCCAATAACCTGGGAGGCGACCGTGCTGCGTGGGTAAACGCGCTTCTCCCCCACCTCAATGCCAACCCCGGGTAAGGACATGCTCAGACTGGAAATCTCCTGAACCGCCTCAAACGGGATGTTCTGGGCAATAACAATCGGCTGGGAATTGAAGATATTGTCGCGCATGTCCGAATATACTGCCAGCACCGTACGGGTGGTTTCTTCATCCAGGTTTTCATCTATCAAGTATAGCTTGCGCAGATACTCATAGCAGGATTCCGCAGTGGGATAACGCGCTTTTGTCAGGTAGTGATTGCCATACCACAGCCCTTCCCGGATAGACCAAGCCTTTTCAGAAATCCCCTCGCCGAAGTTAAACTCCCATTCACCGGTTTCCGGATTGCGCTGGATAACAAACTTATTCTTTATAGTGCCGCCGTAGGACTCAACAATCTCTTTGGTTTTGAGGATGGCAGGCGTGATCTCTTTATAATGCTCCGTTCTTAGCTGCGGGTTGGTCAAAAGAAAAGTAACGTTATACACATCCTCGCTCATAGCCAGCACAACGCTTTCAGCATCGGTAATCATGCCACGTTTGCCGGTGAGGCGGATGGTTTTGAAGCTGCTGTTTTGTGCACTTTGCTGATACTGATCGGCGTTAATGATCTGCAAATCGTACAGCTTATAAAACAATGCGCCAAACAACAGAACAATCACTGTAACGAACAGGAAGTAACGCTTGATAAGGGCGCTGGAGAACTTCATTTGTCAGGCACCTCGCTTTCCGGCTGCTGCACATTGCCGCGTATTTCGTTTGACGCATCTTCAGGCTGATCAACCTGTCGGGTTTGCTTGCGCAAGCGGAGAAAATGACCTCTGTTTGGTTCAGGCGCCTCATCCGGGACGATCGCCAACTTCCTGATCATTTCACTGGTAGTGCTTACCTCAGGCACTTCACCGTCTGTGCGCATCCTGCGCGGACGCTTGTACAGCCCAAGCCAGGCTCGCACAGGGAACATAACAAGGCAGCAAACTGCTGTATAAGCGGCTGTGTATATGATGCGCAAAAAATGGTTGACGGTCAGGCTGATCCCCGACAGGGCGATGTAAATGAGCATTATGCCTTCATACATCAAAACCAGCATCAAGGTATTAAGCAAAATCCTCAGGTGCGCATTCAGGTCATGGGGAGAATCGCGGCGAACTCGCAGATGAAACTTTTTGCGTATAAAGGGCGCCTTGATTTCCGAAGCTGCTTCACTGATGCGCTGAGCCTGGCGGATTCTTCGCATCTCCCGCTTGATATCGGACATGTCAGCAAACATCTGCGCGCACAGCAAAGCCAGTACCGGATAAATAATCAGATAGAACAAGGGAATACTGTAGGACATGGCTTCCAGGATAATCCCCACAAGCGCGCCTGAAATAAAGGCGTACAGCTTTCCGTAGCTGACCGTCATAATGGCGATGATGACCATCAACAGATTGGGCATGATACCGGCCACCTTCAAGTGTGGCATAATCACCGTCTGCAAAAGGAAAAACAAGAAAATCAGCAAAACAACCTTTAGGAATTTTAATGCTGCCCGGACGATGCTGCCGCCTTTTGCCAGAATTCCCCGTATCATTCATCCTCCTCCACCGTGATGTCCCCGGGCGAGAGGGTTGGGGAGGGACTGGGGGTGACAGGCTCGGGCGAGGGCACCAGAGTAGGCGTGATGTCCGGCATCAACGGTGCGTTGTATTCAATATTTTGCTCCGGCGCTCCGGATTCCAGGCCGTCTTCTGCCGGTTCATGATCAAGCGGAGGAGTTGGGCTGGGTGAAGGCGTGTAAGTGGGCGTCGTGGTTGGGCTGGCATCAGGGGATGGCTCCGGCTCATGCTGGCCAATCAATGTAGGAACAGGGCGCAGGGGTGGCAAGGGGACAAAAGTAGGGGTTGGGATCACCTGGCGTTCCGCTCGGGTGACGGTTTGCTGATAACGATAAACAATAACATACTCTATGTGGTCAAAATCAGCAAGGGGTTCCAGCACGATGTACTGCTTGGAGTCCTCCATGCCGCGGGTGCTCTCACGCACGCGGCCAATGGGAATCCCTTTGGGAAGGCCGGTATTCATACCGGAGGTGACCACCATGTCGCCGGGGCGGGGTAAGGTGGTATAGGATAAATAGTACATTCTACAGTTCTTTTTGCCGTCAATCGCCAGGGTACCTGAAACCGTACCCGGGTCGCGATTGGATTCAATCACAGCAGCCACTGAACAGTTGGTATCAATGATCCCGCGCACCTTAGTGGTGGACTCCAAAGTATCAAAAGTAATACCAACAAGCGCACCTGGTACCACAACAGCCATATTATCCCGCACACCATGCCTTATGCCCACATCCAGGGTCATCACAAAAGAATAATTAGTTGTATCGCGTCCGATAATATTGGCTTTCAGGCCATTGAGGCCCGGATTACGGCTAACCTCATCATTGAGATCCTCATAGGCCTGCAACTGTTGTTGCAGAGCATTCGCCAGCATAGCCTGATCAGTCAGCTCATCTACCTTTTCGCGCAGCAGATTGTATTCATATTCCCAGTTGCTGCGCAGTTTCAACCGCCTTAGGTAGTCCACAACAAAGTCGGTCCCGGACGCAAATGCCTTTTGCACAGGGGTGACCACACGGGCAACCATCCGGCGGGGCGCCTGAAGAATAGGGGTGTCAAACAACTGCGAGAGTACCATAACAGCGATGATTGCCAGCAGCAAAAAGGCCACCAAAAAACCAAGCAGGCGGCTGATGCCATGCTGCCGTTCTGATGCGGACCGGGCCTGTTCCCGGTCACGCTTTTTAGCCGGCTTTTCCTGTGAACGTTTCCTAGGCATTGTCATCCCGCATAAAGTTTGATCTGGTCAGCTTGGGCAACACATCGCTGCGTTCCGCCATAGCACCCACACCGTTAACCGCGGTAAGCATGGGGTCACGCGCAAGGGTAACAGGCAAATTAAGCTCACTGGCAAGGAAACGGTCAAAACCGTACAGCTGGGCGCCACCGCCAACCAGGTAGATGCCTTTTCGCAAGATATCACTGCACAGTTCAGGCGGTGTTTTGTCCAGAATCTCGCGGATTGTATCCAGGATTTTCAGACAGGGACCATGCAGAGCGTGATAGAAACGGCTGGAGGAGATTTCAGCGGTTTGTGGCAGACCGGTAATCAAGTCACGGCCACGAACCACAACCTTTCTGTCTTCAGCGCTTGGTAGGGCTGAGCCCCAGTCGATTTTGATATCCTCCGCCATGCGGTCTCCAATAAGCATATTGTGATCATGCTTGATAAACTCCACAATCACCGAATCCATCCGGATACCGCCAAAAGGAATCGAACGCGACAGCACGATACCGCCCAGCGCAATTACAGCTACCTCAGTCGTGCCTCCGCCGATGTCCACTACCATGCTGCCTTCCGGAGCAAATACCGGCAAGCCGGAACCGAAGGCTGAGGCAAATGGTTTATCTATCAAATGAATGGCGTTCTTGCGTGCGCCTGCGCTGATCGCCGCCTCGCGGATAACACGCTTTTCCACCGGCGAAATCCGACTGGGCACCGTGATATACATGCGTGGTTTGATCAAATGGGAAACACCGATGGCCTTGCGGATAAAATAGCGTAAAATAGCTTCGGTCAAGTCATAGTCTTTGACCGTACCGTCCTGCAGCGGGCGCACCGCCACATCGCCGGCACTGGTTCTTCCCACCAACGCCAGGGCATCCTGCCCTATGGCCTTGATGGTACGCTTTTCATTGCCTGATACGACCAGCAGCGTAGGCTCATTAATCTGAATACCGCGCTTGCGAACATACACCAGCGTATTCGATGTCCCCAAATCAATGCCGATATCAGGCGCAATAATAGCCATTCAAACTCTTCCTGTCCTAAAGAAAATTCTCACTTTTGAGCATCCTGCGCACCAGTGCGGTGGGCAAGCCTACAACGTTGGTATAACTGCCGCAGATTTGCTCAATGAACATGCCGCCCAAACCCTGGATAGCGTAAGCACCTGCTTTGCCAAGCGGTTCACCGGAGCGGCAATAGCCAGCCATTTCATCTTCGCTCATTCGGGTGAACAATACTTGGGTGACAGCATGTTCCTGTTGTATCCTGCCATCCACTATCAGACAGACTCCGGTGTGTACCTCATGCCAGGCGCCATTGAGCAGTCTGAGCATACGCAGGGCATCTGCATAATCTGCAGGCTTACCAAGCGCCTGGCCATCAATGACAACCAGGGTATCCGCCGCCAGCACAAAATCCGCAGGAAAAGCCGCCGCTGCGACAGATGCCTTGCGCAGAGCCAAGGCCATGACCACTTCCCGGGGTGAACCTCTCAAACACTCATCCACTTGCGGACTGAAAACATCAAAATTCAGCCCCATCATGGCCAGCAGCTCCTGTCTTCTGGGCGAGGATGAAGCCAGGATCAAACGACGCAAACGATACAACCTCCCGCGAAAGATGGTTTGTTGATTATACCATAAAATGAATTAAAATGTTCTTGAACTCTTAATAAATTTAACAAGAACGTCATAATTCACATCCATGAAAGCTTGGCTATCGCACTCAAAGAGGTATGCCAAACAGTTTGGCAGCGTTTCGGTAGGTAATTTCAGTCATTTCTTCAAAGGATATCCCTTTAATATCAGCCAGGACACGGCATACCTCAGCCACCTGCCCGGGGTGGTTGCGCTTGCCGCGGAAAGGGATCGGTGAAAGGTAGGGACTGTCAGTCTCAATCAGCAAACGATCCAGGCTGACTGCCTGCGCAGCCTCGCGCAGCTTGGATGCGTTTTTGAAGGTGACTGAACCCGCAAAAGAGATATGAAAGCCCAGTTTTTCATAGATATGCACGCTTTGCGCACTGCCGGAAAAGCAGTGCAGCACACCGCCGGACAGCCGGTCTGTTCGTGCACGCAAAACACCCAGCATGGCGCCATGAGATTCACGCACATGCAAAATGACCGGTTTCCCCATTTCAAACGCCAAGTCCAATTGCGCGAGCAGCAGGGATTCCTGTGTTTCACGCGGGGAAAAATCATAATAGAAATCCAGACCGATCTCACCCAGAGCAACCACCTTGGGATGCGTCAGCAGTGTACGCACGCCAGCCAGATCATCATCAGTGGCTTTGCTTGCCTCATGCGGATGGATGCCGGCAGCAGCGTAGATAAAATCATACTGCTTGGCCAACTCCAGCGCTGCCCGCGAACTGGACAAGTCGCTCCCACATGTCAGACAAGCGCCAATACCCTGTCCGGGCAATGAAGCTATGAGTTGCTCACGATCCTCATCAAACCGTGCATCATCAAGGTGGCAATGCGAGTCAAACAGGCGAGCATGCATCAGGATATGTCCGCTCCGTCAAGGATGCCCGCGTCCACTGTGAGCAGTTTAAGTACGCTATCGTTTTCCTGCGCAGCGACCAGCAGCATTCCATGGGACTCAATGCCCCGAATCTTGCGTGGGGCTAAGTTGCTTAGCAGCACTACCTGTTTACCGATCAGTTCTTCAGGACAGTAGTGTTCCGCGATACCCGACAATACCGTTCGCTCCTCTTTCCCTACCTTCAGACGAAACTGGAGCAGCCTGTCGCTTTTCTTAACCTTCTCACACGCCAGAACTGTAGCAGTCTTCAGCCGCAGCTTCTGAAAATCTTCAATTGAAATGAGCGGTTCCGCCTCTTGCGAAACTGGCTGCTCCTGCTGCGCCCGGGCTGTCTGCTGGCCTGCTTTAATGAAACGTTCATTCTCCGCCTCCAGCAAGGGCAGCTCCACCTTGATATCAACACGCGGGAAAACCGCCTCGCCTTTTTTAACCTGCTGACCTGCGGGGGTCGCTCCAAACCGTTGAAGGGATGCCCAGGTAGTCAGGCTCTCATGTTCGATGCCCAACTGCGCGCGGATTTTAAGGGGCGTTTCCGGCATAACGGGGCTGATCAGCACACTAATAAAACGAAGGCTCTCTACCAGTACATACAGCACAGTCCCCAGGCGGTTCTTGCTGCCCTCATCGCGCCCCAGCACCCAGGGCTGCGTCAGATCTATGTAACGGTTACACTCGCCGATTACCTTCCAGATATCCGCCAACGCCTGAGAAAATTGCAACGCGTTCATTTCACGCTCAACCTGCGCGGGTAACGCTTCTACCAGACTAATGAGGTGTTCATCCACCTCACTGTAATCCACTGGCTGCTGAACGATTCCATCAAAATATTTTTCAATCATCGCCACAGTACGGCTGAGCAGGTTGCCCAAGTCATTGGCAAGGTCGGAGTTGACGCGGTTAAGCATGGCTTCATTGGTATAATTGCCGTCTGAACCAAACTGCATCTCCCGCATCAGGTAGTAGCGCAACGCGTCCGCGCCACAGCGCGCCACCACCGGCCCGGGATAAACAACATTGCCTTTGGACTTTGACATCTTATCATTGTTAAACAACAGCCAGCCATGCCCAAATACCTGCCGGGGCAACGGCAGCCCGAGAGCGTGAAGCATAATAGGCCAATAGATCGTATGGAAACGAACAATCTCTTTGCCCACAAGGTGTACGTTGGCAGGCCAGAAAGTCCGGTACAGACTGTCATCCTCCGAACCGTAGCCCAGCGCTGTGATATAGTTGCTCAAGGCGTCAATCCAAACATAGATAACATGCTCCGGATCAAAATCCACCGGTACACCCCATTTAAAGGTTTTCCGGCTTACTGATAAATCCTGTAAGCCAGGCCGCAGAAAATTATTAAGCATCTCATTGGCGCGGGCAGGTGGCTGGATAAACTCCGGATGCTCCTCAATATAGCGGATGAGCCAATCCTGATACTTGCTCATGCGGAAAAAATAGCTTTCCTCACGCACCATCTCAGTGGGGCGACCGCAATCAGGGCACAGTTTCCCTTTCTTTAGCTGACTTGCTGTCCAGAAAGCTTCACAAAACACACAATATTGGCCTTCATAGGCGCCCTTGTAAATATCGCCCTGATCATAAAGCTGACGGAAAATCTTCTGTACAGCCTTCATATGGCGGGGATCCGTCGTACGGATAAAATCATCATACTCAATGTTGAGCAGCGCCCACAGTTCCTTGGTCTGAGCGACGATGTCATCAACAAACTGTTGTGGATGCATACCGGCTTCCTGCGCACGGCGTTCGATTTTTTGACCGTGCTCATCCGTGCCAGTCAGAAAAAATGTTTTGTGCCCGGTCAACCGCTTGAAGCGGGTCATGGTATCGGCAGCCACGGTGGTGTAGGTATGGCCAATGGTCATGTTCCCGCTGGGATAGTAGATAGGTGTGGTAATATAGTACGTTTTCTTCTGATCCGGCATACACTTCAATCCCCCTTTGTCTGCGCCATTATAGGATGTTTAACAGAGCGGGTCAAGAAAAGTTCACTCATGCCAAAGAGACGCCGGACAAGCCGGCGCCGGGAGAGTCATCATATCCGTTATGGTTCACTTGGTAGCAGATTCAGCTGCAACTTTTTCCTTCTCTTGCCCTTCAGCTTTCTCAACGGCAAAATCCAACTTGTTATCACGGGCAAACATACGCACGCTATCTCCTTCAGCCAGGGCACCTGAGACTATCTGTTCACTCAACGCATCTTCCACCATGCGCTGAATTGCACGACGCAAAGGCCGCGCGCCATATTGCGGGTCAAAACCATGCTCAGCCAACAGGGCAACCGCGTCGTCTTCAAAGCTGAGGCTGATGCCACGCTCCTGCATGCGGGTGATAATCACCTCCAGCATCAGCCGGGCAATCTGAGCAATCTCGGTATTTGACAAGGAATGAAAAACAATGATTTCATCCACGCGGTTGATGAACTCGGGGCGGAAAACACGCTTGATCTCATCCAACACACGTGTTTTCATTTCCTCATGATCCATACTGGCCGGGCCAGAGTGTCCACCAAATCCCAGAGATCGGCCGGAAGTCAGCTGTGCGGCCCCTGCGTTTGAAGTCATCACAATGATGGTGTTCTTGAAACTGGTCACACGGCCCATGTTATCTGTCAGCCTGCCGTCTTCCAAAATCTGCAGAAGCATGTTGAACACATCCGGATGAGCTTTTTCTATTTCATCAAAGAGTACAACGGAATAGGGTTTGCGCCGTACCTGTTCGGTCAGTTGACCACCCTCCTCATACCCGACATAGCCAGGAGGTGAACCCACCATACGGGAAACCGTGTGCTTTTCCATGTATTCACTCATGTCCATGCGAATCAGAGCATCCTCATCGCCAAACATAGCCTCGCCCAGCGCTCGACACAGCTCGGTTTTCCCAACGCCCGTTGGCCCAAGGAAAATAAAGGATCCAATTGGTCGCTTAGGATCCTGTAAGCCGGCGCGCGCACGGCGGATTGCCCGGCTGATTGCTGTAACAGCCTCGTCCTGTCCAATAACGCGTTTGTGAAGGGTTTCTTCCAGCTGCATCAAGCGCTTGCTTTCCACTATGGTCATGCGCTGCACCGGAATACCGGTCCAGCCGGCTACTACATCGGCGATGTCGTCCTCAGTGACATTGGGCTTCATTTTTTCGCGCGCATGATCCCATTCATCCCGAGCCAACGCAACCTGCTCACGCAAGCTGCGCTCTTCATCACGCATCCTGGCTGCCTTCTCATAATCCTGGTTGGAAATGGCATTGCGCTTACCGGCAACAACCTCGTCCAGCTTGTATTCCAGTTTCTTGATACCCGTTGGTGCTGCGAAAGCCCTCAGGCGCACGCGCGATGCCGCTTCATCCATCACGTCCACTGCCTTGTCAGGTAAAAAACGATCTGCAATATAGCGGGCAGACAGTTCCACTGCCGATGACAATGCCTCATCGGTGATGATCACATGGTGGTGCTCTTCGTAGTAGGGCCGCAGACCTTTGAGAATCTCCAAGGTTTTTTCGTTGTCAGGCTCGTCCACCATGATCGGTTGGAAACGCCGTGACAGGGCAGCGTCCTTTTCAATATGTTTGCGATAATCATCCAGCGTGGTAGCGCCGATACACTGCACCTCTCCCCGGGCAAGGGCCGGCTTAAGAATACCCGCCGCATCGATGGAACCTTCAGCCTTGCCCGCGCCCATGATGTTTTGAAGCTCATCAATGAACAGGATGATATCAGGAGAATTTTGAATCTCCCGAACTACATCCTTCATGCGTTCCTCGAACTCACCCCGATACTTTGTACCTGCGATCAAGCTGCCGATATCCAAAGACAACAGGCGCTTTCCCAATAATGTATCCGGCACATCATCTTCAACGATGCGCTGGGCCAGACCCTCTGCAACCGCGCTTTTGCCCACTCCGGGCGCTCCGATCAGCACAGGGTTGTTTTTGGTACGCCGTGAAAGAATCTGCGCCATACGCTCAATTTCCTTTTCACGGCCGATGACCGGATCCAGCTTGCCCTTGCGGGCCAGTTCTGTCAAATCGCGGCTGTTCTTCTCCAGCGTGCTTTTAGCCTGCTCAGTATCACCATCCTGATTTGCGCGCAACATCGCAAGAGCATCGCGCAGCAACGCCTGGACATCCGCTCCAAATACCGTCAGAATACGCACAGCTACTGCTTCCTGCTCCTGTAAAAGAGCAATCCAAAGCACTGCCGGAGTCACCTGACCCAGTTGACGCTTTTGTACCAGGCTCAAGGACTCGTCAAGGACATTCTTCATACGCGGGGTCAATTCCAGCACCTTGGGCGGCAGCTGGCTGGGCGATGAAAGCTGCTTGACTGCTTCCTGAACGCTATCCAATGTAATGTTGTCGGGAAGACCCGGCAAATCGTCCGCAGCACGGGCCAGCAAGCCAATCAACAGATGCTCTGTGCCCCAGAAACGGCGGCGCAGGCTGATGGCGGTTTGCTGGGCTATATCCAACACCTGTTTTGCTCTTGGGTCAAACTTGCCGAAAATAGGCATATTATCCTCCTGATAAAGCCTGTCGTACACTTTGCGCACGCAAGCCAACAATGTTTTGGGTATCAGCGCCCTCCTTAAGGAAAGCCTGATCACCGGCATAGATCAGCAAGGAATCTGCTGTTTCAATGCTCAGCGGAAGTATTCCTGCCAGGCTGCCCAGGCGCAGATTGCTCCAATGGTTAAGAAAGTCACCTTCCCTAAGCCGCCTGGCATATCGCAGGATACCGTAAGAACGCCACACCTGATCCGCAAAAGCTGACTGCCCATTCCGGGTTAATGCCTTTTCACGCAGCAAAGTCTCCCTTTGTGAAAGCAAGCCAACAACCTCCCGTGTTTTCTGAACCAACATATCGTCCTCACGGTTGAGGCTGGTGGCGTTGGACAGTACATACATTTTAGCAGGGTTGCGTCTGTCCTGTGCAGCAAGCGGCCGCAGCAGGTATTCCTGCGTCTTTAGCAGCTCGTTCAGGGAGCGTATTTGCTTAAGATAATGCAGCATGGGTAGATGTAAGATTATACTGATAAACATGCCGCTGCCCGACATTGTCGGACGGTAAGACAGATAGCCAAAATCAACATCCCGGGCAAAAGCCGGAGCAGTCTGAGCCACGGCCTGCTCTGCCTCCCTCACAACCTGCTGCAAATGATCCAGCTGTTCCAAACCGCCATGGACCTTGAGCACCAAATGATCGTCCATGTTAATGGCAGCGGTAATATCTGTAAGACGGTCATAAAATAAAGCTGCGTGATTAATCTTATGATAATCCACCGGGAGCAAAGCACCGTGCAGGTAAGATAATTCACCGGCTATCTCCGTCGCGCTGCCCAATGTCTGTCCCTCCGGAAAGATGTTCTGAAGAGCTGACAAACTGCGCCTGCGGCTTTCCTGCAAATCCGTAAGGTTGTCCTGTGGACAAAAACGCAGATCCTGGTAGTTTCTGTGCAAAGAAACTTCGGTATCAATAATAATGCCGGGCATCTATCAGCCTTGCTCCTCCACATGCTCTATCTTCGCTATACGATCACGCAGTACTGCGGCTTCCTCAAACTCTTCCCGAGTGACCGCTTCCATCAAGCGATAGCGTAAATTGCGCAATTCATCCTCCGTGGAGTTAACCTGCTTGTCTATTGTGTCTTTCTCAGCATCTTGCCCTGCAGGCTCATCAGCGGACAAACGGGACTTGAGGTCTTCACGCATGGCTTCATAACAAACGGCACAACCTGCCATGGTTTGTTCATTCAATTGGGTATAAGGCCTTCCGCAGTTGATGCACAAATACGCCGGAATGTATTCCTGCGGTTCAGCCTCAGCCTGATCAATCTGCTCCTTGCGGAAACCCAAAGCCAAAAACATCTTGATCATATCCTGTTGCATGGCATGCGCACATGACATGCACATCGCCTTGGTTGCAACCTGGTTTCCGGTTACTGTCTTAAATACAATTTCTGCGTTTTTTTCGCGGCATACTTCACAAATCATAGTGCCTCCTCATCGCCCTGCTGCGCGATTTGCAGTAGCATGTTGCGCAGGGTTTTTGCTCGGATGTTGTCCTTGATTGCCTCGGGAATCGGTACACACAGAGATTGCTGGCTCAAAGCAGCGCACATGATATCTGCTGTGTCCTTTGTTATCGTACCACGCTCTGCAAGCTGTAAACACAATATTCTTGCTTCCTGCACACTGATGGCATCGCCGATGCGCTCCTGGGTCAGATAGTTAAGGTAGGTGCTTTCATCGTGGGCGAGACGAATGATGCGGATAAAACCGCCGCCGCCCCTGTAGCTTTCTATCGCATAACCATGATCAGGAGTGAAACGTGTAGACAAAACATAATTAATCTGGCTTGGCGCGCAACGGAAATACTCTGCCAACTCGTTTCGTTTGAGCTGAACCTCATTCTCCTCTGCGCCCCAGAGATCCTTGATAAACTCCTCGATCATGTCGCTTAAACGCATACTTGCCTCCTGTTGCGCCAAAGATACTGACCATCTTTGACTATTAGAAGTATAACACATCCGTCCCATGATCCGCAAGACATGATTTTGTCCATGTTTTAAAAAGATTTTGTCCATGTTTTAAAAAGCTTTATCACCAGCCTTTCAATAAATTAAACGACGCTGAACCGCCAAGTCATGCACAAAAGGCACTCTCCATAAAAGCTTCTCCATAAAAGCACCCATATTGCTTTACATTTCACAGGTAAATCTATATGATACTTCTATATTGGTTATTGTATTATTCTGTCAAATGATTTCACTCTAAAACAAAACCGGAAAGGATATGATGGCACATGAGCACCCTGACGTATAAATGCCCCTCCTGCGGTGCGCCGCTGGAATTTGATGGCCGTCAGCAGGAAATGTCCTGCGACTCATGCGGAAATACCTTTGATCCGCAGTCGATTATAGCGGTCAACCAAATACACAAAGAAGACGCGGGACACGAGGATATTATGCACTGGGATATGATTGAAGACAGCTTCACCCCAGGCGATTTACAGCAGACCAAGGCATATTCCTGTTCTTCCTGCGGAGCCGAGCTGTTTACTGAAGAAACCACAGTGGCTACGGCCTGCGCGTTTTGCGGCAGTCCATCTGTAATTCCCGCGCAATTTACCGATGAAACCCGGCCCCGTCAGATTATCCCTTTCATCATCGATAAAATCAAAGCCGAGCAAATGTTCAGGGATTATTTTAAAAATAAAAAGCTCATCCCAAACCTGTTTTTAAAAGGTCCCAATCAAATTGATGAAATCCGGAAGCTATATGTCCCGTTTTGGATATTTGATTGTGATGCGGACGCGCGCATGAGCTACCGGGGTACCACAGTCTCCTCGCACCGTTCAGGTCAATACATGGTGCGCACAACAAGGCATTACCTCATCCATCGTGCCGGTTCCCTGAGTTTCCAAGGCCTGCCGGTAGACGCCAGCATCCGGCTTGACAACAAAATTACGGAATCCATTGAGCCGTTCAACCAGGGTGAAGCCATTGAGTATGCGCCACATACCCTCTCCGGCGCCCAGGCCAACAGGGCAGATGTGGATACCCTGACATGCCAAAGCCGTGCAAATGAGCGTGTCAAACGCACAACCGACCAGGTCTTCCGGAGCACAGTCAGCGGCTATTCAAGCGTAGTGCCTGAAAGCAGCAGCATCAAAATTATTAACGGCACCTCCAGACCGGTGCTGTATCCTGTTTGGCTGATTACAACAAAAAAAGGCGGCAAAACATATACCTTTGCCATCAATGGACAGACCGGGGCGTTGACCTGCGATATTCCCTGGTCCAAGACGAAGTTTTTAGGCCGCCTAGCCAGCATGGCTTGTGGTGCAACGGCAGCCGGTTTTGCCATCATCTATGTACTGAGCGCCATGGGGGTATTGAAATGAAACGTATTTTTATCATAGCCCTTCTTTTATGCTGCTTGCTTCTGAGCACATCTGCCCGGGAACTGCAACATGTGTCAGACCTGGCCAATGTGCTTAGTGATTCAGAAGAGACCCGGCTGCAGCGGCAAGCTGCAGAATTGTATTCCCTGACCGGGTTTGATGTAGTGATACACACCACCAACGATTCCCAGGGCAAAACCCCCTTTGAGTATTCAATGGATTACTACCAGTCTTTCCGTGATCCTGCTCTCACTCCGGACGGGGCCCTGCTGGCTGTCATGTTTGATACCAGGAAGTACCATGAGGCTGCCCGCGGCGAGGGCATCAGCCTGCTGACGCATCGTGAAAGCCATGATTTGGCGAATGTTGTGAAAAACAAACTCTCAAACGACAAGTATTACAACGCATTTAATTCCTATATTCGCTACGTTAAACGGTTGCTGATTCCTCCTACGCCCTTTGAACGAACAGTGGAATTGCTTCCTTTTATCGTGATTGCCGGTTTGGCGATTGGTCTGTTTTATGCGCTTTACCTGAAAAGTAAACTTAAAATTGCGAAATACCGATATGACGCACATCAATATGTTACCCCGAATTCTCTCAACCTGACTGCATCTCAAGATATCTACCTTTATCAGACAGTAACACGAACCAAAATTGAATCCAAAAGCAGCAGCGGGGGTGGCGGCTCCTCCTCCGGCAGCCGAGGCGGTACCTCTTACGGCGGGCGCGGGGGGTCGTTTTAGAACCAAAAACAATCAATCAAAACCAGCATAAACGCTGACACTCACTCAAACGCTTCGTATTTCTCATACTACCCAGGCGTACGTGCTTTATACTACAAGTTACGTATCCGGGCAGATATGAGCAATTTAAGCGATCTGCACCAGCCAAAGCAGAGTTTGCTCCGTTCTAACTGGTTTTGAAAGGAGCTTCGCAGCGCAGAAACTTCATGTATTGAGTCAACATAGCGCGCTGCTGCATTGAACTTGTACGGTTGCGAAGCAAGGCCTTCGCAGGAAAACCAATGTTTCTGCACCTTCATTATGCTCCTTTTGTAGCGAAAGCCATGGATATACAGCTGCTTCAAGTAGTTGGCTGACATCACCAAACCCTTTATGTCATCAAGACAAAAACAGCCGCCCCCTAAGGAACGGCTGGTCTTGTAATAATACAGGCTTAACGGTTGAGCAGCGTTTCCTCGGTGTCCTTGTCGAAGAAGTGCAGCCGGGTGGTATCCATGACCACTGTAATGTCATCACCGATATGTGTCTTGGTACGCGGATCAACGCGCGCGATGACGTTGTCTTCCTTACCGCTGGTAGACAGGTACAGATAGGTTTCAGATCCCATGAGCTCGGTCACATCGACATGTACCTTGAATCCCGCTTCAGGATGGGCAGCAACTTTTTCAGGATTATCAGAGATGTTCTCCGGGCGGATACCCATGACAACTTCCTTGCCGATATGATCCTCATCCTTGAAACGGCGCAGCTTCTCTTCGGGCACGAGAACCTTGTTATCCCCAAACAAAGCGTATACCTTTCCGTCTTGCTTTTGCAGGCTAACATCGAAGAAGTTCATCTGAGGGCTGCCGATAAAGCCGGCGACAAACTTGTTGTTGGGATAGTCGTAGTTGTTCTGGGGGGTATCCACCTGCTGGATATAGCCATCCTTCATGATGCAGATGCGGGAACCCATGGTCATGGCTTCTGTTTGGTCGTGGGTAACATAGATAAAGGTGGTTTGCAGGCGCTGATGCAGCTTGGTAATCTCAGTACGCATGGCTACACGCAGCTTAGCATCCAGGTTGGACAGGGGCTCGTCCATCAGGAAGACCTTGGGTTCGCGAACAATGGCACGCCCCAGGGCGACACGCTGACGTTGACCACCGGAAAGAGCCTTGGGTTTACGATTCAGCAGATACTCAATGTCCAGAATATGGGCGGCAGCCTCTACGCGCCTCTTGATCTCCTCCTTGGGGGTTTTGCGCAGCTTCAGGCCGAAAGCCATGTTGTCATACACCGTCATGTGAGGATACAGCGCGTAGTTCTGGAAAACCATTGCGATGTCACGATCCTTGGGGGCGACGTCATTGACCAGCTTATCGCCGATATACAGCTCGCCATCGGAAATCTCTTCAAGGCCGGCAACCATACGCAAGGTTGTGGACTTGCCGCATCCCGAGGGGCCGACCAGGACGATAAACTCTTTGTCCTCGATTTCCAGGGTGAAGTCTGAGACCGCGGTGACATTGCCGGGATAGACCTTGTAGATGTTCTTGAGCGTTACGCTTGCCATAGTATTCCTCCTGTTTTAATAATTATCAGCGCAGCACTGATATTGCTTATATGTATTATACGGCTGAAATCACAAATAAACTACTGGATAAACTAACAAATCTATGCGTTGGGTTTTGTATGATTCATGAACAGTGAAGAACTCTCACCGCTGTTTTGACCATGGTTTCTTTTCTTGATAGAATCATAATTAAGAAAGGAGACAAAAATGATCAAACGCGCAGCCAGTCTGCTGATGCCTATACTTTTAGGCAAGGTGCCTAAAAACATTCCACTGTTATACCCTTTTTATATCGCCGGACAACTGACTACCGCACAGGATGAGCTTTATCTTCCGGGACTCCCGGGAGCATATGACGGCTTTACAGTGGGCTATGCCTCTGATATCCACTATGGACCGCTGTTTCACCGGGAAGAGGCTGAACGCCTGTACGATGCGCTGCTAGACCTGAAAACCGATTTGCTGGTATTGGGCGGCGACTATGGTAACAAACTGGAAAACGCCATCGCGCTGTTTGAGTTGTTCCCGCCCTTTCCACGGGAACTTATTGTGCTGGCCGCTATCGGCAACCATGACTACGGCAAACGCGGAGAATCCATCCAACCACTCCTAAACATCATGCAAACCAAAAATGTTATATCGCTAATCAATCAAACTTGGAAAATAACCCGCGAAACCGCGACATTGGCAGTAAGCATACCAGATGATATCCTCTGCGGAACTCCTGATCTGAATGCTTTGAAAACTCAAACTGCCGGCGCGGGCTTTGTTATGTTTGCGCCGCATTCGCCGGATCTGCTTCCGGAGGCCGAAAAAGCCGGCTTCCGGTTTGATCTGGCGCTGTGCGGACATACTCACGGCGGTCAGATCACCCTGTTCGGCCGCAGCCTGCACTCATCCAGCCGCTATGGTGACCGCTTCCGCTCGGGCTGGCTTAAACAGGGGGATGCGCTTGTCCTGGTCAGCGAGGGCGTGGGCACCTCCATCCTGCCCATGCGCATAGGCACGCGCTCACAAATTCATCGACTGATCCTGCGGAACAAATTGTAAGGTAAGGCTGGGTTCAGCATTCAGATCCAGTCCGGCCAGCTTGCCGGACAGAAAGTCTATATGGGCGGCAGCGCCGATCATTGCGGCATTGTCTCCCGTCAGGTTCATGGGAGGTACATACAGGCGGATGCCATGCGCTTCGCACAGCGCTTTCATTTGGCTTCGTAACAGGCTGTTGGCTGATACGCCGCCTGCCAGCGCCAGCGTCTTCCAGTTGGCGTCCCGGCAGGCCTTCATGGTTTTGTCACACAGGTGGTCGACCACTGTCTGGCGGAAAACCGCCGCCAGGTCTGCAGTATTATACCTCTCACCTCGCTGATCCATGCCATGCACCAGGTTGATGAAACCTGTTTTCAAACCGGAAAAGCTAAAATCATACGCCCCGGAAACCCTGGGTTGGGTCAGTTTGTAAGCGTACGGATTACCGGACTGTGCCAGTAAATCCAGGTTGGGACCGCCAGGATAGGGCAGACCGATCACGCGGGCAGCCTTGTCAAAGGCTTCTCCTGCCGCGTCATCCTGTGTGCAGCCCACCAGTCGCAGACCTTCCGTGTGCACTTCAATCAGATGGCTGTGGCCACCGGATATCACCAGGCACAAAAAGGGGGGCTCCAGCTCCGGATACGCTAAGTAGTTTGCCGCGATATGCCCGGCGATATGGTTCACAGCAATGAGCGGTTTGCCTAAGCCATAGGCCAGGCCCTTGGCATAATTGACACC
The DNA here is from genome assembly GCA_050953005.1 of Christensenellales bacterium. GTDB lineage: Bacteria > Bacillota > Clostridia > Christensenellales > Aristaeellaceae > UBA6115. The sequence continues at coordinate 138,260 of JBMNLV010000008.1, read as the reverse complement.
TACCAGCAGGGCGCCTACCAGGCCGGGTCCCTGGGTAACAGCCAGCGCGTCCAGGTCAGCAAAGCGAATCCCTGCGCTATCCATCGCCCGGCGAACAACCAAGTCCACCTTTTCTATATGTGAGCGGCTGGCAATCTCCGGTACTACTCCTCCATAGGGCATGTGCAGCTTGATCTGTGAATAGATTTCACTGGATACAATCGTCCTGCCACCACGAACCACTGCGGCCGCTGTCTCGTCGCAGGAGCTTTCAATTGCCAGGATGTTTGAATTTTGCAAGGATTGCTTGTTCAAGGCCTGCTCCTTATCAGGAAGGTAATCGATTTTGTTTCAGATATAAGGCGGCGCTGGCGCGCACAGCGGTCGCAGCCACCACGGAATAACAAAGAATACTGAGTATCGGCTTGATGGCATAACGTGCATACTCCACAAAAAATCGCTGCGGCATCAGCTGAATCAGCAAATCCTTTTGCGGATTCAAGAGCCACAGGTCATTGTTGAACAGAAGTTTGTGCAGGATAATAAAAGCCCGGTCAAACCAGAAAGCGCCCAGCAAAACCAGCAGAGCCATCACGCCCAATACTGCCAGGGAAGCTGCCTGGAACGCGCCGGCCAGGATCCTGATACGCTCCGCCAAGCGTGATGTCTTTGCTGTAAGCATGATGATAAATACCGCCAAAAGAACAAAAAACGCTGTGGAAGCCAAGGTGAACGCCAGAAAAAACAGGCTCTGGACATCCTTGAGGTGCAGCAGCTCATGCGGCTGAAAAGCGGGTACTGATTGGTTGTTAAAGGACAGGTACACCTGCGCACTTGCCCGTTTTCCAGATAAATAATTGCTAAAGGCGTCTGCCAAAGCATCCATCCCTTCAGCGTCAATAATAAAACCATTTTTCTGCGGCTGTATCAGCAGCACACGCATTACGCGAGGCGTGATAGCCGGTATGAGAAACACCCGGATCATGAGAAAAAACAAGCACAAAAACAAGATCAGCCCGGCCCCGCGTGACAAGCAGGCTGACAAGGCTCTGTATGTCTTCCTGATAGAAACGGGAATGCCCGCAATCATTGTCATTGCATTTTCAGGTAGGCGGTAATAAAACCTTCCAGATTGCCGTTCATAACATCATCAATGTTGCCCGACTCAAAGCCGGTGCGGTGATCCTTGACCATGGTATAGGGTTGAAAAACATAAGATCGGATCTGGCTGCCCCATTCGATCTTCTTCATTTCTCCCTTGATATCGGCCATTCGCTCCTCTTTCTCACGCTCACGCAATTCCAGTAATCTTGATCTAAGCATCTTCATGCACATATCCCGGTTTTGTATCTGAGAGCGCTCGTTCTGGCTGGAGACCACGATTCCGGTAGGCAAGTGGGTCATGCGTACAGCGGAGTCGGTCTTGTTGACATGCTGGCCGCCTGCGCCGGTAGAACGAAAGGTATCCACACGCACTTCTTCCATGTCGATTTCAAACTCCCCATCATCCTCCAGCACAGGAGAAACATCAAGGGAAGAAAAGGAGGTATGACGCCTCGCGTTGGAATCAAAGGGACTGATACGCACCAGACGATGCACACCCTTTTCACCGCGCAGATATCCGTAGGCATTGTCACCATCCACCTCAAAGGTGACTGACTTGATCCCGGCTTCATCACCCTCAAGATAATCAATCAGGCTGACCTTGAAGCCCATGCTTTCACAATAACGGGTGTACATGCGGTAGAGCATGCCTGTCCAGTCCTGAGCCTCGGTGCCGCCCGCACCTGCATGCAGGGACAGAATAGCGTCAGACTGGTCATAATCTCCGCGCATCAGGGTTTCAAGCCCCAGCACCTCCACCTTTGACTGGAGCTCCTTGAGTGAACCTTCGACCTCAGCAGCTACAGCAGCATCATTTTCCTCAAGGGCAAGCTCCAGCATAAGCTCCAAATCATCCCGCTGAGAAGCCAGGCCGTTATAGTGGTCGATTTTTTTCTCTATCTGAGAGATACGCTTATTGACATGCGTGGAACGTTCAAGGTCGTCCCAAAAACCCGCTGAAGCCATCTCCTCCCTCAGTTCAATCAGTTCACGCTGTATTCGCTCAATATGCAGCCCGTCCCTGATTTCCTGCAGGGTCGTTTGCATCGTGTCTAAATCCTGTTTGATTTGGTCTGCACCAATGATCATATTTATAATTCCTTTACTGGTTGCCGCTTCTTCCGTGGCATACTTTATATTTTTTCCCACTGCCACAAGGGCAAGGGCTGTTACGGCCTACCTTCTCTCCGGGTTTGAGGCGGATGGGCTGCTGCGCTTTGGGTGCCTGAGGACGATCAGCGCCACTTTGAGAGGTCACTCTGGCAACCGCCTGGCGCTCCTGTGGCTTTTGAATGCGCAGCTGGAAGAGGGTGCGTATCGTGTCCTCCTGGATCAGTCGTGACATTTCATCAAACATGTCGTAGCTTTCCATTTTGTACTCGTTGACCGGATTGCGCTGGGCATAGGCACGCAAACCAATGCCATCGCGCAATTGATCCATGGCATCAATATGATCCATCCAACGCCGGTCCACTGAACGCAGCAGGATGGAACGCTCTACTTCGCGCATATCAATGCCCAGTGCGGCAATCTCCTCCTCACGCGCGGCATAAAAGTCTCCAGACGTTTTTCTCAAGAAGCTGAGCAAGCCGGGCTTGTCAAAGGACCGCAAGGCGTCCAGATTAGCTTTGATTGTGCCATGGGGCACCGACAAACGCTCAATCTCCTCACGCAAGCCGTCCAGGTTCCAATCAGTGGGATTACCCACACAAAAGCGGTTGACCGCGTCCTCCAGCAGCTTGTCGCCCATGGAAATGATTGTTTGCTTCATATCCTGTCCCTCAAGCACCTGGCGGCGCTGGGAATAGATCAGTTCACGCTGCTGGTTCATCACATCGTCATACTGCAAAACATTTTTGCGGATCTCAAAGTTGCGGCTCTCGATACGCTTTTGGGCATTCTCTATTTGCTTGGTCAGCATGCCCGCTGCCAGGGGTTCATCTTCCTCCATGCCCAACCGGCCAATCAGGGCTTCAATCCGCTCACCACCAAACAGGCGCATAAGATCATCTTCTAAAGAGATGAAAAACTGACTGGAGCCCGGGTCACCCTGACGTCCGGCACGACCACGCAGCTGGTTGTCGATGCGGCGGCTTTCATGACGCTCTGTCCCCAGGATATGAAGCCCTCCGACTGCCACTACCTTATCATGCTCCGCATCAGTGGTCTTTTTATACTCCTCCCTCAGCTCCAGATAGCGCTTGCGCGCCTGAAGCACCTCAGGAGCGACATGTTCATTCTTGCCGGTAGCTTCCTCAATAATCTCATCCGGCACCTCTTCCTGGCGCAGGGTGCGCCGGGCAAGGAAATCAGGGTTGCCGCCCAATAGAATATCCGTACCACGGCCAGCCATATTGGTAGCGATAGTAACCGCGCCAAGGTGACCAGCCTGCGCAACAATAGCAGCCTCACGCGCATGATGCTTGGCATTGAGCACTTCATGTGGTATACCTTGCCGGGAAAGCAGCTCACTTAAATACTCGGACACCTCGACGGAAATGGTACCCACCAGGATGGGCTGACCAGTCTGATGACGGCGGATAATCTCTGCCACAACCGCATTATACTTGCCGCGCTTGCCGCGATAGACCATGTCATTGAGATCCTCTCGGATCATCGGCATGTTGGTGGGCACCTGCACAACATCCAGAGAATAGATCCCCTGAAACTCGGCTTCCTCGGTCTTGGCGGTACCGGTCATCCCTGCAAGCTTCTTGTACATGCGAAAGTAGTTTTGAAAGGTGATTGTCGCCAAGGTTTTGCTCTCGCGCTCAACCTTGACACGCTCCTTTGCCTCAATCGCCTGATGAAGTCCATCAGAATAGCGCCGCCCTACCATCAACCGCCCGGTAAACTCATCAACAATGACAACCTCGCCGTTTTGCACCACATAATCTATATCTTTTTTAAACAATGTATGTGCCTTAAGCGCCTGGAGAAGGTGGTGGTTAAGCTCGTTGTTCTCAGGGTCGTTAATATTCTCCACCGAAAAAGCCTGCTCTGCCTTTCGTGCTCCTTCCTCAGTAAAGATGACCGCGCGGTCTTTTTCTTCAACCGTGTAATCCGTTTCAGGCTTGAGGCGAATGACAAAGCGGTCCGCCCGCTCATACATGTCGGTTGATTTTTCACCCTGTCCTGAAATAATCAGCGGAGTGCGCGCCTCATCAATGAGAATGGAGTCCACCTCGTCCACAATGGCATAGGCGTGGCCTCGCTGCACCATATCTTTTTCATACAACACCATGTTGTCACGCAGATAGTCAAATCCCATCTCGTTGTTGGTGCCGTAAGTAATATCGCAGGCATAGGCGGCTCTTCGCTGTTCATTGGTCAGATCATGGACAATGACACCCACGGACAACCCCAAAAAACGGAACAGCTTGCCCATGTCCTCACCCTGGAACTTTGCCAAGTAATCATTGACAGTAACAATGTGAACGCCTTTCCCTGTCAAGGCATTCAGGTAAGCCGGCATGCAGGCAGTCAGTGTCTTTCCCTCGCCGGTCTTCATCTCAGCGATACGCCCTTGATGAAGCACAATGCCGCCAATCAACTGCACCTTGAAGGGCCGTAAACCCAGGACGCGCCAAGCAGCCTCACGCACCAGCGCGAAAGCATCGTTAAGAATATCATCCAAGCTTTCGCCCTTTTTAATCCTGTCTTTGAGCAACTGTGTCTGTGACTGCAACTGCTCATCGCTCATATTCTGATAGTAAGGTTCAAGTGCCTCAATGGCTTCAGCCTGCCGCCGCAACGGCTTGAGCTGCGCCTCTACCCCCAATCCCAGGGCTTCCTTTAATCGCTCCAGCATGTGTATCTCCTTTAGCATAAGGCCTTTATGATTATATCATGCTGGACATACCTGGGCAACTGAGCAGATATGGCGCTTGTTCTGCGGATATGGCGCTTGTTCTGCGGATATGGCGCTTGTTCTGCGGAGCTTGTTAATATATCATTATTTCATGAACAAGCATCAGGCAGAGCATGTCATTCACACCATCCCGCCCTTCCTGCACCCAGATAGCCGGGTGCTGATACTGGGCAGCTTTCCCTCGGTCAAGTCACGACAGGTTGGCTTCTATTACGGTCATCCGCAAAACAGATTCTATCAAGTGCTTGCAGCGGTTTTCCAGGATGAAGTGCCTGATACCGTCCTGTGCAAGAGAGCTTTCCTGATGAAACACCGTATAGCTGTATGGGATGTTGTTCAGCGTTGCCTGATTTCCGGCTCTTCAGATGCAAGTATCATGAAAGCTGAGCCCAATAATGTCGCATCGCTTGTCCGCGGCAGCGCGCTTGAGCGTGTTTTGATAAACGGCCGGCAAGCAGCTGTTTTGTATCAAAAGCACTTGGCAATGATGCCTGATCTGCCTTTCATCGTACTGCCATCCACCAGCGCCGCCAACGCAGCCTACTCCCTGGAACGGCTGGTGGATATGTGGGCGCAGGCACTGAAAGAATAATAAACCATGAATGTTTTATCCATATTAAAAGGCCCCGGAGAGGGGGCACTGGAATGAGTAAGAGTGTTCTCGCTGATCAATAGATTCATTTTACAGGATATATTTTCGCAAATCGGTTTTCTTGGCAGCCTTGACATGTTCCTGAACATATTTGGCAGTTATCTCCAGATCAATCCGCGGCAAATCTTTATCGCCGGCATGGAAGGAAATATCCTCCAGCAACTCCTCAAACACTGCATGCAACCGCCGTGCGCCGATATTCTCCCCTGCGTCATTAAGATTGCATGCCGCCTGGGCAATTTCCTCCAACGCCTCATCCTGAAAACTCAAATGCACCTTGTCGGCTGCCAGCAAAGCTTGGTATTGCAAGGTTAGCGCGTTATCAGGCTGGGTCAATATCTTCACAAAATCCTCCTTGTTGAGGCTCTTGAGGGTAACCTGTACAGGAAAGCGACCCTGAAGCTCAGGAATCAAGTCACTGACCTTGGCAACATGAAAGGCGCCCGCTGCGATAAAGAGCATAAAATCTGTGCGCACCGCGCCGTGTTTGGTGTTGACTACACTGCCTTCCACAATGGGCAGAATATCCCGTTGCACACCCTCGCGGGATACATCAGGTCCCGAGCCGCCAGCGTTGCGTCCGGCAATCTTATCAATCTCATCAATGAAGACAATACCATCCTGCTCCGCACGACGGATAGCTTCTTCCCGGATAGCATCCATATCAATCAGCCGTTGTGCCTCTTCCTCCACAAGAATCTTTCTGGCTTCCTTGACACGCACCCGGCGCAGCTTGGTTCTCTTAGGCATCATATTGCCCATCATATCGCCGATGTTGATGGAAGCGCCTCCAACCTCCAGCTGTGGCATGCTGTCTTCTACCTCGATTTCCAGTTCCCTGTCCTCCAATTCGCCACGGCGCAGCTGATCAAGCAAATCGGCTTTTCGCAGGGAAATGCGGCTTCTTTCCTCTTCGGTCTGCTCCGGCTCCTTTTGACGCCCGCGAAGCAGAATGTCGATGGGGTTGGACGCCTGGCGGATGGGCGGACTGGACAGCAAGGTAATCAGCCTGTCTTCAGCCAGTACCTCCGCGCGTGAGCGCACCCTGTCCTCATGCTCGTGCTTGACCATGCGCACGGCATTTTCTGTTAAATCTCGTATGATGCTTTCAACATCGCGCCCTACATAACCCACCTCGGTAAACTTGGTTGCCTCAACCTTTACAAAGGGCGCGTTGACCAGCTTGGCCAACCGGCGGGCAATTTCGGTTTTTCCCACCCCGGTAGGCCCGATCATCAGGATATTTTTCGGAAAAATCTCTTCGCGCAATCCCTCTTCCACCTGGCTGCGGCGGTAACGATTGCGCAGCGCAATGGCGACCTGGCGCTTGGCCTCGCTCTGACCGACAATAAAACGGTCGAGTTCGCGAACGATCTCACGCGGTGTCAACTGGCTCATTAAAATACCTCTTCCACGTTGATGTTGTCATTAGTGAACACGCAGATGGACGCCGCGATGCGCAATGCTTTAAATGCGATGTCACGGGCACTCAGCTGCGTGTTTTCCATCAATGCGCGGGCGGCAGACAAGGCGTAATTCCCGCCTGACCCAATCGCACAGATACCGTCATCCGGTTCAATTACCTCTCCGGTGCCTGAAATCAGCAACATCTGATCCTTGTTGGCAGCGATCATCATGGCCTGAAGCTGGCGCAGCGCCTTATCGCCGCGCCATTCACGCGCCAGGTTGACTGCGGCCCGCTCTAGGTTTCCGCCTGACTGGGTCAGCTTTTCCTCAAAGCGTTCAGACAGCGTGAACGCATCTGCGACCGAACCCGCAAATCCGATAGTAACCTGATCATTATAAATCTTGCGCACCTTACGCGCAGTGCTCTTAAAAATGGCGTTCTCACCCATGGTGACCTGGCCATCTCCCGCAATGGCGATGCGGTTAAAACGCTTGACTGCACAAATGGTGGTTCCCCGAAATTCCATGCGATTCACTCCTTATCAAATAATTCGCGCCTGTTTGCAATAAAACGCTCCAAATCACTCAAGGCACGTTCTGCCAATGCACCATAGCGCCTTTGTTTGCCACTGACACGCTTCCCAAGAGGCGGCAACAACCCGAAATTAATGTTCATCGGTTGGAAATGACGATTAGTCGTGGATATATACCGCCCCAGGGCGCCAATGGCGGTAGTGGGCGGCAGTACGGGCGCATCATGCCCCAAAAGAACAGCAGCCATTGCCAGACCTGCGCTCAGCCCGGAAGCAGCGCTTTCAACATATCCTTCGACACCGGTCATCTGTCCTGCAAAAAAACACCGCGGCCGGTTGATCACCTGATAGTTGCTGTCCAGAAAACCAGGGCTATTGATAAAGGTGTTGCGATGCATTACACCATAACGCATGAATTCAGCATCTTGCAAGCCAGGGATCAATCTGAAAACACGCTGCTGTTCCCCGAATTTCAATCTGGTCTGAAAGCCGACCAGGTTATACAGGCTGCCCGCAGCATCATCCTGACGCAGCTGGACAACCGCGAAAGGTTCCTTACCGGTGCGCGGGTCGGGCAAGCCTACCGGCTTCATGGGTCCAAAGGCTGCTGCCATGCGTCCCCGCCTGGCGATAGACTCAATGGGTAGGCAGCCATCAAACAATTCTTTCTCTTCAAAGCCATGCACATCTGCGCATTGCGCAGACACCAGCGCATCAATGAAAATATTGTACTCAGCTTCGTTCAAAGGGCAATTAAGGTAATCATTTCCCCGGCCATAGCGGGAGGCGCGATATACCATGTTATGGTCGATGCTTTGCTCAGTCACGATTGGCGCAGCAGCATCATAAAAATGCAGGGCGCCCGCCAGACCGGCAATCTGGTCTGCCAGGCAGCCTTCAGTCAGCGGACCGGTAGCAATAATACAAGGCGCATCAGGCAAACAATCTACCAGGCGGCTTTCCGCCTTGATGTACGGATGGTGAACCAGAGCCTGGGTGACAAGTGTTGAAAAGCGCTCGCGATCAACCGCCAGCGCGCCACCGGCGGGAACGCGTGTCTGATCCGCCACCTGCATCAGCAAGGAACCCAGCAAGCGTAGTTCCTGCTTGAGCAATCCCGGCGCGTTTTCCAGACGATTACCACGCAAAGAATTGCTGCATACCAATTCAGCAAAGGTATCCGCATGATGTGCCGGGGTTTTACAGTGCGGTTTCATGTCCACCAGCAATACTTGAATACCGCGCTGGGCAAGCTGCCAGGCTGCCTCACTGCCTGCCAGACCGGCACCGATAACACTGACCGAATCCTTAGGCATCAGCATCGTCAGGCGTTTCCGGTGCTTCCTCATGATGGCGGCAGGTTTCATTGGCACACAGCAATATCCGGTTATTCTTACGTATTTTGTAGACCATATAACCACCACATTTTCGGCATTTTTCTACCGCCACCTTGTCCCAGGATGTAAAATCACATTCCGGGTAACGCTCACATCCATAAAACTTGCGCCCTTTGCGGGTGGTTTTTTCAAGCAGCCGTCCATCACATGCCGGGCAGGAAGCCTCGATATAGGTTAAAATCGGCTTGGTAAAGCGGCACTCCGGAAAGCGCGGACAAGCCAGGAAGCGGCCGTACCGTCCCATTTTATAGACCAGCATGCTGCCACACTGCTCACACGGAATATCAGACACCTCATCAGGAATCTCTATCTTTTCTATCTGTTCCTCAGCATTTTCTACCATCCGGCTGAAAGCAGGATAAAAGTCACGCAGGATGCTTTTCCAGTCCTTTCCGCCATCAGCAATCTCATCAAGCTGTGCTTCCATGCCCGCAGTGAACTCCAAATCTACGATGGGGGCGAAATATTCCTGCATAATGGCATTGACCATACGTCCCATCTCCGTCGGGTACAGGCGTTTTTTCTCGCGGGAAATATAGCCGCGGCCAATCACTGTTCCGATAGTTGGCGCATACGTGGAGGGACGTCCAATGCCCTTTTCTTCAAGGGATTTGATCAAAGACGCCTCAGTATAACGGGCAGGCGGCTGGGTAAAGCGCTGATCTGCCTGTACCTTGGTAATGGCAATTGCGTCGCCTTCCTTGAAAGCAGGTATGTAATCCTGAACATCGTTGCCATTGTCGTCAGATCCTTCTTCATAAACCGCGGTAAATCCGGCAAATGATTTGTGCTCGGCATAGTAGCGCAAGGTCACATCATCACAAACCAAATCGGCAGTAAGGGTTTGGTACTCAGCGTCCTTCATCTGACTGGCCAGAAAACGGATGTAAATCAAGCGATAAATTTGCAGTTGGTCCCGGCTGAGAAAGGCTTTGATGCTTTCAGGTGTTCGGGTGATATCGGTGGGACGGATAGCCTCATGAGCGTCCTGCGCGCGATTTGTAGCTTTATACTCACGCTGAGAATCCGGCAGGTGGTCCTTGCCATAGAGCTTGTTGATCTCTTCACGCGCTGCAGAGACTGCTTCTGCGCTAACGCGCACAGAATCGGTACGGATATAGGTTACCAGTCCCTGGCTGCCCTCCTTGCCCAGTTCGACCCCTTCATATAGGCCTTGTACAACTTGCATGGTCTTGGAGGAAGTATAATTAAGCTTACGGCTGGCTTCCTGCTGGAGGGTGGAGGTAGTGAATGGAGGGGCAGGTGATTTTTTGCGTTGGCTGCGCTTGACCGTGCCCACCTTAAAAACACCTTTTTCAATCAGCGCCTTGGTCTTCATGGCGCTTTTCTCGTTGTTGATCTCGGCCTTCTTGCCTTTAAACTTACTGAGCTTGGCCTGGAGCGTATGTTTTTTGGCCTTTTCATCTTCCAGAGTAAAATGGGCCGCCAACTCCCAATATTCCTCAGGGATAAAGGCATCAATCTCATCCTCGCGATCTACCACAAGACGCACAGCGACTGACTGAACACGGCCCGCGGAAAGACCCTTTTTGATTTTAGCCCACAACAGGGGACTGATCTTGTATCCAACAACGCGATCCAACGCCCGGCGCGCCTGCTGCGCGTTGACGCGGTTCATATCGATTTTGCGCGCAGACTTAATAGCCTCCTTGACCGCGTTCTTGGTAATCTCATGGAATTCCACGCGCAGCGGCTTGCTGTCATCCAGCTTCAGAGCCTGCGCCAGATGCCAGGAGATGGCCTCACCTTCACGGTCAGGGTCTGTCGCAAGGTATACCTGACTGGCGTTGCCGGCAAGCTTGCGCAGCTTAGCCAGGATCTCGCCCCGACCATGAATCGTAATGTACTTCATTTCAAAGTCATTGTCAGTATCAATGCCGAACTGTGATTTGGGCAAGTCGCGCACATGCCCCTGGGATGCCTCCACCTTATAGTCGCGTCCCAGAAAGCGGGAAACTGTGCGTGCCTTGGCTGGCGATTCAACGACAACCAGCTTGAATTTCTTTGCTTGCAAAACTGCCTCCGTTGATTGGTTTAATTGTGTATGGCTTTAAAGGTCCGCCCGGGCAAGGTCTGGATAAGGCCTTGTATTTCCAGCGTGGTCAACAAGACGTTCAGCTGTTGGGTAGGCAGGTTGAGCAGTGCCTGCAACTCATTAAAGTCCAGCGGCTCAACACACAGCGCATCATATAGTCTACGCTGCTCATTTGTCAAATCGGGCAGCGGAAGCTGTGTTTGCTCCGCTTGTTCCCTGACGGTCCAACCCATGTCCTCCAGCAGATCCCGGGCACAGGTGACAAGGCCCGCGCCTTCCCTGAGCATCCGATGGGGCACCGCGCTGCCAGGCGCGTCCACCGGACCCGGCAGGGCAAAAACTTCACGCCCCTGGCTCAGGGCATGGCCTACAGTGATCAAGGTTCCGCTCCTCTCACGCGCTTCTACCAGCAGGATCGCCTGACTGAGCCCGGATACCAGACGGTTTCTAAAAGGAAAATGAAATGCAAACGGGTCGGCGTTGGGCGCAAACTCGCTGATGATGGCACCGCCGGAAGCAATGATGCGCGCTGCCAGCTCCTTGTTTTCCGGTGGATATATATTGTTGATGCCGCTGCCCAGCACTGCTACAGTATGCCCGCCTCCTTCCAACGCGCCCAGGTGCGCAGCAGTATCAATTCCCCGAGCCAAGCCGGACACTACAGTTACACCGTTTTCAGACAGTTCCCGGGCGATTTTATGCGCCTGCTCACGTCCGTAGCGCGTCTCGCGGCGGGAGCCTACAATGGCAACAGCGCGACCAAAATCACGGTTCAGGACACCCTGATAAAAAAGCAAGTCGGGCGGGTCCGGGATGTCCCGGAGGATGTCCGGAAATGACTCATCCCCCGCGATACAAACTGAAGCCTCAATACGCTTCAGAGCGGCCGCTATTTTATCCAGCCCCATCAGGCGCGTTTTCGCCAGTTCCTGATATGCCTTGTCGCCTGCCAGGGAACGCGCATGCGAATCAAAGCAATCAAACGCCTGCTCAGCGCTGCCATAATAATCCAGCATGCGGTGTTTGGCTTTATACCCCAGGTTGGGGCTTGAAGCCAGCCATACCTGGCTTAGCAAGTTTCTTGAATTCTTGTCCAATGCCCTCTCCTGTTAGTCAGTTTTTCCACTGTGTCTGGCTGTCCAATGCGCGCTTATCATTTGAATCGATAATCAAATCTATATAATCGTTCCGGTCTGTTCACCCCAATATTTACCGTCAATTATACGAAACTGAATGGCCTCCGCCATGGCGGGCAGTTCGACCGTGGCCTCGCCCTGTAAATCCGCAATGGTCCTGGCCACCTTGATCAGCCGCGTATAGGCTCTCATGCTCAGGGAGTATTTTCGCACTGCGTTTTGCAGAAGAGTACGCGCATCGGAGCTGAGCTGCGCTTTGCCTTCCATGTTTTTACCGGTCAATTGCGCGTTGCAACGCAGTCCGCTGCCCTGAAAACGTTCCAGCTGCATCTGTCGGGCCATGCGGACACGGGAACGCACCTGCGCGCTGCTTTCCTGCTCGCTCTCCCGGACAATGTCTTCCACCGGAACCATGTCCACCTCCACCTGCAAATCAATCCTGTCCAGCAAGGGGCCGGAAATGCGGTCAAGATAGCGTTTGATTTCATGACTGCCGCAGCGGCAATGGCGTGTTTTGCTCCCATAGTAGCCGCAGGGGCAGGGATTCATGCTGGCCACCAGCATGATGCGCGACAGATACTGCGTATGCGCCTTGACGCGGCTGACGGTGATGAACCCATCTTCCAGCGGCTGTCGCAGCGCTTCAAGCACACTGCGGGGATACTCCGGCATTTCATCCAGAAACAGCACCCCATTATGAGCCAGGGAGACCTCGCCCGGGCGCGCGTTCAAGCCGCCGCCAATCAAAGAAGCCAGCGAGGCGGAATGGTGCGGCGTACGGAAAGGGCGCTGCGTGATCAATCCGGCACCGGGCTTGAGCACGCCTGCCGCTGAGTGGATACGCGTGGTTTCGAAGGCCTCCTCCTGGTTCATTTCAGGCAGCAAACCGGGCAAGCAGCGTGCCAACATGGTTTTTCCCGAACCCGGAACGCCAATCAGCAGCAGATTATGCCCGCCGGCGGCAGCAATTTCCAATGCGCGCCTCGGCAACTGCTGACCACGTACCTGGGATAAGTCCATATCAAACTTAGTCTGAGCCAGACACTCCTCATAGGATTTTTGCGCTTGGGCGGGTATGGGCATCTTGCCGGACAGGTGCTGTGTTACCTCGTACAAACTGCCTGCCGGATAGACCTCCATACCGGACACAACAGCAACCTCCGCTGCATTGTCGCGTGGTAAAACAACCTTTCTGATGCCTCGCTCATGTGCGGAGATCACCATGGACAAGGCGCCGCTGACAGGCTGCAGACGACCGTCCAGGGCAAGCTCGCCTATCAACACACAGTCCTCAAGGGGAGCTGCTTGCATCTGACGGCTGGCCAGGATAATGGCGATGGCGATGGGCAAGTCAAAGGCAGTGCCTTCCTTGCGCAGGTCTGCCGGGGAGAGGTTGACCACTGTACGTCCTACAGGCATTGTAAAACCACTGTTTTTAAGCGCCGCACCCACACGGTCTCTGCTCTCCTTGACAGCGGTATCCGGCAGGCCAACAATATTAAACTGAAAAAGACTGGCAGAAGACACATAGGCTTCTACAGTCACAGGCTCACCCTGGATGCCTATGAGGGTATAGCATTTGGTGCGTGCAAGCATCGGTAGACCCTCCTTAATAGAACAGCCAGTTGGGCAGCCAGCGCATGGCGTCCAGCCAGGCTGTGGATACCCGCACGCCGCTGATGTACGGGAAAAACGCGACGAACAACGCGCCGGCCAAAGCACTCAGCACGATCACGATCCAGACGCCTGCTTTCTTGTTGCGCGCCATGACATAATTTGTCATCAGTGTTTTACACAAAATGATAAAGGGTACTGCAGGGAAATAATGATAGATATAGGTACCGCGAGGAACCAGCGCCCAGGGCAGGTACTGCACCGCAAAAGAGATCAGCAGTATCATCGGGCGCCGGTCCCTGCCCTGCATCATTTCCATCAGATTGTTATCCGGCTTGATATCTATGTTCCTGATGGGAACCAGATGCTCCCTGACAGCTGCAACAAAAGTCATCACCAGCGCCAGCAGTCCGCCCCACCAGACCAGCGGGTTGCCAAAAGACCAGATGACGCTGGCAGTACCGTTGCGGATTCCGCCGGAATAGAAATACATGGGTTTTTTGATGATAGGCCAGCTATACCAAGGCGAGCTCCAGGGATGATCCGCGCCACGGCCTCTGACTGAATGATAGTCAAGCATCCCCAAATTGTTCATTCTAACCTTCTCAAAAGTTAAGCCGCCCGGGGTGGCAATATAGACAGGAATATAGGACAAATAATAAATGGCGGCAGGAATCGCAACAAAGAACAGGAGACACCACGTACAGGTGAGTATGGGCTCCATTAGCCACTGCTCCCCAAAGGCACGTACACAGGCCAAATCCTCCGGCGGAACCGCAAGCTCGGCGTCCGACGCAGTGTTAATCCTGCGGGCAATGAGCGTGTTAGAGATCAAGGAGCTGAAAAACAGGATGGCCAAGCCGCCGCCTGCATAGATGCCGGGCCATTTGCTCGCGATCGCCAGGCCCATCATCAAGCCGGAGAAGAACAGCGGCAACAGCTTGTTGAATAAGCGCGTCCGGATCGGATCTTGCATAATATAGCGGAACATAAAAAAGTAAGCGTAGATAATAAACAAGGTGACAAAACTGTCAATGGTGGCAATGCGCGTTTGGGTAAAGTGCATGAAGTCAAAGGCCATCAGAAGCAAAGACAACAGTCCCATCCAGCGCCGCCCGGTCAGCTGCTTACCCAACAGGTACATGCCAGGAAGCATCAGCGCGCCGGCTAATGCGCCGGCAAATCGCCAACCAAAGGGTGTCATGCCAAAGATCATGATGGAGAAGGTCATCAGCAGCTTTCCCAGGGGCGGATGGCTGGTTTCATAAATACTGCTGGGCTCCTCGCCCCACAGGGCATTGCGTTGCTCCAGCGCGGTTCGGGCATGGTAGATCTCGTCAAAGTACATGGAGTTAAACCAGGTTGGCCGGCCCGAGAAGGTATCCTGCTCATCAATTAGGGCATGCGCACCAGGGCTGGCGGACAGAAAGGGCAGGTTCTCCCCGGTTTGACTATCCTGGGCAATAACCTCCATCAGTGTCAGCTTGTTGCTGATACCTGAAATCCGGATGTAACGGCCGCACAATTCGCGCGGATTGCTGTCATACTCGGTCTCTCCTCGCGTGTTTTGGTAAGGAAAGCTCAGGTATCGCCAGGCAAACAGCCCGCCTTGTGTAATCCGGAAAGGATAGTTCTGATAGGTCTCCCCGTCCGGGCTGACCGATACCGTAAAATCGCTGTCCGCCCAATGGATACCGGCAAAAAACAGCAACCGGAACTGACGCTGTTCCCCCAGGTCCAGCCGCACTTCCTCCGTGTCCGGCCTGGAGGACCAGGCGTTTTGTGGCGAAACGGTAGAACCCAGGTTGATAAAGGCCACAACAGCATACAGCAATGTAAACAACAGGATAATCAATGCGTCCCGGCGGTCAAAAGTTACCTTGGGACGCCGCTTTATCAGCACCTTCAGCGGCAGCGACAGACACTGCAGCGCTGGTCTGGATGGGCTGACATCCCTGACCACAGTTTTTTCACCGTGTAGGGAGTAACCCAGATAAATGCCATAGCCCATCAAGGGCAAGCTTAAAAAGGCAAGAGAATACTCCAGCCAGGCAGTCTGGCTGTGAATGCCGAAGGCAGGCGCGCTCAGGTAGACCGTCCCATCACCATTTCGCAGGCACAAATCAAGCACCAGACCGGTGTTTAGGAAACACAGCAAGTTGACTCCCAGCATCAGAAGCAACACCCTGCGATCGCGCTTGAGAATGTAAGCCAGGGTCAATAAAGCCATTGACAGAAAGAGGTAACGCTCATGCATCATTGTTCCCAGCAAGGACAACCCCAGGAGCAGAAGGCCTCCAAAGAAAGCCAAGTTGCCTGTGTCCCGGGCACGAATGTATTGCAGGGCGACCACAATGATCACGACACCCATCATCAGGATGCCAAAGGCAGCCAAGCTGAATGGTATTGCCAACAACAACACCGGCAGGGCGCTGACAATCAAGCCAGCAAGAGCAAAGACCCGCGCGCCCTGTTCCTGCTGTTTATCACGCGCCTGCCGGATAGCAAAAGCCAGGCCAGGCAGCAGTACTGTCAAGCCGCCCACCAAGCGCAACATAAAAGGTGCGGCAGACTGTATATCCACCCAATTGAGACCAAACAGATAGTACAGATTGGTCGCGTTAACCGTGGCTTGATGATAGTAACCCATGGTCTGACCATACAATCCAATCAGCCAGGATATACCGTTTTGCTCATTGAAGAAAGGCAGCGCCACTGCTAAAGCAAGCAACAGGCCGGCGACAACCCCGATCAGGAGGTCACGCAGCATCTTGCCAAGGTTATCCTTATCCCACAAAAATTGCGTAACCAGGGCCACCAAGCCCAGCGGCCCAACCATCAACGCCTGGGGCTTCATCAACACAGCAAGCACATAAACCGGCAGGGCGAAACGCCAGCGCCCGCGCATGATGAACATAACACTGAGTATCAATAACAAGGAGGGAAGACTGTCCACCTGCCCCCAGGCAGCACCAACCAGAATCGTTAAGGGATTGATCGCGTAAAGCAAGGACAACAGCAGTGCCGACTTGCCCCTGGCACCGGACATCCAAGCAACGCGATACAGGAGAAAAACGATGCATAAGTCGAACAACACGGAAGGCAGCTTGACCATCAACTCGCTGGCGTCGCTACCGGACAGCTTTCCCAAGAGGCCCAGCGGCCACAGCAACAGCATGTATCCGGGAGGATAATCCCGGTGGCCTTCCTGCAAATAGAACTGCCGTGGCCCATACTGAGCCATGTCATTGGCCCAGGCTCGAAAAGCGCTCAGATCAACCGGAAATCCAGGCGCAAAAACCGCAACCGCAAACCGAATCAACAATGCGATGAGCAGCACAAGAAGCAACGCTCCATAATACTGCCGCTTGTCCGAACTCACTTGCACCAGATTGTCCGCGTTGCGTGCCGCCCTGGCCAATTTCAACATGACATAGGTTGCCAGCAGGCAAATCATAAACAACCATGGCGCGAAGGGGGAACGCTCATTCGGATCCGCCGGACCGGGCTGAACGGCAGCTTCCTGTTTTTCCCAGCTGCACACAACAGCTTGATCCGGCACCTCCTCAACAGCCATTAAAGAGACCGAATCAAAGCAGGCTTCTCCCTCCGCTTCACCGGAATAACCGCCCAGCCGCGCGAAAACAGTAACTGACCGCTGTTTCGGTCCGGTCTGGCCATAGATCTCTACCGCTTGCCAGACACCATCGGATTGATAAACTGATTCGGAAAACACATAAATATCAGCAATGGACAGGTTGGCACCGCGACCGCCATGCGCGTTTGACAAAATGCGGCCGGTCAAGCGGTATACTGTATCCGGCCAGACATTTACCGTTTGAGCAAACCGCGCGTCATTTGGCGCATGATTGATGATCCGTGCCGCAGTACCAACCTCGCCTTCCATAACATCATATAAGGTAATGTCACTAAAACCCAGATAGGATTCTGTGTACCACCCCTCCGGCAGGCCATCCTCCCCCAGCCGGTCAAAACCGCCATTGACCAACAGCTCCGTATCGTAGACAGCTGCCGTCTTCGGCGCACCCGGATACCTGATAAAAACCGCTGTTGCCAGGAATAGTATGCCAATAATTATTAGCCTTTTTCTTATCATTCTTGCACCTTCAGTTTTCGTGCAAAACATCCTCACGGAAACGGATGCCCGCCCTGGTAATCTCAAGGTAAGCCAGACGCCAAGGTCTGGGTGTTCTGGCAAGATACTCGCCTGCCGCATTGATCAGCAGCTGTTTCTTGCGCGGAGAAATGCTCATCAGTCCGCTGCCCAGTCTGCCCTCTGGACGGTATTTGACTTCTATAAAATACAGGATACCGTGCCGGCTGGCAATCAGATCGATTTCACCACCCCTGGTGCGCAGACGTCTTTGCCTGATAGCAAAGCCTCTTTCTTTCAGATAAACCTCGGCCAGGCGCTCGCCCTCCAGACCCAGATCGTACTGACTCATTTGTGCAATAAACGTGTCAGAAAGCTCATGCGGTGAGCGGGACAGGGGCCATATGTGCGGATGGCTTGAATATGCTCACGCGTACCATAACCCTTGTGCCGCGCAAAGCCATATTGAGGATACTGTTTGTCCAGCTCCATCATTAAACGATCCCGGGTCACTTTAGCCAGAATAGACGCGGCGGCAATGCTGTAGCTGATAGCATCTCCTGACACCAAGGCGCGTTCCTCACCAGCAAGACCAACATGTTTTACCGCATCCACCAAGAATAAATCCGCCCTGGCTTGCTGCGCAGCTCGTCGCATGGCCAGCCGGGTAGCCTCTAGGATATTCATGGTATCAATCTCGTTCTGATCCGCGCTGCCAAGGCCCCAAAAAACCGCCTTCTGAACAATCTGATCATATGCTGCCTCACGTTGTTTTGGGGTGAGCTGCTTTGAATCCAAAATGTCCGGCAGTCGCGGCTCGCGTGGCATCACTACGCAGCCGGCCATCACGCATCCGGCCAAGGGACCACGTCCGGCCTCATCAATTCCGGCAAATACCAAGCCGGATTCCCACAAAGCAAGGTCATGCTTATATAAATCAAAACAGCGATCAGCCTTGCTCATGGGCCGCCCCTTCCGGATGCTCCAGGGTTATACGTCCCAGCTTGCCCGAGCGGAACTCATCCAACACACACACCGCGCCACGTTCAACATCCATTTCCCCGCCGCGCAGCAAAAATCCGCGGTTTTTACAGATATCTTCAAGCAATCGAGGTCCGCGCAGGATTGGATTCTGCAGGTTGTATCGTGATATGATTTCCTGCTGAGCTATGGTCATCAGCTCATCAAGCAGGGACAGCGACAAGTGGTAGACATCCACCACCTCATCGCGTACGGCGGCAATATACGTCAGCCGTTTGGCGGCCAGCGGATCGTCCAGCTTGGGCCATAGCATGCCCGGAGTATCCACCAGCTGCAATTGTGGAGAGGCTTGTATCCATTGCGGCGCACGCGTGATGCCAGGGCGATCCTGAACCTTGAAAGCGGCACGGCCAGCCAGATAATTGATCAATGTGCTTTTGCCAACGTTGGGTACGCCAACTACCATGGCGCGCACACTACGGATAATGCCCCTTTTCATGGAACGTTCAAGGCGTTCTGAAGCCAGATTGTCCACAGCTGCGAGGATGTTCTTTTTGCCTTTGGGCATTGTTACAGCCAGGCAATGAATGCCCTGATCGGAAAAATATGTCAGCCATTCCTTGGTTTTTGATGGATTTGCCAAGTCGGATTTGTTTAGCAGCAACAAGCGCGGACGGCTTTGGAGCAGTAAATCCAGATCCGGATTGCGGCTGGATAAAGGGAGCCTGGCATCGCACAGCTCAATAACGATATCGATGCGTTTGAGCTGTTCTGTCAACAGGCGTCTGGCCTTTGCCATGTGCCCGGGATACCAGCCGATTGACTGTTGCATAAGCCACTCCTTTCTTGGTAAAAGTACCATGATTCTACATAGATTGCAAGAAAACCAGATCTCGACAGGTTGACATCATTTCATTCGAAATGATAGGATAATCCATCGGCTTTGACGAAGTACAACCCCTGAAGGGATTTTCTCACAGAGAGGGCCGCGCATGCTGGGAGCGGACCGGGAAAAGACAGGGCATTCACTTTTGAGCCGCCGGGCCGAACAACATAGCAGTAGGCCAGGCCGTTCCCCGCGTTAAGGGCACGAGCGTGCCAAGGCACGGAATTTGGGTGGTACCACGTACACTAACGTCCCATGCATCGCATGGGATTTATTGTTGAGGAGGACACTGTGAAAGATACCCTGCTAATCATGGAGCAAGAAGCGATTCAATCCATTGCGAAAGCCGCGGACACCAATGAATTGGAACAAATCCGGCACCAGTACCTGGGCAGAAAGGGCGCATTGACACTGCTGCTAAAAACCTTGGGCAGTCTGGGACCGCAGGAACGGCGCGAGGCGGGCCAGGCGGCCAACCAGGTCAAAGAGCGCATCGTTCAAAGTCTCCAGGAGCGCGAACAAGAAGTGTTGTCCCAAAAATCGGTGGTAGAGGGTGAAATGGACCTGAGCCTGCCCGGTATAAAGCCGGATATCGGCGGACTGCACCCTATTACACAGATGTGCTATGACCTGAATGACGCTTTCCTGTCCCTGGGCTTTGAGGTGTTTGAAGAAGATGATATCACTAGTGAACTGTATGCCTTTGACAACCTCAACTTCCCGCCTGAGCATCCCGCCAGGGACAGTATGGATACCTACTGGCTTAAAGGCAGTGAGGATAAGTCGGGGGCCCAGCGCCTGTGCCTACGGCCTCATTTGACCGGCGCCAGCGTGCGTTATCTTCAGCGTTACGGCGCGCCGGCGCGGTTTGTTTACCCGGGGCGAGCTTTCCGCAATGAGGCAACTGATGCCCGCCACGAGCGCGCTTTTTATCAATATGAAGCCTTGATTGTGGAAAAGGATTTCGCATTTGCCTCAGGCTTGCTGTTAATACGTACCATTTTGCAAAAAGTGTTTGGCCAGGATGTAGAGGTGCGTATGCGCTCAGGCTTCTTTCCTTTTGTGGAGCCAGGCTTTGAAATCGATATGATGTGCCTGGTATGCGGCGGCAGCGGCTGCAAGGTATGCAAGCATGTCGGTTGGATCGAGGTTATGCCCGGGGGCACACCACATCCAAATGTTCTGCGAGCGGCAGGACTTGACCCTGATATTTACAGTGGTTTTTATATCAACATCGGCCTGGATCGCCTGGTTATGATGCGCTATGGGGTGGATGATGTCCGATTGTTCCGCAGCGCTGACCTGCGTTTCCTAAACCAGTTCCGATAAGGAGGAACCAAAATGAAAGCATCACTTAAATGGATTCGTGAATACGTTGACCTGCCAGTGTCTTTGGATCTTAAAACCCTTTCACACGACCTGACCATGCGTACAGTGGAAGTGGAAGGAGCGATCAACCCTGCAGATCAGCTGAACAACATTGTGGTTGGCCTGATTAACGACATCCAGCCCCACCCCCAGGCTGACTTGCTTCGGGTATGCCTTGTAGATGTCGGCACTGACGCGCCAAGCACCATCGTATGCGGCGGCAGCAACATCAAGATGGGCATGCGGGTAGCAACCGCCCTGCCCGGCGCCATGGTGCACTGGCACGGCGAGGGCGATCCGGTCATGATTAAAAGCACCAAATTGCGTGGTGTCAAAAGCGATGGCATGATTTGCGCATCAAGCGAAATCGGCTTGGAAGAGCTGTTCCCGGCAAAAGATGATCATGAAATCCTGGATTTGAGTGCCTTTCCTGCCAGCCCAGGCACTCCACTGGCAACCGTTCTGGAACTGGATGATATCGTGCTGGAAATCGACAACAAATCCCTTACCAACCGTCCTGACCTGTGGTGCCATTATGGATTGGCGCGCGAATTGGCTTCCATTTATACAGTACAGCTCAAACCGCTTCCTGTCTTTCAGCCACCGAAGAATCCGGCACGTTTCCCGGTGACGATTGAAGATCCGGAACGTTGCAGACGCTATGCGGCCTTGCAGTATGAAGGGCTTAATAATATGCAATCGCCTCACTGGCTGCGCGTCAGGCTATGGAAGGTCGGTATCCGTCCCATCAGCAGTCTGGTGGACATTACCAATTACACGATGCTGGCCATTGGGCAGCCTACCCATGCCTTTGATAAGAACACAATCCGTGATGAGATTGTCGTTCGCACAGCAAGAAGCGGAGAGCAGCTGACGCTCCTGGATGACAAGAATCTGCGCCTTTGCACGGATGACCTGATGATCTGCGACCGCCACCAACCGATCGCCCTGGCCGGTGTCATGGGCGGCAAGGATGATTCCATATCACCGGAAACAGATAACATTCTGCTGGAAATCGCGAATTTCGAACCACGAGGAATTCGCCGCAGCGCAGTGCGCTATCAGGTGCGCACCGAATCCGCCAACCGCAACGAAAAGGGGCTGGACACACAGCGTGTGGACCAGGCCATGGCAGTGGCTGATGACTTGATTCGCACCTTGTTTCCTGATGCCCGCATGAGCGCTTACACCGATGAATACCCGGTTAAAACCCAATGCCCGGTGATCGAGGTCAGCCTGGATTGGCTCAGCATACGCCTGGGGCGGGCCATCAATGCCACTCATGCGCAAGAAGTATTGGTGCCGCTTGGTTTTGCGGTGGAAAAAAGCGGACAGAACCTGATGGTTCAAGTGCCTTCATGGCGTTCGACAGGCGATGTCAGCCAAAAAGACGATGTGCTTGAAGAAATCGCGCGAATGCTTGGCTACGAACACTTTGACTTTATACCGCCAACAGTTCTTTTGCACAAAGCGGTCAATCAGCCGGGAATACAGCTGGAACGTAAAGTGCGCGAATACCTGGCTTTCAGCTGCGGCATGCGCGAGGTTTACACCTACCCCTGGATACACCGGAAGTTCCTTGACGCTGCAGGTGTTCAGGCATCATCATGCCTGGAATTGTCCTCGCCTCCATCACCGGACACCAGCACACTGCGCTCCTCTCTGGTGCCTGCGATGCTGGAGGTGGTTGAAAAGAACCTTCGTTATTTTGATGATTTCCGTGTTTTTGAACTGGCTCAGGTTTACTCAGCAAAGGAAACCCGCAAAACGCAAGGCGGCGAGGACCTGCCGTTGCAGCAGCGCTTCCTGGCCTGCGCGCTGGCAGGCAAGGATGCTCGGTTACTGTTTCGACAGGCAAAGGGCATTTTGGAAAGCCTGCCCCGCGCCGTAATGTCACGACCGCTGATCTTCGCTCAGCGCGAGCAGCCCACCTGGGCCGACCCCAAAGCCTGGCTTAATATTCTTTGCTGTGACAGCGTAATAGGCCACCTCGCGCTGCTAAGCAGTACCGCTGCCAAGGCGGCGGACATTAAATACGCGCAAGTAGCTCTGTTTGAGCTGAACATGGAGGCCTTGTCCCCCCTGTCTTCACGCACTAACAGCTATCAGCCGCTGCCTCTCTTCCCCAGGGTGGCGCAGGACTTTTCCGTGTTGCTGAACGAAACGGTCAGCTGGGCTGAAATTCAAAGCGCATTGGAAAAATCTGTTATCGACCTGTCCTTTGTTGAAGAATACCGCGGCAAGCAAATCCCAGACGGGAAAAAATCTCTGACATTTACTGTGACGTTTGGCTCGGACAAGGGCACTCTATCCAGTCAGGAAATCGAAGAAAAGATGGGCACCATCAATAAGAAGCTGCAAAAGCTTGGTGGTGAACTGCGCATGTAGCGCAAACCTGCCCATAAGCAGCGTGAAACCGCTGAGAATAGCGGCCTTCGCGTATTTCTATAAAGCAATGCCTATGAATTGCTCACATCTCAACGATGGTAGATTCGGGCAACCTCTCGATGATCTGGGTAACCAGCTTGCAAAACGGCTCACGGATCGTTTCACCAACTGCCAGCACCTCTTCATGATGAATCTGTTTGTCCAAAACTCCGGCAGCCATGTTGGTGACCGTACTGATACCCAACACCCGCATACCGCAGTGTCTAGCTACAATGGTTTCCGGCACTGTGGACATCCCCACCAAATCAGCGCCTAAAACGCGTATCATGCGAATCTCTGCCGGGGTTTCAAAACTGGGTCCGTTCATCCAGCAGTATACGCCCTGCTTGGCCGACAAACCCAGCTTCCGCGCCTCCTCTAATGCCAGCATGCGCAAGTCGCTGTCAAAGGCTTGGCTCATATCCGGAAAACGAGGGCCAAAGCGATCCAGGTTGTGTCCGCGCAACGGATTTCGACCGCTGAGATTGATAAAATCTTCCAGAATGACCAAATCACCGGGCCTGTAGTCAATGTTGACCGCACCGGCGGCGTTGGTCACAATCAGGGTATTGACACCCAGCAAGCTCATGACCCGCACCGGCATGGTGACCTTGTCCATACTATAGCCCTCATAGCTATGGAAGCGTCCGGACATAACAATAACCCGGTGATCACGGATGGTGCCAACGATGAAACGCCCCGCGTGACCGGGAACAGTGGATACCGGAAAACCGGGAATCTCGTCATAATCAATAGAGATCGGATCCAACAGTTCCTCCTCAAAGCCGCCTAAACCCGATCCCAGAATTACTGCGGTATCCGCCGGGCCGCAGGAATGCTCGACAATACCGGCTGCACGCTTCAGTTCCTTGTAATCAATCATTTCAAATCCTCCACTTCGTCAAGAAAAGATACAGCGTTAAAACGCTGCGGTAAATCAAAATACGCCGCGATTGTAGCCGCGATGTCCGCAAAGCTGCCGCGGTCCTCCAAGTGGCGGTGCTTTCGGCTTGTTGTTTGCCAAGCCAAGAGAGGCGCATATTCACGGGTGTGGTCGGTACCATTGAATGTGGGATCGCAGCCATGGTCTGCAGTGATGACCAGCAGATCATCACCGGTCATTTTCCCCAAAATAGCAGGCAGCGTTTTGTCAAAGGATAACAGGGCCGCAGCGTAGTTTTCCGGATCGCGCCGATGGCCATATAACATATCGAAGTCTACCAGGTTGACAAACAGCAAGCCGCTGAAGCTTTGGTCCATATAGCGCAGTGTTGCTTCCAGACAAGCCTTGTTGCCTGCTGCGTGGTCAGAAAGCGTTAAGCCGCGGCCAGCAAAGATGTCATCAATCTTGCCAACGCCAACCACCTGATGCCCCGCTCGCTTCAAAACATCAAGAATGGTCTCGCCCTGCGGCTCAAGCGAATAATCCCGTCTAGCAGAAGTGCGCTTAAAACTGCCTCGCCTATCCCCGACAAAAGGTCGCGCAATAACGCGCCCAACCCCGTGCTCGCCTTGCAGCTGGCTTCTGGCGATGCGGCAAAACTCATAAAGACGCTCAACGGGAATGATTGACTCATTGGCAGCAATCTGGAAGACAGAGTCCGCCGAAGTATAGACAATAGGAAAGCCTGTCAGAAGATGCTCCTCACCCAGTTCATCGATGATGACCGTGCCGCTGGCAGCGTAATTGCCCAATGTTTTACGTCCGATCGCTTCTTCAAAGCAACGGATAACCTGATCCGGAAAGCCATCAGGATAGACAGGAAAAGGCGCCTTTAGCGTGACACCGGCAATTTCCCAGTGTCCTGTGGTAGTATCCTTGCCCGGGGAGGCCTCTTTAAGCCGAGCGCTGATCCCGGCGGCCTGCTCATGAAGGGGCAAATAAGCCTGCGGGATAGCGCCCAGCCCCAGCTTCTCCAGGTTGGGCAGGCGCAGCCCGGTTGCCTGGACTGTATTTCCCAGGGTGTTGGCACCCGAATCACCATAATGTGCAGCATCAGGCAGTTCCCCCACACCAACGGAATCCAGTACAATCAAGATGACTCGTTTCATATATTGTCCTCCTTAGGAGATTATACACCATTTTCGCTTTAATTCGGCAAGCACATCAAAACCATGTATAATAATCTTTGAGGTGAGGATATGGAGTTGATTGCGACAGCAGCTTTCGGGCTTGAGGGTGTGGTCAAGCAGGAGTTGAAGGAACTGGGCTTTTCAGCAAAAGCAGAACAGGGCGGCGCACGGTTTGAAAGCGACCTGACAGGAGCCTTCAAAGCCAACTTGTGGCTAGCCTGCGCGGACCGTGTGCTTTGGATTTTAGGCGAACAGAAGGTCACCAGCTTTGAAACCCTGTTTGATTTTGTATCTTCAATTCCTTTTGAAAACATCTTGCCCAGGGACGCAGCGTTTCCAGTCAGCGGCAATTGTGTGCGCAGCCAGCTCATGAGCGTTAGCGACTGCCAGCGCATCACGAAAAAGGCAATTGTGGAGCGACTGAAACAAAAGTATAAAGTGAATTGGTTTCCTGAAACCGGCAGCCATTACCCATTCACCATCACGCTGCACAAAGACACCGCGCGCCTGACCTTGGATACGTCAGGGGAAGCGCTCAATAAACGCGGATACCGCACCTGGGTAAGCGAAGCACCGCTGCGGGAAACTCTGGCAGCCGCGTTGATTCGGCTGTCTCCCTGGACACCTGAACAAGCGCTGGTGGATCCTTGCTGCGGCAGCGGCACCTTGTTGATAGAAGCGGCTTTCATGGCAATGAACCGGGCAAGCGGGCTTAACCGCAGCTTCATCATGGAAAACTGGGATCAGACTAACCATGCAGCTTGTGAACAGCTGCGTGAACAGGCAAAACAGTTGTTCATGCCTGAGGCGCAGTTTGAGATTCAAGGTAGTGATATCTCTCCTGAAGCGCTCAGCCTGTGCAAACGCCACCTGCGTCAAGCCGGTTTGCACGACAGTATCCGTATTGCCCAAAGTGATCTGAAGGATTTTCACCTGGCACGCAACAAGATCTGCTTTATCACTAATCCACCCTACGGTGAACGGCTGGGTAACCGGCAGGAAGCTGCCAAGATAGCCCGTGCGCTGGGCGATCTCAAGCGGACTCATCCCGGCGCAGCCTTATGTGTCATTACAGCAGACCCATCTTTTGAAAAACATGCGCAGTGCCGCGCTGATAGTCGCCGGCGGCTCTACAACGGGCGGCTGGAATGTGAGTTTCTGGTGATGAAAGGAGATTGACAAAACCTTTCAAGATCAATGAGGTTGCTCGCTGAAATCCTCTTCTATCTCCGGAAGGCGATCACAGACCATGACCCAGGCATCCTCCTGATTGTCTGTATAGTATTTTGGCCGCACCCAAACCTTAAAAAAACCCAAAGACTTATATAGATTAATGGCAGGCTGGTTGCTTGCGCGCACCTCCAGGGTCATGTATTTCCCGCCAAGGTTGGCAGCGTACTGCATGAGCGATTGCATCAGCGCCCTGCCAATGCCCAGTCCGCGCACAGTTTCATCCACCACAACATTGGTAACATGACTTTCTTCAAATATCATGTGAGCGCCTGCAAAACCAAGCAGACGCCCATCCTGCTCAGCCACTACATAACGCGCGACCGGGTTGCTGCGCATCTCATATTCAAAATCCGCCAGTGTCCATGGCAGCGAAAAACCAGCCGCCTCCAATCGCGCGGCCTCAGGTGCATCCTGCAGGTTCATCCTGCGGATCCTATAGCGTATTTCCATCGCGCAAAGCGCGCATGCGCTCCGCCTGAGGCGCACGCAAATACAGGGGCATCAGCAGA
Organism: Christensenellales bacterium; assembly: GCA_050953005.1. Classification (GTDB taxonomy): domain Bacteria; phylum Bacillota; class Clostridia; order Christensenellales; family Aristaeellaceae; genus UBA6115. The sequence continues at coordinate 110,920 of JBMNLV010000008.1, read as the reverse complement.
CCCGGGTCTAACGCTTCATGCATCTTATCCATCGCCAAACAGGCTGCGTGGCCTGCGCCGGGTTGCACCAGGTGCGGCGGAGCAATGATCGCTCGCTGCCCTAAAACACGAACAATCTGGTCATGATGCACTGGTACGCCATCCCCAAAAAAATATAGTCGTTCCCCCAACAGGCTCACAGCATCCAAAAATTCTGTCAGCTTCAGGGCACAGTCATTGATCAAACGCTTTCCGTCGCGAAAAGCAGCACCATAGACCTGAGATGATCTCGCGTCACGAATAGTACATATAACAGCATTCGCCAAGCAAGTCCCCCAAGCCATGGCTTCAAGCGCATTGATGGCGATGCAGGGAATACCCAACCCCCTCGCCATGCCCTGGGCAGCAGCAACACCGATGCGCACGCCGGTAAATGAGCCTGGCCCCACAACACAGGCCAAGTGGCTGAGGTCCTCCAGAAAGACGCCGGATTTTTGCAAAGCCTCCTGTGCCATAGGCATGAGACTCTCAGAATGTGTCAGGCGGTTAACCGCACGAGCCTCATAGCGCAAAACACCTTGCGCCAAAACCGCAACGCTGCATGCCGGTCCGGAGGTGTCCAGAGCAAGAATCGTCATAGTTTCCACTCCCTTGGCAGGCCGTTGAAAACAAGCGTACGAAAACCGCCGGCTGGCCGCAAGATGAACTCACGATTGTACTCGTCCAGCGGACGAATGGTGATCTCCAGATTCCGGGAGGGTACAAGTTCCTTCGCACGCTCATGCCACTCGATCAGGGTGATACCCTCTCCGCCGATAAATTCATCCAGACCCGCTAAAAGCAGTTCCTCTGCGTCCTGGATACGATACCAATCAAAATGGTAAAGAGGAAAGCCGTGCTTTGTCTGATGTATGTTCAGCAATGTGAAAGTAGGGCTGGTCACCGGGCCTTGAACTCCCAAGCCGAAGGCGATACCGCGGGCAAACTCACTTTTGCCTGCACCCAAATCGCCACTGAGCAAAATGACATCGCCACTGAGAAGCGACTGCGCCAGCATTGCACCAAGGGCACGTGTCTGTTCGGCGCTGCTTGAAAGCATTACTTTATCTGTCATGAACTTCCTTTTTCATAATTGACAACTAACAACATAATCCGGTTGCTTAGCAGGCCCATAAAAACATCAACAACGCTGTTATCCGAGCAATCAAATGCTTAATCGGACTACTATCCTACTCAAGGCAAAGCGGCCCTTGGGAACGGACATCCAGGATATGGCAGCATCCAGCGCCAAAGAGCATTTCCATAGTTTCGATGAAGCATGCCAGGCTGCACTTGGGCACAAAATTGAGCGTTGTTCCGGCAAATCCCCCACCGTGTATACGGCAGGCGCCGCGGCCAGAAAGCACCTGTCGAGCTGCCGCCAATGCCAGCGCGATAGGTTGATCATGGTCGCTGACTGAGATGTTTTGCAACTGTGTCCAGGAAGACAGGCCGGAATCGTTGACAGCCTTGAAAAAATCGTCCAGCCGGCCATCCTTAAGGGCAGCCGCCGCCTGTAAAACCCTTTGATTTTCCTGATAGTAATGAATTGCACGCAGCACAGCGCGATCCCCTACTGTACGGCGTACAGCCGGCAGGGCTTTCAGGAACTGATCAAAACATATATCCCGCAGCACCTTGCCGCCCGCAGCTGTCGCGGCAGCCTTCATTTCTGCCGGAATCGCTGCATAAGCCGGCGTCAGATCATCATGACTGCTGTCAGTGCTGACCACAACCATCGCATAGCCAGCCTTGGCAAAGGAAAATTGCAGGTTTTCCACCTGTGGCTGCTCCCCGCCAAAATCAATTCGCACCATGCCGCCACACGAGGAGGCCATTTGATCCATCAGCCCGCTGGGTTTTAAAAAATAAACGTTCTCAGCATATTGCCCAATTTTCGCGCGTGTAACAGCGTCTATGACGGTGCCATTGTAGAGCACATCGAAGATATAACAAACCAGTACCTCAAAGGCTGCTGAGGAAGACAAACCGGAACCTGAGAGCACCTGGGAATTCATCACCGCGTCAAAACCGCCGTAGGCATATCCCGCTGCATTCAAACCCGCAGCTACACCGCGGATCAACGCCAATGAGGTGCCAGCTTCACCCGGTACGGTATCCAGCGAGTCCAGCGTCAGTTCCATCACAGGGTAACCATCGCTGTGGAGGTGTACCCGCAAATCTTTCCGCGGGCTGACAGCCGCCATAGTGTCCAGATTAACAGCGGCTGCCAGCACCAATCCATGGTTATGATCGGTGTGGTTGCCGATGATCTCAACCCTCCCGGGCGCACTGAGCGCTACGGACCGGGCAGCGCCAGGAAAGCGTTGTGCATGCTGTTCCTTTAGCCGTTCCAAGCGGCCGATTTGGCCCAACGCTGTCATTTCTGAACTCCTTTATCAAATATCTCCTGCCAGAATGCCAGAAATTCTTCGAGACCCAGCTCATAAAGCTGCGCATCAAAGGCATCCAGCTGCTCGTCACTTACGTCCCATTCCCCCAATACAAACCGCGCGATGGACTCATCCACAAAGCGCGCCAGCTTCATCTGAAGCGGCAAAACCCGCTCCTGCTCAGCGGCACTTAGAAGACGGTCAGGAAAGGGCAGGGTGGCGATGTCTGCTACCTTCTGGATCTGTTTGCTAAATATCCGCACATTGGTGTCGGTATAGTTCATCTGGAACTCGTCATTGGTGATACCCGGTGTTGACTGGTCGGAGGCAACAATGGAGCGCGCTATATAAGTCCTGTCCCCTGCTTCACGCAATAAACGCCAGCTTCCATCACCGTCCACAACGAAATCCTCACCTTCAAGTCCAATGCCGGCCAGAATGGCGCCTTCAGGTGTGTAAAGAGTATCCACCCAGGAGAGCATCCCCGGAATATCGGTACAGGCGCTGGTCAGTGCGAAGGTGCCGTAAAAAACCGGGCTGGCTACCTGGCGATAAACCTGCCGGCCCTCATACATCAAGGGAATCATCGCCTGATATTGCGAACTCCACTCAAGGGGAACCACACTGGTGGGCAGCGGCGCAAAGAAAGCACCAAAGCGGTTGGTACCCTTGGCATCGGTCTGCCTTCGCAGGCTATCAATGGTAGTGAAAGCATCCCGGTCAAACAACCCATCCGCGTACATTTTGTGGCTCCATCGCAAAAAATCACGAAAAGCCGGCTGGGACGGCATGTACTGCACTGTGCCTTCACGGACAAAGACATTATAGTCATTGGCAATCAAACCCCAGGCATGCGCAAGGTATTTCAGATCATAAGGACCAATAAAACTCAGCGGCACCTCATCGTTTCGGCCGTTGCGATTGGGGTCGCGCGTCTTGAACGCAGTAAGGATGGCTTCCAAATCCTCGATGGTTTTAGGCATGGACAGCTTGAGATTTTCCAGCCATTCTTTATTAATCCAAAGAATGTTCTGCCCCGGGGTCTGGTTGACAAATGGCAGAGCCGCAATGACCCCATCCGGAAGGGTAATGGCCTCCCGAATGGATGGGTCCGCCTGCATCAAGGCATAAAAGTTAGGCGCGTGCTGCGCCAAGTAAGGCGCCAGGTCAACCAGGATGCCCCGTTGGTAAAGCTCCTGTGCACTGACAGGATCCAGCCTGGCCTTGAACAACACCTCCGGCAGGCCAGTCTCCTGTGGGATCAAACCTTTCAGCCTGGCCTGATACTTATCCATATCATCATATTGCTCAAAGGTAAAACGAATCCCGGTAAGGTCTGCCATGCGATCAAAAAACAGATTGTCTGCCCAGGAACGGCCGGTGTCCGCGTGCTCAAAGCCCATCATCGACAAGGTCTGTTCGCTCTCTTCCCGGGAAAACGCGCACGGTGCACACAAAAGCATTAAAAGCACCAACATAAGACCAAAAATCTTTTTCAAAAGGTTTTCCTCCAATATCAGACGTTATTATAATTATAACAGATTGAACAAGGCGAGCGATGTTTCGATTAACTGATTAAACGATGCGAGCAAGATTTCAATCAGCCACAAGATCATCAAATGGCCTGGATAGGCCAGGTAACTCACCCACTTTGGAAGTCTCATTCCACTGTTGGTATTAATCAGCATGAGCGGCAAAGCAAAGATTGCCAGGGTTTGCAGCTTTACCAGCCCCAGCAATGTACCAAGCGCCCGGTTGAGCTCCTCAATCGGAGTAGATGTTACCAGAGAAAGCAGGCTGTGGGACCAGACCACGCCACCGCCCTCCCAACCCAGGCAAAACGCAATCATCAAGGCAGCCAATCCCCCGCAGCTGTTGCGAGCCAGATGCATCAGGATAATCAGCAATACCCCGCGCCAACCATAATCCATCTGAAACATGGCGCTCAGTACAAGAGCCAATGCAGGCGCCCAAATTTGGCTGAAATACCACCGGTTACGCATACCTACAATAGAAAGAAACCCCAGCAGCAACGTGACAATTACGTTGAATTGCATAAGGGAATGCTTAAGCGCGAGCATATAGGGATATTGGGACGCCACTGCCAAAATCAACAGCCTCAGGGCATACTTCCATACACTCCTTGTACGCTCCGCACCAATGACAATGCCCCAGCAGAATAAAGGAAAAGCAATGCGCCCAATCATGCGTAACCATCGTTCACCCGGGAAGAAGACTATACCGGTATGATCTATGATCATGGTGATGATGGCCACCAATTTCAGCAGGGATTGATCACGGTTGGGCAGTGGTAGGGCTACTTTCGTTTCTTGCATACGCTCACCTCCATGCCAGTATACGAACCATCCCCTTTGCACGCAAGTGGAAATCCGAAAATCCCGAAAATCCGGGAGTGTGATATATTGCCCGATACAAATGTTCATGATAGGATGTCTCAATAGAAAGGCAGGCTTGATGAACGGATGAGTTCCCTCGCACTGGACTCCGCAGCGCTGGCGGCCAGGACCATCCTGGAAAGCAGCGGCGAAACCTACAGGGCTGAAGAAACAGCACTGCGCATGTGTAATGCCTTCCACCTGCAAAATGTACAGATTATGGCATTTCCCACAGGGTTTGTCCTCACCGCAGTCACAGACAAAGGGCATGAGACACGCGTCTTTCGCATCCAGGAGCGCAGCATTCGTTTGGACAGGATTGACGCTGTCAACAGCATCTCGCGCCAGGCGGTAAGCGGTCAACTCAGCGCCAGGGAAGCTTGTGATCAATTGATTGCCCTGCGAGCCCAGGCTCCCCTTCCCTGGTGGCTCACCTGTTTGTATTATGCTCTGGCAGCAGCCTTTTTTACTGTTATGTTTGGCGGGGGAGTTTCCGAGTTTCTGATGAGTTTTTTTGTCGGTTACCTGGTGCAATCGCTGCAGGTTCCCCTGATCAGGCTGAACATTCCAAGCCAACTACAGTCATTTTTATTAGGTTTCATTGCCGCCCTCTCCGCTTCACTGCCGCTTGCGCTGTTTGGCGGCTTGCAGGAAGCGGTCATTACCGGCATCATTATGCCTCTGCTCCCCGGCTTAGCTATGACCAACGCAGTCAGGGACACCATCCGCGGCGATCTGGTCTCAGGCCTGGCCCGAAGCGCGGAGGCGCTGATTTCTGCTGTGCTACTTTCCGCCGGTGTCGCGGCCGCCCTATTGCTTTGGGGTATGATATGGATAGCTTAATTCGCGCGTTGGCTTGTATGGGTGCAGCCTGTTTTTTCGGTATGCTGCTCCGGCAGCCCAAAAACACACTGTTATACACCGCCGTCTTCGGCCTGGCCGGATACCTGGTATACCTGTTGTTTGGTCAGGGACTGCTTGCTTTTTTCCTCTCTGGTTTGCTGGTAGGCATTCTGTGCGAGCTGACTGCCCGAATGATCAAAAGAACCACTACCTTGCTGCTCATCAGCTCTATTATCCCCACTGTGCCCGGCCTTGGATTGTACCGATCCATGATGGCACTGTCGGAAAACAACATGGACCTGGCGCTGTCTATTGGAGTAGAAACGCTGGCAGGAATCGGCGCAATCGCTCTGTCGCTGACCATTGCCACAGCCTTTTTCAACTGTATCCGCCCAGCCGGCAGGACTGACTCTACGCCATGAAGGAGAACACATGCATTTATTGATTACCAATGACGATGGGATTCAAGCACAGGGTATCCTTACCCTGGCTCGCGTGGCGGCAAAGGCCGGACATACCGTAATGATCGTTGCGCCTGCTACCCAGCAAAGCGCAACGGGTCATCGGTTAACCATCAACGAATCTTTGATGGTGCAGCCTCGGAGTATTGATCCGTCTTTTGAAGCCTATGCTGTCAACGGTACGCCGGTAGACTGTGTAAGGATTGGACGCAAACTTGCGGACAACCCTTTTGATTTTTGCCTGTCAGGTATCAACGACGGCCTTAATGTCGGTACGGATTTGTTTTACTCAGGAACAGCGGCAGCTGCGCGTGAAGCGGCGATGCTCTACCTGCCCAGCATGGCTATTTCCATTGAGATGCGCGCAGATGAAGACATGCGTGTGCATCTGGCAGAACAAGCCTTGATGATTATGGACTACATCGTCAGGCGCCCTATGCCACGGTTAACCTTTTGCAATCTCAACGCGCCCTGCTTGCCTCCCGGCAAGATCAAACCGGCTAAAATCACCCCGATCAGTGAAAGCTATTGGCTGGATGAATATGTTGAACGCATCAACCCGCGCGGTCAGCGCTATTTCTGGCTGGAAGACGGCGTGATGAAGGAGAAAGCAGAGGCCGGTACCGATGTCGCGATGATTCAGCAAGGCCACCTGACGGTCAGTTTTGTCGGTGGCTTCATCAACAACAACGCCCTGTATTATCCAAAGCTGGAGGAGACTCTTGGCTGAAATCGTAATTGTTGGCGGCGGTCCTGCCGGAATGACAGCTGCCTTGTTCGCCAAGATGCAAGGCGCGCGGATTCTTCTGCTTGAGCACAATGAAAAGCTCGGCAAAAAACTGTATATCACCGGTAAGGGATCCTGCAACATCACCAACCTGTGCGAACGAGAAGAATTTCTTGCCAAAGTACCGCGAAACCCGCGGTTTTTATATGCCGCACTGACCTTCATGTCCCCGCAGCGATTGTGTGACTGGCTGAATTTTCTGGGTTGCCCTACCGTGGTGGAGCGCGGCCGTCGGGTTTTCCCTGCCAGTCGTAAGGCCTCTGACGTCACGCGTGCCCTGGCTTCTGGCCTGGAAACGGATGAAGTTTGCTATCATGCCCGGGTACAGGAGTTGCTTGTCGCGAACGGGCGTATTTATGGCGTGCGTTTAGAAAACAACAGAATCATCTATGCTGGTGCGGTTATCCTGGCAACCGGCGGGCTATCTTATCCAACCACCGGCTCCACCGGGCTTGGACATAACATGGCGTTGCGTACCGGCCATGCAGTCAGTCCTCTGTTGCCTTCTTTAACAGGCTTTGATACCATAGACGAGTGGCCAAAGCACTTGCAGGGATTGTCGCTCAAGAATGTCAAACTGATGGCTTCCTGGGGGAAGAAGAAAAAGTTTGAAGAGCAAGGTGAAATGTTGTTTACCCATTTCGGTATCTCCGGTCCGCTGGTGCTGAGCCTGAGCAGTTATCTTGCAGATCAGGAGCTTTCCAGTACACAGGTAGCCATCGATATGAAACCAGCCCTGACACGTGAAATGCTGCAAAAGCGCCTGGCAGAAGACATCATGAATCACGGCCGGCGCACATTGAGCAGGCTGTTGACAGACTACCTGCCAGCCAGTTTAGCGACTGTCTATCCGGATATTGTTGGGCTATCAGGTGAGAAGGTTCTCAATCAGCTGACCAGCCAGGAACGTACTGATTTTGTGGAAGGTATGAAGTGTTTGCCGGTGCGCCTGCGTGCCCGCCGCCCCTTCAGTGAAGCCGTGATAACCTGTGGCGGAGTCAAGGTTTCTCAGGTGAATTCCTCCACCATGGCGTCAAAGCTGATCAAAGGTCTTTATTTTGCAGGAGAGCTGCTGGATGTGGACGCGCTTACAGGCGGCTACAACCTACAAATCGCCTTTTCTACTGGCGCGTTGGCTGGACATAGCGCTGCGTCATGGATTACATCACAAGGTGTGGAGAGAACGTGAACTATATTGTTATGGATCTGGAATGGAACCAACCTCTATCCCATAAGAGCGCGCAATACCGACGTTATGGCAAACAGCTGATGTTTGATATGATCCAAATAGGCGCTGTCAAACTGGATGAAGAACTGCGCATGATTGGTTCGTTCAATCAGTACATCCAACCCGGATTATACCGCAAGCTTCACCCGCGAATCTCGCGCATCACAAACATCAGGCAGGAAGATTTGGCAAATGCGCCGGGCTTTATACAGGCTCTGGCCCGCTTTACGCAATGGTGTGGGGATAACTATGCCCTGATTACCTGGGGTTGCGATGATGTTTCGGTTTTTCAGCAAAACCTGAATTACTACCTGAAGGAAGAATACGCAATGCCGCCTGTGTATGACCTGCAGTGTCTTTACAGCAAACAAGCCGGGCTCACTGTCAAAAACCGCACCGGGCTGCAAAATGCTATGGCCAGTTACCATATAGTCGCGAGCATGGAGCATCCCTTTCACAGCGCAGTAGATGACGCATATTATACCGCGCTGATTCTTCAAAAAATGCCCAGTCCCAGGGATGTGCTTGATTATCCGCAAAAAGCGCGGGAACTGATCCCCTCTAAAATAACCCGAAACGAAAAGGCTGATGACCTGCGCTTTACAACCTTGGAACAAGCTGTCAAAAGCCGTCCTGCTGCTCAACCCAACTGCCCGGTCTGCGGCAAACGCATGAAGATCCCTGAGGGCTATGTCCCCATGCGGCCTGATACCTGGCGCGCGCTTGCGGATTGCCCGGATCATGGCCTGGTGCTGGTTGACCTGGTGCTTCATAAAAACATACAGGGCAGAACACGGGTCAAACGCCGCGCCACACTTTCAGAACAGCAAAATCCAGCCTATGTGCGTACCAAACACCTGCAGTGGGCCAATAAAATCGCCGCGCTGGGACAAAAGGAGGTGAGCGCATGATTATAACCATCAACGGCAACAGTATGAAATTTGATCAACCACAGCCTTTATCCGTTATCATCCGCGCAATGCTGCCGGATATCTGCGAACAGGTATTTGCCTGTTTTGTCAATGGCGCGGTCATTGAGTTAAAGAGCATCGTGGACGAATCCGCGGAACTTATCCCCATTACCTATCGCGAGGAAGAAGGCAAGCGTATTTACGAACGCTCCTTGCGCTTTGTCCTGTTGCTGGCTGCAAAAGAACTTTTTCCGGATTACAATGTGCGCATCGAGCATTCCATCGGTCAGGGAGTCTACCTTGAATTAGAGGGCAGGCGGCTTTATCCTGGCGATGTAGAGGCGCTTGAGGGTATGATGCGTGATTTTATCAAACGTAACTTGCCCTTTGTGCGCACACGCTGGAGCCGTGAGGAGGCCATTGATTATTTCCTGGCGCAAGGCGAGCAGGACAAGGCCAACCTGCTCAGCTACCGTCCTTATAACTACTTTGATATCTACACCTGCGGCGGCATGTCGGAGTACTTTTATGGCGCGATGTTACCATCCACAGGAATGCTCGAAACTTTTGCCCTGCGCTACCGCGCGCCGGGTCTGGTGTTGCTATTGCCAGACAGAGACAAGCCTGATATCGTATCCACCTATATGAACCTGCCTAAGAACATGGCCGTTTTCGCACAGTCGAACTATTGGTGCAGGGTACTCAAGTGTGGCACTGCGGCAGAACTGAATGATTTAATCGCTCACAATAAACTACGCGATTTCATCCGGGTGAACGAGGCTTTCCACTCCAAAACCATCTCAGAAATCGCTGAGGACATCGTCAACCGCGGCGCGCGCGCAATCTTTATCGCCGGTCCTTCCTCAAGCGGAAAAACCACTTTCGCCAACCGTCTAAGCGTGCACCTTCGGGTCTCAGGAATGAACCCTGTCATCGTGTCAATGGACGATTTTTACCGCAACCGTGATGAGCTGCCTCTGGAAGCAGACGGCATGCCGGACCTGGAAGCCCTGTCCGCGCTGGATGTGCCTTATCTGCAATCATGTATCAACAGTTTGCTGGCCGGCAAGGCAACTGAGATGCCGCGTTTTGATTTTTCCACGCAGCGCCGCTCAGACAAGACTGTAACGATGCAGATCGGTGCCAATTGTCCGTTGATTATCGAGGGGATCCACGGGCTGAATCCCGCTTTACACGAAACGATAGACAATCATTTGATTTGCCGGATCTATATCAGCCAGTTGACCACCATCAACCTTGACAGGCACAACCGCATTCGTACCACGGATGCCAGGCTGCTGAGGCGTATCGTACGCGATTATCAGTTCAGGGCGACCCCGCCGCTAAAGACATTGGAGATGTGGGATAGTGTCCGAAGAGGTGAGGAAAAATGGATTTTTCCCTATCAGGAGAACGCCGATATCGTCTTTAATTCCGCCTTGCATTACGAATTGCCGATACTCAAGACCATTTCCTTTGACATATTAAGCCAGGTGCCTCAAACCAGTCCGCACTTTATCAAATGCAGCCGTATCCTGAAAATATTAAACTATATGCTTCCGGTAGAAAAGGATGTATTCAATGAAATACCGCCACTGAGCATCCTTCGGGAGTTCATTGGCGGCAGCACGCTCTACCAGGACAACTTATGATATCAGACGGCAAGCGCCGCCTTTTTATACATTGCGCGTGCGAACAACCTGGATATCCACATTTTCAGAGAGTTCGGCAACCATGTCAGAAAAGTGAAACTCGCTTGGCAAATGCATCGTGTACAGGTTGATATATACATTATCCTCCGGTTTGTCAGCTGATGGAAGATGCTCTATATGAAAGTCGATATCCAGAATCTTTATCTTGTTTTTTTGCAGATATTCGTTGATAAAAGGGAGGGTGGACTGACGATTGGTAAAACGGATTTCCACACGTTTGATAGTATTCACACGGATAACGCGCTGCAGCACGCTCAGTACCAGCATGATGAAAAAGCCAATAATAAGCGCCAGGTAATAATATCCAAAGCCTATCATCACTCCCAAGCAGGCAACATTCCATAAACTGGCAGCAGTAGTTAATCCAGATATCTTTTTTTGAGCGATAAAAATAGTGCCTGCTCCCAAAAATCCGATACCGCTGATAACCTGCGCAGTCATCCGGCCAATGGTGATGGATACCCCATCGCGCAACAGATCGCCAGCGGAAAGAAGCATCAACCCTTCCAGCACTGCGACTACTGCTGCGCCAAGGCAGACCAGACTGTGGGTGCGCATTCCAGCCGGGCGATTCTTATACTCTCGCTCAATACCAATCACACATCCGACTGTCACAGCCGCAATAATACGTATCAAGACCTCATGCCAGGTTAATGCCTTTACCTGAATTAAAACATCCACACGTTCAACGTCCTTTTCATTGTCCCAATTTAGAAAAATACAATATATTTTATCTTTTAATTATATACAAAATTTTATTTAATGCAAGTTTTTTAATTTGCCTTGAGTTTTTCTAATTAATTTGCCTTGAGTTTTTCTAAACATTTAATTTGCCTTGAGTTTTTCTAAATACCACCAGATATGTCAGTCAGCAACACTAATACCAGATATGTCATACTGATTCCAATCTTTATTGCATCGTCGCGCCGGGTCTTTGATCGCCCTGCTGTGTCAGTCAACCTTAACGTAACTTAGGCTACGCCATCGGTTTCCTTCCTTGCAGGACAATAAAATCCCTCGCCGCTTTGGATGCAATAAAGCTTTACATCAGTATCAGTCAGCAAAGAATGAGCAACAGCGCCCCTCCTTTTCGAGAGGTGATGGAGGAAAAAGGAATATACTACTATCGAGAATTCCTTTTTTGGCACAAAAACTCTGGCTGTTGAATAAAGGTAACTTTAGCCTTTATAAGGGGATTAAAGTTGCTTTTTATGATGTGGAAGGAAATATATTATAAGGGAACCATTACTAGCCTTTTTTATCACTTTACTTTGGTTTTATATATATGTGGATCTTTAACATACTCAACTAACCAAGGGCTCAATTAATTTCTTGGATTATATAAAAAATAAGGAGGATAAATACCATGAAAAAATTACTTGCTGTATTATTAACCACGATTCTGTTGTTTTCTTTCCTACCGACAACAATGGCAAACACCCCCTCCGATAGTTCTCCATTCTCAATCGATATCTCGGCCATGAGTGCTGAGGCTCAGACAAGCTGGAATAGCTTGTTTGAGATGACAAACGAATGGTCTCATTTTGGCGATCTGGGACAGATGGCCCTGATGAGGCCAGAGAACAAAGGAAAATCTTTGACTCACTTGGAAAAAGGGGACGTGATGAAAATTTCTGGCTACGAGCCAGTGGAAATGTGGTTTAATGAAGAAGAGTTATTCATTACTACTGCTGGGGAAAGACCAGCAGGGCACTGTAATTTATGGTATGTAGTTATTCCAGAAAGTGGATACTATAGAACCACAAACAGCGAAGTTGCTGTAGAGTGGCGTCGCTATCCAATCATTGAGGGTCATGAACGCGCGTATTGGTTCAGCGAATACCGTTTCATGGCTTCACAGCTTGTTTTACCTGTAAAAAGTAATAGTGAGAAACCTTGTGAAGCTATCGACGTTTTCTTTCAGGGTGTGGACAGAATCCTCCACAAAGGAGTGATTACTGTCGAATTTAACGAAAACGGCTTTCAGCTAATCATGAAGCCACCGGTTGAGTAAAAAGATCTGCCCGCCCCTGTTTGTTGAACAAACAGGGGCATTTTTGTATTTAGTATCCACTGAATAACCGCTCTTTACGCTACCAAGCAGCAAAGCAACACGCCGTCCTCTTTTTTCGTCCCAATCCAGCCCTCCTGATCCAGCCCCAAACAAGCCCTAAAAGAGACTTCAGCCTCTTGAACACGTTCCGGTCAGGATGAACATATGGATGTCCACCTCGCTGATATGTTTCAGCCGCATCATCACCAGATCAAGACCGTACCGGCGCTTGCAAACACCGATACAGCCCTCAATCTCGTTGCGCTCGCCCGATTCCTGCCGTTCCAACTCCAGGGCTTCCAGGCATGCTTGCCTGTCCCTGGGCGGGCGGCCCAGTTTGGGGCCGTTCAGCCGGATGCCCCGCTCCTTGCACCAGGCAAAGTTCTCCCGGGTCCTGTATATCCTGTCTGCCAACCCCCCGCTCCGGGGGTGCTTTCCTGTCCGCTTCTTGTACCGCTCCATGGGTTCTATCAGCGTTTTGCCTTCGTTGAACGCGTCCCAGGATATCTCTTCAATCGCGCGTTACCTTCGCTCAGGCTCAGCGCCACTTTGGCCCCAAGATCCACAGGCGCTACTGCCTTCCCCCACGCAATCGGCCGTACCCACGGCTGGCGCAGGCTCACGATCCGGTCATCCACACGGTGGGTATTGTTCTCGTACACCCCCCGCTGTTGTTCGTACAGTTCGCGGATGACTGCCAGATATTCCAGCTGTTTGGGCTGAGTGCATCAGGTGTCAGCATCTCAGTCGTAATCCGCTCCCGAAACCAGGTCATCGCGCTGGGGTCAAAAGGCCGAACGTTTGTGTATTCCGCGAAGCCAGGAAGTACTGCAGATAGGGGTTTTCCCGGATCTCTTCCACCACGTCCTCATCCGAGAAGCCATAGCGCTTCTTGATGATGAGGGAATTGATGGCCATCCGCGCTGACTTGGCCGGCTTAACCTCCCGGGGATTGGAAAACAGGGCTGCGTACCGCTCCACAAATACCGCCCAAGGAATCAGCTGGGACATGCGAACCCATCTGTTCGCCGGAGAAGGTCGCCTGGTGTGCTTTTCTCTCGTAGATGACATTTTCACTCCTGGTTAAGTGCAAGGGTTTTGGGGATTTTCAAAGGTTTTCCTTGTACTAGTTTATCATGTGTATCGGGATAAAATGCTTGTGGAATATAAGAAATTGGGTTGTTCAGTGGACACTACTTAAGCCCAACTTTCACCCATGTTAGAAGCGATGATTGCCCTTTCATCGATGTAATATCGTTTACCCGGAATCTTTGTGATACCATCAAGATCAGCACAATGCGTCCTCTCAATACTTGATAATGATGGTAGCTGTGAGGTATTAGCTCAAGCTCCGGAGTAATTTGCTATTGAGTCGTTTGCCGAAGCCTACACCATTCCCGGTTCACTTTTGAGAACTATGTGAGCAAACGCATCGCTTAACAGCAGTGTTATCAGTACCATACGACCGTTTTGTTTCAAAAGCTACGAATTTTCATATCCCGCTTGCGCAGGAAACCTTACATGATTAAATATGCCTTACCCCTTCAGACCAGAAAAAGTAATCCCTTCGATGAAATACTTCTGTGCGAAGAAAAAGACGATAATCATGGGTAGAATAACCACTGTTGATGCTGCCATTAGATAATTCCATTGCGATACATACTCTCCAAGAAACGCCTGTAGTCCTAATGACAGATTATACTTTAGTTTTGTTTTTAGGTAAATCAGCGGCGACATAAAATCATTCCATGTTCCCATGAAAGTAAATACACCAATGGTCATCATTGCTGGTTTTGACAACGGCAAAAGAATTCTGGCATAAATTTGAATATATCCCGCCCCATCGAGTCGTGCTGCCTCATCATAAGTTTGCGGAATTCCCTGAAAGAATTGACGCAAAAGAAAAATGTTAAAACCATTGAGCAAAAACGCGGGAGCGATCAACGGAACATAAGTATCATAAAAGCCCATTTGGTTCCACATAATAAACTGCGGAATTAATAGGACTGTTCCCGGAATCATCATGGTGAGAAGGACACAGGCAAACCAGAAGCTGCGTCCCTTAAAATCAATTCGAGCGAAGCCAAAGGCACTCCAGGAAGAGGAAAATAAGTTACCCAGCAGATTCATTCCCACAAGGAAAACCGTGTTAAGAAAATAGCGTCCAAATGGTTGTGTGGTAAGGGCAAAATAGAAATTATCCCAAAGTAGTTTTTCCGGGAGCCAGTGGGTGGTCAACCTGCCAAAAATTTCTTCGGAAGACATGAAGGAGGAACGGATTAACCAGTAAAGCGGAAAAAGACAAGTTAACGCAATTCCCATTAACATCGTATAAAGTAAGAAGCGCTTTAATTGTTCTTTGGGTGATTTTCGCCTTTTCGCTATTCCTTCCATGTTATTATACTTCTCCTTCCGCATATACCCATTTACGTGAGACTACAAAATTAAAGAGCGTCAGAGCAGAAATAATGATAAACAGCAACCAAGCCATAGCACAGGCGTATCCCATATTCATATTTTTAAAAGCACGTCGATATAATAACAACACATAAAATAGTGAGGCATTTTGCGGTCCGCCACTGGTCATGATATAGCCCTGTGTAAAAGTCTGCATAGAGCCAATCACACCCGTTACTATGTTGTAAAAAATCACAGGGCTGAGCATCGGAAGGGTAATATGAAGAAATTTGCTTGCTGCTCCTCCGCCATCAATTTCTACGGCTTCATAGAGATGCCTAGGAACGCCTTGAAGCCCTGCGAGATAGATAATCGCCGTATTCCCGCATCCCCAAGCAGCTACAATTGCCATGCAAGGAAGCACTAAATTTTTATCATAAATCCAATTTTGTCTAGCTAGTCCAAGGAGCTTCATAACTTCATTTGCGGCTCCATACATCGGATTGAATATATACATCCAGAGGGCTGCATTAGCAACTGCCGGCACTATGGATGGAATATAGCAGATCGTTCGAAAAACACTGCGGCCACGGATATCTTGATTCAGGATCAACGCAATGAATAGCGCTGTGATATTAATAAGTGGAACTGCCATCATGGTATAACGCAGCGTAACAGACAGTGAGACTCCTATCAACTCATCAGAAAACATCCTTTTATAGTTATCCAGCCCAATACTCTTCATTGGGGTGATAACATCCCATTCATGCAAGCTGGTTATCAGTGAAAAAACAATGGGATAAACATTGAGAATCATGATGCCTAGAATTGCTGGCGCTATAAAACAGTAGCCCCACCAATTTCTTCTCGCAGACAATCTATTATTTGCTCTAATAGGCAGCGAATTTGATGACATTATAAATCCTCCTGTTTTCTGTCACAAAGGCATTATAAGGCAAATGCCGGAAAGGAATGTCCCCTCTCCGGCATTAGTGTGTCTCGGAATTCGCACAAAACCTTCTGAATTCAGAAACACAGCAAATTAGTAGCTCTTATTGTTCGATTGCGGAGTAGGATCCCTGGAACATACCTTCAGCTTTTTCAGCAGTTTCCACCGCGAGTTGATCTACATTAATCTCTCCCGCCCATAGTTTGTCCAGCACAGGAGAAACCGCTTCATCAATAATGGTTCCATAGTTCTTGATATACACAGCCTCATGAATCTTTGAAGCCTCAGAATTGATATATCCCGGCATCCATACCTTGTCTTCCTCTTTCAACCCCAAAGAATCTGCCCAAGCATTAAATGCTTCAGGCTCATAGTCGTCTATCAGGCTTGGGTATTGAGAGCCACTGTTATTCGCTAATATCTGTATCAGCTTTGTTGCTTCAGAGGTATGCTTCGTAGCGGCAGAGATCGCAGTAGCTGCAGACCAGGTGGCGGTCGCAGGAGTGCCGAAAGAAGGAAGGGGCGCAATACCAAAATTAGCATTTTCCTTGACATAAGAGTTGATCATGAAAGAACCTTCCACGCACATGCCCAGCAGACCATCCTTAAACATCTGAACGTTCCCGGGCAAGCTGGCGCTGATAACCGCATCCGGCGCACATTTGTATTCAGCGGAAAGCTTTGACATTTCATTCAGCACGTGTTTAGCTTCATCCGTGTTGAAGGCCAGGCTCATTCCATCCGGACTAAACATGCCTGTACCGTTAGAGAATAAAAGTGCTGTTAAGGAAAAAGTCCAGGTTGTACTCTTCGTGCCGTAGGATAATACTTCAAAGGGATCAAAGCCGCTGTCAAGCGGAGTTCTGCCTTGAGCATCTCGAGTTAACTGTTGTGCCAATTTCACATATTCATCCCATGTAATAGGATTGGCGGGGTCATTGGAGGGATAGGGCAAATCATACTTATCGAACAAGTCTCGGTTGTAAAAAAGCATAATGCAGGTTAAGCCGCTTGTAATACCGTATACATGTCCTTCTGAACCATAGAGGGAAGCCGGCAGATAGGTATCTCTTAACTCAACACCCATCTCTTTAAACAGCGGCACTAGATCTTGACTTAATCCTTTTTCTCCCCATTCTACCGCTAAATACTCACTGATCTGAAACAAGTCGGGGGTTTCCTTTGCAGCGATAAGCGTATTCAATTTTGTGTAGTATTCATCAAAAGGAACAACAATCAAATTTACTTTGGCACCAATTTTTGCTTCAATTTCAGCCCACTCCGCTTCCGTAAATGGGTCATTGTCCCATCGCAAGTAGGTCAATTCTGGTACTTCCTGTGCTAATGCAGGGACAACACACAGCACTGTTGTCATAGCCAAGACAAGCAGCCAACACCATAGTCGTTTCATTGTTTTATCCTCCTTTTCTATTGAAATCAGCTTATACACCTAGCTGATCTTTTATGATATTTTAGCTTTTGAAGCACTCATAATGCTTGTATTTTATTAATGTGTTTTTGTATTTTATTTATGTTTAAACAGGCAAAGGCTGCGCAATCCCAAACACACTTTTGTCTTTCCGCTCCATCAAGCAGGGTCAATTCAAACCATGTTAGGATTCAATTGTCAGCGGGAAACGCACAATGGAGCGATCCCGGGTGGAGCGGTAAATCGCAGTAAACAGTTCGACTGTACGGAGCCCATCTTCCAGTGAAATCAATGGATTCCGACCTTGTTCAATGGCTTCAAGAAAGTCCCGCAGCTGCTCGCGGTGAAAATAATCCGTATTGTCAATGGAATTGAAGAAGTCGCTGTCCTTCTGTTTGAAAGAAGGAAGCAAATCCTCTTCTCCTGGAATCGTCCACAGGTCGTTGACCGGCGGTTCTGCAATGCCGGACACTCCGGCGATGAACATCGCCCCGCCATCTGTCTGAACTCCGACACTGGCGCCATTTGACCCATGAACCCTTACATTACCAAAGAGGGCAGGGTTTTGTGAATTGCTTACGACGATGTTGCCCAGCGCACCGCTTTTGAATCGGATCACAGCGATTGCGGTGTCATCCACTTCAAGCTCCGGATGGTTGAGGGTATCCCAGATACCAAACAACTGGTCGATCTCACCCATATACCACAACAACAAGTCCAGCTGATGGGGCGCCTGGTTGACCAGTACACCGCCGCCTTCCCCGGCCCACGTGCCGCGCCAGGGTTCAGAACGGTAATATTCCATGCTTCGCCATCCCAGCATGTTCACCGTTCCCAGTATAGGCTGTCCCAGTTTGCCGTCATCAATCGCCTGCTTCACCCGCATTGCAGGGCGATAAAAACGTCGTTGGGAGATCGTTGTGCCGATGACCTTGGCTTGCCGGACAGCTTCTATAATGGAATGGCAGTCCGGCAAGGATACAGCCAGGGGCTTTTCTACCGCGATATGAAGACCAAGGCGCGCTGCCTCCACAGCATATTGCGCATGGTTAGGATGTGGGGTACAGATGCTTACCGCTTCCACTCCGGTAGCATCGACCAGTTCTTGAAGTGAATCAAAACCGGGTACGCCGTATTCGCTGGCAAAGGCCGAGCCGCGACCGGGCCGGGTACCCACAGCGCCAACAAATTCGCTGTTATCAAGCGTCTTGAAACATCGGGCGTGAAAGTGGCCTACCTTGCCACAGCCTACCAGGCCTGTTTTAATCTTTCGCATTGCGGTTCCTTTCTTTGAATCAGGGAAGCAAGAGAATCTTGTTGAGTCCTTTTTCCCCGTTATAGATGCGGTTGAGCCACTCATGCCCATCCTTCAGCGGTACAGCCTTTGAGATCAGCGCCTCGACATTCACTTTTTTCTCCGCAATCAACTTCAAGCACTCACCATACTCACCCGCTGAGGCGCAGCTGCCAAACAAACTGATCTGACGAGTGACTACCCATTGCAAGGGAAATTCAATGGTAGGCGCCAGGTTGCCAACCAGCACGACCCTGCCGTTTTTCGCAACTGAGCGCAAGCACAGGTCTGCGGTGGTACCAATGCCGGTAGCGTCTACTGCTACGTCTACGCCGCCTCGGTCTTCGCTGTATGCAAGAATCTGGTTGATTGCGTCCGCATCCTTGCTGTTGACAGCGGCACTTGCCCCGTTCCTCAGAGCAGCCCTGAGCTTTTCATCATCAATATCTACGGCGATAAGAGGCCCTGCCCCCATACTGCGTACCACCTGCAAAGTGAGCATACCAATCGTACCAACACCTACGATCACTACACTGGTACCCGGTACAATGGGCGTTCGGGTTGCCGCATGATAGGCAATGGCCAGGGGTTCAACCATGGCAGCTTGCTGATAACTAACTTCATCGGGCAGGTTATAAAGCACATATTCAGGAACTGAAATATACTCGGCGAAAGCACCATCCATGTGGTAATCCTCACAGGAGACGCCAAGCACCCGGCGCGCTGCACACAAGTTGACCATACCAGCCCGGCAGTATTTGCATTGGTTGCAGTAAACTGTGGAGTCAAAAGTGACCCGATCGCCGGGTTTGAAGCCCTTCACTCCGCTGCCCACCGCCTCAATCTGCCCGGAGGCCTCATGCCCCATAATCAAAGGAGGACGGCGGCGGCCGGTGGACCCATCCATGCCATGCACATCACTGCCACACACCGCACAAGCCTTTACCCGTACCAGCACTTCCCTTTCACCGGGCGTGGGTGTGGGCACATCCTTATACACAAACTCCTTGTACTGTTCCATCACGAGCGCTTTCATCGCGAACAATCCTCCCTTGTCAGTAAAAATATCTTTGAACAAATCCAAATATTTCAGCAGTGAAAAGGTATCTGTACCTATACGATCATCCTCTCTGTTGAGTTTAGATTTGATCTTTGATCTATCTATTCCACAGGATTCAATCCTAATCCTTCAAGATTGTGTTTGTTTAGTCTGTATCATCATACACCAGAATGTCATACATGTATAGAATCTCCATTAGATAACCATTCTTTCCAAAGCACACTTCAATGATTCTTATTGAAAGAAATTCAAAAGCATAGAGCGGACTATTTTTCTACACTGTTTGCCAAGATACCTTTGGGAGTGCTAAAATGCCCAAATGCTGCGCGCTATTGCTTACATGCTGCGAGTACACTATTTTCACCCAAAACACAACTGCCGATCAGACAAGTGGTTTCACGCAATTTGGTATTCCGCCCAATTAAGAACAAAATCAGACTTGAATGGATGGAATTCTAAGGATTATCGTTTCTTCCGATCGCCTATTCTGGGGTAATGTTATACTGTACCATGGCCATTCGCATTATAGGCAAAAGCATGTTATGAGTCAATACTCATTAACCTTTCTTGAGTTTCCAATGCGGAAACTCAAGAAGACTTACTATTATTGACATTGGAAACATGGGGAAATATACTTAATCCATCTATTGTATCAATGAGGGAAAAGAACGTGAGTTCATCGGTTCAGTCAAAGCTACTGTATTTGAATTATCGAAAAAATGGGGGCGAAAAATGTGATCGGTACGATTTTCAACATACAGCATTTTTCCATTCATGACGGACCGGGAATACGCACTGTACTATTCTTCAAGGGTTGTAATCTACGATGCTACTGGTGTCATAATCCCGAATCATTGACGATGTTGCCCGAAATGCAGTTTGATGCTGCGAGGTGTGTAAAATGTGGCAAATGTGTCGCAGTTTGTCCGAAATCTAACGGTACACATACGGCGATATTTACCGACGACTGCGAGAAGTGTGGCATCTGCGCGGATGTTTGCTATGCGGGTGCGATAAAGAAATCCGGACACAGTTATACGGCCGCTGAAATTCTTGAAAACATTTTATGCTACCGCGATTTGTACGATAAAACCGGCGGTGGAATCACCTGCTCCGGCGGTGAACCGTTCTTACAGCCTGTGTTTCTATCAGAGCTTTTAACCAGATTAAAAGCTGAGGGAATCAATACGGCGGTTGAAAGTGCAATCTGCGTAGACTGGAATGTAATAAAAGCTATATTGCCGCAAATTGATCTGTTCATCTGCGATATAAAATCCGCTAACGACTCAAAGCACAAAGATGCAACCTTGCAGTCGAATCATCTTATTTTCGAAAATATCGAAAAACTAAGCCGCTATGCAAAAAAGCTTCTTCTGCGTACGCCGATTATACCCGGTTTCAACGACAGCGACGCCGACCTCGAAGCAATTGCAGACTTTATCAGTTCGCTTCCTGTTATGCCGGAATATGAGTTGTTGCCGTTCAACGATATCTGCAAGAGCAAATATAGAATCCTAAACCGTCCGTTTCCAGCGGAAAGCCTTACCTCACCCGATATCCACTGGATGGAACATTGCGCTGATATATTTCGCCGAAGGAGAATCGACTGCAAAATCAACGATATCTGACCGGAGACAATTAAACCCACCCAAAAGGAGTATGATTATGATATATAGTAACGATTTAATACGTATCGCAGAGGAATTTGACTTATATTATTCGAATTTCAATCCGGACAGTGAAAGACTATTAAAAATCGTCAACCAAATGTACGAAATACATAAGATAGATTCATCGTACATATTGAAAACCGAACTGCACGAGCTAATGTGCCGAGAGTGTAAAGTGCATCTTTTCAAAGAATCACCATTTTTCTTTGAAATTAGTTCTGGACGTACCCGCTACACTTGGGGCGGATTGCAATCTCCAGTCGGCTCGTTCCTGCATAACACAACTGCGGACAAATGGCTTGACCCTTATGCTGATTCGCTTGCTTCCGACATGGCCGAGGGATTAA
Organism: Christensenellales bacterium; assembly: GCA_050953005.1. Lineage (GTDB taxonomy): Bacteria > Bacillota > Clostridia > Christensenellales > Aristaeellaceae > UBA6115. Next base: position 88,972 of record JBMNLV010000008.1, on the reverse strand, counting down.
TTCGCTGCTGGAACAATCCCGTTGGATTTGATCACCACTGCCCGGGTTATGATAAAGTACTTTTGCTTGGTCTGAAAGGAATAATATCCGAGGCAGAAGCTGCACTCAACTGCTGTAATGACAAACGTAAGCGTGAATTTTATTCATCTGTAATACGTAGCAATAAAGCGCTCGCTGGACTTGCAGGACGTTTTGCGCAAAAGGCAGCGGAGCTTGCCGAAAGTATCGAAACTGCCGGCGAAAAAGCTCATTATAATAAAATCCGTACCGTAGCTTTAAACGTACCAGAAAATCCACCGAAAAGCTTCTATGAGGCTATGTGTGCGATAATATTCTACCGTGAATGCGTTGGCTCAATCGAAGGAATCGGGTTTAGCACATTCGGGCAACTGGATCGGCTTCTGAATCCCTATTATGAAGCCGACCTTGCCGCCGGACGTATTACGGAGGAGGAGGCGCTGAAACTTATTCACACATTGTTTATCTACACCGACATACGCTTTGATGTCAATAAAAGTTTCAAAGAAACCTCGACAAGCATCGTGATCGGCGGCTGTGATAAAGACGGAAACATAATCTACAACACCATCACAAAGCTTATATTAAAAGCTCTGCTTGACGGTAGATACCTGGGCACAAAGGTCAATTGCCGAATATCGTTGAAGCATCCGCAGGAATATTTCAGAAAACTTGCAGAAATTCAAACGGCGAACATCCCATCAATTGTAATGCAAAACGACGACGTTCTAATTGAAGCAAGAGTAAAACACGGTCAGATGGTTGAGGACAGCCGTCTTTATGTCAGCGGCGGCTGCCACGAGGTAGTTCTTGCAAACACCGAGGTAAATACGCGTGCTGATACATGGATCAATCTTCCGGCAATCCTACTGAGCATGCTCAAATCAGACAAGTGTTTTTCGAACTATGATGAACTATACACTGCTTTTATTGATGTTGCGCAGGATTATTACAGCAAAATTGTCCGTCTAAAAAACGAAGGCGAGAAACACTGGTGTGAATTTGATCCGCTTCCGCTTTACTCATCGACAATAACAGGTTGTATTGAAAGCGGCAGAGACATAACTGAGGGCGGAGCGAAATACTCATCTACCTCGCTGTCGATGCTTGGTACTGCAACGCTTGTCGATTCACTATACAGTATAAAAGCTTTGATTTTCGATGAAAAAAGGTTCTCGCTTGAGAAGTTTAGGCTCATTGTTGCCGAGGATTTCGAAAACGATAAGGATTTACGCCAGTACATAATAAACAGACTTCCAAAGTATGGCACAAACGACAAAAATCTGAACGAATTCTCAGCGAAAATACTTGCCGATCTCTCGATGATTGCCGGTCAGAAGAACGCTCGTGGAGGGTATTACCTTCCGGCGTTTTATCCGCACGACTCATACCGTTATCTTGGTCAGAAACTCGGTGCGACTCCGGACGGGCGCAAAGCGTACATGCCGCTTTCGCGCGGATGTTCACCTAGCGAATTCATAGAAATCAACAATCCGATCGATATCATTTATAGTTTGGGTGCGATTGATTTCACGGATTTTACCGACTCTTTTTGTGCCGAGCTTACCCTTCCGCGCATGAGCAGCGATCGCAGTATCAATATCATTACCGCGATTATCAACACTTTTCTCGAAATGAAGGGTTCCAGCCTGCAAATCAATATGTTAAACCGCGAGATGCTGCTTGAAGCACAGAAGAATCCCAGTCAGCATGCAGACATTGCTGTTCGTGTCTGCGGTTACAGTGCAATTTTCGTATATTTGAGTCACGATACACAGGAAGAAATCATCAACAGAGCAATACGGTAATACTGATATGTAATGCCCCTTTGTCAAGGGGGGAATGATCCGTGATGAGATCATTCGACAAAAAGTATGGAAGCCCTTTCATTCAAATCCGGCCTTGGCCATTCTGATATACGCGGATTGGATACCGCAGGTCAATGGTTCGCCGTGGGCGCTGCGCTCTGATTTCGGGGATCACATATGTGCCGCCATAGTATAACCGCAGATCACCCGACCGTTGTTGGTCTTCCTGCTTTTTGTTCAGCAGTGGTTGTAGCGCCGTTTAGCGCGGAGGATGCCCTGCATCCTCTTGAGTGACCGTTACCTCAGCCTGTGGATGCTGTCAAGGCCTTGCCGCGTCAGCGGTGCGAAGCAGCCTTGACTGCGTTCACGGGCTGAGGTACTAACCTCTATGCCACATGATCGGTCAATAGTCCCCACATAAAACAGGCCAATTCCCGCGCGATGGCTGTTTTCGCCACATTGCCTCGCTTCCCGTTCTGTAAGGTCATTTGATAGTACCTCCTTCTCAGCCGTTCATTGGCTCTGTCCGCATAGGCAATCACCGTTTCGCTCTGTCCGCTTTGCCGCTTTTTCAGAGCCGATGATTTGTAACCGACTTTTCCCCGCGTGTAGCTTTGCGCCGCCTCCGTCAGCAAGGCGCGCACATGCACATTGCCCGCCTTGGTAATGCCGCCTCGCCGCACACTGTTCCCGCTTGAATGTTCGCCGGGAACCAGTCCCAGGTAAGCCGCAAACTTTTCCGCCGTAGGAAACCGATGCATATCGCTCACCTCCGACACTACGGACAGCGCAGTCAGGGGTTTCACGCCTATCAGACAGCAAAGCCGACCAACCGGTTCCCGATACGTTTCTTCCCTGCTAATCTCCTCAATGCGTCTGTCTAATCGTTCCAGCTTGTTTTGATGATACCGAAAACTGGTCAGGTATTCTTCCAGCGTATCCCCCAGCAGTCCTTCCGGTTGCAAAGCATCCAGCCATTTCATATGCGCCTGCGTCCAGTTGCTTCGCGTCCCACTGTACTGGTATCCATGCCGCAGACAAAAGGACAGGATTTGCTGTTTGAGCTTCTTGAGCATCTGGCAATGGTCATTGCGCATTCGGATGAATTCCTTGACCTGCTCATCCTCGGCGCTGGGAACATGAACAGGGCTGTAAGTTCCGTATGCCAGGCATTGCGCGATATTTGCGGCATCGCGTCCGTCGGTCTTGACCCGCTTCCCGCCGCGCGGGGACGGCAGCGTGGTGGGCGCCAGAATGATGCATTCAATCTTCGCTTTGGTTAACTGATGGTACAGCGTGTATCCCAGACATCCTGCCTCATATCCGCAGACGATCCGCGTTTCCTGCCCATATTTCTCCCTGAGACGGTGCACATAGGCAACGATTCGGCGGTAATCATTGTCTGTCTTGACGATGCCTGTCGGTTGTTTCATATCCAAAGCAAAATGTGCCAAAGTAAAACTGTCCCGATGAACATCCATTCCTACGTAAAGTGTGCTATAATGTTTCATGTAATGCCTCCTATTTGTATGTGGTAACCCCTGTGGATAGTAGTTTCATACTCATCTTACAGGTGAATCCTCGTTTCTACAAATCCCGGGGGCATTACATATTGTCTGATGTAAAGCTTTATTGCATCCAAAGCGGCGAGGGATTTTATTGTCCTGCAAGGAAGGAAACCGATGGCATAGCCTAAGCTACGTTGAGGTTGACTGACACAGCAGGGCGATCAAAAACCCGGCGCGACGATGCAATAAAGATTGGAATCAGTATAAGACAATAAGATGGACTGTTGTAAAAATAAAATTTCCCACAGCTGTTTTCCGTCAAAACACTTAGTGTCTGCTGAACAACTCACCCTCCTATATTTCACAAGCATTCTGGCCTGATTCATGGTAAACTGGTGCAGGGAAAACCTCTGACAATAAACTAAATCGTTAATGCATTAATCAGCCACCTGCGATAAGTGATAGACGCAACACGTTGAACATCATCAGCCAGCTCCTTTACAGTACAACACAGGTGGTCAATCCCCGCTTCCAGGTTCTTAAAAATCTCATAGAGAAACCCTTTTTCCCGCACCTCATCCCATATCACCTCAATGAGGTTGAGTTCCGGGGTATAGGGCAGCAGCGGAAACAGTTCTACGCGGTCCGCCACCGCCATGGCGGATGAGTGGCGCCAGGCCGCGTTATCCAATAACAGCAGGATATAATCATCAGGATAAGCATTCAGCACGATCACAACACTAAATATCTACGGAGACACAATGCCAGACAAGGTACCGGAAGCTGGATTAATATAAGCCGAGAGTTTTACCAATTGATGACATTGTTAACAAGGTCAACATCCGGAAAACGCTTATGTGGACTATATAAATTAATGGAATATCTGGCAACCTCTTGACGAAAACATTGACGCATACCGCTATGAAAATTCGTTTGAAATAGGCAAAAAACGTTGATAATACAACACTTTTTAGTACAACGCTAAGCCGTGTACTCTTCCAAATTGACAGAAATCATATCCGACACCCCCTTCTCGCGCATGGTGACACCATACAGGGTGTCACAGCTTTCCATGGTTCCTTTGCGGTGCGTAATCACAATAAACTGGGTGCTTTTGGCATACTCGCCCAGATACTCAGCGAAACTGTTAATATTGGCGTCATCCAGTGCGGCTTCTATTTCATCCAGTACGCAAAAAGGCGTGGGTTTGAGTTTGAGCATGGCAAACAGGATAGCAATGGCGGTCAGCGTACGTTCACCGCCGGACAGCAAAGACAACAGCTGCAGCTTCTTGCCTGGCGGCTGTGCCTTGATCTGGATTTCACACTCCAAGGGCTGGGACGGATCAGCCAGGCTCAGGCTTGCCTGACCTCCCTTGAACAGACGCTTGAACGTTTCTGCAAAGTATTCATTGAGCAATGCAAATTCCCGCACAAACTGCTTTTCCATCTGCCCCTGCAAACGCTTTATCAAATTTATCAAGTCTTCACGCGCCTTGGCCGCGTCATCGCGCTGGGTACTCAGCTCCTCAAAGCGTTCAAGCGTAGCGGCATACTCGTCCAGCGAATGAATATTGATGGCTCCCATTTCCTTGATACGCTTGCGGATGTCCAGGGCCTCGCGCTCGGCGGCAGGCAACTCAAACTTATCCGGGGCTATCAACTCCTGCGCCAGAGCGTATGTTAACTCATAGGTGTTCCACAGTGTCTGAGCCATGCTGTGCTGCTCTTCCTCAAGGCGCGTCAAGCTGATGTCCCCCTTGTGCAGGCGCTGGCTGTCCTCGCTGTGAAGACGATGAATACGCTCGGTCTGCTCGGAAAGCTGACGCGCCAGCGCCGTGACCTCCCGCCGGGCTTGCTCAGCCAGCCTGGCCTGATCACGAAGATCAGCCAGCGCACTGTTTTGTTTTTGATGCGCTTGTGTTTGTTCATCAAGCTGCGCCTGCTGCGCAGCGATGCGCTGTGCCAGCACAGTCCCCTTGCTTTCCAGTGCAGTCTTGCGAGCTTCCAGAGTGTGAAGTTCCTTTTCAACGCGCTGGCTGTCACGGCTGAATATATCAACCTTATGTGCCAGCTGGTCACATAACTGGCGCTGCACAGCCAGCACCTCACGCGCCGTGTCTGCCTGCTCCCGCGCCACAGCCAAGGCATGCTTCAGTTGCGTCTCTGTCTGCTCCAGCTGTTCCTTGTCCGCATCAATCAAGCGGTTAGCGGCATCAGTATGGCTCAGATCACGGGTAAGATCGGCCACCATTTCGGAAAGCTGCTCACCGGCTGCCTGAGCCTGTGAAAGGGCTTCTGTAGCTTGCTCCAGGCGCTGATCTGCCTGTTTTTTCTTTTCTTCCTCGCGCGCGATGCCGATCTCTTCATCCTGGGCATACGCCCGGGCGTTAGCCACCCGCTCTTCCTGACTGCCCACAGCCTTACGCCTTTGCTGCCAGACAGCATTCATTTTGGTCAGCGCATCTGCCTGATCAGCCAGGGACTGCCTCAACTCTTTCATCTCACGCTCACGCCCCAGCAAGCTGACTGTGCGACTCTGGATCGAGCCGCCGGTCATCGCGCCGCCGGCGCGCATGACGTCTCCCTGCAGGGTCACTACATGAAAAGCCTGCCGCCCGGCACGGGAGATGGCGATTGCGGCACTCAGGTCCTGCGCCACCACAGTACGCCCCAGCAGGGATTCTACAATACCTTTGTATTCGTCCGCAAAACTGATCAGTTCACTTGCCGGTCCAAGGCAACCGGGCAGCGTCAGTGCCTGACGTTCCTGCGTGGTGAGGGTGCGTCCGCGCACTGCAGAAATGGGCAGGAAGGTCGTCCGCCCCAAATGCTTTTCACGCAGATAGTTGATCAACTCCTGTGCGATTTCCTCGGTATCGGTAACGATATTCTGCAGCGCGCTGCCTAATACCATTTCCACCGCGGTCTCCAGCTCCCTGGGTACAGTAATCAGCCGTGCGACCACTCCGTGCACGCCGGGTTTGCCCTGTGCATAAGCCAATGCCTGCTTAACCGGCTGAAAGAAACCCTCATTGGCCTTGGACATCTCTTCCATTGCAAGATAGCGTGCCCGGTCACGCTGGTAGTTTTGCCGCGCGGTATCCAATTGAGCCAACGCTTCATCCGCCGCTTGACGAGATGACTGCAAAGCTTGCTCATCCTCACGCAGCTGCTCATATAGCTTTTCAACAGCCTTGCATGTAGTCTCCAAGCGTGCAGCGGCTGCGTCCGCCTCATCCCGTGCGCGTTCAAGCTCGCTGCGCAGCCGCCCCTCGTTGTCTGACAACTCCTGAAGACGGGTCTGCGCCTGCGCCAGCATGGCCTGTTGCCGGGCGTGCCGTTCACGCGCGTCTGCGCGGCTGTTGGCGGATTGCAACATCAAGCTGCGATGAGACTCAAGCGCCTGCTCGCTTTTATCAAGAACCTCATCAGCTGCCCTGGCTTGGGCTTCCAGTGTGTTTGCCTGCTCCTCAGCGTCCTTGAGCATTCCAGTGTTACGTTCACGATCGCTCTTTGCGGCCTGCAAGGCCTCTCGCAGAGTCTGTAATGTATCAAGCGCCGCTTGACGTTCCTGATGATTTGCCTTTGCTTCATCCTTCGCATTTTGCAGTGCCTGGGCGCTGCGCTCAGCCAGCACAGCCTGGTCACGCAGGTCATCCTCCATAGATTGCAGCTGCGCATTGATCAACTGGCTGCGCTCCTCCGCATTTGACAGACTCTCCTGAGCCGCTTCACGCCGGTGCTGCAGTTCTTTCAGCTCCGCCTCATGGAGGGTAATCATATCGGCAATACCCTTTTGTGTTTCCTGCAGGGAGGCAATGCGTTTGCTCAGGCGCTCATGACGGATCAGAAAGATATTGACGTCCAAATGCTTGAGTCGTGCGCTGAGCGTCAGATACTCCCGAGCTGCCTCACTTTGCTTACGCAGAGGTTCAAGCCGTCCGGACAACTCCTCCAACAGGTCACTCACGCGCAACAAATGCTCCTGGGTACGATCCAGTTTGCGCTGGGCATCCTCCTTGCGCGAACGGTAGCCCACAATGCCCGCAGCCTCCTCAAAAGCCGCGCGGCGCTCTTCCCCACGGCCGGACAGGATCACATCAATATGCCCCTGCCCAATCATTGAATAACCTTCCCGCCCAATGCCGGTATCGTGGAAAAGCTCAATAATGTCCTTGAGCCGGCAAGCCTTGCGGTTGAGAAAATACTCGCCCTCGCCACTGCGGTAGGCGCGGCGGGTAACCATAACCTCTGTATGTGGGCTTTTGAGCTTGCGGTCGGCATTGTCAAAGACCAAGGATACTTCACAATAAGGCATCAGGCGTCGCTTTTGCGTGCCGGAAAAGATAACATCTTCCATCTTGGCCCCACGAAGCGCCTTGGCGCTTTGCTCGCCCAATACCCAGCGCACGGCATCAGCTATGTTGCTCTTTCCTGAGCCGTTAGGCCCGACAATGCCGGTAATACCCTCGCCAAAGTGGATATCAGTACGCTGCGGAAAGGATTTGAAGCCAAACAGCTCCAGCCGCGTCAGCTTCATGTCCTTTCCTCCTCCCGCGCCAGCGCATCCAGAGCAGCCTGCGCCGCTTGTTGCTGCGCGGAACGCTTGGTGCTGCCGCTGCCGGTAGCCAGCAGCCGTCCGTTGTGATAAACACCCATGCTAAAGCGGCGCCTATGAGGCGGTCCTTCTACCGACTGCTCCTGATATTCTATTTCACCCTCGCCAAGCGCCTGAAAATGTGCCTGCAGTGCGCCCTTTGCATCCAGTTCAGCCTCCGCATGAAGGATGCCGCTGGCCCAAAGCCTGTTGACAAGATTCATGGCTGCATCAAAACCGCCGTCCAGGTAGACCGCGGCGATCAAAGCTTCCATGGCATCCGCCAGCACAGAATCCAGCCCCGCGCCACCTTCCTCCGCAAAGGCTTTGCTCAGCACCAGATGGCTTCCCAGATTGATTCCGCGTGCGATCTTTGCCAAGGTCTGTTCGTTCACCAGGCGCTGGCGTCGAAAAGTCAGCTTGCCCTCAGACTCTCCGCGCCTTACAAATAAAGCCTGGCTGATCGCCAGTTGCAGCACTGCATCACCCAAAAATTCCAGACGCTGGTTGTTGTGCAAACCGGCAGATGGGTGGGTCAGCGCGGTATACAGCAGCGATTTATCCTTGAATTGATAAGACAAAACGGACATCAGTCGCTTGTGTCCGCTACTTTCATGAAAAAGGGCTGCCGCTCCCGTCTGCGGCAGCCCGGGTTTCCCTTTGGTCACGCCTGGCGCGCTTGGATGTAATCCGCGACGTCGCCGACGGTTTTCAGCGTAGTGATCGCGCTGTCCTCAACCTGCAGGTTGAAGCGATCTTCCAAGTCCATGATCAGCACCATCACATTGGCGCTGTCAGCGCCCAGGTCTTCGACTAAGCGGGCGTCCCGGGTCACTATTTCCGGGGGCATTTTGAGTTGATTGGCAATCAGAGCTGCGACCTGTTCAAATACCATGGTAATCCTCCGTTATACAGATTGTTGTCCGAGTTTTTGTTCAATAGCTTGGGTCACGCCCGAACGAATCATGAGCGCAGCCTGCCGAATGGCGTTATGGATGGCTTTTGCATTGCTGGATCCATGCGCCTTGACCACTGTGCCCTGAACACCCAGAAGCGGCGCGCCGCCAACCTCAGTGTAATCCATTTGCTTGCGCACGCGTAAGAAAGCGGGCTTTGCCAGCAAGGCGCCCAGCTTGGAACGGGTGTCAGCCATCAGCTCGCGCTTGATGATGCTCATCAGCGCCTGGGCTACACCCTCAGTGTACTTGAGAATGATGTTGCCGTCAAACCCATCACACACAATAACATCGGCCTGGTTGGCCGGGATGTACCGGGCCTCCACATTGCCGACAAAGTGGATAGCCTCCTTCTTGAGCAGCTGGTGTGCCGCGATGTACAGCGCGCTGCCCTTTTCTTCCTCCGCGCCAATATTGGCCAAACCTACCCTGGGCTTTGCCAGCCCCTGCGCCTTACGCATATAGGCATCACCCATTAATCCAAACTGGGCAAGATACTCGGGCTTGCTATCCACGTTGGCGCCACAATCAATCAATAGAAAATTTCCCGCTCTGCCAGGCAGCATGGGTGCCAGCGCAGGCCGTTCTATGCCTGGAATACGCCCCAGACGCAACATCCCTCCCACCAGTACAGCCCCTGTGGAACCGGCTGATACAAAGCCGTCGGCTTCCCCTTCGCGCACCATCAGCATACCGCGTACTACCGCACTGTTTTTCTTTTGCCGGATAGCCAGCGCAGCGGATTCATTGTTGGTGATAATGTCACTTGCGTCAAGAACGCTCAGACGGTCACGCAAATCCTCCGTGTCCTTGATATACGGTTGAATCTGTGCCGGTACGCCCGCCAGGACAATGGACAGTTCCGGATCTGCCCGTAAGGCAAGCAACGCGCCTTCACAGAGGGCTTTCGGCGCATGGTCACCGCCCATCGCATCCAGTACAATCCTGATCATCCCAACCTCCATACAAAAGATGTTGTATCTTACCATAAAAGGAAAGCTACATACAAGAATCAAGTCAGACGCTCTACGTGTTTTATATATTGAAAGAGTGCTTGAAAGAATCAAGAATCAACCATGAAATTACCCTTGGGTCATATTACTATTGCTATATCAAGCCAGTCGAAAACTGTACACACGGTAACGCCGATATAATTTGCCCCCTGCAGTTTGTGTATTGTTAATGGAAACCATGTGTGTTTCGTCAACAAGAGATCCTTCGATCCGGGTGATGCCCAGCGCCTTTGCGCCTTTGACAGCTTCCGCCAGCATCACGATATTGACCGCTTTGTTTTGGAATTCCGGAATAACATACTGGATAGGACAGCGGACAACGGTAGTCTTCCGGGTTCTCGCCTTGCGGCGGACCCAGTTGATGGGTGTACGGCGGCCGTTAGTGCCAATCAACGAGGGGGTAGCATCCAAAAAGCCAATCACTGCGCCGATAGGACGCCTGCCGGCATAAGCCATGACAGCGGTCTGGTTGCGCAGCCAGGGTTTGATGCGCTTAAACAGCTGCAACAAATCCTCCGGCGTGGGCAGGTAACTGCCTGCCTCATCAGGGGTCGCTTCACTGATGACTGCAGATAAATCCTGGGCAACACGAATCAGGTTGGAGCGCGTAAAATCCACCTGCTCAATCCGAAAACCAAAGCGTTCACGGATGCGGCTGGCCATCGGCAGGATACGGTCAACAGGAATGCTGCCCACAGGGATATCATAGGCAAGATAATCACGCCATTTTTTGAAGCCGAACTTTTCCAGAATCTGAGGAATCGCCGGTGTGTTGTAAGCGTTTTGCATGACTGGCGGACCGTCAAAACCATCCACCAGCACACCGCGATTAAGCAAATCATAACGCGGAGCGACAGGGCCGAAAACGATGACTACACCATGCTCACGAAGGAAACGCATGGCAGCTTCCAAAACCGCCCGGCCATATTCATAATTATCATAGGATTCTAACAAGCTGATGTAACCGCTCGTCTCCCCCACACGAGTGGACAGGCGCAAATCAACTCCGGCCAGCACGCGCGCGACCGGTGTTTCATCATCATAAGCCAGAAAATAGCGCTGGATGCCGCTGGTAAAAAATTCATTGTCCTTCCCGGTCAGGGAACGCAATAAATCCTGTCTGCCGGGTGGTGCCCAGTTCTTGTCATTTTTGTAAATATCAAAAGGCAGCTGGATAAATGGCCTCAAGTCCTTCTTATTTGGCTTGATGATTTCTACATGAATCATGATGGTCACCCCCGCTGGTTTTTTCTTATGGAAAGTATATCATCACAGCTGTGTGCTGGCAATCAAACACGATACGGCCCTATATACCGGCTTGTTTATCTCACTTGAGACCGGTTGATGGAATTCATGCCTCCAGCGATTTCTCAAGCCGGGTAAGCAGTTGGTCACGCCCCTCGCCGGTTTGCGAGGAATATGGAATGATATCCCAGGGCTGAACGGCCATATCGCGCGCAATCACCGGCAGCATTTTGCCACGCTGCGCACGTGAAAGCTTATCTGATTTGGTTGCAGCCAGAATAAAATCCAGTCCGTTGGCATAAAGGAAAGCATTCATCTGCCTGTCCCCCTGGCTGGGCGCATGGCGAATATCGACCAGATGAAGCACTGTCTTGAGCGATTCTGCCTGTCTGAAATAATCATCCATCATCCGTCCCCAGCTTTGCTGTTCTTTTCTGGATACCTTGGCGTAACCATAGCCGGGCAGATCGATCAAATGAAAGGAGTTATTGATAAGAAAGACATTGATCAAGCGGGTTTTCCCTGGAGTAGCGCTGGTCTTCGCCAGCCCGCGCATACGGCACAAGCTGTTAATCAGGCTGCTTTTCCCGACATTGCTGCGCCCGGCAACCGCAATTTGCGGCAGATCCCTGCCCGGAAACTTACCATACCTGGGCAGACTGACGACAAAAACAGCCGACTTAATCTCCATCATCTTTCACCAATGCCAAACCCAGAACCGAGTGCGCGTCAGCAACATAATGAATATCAAAGAAATCGCGGATATATCCGGGAAGCTCGCTGACATCCTTTTTGTTTTCTACAGGCAAAGCCAAGGTTTTAATACCGGCCCGATATGCAGCCAGCAATTTTTCTTTGACACCACCAATGGCCAGCACACGGCCGCCCAAGGTTATTTCACCTGTCATCGCAAGGTCCTGGCGCACTTTCCTGCCACTCAGCGCAGATACCATTGCCACGGTCATCGTAATGCCGGCGGAGGGACCATCCTTAGGCACAGCTCCCTCGGGCACATGAATATGGATATCCATCTTGTTATAGAAGTCATGTGGCAAATCATACTGACTGCTGTTAGCCCGTACCCAAGACAGCGCCGCCTGTCCGCTTTCTTTCATCACATCACCCAGATGGCCGGTCAGAGAAAGCTTGCCGCTGCCAGGCATGACGGCGCACTCCACCTTGAGCAGTTCACCACCTACTTCAGTATAAGCCAATCCGATGACCACTCCCTGTAAAGGCACCTTGTCCGGATGCTCGCGCAAATAGCGCGGCGGGCCTAAAAATTCTTCTATCATATTGGGCTTGATGGTAATTGTCTTTTCACCAGTATCAAGCAGATAAACCGCTGCCTTGCGCACAACCTTGGCCAGGGTACGCGTCAAGCTGCGGACACCTGCCTCACGGGTATAGTTCTCAATCACCTCACGGATGGCTGCCACACCCATTTTGACACTGCCGGGTTTAAGACCGTTTTCAACTATCTGGCGGCGCAGCAGATGCTTTTTCGCAATTTGTAATTTTTCTTCCTCAGTGTAGCTGGACACCTCTATAATCTCCATCCGGTCCAGGAGCGCCGGCGGGATAGTGTCGCGGGTATTGGCAGTAGTGATAAACAGAACGCGTGAAAGGTCAAAGGGAACATCCAGATAATGATCACGGAAAGCGAAGTTCTGTTCGGAATCAAGCACCTCCAGCATGGCACTGGCCGGATCACCGCGGTAGTCGCTTGACATCTTGTCTATCTCATCAAACAGAAAGACCGGATTCATCGTACCTGCCCGTTTGATACCACTGATGATATGCCCGGGGATAGATCCAATGTAGGTACGGCGATGACCATAGATTTCAGCCTCATCACGTATGCCGCCCAAAGATAGCTTAACAAACTTGCGACCCAACGCGCTGGCGATGGCGCGCACAATGGAGGTTTTCCCTACACCAGGCGGACCAACAAAACACAGGATGGGTCCCTTGGGCACTACCTCGCCTTCCTCCTTGTGGCGCATCGCCAGGATGGCAAGGTACTCTATGATGCGTTCCTTAACTTTCTCCATGCCGTAGTGATCTTTATCCAGTATGCGCCTGGCGCGGGGCAGGGAAAGCTGATCCTTGGAGTACTTTCCCCAGGGCAGTTCCAGCAACCAATCAAGGTAATTTTCAGACACAGTGGATTCCGGGCTGCCCGGCATCATGCGCGACAGGCGATCAAGCTCCTTGTCCGCTTTTTCACGCGCTTCCTCGTTTAAGGGAATCAGCGCCAGCTTCTTGCGCATTTCCTCTACATCGTCATCATCACCCTCGCCCAGCTCGTCCTGGATGGCCTTCATTTGCTCACGCAGGTAATACTCGCGCTGGGAACGTTCCACCTGAACACGGATTCGCATCTGCACAATGCGATCAATGTTGGCGTTTCGCACTTCGCGGGCTAAGAACTCGCATACCAGTTCCAAGCGCTCCTTGAGCGAATCAGCAAGCAGTAACTGCCGACGCTCATTCTGGTCGCTGAGCAGGTTGGCGGCGATAACATCCACCATTTCATCCGGATCAGCGATGCGTTTGATGGAACGAATCAAATCCTCACTGACACGGTTGCCTGCCTCAGCAAAACTGTCAAGGGTTTCTTTAGCAAGGCGGATCAAGGCCTTGATAGTTTCCTCATCCTCCTGCCGAGCGGCGGACACAAGCGGAGCCACGGTAGCAATCCAACGTTCTTCATCATTCTCGACATTAAGAAGCCGAGCTCTGTTTTCACCCTCTATCAATACGCGCAATCCATTGCCGGGCTGATGCAACAACACCTGCGTGATGCGCGCGATGGTTCCGGCCGTGAGAAGATCCCCAAAACCCGGATCATCCATTTCATCATTGTTTTGTGTAACCAGAAAAATCCGCTGGTCATCTTCCATAGCGGCGTATACCGACGCAATGCTTTTGGGCCGGGCGACATCAATATGCATTACAGTATGCGGAAACACCATGGTACCGCGCAGCGGCAAAAAATTGATGCTCTTAATTGCAGAGATGTCAGACATGTATTTCTCCTTTTTAAAGACGCCTCTTCCCAAAGTATTACACCGGGGCGCTGTTAGCATATCACAAACACCGCTGTCCAATGCAACCGTATCGGGAAGAGGCCAGGCGCTTAGGATGCGTCAGATTGCTGTGGTTTGGTCAGTCTGGAAGCTTTCTTGCCGGCGGCGGACTGGCTTTTTGACTCCTTGACAATCAAGGGGGAGGCGCCATTCACAACTGTATCGCGGGTAACAGTACAGGAGATAACATCAGGAGAACCGGGCAATTCAAACATGGTATCCATCAGAGCAGCTTCCAGAATGGATCGCAGCCCACGGGCACCTGTTTTACGTTCCACCGCCAGTTTGGCAATGACCCACAGGGCGTCTTCATCAAACTCCAGCTTTGCGCCGTCCAATTCAAACAAGTATTGATATTGCTTGATCAAGGCGTTCCTGGGTTCTGTAAGAATACGTACAAGCGCATCCTCATCCAAGGTGTCCAGTGACAGCATGACCGGCATCCGGCCTACCAGTTCAGGAATCAGGCCATACTTTACCAAATCCTCTGCGCGCATCTGGGAAAGCAGCTTTCCAACACGCTTCTCCTCAGCATCGGCATCAGGGGCGCCAAAACCAACAGCCCTGCTGCCAGTCCGGCTGGCAATGATGTTCTCCAGCCCGTCAAAAGCGCCGCCGCAAATAAAGAGAATGTTAGAGGTGTCAATCGGGATGGTTTCCTGCTGTGGATGCTTGCGCCCACCTTGAGGGGGAACGTTGGCTACAGTGCCTTCCAGAATCTTCAGCAAGGCTTGCTGTACCCCTTCGCCGGATACATCGCGGGTAATGGAAACATTTTCACTCTTGCGGGCGATTTTGTCCACCTCATCCAGGTAAATGATGCCTTGCTCAGCAGCCTGGATATTTCCACCGGCCGCCTGAATCAATCGCAAGAGGATGTTCTCTACATCCTCGCCAACATAGCCGGCTTCGGTAAGGGATGTCGCGTCCGCAATTGCAAAGGGTACCTTCAGTATCCGCGCAAGGGTTTGAGCAAGGTAGGTCTTGCCTGTACCGGTTTGCCCAACCAGCAGGACATTGGACTTTTGCAATTCGACATCCGGCTGTTTAGAGGCATTGGAACGGATACGCTTATAATGGTTGTAAACAGCAACACACAAGGCGCGCTTGACCCGCTCCTGTCCAATCACATACTCATCCAGCGTTTTTTTTATCTCAGCCGGAGGCATCAGCCTGGGAAGTTCCCCTGGCTGTATCCTGCGGGGTTTGTTCTCCTGAATAACCTCGCCACACAGTTCCACACACTCATCGCAAATAAAAGCATTCGGTCCCGCAATAAGCTGTTTGACCTCATTTTGGGATTTACCACAAAAGCTGCAACGCGGTGGTTTGCGACCATCCATAGGCTCTTTAGCCATTGCCATCCCCCGTCTTGCGTGGTTCAAAGATCTCATCGATAATGCCGTAAGCCTTGGCGTCCTGTGCGGACATGAAGAAATCACGCTCTACATCGTTGGAGATTTTTTCCAGCGGCTGCCCGGTCATCTCCGCCATCATACGGTTCATCTTGTGCTTGGTCTTCAGCAGCCATTCCGCGCGGATAGTAACATCAGTTGCTTGACCTTCCGCACCGCCGGAGGGCTGGTGGATCATTACCTCACTGTTGGGCAGAGCCATGCGCTTGCCCTTCGCGCCAGCCATGAGCAAAAAAGCGCCCATGGAAGCAGCCATGCCAATGCAAACCGTACGTACCGGGGCTTTTACATACTGCATGGTATCATAAATAGCCATTCCCGCAGTTACTGATCCGCCGGGGCTGTTGATGTACAGGTTAATGTCTGCATTGGGATTATCCATATCCAGGAAGAGCAACTGCGCGACAACGGCATTCGCCATGCCGTCATGTATCGGTCCGGACAGGAAGATGATGCGATCCTTGAGCAGACGGGAGTATATATCATACGACCGCTCCGCATTGCCGGAACGCTCAATCACATAGGGAATCAAATAATCTGCCATGGTACCTCCGAATGTACTGTTATTAAGGTTAACTGATCTAAGGCAATCCTTCAAGGAAAGAAGAATAGTGTGTAGCTTTAGCTCTGTTGAAGTTGGCCGTCACATCCAGGACAGTAAAAACCCAGTGCAAAAGCGCGGTAAAAATCGGAATCAGCATCAGTTATCTTCAGACCGGACTTCATCACTCTCTTTTTTGCGCGCAGCAGCATTCTTTTCCTCCCCGTTGTCCTCCGCCTCTTCCGCACTGTCCAGCGCCTGCGCCACAGACTCGACGACCTCGCGTACATCGATTGTCTCATCTGTTTCTTCACTTGTGTGAACATCAATAACCGCATTGTCCTTGATAAAACCCACTACTTTCTGGTAAAGAGCCAAATCCTTGAAGTTTTCCAGCTGGTTCTCGTTCAAGCCAGCCTTGTAGGTTTCTAACTCCTGATGAGAATCCGCTGCGTAACGGGCAATTTGAGCATCAATTTCCTCCTGGTCAACTTCCAGGCCTTCCTGCTTGGCGATAGCTCCAGTGACCAGTTCAGTCTTGATGTTATTGCGCGCGTCATCTTCAAACTGCCCACGCAGGTCTTCCTCAGTGGTATTAGTATACATCATGTAGTCTTCCATACGGATGCCCTGATAAAGCATGCGCATTTTCATGTTCATAAACATGCGGTCTACCTGGCGTTCTACCATGGCGCGCGGAATATCGCAATCAGCCGCATCCACAGCTTTTTGAACCAGCTCGTTCTCAACTGCTGTTTCAGCGTTCTTATCCCTGCGCTCTTCCAATTCCTTGACAATGGCCGCATGGTATTCCTCATAGGTTTGATGCTCTGATACATCGCGCGCGAATTCGTCATCCATTTCAGGCTTAACTTCCTGCTTGGCTGAATTGACCTTGACATGGAACTGGGCTTCCTTGCCTGCCAGTTCCTGTGAGTGGTATTGTGTGGGGAAAGTGACAGTGATGGTCTTCTCATCACCAATGTTCATGCCGACAAGCTGTTCTTCAAAGCCCGGAATAAAAGCGCCTGATCCCAATGTGAGCTCATGGCCGTCAGCCTGGCCGCCTTCAAAAGCTACGCCATCAACGCTGCCCAAATAATTGATATTGGCAGTATCACCTTCCTGCAGCGCACGGTCAGTAATATCTTCATACGTGGTCAACTTTTGTATATCATGGCTGATACGGTGCTCGATTTCTTCTTCGCCTATGGCGTGAAGATGGCGCGTCGCAGTCAGCCCCTTGTACTCGCCCAAACTGACATCGGGTTTGACATAAACAGTAACGGAAAACACCAACTCTTGGCCGGAGCCAATCTGATCCACATGAACCTCAGGCTGGTCAACAGGAAATAAATCTTCCTGATCAACGGCCTGATGATACAAATCCGGAAAAATCATTTCAAAAGCGTCGTCATAAAATATGCCTTCGCCATACATATTCTCAATCAACCGCCGCGGCGCCTTACCCTTCCTGAAGCCGGGCACATTGATACGGCCACGGTTTTTTAAGTAGGATTGCTGCATCGCAGCGTCAAACTCACCGGATGGGACGGTAAACAAAATCTTATACTGGTTTCCACTGATTTTTTCTGCCTGATAGCTCATGGCTGTCCTCCTGAATATGCTGCGCTGATACTAAGTAAAAAGCGCCATAAAATAAAATACCATCGATTACATGGTATTGCAAGCAAAAAGCAGCTTTCATTTCGGGGCTTTCATTTCGGGGCTTCGGGGCTTTCATTCGGGCTTTCATTCTGCCTCATCCTGCCTCCAACGTAACCAACGTAACCTGTTAAAAGATAGTATGCAAATTCAGCCATAATGTGATCGCCGCGGTTTTATAAAGCATAAAGCATGGGCTCCGGAATTCTTTGTCATCACGCCTCGTAAATGTTATAATATAAAAAGTCTGATTGTGAGGTGAGCTTATTGGGTGACGCGGTACTGCAGAAAATCAACGAATTGTTTTCCGCTCTGGAACAATCAGTTTTTTTGTTGGATCGGCAAGGGCGCTGCCTGGTGCCCCATCAGCCGGACACCTTCTTGTTGCCCGCCTCACTACAGGAAAACATCCCGGTATCCAAGTCCGGTTACTTGTTTTTAACCTTGCCCGGCTATGAGGTGCAAACTTTGGTCACGAAAGACAAGCCGGAGGCTCACGATCTGTTGACTTTGTGTGCCCGTTTAATTTTAGCGTTCAAGCACGAACAGGGCATCACAACTGAATTCAGCAACGCATTAAAGCGCCTGTTATTAGGAGAATTGACACAGCGCGAGCTGGAAAATCTCATGCACAGGGATGATCTCCTCCGTGACATTCCCCGGCGCGTGATGCTGCTCAGCCTGCCCGGAGCCGGCCGCCAGGTCTCTTATGAGGAATTGGCCGAGTATGTCCCTCAGATGGACAATGATTTGTTTGTTCCGCTGGGTTACGACAGCCTGGCTCTGGTACGCGCACTGAATGAGGACGAACACAAAGATTTGGTGGAGTATGCCATGGCGCTCCAGGATACCTTGCAAAACGAGCTGGGCCTTCAGGCAATTATTGGTATTGGCGGGATAGCCCCCAGCCTGTGCGACTTGTCCCGCTCTTATGAGCAGGCAGACCAGGCGATCCGGGTTGGTAGCCTGTTCGGGTTAAAATCACAAATATTCGATCATGAAAATTTAGTGCTGGAGCGTTTTATGATGGACTGCGCGCCCCGACAAGCTGAGCCTTACATCGCTGAATTATTCAACCCCGCCACCGAGAAACTGTTCAACGAAGAAATGCTTGACACGGTGAATGTTTTCATCAGCAGAGACCTCAACCTGACAGATGCCGCGCGTGATTTGTACATACATCGCAATACGCTGGTATACCGGCTGGATAAAATTCAAAAGGTAACCGGCCTTGACCTGCGCCATTTCCGCGATGCCATGCTGTTTAAACTGCTTAACGACCTGCGTAAAAAGCATCAAAACTCAAGCTGCAATCCCTCATGAAAGGATACATTATATGAAGCGAAGCTTTAAACTGTCCCGTTTTGCCGTTCTCCTTCTGGCAGCACTTCTGATTACCGTCCCGATGTTGGCCGGCGCCAACTGGTTTAGTTCCGGCAGGAACGAAACAGTAACTATCCCAAAGGAAGAATATGAACGGCTCAAGCAGTACGCGCTGCTTGATGAAGTCAAGCAGTATGTGGACGCTTATTTTTATGAAGAGCCAAACACTCAGGACATGATGGATGGCGCAATTCAGGGCCTGCTCGCAGGGCTTGGTGATGCTTATTCCTTTTATTATCCCCAGAAAGCATGGGAAAAACTGAAGGAAGACGACAGCGGCAAATACGCAGGCATTGGCGTGCTGATGCTGGGCAATCACAAGGACAGCTCTGTCACCATTGTGCGTGTGTTCAAAGACACTCCAGCCGAGCGCGCAGGATTGAAAAAAGGCGATGTCTTCTATGCGGTGGAGGATCTCAGTGTATCCACCGCCACCATGCAGGACGCGGTGGATATCATGCGCGGTATCCCGGGTGAAAAGGTACATATCGAAATCATCCGAAACGGCGAGGTGATTCCCTTTGACCTGGTCAAGGCCAACATTGTGGTCAACCGCACCGAGCACAAGATGATTGACAGCAAGGTTGGTTACATCGTCCTGTATGAGTTTGCAGGCGGAAGCATGGAAGCCTTCCGAGAAGCTTACAATGATCTGAAAGCCCAGGGCATGCAGCATTTGATTTTTGACCTGCGCGACAATCCCGGCGGATGGGTGGGAGACGCGGAAACCATTGGAGATATTTTCCTGGATGAAAAATTGCTCTATTACACACAAGATCGTTCGCAACGCCGCAGGGAACACATCACCCAGTCCGGCGCTGACACCATGCCCCTGACCATTCTGGTCAATGGCAACTCGGCCTCCGCGTCAGAAATTCTGGCAGCTGCGCTGCAGGACCATAGACGCGCACAGATTGTTGGAACCACCACCTTCGGCAAGGGCGTCATCCAATATGTTGTACCACTGGACAACGATAAATCCGGCTTCCAGTTTACTGCGGCACAATACTTTTCCCCTCTGGGACGCAAGGTGCACAAGGAAGGCATCACGCCTGACCTGGTAGTAGAGATGCCGGAAGAACTTCAGGATAAGTTTTTTGAAACAGCAGACCTGGCGGATCCTCAGCTGGCAGCCGCTTATGAAGCGGTGTTAAAAACTTTGGATTAGCTCACAACATTACAAACGGTAGAGGGGGCTGTAGCAAAACTACGGCCCCTTAACTAAGGGAAAAACAGAGCCTGGAAGCAGCGAAAGCGGCGACACCGGCTCTGTTTTTTGGCAGAATTGATGTGTGGAAAACAATAGCCACCAGACACATTATCGTAAAGGCGCGCGAAATGTGCAACTAAGAATTGACGAGGCATTTGCGCATTTGCTGAAAGGATCATCCCGGCGAACGACAGTATGCGGCTCTTAGATCAAACAGTGGATGAGATGGATTTGAGTTCACTGAGGAACGCCTGCAAACGCCTCGGCCGTAAGGCCCCGAAACCAATCCCGTCACGCTGCTCAAGGTACTCCTGTATGCCGGCATGGAAGGCATCTGCTCCTGCCGGGGTATAGAAAGCGCCTGCAAACGGGACATCAATTTTATCCGGCTACTCAATGAAGAGAAAGCGCCCAATTATCATGAGATCGCAAGGTTTCGCAGCCAGCGGCTGGCCGGCTGTTCAGAAGCCTTGTTTTATACCCTGGTAAAGCTCCTTGGCGAAAAGGGAGAAATTTGTTATGAGCACTTGTTGTGGATGGAACAAAGATTGAGGCGAACGCGAACAAGTATAGCTTTGTATGGAAGAAGAGACGATTCCTTGTTGGACGAGCATACCTGTCAGCAGGGCAAGAAACTCCGGCTGCAATACGAGGGGATACGCAGAAGCAAAAGCGGGTTTGAAAGTCAGATCAGTTACTATGAGTGTGAAGGCTGTGACGGCTGTCCCGGGAAGAAGCAATGCGCCAGATCCAGGGGGAATCGGAAGCTTCAGGTGTCCAAGAGGTTCATCGCCCAGCGAGCGGAGTCCCTGGCCAGAATTATCAGCGGGAAAGGTATTATGCTGAGGATGAACCGCTCGATCCAGGTTGAGGGAACGTTTGGAGTAATCAAGCAGAATTATGCTTTCGGGCAGTTTATGCTGCGTGGTCACAGAATAGTTCTTTTATATTCGGCATACTCGGAGATCTTATCCATTTAAGATTCACAGTTAACAGCAATGCCAGCCTATCTTCTGCGCATTCCCTCCATAGCTTTACGAGAACACTCGTTCGTGTTATTGTGAAAGCGGAGGTGAACATCATGGCAATCAAAACATATGTAGCGGTTGGTTTTGACACGGATGAACTGGGCATTGTCCAACCACGGTGGCTGGCCTTCCATCGCCAATACATGACAATTGATAGGGTGCTGGAATCCAGACAGGCCATTGCTGTTTATGCGGGCGGCAACGGACTGCGCTACACAATACGCATCGGACAGCGCAGAACCATCCTTTTTCAGGATAGCTTTAACCGTTGGTTTGTAGAAGAAAAAAACGCTCCGAAAGATTCTGCGCGTTGATATACAAGTGAGGACAACAGAGATTTATTTATTCCACGAAACCGCATTCACGCTGAAGCGACAAAAACTAAAATCAATCTTATATTCAATCGGATGCAACTTGTTCGATCATTTCAGCCAGACGCGATGCTCCAAGCACAAAGCCATAGGAATTATCCAGTGTGTAATCCGCACAGGCATGGTAAAAACCAATATGTTTATTGTACTCATGAATGACATCCTCACGTGAACCATCCTTAAGCGTGGGACGGCGATCTACTTTTATATCTGAGAGGATTTGATCAAGCGGTCGGTCAATATGAATAATAACGCCATGGTTTTGCATGATCAACACATTTTCCTTCACCGTAGGCAAGCCACCTCCGGTGGATACCAGACAAGGCTCCTGCGAGACCACTTCCATCAGGACACCGGTCTCGGCATTGCGGAAAAAGTCTTCCCCCAGGGTGTCATAAATGCCATTGACAGACATCCCCATCATGTCACTGACCAATTGATCGGTATCAACAAAACGCAAATTCAGGATAGAAGCGGCCTTGCGCCCGAGGCTGGTTTTCCCGCCACCGGACATGCCAACTAAAAATACATGCATCCGAAGCATCGCTTGCCCCCTCCTGAAATCTCTGTTCGTGATTTTTAAAGAAGTATAGCATAGGCCGCATTCAGGGGCAAGCGACAGCTGTTCCAAAAAGCCAAAAAGCCCAAAGCCATGCAAATTTGGCGGGAAAATGAGCTTCGTTTTCAGCCGCTTACGCTTATTGGAACTGCGGTAACCATTCCTCAAACTGTGCGAACATCTCATCGGTCATAGCTTTAATTTCCTTCAGGCTGAGCACTGCCGCGGTTAAGGGGTCATAACAGATTGCCTGATACACCAGCTCACGGTTGCCTGTCAGGCTGGCTTCAACAGCCATTTCTTCAATTTGAGCTGAGGTACTGCACATGAGCGCGAGCTGCGGCGGCAGACTGCCAATATGGATGGCTTCCAGACCATGCTTGCTTGCCAGCACCGGTACCTCTACACAGCATCCATACGGCAGGTTGTCAATCAGATTGAAGTTTCGTACATTACCATTGAACTTATACATGGTCTGATCTCCGAAAACGGCATTAAAGATGGACGCGGCATATTCCCCTCCGCGTTTCAAATCCACCGGCTGTTTGAACCATTCATCAATTTCCTGTTTCCAGGTGTGCTTCTTGCTCTTATACTCATTAAGAATATAGGCATATTCTCCCGGGTTCCAGCCAGTGCTGTGGGTGCAGTATTTTTCTATCAGATCCGGGCGCTTGCGGAACCAGGATACATACTCGCTGTTGTGGCCGGAGGACTCGGTAACATAATAACCCATCGCGAGGTAAATCTCATTGCGGACGATTTCTTCATTATAGACATCGGCATTTTCCCGGATGGCTTTGTCAATCAGCGGATAGACATCCTTGCCCCGGTGCAGGAAGTTCAAGTAGAAAGCCTGATGATTGATTCCCGCACAGGTGTAGGAGATCTCGTCCGCCGGCAAGCCAATCCAGCGCGCCAGCATCGCTGCTGTGCCCTGCACGCTGTGACATAATCCGCTGGTGACCAGCTTGGGGTGTTTTTCTTGCACTACGCGGCACAGCATGGCCATGGGGTTGGTATAGTTCAAGTAAACCGCTTCAGGACAGTAACGGCTGATATCCTGCGCAATGTCCAGAATGGGATTGACTGTGCGCAGAAACCTGAAGATACCGCTAGGACCGCGTGTATCCCCTACGTTGATATCAACGCCATATTTTTTAGGGATCAGAATGTCGTGCTGCCATATATCCACATCACCTGCCAGAATGGTGGTAACTACGCCATGCGCGCCCTTTAACGCCTCCACGCGATCCTGTGTTGCAACGACTTGTGCGGGATAATTCCCCGTCTCCACTATACGCTTCACAGCCCGGGTAATGGTGCTCAAGCGATCAGCATCAATATCCATCAGCACAATAGTGGCATCTGCAAAGGCAGGAAAGGATAGAAGGTCACGCACCAGACTGCGGGTAAAACCAAAGCTGCCGGCTCCAATAAAAGCGATTCTCTTTGACATGACACTCTCCTGTGTTGTTTTCCAGCAACGCAAAGGCTGCCTGTATTTATTATATATTATAGCGTATCATCTCTCCTCATGCACGGACTTTCAACAAGACTTTACACATTATTTAGGTTCTTCGCTGTTCTTTTTGACATCTTGTCTTGACAAGAATTTTGCTTCCCGTATGATGGAACAGGTTACTATCAACGGAGGACAGGATGCAAAAGGGCAGATCCAAAACCTTCCACATTGAAGCCATTTTCGCTGGCATGCACTCAAGCTATTGGCTGGCGATGTGTGTGTATTCTGGTTTTATGGCTGTCTATTTGTCATATTATGGTTTCTCTGATGCGCTGATCGGCTTAACCGCCTCCATTGTATCTCTGATATCCATTATATTCCAGTTGGGGATTTCATCATTTTCTGATGCAAATGACCGGATACCGCTCAAAAAAATAATTACAGTCATTTATCTGGCTATCCTGGGACTGGTCAGCCTGCTGGCACTGGTGCCCATGCCGCTTATCATGATGCTTCTGACCTATGCGCTGGCCGGCGGAATGATGAGTGGCATGCCAGGTCTGTACAATGCGCAGATCATCCAGTTTGTCAATGAAGGTCTTCCTGTCAACCTGGGCTGGCCACGCGGAGTCAGCGCCCTGATGTACGCAATTTTCGCTTACTTCCTGGGGCTTTTGCTGGACCGGTTCAGCCCGGGGATTTTGATGCCCATCTGTCTGATCTGCATCGCGATTTCAATTCTCATGGTTTTGGTGATGCCCCGGCCGGGACGAAGGCCCCCGGATGAGAGCGCCATTCCCGACCTCGCGCAGCCGGTGCCACATACCAGCCTCCGGCAAATGCTGCGTTCGAACCTGGTCATGCAGGTCTTTTTGCTCTCATCAATATTCATGAGCGCCGGTCAAAGCAACATGATGCTGTTTTTACCCCGCGTAATTGAGTCAAAGGGCGGCAATGAAGCGGCTTTGGGTGTGGCCATGTTTCTGCAAGCAGGGGTAGAAATGCCTGCGATGTTCCTCAGCCCTTTCCTGCTGCGGCGCTTTCGTCCGCGCGCCATCCTAAGCGTCTCAGCATTCGCATATTTTATCAAATCACTGATTATTTACCTGTCGCGCAGCATTGGAGGGATTTATGCAGCCATGGCCTTCAGTGTGTTTTGTTATGGCTTGTATGGGATCTCTTCTGTTTATTTTGTCAACAACATTGTCCGGCCCAACGAGCGCGTGCGAGGCCAGTCCCTTGTTACTGCCAGCGGCGCGCTGTCGGCTATCATCAGCAATTCAACAGCAGGCTGGCTGGTAGAAACCCGGGGCATTAGCACGCTTAATCTGGTATGTGTAATCCTGCAATCGATTGCTGCCGGGCTGATGATTTACTGTGCCTGGCTGCACATTAAAAAAGAAAAGTTGCAGCACGCCGCCAGCAGTCTCAGTCTAAGATCACTGCTCTAGCCCTTTTCTTTAGCGCCGGAAAGGCGGTACAGTTTGCCCATAGGGGTAATCAGCAAACCAGCTATCACAGCAGCCAGTGCGATCAGGTAGGATCGTAACGCACCCAGATACAGCAATTCCTTGCTGCGCAGGCTGACCAGACCGTTAACCAGGCTTCGATTATGCCAAAAAGTCGCAGCGATTTCACGCGGTTCTACCAGGATGGCCGGCACCCATTCCGGAAACACATAAACCGGTTCAAGCAGTTGAATGAACGCAAGAATCATCACGCCAACGCCAACCAGATGCATCAATACAATCAAAACTCCGCTTAAAATAAAACGCGGCATCAATTCCAATGCATAATGCTTCTCTAATCTTTGCCTGTCATTAGCCACCAGGGAGACGGATAGCCGCCTGGCATACCGCAGCCAAATCAGAGCCAGCGAAAAAACAATCAGGCATATTAGTACACGCAGCGGCAGTAGGGTACGATACTTTTCTTTGACCAGATCAATAGCCTGCCCTCCCTGCTGCCATGAACCCAAAGCATTTTCCAGGCCTTTGCGTGTTCCACTGCCGCCCTGGGGCATCAACTGCACTGTCATAACTTCCCACTGCGGTTGCTTGTCAAAAGCCTTGAGAGGCACCATCAATCCATATTCCGCCCTGTCCCCCACCGTGCGGGCATGGCGCACCACACCCACCACTGTAAAACACTGGTCATTGAGCGTAAAAGTCATTCCCACCGGATCACCCTGTCGAAACAGCGCGATAGCCAAGCCTTCATCCAGCACAGCAGAGGAAGTCCCCATCTCCACCTCTTCCTGATAAAGATGCCGTCCGCTCAACAGAATACCCTGTGGGAGCGTATGCAGCTGACCTGTCACAGCAAGCAGCTCCCCGCTGGCGCTTCCGCCCTGTTCAGTCTGCATTGTGACGAAGGGGTAGTGCGCACAAAGGATGGCAGCAGTCAAGCTGTTTTGCTGTTCCTCAAGAAAACTGTCCCATCCTTTAAGAAATACGTCAAGTGGTTTAAGCGGTTCATTCCTTTCCGTATCTTCATTTTCCCCGTTGTCTTCTCCAAATGCAGCGTGATCTACCGACAAATCCGGTGGTAAAAAGACATACTGCAACAAAGGGGGCGCCTTTTGCGACTGCACCGCAAACAAGCCTGCCAACAAACAGACAAACAGAAATGTAAGAGTGCGCTTAATCCACATATTCCATGACCACTTGACCATCGCTCACCATGCGATCCTCCCGATCTGCGATTTCAAGGTAGCTCAGGTCCTCGCTGATGGCGACCAACCTGTTGGATTTTTCAAGAACGGAAATCGGCTGCTTCTTCAGAATATACTGCATATTCCCCAACAAACCACCCCAGTTTTGCTGAACCGCAAAGACATAGCTGCTGCCATCAGAATCCGTACGCACCGCGCTGGCCGGAAGCAAGGTGGTGGTTCGCTGTGCCTTGTATAACAGGGTGATGGTAAGCGGGTTAGTGATCAGCTTGCCGATGCCTCCCAGACGCGATATTGTATCCTCACTTAAGGCGATGACAGCATACTTTTTACCCATCGCCTCCAGGACAATCTCACTGACTGTCAGTGGGACACCTTCCAGCTCTGCCGCAGTGCCTTGCGCGATGGTTTTTTTAATATCGGTGATGTCAGCCTTGAGGGTGGGCAATTCCCCCTCCTTGCTGATGATATACAAAGCCTTGCTGCCGTCATAACTGTCCCCTTTTTTTAGGGTAAAGGAAATCAAATAGCCATTGTGGGGCGCGCGAATCTCATCCATGCCGCTGCTTAACTGAGTAAACTCCAGCATCTTTTTTCCCTGCGTGTCCAAAGCCCGGCGCAGTTCGTAAATCTTTTTGATGTAGTCAAAGGTCGCCTGCGGTGTGCGCCTGATTTTGCTGCTGCCGATATAAATGCGCCTGACCTCGCTGTAAATTTCCTCAGACGCCAGCCAAGCCTCATAGGCAGACTGCATGATATCTTTCATCTCCTCAGGCATCTGCGCCAAAGGCGCCGGCGAAGGAGTAGGGTTGGTCTGAGGCCGCGGTGTCACCTCCGGCTCAGGCGCACGTCCCCAGGTGTTGATGTCCTCGGGCAATTCATATGACAGCGCCGCTGCCTTTTCCTGCGCCTGCATGCGCAGGTCATAGTAAACCTGCGCCGCATCATAATAGCTATCTTCAAGCTGGTTGTGCGGGGAATCCTTTGCCAGGCGCACATTGGTCAGCATATGATCGCTCAGTTCACGCACAGCCCTGTTATAGTCTAGTCTGAGTTTGTCAAACTCTTCCTGGTATACAGGCATCTCAGCACGGGCAAGCAAATCGCCCTTTTTGACAAAGAACCCCTGCTGCGCCAACACCTCAGTAATGGACAGATTCAGTTTCTTGGCCTGTTGAATATAGACTTCCTCGCCCTGGGTAAAAACCAGGCTGGCAGGCACCGGGATCTTTTCCTCCAGCCGGCCGCGCGTGGCTGAAATCTTCTGTATTTTGGGTGTTGTAATGGTCTGCACAGTACGTGAGAAAAACAGGCTAACCAACAGTACTGTTACAAACACAACCAACCATTTGAGTGTTTTGCGTTTCCTCATGCTTGCCTCATTTCATATCGCTTAGCTGAATACCAAGCAGGATATCCTCCTGAAAATAAGAGTAAATCAACAGCGCCGGCAGGATGTACAGCGCGGCCGCCGCAAACACCACTCCCTGTTCTGTAGAGCTGAAAGTGTTAAACATCACCGACAGCGGCATCGCGTTTTGCATATTGGACAGGTAAATCAAAGGCTGCTCGACCAGGTTCCAACTATCCGCAAAGGACAGCGCAGCCGCTGCGCCCATAATGGGCTTTGATAACGGCAGTATCACATGGAAAAAACTGCGGATGGTGCCTGCCCCATCCATTAACCCGGCCTCCATCATTTCCCCCGGGATGGATATCATAAACTGGCGCACCAGAAAGATATAAAAGGGTGAAAACATCATCGGCAGGATAACAGCCCAAGGCGTGTTCATCAGCCCCAGGGCACGCATGGTGAGCACGCTGGGCGCCATGGTCACCTGGAAAGGCAACAGCATCAGCATCAAAATCATGAAAAACAGCAGTTCCCTGCCTCTAAAACGAAAGCGGCTCAACGCGTAGGCCAGGGCGGGGATAAAGACAGACTGACCAGCCAGGATGGCCAGGGTGTACTTGACCGAGTTCATAAACAACTGTAAATAGACCGGCTTATCAATCAGCAGGTCATAGTACTGCCGCAGGGAAACGATGGACGGCGCCAGTAGGATATCCATGAAGCGCACCTGCTCGTAATTGTTGCGGGTGCTCAGGAAAGCTTTCATTTCCGACATGGGAAAAAAGGAATAAAGAAAGGTCATCACAATAGGCAGCAATACCAGGGCACAGATGACAACCAGCGCCAGGGTGCTCATCATTCTTCCAAAAGAACGGGGCCGGCGCCTAACACTTATCTTAATGCTCATGGCCGCGAACCCCCTGTCGCATATACAGCATCGCAAAGAGCATCAGTACTATGACCGCGAAGGAATATGCCGCAGTGGTTACATCCTGGTATTCCAGCTTGGCAAAGCGGTTGTTCATGAAGTGCTGCAGGGTATACACCTCCTCGCGCGGGTAGGCTCCGCCGATGAAGTACACTTCCTTAAAGATTTTAAAGGCATTGACCCAAGCCAACACAAAAACCAGAAAGGCAGTCGGCAAGACCAACGGTAGGGTGATTTTCCTGGCCTGGCACACAGGGCCTGCGCCCTCCAGACGCGCAAACTCATAATACTCATCAGGCACCGATTGCAGGGCAGCTGAGAAGATAACGATTGAAAATCCGATATTTTTCCAGACATATAACAGCACAATCGGCATACGCAACGCGCCGGATTCCAGCCACATGACACGCTCTATGCCCAGAAAGCTGAGTAAACGGTTGATTGCGCCGCCATAGTCAAACAACACCATCCAGATAATCAGCAACGCTGATGAGGGTATCAGGTAAGGCATCAGCAGGATGTTGCGGTAGGGTAAACTGCGCTCTTTGAGAGACTTAAGCATAATGGCTAGGATGAAACTGAGCACAAAAATCAAAGGCGCACTTAGCAATGACAACTCAAGAGAATTGCGCAGCCCGGACTGAAAAGCCTGGTTGGCCCAGACGCGGCGATAGTTGGCAAACCAGACCAGTCGGTTGTGTACGGTGCCGTCAGTCAAGCTGAAATAAATACCGCCCAGGAAAGGTACAAGATGAAATATCATCAACCCTGTCAAGCCCGGAAGCAAGAATAGCCACAGGCTCCTTTTTTTGGTAAACATGCCTAATACTTTCCCCGACAGGCTGTTTCAGCCAGCCCGCAGAATACATTTGGAAAATAGTCAGCGGGTGAAGTCGCCGCCCGCTGGCTATTTCTTAAAGTAAGCTGGCGTGAAACAAAACCAGCCGGTTTGGTTTATTGGTATTCCATGCGAACCAGGCGCAGTTTGTCATCAGCCTGCTTGATGAATTGATCCAGCGTGATGGCTCCGTCGATATACTGCTCAGACAGGTCTCGGTTCACTCCAGAGCGCCTGGCGCTGCGCATTCATCAGGCCATTCATCACATACAACTTGCTTACAACCTCATGCATCTGGACCAGGTCTTCGGCGGTAGCCAGGTATTGACCGGTCTGTTTAAATTGCTCATAGTATTCCTTGGAATACTTGAGGTTCTCTTCAAGGTTGCTTTTCGCTGCGCCCTCCGCCTTATCAATTATTTGCTCCATATGCGTGATCTGCCTGGCGAGGTCGGCCAGGGTTTTCTCATAATCCTTATTGGGAATAGCCTCGGTAACGCTGGTATCCATGGCTGCCAGATCCAGCAAATCAAGCTTTGACAGATAGCGCTCAATCAGTTCGATGGCTGCAGCTTGATTTTTTGAATTGGATAGGACAGACAGCATGGTGAGATCAGCCTGGTGAAAGGCAGACATGCCATGATCCAGGGGGAGAATCAAAGGTTTGAACTGGTGTTCGCCTGAATTATTCATTCCGACAGAATAACACGGCTCATACCCCATGCCGGTTTCAATCAACCCCTTCTTTTGGAAGAATTCCTCACCGGCAGCCTGACCTTCCGGGGTGTCCCAGTCAATCTCCTGGCTCATGTCACCATAGGGAATGGTTTCAATTTCTCCCATCAGCTCCCGAAACAGCGGGGTGTCAAATACCAGATCCTCTCCTGCGCCAAAGGCGGTATTGATGTAGCTGTCCATGACCAGTCTTGTCAGCGCCTTTCTGATATCATATTCGTTGCTGATAAGAGTGTATTCAGGATTTTCCTCCCCAAAGCCCTCCGCCCACTTGCGGGTCAATACCAGCAGCTCCTTGATAGTGGCAGGCATCTCAAGGTTCAGCTCTTCAAACGGCTTGACATAAGCGGACATCGGAAAAACCAACAGGCCGACCGGCACAGCATACACCTTGCCATCCTTCAAGACCGCCTTGCTGAGATTGGGCTGGATGCGGCCAACATAATTACTGATAAGCTGGCTTCCTGACAGGTCTGCCAGGTATCCCTTCTCAATGAGCTTGTCCAGGTCAAAAGCATAAGCATTGATGGGCAGGATATCCACTTCGAAGGACTTGGTCAGGAACATTGAGGCAAGCTGCTCCGGTGACAGATAATTGTATTGCAGGCCCTCAACGCGGCGAAGCACCACATTGTCCATATCCATCAGGACGCGGATCAGCATGTCCGGGTTATCCATGCCGCCGGCAAAGGACAAAACCGTTACGCCTTCCAGACCCCTTTCAGTGCGTTCACGGATAAAAGTGCTGACACCGAAAGTGACCGCCAAACGCCCGTCCGGCAGGGGCAGCAGGCCTCCGTTTTTAATGTTGCCGTAGGCGCCGAACATTGGCAAATACCCAATGAGGCGCTTGGTCTTAAATCCCTCCTCAAGGCGGTAGAGGTCTGTATCGGTGTAGGTATACAGGCAATCCTCCGCCGGGTCATAGTAGATGCTGCCCACTGAGTCCGTGAAGTCCCCACCGATGGGCAGAAAGGCGTCCAGCGCCATCAGGCTGTCATCAGCCGGATCAAAAACAGCCAGCTCCGGCTTGCGCATAGTACCTGTTTCAGGGTCGTAACTGTTGTTGATGTCATATACCGCCGCGATGAACTTGCCGTCCTTGTACGCATCCACGGCGACCAGGTGATTGACTTGATGCTCCTTTTTTTCGCCTGTGGTCAAATCATAGCTGAACAGGTCGGCAGGATGATCCTCATAATTCTGTCTTCTTCATGATACAGCCGGCCGTCCAGGATCCTGGCCCATTCCGGTGACTCAACATACACATAGGGAGGTTCACCGTCCACAAACTCTTCCATTGGCAGTGCTAGAGGATTTTTGAATTGCACTTGTTCGCATCCTGAATCTCGATGATGTAGAGGGTTTGGGCCTCATTGTCCAGGGCGTACAGGGTCTGCCCGTCCGAGAGCAGGCTGGAGATTTGCGGCTCACGCCTGGGCAGACGGATCCTCCACGCCATAGTTCCACATCCGCTTCGAAAAATCCGCGCGTTTTACGGCAGCCTGATCTCCGGGGCCAAAAGAATACAGTGCTTTTTGGGTTATAAAATAAAGGGTGTCTCCGGCTCGCGCAGCAGAGAAGATGCTATCGTAGGTATCCATCAATGTGCCGCCAAATAAGTTGGTGATCGTCTTGCTCTCCGCCAGAGCGGGCAGGGATACCATCGGTAGCAGGCAAAGGACAAGCAATAACAACAGACTATGACGGATAATCCTCCGTGTATGATGACGACGCAAGTTCATTGGGAAACCTCCTTAATCATGTTGGCTCCGGGGAGAGGGTGTCGGCAGTCCCGCCCGTCATTAACCCCTTTAAGCAATTCAAGTATAGGCACGTCCGCATAATTGTGTCAATTCAGTAAAATGATTGTCTCGTAATATTTGCGAATATTTTACAACTTGTTAGCTTTCTCCTTTCGTTCATAATGTTAAAGCATAAAAATCGGATAGATCCTATTTATTAGACGCAACACAAGGATGGTTTGTTGCGTATCTGTAATAATTATCGTGGGACATAATCCGCCCGCTTGTGAAACAAAGCTGGCACTCCTCAAGAAATGCATATGAGTTTTGGCACATCGCGTTGAGATAGCAATGTTTTTGTGCTATCATTAAACAAAAACCAGGAGGTCAAAATGGTCAAGGTTGCAGTAATTGGATGCGGTACCATCGCCAATGCCGCCCACATTCCCAGTTACATGAAAAACAAAGACGCTCAGGTGCTCTATTTTTGTGACATTATCCCCGAACGCGCAGAGAAAGCCGTGAAGACCTATGGCGCCGGTAAGGCTGTGACCGACTATCGTGAAATCCTCAAAGATCTACAGGTACAGGCAGTCAGCATCTGTACGCCCAACAACGTTCATGCGCAAATCGCCATTGACTGCATGCGCGCGGGCAAACATGTGCTGTGTGAAAAGCCGGCGGCGCGTACCTATGATGAGGCGCTGGCGATGCAAAAAGCGCAGCATGAAACCGGAATGACGCTTAACATCGGCGTGGTTAACCGCTTTAATGACGC
Source organism: Christensenellales bacterium (assembly GCA_050953005.1). Lineage (GTDB taxonomy): Bacteria > Bacillota > Clostridia > Christensenellales > Aristaeellaceae > UBA6115. The sequence continues at coordinate 56,044 of JBMNLV010000008.1, read as the reverse complement.
CGTGCGCCACATCAAGCGCCACATTGATCAGGGTGAGCTGGGCGAGATTTATCATGTCTATGTGTCTTTCCGCGCGCACCGCTCTATCCCTGGCCTGGGCGGCGCTTTTACTACCAAAGCCATTGCCGGGGGCGGCGCCCTGATTGACTGGGGCGTACATTATCTGGATATCGTTATGTATTGCTGCGGCGACCCGGTCCCGCGCACTGTAAGCGGACAGGCCTTTTGTAAGCTGGGACGGGACATTGACAACTATGTGTATACCGATATGTGGGCCGGCCCTCATATTTCCGGTGGTACCTATGATGTTGATGACTCGGTCACTGCGCTCATCCGCACCCAGGGACCGGTCATCACCGTTCATGGCGCATGGGCGCAAAATATCGGAGAGAGAGAGGCTTATATCGATTTCATGGGCGACAAGGCTGGCATCCGGCTGCAGTACGGCGGCAACTATACGCTGTACACCGCCAAGGATGGCATGCTGCAAACCATTACACCCAGCTTCAAGAGCGAGAACATGTTCCAGCGGGAAATTGACGAGTTCATTGACTGCGTACAAACCGGCAAAAAGCTGCCCAGCCACATTGACACCGTCATCCTGACCGCGCAGATCATGCAAGCCATCTATGATTCCAGTGAACAGGAAGCTGAAATTAAACTATAGAGAAGGAGACCATATTATGTTGCTCATCAAAGGCGGTGAAATTCACGATGCGATCCATCCGGAAGGCAGGATAGCGGATATTCTGGTCAAGGATGGCAAAATCAGTAAAATCGCGAAAAATATCAGCGCCTTCGGCGCGCAGACAGTGGACGCCAAGGGCTTGCTGGTCTACCCGGGCTTCATCGATGCGCACAGCCATATTGGCCTGGATGGTTATGGAATTGGCTATGAAGGCAGCGATTATAATGAAATCAATGACATTATCAGCCCACAGCTGCGGGGAATTGACGGTTTTAAACCCATGCAGCCGCACTTGCGCGCTGCTGCCCTGGCCGGAGTCACCACTGTCAATACCGGACCGGGCAGCGCCGATATACTGGGCGGAACCTTTGTGGCGGTCAAAACTGTCGGCAAGCGTGTGGACGATATGCTGGTCAAAATGGAAACAAGCATGAAGTGCGCTTTTGGCGAAAACCCCAAGCGCGTCTACCGCGACAAAAGTGATTCCAGCCGTATGACCACGGCCGGCAAACTGCGCGAGGCGCTGTTTAAAGCGCGCGAATATGAAGTCAAAAAAAAGGCAGCCGAGGAAGATCCCAGCAAGGCGCCGGCCTTTGACATGAAAATGGAGGCACTGCTGCCGGTCATCCGCAAGCAGATGCCGCTTAAAGCACATGCGCACGCTACCGAGGACATCTTCACGGCATTGCGCATCGCGCGTGAATTTGATGTGGATATCACCCTGGAGCATGTGACCGAAGGTCACCTGATCGCTCAGGAACTGGCCAAGGAAAATGTTCCTCTGGCTATAGGCCCCTCATTATCAAGTGCCAGTAAGTTCGAGCTGCGTAACCGTACCTTTGAAACCCCCGGCATCCTGGCAAAAGCTGGTTGCAAGGTTTCCATCATCACCGATGCACCGGTTATTCCCCAGGAATATCTTACCCTTTGCGCAGCGCTGGCGGTCAAGTCCGGAATGGATCCCTTCCATGCGCTTCAGGCCATCACCATCAACGCGGCTATCCACTCAGGAATCTCCGACAGGGTCGGGTCGCTGGAAACAGGCAAAGACGCTGACATTGTGCTGATGGATGGCGATTGTTTCGCCGTGGCAAGCAATGTCATCAAGGTTTTTATTCTGGGACAATTGGTTGATTAAAGACAACCGGTAATCGGGTCAGCGCAATCCTTTAAAACTATGAAGCTCGAAGAGACCTTTGGGACTGCCTGCTCAAAGGTCTCTTGCTTTCAGGAAAAACCTTTTGAAATCATGTCGCGCGCTCGGCAATCATGTCCTTGACTTTCATTAGACGGGTCAGCGCACCGCGCTCGTTCTCATCCAGCTTCATGGTGATATAACGGATGGTCTCTTCAAACTGCGGGATCATGACATATTCAAGCGCATTGACGCGCCGGCGGGTTTTCTGGATTTCATCAGCCAGCAAGCTGCTAGTCTTCTCTGTCTCAGCCAATTTAATCAACAGCGGCAGCACCTGCGCCATGGTTTCTATCGCTCCGTCAAGCTGGGCGGATGTTTCCGCCAGCCCATAAGGCAGCACCGTTTTGCCCAAGCTATCCTCATCCATGTGAAATACCGGTACGCGAACGGATAGGATGTTGCGCCGGTCCATAGTAAACGCCGCCTGGCGCGCCGGATACAGCAAAGCTTGGTACAAAGCGCCCGGCTCCATCACAGCGCTGGCCATCGAAAAATCCCGAAGCGCTCCGCCCAGGGCCTGTTCTACCTGTTCACGCAGGGAAGCGTTCTCCCGGACAATCTGGATGAAACGTCGCACCAGCTCATCACGCTTGTCCTTGAGCAGCTTGTGACCGCGCTTGGCTGTGGCCAGCCTGCGTTTCATGGTGGTCAGTTCCATCCGGGTAGGGTTAACGCGCATGATAGACATGCCTATGCCTCCTCTTCCGGTGGTAAAAACTCATCCAGCATGTCATCGCGGATCCGCTTGAGCTCCGCCCGCGGCAAAATTTTAAGCAGTTCCCAGCCTAAGTCCAGCGTCTGCTCGATACTGCGGTCAGTCTGATAGCCCTGGGAAACATATTTCTGCTCAAAGGCATCCGCGAAAGTCGCGTATTTTTTGTCAGTGTCCGTCAAAGAAGCCTCGCCAAGGATAATGGCCAACTCCTTGGCATCCTTACCCCGAGAGTAGGCGGCAAACAACTGGTTCATGGTGGCAGCGTGATCCTTGCGGGTCTTGCCCTCGCCAATGCCCTTATCTTTAAGCCGCGACAAAGAAGGTAGCGCATCTATGGGCGGCGTGATGCCGCGGCGGTGCAAATCCCGGCTCAGAATGATCTGTCCCTCGGTGATGTAGCCGGTAAGATCGGGAATAGGATGGGTCTTGTCATCTTCAGGCATGGTCAGGATGGGAATCTGCGTAATGGATCCTTTCTTGCCGATAATACGGCCGGCCCGCTCATACATGCTGGCCAGGTCGGTATACAGATAGCCCGGGTAGCCACGGCGGCCCGGGACCTCCTTGCGCGCGGCGGATACCTCGCGCAGGGCTTCGGCATAATTTGTGATGTCGGTCATAATGACCAGCACGTGCATATCTTTTTCGTAAGCAAGGTATTCCGCGGCGGTCAGCGCCATGCGAGGGGTAGAGATACGCTCAATGGCCGGATCATTGGCCAGGTTCATGAACAGCACGGCGCGTTCAATGGCGCCGGTGCGGCGAAAATCGCTGATGAAGTAATCTGCTTCTTCAAAGGTAATGCCGATGGCGGCAAAAACCACGGCGAATCTGCTGTCCTGGCCAAGCACACGAGCCTGGCGGGCGATCTGTGTAGCCAACTGGGCATGGGGCAGGCCGGAACCCGAAAAAACCGGTAGCTTCTGGCCACGCACCAGGGTGTTGAGCCCATCAATGACCGAGATGCCCGTCTGGATGAACTCGCTGGGATAGTCGCGAGCAGCCGGGTTGAGCGGTGTGCCGTTGATGTCCATGCGCTTGTCAGGGATAATGGCCGGTCCGTTGTCTTTGGGGTTGCCCATGCCGTCAAACACGCGGCCAAGCATATCCTCGGACACCGACAGTTCAATGCTGCGGCCCAGAAAGCGCACCGTGCTGGTGTCCATCTGCAGGCTGTTGCTGCTTTCAAACAGCTGCACAAGGGCAGTCGATCCGTCGACCTCCAGCACCTTGCCACGGCGGATATTGCCATTGGCCTCGCGGATTTCTACCAGTTCGTTGTACGTGACGCCCTGGACATCCTCCACCAGCATCAGCGGTCCGACAAGTTCACGAATAGTACGGTATTCCTTGAGCATCCTTACAGCCCTCCCCGGTTGATCAGAGCGCTGGTCTGCTCGGCAAGCTCTGACTCGATTTCGTCAAAATAGACCAGAGCATCCTCTGGGATGTATTTGGCGCGGCCAATGCGCTCGCGTACTGTCATTCCGATGACATCCGACAGGTTGGCGCCCGCGTCCAGCGCTGCCTGCCCCTTGTCCGCATAATCCAATATCAACCGCAGCATGCGGTATTGTTTCTCCAGTGATGTATAGGTATCCACCTCATCAAAAGCATTTTGATGGAGGAAGTCTTCGCGGACGGAGCGAGCCACCTCCATGGTAAGCCGGTCTTTCCAGCTCAGGGCGTCCATACCCACCAGGCGTACGATCTCCTCCAGCTCGCTTTCCTCCTGCAACACAGTCATGGCCTTGAGGCGCAAGGCGTTCCATTCTGGGGATACATGATCCGTAAACCAGTCGGACAAATTATCCAAATACAAGGAATAGGACTGCAGCCAGTCAATCGCCGGGAAATGCCGCCGGTAGGCCAGCTGTGCGGACAAGCCCCAGAAAACCTTGACAATCCGTAAAGTGGCTTGGGAAACCGGTTCTGAAATGTCGCCACCCGCCGGTGACACCGCGCCAATGGCCGAGATCGCACCCCTGCGTCCCTCGCTGCCCAGGCAAACTACCTGGCCCGCCCGCTCATAAAACTCCGCGATGCGGCTGGACAGGTAAGCCGGATAGCCTTCCTCGCCGGGCATTTCCTCCAACCGGCCGCTCATCTCGCGCAGCGCCTCGGCCCAGCGGCTGGTGGAGTCCGCCATGATGGCAACACGATAGCCCATATCACGGAAATATTCGGCAATGGTGATACCAGTATAAATAGAAGCCTCGCGCGCCGCGACCGGCATATCCGAGGTATTGGCGATCAACACTGTGCGCTTCATCAGGGATTGGCCGGTTTTGGGGTCGTGCAGTTCTGGGAACTCCTGCAGTACGTCCGTCATCTCGTTGCCGCGCTCACCGCAGCCCACATAAATAATGATGTCCGCATCCGCCCACTTGGCCAGCTGGTGCTGAACCACCGTCTTGCCGGAACCGAATGGCCCGGGGATCGCCGCCACGCCGCCTGAGGCGATGGGGAAGAAAGTGTCAATCACGCGCTGCCCGGTCACCATGGGCATTTGTGGGGACAGCTTTTCCCTGTAAGGCCGCCCTATGCGCATCGGCCATCGTTGCAGCATGCTCAACTTGTGCTCCCGGCCATCCCCGGCTTCCAGCACTGCGATCACATCTGTCACCTTGTGAGCGCCCTGCGCTATGGTCTTGACAGTGCCTGACAGACCCGGCGGCACCATTATGCGATGCTCAATCAGTGCGTTTTCCTGTACAGTGCCCAGTACATCGCCAGCCGCTACCGAAAAACCCGGCTGAGCCACAGGCACGAAATCCCATACACGTTCACGGTCCAGGGCGGGCAGCTCAATACCGCGGGCAATGCGATCCCCCGCTTGTTCCCGGATGCGGTTAAGCGGGCGCTGGATGCCATCAAAGATGGATTCAATCAGGCCTGGTCCCAACTCAAGCGACAATGGCGCACCGGTAGATTCAACCGGCTCGCCCGGTCCAAGGCCGCTGGTTTCCTCATAAACCTGTATGGAAGCGCGGTCGCCGCGCAGTTCAAGAATTTCGCCGATCAGCCTGTGGCTGCTTACGCGCACGACATCAAACATGCGCGCGGAGGACATTCCTTCCGCCACGATCAAGCTGCCTGCGACTTTAACAATTTTGCCCTGGGCCATTCTATCTTCCTCGTTTCTGTGTATCAGTTGTTATGTTGCAGGATGTCCGCGCCGATGGCTTTGATGACATTGTCCCGCACCCGCTGCGCACCGTAGCCATCCGAGCCGCGGATGCCAGGGATCGGAATCACAGCGGTTTCTATGGTCTGCTCGTAGCGCGCGACAGCCTCCGGCGCCATGCGCGCCGCGGCCTCCGTTATAAATATGATAGGTATGCCATCGCGGCTGAGACGGTGCAGAGCGCTTGCCACCTCATCAGCGGTGGTTGCCGGTATGGCAACGGCACCGACAGCTTTGAAGGCCAGAATAGCGTCCTCCTCCCCTACAGCGCCCATGCGCATCATCCGTTTATCTGCCATAGGCATCACGCAACCTTTCCCGGATAGCTTCCTGTGAAAAGCCGTTGAGCTTACCGGCCATGATCAGCCGCACAGCGCCGGCTTCACGTTCATGCGCAAGCAGCCAACCGATCAGCACTTCCACAGCGAAGGGCTCATTGCGCAGGGGACGGAACAAGGCCAGCAGCCAGTCATCAGCGGCTTTTTCTAAGGCCGGCAGCGCGGCATGATCCTGCTGGGCATTGCCAATCGCACGTTGAACCTGCGGTCCGTAGGATACGAAAGCCGGTACCATTTTCTCAGGATTCTCAGCAATGGATTGCCATTCCTGTTTAGACAGCGTCCCGCCTGGCAACATAACATCTGAAAACTGAATATCCTGGGCTTTTATAGCCGCCAGGCGCAGGAAGGAAACCGCGTTGACCAGGTCAGCCTTGCCGGCGAAATAGGCTTTTGAAGGTTTTGACCTGACAGCTTTCATCCGCCTGGCCAACTCGGCATACAGCGCACGGTCAATCTGCACATCAATCTGCATCGGGTCAGGATTGAGCGCTATCCGTTTTTCCAGTGTTTCCATCACAAGTTCAAGAAAAGCAGGTAAAGTTTTATAGGCATGTTCCGTAACGGCATGGCGCAAGGTATCCAGCGGGATGGTGCCGCAACGGGACAAACCCTCGGGCTTGATGCCCAGGATGCGCGCCTTAAACAGTGTCTTGAGGTTTTGCGCATCATGTCGCAGCAGGAAACAATCTGTCAATTCGCTCATGGGCGTGATGTCGCGCAAAAGGGTACATACCTGCTCCAGCATGCTGATGCTCAACTGCTCAATATCGCCAGCCTGGGCGTCAGACCACCCCATTTCAACCAGCAAGCGCAGCGCCTCATCGTAATCGGCGCTGGAAAGCAAGCGCTCAAGCTGGGCATCACCCAAAGGCTTGCGGACTGCGGCCCTTACACGGCCTACAGCATAGGCTATGCTTGATTGAGGCATGAAATCTCCTTCATTCTTGCGGTGGCGGGAAAAGGATGCCCGCAACCGCTGACTCCATCTCCTCCCGCCGGGTTTCCATCAGCGCGGCGAAGGTGCAGTTCACCCGGCTATTCCTGCCCCTAAGCACAACACCACATACGCCCGGCTCACGTCCTTCACCTGCGTTTAAATTTCCTTGTCTTCCACTTTGAGACAGGCGCAGGTTGATATCACGAATAAAATCCTGCGTAAAAAACGCATCGTTGATCTCACCGGCTATAAGGGTCTCATTCCCCGACGCGTAACGAACCAGCAGATTGCCCATCACACGGGTCACCTGATCCTTGGGGGCCTTGTTGAGGGTTTGTATTGCCTGTTCAAAGGCGCGCCCAATCAGCTCGCGCTTGGCGGTCACGAGCAGATTGCGCTGTTCGAGCCCCGCCAGGCGCAGCATCCGATCCTCCAGCAGGTCAGCTTCTGCCAGCGCTTTGGCCCGGGTATCCTCCACCATTTCCTGTACACGTAGATTGGAGCGCTCTGAAATCGCCGCCGCGCGGTCGCGCGCTTCGCTCAGCAGGGTGTCGGCAGCCTGCCGGGCATCCGCCTGGATCTGGCCAAGGATGGGCTTTGTATCAAGGTGTTCCATCACAGCTTGACGGCGTTGACCATCAGGAAGGACGCCAGCAGGGCCAGCACCGCGTAGGTCTCCACCATAACGGTCATGGTGATGGCTTTACCAGACATATCCGGGTGCTGACCTACCATCAGCATGCCTGCGGAAGCAACCTTAGCTTGATGGATGGCGGACAGGTAACCGACCACAACAACCGGCAGAATGGCAACAACCAGCATCACACCCTGCAACAAATCCACCGGTTTGAGATTGCCGCTCAGCGCGCCGGTATTGACCAGGATAATGACAGCAATCAAAAAACCATAAATGCCTTGGGTTCCCGGCAAAATTTGCAACACCATCAGCTTGGAGTTGACCTCGGGATTTTCCGTGGAAACGCCTGCTGAGGTCTGGCCTGCCAGGCCGACAGCCTTGGCGGAGCCGTAGCCCGCAATCAGGGTGGACAGGGCGGCGGCGGTGAATGCCAGGATTTGACCGATACTTAACATGGGGAATCCTCCTACGTAATATTTAGTGGGAATAATGGAACCGCTTATTCATGAAGGCGCACATAGCGCGGCGCGAAGCGCAGGGGCTTGAAAGGCTTTCCTCCTTCCTCGTAGAACTTGCCGAAAAATTCGATGTATTGCAGGCGGCAGGCATGCACATAAGCGCCCAGGATGTTGATGGCGGCATTGAACAGATGAGCGCCCACAAACACGACAGCGCCAAAAATGATGCCCAGAATGCCGCCACCCGCAAGCATGCCAACCAGCTGGTTGATGACCATGCCGATGACGCCTGTGGCCAGCCCCATGCCAAATAAACGCATGTAGCTGAGCAGGTCGGAAATCCAGCTGGTGACACCATACAGCGCGCCAAAGCCGGACACCAGGCGCTTGATCGGGTTTTTGGATTTTTCCCGGCCAGCTGTAAGCAATATAATGCCTGCGCCCAAGACAGCCATCCACTTGCCAATTTGTGCAGCCTGCGGCAGCAACAGCAGCCCCAGGCCAATAACCAGTAAAATCCAGCTGAACTGGTCATACAATGCACTGAAGGGATCCCCCCGGCGGAAGTTTTGCACCGCGCCCAGGATAAGGCCAGTAAACAGATGCAAGGCCCCTACCCCGATGCACAGCGCCATCACCGGCAAGGAATTATTGACCGGATCAAACAGACTGGGCCAGGGGCCAAAGCCAAACCAGGTATTGTACAGGGCGCCCCACAGCACCGTGGAAACGCCGCCCCCAGCGATGATCCAGAAAATCTTGCGGGCACCCTCGGACGGCTGCATGATTTTGACCAGAATGGGAATCAGCAAGGCCATCACCAAGCCATAGCCGGCATCGGACACCATCATTCCGAAGAAAATTGCAAAAAAGGGCATCATGACCGCTGTAGGGTCCAGCGCGCCGTTGGCAGGCAGGGAAAATCCCGAGATGACAGCCTCATACGGCCGGACCACCGGGTGGTTGTGCAACAGGATCGGCGGATCCTCTTCCTCCAATGGATCGCGCACCATGGCCTGGGCGCCGGGAAATGCCTTGATGATAGCATCAGCCAAGGGCTGAGCCGCAGCCTTGGGTACCCAGCCAGCCATCACCGATACACTTTGGGTATGCGTCATGGTGCCCAACGCGTCCAGGCGCCCCTTTCGAGCAGCCAGGTTTTCATAAGCCAGGCGCAGCACAGGCAGGGAAACGCCCAGATTCGCCATACGCTTCTCAATGTTCGCTTCCTGTGCGCGCAATTCCCCGCTTTCCCGGGCTATACGCTTCATTTGCTCAGCAGGTGTCTCCTGACCCAGCAACGGGGCCGCATGCTGGTAGCCGATAGCGCGCAGGTCTGACAGAAAGGCTTCTGTATAGGCGTTATGCACAACAGCGTAGAAAGCTGCGCTGTCGCGCTGGCTTCCCAGCATGCTGATGACTGCCGGACGGCCTTTCCATTCCTCTATCAAGCGGTGCAAGCCGCGCTGCGGCGCATACCCTGTCCATACACGGGTAGTGGCAGTATCGTGAATCTGATTGGCGGGGACATCCAATCCCACCCAGGGCTGAAGCTGTTCTGCCATCTGTTCCAGGCGTGTATGCTGTCCGCGCAGTTCGCCGCTTTGGCGCTCCAGTTCCTCCACTTGCTCGACCACCGAGATCGCGGCACTCAAGTCTTCCTCCTCCAGGGCAGCAGGTTCCACCGCCGGCAGGGGCTTGAACATGGATTGTTTGACCGGGTCATACCTGTTCAGGCGGGATATCGCCCATCGGACACGGTGAAGGGCTTCCTCATTGCGCTGAAGGCGATGATCAGCCGCGCTGAGGCCATGGGCTTCACCTGCGCCAACAGGGGTAATCTGCACACATCCGGCCCTTTGCACCATTTGCACCAAAGCAGCCTGGTCGCGCTTCATGACCAGGGCATAGAGGCGTTGCATCTCAACCAGCGCCATTGAGCACCTCGCTGACGATATAGTCAACCGCCTGAGCAAGCTTGGCCTGAGCGATGTTCATGCTGTCTTCCAGTTGCTTTGCTTGCGCTGCCCTGTCAGTCTCCAGGTGTTTTTCAACAGCCTGCCGGCGCTCCTCAAGCATTTGTTGGAGCAAAGCGCGGTTGTCTATGGCTGCCCTGCGCTCTTGCTCTGCCGCTGTTGCTTCGGCATTCTTAACAATTTCATTGGCGCTGTGCTGAGCATCCAATAATAATGCCTCGGCTTTCGCCTCCTCGGCCAGAATAGTGTCGAAAATGTTTTGGGACATTTAGCACCTCATTATTTAATGTCATGCTTAGTATACACCATGCTTGTCAAAATATCCAATGTTTTGAGCAAAAGGACAAAACACGCCGGGAAAATGATAAACAGTGCCAAAACATATTTTAAATAATGATCACGTGAATTTCCTGCTGCTTAATCAAAGTGTATCCCCATGGAATATTGGCAAGCGGCATATGATTCATGCGTTTAAGTGTTTTTAGCAGTTCTGAACTGTAAGAGAAATTATTATATTTGCGTTTTTCCTTTTCATTATTGCTCCAACAGCAGAGAGAAGCTTGTCAAATGACAGCAGAGAGAAGCTTATCAAATGACAACTGTTCAGGACGGCCCTTGCATGATAAAATGTGAGCCGGAGGATCAACACATGAAGAAACTCTGGCTGGTGGTCAACGCATTCTTACGCGGTTCCTCCTTTGCAGGAATTCAAGAAGCTCTGGTGCAAGCCGCGGAAGAAGCCGGAATTGATATGAAAATTAAAACCAACGCGGAATTTATCGCGCGGGACAGTTTGATAAATCCGCCGGCGACTGCGTTGTTTTTTGACAAGGATATTCGTCTGGCCAAGCGCATGGAATTATCAGGCATGCGGTTGTTCAACAGCGCGCATGCCATCGCGGTGTGCGATGACAAGACCCTGACCAGCCTGGTACTTGAACAGGCTGGTCTTCCTCAACCGGAAACCATTCTCTGTCCCACGAGCTATCCGGGCATTGGTTTTGGAGAAGGCGAGTTTCTGGATGAAGTTATTCATGTGCTGGGCTTACCTCTGGTGGTCAAGGAAGGCAAAGGGTCTTTCGGACAGCAGGTCTATCTTGCGCATTCCAAAGATGAAATCCTTGCGATTTTTGAGCGGGCAGGGCATTGTGAGTTGCTCTTCCAGCGTTTTATCAGCGAGTCCGCAGGCAGCGACCTGCGGCTATATGTCGTAGGAAAACAAATAGTTGCCGCCATCCGGCGCGTCAACACCCAGGGCGACTTTCGCGCGAACCTGGAGAACGGCGCCTCAGCCTTCCCCCATACTCCCACAGCCGCACAGGAAGCATTGGCCCTGGCCGCCAGCGCTGCCTGCGGCACGGACTTCGCCGGGGTAGACCTTTTGCAAAGCAATGACGGTCCCCTTGTATGCGAGGTCAATTCAAACGCGCATTTTTTGGGGCTAATGCGGGTCACCGGCATCAACCCGGCAAAGGCAATTATGAAGCAGATCAAGGCAACGCTATGAAAACAATCTGGCTAGTGTATGAATCGGACAATGTGGCCCGCAACCGTTTCTTTATTGAGCAATGGCAAAAAGCTGCACAGCATGAAGATGTCCAGATTCACTTGGTTATATATGAAGAAATGGTTTATGGCATCAAAGAAGGTCGTCCCTGGCTTGAACATACAGGCGGTCTGCCGCTGCCGGACGCAGCGGTCATGCGCCTGAATCAACCGCTCTTAAGCGCGCATCTTGAGACAATGGGTATCCCTGTGTTCAACAACGCGCGAGTAGCCAGAATTTGCAACGATAAGCGTCTGACACATCAATTGGTCAGCGGCATCGTCTTGGCGATGGACACCGTGTTTCTTCGTGGGGACGAAATAGACAGCCCTCTCCCCTATCCTGTAGTGCTCAAAGCTGTAAGCAGTTGTGGCGGACGCAAGGTATTTCTGGTAAAAGATCATGAGGCGTTTCAAGCTGCTTTAGCGACATCCTCACCGGACAAGGCGCTGGTTCAGGCATTGTGCGACACCCCGGGCAAGGATGTGCGCGCCTATGTGTTGGGCAAAGAGATCATCGCCGTGATGATGCGTTATTCTCAGCATGACTTCCGAAGCAACCTCGGACAGGGCGGCGGCGCGATGCCCTATCGTTTGAGCGCCAAAGATGAGCAAATGGTGCGAAAACTAATTAGTACCATGGATTTCGGATTGGTAGGGATTGATTTTCTTTTCCACGGGGGCAAGCTGGTGTTCAATGAAATCGAGGATGCCGTAGGTACACGGATGCTGTTTGCCCATGGCTATGATGACATTGTTTATCGTTACCTGCGTTTTATTCTTAATACTTTAGAAAAGAAATAGTCCGTAGAATCAAAGCAAAATTATATCCTAACTTGATTATATTACTTTCTTGCATTATACTGTTCATGATTTTTGGGGGAGGTGAATGCAATGGAACTGGACCTCCACGGAAAAAATCTGTATCAGGCAAGAACTGCTGTCAGATCCGCCTTGATGCGAACAACAGCCGCCGATTACCGCCTTAAGATCATTCATGGTTACCGCCAGGGAAGCGCTATCCGGGATATGATCAAGGAAGAATTCTCCAGCCACCCACGGGTCATCCGCATTGAGTCAAGCATGAACCCGGGGCAAACCATTCTGGTGCTCAGGGAATACTAAATCCAAACGGAAGGAAAAAGCATGAGTCAGCGAAGCAGCCGCACACCGGTCAGGCGCTCCCGCCGCAGGGAATCCAGCATTGCCCTGTTGATTTTTTGCATTGCAGTCATAGGAATCATTTTGCTTGTTTCTCCCAGGGAAGTCACTCAAAGAGCCCTTAACGTGTCACCGGACGGCAGCCTGCAATCCGTTGCAGCCGGCTTGAGGATTACGGAGATCATGGCAGATAATGCCTCTGCTTTCCCTGATGAATACGGAAATTTCCCTGATTGGCTTGAAATTGCCAACCTTTCTGACTATCCCATCAATACAAAAGGCCTTACCCTGTCCAACCGCCCGGACCGCGCGCGCTTTATCTTCCCTGACATCACATTGGCGCCGGGCGAATACATCGTGATTTTTTGTGATAAAACCAACCAGAACGAGCTGGGCAAGCCCCTGCACGCGAAGTTTAAAATATCAAGCATCACAGCCAGCGTTTACCTGTTTGATACATATGGCTATGTAATTGACAAAGTGGAGGACACGCCCACCCTCAACGCCAATGAGTCCTATGCCTTGCAAGCAGATGGCAACTTTATCAAGACCGACCTGTTCAGCCCGGGATATCCCAACACCCCGGAAGGCCATGAAGCCTATATGAGCAGCTACATGGTTGAGAGCGGCCAATTGGTTATCAATGAAATCTGCCCGGCGCCACGCAGCGGCCTGCGGGATGAGGACGGTGAGCTCAGCGACTGGATTGAACTCAAGAACAACAGCGGCGAGCCCATTGACCTGAGCATTCTTGCCCTCTCGGACAATGAGGAACGGCCGGTTAAATGGACATTTCCCGAAGGCGCGCTCATCGCGCCGCATGGCTACTACCTGATCTTCGCCTCCGGCAAAAACAGGGACAATCCCGGCAGTATCCCGCATAGCAATTTCTCCTTGGCGGCTGAAGGCGAAACACTCACACTGTCCACCAGGCAGGGCCAATTGATTGACCGCATCACTTACCCCAATATGCCGGCAGACCACAGCTATGGCCGCGATGAACAAACCGGTGAATGGCAGGTATTTACCATTACAACGCCCGGTGTTTCAAACGATGCCGCTGGCTTTCAAAAATCAGATGACTTTTTGCGGGCGATCAACCCTTACAAGGTGTATATCACAGAAGTATTGAGCAGCAACAGCTCTATCCCTCCATCCGCCGGCGCGCCAATCAGCGACTGGGCTGAGATTTATAACGCAGGCAGCCAGGTACAGGACATCAGCCGCTGGGGGCTGTCCGACAATATTAACTGGCCGCGAAAATGGCAGTTCCCAGAGGGTACCAGCATCTGGCCGGGCGAATACAAGGTGATCAGGCTGGATAAAAGCAAGACCCCCGGTACCGATGCTGCTGCGCTAAGCGCCAGTTTCGCCATCAAGCGGGCTGGCGGCGAGGTGGTCACCCTGTCCGACCCTGATGGCCGGGTGCTGGACCGGATCGTGACCCCTGAGATTCCAACCGATATTTCCTATGGCCGCGCAGCTGATTTCAAAGGTTTTTTTTATTTTGATGCACCTACACCAGGCAGCGCCAACAGCGTTGGCTTTGTCGGGTTCGCGCCTGTGCCGGCATTTTCGCGTGATGGGGGGTTGTACAAGGAAAACATTACAGTCAGCATCCAAGTGCCTAAAGATAGCCAGGTACGATACACACTCGATGGCGCCATTCCCACCATCGCGAATGGCATTGTTTATGAAGAACCGCTGGAAATAAAAGACACCACAGTGTTGCGGGCACGCGCCTTTTCAAGCGGTCTGCAGCCTTCAAAAACCATCACCGCGACATATGTGATGAAAACCTATTTCACCCTGCCGGTGGTTGCCCTGACAACCGACCCGTTTGAGCTTTGGAATCAGGAAACAGGCATGCTGGCCTTGGGCGAAGGCATTGATATCCTTCAGTACAAAAAAATTCGCTTCAAAGATCCCTGGCCTACCTACGCTCTGCATGGCAAAAAACACAGGCCGGGCTACGCTGAGATGTTTATGTCCGACACGGCTGAGGTAGTCTTCAGCCAGGATGTCACCTTTGGCTTGATTGGTCAATACTCGCTGGACATGCCGCAAAAATCCTTCAAGGTCCAGGCGCGCGCCAAGTATGGCCCTAAGTATTTCTACGCTGCCTTGTTTGATGACCGTCCCTTTGACCTGTACAAATCTTTCGTATTGCGTGTCAGTGGAAATGACGCGGTATGGACCCGGATGGTGGACGGCGTGCAGTCACGCCTGGTGGATCAGCTGGACACCACGGTCATCCACCAGGCCTGGAAACCGGTCATTGTCTACCTCAATGGCCAGTACTGGGGACATTACAACATGCGCGAACGTGTTAGCCGCTATTTTGTCGCCCAGCATGAGGGCATCCCGATTGAGGAAGCTGACAACATGACCATCCTGGAGGCCAATGGAAAATCCTATTGGGGGAGCGAAGTTGAGTACAAGGAGCTAGTCAAGACCGCCAAGACCCTCTCGCCCGCCAGCAATCCGGAGGATTTGAAGTACCTGACCGACCGCATTGATGTGGACAATTATTTCGATTATATGATCCTTGAAGCCTTTTTCGCCAACAGCGATACCGGCAACATCCGCTTTTACAAGTTGCCTGGAGGTAAATGGCGCTGGATTCTGTTTGACCTGGATTACGGTTTGTTTGACTCCAACTTTAATGGCATTAAGATCATTCTGGATCCCAGGGGCACGGGAGTCAACCGGGCGATTGACAACACGTTGATCCGGAAGCTGCTGGAAAACCCGCAGATGCAGGACAAGTTCCTGCGCCGCTTTGGGGAAATCTTCCGCCAGTTAACCACCGAAGTGATGCTCAGGCAGGTGGAAGAATGCTATAACATCCTCCAGCCCGAAATGATGATGCATTATGAGCGCTGGGCTTCCTACCACCTCAAAAGCATCTCCTCTGAGCAGCCTCAAACAGTGGACGGATCGATGCGCTACTGGAACAGCCGCGTAAATCGTTTAAAAAACGTTGTCAAAAAACGCCCGACCAATTGCTGGAAGCAGGTGAAGGAGTGGTTCAAACTGACCGATGCTCAGATGATCGATTATTTCGGCCCCATGCCCGAAATGCCCGATGATGTGATCTGATCACATATCCCACTAGCGTTGTTTCAGTATTCCTTATATATTGCACAAAACCACCTGTCCGGGGTTGGTTTTTTAAGAAGTTATTCTTGATGACAGATTCTTGTTAAATTATATGGTCTTGATCGGCATATGGTTATCCAGCACCTTTCTTAAAGGCGCGGGTTGTTCACAGCCTTAGTTGGTTAAGGAATGTTTCAGCATCACGCAGTATCTTTCGTACATCCGCAAAAGACAGCTTTTGCAGGGCCTGCTCATACGGCAGCGCCTGCGCGATGACATCCTCTCCGGAGACAGGTGTCAGCTGTGCGTCATACTCCGCGAGAAAATACGTAAAATGTTTGAGCATGCCCCGGCCCTGAGGATAAACAATCTCGCCGCCGAAGCCCGGCAGCAGCCTGGCAGGCAGCCCTGTTTCTTCGTAAATTTCGCGCAAAGCAGTTTGCTCCTGAGTTTCACCGGTCTCAACATGGCCTTTGGGCAACCCGGTATTGCCGGAGCGTTCAGTGACCAGGACATATAATCTCTGAGTGCCGCTCTGACTGAACAAAACCGCACCAGCGGAATGCTCATGCGTATAGGCAGCATACAACGCTTGTTGTGTCAAGCGGCAACGATATACAAGCTGCCCATCATCACGCGCACAGCTGTCAATGACCTCAAAACCAAGCTTTTGGTAAAACCCCAGCAACTCCTCTAACGTGCGCGCATCAAGTGTCATCAGGTTGAGCGTCAAGAAGGTCTCCACCACTAGCCGCTTGCCTATCCCGCGCCCTTGTAACCTGGGTTTTACAGCAACGGATAAGACGCGGGCTTCACTCATCGTCTGTCCCTCCAGGGCAATCATGCCAATAACGTGGCCATACTGAACAAATCCATATACATGGTACTGCGGCAAACTTTGCCAGGCATTCAGCATGCGTTTGAACTGCTGATCTGTCAGGTGCTGTGTGCAGGGGGCAAGCAGATCCGTCAAACCAGGCAAGTGAAGCCTGTTTTTCAGATTGACAAAAACATATCTGGAGCGGTTAAAATTCATTCCTTTCCTGAAAGAACCCGGCTGGGGAATTCTTTTTAAGTCATTGCCAGTCATCGCGAGTGAATTATACCCTTCTTTTCTTGATTCGCGTACAAAGCGCCACTCATACAGCGCTGCATCATTCCTATTACAGCAGATACAATATATTCAAACATACTACAAGTGTCAATCATTCGGCGAGGCCTGCTGAGACCTAAAAATTCGACCTAAAAACTCGAAATCATTAACTGCTAATACAGAGACCTGGGAGTTTTGCAAGATATACACCTCCAAAGTTGGACAGAAACCAACAAAGGAGGTGTATATCGTTTAGTAAGTTCTCATATGGTCGAGGTGCAGGGATTTGAACCCTGGGCCTTTTGGTCCCGAACCAAAGAAGGATTCTTGATTTATCCTGTCTTTTCAATGTTATTTGGGGTGTCTTGTTTTTCTTTACCGCCATATTTACCGCCAATATGTTCCACTGCCAAGGCTGTCGCGGCCTGTTCTCTCTCTTTTGAGAGGTGTGTATAGATGCGCATGGTGATTGCCGGATCGGTGTGCCCAAGCCAACGCTGCGCTGTTTTCACATCCACTCCGGCGTCATAAAGCATCGTTGCGAAAGTATGTCGCAGGTCATGGCACCGGAATGAAAAGACTTTCCAAACGTGGTCCTCTGGCTGCCAACGTTTCGTGCAGCCGTTCAGTTTGACAGAACAGGCTGTAAGGAATGATCTCATTCCAGACCGG
Organism: Christensenellales bacterium; assembly: GCA_050953005.1. Classification (GTDB taxonomy): domain Bacteria; phylum Bacillota; class Clostridia; order Christensenellales; family Aristaeellaceae; genus UBA6115. The sequence continues at coordinate 38,334 of JBMNLV010000008.1, read as the reverse complement.
AAAGCGGATTCAGACAGCGGTTTCATCGGAAGGTCAAGGAATGGCCGCAACGGAGGCATGATAGGGATGGCCCTGATGGCCGCCGGCGTCTTGGGCTTCCCCGTGACCGGCTGATTGGAAGGCCAGGTGGTCGCTTCCCTCACATAAATGAAACCATCCACAATGTCCCTATCCGGTTTGATGCCCGCCATTTCCCCTCTTCTGAGGCCCGCAAACAGCATCAGAAGGATAGGCAAGGTAAACGGATGCTTGTCTCGCGCAACAGCCAGGATGATGCCTATTTCCGCGTCTGTGAGCGCCCTGTGCGTGCCATCCTCGCCTGTTGGCGGCACAGCACCTTCAGCCGGGTTATACGGGATCATGCGGTTGGCTACCGCTGCTTTGAACAGCGCCCGGGTAGTCACCTTGTACTGGCGCAACGCTGAGCCGGAGGCGCCCTTCCTGCTGGCGTAGGCGTTCATTATGTCGGTTTGCGTCACAGATCGCATGGTCAGACCGCCAATCGCTTTTTTGAGGTGGCGCAGGTCGTTCTTATAGCAGGCGTAGGTTTGATGGCTGACTGCGTTCTTCTTGTACACCTCCAACCACTCGTCCGCCCAGGACGCCACGGTGCGCCCCGCCTGGTCGATTCGCAGGGCAGCCTTCACATCTGCGAGGAAGTCCGCCTTCTTCTTCTGCGCTTCCTTCTGCGTCTTTCCGTACACGGTCTTGCGCCTGCTGATGCCGTGCGCGTCCCTGTAGCGGAAGTGCAGCGGCACGAGGCCGTCAGCCCTGCGGGTTGCCATTAGCGCGTCCTCCAGGCGATATTTACAAATATTACCTGCATATAAAACATTCGACTGATTAAAAATCTGTCCACGCAGCATCTACAGGAGAGCCATGTCCATTATACTTTTCTGGTTCTATCATTCTGCGATTAACAAGAATTGCAACACGTTTGGCGATAGCATCGTATATTTCTTCTCCAAAAGCAGCTGTAGAATTAATTGGGTCTTGAGTTGTTAAAATACCGTATTGCAGCTCTTTTGTTGCCAGATTTAAATCAACAGTATCTGGATGAGATGCTAATAAATGTGAGGTTTCCCATTTCCCGCCATGATCACCAGGGTTATTGTACAAGTCACCTAAAAGCTGAAAATCAGCAAAAGCCCAAACATCCATTTTTCCCCACGGTTTATCATAGACCCATTGCTTGTATAAAAGATTAGCTGCACGAGCGTGATCAACCAGTGGATAATGGCCAACAACAAAAACAGCTAATTTGAAACCATACGAGCAAGTTTCAGCTAAAATATGTACTAAATGATTCTGATAATGCTCAATCTGCTGAAAATCTGTGAAAGGTTGTCTGTCTGGATTTAGCTCTCCATCAGTTAATCCCAGTCTCTTGGCTACACCTTCACGAAAATTAGGGTCTGTCTCTAAAAGCGATCCTGAACGACTTTCACCATAATATAGTGTCTCCTGAATAACCAACAATTCAGCCACACAGGCACGCCAACGGTACCGGCGTGTCTGTTTTTGTGCTTTCCGACCGGCGAAATAGCGCTGCCAAAAAGAGCCAAATGTAGAGCCTCAGCCGCCTGAACAGGTTCCGGGTCAGGATGGCGGCATGAATGTCCACCTCGCTGGTGTGTTTCTGCCGCATCATCACCAGATCAAGCCCATATCGGCGCTTGCAAACACCGATACATCCCTCAATATGACTCCGCTCTCCTGACTCCTGTCGCTCCAGTGCCAGCGCTTCCTCATACACCTGTCGGTCTTTGGGTGGTCGTCCCAGTTTGGGACCATTCAACCGGATGCCACGCTCCCTGCACCAGGTGAGATTCTCCCTCGTTCGGTAGATCCTGTCTACCAGTCCCCGCTCCGGATAGTGGCCCGTTTGCTCCTTGTATCGCTCCATCGAAGCCATCAGTGTTTTGCTTTCGTTGAAGGCATCCCACGAGATTTCCTCAATCCTCGCATAGCCATCGCTCAGGCTCAGCGCCACCTTCGCACCGAACTCCACCGACACTGCCGCCTTGCCCCGAACAATCGGTCGCACCCAGGGCTGGTGCAGGCTTACAATCCGGTCATCCACCCGGTGCGTATTGCTGTCATACATCTCCTGCTGCTGCGCGTACAGCAGCTGGATCACTGCCATGCGCTCCAGCTCCTTTGCGCTCAGCGCGTCCGGATATTTGCTCAGGATGGCTTCCAGATAACCGAGGTTCCGTTTGACATAGCCCAGCTGCTGACGAATCGCTTTGCGAATCTTCTTGCGCGTTGGTTTCCGGTCCCGGGCAAACCGCAGCCAGTCCCGCCTGGCCAGGTTCCGGTAGGTTCTGGGCTTATTACCTTCCGTTGCGCCTGCCTTGTGCGCTGTATCAATCATCCCTTCCAGCAGCTCCCGCCCTTCGTTGAGCAGCGAAGCATCGGTGGGAAAACGGATGTTCTGCGGAACACAGGTCGCGTCCAGGATCAGCGTCCCTCGGTTGACCGGGCCTCCTCCCTCACTGTCAGCGTCATCATGATTGTCGTCATCGGAACCAGGCTCCTTTTCTGCTTTCACCTTTTTACGGCCAATCACATAGTCATTCAACTCTGACAACATCTCCGGCGTGATCCGCTCCCGAAACCACGTCATCACGCTGGGGTCAAAGGGCCTGACGTTGGTATATTCCGCAAACCCCAGGAAGTACTGCAGATAGGGGTTCTCCCGGATCTCTTCCACCGTGTCCTCATCTGAAAAACCATAGCGCTTCTTGATAATCAAAGAGCCGATGGCCATCCGGGCCGACTTTGCCGGCTTCCCCTCCCGGGGGTTGCTAAACAGTGCAGCATACCGCTCCTCAAAGACTTCCCAGGGGATGAGCTCCGACATCCTTACCCATCTGTTCTCGGAATTCAGCCTGACGCCACCAAACAGCGTCGCGTCTTCAAAAAAGGTCGCCTGGCGTGCTTTCTTCTCGTACATACCGTTTCATCTCCAGTTCAAGTGCAAGGGTTTTGCGTGCTTTCTGCAATTATCCTTGCACACATGATACCAGAAAATGGCCGGAAGATGTGGATTTGTCTTGTGTTTGGAGTTGTTCAGCAGACACTAATATACTGTTGGAAATACAACGCCCCCACCTTTTCTCGCACAACGCAATGCAATTTCTTCAGCTTGCAAGCCGTCTGCCCCCATGGGATTATGAAGTCCATGCCATTCCAAAGTGCCTAGTGGTATGTAAGCAACGGGACATTCATTTCTACGCTTGATTATTTCTTTTGGTCGCATCTTGGCAAAACAAATCTCTTCCATGCAAGCAAGCCTCCCTACTAATAATTCAATGTTTAATAAAGTAAAAACTATCCTTTGATGCTGCCAACCGCAAGACCTTCTATGAATGTTTTTTGATTGAAAAGGAATAAAACCATAACTGGAATCACTGACAACACAGCACCTGCAAATAACATGTTATAGTTGTTACCATACGGACTTAGATATGTTTGGAGGCCAACTGTTAATGTGAAATTTTCATTTGTTGACATAACAATCAATGGCCACAAAAAATCATTCCAAGCTGTCATTGCCTGTAAAATGCCCATAGTACCAAATGCAGGTAACATCAATGGCACCATAATCTGAAGAAAAATGCGAAATTCGCCACAACCATCAATCCGTCCGGCATCCATTAGTTCACTTGGCAAAGTATCAGCATATTGCATAAAGAAATAGATAGCAAAAGACGATACAGCAAATGGCAAAACGACTCCCATATATGTGTTAAGCAGATTAAATAAAAGCATTTCTTGATAGAGCGGAAGCATTAAAATCTCTATAGGAATCATCATTGTACTTAATATCAAAATGATATATATTTTTTTCCCTTTGAAGCGATACATGCTTATACCATAACCTACCATTGAGGAGGTTGATAATGAAAGTATGGTATATAACGCCGATACAATCAAGCTGTTTAACGACCAGCGAAAAAATACAGCATTACGCTCTGTGACAAGCATTTGATAGTTTGCAGTGCTCAACATTTCTGGTTTAATCTTTAGTGATAAACCATACTTAAACACTTGGCTCATGTCTGTAACAAAAGAAGCTATTAAAAGATAAACAAATGGTGCGAGCGACATGAAAGCAAAAAGGAGTAGCAACAAAAATACAAACAATCTATAAATCGGTTTTTGTTTTTGCATTTTATTATACTCCTTTTCCAATTCTGAGCACTTTAATATACGCAAGATTAATCAGGATCAATAAGAAGAACAAAGCTGTTGACATAGCTGCAGCATATCCGACTTGAAAACGAGTGAATGCTGTGCGGTAGATATACAACACTATGGTCAATCCAATATTTCCAGGTGTGTTTCCTGTGCCGCTTACCCAAAGAACATAGCTTTCGCCAAACATCCGTAGACCACCGTAAGTTAATATTGTTACTACAAAAATTATGATAGGACGCAAGCTAGGCAAGGTAACGTATCTTAGTCTCTGAAATGAGTTTGCACCGTCAATATCAGCAGCTTCATACAGGTCTGGAGGAATGCTTTGTAACCCACAAAGGAAGTATATTATGTTGGTACCTAGCCAACGCCATGTAGAAGTAATTATTAGAGCAAAAATTCCCAAAGGCACTGAATCAAACAACCAAGCCTTTGGTTCCTGTCCAAACAGTTGAATAATACGGTTTAATGGGGTGTTTTCATTGCTACTAAAGAATAATCGAAAAAAAATCCCAGCTACAATAATAGATGTGAGCGCAGGTAGATATAGTGCGGAACGAAAAGCATTACGAAATAAAGTAAATCGGTTGTTGAGTACTATTGCTAGAAACAAGGGGATTGTGATATTAATCACTAAAATTCCTAGAGTAAAATAGATGCTGTTAAGCATGGATGCAGTTACTCTGTTATCCGTTATGAGACGCAGGTAATTTTTGAGTCCCACGAAGGTTGCACTACTGATTCCTTCAATGTTTTGGAAACTCATGACAATCATATATCCAAGCGGATAAATAAAGAAAATAATAAAGGAAACCACAAAGGGGAGCGTAAACAGATATGGAGCGATTCTGATTCTGTTTAGGCGATGTCTTGAAGGCATAATACCGAGCATATTGGAATTACCTCCTAAGATAGGATTGCCGCGCCAGACAATTTTTATGGTTGTTTCTGGCGCGGCAAATAGTTGGATTAAATCATGTTAATAGCTACGCAGTTCATCTGCAGCGTCTTTCAATACTTCCGCGGGTGTCTGTGCACGAACAGTCAGTGCGTTAAACAGCACGTCATTTGCGATAAGTAAATTAGCGGATGGGAAAAGCGGATCTGTTACGTTGGTTGGATAGAACGAATCTTTCATTTTAATAATAGTATCAAAAATGCCCGTACCAAAGTAATCAGTGAAAATATTGGGCTCCTTCATCGCATCACTATCCCAAATATCCATACGCAAAGGATCAAAACCAAGCACTGTCCAAATGTTAGTTGATCCTTGCTTACTGATTTTTGCTTCGTACAAGAAGCGTTTTGCTAGATCTTGGTTTTTGCTCTGTGTTGTGATTGCGGTCCCTGTACCGCCGAACACAGGAGATACATCGTCATCAGTCCATTTGGGAATAGGGGCAATTTTGATTTTACCTTTCAATTCCGGCATAAAGTCAGTAAAACGGCCCATATACCATAGTGGTTCTAGCATTGCGGCTGCGCCACCATTTGCCATAAATCCATACCATTCTTCAGTATGATAACCGCCTCCTGGTGTCGTAATAGCCGTACCCTCATTAATCATATCAAGCATGAATTGTAAAGTATCGATATTGATTTGATTATCCATTATTACATTGCCCTGATCATCCAGCCAGTCTGACTTTTGCTCGCTAATCATGATGTAATACATCCAGGAATCTGCGACTTCAAAGGTGATCATGGGTTTTCCTGTCGCTGCAAGAACCTTCTTTCCAGCTTCAGCAACGTCTGACCAGTAAATCAAATCTTCTACTTTTACGCCAGCTGCGTCGAGAATATCGGTGTTATAGTAAATAACCGGTGCACCAACATGATATTCAATCGCATAGTAAGTATCATCCTTTTTGTAGATGTCAAGCACAGCTTCAAGGAAAGCTTCCTTTTCAGGCTCAATGATATCATTCAGTCCAATGAAACCAATGTTATCTCCGCGCATAAAATTACTGAACTTTGCAACGTTGACATCCACAAGGTCTGGCGCGCCTTGTCCAGATTGCAATGTGATTAGTAGTTTGCTGTGCATTTCATCTACAGGGTAGGATTCGCTTTTGATCGTAATAGGTTCATCCGGGTGCATTTCATTCCATCGATTTGCAGCATCCTCCATAAACTGACTATGCAAATCGACATAAGTCCAAAACACAAGCTCTGTTGGTTCAGGTGTGGGGGAGCTCGCGAAAGCACTTGTAGAAGCACTCATCAGGATTGTAGCAACAAGCAGTAGGATCATTAAGGGTCTCAGTTTCATTGCAACTTCCCTCCAAATATTTATTTCATATATCATTGACTTGATATACGATGTTACATTAAGTATATGATTTTCTTTCTATATGTGCAAATTGGATTTAGCATTTTCTATGTGTTTTCTTTTGTTTTCTTTTGTTTGATAAACTTTGCAGTATTTTTCATGATCAATTTTCAGAAAACCACAAATCTAAAGAGTTTTTATTCATCATGCTTTTCCTCATACGCACATAGAATGTAATATTATACTTCAAAATATAGATGCCTCAAAAATTTTTCTAGTTTTTTAGCCGGCTGCCGGTCCAGTCAATCCAGGACAACTATTTTTGTGTTTCCGCGTGGCATTGTTTTAGCCTGGTATGTACAGATACAATCAGCGTACATACCAGGCAATGGTTTAATTAGGTGTCAGAATAATCGCCACAGTAAGGCATTATCGGACGATAGCATTCATTACACCGATGGAGGTAGCCATCCAACTGAAAAGAATGCTGTTAATGAAAGCACCTTGCCAGATGTTGCCTGTCTTGCGGTAAGAAAACACCTGGATTCCGGCGCCGACCGCCATACCAGGCAGGAAATTCAACAACACTCCTAGAACAAAGCGCCATACAAACAATGGGTTGTCACCAGTAAAAATACAGCTGCCGTACCAGATAAGCAGCATAATGGAGGGAGCAGCGATACTGACAATAATAGTACGTACATACTGAGACCAGACGGGTTGTTTTTTACAGAGCAGGCTGCTCGTTTGCACATAGCCGATTATTGCATAATACAGCAGATACATTGGTAGGTATACCCAGAACACATTAAAACGGGTTGCAGTGAACAGATGTACCTCTGTGTTATACAAGCGGATGCATACATTGCCGAAGAAGCCTGCCAGATAAACCATACCGTAGCAGATAAGAAAAGTACATACGGCGATTAGTGCATAGTTGAGTAGTTTTTTTCGATCAATGACCAAGATGCTCTTATCAAAGGACCAATCATACTCTCTATCAAGCTTTTTAAGAATCAGATTGGCAACAAGGATGATGAGTGCCGTGCAGAGCATCCAGAAAATAACACCATTGATATGCTCCATTGCGAAAACAGATGTTGAAATGGAAGTGAAAAAGGATCTTCCAGTCATGTAAAGATTCTGAATGCCAATGGCGGGCACAGCTACAAAAATTGCTAATCCGATCCAATACAACAGGTTCGGGCGAGCATGCCCCTGCGCCGGGGCGTGAAGCATTAACTTCTTACGCATTAGCATCACACTAACAAAACCGAATACAGCGACGAACATACCGATATAGGCAACAGCAGTAGCTAATTCGCGCACCACCCAGCTCTGACTGTCCGGGTTTAGCTTATATTCTATGTTCAGTACTCGCGCAGCATACTGTAGAGAAAGACTAATGGCCTCTGTGCTAAAGAGTGCGCCCAGATGACCACAGGCTGGCTGATAAAAAATTCGGTGGTTATGTGCATCAAGTGAGCCATAATCTTTGCCCGGAACCACTTCTGTACCTTCCTCCACGCCAAAGGCACGAGCGAGAGCGGAGGATTTTGCATAATGCCCGGGGCCTGTAACAGCAGTGTCAGCACCACGCGGACCGGTATTCTCATCAGCAATTCCTATAATCACAGCTAGGTTGATAGGTACATCGGGCGTTACACTTGGACCAACACCAAGATTAATGCAAGCATTGACTTCAAACTGCGGGTTGGCTACCACCATGCTAGTAACACCACCGCCAGCAGAATGCCCAATGGTGGCAAGCTTATTTTGGTCTACGAACTCTAACGTTTTTATGTACTTCATGACGATCTCAGAGCCAAGGTAATCGTTCACTGCACGGTCAGACTGGCCATTTAGCGATTGGTCAATGGAAACGACCACGAAACCTCGGCGAGCAAACTCCTGCGCAATGTTAGACATTGCATAGCGAGACGAGTTACCACCATGCACAGCAAGCAGACAAGGAGCTGGAGTTTCTTTGGAAGCGTTTTCGGGAAGATACATGACTGCTTTAATCGCATTTCCTTCATCCGATACGACGCTAAGCTGTTTTATCTTGACACGACCCATATCCGTCTGGTTTAACGCTGCGATTAGTACGCCTAAAAAGACAAGAACTAATCCCAGTGCGAAAACTCTTATATAAGTGCATTTTTTCACAACTGACTCCCCCTTCAATTTCTTCTATGGAAATGGTATTTTCGGGATTTCATGTTGGTTGATGTGCAATTATCCTGGTCAGCTATGTTTAGTGTAGCATATTTCTCAATACGATTATTTTTGAAGTACGCCAACGCTCTGACACAGAATAACCGCTATGCCGTAGGTGTTTTTTGGCGTCTTGTTTGTCTTTAAAGTTGCGATTGTCAATAAGTGCTTTTAGTCAGTATAGACCCGATATTATTATATTGATTCGCCTCCTTTTCTTTTATTTTTTGATGATATAAGCATACTTTATCAATAGTTTAAATGTCAACCAAATATAACCAGCTCAACAACATGCTTGAACAGCTGAACCAAGAGAGATACCAAAGTGATGGCATTTCACCAAACCTGGATTTATACTTTAGATTGAAGTCAGGCTTAGAAAGTGACAATCAAGACATTCTGCTACTTGCTTTACACTCGTGATGTAGACTACCTTGCTGCGTAGAGGCTGTCTATGCGGAAATCAAACAGCGGATCTTCAAATATATTTAATGCTAGGAAAAACTGTGAGAACCGCCAAAATCTGTATATGATAGAATACACTAAAGCTCGCAACTTTGCCCAGAGGGGAAGAATACGGAACAGAAATATGCAATATAGTTTAATAAGAATCGAGGTATAAGTAATGGATCGGCAGAAGCTTGAAACATATTTTCGTTCACTAGATCGTTCCTTTTTTGTTGAAAACAACCTTAAAGAATATGCAAGTATTGATGAGCCTTTGCCCATAGGCTTTGGGCAAACAATTTCTCAGCCCAGTCTTGTGTTGAAAATGACACAGCTTCTGGAACCGGAAAACGACAGCAAGGTGTTGGAAATTGGAACCGGCTCAGGTTTTCAGACAGCTATTCTTGCAAAAATGTCAGAGAAAGTTTATACAGTTGAAAGAATCGACAAGTTGATCGAAAAAGCCAAGAAGAGGTTAGAGGCATTAAATCTTACAAATATCTGTTATAAGGTCGGAGACGGCAGCATCGGATGGCAAGAACATGCTCCCTATGACAGGATCATGGTAACTGCGGCAGCAGGCCTGTTGCCTGACGAATTGGTCAATCAATTGAAACCTGCTGGCAGGATGGTGATTCCAATCGGGCCGCCCTATTCTCAAGAACTTATACTATTTCCAAACGATAATGCTTCACAGAATAGAAGAAACCTGATATAATGAATCTGCAGTTTACAAAGAAATCAGGTGGAAGATATGGGCAGAAAAAGTCCGGTGTTTGAAGAAGCAGAGCGTTCAGAAATCCTTGCAACTCAAAAGAAACAGCATCCTGTTCATGTTACCCGTCGGTTGCTGGCCCTGAAACTGAAAGTGGTGGATGGATTGGGCAGTGAGGAGGCCGGAAAGCTTGCGGGGATGCATAGAACGAGCGTGAATCGGATTGTCAAAAGGTACCAAGAAGAAGGCATAGAAGCCATCGTAGGCGTACGGCACCACAACGAACACCGTTATATGAGCCGGGAAGAGGAAACAGCCTTTCTATTGCAGTTTCAGCGCCGGAGCGAAGCAGGACAAATCATAGAAACGCGGGAAATCCATCAGGCCTATGAAAAAGCGGTTGGTCATTCAGTCACCCGGAACATGATCTACTATCTGTTGCGTCGTCATAAATGGCGTAAGGTCATGCCGCGCAGCAGGCATGAAAAGAAAGCCAGTGAAGAAGCGAATGAAGTTTATAAAAAAAATCACCGAAAAGATCAAAACGCTGAAAAAGAGCCAGCCAAAACTTCGGGTAATGTTTCAGGACGAGGCTGGGTTTGGACGGATCAATAAACCCAAGCGATGCTGGTGCAAAAAGGGAATACGTCCCTTTGTACCCTGTCACCACATCCGGGAATACAGATACTTGTATGGCGCTGTGTCTCCACAGGACGGCGAGCTGTTCAGTCTGGTGATGCCCTATGCCAACACAGACTGCATGAACATCTTTCTGGAGGAACTCTCCAGGGCTTATCCGGATGATCATATCTTGCTGCTATTAGACAATGCGGCCTGGCACCGCTCATCTGCCATGGTTGTACCAAGCCGCATAGAACTATTTCCGCTGCTACCCTATACCCCCGAGCTCAACCCCATTGAGATGATTTGGGACGAAGTGCAGGAGAAAGGCTTCCGCAATGAGATTTTTAAGAACCTGAAGGCAGTGATTGACCGTCTGTGCCTGACTGTTAAGGGGTTGGCTGAGGATGTCCAACGCGTCGCTTCCATCACTTATCGCAGGTGGTTAATTGATGCGTTTTCGTTTTAGAATAGTATAACAAGACAAACAACACAGCCACCATCGGCTTTGAAGAGCAAATTTGAAAAGCAGCAGATATTTTGTGCGGAAATATTGATACAGCAGAATACAAGCATGCAGTGCTTGGGCTTATCTTCCTTTAATATATCTCTGATAGATTTGATGAATGCTATCAAGAACTTTTGGAAGTTGATGATGACATTGAGGATAAGGATGCCTGTTCCGAGGTCAAGTTTCCTTCGTTCCCTCAACAAAGGCACTGTGGAAATCACGTAAAGAAGAAATCGGTATGGTGATTGATGCCGCCATGCGGGCCATCGAAAAAGAGAACAAAACGCTTAAAGATATCTTGCCTCCGTTTTAGCAGTGAAATGTTGTACAGTGAAAAAAATCAGTGAATGTTTTTCATTCCCAGGGCGTCCCGTATGGTTTGGAAAAATCGACCGACTTGACCTAACAGAACATCACGCTGCTGAAGTTGATCGAATACTAAAGCACCCGCAATGAGCAGCGCCGTGAAGACCACCATACGCCATCGGATGCGCAGCGTATGCTGGAGGGAGCCGGATGTGCAGGCGGGTTCTGTACAAGAACGGTGGTATCCTTTACGCGCCTTTCCAAAGGCAGGACACCCCGGCCGCAAACAGACAGTTTGAAAGCGCATGGCAAGGAACTCCTTTCATGATGAGCAAATCGCTGAGCAGCGAATCAAGGAATGTTATGTTTCTTCTTAAAATCCAGGCAGCAGTCGATATCCTTTTGAAACACGGTTGAATGGAAGGTGTTCAGGGCTTCCTTCAAGTCAGAGAAATTCAGGAACACAGGAGTAGTCATATTTGAAGAAAGGATTTTCGCTTGCCGCAGCGAGGCCCGAATCTTTACATGCAGGGTTAAGCGGGAGACATCCGCGCCGCTGCATCCATTGGTTAGCGCCGCGATGTGGTCAGCCAAGTTCTCTGTTTCGCAAGGCACGTCCTCAAGAAGCGCATTCGCAATTTCTTCTCTTGCATCGCGGTCCGGCAGCCCCACATAAATCCACACACCAAAGCGGCCGGGGCGCAGCAGCCTGCTATCCATGCGGTCGGGACGGTTGGTAGCCGCTATAAAAATCAGGTTCTGGTTTTCGTGTGCCTCCATCTGCTGTGCCAACACGCTAACCATCCTTTGGATGACATCACTTTCCTGCCTGTCGGTGTCGCAAAGGGCGTTCGCTTCATCAAAAAAGAGCAGCGCATTCTTGTTTTTCCGGGCCTTTTTCATTAGACGGATAATGTTGGCCTCGCTTTCGCCTACGTATTTGTTCAGCAGGGAGTCCGCGCTGACCAGGTAGAAAGCCGCAGAGATCTCGGAAGATATGGCTTGGGCTAACATGGTTTTTCCTGTGCCCGGCGGGCCAAACAGCAGAAAGCCTCTTTCAGGTTCGCACTTGAAACGCTGGAATGCCGCCGGATATTGCCTGGGTAACATCAGTTTTTCACGAAACATGGTGACTGCAGCTTCCTGACCCTTTATATCGCTCAGCCTGAGGTTGAATTTTTGAGAGGATCGCATCGTTTCGGCCAGTTTGCTCGCGCTTTCTCCCGCCTGCATCAAGGAAAGGCGCGCAGACCCCTGGCTTGCAATCGCCTGGGAATAATATAGTTTGGCCAATGCCCGGTAAGCCATGGCGGCGGCGGGTTGATCCCCCGCCTGTTCCAACTGCTGAGCTTGCTGGTATAAAATCTGTGCTTTCATTTTAATTCCTCTTCGTGGTAATTATCTGCATCCTCCAATTGTGATATTCTCTTCTTGAGGAGCTGGGCCACAGGGTCCATTTTCGCGGTTTCCACATTAGTAGTATTGATTAATTTCTCAACTTCCCCCAAAGTAGTGACGCTGCCGCTTTCCCCTTCCATCAACTCGTCAGACAGTTGCCCAAGGACGTCCTGATGCTGAAACAGGCGGGTACGTATTTTAAAGTTGTTTTGGATAGCAGTGACAGCTCTGGACAGGGAGACACGCTTGCAGGCGCGTTGGGCGAGCCTGGCAACACCTTCCAACAGGTGGGCGCTGTTCATCTCAAAACTGATGCTGGTAAGGGTATCCTCCGCTATGTCAAAAATCGACAATTGTCGGTACAGGCTTTTTCGCCTGCTGAGCATCCGCTGCAACGCTACAGCCGCAGCCTGATAAGCAGCTTGATTGCCCTGGTCACGGGCAGCCCGCGCTTTATGGATTTCCTGTTCAATGGACGCATTTAAGTTTGCGAGCTTGCTCTCCATAGTTTTTTTCTGAATGACCAACTCAATTTCGGAATCAAACAATTTCTCACTCATGGAAGAAAAAACTTTGAACATGGCGTCCCTCTCCTTTATTGATGTTGTGTTTCGGTAATAGACGAGGTAATATTGTCCTTGATTTTACGGTCCGAGATTGAGGCTGAAGATATTTCCTGGAATTGGAGAGCCTGGAACTCGGCCAAGGCTTGCTGAAACAGGCTCCCTTCCCTGACCGGGCTTTCACTTTCTAACTCATCCTGAGTAACAACATTGGTGGCTGCCTGCACCTCAGTCAAAGCAATATTGATCTGCTCGCGCATCTTATGGTGTTGTGTTAACGTGATACGAATGTTTTCCGCAATCGCCCTGGGGTTGAATTTGCGGTTCACTCCTGTTTCAAGGCCAAGACGCCTGACAAGTTGCTCACGCTTGCTTAAAGCAATTTTTTTTGATAAATAGCTGACGCTGCCATTTAGAAGGTTCATCTCATCCTCAAGGTTCTGGGCCTGCCTCTGGTAGTTGGAAAAGGCATTGCTTCCGGAAGGAACATTGGCCGCTTTCTCAGCATAAGACCGGATAGCTTTCTCTTTCTCATCAATTTCTTTCATCAACAAAGCCAATTTTGATTCGTCTGCCTGCAAGGCTGCTTCTTTTTGCTGCTGCTGTTTTTGTTTTCGGCTGATCATGGCGCCAGATCTCCTTTCAAAGATGTCTTCCATTCGCTGTAGAATATCCGTTGTGTTTATACCGGGACTTGTCAACTGGTCAATCAATCTTTTCAGGTTGCGTTGGCTTGACCTGCTGAGTCCGCTACCCTGGTCTGTCCGGATACTAAGAGCCAGGGCACGGGCCTGTGCTCGGTGGGTGATTCTGGGCAAGTTACTGGCGGCCGCCTCAATGCAAAGGGATAATCGCATTCGTTGTGTTTGTGTCATTTTCACGCATCCTTTTCACCGGGCCAGTGCCACGCGCATAGCCCCAGGGGTTCCAGCAATTTGCATACTTGTTCAAGGGATTCCGGGGGTTGCGCAAGCGCCAGCGTTGCTGCTTTTTTTAAGGCAGTTTCGACTGTGTTAGGGATAGTTAGTTTTTCAACCAGCAAGACGCCGTCAAAAATGAAGTAGAAGTAGTCCAGGGGGGTGTTGATCCCTCTTTTTTCGTCAGCAAGCGGATAAGCCATCAATGGCAGGAACCATATTTGTTGCTGCGTTTGATGCTTTCTACCTTTGTGACCAATGCTTAAGCGTAAAAGCTGTCCCGGATAGGCGATGGCAAGCGTCTTTTTGCTTGAGGCGTCATACAGCAGGGCTTGAAACCTGCCCTGTACCTTCAAACGGCTGACTCCGTTTATGTTATGCAAAGAATAGCAAAACACTTGCATGCCGCCGGATAAGGTGTAGCTTGTCAAAGGTTGTCTCCTTTCGCGTTTATGGTGGGTTTATGTCATATCATTCCTATATGTGGAAAAAGCAAGGTTCAATTTCTATGTGAAACTGATGGCAAAACTGTTTCCGGGCGAAGGAGCGCTTGGGCGCCGTCTCCCCGCCCGGGCAGGAGGGGGCTAAGCCCCCAGGTCAGGTAGGGAAGAAGCTCTTCTATGCCCGGCGCAGGCAGGCGCCTCAGGCAGCAATCCCCGGAAACAGAAGTCGAAGCTGCTCTATCACAGTAATCACAACATCCCGCACGATGTACCACAAGCCCAATGGATTAATAACGCCAGTAAGCATTCCAAGGAAAATAATGATGATTGTCAGGGCTCCCACTAGTTTGAGCATAAATTTCTCCTTTCGCGTTTGCAGTGGCTGTCATGCCTTTCCTATGCGTGGAATAAAGCGCAAGGTTCAATGAATGAGTTTTCAAACTTTTTTAGTAAATTTTCGGGACGCCCGCGGTTTCCAGCCTCCTTTTCCGTTTCTCTGTACTCCTTCTACATGTTTTTCTGAAGAGAAGTTCAATGAGGTATTTCTAAGCGAAACTGATGCCAGGCAAAACCGCCTTCGGGCGGAGAAGCGCTTGGGCGCCGTCTCCCCGCCCGGGCAGGAGGAGGGGGGGTTAAGCCCCCAGGTCATACCCCCATAGTTTGCTGTGCTGGTAGGTATTGTTGCGCAGAAAGGCACGGGGAGAGCGAAGGATGGTCTTGCCCAGGTACAAGGGTTTTCCCTCCTGCTCCTTCCTGGCAGGTGTCGAGGCGGTTTCAGGCAGGGTGCGGGCCTGGATTTGTTCTTCATAGGGCGCTTGCTCTTTCCTGCTGCGGCAGCGCAGATAAGGGTCCTGGTTGTTTTGTTCGATGGCAGCAAGGTAGGTCTGCTTCCCAATTTCCTCCACGCGAAGAATGGCGTTTTTATGGTGCCGTTTTACCCGCGGGTATTGTCTTGCCCTGGCGGCAGCATGCCGGGCGTTTTGAGCGATAACAGCAAAGGTAACAGGCAGGTAGCGTCCCCGGCCAACATGGCCGCATTTGGCGGTCACCAGAAACCAGCGTTGGACTTGGTTGGAATTCTGTTGCATAATATCCTCCTTGATGTTTCAGGCTCAGTGTTTTGTGTTCTATCTTTCCTATGTGGCGAAAAACGGAGGAAGTTCAATGAGTTCAAAAACTATTTTGAGAATCCGCGGAGCGCGTGATTTTGAAGCAATACCCGCGATTCAAAAGCTCCGGAACATTCAGGCGCCTGACTATTGAAGAACGCAAGGAAACATCAGCCATTCTCAGGAGTTTGTCCCGCTAAAACCTGAAGCCACCCCGCAAAACAGGACAGGGGGTTCAACGTTCGCATGTATATTTCCTGCTGGAGTGCATAAAACACCTGTCTCCATCTTTTCTGAGTGTTTTCAAAGGGTTTGAGACGAAAAACACAAATAATACAGCAAAAACCGGTCAAAATCGATGTATAAGTTGCCTCCATCTCCCGCCGATAAGACGGCAGGCAGAACGCCTCCCCCATTCTGCCTGAAAAATCAATATGAAATCGTTCCCGGCGGGTTTTGAGATGGAGGTAAGTTTTTTACCAGAAAAGCTTGCTTTTGAGGCTTTTATCAGGTATGATGACAGCGGAAACGGGAATTTTACTTCTGTTCCGCACCGTACCTATGAGGTATTGAAATAATTTCCGCCATGGATTTACCTCCTGTATGTGTGTGTGTGTGGTTCCGCACCGTACCTATGAGGTATTGAAATCAGTAATCGCGTTGATGTCGTCATACATAGCATCCGCAGAGTTCCGCACCGTACCTATGAGGTATTGAAATAGCAAGCATCAGTTGTAATCACCGGGTGCGTATCCATTACTTTACACCCTTTGTTCCGCACCGTACCTATGAGGTATTGAAATTTGACCGCTTATGATAACCGACACGGCATACAGATAACCTTTAGTTCCGCACCGTACCTATGAGGTATTGAAATGCAACAGCGACGCTCATCCCAAAATTCCTCATAGGTTTGTGTGTTGGTTCCGCACCGTACCTATGAGGTATTGAAATCGTTCAGCACGGGTCTTCTTCGGTTTGGGCAACTCACTTGCCCGCAGTTCCGCACCGTACCTATGAGGTATTGAAATCCACAGACGCCGCAGCATCCGTAGTAACCGCCTTCACATACTCAGGTTCCGCACCGTACCTATGAGGTATTGAAATGAGAACTTCTGGAGCAGCGTGTTGCTGACCTTTGGATATTTGGTTCCGCACCGTACCTATGAGGTATTGAAATTTGAACCTGCATGAAATTATAACCTCACATTTTATTTCACTGAACATCTAACAGAGTTCCGCACCGTACCTATGAGGTATTGAAATTTTATCTTCCTCATTTTCTGCAATAGCCTCATCCACAGGTATTGCAGTTCCGCACCGTACCTATGAGGTATTGAAATAGGAATCACAACCTCGAACGGGATAGATACTTTGACCCCAATGTTCCGCACCGTACCTATGAGGTATTGAAATTACAAGTACTCTTTCTTAGTCATGACATTTTCCTTTCTGCCTTTACAGGGTTCCGCACCGTACCTATGAGGTATTGAAATAAAAAGCCGCACCACCAACAGCTTGCGCTTTAATCCATCGTTCCGCACCGTACCTATGAGGTATTGAAATAAGAGTCCATTGCTTAGACTCTTTATCCTGACGATTAGCCAGCTGGTGTTCCGCACCGTACCTATGAGGTATTGAAATCGTATTGCCATACGTACCCCCATGGGGCTGCATAATAGCCTGCGGGAGCGATGACGTTCCGCACCGTACCTATGAGGAATTGAAATAGTAAGAGATGCGGAATGAGGTTGACTGACACAGCAGGGCGATCAAAGACCCGGCGCGACGATGCAATAAAGATTGGAATCAGTATGAGAGGTAACATATGTTTGTGATTGTATGCTATGATATCCACGCAAAAAGGGTGCAGAAAGCATTGAAAATTTGCAGAAAATATCTCAGGCCTGTGCAGCGCTCGGTTTTTGAAGGCATGATAACTGAGGCGAAATTAAAGAAACTCAGCGATGAGTTTTACCATCTTATTGATCCGCATTATGACAGTGTCCGGATATATCTCATCCAGTCTTTGAAATACACATCAAAACAAGAGATCGGTGTAAAAGCTTTGGGGGGAAACATCCTGTGAACCCCTTAACTGACCTGCGAATTGAAAGTTTGTTTGAACAGGAAAACATGGATGAAGCGTTCAACCATCTTCATCAGAAAAAGGGAGGATGCGGTGTTGACGGCATTCAGCTGGATCAGTTTGCAGCCCATTGGCAGCTACACGGCGCCCGTATCATGGATCAGGTGATAAATGATGCATATACGCCTGAAGCGGCACAGCAAATAGAAGTGCTTTCCAAATACAATAAAAAAAGAATCGTCCATCGGTTTACATGGACAGACCGCTTGTTGCAGAGACTGATCTTTCAAAAACTAAACCCGCAAATAGAAAAACAGTTCTCTTCCAGCAGTTTTGCCTTTCAGGCCCGGAAAGGCATAAGCCAGGCGATTGTTCAGGCTGCCGATCATATAGAAAAAGGAGGGTTATTCGTTGCAGAAATTGACCTGGAGGATTATTTTGGTTCAATTGACAGGGCCAGATTGGAAGTCCTTCTGCGCAGCATTGTTCCTGATCAGGCTTTGTACAGCTTGCTCATACGTTACCTTCATTGCCCGGTTGAACCCATAGACAACCAGCTTCCTTCAAAAGGGATCTTGCAGGGCAGTTCATTAAGCTGTATTTATGCCAATCTGTATCTGCACCCCTTTGACAAATGGCTGGAAGAAAGAGCTGTCCCCTTTTGCAGATACTGTGATGACATCAACATCTATGCCAAGACCAAACAGCAGGCCCTGACAATTTTTCAAAATGCCAAACAGGAGCTGGAAGAAAATTACAATCTCAAAATCAATACCAGAAAGTCCCAAGTGTTTCCATCTGTCAACAGACCCTGGCTGGGAAATGAGTTTTACTGGTATAACAAGGAACAGGTTCGTTTCCGAAAACTAAACCGCCAGGGCGTATATACCAATTGGAATACCAGCGCCATCCAAATAATAGACCAGCATTATCATTTGGTAAACAATGGCATTTTGAGCAGACATGATTATACGCTTTTATTTGAAAGCGACAGCGGCAAAAGATATCTGCCTGTTGAAGCGATTGAATCGATCAATGTGTATTCAAATACGGCTTTCACAACAGATTTTTTCGCTTTTGCCAATCAACACCGCTTGCGCATTTCCATATTTGATCGCTATGCCCGCTGTATCGGCCGGTTTTACGGTGAAAGCAGCCGAAAGGATGCTTCTGTCTTGTTGAAGCAGGTTACCATCTATCAAAATGAACATGAGAGGCTGCGTTTAGCCAAGGCAATTTTAATTGCAGCAGTATCAAACATCAGGGACAACCTGCGCTATTATCGTTATAAATACTCAAACAATGAGAGCCTGTCAAAAAACGCCGGCAATTTTACCGAGCATATTCGCAGCCTCAATCAGTGCAAAACCATACAGGAGCTGATGCTGGCTGAAGCAAAGGCAAGAAATGAATATTATTCGTTTTTTGATGCAATTCTGTTTGGAGAGAATTTTGTGTTTGAGAAAAGGACAAAACGACCGCCCCGCAACCCTGTAAACGCGATGATCAGCTTTGGGAACACCTTGTTATACAATCGGGTTGCGACAGAAATCCAAAAAACAAGCTTGAATATTCAGATCGGCATTTTGCACGCAACAGGCAGGAGAAATGAAAGCCTGCATCTTGATTTGGCGGAATTATTCAAACCTCTGATTGTAGACCGGGTGATTTTTACCCTGATTAACAAGCGCATGGTCCAGGCTGACGATCATTTTGAATACAGGCCAGATGGTAGCGTGCTTCTTAATGACGCTGGAAAACGCATTTTTCTTGCGGAATTTGACCGGAAACTGTATAGCAAGCATCAGTATGATCAGGAGCAGCTGAGCTATCACACCATCATACAAAGGGAAGTTCAAAAACTGCTGAGCGTGGTACGCAACGGTGGGGCGTATAAACCATACCGGGTGTAGCCGGATTTTATTTTTGCCAACTTTTAGGGACAGATGACATCTATTGCTCATTACAGAAACCTATTTGAGCAAGAAACTTAAGCGAGCATGTTCCGGTTTATCATTTTAAAAAGGCAAAGATTGCAATAAAGCGTCATTATCATGGTATGAATGCCGATCTGCTGCCGGGGTGCATAAAAAAGTTACCTCCATCTTTTCTGAGTGTTTTCAAGGGGTTTGAGACGAAAGGTGCGAAAAACACATCAAAAACTCCTCATAAGCAGTGCATAAGTTGCCTCCATCTCCCGCCGATAAGACGGCAGGCAGAACGCCTCCCCCATTCTGCCTGAAAAATCAATATGAAATCGTTCCCGGCGGGTTTTGAGATGGAGGTAAGTTTTTTACCAGAAAAGCTTGCTTTTGAGGCTTTTATCAGGTATGATGACAGCGGAAACGGGAATTTTACTTCTGTTCCGCACCGTACCTATGAGGTATTGAAATTGTAAGTCTGCCAATCATGTGAAAACCGGGCTTCCCCGGAAAAAAAAAAAAGTTCCGCACCGTACCTATGAGGTATTGAAATCTTATTGCCTTCATTACTTTCTCCTAACCTTTTCTTTTTAATGTTCCGCACCGTACCTATGAGGTATTGAAATGCAAGGGCGCCGGGGCCCCGGACTCTTTGGCCTTGGCTACGGCCAGGGGTTCCGCACCGTACCTATGAGGTATTGAAATCAACTGTTTGCGCTTGGAGTTGTTGGTTTTGCCGTGTTCCGCACCGTACCTATGAGGTATTGAAATACGTTCACGTCGCTCATGTAGAGCTTGGACAAGTCTTTTCCGTTCCGCACCGTACCTATGAGGTATTGAAATCATTCCACCCCCAGATAATTGCATAGTTTTTTTGTCTAAAGGTTCCGCACCGTACCTATGAGGTATTGAAATGAGTAAAGTCATGCCATTTATACTGGTTGATGGCAACTCTAATGTTCCGCACCGTACCTATGAGGTATTGAAATCATTGCAAGTGCCCACAACTCATCTATCACAAGGGACAGCCCATGCACCGTTCCGCACCGTACCTATGAGGTATTGAAATGTTCTCGAGCGTTTGATCCAATGCGTTAAATTCCTTCGCCAACGCTTTACGCGTTCCGCACCGTACCTATGAGGTATTGAAATGCTTTACGCTCAGCTCTTGTCTTCTTCGGCTTCGGCAATTCACTTGCCCGGCCAAAAAAGTTCCGCACCGTACCTATGAGGTATTGAAATCCAAGGTCCCTTGCGACACGGGCGTTCAATGAATAGTTCATGCGATAGTTCCGCACCGTACCTATGAGGTATTGAAATTTCCCAACCTTGGGGTAATTTATGGATAATGACATTTTAGTTCCGCACCGTACCTATGAGGTATTGAAATTCGGTCAGAACACGACGGACAACGTCTTCAAGGCTCTCTTCCGTTCCGCACCGTACCTATGAGGTATTGAAATTTATACAATTCTTGTATGCATACTTGTATAATGTCACATGATACTGGCAAATTGTTCCGCACCGTACCTATGAAGCATTTTCCCCACGGATCTGATGTGTTTTGTGTTGCGTTGCTTTGAAGACAGGAGGATACGCATACTGTCTATGGCTTTTCAGGTTTTAGCCAAAATACAAATTGCAAAAACAAAAGCTCAATCTTTCCGGGCTTGTTTTGCCCGGATTTTTGCAGTAAGATGATTGCAGTGTGTATCGCCCTATGGAAAAGTCTTATGTTGCCTGCGGCAGATTGGATCAGCGGGCTGTGGTTCATCAATTTTTTATTCTTTTCGTTGAACTCCGGCGTTTTTTCACCCATAGACATACATATCAGCCCGGAAATATACCGGCGCAATAAAGGAGAGGCATCCCGCCATGAAAAAATTCTTTACAGTGGTTCCCTTACAGCCAATCGGCGGCCTGAAACTAACTCACTACGACACCAGCCATAACCCGGACCTGGCCCTGGAGGACGAGACGCGCTTCCCCATCTTCCACCTGATGGTCAACGCGTTGGGAAAAGGAGAAAAGGCAAAGCTCTACGCCCTGCGGACCAACAGCCCGCACCCGGAATCCAGCTCCAATGACAACGTTGCCCATCACCTGGAAAGCCTGCGGGAAGAACTGAAGTTTTTTGAAAACAGATATCAGTTCACCTGTGAGCTGATTGAGATTAGTCTGCCCAAAATTGAAACGCCGGCCGTACAGGCCCAGTATTTTTTAAAGCTGATAAATATTTTTCAACCGGATGATATGCTCTACTGCTGTATTTCCTACGGGGAAAAGCCCATGCCCATCGTGCTGTTCGCGGCGCTGTCTTACGCATCCCAGGCGCGGCCGGGCTTTGAAGTGGAGCGCATCTGTTACGGCCAGTTCGACCATGATGTTAAAAAAGCAATCCTGTTTGATGTGACGCCCCTGTTTACCATGCATCAGATGGCCAATGACGCCATGCGGTACCGCATTGAAAAACCGGATGAGTTTGTTTATACCGCCCTGAGCCTGCCCATGAACAAAGAGGAAAAGGCGTCTTTGCGCCAGGTCCTGGGTATACAGGATGAGGGCAAGCAGCTGCCGGGCGATGGACAAGAGGGCCTGCACCTTGGGGAGGACCCGGAAGAGGGTGGTGAGCATTCCTGATGAAAACCAAGACAATTGAAGCAGAAGAGTTAAGAATAAATGTAGCAAGTAGCGTCAATTCTTCTAAACTATGGAAAATATCCATAAAGGAACGAAATAAGTGGAGACAAGGTAACGAGATAAGAAAAGACCTTGCTGGCGCTGAGAACTTCAATGAGATTGAAAGAATTAACAACGAAATTCAGACGTATTGCTTCCTTTGTTTAAACGATGAGCAAAAGAACAAATATGATTATTTGGGATTAAGGGAAATTATTTTTAGACTTGCTTTAAATTACGATAAAGATTATAAAGATGGCCAAGCGTGCTTCATAGATTACTGTTATGGCACTGATGATTTTAAGAAATTTATTGACCCGACAAGGCCGGGGGTAGATGACATAGTAGATAATATGGGTATGAGCGAGTACATGTATCGGGTAATCGGGCGTCTGAGCAAACTGCTTGCACAATATGGGAAAGATGTCAGAAGCCTGTTTTCTGAGCCGGAAATTAAAGAGCTTGCGACGAAGATGGGAGTTCAGCCGAAAACCCTCAGAGAATACCTGGTGTACGCGCAAACGCTCAATATTTCTTCTCTGGATCATCCATTAACAGAAGATGACGATACAACATTGCAAGATGCAGTGCCCGGAAATGATGACTGCTTGACTATGATTTTGTCTGAGTCCGATGACATTGAGCCATTGATTACAATTCTTTCCAACTTTATTACCAAAATTGTCCGCGGGGGGGAAGCAAGCAGGATTTATCGCTGCTTGTTTAGCAACGGCGTTGTCCGTTTCATCAAACCGGACGGCGTGGGAACCCCTGGCGACCGGTCTGCTGTTGATGTTTTACAGCCTGTGGAGCCTGCTTGCCTGTCCGCCATGGAGCCGCCTTATGTGGTAGAGTATCTGTATGAACTGCAACTGGCGGCAGGCTTTAACCTTTTTTGGATTTTCAGGAATGACTTAAAAAAAGAAGCAAACGACACTAGTATTCGCCGGCATGTCAAAAGGACGCGGGGCAACATTGCCTACCACCACGAACGCTACCGTCAATTTGTAAGGGATATTGTGGATAATTTGGCGCAGGCCTGATAAAGTGAAAACCTGCGTCCTGTATGAGAGGCGCCTGAGGATTCGCGTTTGGAAGAATTGAAAGAATACCGGAAAGAAGACATCGCTTTCTGCCAGGATTTAAGCAGGCGGCATTCCTTGGGCGATCCGAACGATGAAGCGTAGTATTGTTGCAGCAAAAGGAGGAGAGAAAGACTTGAGCAGCACACAGGCAAATGAACAGCCGGTCCTGGTAGTATACGACATCCGGGGCATCCAGGACTTTGTTTTCCGTACCAACCGGGTGAAGGACATCGTCGGTGCGTCCGCTATCGTCGCCGATGTGCTGGAGAACAGCATCAAAGGTTGGTTTGAACAACAGGGAAATATAAAAGAATTTGTGTTTGAATGGTTTGACAGTTCCGCCAACGCTGCCAAACCGTTCTTGTTTAGGGACGATCCCGGCATTCAGGCAGAGGTGCTTTATATTGGCGGCGGCAACGCCTACGCGGCTTACCGCAGCAACGCCCTGGCCATGGAAGCCAGTGCCTGGATTGCACGGAAAATTCTTCGGGATACCCACACCTTAAGCCTTGCCTCTGCCAGCGTATACATGACAGACAATTATTTGGAAGACCAGCGCGCTTTGATGGAACGCTTGGCCCGTATCAAAGCGGAGGGTCGCATGCCCCGGCCATCGGCAGGCTTTCCCTTTACCATTGAAGAACTGGGCAGCGGTCTTCCCTGCGTGTCGAGGGATGGCGGTGATCGCATCTCCGCCGAAACACAGCACAAACGCAGACGTTATGATCATGTAAAAAAAGCACAGGAAGCAAAGGATTCCGGTGCCTGGCAATATGAGCTGGAGTTTGACAGCATGGTGCTGCAAAAAGGGCGCAACAGCCTGCTGGCGGTGGTGCACCTGGATGGGAACAACCTGGGCCAGGGCATCAAGGAAAGGCTGGAGAAAGAAAAGGAATATTCAAAAGCGGTAGAGAAGATGCGCCGGATTTCCTTGAATATTACCTCTGCCTTCCAGCAAGGCGCGTTTGATGAAATGCTAGAAAAGTTTGGCTCTGATGCCCGGAATTTTGATGAAAGCAACCCCATCCCTTTCCGTCCGATCATTCGAGCTGGAGATGACCTGACTTTTGTATGCCGGGCAAACCTGGCCATGGAATTGACCCGCAGGTTTTTGGTGGCGGTGGGTCAGTATTCTCTGGATGGGAAGGTAGAACCCGGGCAAGCGGCAGGGACAAAGGGCTTTAGCGCCTGCGCGGGCATCGCATACGTCAACAGCCACTTCCCCTTTAGCCAGGCGTATGATATGGCGGAGAGCTTGTGCAAGCTGGCCAAGGACAAGGCCAAAGCCAAGGCTGCAAAATCGAGAAGACCTGTTGGCAGCTATGTGGATTTCCATCTTAACTATTCCGGCAACATTGAAGACATCAAAACGCTCCGGGAGAGGGAGTATGTGCTGTATGAGTCCGGTCAAAAACCGCTGAAACTGTTGCAACGTCCCTATCGGATGGACAATGAGGGTATGGACAATGAGGGTAAGGAAGCTCCTGACCATTACACGCAACTGAAAAAGAAAACAGAGCATTTGTGTTCAGACAAGGCACCCCGGAAATGGATCAAAGAAGCGCGCGATGCCTACCATGTATCCAAGGCTGCTGTAGATAATGTGTTCAATCGGGCGGGCTCCCTGGAGGGGCGCAGTCTGTACCCAGGGTGGATGGAAGATAAGGTTACTTTTAAGAATGAAGTTGCCACCATGTATGATGCCTTGGAAATGTTTGACATTCTTAGCGGCTTAGCGGAGGAAACACCATGAAGAGATTGCGCCTGCAAATTACCTTAACCAGCGATATGCTGCCGGGCAGCGGCATTGGCCATGGGGCCATGATTGACAGCGATGCCTGTTTTGACAAATGGGGCTTTCCATTGATTCCCGGCAAACGGATTAAAGGCATGTTGCGCAAGGCTGGAGAAGAAGCAGCACAACTGGGAGATACACAATGCTCCGCTGAGAATTTAAAAAGATTGTTTGGTACTGCTGTGGAGCCGGGGTTATTGCGGGTGCGCAATGCTTATCTGCAAGACTATCAGGCGTTGAAAAATTTTGTGGAGGGAAACGGCGAAAACCGCCACTATTCTGCTTCGGATATTTCCGGTGCATACGCTTATTTGCGCAGACAGACGGCCGTGGATGCGGAATATGGCAAAGCAAAAGATGAAAGCTTGCGCACCATCCGTGTGCTTCGAAAAGGCCTGGTGTTTGTGGCGGAGATGGATTTATATGAAGAGACGCTGGAAGATACGCTTTCTTCCTGTGTAGATAATTTGTGGAGCCTGGGCAGCATGCGCAGCCGAGGCTTAGGCCGTATCCATGCAAAGATATTGAGCAATGATGAAGGCAGAGTCAAAGAAGAACCAAAGCCGCAAAAAGCTCAACTGCCTGATGTGCGGGGCCTGCATGGCACGGAAGCCTGCCTGAGTTATTGCTTTTCCCTCAAAGCCCCGGTAATTGCCACCAACCGCTGCGGAGGGGATACCAGCCCGCAGATCCCTGGCAGTACCCTCAGAGGCTGTCTGCTTGCAGCCTGGTTTAGAACGAAAGGGATTAAAGGCAGCTGGATTTCCAACGATCACAAAGACTATTCAGAATTTGACGCCCTATTTTTGAAAGGGGATATTTGCTACGGCCCAGCCACAATTACCGATGAACAGGGCAATGATTATCATCCCCTGCCGGCCAATATGCTGGCATACAAAAGCAAACCCCAAAACAATGAAATACATGTGGACATAGCGGTGCAATCAACCACGGAACTGACCAAATCCCCAGGAAAAATGTATGTGCGCGCTGTACCTGATACGCATCCGCAGCGTTTTGAATATATGAAAGTTACCATGGAAACGGCTTATCACATGAGCACCCAAGGGGAAGGAGACCTGTATCAATATTCTGCGCTCCAGCCGGGCCAGCGTTTCCGGGCCTATGTTTTCGGGCCAGAAGACAGTTTGCAAAAATTGGCAGAGGCGTTGGAAAAACACCCAAGGATGTTCATCGGGCGCTCCCGCACAGCCCAATATGGCGAAGCATTGGTGGATGCCGTCCATGTGTGCAGAACCGATAACGGACAAGCAACGCCCCCCGCACAGGATGAACAGGGTGTGTTTTTGGCCACATTGCTAAGTCCGGCCTGGCTGCTGGATGCCAATGGCGCCCCGGCATGCGATGCATTGGCCTTCCGGGATGCTTTGGCGCAAGCCCTTGATCACAAGGTGATGAAGCCACAAGCCGCTTTCCTGCGCTTTTGCACCCTGGGCGGATATAACCCTGTGTGGAAATTGGCCAAGCCGGCAGCACACTGCCTGGACGCCGGATCGTCCATAAAGATTCAGGTGAAAGGGGTGAAAGAACTTCCCTCTTTCATCCGCATTGGCGAAAATGCTGCAGAAGGGTTGGGGTTGGTAAAGATTGAAGGATATAGCGGCAGGGAAAAAGACGTTTCCCTCCAGGCAAAAGAAATGAAAAATGCCAAGAAAAGCCCGCTCGGTCAAGGGTCGATCCATGTGCAGAATCTTCAAAAGTATTTGTGCAAGCAGGATATTTATAACCGGGTAGAGAAGGCTGCAGGGGAGATACCCATTCAGAAAACCTTGAACCCCACCGCTGTACATGCACTCATAGACGGTCTCAGGCAGGCAGCAAGTGAGGAAAGTTTTGGTAGGAGTATTGAGAATATCAAAGACAAAGATAAACGAGACGCTATTCAAGCCGCTTTGTTTGACCCGAAGGATGCCGAAAAGTATCAAATGCTTGATGCTAAATGGCAAGAATCAAAAGCACCATATTCATGGAGTGCAGAGGACAACATGTCCAACTGGGCGCTAAAACGCCATTGGCAACTGATGCGCCTGAACGCTTTGAAACAAAAAATTCGCAGCGGGAGGTGAAGACGATGGCAGATATTTCTAAAAGCCCTATTCAATCCATGGTTTTTTTGCGGTTGCGATTGACCCTGAGAACCCCCTTGAGTGTGGGCAGTGGGGAAGATGACCACAGCGACCATGATTGCGTCCGGGATTATGACGGGAAGCCCTTTATTCCGGCTACTTCCATTGCAGGCCTGCTCCGCAGCAGCATGGAAGAAACATCTGCAAAGCGCTTGATGGGCTATGCCAAGGATAGGGAAGCCGAACAAAGCCGATTGATGATCAGTGATGGCATTTTTATCAATCAAGAAAATACCCTTAAAATATCAGTGCGGGACGGAGTGGCATTAGATGAAAACCGGGTTACCAGAGACACAAGCAAATATGATTACGAGGTCATCCAGCCCGGCGCTTGCTTTGAAACACAGATAAGTTTCAAGGTGTTAGAAAGTGATGTAACGCCGAATGAAGAGGCATGGCAAACTTTTGCGGCGCCCTTGCTATCGGCCCTGCAGTTCATCAACGAGGACAAACTGCGCTTAGGGTATAAGACCAACAGGGGCTTAGGTTCGCTTGCTGTCAGCGGACATTACAAAATCTTTCTTGGGAAGGATGATTTAAAAAACAGCATCGCTTTCCGAAAGCAGGCAAATTGGAGCCATGCAACTTGTATTGACAGTTTAATAAAAGAAGCCAAGAATCCAACCAGCACCAACTTCCACACCATCACAGTGAAAGCCTCCATTCCTGCCACGATCTGTGTGCGCCAGTATGCTTCGCTGGCCGAAATCAGCCAGGCAGATCATCAGCAACTAAGCGATGGGCATTCCCCTGTTATCCCGGGCAGCAGTTTGGCCGGGGCTTTCCGCAACACAGCCGGGGTTTTATTACGTGAACTGGGGATGGACGACAGGAACGTCCTGCGCTCATTGGCCTGGTTGTTTGGACATGTACCCAGCAAAGAGCAAACTCGCGTAAAAAAGAGCGGGACGGAAAAGATGCTGCCAGACTCCTGGGCCAGTGCCATCCGTTTCCGGGAAGCGAAGATTGCAGGCGGAAACTATCTGCCCCTCACCCGCACCAAGGTAGACCGCTTCAGCGGCAGCGCAGCAAAAGGGGCGTTATTTTCCCAAAAGGTGCACCAGGGCGGAAACACGGAGCTATCCATCCAAATCAGAGGCGAAAGCCTTGAATGGGCGGTGGGCTTGGTGTTGCTGGTGCTGAAAGACATACATGCAGGCCTTACTGCCTTTGGGGGTGAAGTGGCGGTGGGACGGGGCATCATGCAGCTGCTTGATAAGCCTACGCTATCGTCCCAAAATGAAACGCAGTACCTGCAACAATTAGCCAGTTTTTTGGATGCGGTGAAAAAGAACGAAGATGTGTTTCCACCCCACGTTCTGGCGGCCTTTCCCTATGATGTTTCCCCAGAAATGCAGGAGAATACAGATAAGGAGGTGGCGTTATGAGCCAGAGAGAGAAACTTGATCCCATCAAATTGTTGAACAATCAGCAGCAATGCAGCATCGGCAATGGCTATTTTATCGCCTATCTTTCCGATCAGGTGCTTGTAGGCAGGTGGGAGAACAATTCACCAGCATTAGAAGAGAAAATGAGTGGTTGGGAAAATCTGTTGCAGTTGCACATCTTTAATGAGCAAGAGGAGATTCGCTTCATTAAAAGTCAGAGTAAAGGCTGGCTGATACGTTATCTAAGCGACCAAGGTGCAGATAATCATGAAAGCAACTGGTATGATGAACACTTGTTGATTATCGGCAACCCCACCAACCAAAGCCCAGCAAGGAAAAAACAAGAGAGAAAAGGTTTTGTTACCTGCTCCGAGGCAGGGCGCAGCATCAAGCTTCCCGAAGAAGCGCTTGGCAAACGCTTGTGGGTGCGCAACTACCTGGAGGATGTAGCCTTTGAAGATGGGGAAGCCGAAATTGCCTCAGTCCAGCATGCAGATGCGGAGAACGGCCAGGAAATCAATGGATTTCCCCCGTTGAACAGCCTTCGGGTGAAGGATTATCGTTTTGTGGGTTTTTCTAACGGCGAGGATGCACAAGACAGGCAAGGAGGAAACCCGGCATGACTTTTATCAATCCATACAATTTTGTTTCCTTGGGAGAAAAACGTTCCGATGCCGAAGCTCTATCATCAGAAGATAAGTTGCTGACGGGCTATCTGGAATGCGAACTAAAAACCTTGACACCGTTATTGATTCCAAATACCAGCAATGAGTATGTGTTTGCTGACCCTTCGACTAAGCATAAGAGCTATGAGTTTTTTTCCTACGAGGACTTATCAGAAAAACAATTTCGGGAAAAAGGCTATCCTCCGCAAACTCCTATCATCCCGGGCAGTTCCCTCAGGGGCGCTTTGCGCAGCGTGTACGAAGCCCTGACCAACTCCTGCATGTCCACGCTGACAGATGTACCCCTGCATTCCCGGGTACCCAATTCCAGAAAACCAGGTTTGCTTTTCTGTGAGAATACTGATGGAAAAGAAACATGGTTTTTGCGACCGGCTAGACGATATTGTCTTGAAACGAGATATCATTTTAAGGATGCTAAAGAAAGACCCGAAACCTGGTATAAACATAAAGAGACTGGCAAAGGGAACCCGTGGCAGATTTCTTTGCCCGGTAAAGCGGGATGCCATAAACTGAAAACCGGCTCAGTATTAAGGTTTGATGTGGAGAAAGAACGCAGGTACGGCGAAGGCAGCACTCAGGGCGTAGTGCTGTTGGGTGAATATTTTGATAAGAAAAAAGGAGACCATCTTTTTGTAGCAAAGGCTGAAGAAGCGCCCATTCGAATGAAGCAGGAAGATATTGAGCGCCTGAAAGAGGTTTTGAAATCGTATCGAGACACTAAGATTAACAAACATACTACAAAGCACCCAGTTCCTCATAATCAGTACATAGGGTATGATTTAAAAATTGCACGAACTGACAGCGGCTTGCCGGTATTCTATGATGAAATTAGCAGTAACCTAGAGACAAGGTATTACTTGTCCCCGGCCAATATGTCCCGTAGCGTATACTATAATCAGTTGTCCAAAATGGCAAGGACCTATAAACCGTGTAGCAATCCAAAGAACTTGTGCCCTGCTTGTGCTTTGTTCGGCATGGTAGGGGATCAAGGTGCCTTGGGTAGCAGGGTGCGGGTTGGTGATGCAAGAGGTAAAAAAGAAAGTCTTGCCTTTTCCCCTGTCACCCTGGCTACACTTCTTACTCCCAAGCTGAGTTCCATGGAGTTTTATACCGTTACCAAAAAAGGTGATTACAGGACTTATGACTATGAAACTACATATTCATATAAGGACGGAAAACCTGTCCCCAATCATCGGATCTATACACCCGAGCAGTTGCCTAAACTGCGGGGGCGGAAAATGTACTGGCATGCCAAGAACAGTATGCAAGGTAATAATATTCCCACTGGAGAATTAAATGTCAGTATCCGGCCGGTAAAACCAGGTTCTGTTTTTTCATTCCGTATGTATTTTGACCGTATATCAGACACAGACCTCAAACGGCTGATTAGTTTGCTGATGCTTGCTCCGCAATTGGCGCACAAGCTGGGACGTGGCAAGCCGCTGGGTTTTGGTAGTGTACGGATTGAGGTATGTAGAGCGTTTATTCGTTCATTACAAATTAAGGAAGGCATAGTGACGTATTCTTTAAAGCCATATTTTCTTGAGGCTTGGGGGAAATGCGCACAAGGGGAGCAGGGCGATGTGGAAAAAGAAGTTACAATACTTAGAGAAAAGGCAATGAGTGAAGCGTTTGAATCATTCGCCAAGGAGAATAATGAGGGATATCAGAATACGATTGCTCTTTTGCGTAATCATCTAAACAGCAAAATGAGCGTACAATATCCAGGCTTTAAGTTTTTCGCTGAAAATAGAGGTTCTGTTATGGCTCCAAAGTATAAATATATTCTTCCGTCCCCAACGGCACCGGACTTAAGCCTTCCAATGTTTCCCAACAGACAACAAAACAATCCACAAGGCAGAAACCAGCAGGGAAATCGAAATCAGAACCCAAACAGGGGCGGCGGTAGACGCGGAAAACAACCTTTTAGGTAAGTGTACGCTTGCTCAAAGGGTTTGCGGGCTTTATAGGCTTTTGAACAGTAAGACGTGTCTATGTTTGACGCTTACGTTGAGGCGTATACGCGGGAGTTGGTTGATGTATCGGTTGACACGGACGACCAAATTTTTTCGCAACCAACTGTAAGCACAGAAATCCCCGCGCGCAAGCCGCTGAAGGTGTTTACTGGCATGTAGAAGAAGGCGCAGGGGGCGAACATGTAACGCAGTCATCCCCGAACGCTTCGTGGGCGAACCACAGGTATTCCTGCCTGGCTGTGAACTCTTTCAGTTCGCTTGTCGTGTCCGCAATGCTGATGTAATACCAGGCGTACATGTTTTTGTCCTTTTGGTTGAATCGGTCCCACAGTCTGCCGCCTTCTCGACGCAGGTCCTCACGAATGGCGCGTATGCTGGACAACTTATTTATCTTCGGTGGTATTGGTATCCTCCAGCACATCGTGCAACACA
Organism: Christensenellales bacterium; assembly: GCA_050953005.1. Classification (GTDB taxonomy): domain Bacteria; phylum Bacillota; class Clostridia; order Christensenellales; family Aristaeellaceae; genus UBA6115. Next base: position 6,410 of record JBMNLV010000008.1, on the reverse strand, counting down.
GCGGCGGCAACCTCCTCCAGATTATCGGTCACGCTGCTAACAATGGCGGCGGCCTCCAATGGGTGGAGGATGTATGGTATGTTTTTTCCCTTGCGGCGGGCGCCACTGTGTGCCACTACGGCAAACTGGATGGCATGTCAATCAGGTTTTGCATGGGTACCCCTCCCTCGGGCGCGGTAACGCCGCGTTTATTGTGAACCAAGATTCTGATTGGCAGCATAGCATGTTTTAATCATATGGTTAAAGATTTTGCACGAATATGTTCTGTCGGGGTGCATAAAAAAGTTGCCTCCATGTTTTATGAGTGTTTTCAAGGGGTTTGAGGTGTGTAACGCGAAAAACGGAACGAAAACCGTACAAAATCAATGCATAAGTTACCTCCATCTCCGACGGCTGAACCGGCAGGCAGAGTAAAAATCCGGTTTTGCCTGAAAAATCAACGTGAAATCGTTTTCGAAAGATTCTGAGATGGAGGTAACTTTTTTGCCCAAAACCCTTGCTTTTGGGGATTTCATCAAGTATGATAGCCATAAGAATGTGAGTTTTACTTCAGTTCCGCACCGTACCTATGAGGTATTGAAATCCTTACTCTCCCACCCAAGGTCTTACATTTATCTCACCCTTAATAGCCATGTTCCGCACCGTACCTATGAGGTATTGAAATCCAGCAGACTCAAGAAAATCCGGCCGATCCTCCAGGTTCCGCACCGTACCTATGAGGTATTGAAATCCTTCAGGTACTCCGTATACCCGACATACAAGAATTCTTTGTTCCGCACCGTACCTATGAGGTATTGAAATTTGTACAGTTTCTGCAATTTCTCGAACGTCAGGCGTGCGGCTACGCGTTCCGCACCGTACCTATGAGGTATTGAAATTCAAAGTCACACTGAGAAAAGAAAACCACCTCTTCAACCATCTTTGGTTCCGCACCGTACCTATGAGGTATTGAAATGGTTTCCGTCAATGGTGCCTTCCTCCTTCAACTGTGTAAGCACCTTCAGTTCCGCACCGTACCTATGAGGTATTGAAATGGTCATAGTTGTTGACCTTCCCTTCGATTCCCAGAGCCTTCATGAACGCGTTCCGCACCGTACCTATGAGGTATTGAAATTTAAACTTGCATAGTTGCATAAAATCCTCAATTGTGTTCCGCACCGTACCTATGAGGTATTGAAATGCCTCCAATTGCCACTGTTTACTCTCCTTATCCTGACGATTAGGTTCCGCACCGTACCTATGAGGTATTGAAATCATTTATGGCAACTCTAATAGACCCTGGCGCACGCTTATATAGCGTCAGTTCCGCACCGTACCTATGAAGTGTTAAAGTTTTGGGCTTCATGGGTTTATGCTTTAAGACGGCTTACTTGTTATGATGCGCTGTATAGTCAGGCTGTATAATAAAAAACAGGGTTTGTGCTGTGCTTTGTCTTTACCTGTGTTATAGTGGTACTGCGTACATACCGAAACGAACAGCAAGTATGCCGATGCTATCACTGAGCATTGCGTTTGAATGGGTTATATATGGGTGGTTTGTCATAAGCAGATTGAAAGAAAGGAAGACACAAGCAGATGAAGGCAGTGGTTGCCACAGTTGGTGTAGGGCTATGGAATACAATTCAGCGGTCTTATGATGATAACGGCGGAACTTACGAAAAAATGCGAAGTTTGATGTCTCAAATCCAAGGAAAAGAAAAGCCCTATCAAAAACCGCCAGAACTTGGGCTTTGCTGGGGGGTATTTGATAATCCAAGCAAGCAATCAACAAACAACGCCCAGGGAAGTCTCAACCGTCAGTTAATTAAGGATTCCCCGGAACTATCCTCCTTCATAAAAATTGCGGAGGAGATAGCAAAGAAATTCGCTGCGGACCACGATACCCTTCATAAGAATTGCTGTCGCAGCGCGTTGTTTGAAACTTTTGTTTCTCTCTGCAAAGAATATGATGCGTCTGTTTCTTCACGCACACAAGAGACATCGTCATTGGAGAGGGTACAACAAGAATACCTTAAACGAGTACCAAGTTTTGTAGGAGAAGCGGCCATTATAGCTGAATGGCTTCGCTATTATTGCAAAAAGCCAGGCGTTGAACCAACGCCTGTCGCTTCAGAATTAAGTGAACGGAAAAACTATGCTTCCATCAACCTATACTATGCTTTAGCGGCTAGTGATACGGACACGGGACAACAGGCTGCAGAATTGATAGATTTTTTGTTGTGTGGAAGTCATGTTGTGTTTTACTGTTGCAGTGTTCCCATCCATGTTTATTTTCAGCGTATTGATGATGTGTTGCCCAAGGACACAAGGGAAAACATGGAAACCGCAGGTGAAGGAAAGACCCCCGTACAGGCTGTCAAAAGAATACAAGGGCTTAATGTACATGAAGGGGACAAAATGCAGACCGCAGGCATGCAATATTTAACAGCGTATATTGAGGATTTGCATAACAAGTGGGCCAGCGTTACAGGAAATGCTAACTTTACATACAACGCTGGCGGTAAATTTGGCAACTTGGAGAGAAAAATTGCTACTCCAATAGATTTTCGCATTAATATTACCGCTGGCTTTAAAGGAACGGTGCCGTATTTAACCATTTTGGGGCAGGTTTTGAAAATTCCTTTACAATATGTATTTGAAAAATCACAGCATTTAGTCACCATTCCTCCGATGTCCATCGGCTTTGATGTCATTGCAATTGAAGAGTTTTTAAATTATCTATCCAAAGGAAAGATAGCAGATGCACCGGATGAGATATACCAGAGAATGGTAAGCCTTGGTTTGGCGCTGCCGCTTGATCTGAACTCCCAAAAACTGCTGTCGCCCTTTGGGCAATTGGCCAAGATTTCCATGCCGGTTGATGGTAGAATCATGGGAATGATTTGCGAGATGAAAGTAGCGGAGGAACTTCGAAAAATCGATGTGTTACGCAACCTTTATACGTTTGATAAAAATAACACAAACGTACAATATATCGTTGACAGAGGAATCAAATTTTATGGATACTTTGATAAAAAGAAAGATTTGTATTTTTTGGAGGAAGAAAACAAGAATAATAAGAAAAATGAAGATGATGAATTGTGGAGCAATGGAGACTTAGACATTCTTGTTAAACTTTTTCATGAAAAGAAAATCATTGCTGGCGAGTGCAAAATGTTGTTTGCAGCAACAGGAAGCGAGGAAAGCTGTATACAGCTCAATGTTGTTAAGCAAGCTGCAAAAAACATTATGTACGCACGAGATCTGGCAAAGAGAATCAAAGACCATAAAAAGAATAGTTACCTGTTTGCTGAATACCATTACTTTATTTTTACTGTAAAAGGTCGGGCTCAGATTGAGCGAATTAAAACCTTTTCAAAGAAGATTGTGAAAGAAATCAATCGCGAACTTGAGAGGGAAAAACAGGATCCTTTTCCGGAGGAACGCTTTAAGACAATTGCTGTTTTTTTGCAGGATGAACCGGATAGAGAGGTAAACTATCAATCTTTTCTCGAAAGAGATTTGGCGTGTGAAATTATAGGATAATGGGAGGAATGCACATGCTATCCGACACCTTCCAAGGAAACCATGGCAATTAAGTTACTTCTAAACTTCACTAACCACCCTTCTGCCGAATGGACGCCGGAGCAAACGACCGCCGCCCGGGATTTTGCAGACCGGATTGAGGACATCCCCTTTCCGCAAGTACCGGCAGAATGGGATGCTGAGCAGGTAAAAGAACTGGCTGCCCGGTATGTGGATGAACTGGCTGCAAAACAGCCGGTAGCGGTACTCTGTCAGGGGGAGTTTACCCTGGTTTACCATGTAGTACAGGGATTGAAACGCTTAGAGATTCCCGTTTATGCTGCCTGTTCGCAGCGCAACACAGTAACCCAGGGGAACAAAAAGATTTCTGTTTTCAGCTTTGTGCGCTTCAGGGCGTATTGAAGCCATCCTCAATCACATCAAATAAACCAAAGCCTGCTCCGTTGCGGGCACCAAGCCCGCTATAGTATAAAAAGTTCAAATACTCAGATGGCCCGGCCAGCCGGTAGTGGCCATACCAGGCTTCAATAACGATGGGACGTGCAAAGTTTTTCCGGTGATAGAAGGTTACGCATTTGTCCTGATTGCTTACCTGTAGGGGTGTTACATGAAGGTCGTCCGCAGCCTGCTTTCCTGTGGCATCCAGGTATTTTCTTGCAAAGTTTTCCCTGATGCGGACTTCAAACTCTTCCTGAAAGGGGTTGAAGTATTTTCTTTTTCCGGCCCCGTCGGTGGCATGGACGGTAATGGGAGAGCGCATGACGATCTGTGCCTCACTCTTGTTCAGCAGGGGCTGGCTCAGCCTGGCGGTTTGCGGCATAAGCCGGTCGTTGCCCAGCAGCAATCCGCTTTGACGCAGAGCCTCCTCCATGGACAGGATGATTTCAGGGTAGATGCTGCGTATTTGCAGGCTGAAACAATCATAAAAAACGATTTGCCGGTCTGCTGCTTTTTTGGGACCGGACAGGTCGCTGAAGCAAAGGGGCTTTGGTTTTTGCTTGTCATCATGCAATGCCTGGGAAAGGGAAGGCAGGTTCTTCATCAGGCCGTATACGGCGGACTGCAGGATGTGGTGATGTGCAATGGGCAAAACCACTGGCTGATTGAAGGCAAAGTCGGCGCGGAGTTGCATAAGATACGATATCCTTTCATTCGGGGGCTTCTTTTTCTGTTATCATATCAAAAGGCGGTTCTTCTTACCAATCGGAAGATGAAGATCCGCAGCCTGATCCGGGTTTGGAACCGGGGACCTGAGATTGTTGTACGGGCAGGGATTGCATCCGGCGCGGGCTGTTGCGTTTCATCGCCTGGCTTCTGTATCGTTGTGAAGAAACAGGAGAAATATATGAGCAAATCATTCAAGCGCTTTCCTGAGGGGACAGGGTTGGCTTTAACCATGAAAAGCCTTATTCAGCAGGAGGAAGTCCCGTTCTTAACCAAGAGAATATCCTCCCGGATGGTCCGTTTGGTGACTAATCTGCTGGTCGGTCAATGGGCGGGCTGGCAGATTGCGGTGCCCACCCAGGGCTTGACGGATCTGTCCTTGATGGCCACAACAGAGCTTAAGGCCAGCGATCTGCGTTGGATTTCTGAGGAAACTGCCACACATGAGTTTTTACCTAAAGAAGCTAGCTTTTCAAAGCGATTTCCCCGTTGGTTGGGAGCCAGCCTGGGTGTATGAAGGCTTTTTGCAGGCAGCGGAGGGCTGGAAAACGGGGAAAATCTGGTTTGCCCAGAAGCCGCCGGACAAAGACCGCACGTCAGCAGGGGAAAACTTCATCCTCAGGCAGTACCAGAGGCCCTTACGCTTCAGCGTCCAGTTTGGAGAGCTTGTAGCTGCCCTCCGCGAGGAAGGGGGCGTGTTGCGTTATCTGGCGGGGGCAGCCACCCCTGAAGCGCAGCAGCAGACTGCGAACCTGGTGGTGAACACCTGGCAGCCCTGTGAGGTCGATGTCTTCAGCTACATTGGCATGCCGGTCAATACAAGGCTGCTTTTCTTACCTTATTATACCATGAAACAAACTGCATAGTTCAATGGACGATTAAATCAAGGGTTTCTTAATACTTTCAGCATAAAACAATTTTATGTTCCTGAGTTTCCGTACCGTGCGCACCCCGTGCGCGATCAAGACAAATCAAGACAAACTATCGTGTAAATCTACTCATCTGTTTTTCTTACGTGGTCAGTAGAAGTCCCGCTCTTTCCTTGACAGTTCAGTGTTATGGATTCTATAATTTTACAACTTGACTACTTCATCAACAGATTGGAGGCGCCCCATGCACATTCTTGATTCCCTGAAAGAGCGCGGCCTGATTGCCCAGACCACCTTTGAAGAGGAGCTCTACAAGCAACTGGAGCGCGAACCTACAACCTTTTATATCGGCTTTGACCCTACAGCACCCAGCCTTCATTTTGGCCACTTTATTCCGGTCATTGCCATGCGCCATATGCAACAAGCCGGCCATATCCCCATCGCCCTGGTGGGCGGGGGTACGGTGCAGGTGGCAGACCCTACCGGTAAAACAGAATTGCGCCAAATGCTCTCCCTTGAAACCATTGCCTATAACGCCGAAAAGATCCGCCAGCAACTGTCACGCTTTATCTGCTTTGACAATGACAAGGCACTGATGGTCAACAATGCCGACTGGCTGGTGCCCTTGAAATACCTGCCCTTCCTACGCGAAATCGGCCCTTTGTTTTCTGTCAACCGCATGCTTACAGCTGAGGCTTACCGCCTGCGTATGGAAAAGGGGCTGACCTTTCTGGAATTCAACTATATGATCATGCAGGCCTATGATTTCTTGGAATTGTTCCGCCGCTATGGCTGCAGGCTGCAAATGGGCGGGGATGACCAGTGGAGCAATATCTTGGCCGGCGCGGATCT
>JBMNLV010000007.1:0-42495 GCA_050953005.1 Christensenellales bacterium | reverse complement strand
AATCTCAGCGAAGCCGCTGCGTTGGATAGCCGTTCCAAAGAAATGGTAATAGAGGGCTATTCCGCTTTTGGCATTGACTATTCTTTTGCCCAGATGAACCAGGCCAGCACGATTTGGCAGGATGTGCTGATTGCCCAGCTTGTGCGTGTGGTAGAGGACACAGGTGTGGATGTCATCCACCTGGATCAATCGTTGCTGTGCTTCAACGATGGCCGCGGTCTGGTGAATGGCATGACGAGCATGCAGGGCAATGTGGAACTGCAGCGCCGTTTGGCTGAGGCTTTGCCGGACACGGTGTTTAGCGGCGAAGGCGTAAACGAGTACAACATGCGTTACGCCAGCCTGCTCCAGCAGCATGTATATGGGTTGGACAATGGCTCACAAACCTGGAGCGAGACCTGGTTTGATCAGATTTGCCCTATTAACACCGTGCTCTTTGGTGAATACATTACCTTCTATCATTATCCCGCGTTACCTACCACCCAGGCGGGCAACGAAACCTATTACCAGGCGTGGTACCGGGCCGGCAACCAGCGGGCGGGCGAAATCCCCTGTCTATACCGCATGTCTCTGGCGGATTTAAAAGCGCCCACCGAGACAATGAAACTGGTACTAAACGAGGCAGTATTCCGTCAACAGCAAATGCCGGTGCTGGATTTGAATCCTTGGGAGAAGGATGTGCTCTTGTCATTGAAACTACAAAATAATGTTATTGCCCAGTGGAAAAAAGATGCCTACGGTTCATATTTTGTGCCCGACATCTCAAAACCTGAAGAGATCACCACGCGTTTTGTGACAGGCGTGGAAAAGGCACAGGTAAGCGGCAGCATCCAAGGCTGGAAATTATATGATGACGAATGGATATACGGGCTCCGGCCGGATCAAAGCTATCTTGTCACCTCTATTCCAAGGGATCTGGACGCCACCCACATAAGCCTTGTGGAAAAGAACCTTACCACACGGGCGCTTCAGGAAACCGATGCCTACGCCATCGTGGGGTTGACTGAAATTGAATCCAGCAACGAGCGCGTCATCAGTCTTCTCAAACACGGCGGGGAGATGCGTGCCGGTGAATCGCTGGCAGATGAGGCCACTAATACTACACCAGCCTTTAACTCCCTGACGAACTTTGGCTACAAGCTGCCCTCCCAAGCGGAGATCCGTCATTATAATGACCGCATTTTCATGCATCCTCCATGGATTAACGAGTTTGACAACATCGGCTATGCGTGGATGGAAACCGATATTCAACTGGATACATACGGAAGCACGGTTTTCACTGCCGCGCCGCAGATGGGGTCTGCTGTCAATGCCGCCCTGAGCGATGGAGTGGTCTATAAGTTCTTCATTTGGGAAAAAGGCGACGAGAGCAAGACGAATATGATCAGCCATCAGGTTCATGTTACCAGTGAAATCGGCACACAGATCTCGCTTGATCTCACAGATTTTGAGAGGAAAACCATCACGCTGCGTATTGAAGCCCATCCCCACAAAACCCCTCGTCACGATTCTTCCACTGTGGTCGCGCCTCAGGTGGTGCAAACCCGCGGCAAGGAAGAGCAAATGATTACCTATGAGATTGTGCTGAAGAAGTCTCCGGTCGATGTCCTGTCTTTAAGCGGCAAGGCGCAGGTCGTCAAGATAAGCGATCTGGTGTATCGGGTCGCCTGCGGCTTAAGTGACACAGTGTACTTCATCTATGAGAATCAGCCCATTAAAGGCTATGCAGACTTGACTGTGCTGCCGAGAGTCAACCTGTGGAAGATGGATGACGGTCAGACCAAGGTGGTCACTGGCGGTATGGAACCGTATCAGGAAGTGATAGAGATCAGCAGCGAACTGCGCAATGGTTTATTGGCTGTCCCCCCAGAAAACGGCACGGTTTCAATGATTTATCTGGTATCGTTGCCTGAAAAACCCATGCAGCTCTATGCGGCTTTGGCCTTCAAGGAAAATGCTTCCAACGGCAATGGCGCCACCTACCGCGTGCTGGTCAATGGCGAAGTGATTTTCACTTACAACGACGTGGCCGGAACACCTTTTGAAGAAATAAGTGTAGATTTGAGCGCCTATTTAAACAGCACTGTTTTGTTAGCGCTTGAAGTGTGCGCGAATGGAGACAACATCGATGACCTGGCATTCTGGGGCGATCCGTCCCTGGAATATCGTTAATAAAACAAGGAGGAATAGTTATTATGACAATCCGGAAAATCCTGCCCCTTATTCTAAGCCTGCTGCTATTGATGGGATTCGCCAGCGCACAGGAGGCTGCCTACGCTCCCGACAACGACCAATGGGGCACACAAAACAACAACAACTGGTCATACCTGTATCTAACTACCGATGGTGAATATAAAGAAATGGATTTTTACACCGAGTCGGATATCGGCTGGCAAGTGAACGCCTTTGCCTCTGACCCATTTGCAATGGGGGAAATGTTTTTCATCAGCAATGCCAGCTTCTTTGTTGGTGAAAACGGCACCAGACCAGTGTATGCCTTCAGTGTGCCGCAGGACGGCCGGGTGGAGTTGTCCTTCCTCACCCATGGCACAGAGGATATGACCCTCACAGTATATCACAACAACACGCTGCTGCCTGTGCAAGGGCAGGATGAAACAGTGTTCAACACAACGGGAATGGACGCGGGCTTTACACCACATGCTGTGCGCTTGGATGTAACCGCGGGTGATATGTTATACCTGGTGGGAGGCACCAAGGGCGGCAACCGTGAGGGTTGGGTACGCAAATACGTTGTGCAGTACTTGCCGGCTGACGCTTCCCTTGAAGTGGAAATCGCGGAGTCGGGCGAAGTGCTTGTATCAGCGCAGACAGCGCCTGCACTGGAAAACCACCATATTCTTAAGCCTGATTTTGACGTATGGGGCACTCAGGGTAACGGCAGCTGGCACTTCCTGTATAAGAACAAAGATGGTGAATATCTGCCCATGGAATACCGTGAAGCATCGGATATCGGCTGGCAGGTGAACAACTTTGCTTCTGATCCCAATGCGATGGGAGAAATGTTCTTTATAAGCCAAGCCTCCTGTTTCACAGGAGAGCTGGGCAGTTTGCCCGTATACGCCTTTGAAGCGCCTGTTGGCGGCGATGTAGAACTGTCCTTCCTCACCCACGGCACAGCGGATATGCATATGCGGGTACTGGTGAACGGAAATGAGCAAATGGATGTGGCGCTGAACACCGAAGGTGAAATTGAAGGGTTTACACAGCATTTATTGTCGCTTACGGTCAAAAAAGGAACATGGATTTACTTGGAAGTATACACGACTGGCGCGGTGCGCGAGGCTTGGATCAAGCAATATCAAGTGCGTTACCTGGGATATAATGACGAAATGGAAGCAAATCTGGAAGGCATCGCCTTCGTACCCGATCACACAGGAGATATGTGGGGTGCGCGTAACAACAACGGATGGTCTTACCAGTATCTAGACAAGCCGGAAAACAAGTTTAAAAACTTGGCTTTTGTACGCGCTGATGACCGGTTCAAGGGGACTGCGGATGCTGGGTATGAATATCTGATGATTATGCGCCACGCTGTGCATCCCGCTCTTAACGGTTCACCCGCCATGGTCTTTACTGCTCCCAAGGATGGTGCTTTGACATTATATCTTATGGCAAAAATTGGCGCTCATGACCTGAGCCCTACCAGTACAGGTGTTGCTGTGTATCACAACAAGCAAAGAATCTGGCCCGCAGATGAGGACTTTTATAAGCTTGGTGCGCCAGTCCTCAATCTGTTTCTCCCCATAGAAGTAAAGGCTAACGATGAGGTCGCTGTGGTAGTAGATGCGTTGCAAAACAATATCAATTATGATGAGACAGCATTGCGGGTAAACGTCCAGTTTAACGAGTAGTAAAACTTAAAAACGAAGCTTAAAAAACGAAGTCAAGGTTGAATGAAAGTGATGCTTTGGCTTCGTTTTTAATTGATAGAGAGTACACTAAAGTTTGCAACATTAACCAGATATGAGAAATGTATGAGCCACTGGGTTCTGTTACTATTCAGGTGTTTGATACTTTCTCCTGACATGGTAGTGGAACGGCGCATTGACATTCCCCGTTCCTTCAGTGGGCTGTGTTACGGCATCCTCATTCAGGCGCGTGGATTGCGGACGGGCGAATGCAGCGATATCTATTCACATAAATACGAGGTAAAGATCCAGAATCCGGAAGACTTGGAGAAGCTGAAGGAGGACACAATCCAGGTTGAAATCGCGTTGGACAATGAACACTTGGATCTATGCCGGCATATTTTTGACAGAATCTTGCCAGTCTGTCTGCGCGGAACGCAGGTACAGGCCAATATCTGGGATCATATCGCCCAGATAATGAACTAGGAAGAGGATGCTGATGGATCTAGATACTTGAGTTTCCGTATTCTGCATAGAAAAGTGCAATTAACAGAGATTCTGAGGCCTCAGCATAGCGGAGGATGAGAAATTCCATTTTACAGAGCTTCTTTTCTATAAATGGGGAAGGCAAACAAGCCTTTGTACAAGTCTATTCATTTGTTATTTTTCAACACAGCAAAGGAAAGGACAGTTGCCGGTACTTTGGCCTGCCTATATGGAACCATTTACGGATACCTGTGTTTGCCCTTCCCAGAATACGGATGACCCCCAAACCGATCCTGTACAGCAGGAAAGCGATATCATGCTCGTTCCGTTGTCCGTTCGCTTCCCGCATGACCGCGGACCTGAGCTTGGAGGTGCGTCGTTTTTCCGCCTGTACGCACAGAAACCCGGTCGCCATGCTGAGAAAGCGGTTCAGGTTGTTCATCGCCTTTAATGAGCGGACACGGAGATTTTCAAAACCCAGGCGCTGCTTCTTGAAACGAAAGTATTTCTCAATTCGCCAGCGCATGAAATACATCCGAACCACCCGCAGCGCGTCTGCCTTGCTGTTCACCGCGCGATTGGTTAAAAGCATCATCGGAGTGGTGGTTAAACCATATACCAGAACGAGTTTTAGCCACCTTTTACTTTCTGTTGCCCGCGCATTCACACAGGTCACCCAGCACTCTGTGTCCTTTCCGTTGAAATGAACACTGCGCTTGAATTTGCCCTTGTAACTGTCCCGCAAGGTGGCGGACTTGAGCCATTTGCCTTTGAAAAACAGCTTTCTCTTTTCCGTTATGCGCACGATGAACTGTTTGTCGTGCTTGTGCATGAAGGTGAACAGATTGTTCATATCGCAATTCCGGTCAAAGACATAGGTGGCTTGAGGAAAATGTCCGAAGGTTCCTTCCAGCGCCCGGAATGTGATGTCATTAACGGATGTGTAGTTCTCCTCCCGGGCAGAATGGATGTGTGAGTACAGGCTGACCGGGTGTCTGGTGTTCCGGCTTAGCGCAGTGATTTCTGTCACATGATAGCCTTGCGCAATGGCGCCGTTCAAAGAGGAGCCATCCCTGACCCTCCACATGTTCTCAAAGGCTTTGCCGTAAGGCTTGATGATATCCGTATCATCCACAAACACAGGACCTGTTGTGTCCGCCATCTCCCGTACAAAGGACAGGTAGTTGGCCTTGATTTGAGGCGGCATATCCCCGGTCAGTTTCCGAGCCAGCTGCTCAACTGTGTTCTTCTTATGGATGTTTTCCTTCAAGGCATCCGCAAACCTGGACAGAATGCAGCTCCCTGTGGCCAGGGCGCCATACACCATGTCCGCGGTGAACTTCTGCCAGTCTCTTGGCGCGTCTGTGCTCATCCTGGCAGAAAAAGTGAGAACTTCGCGTTTGAGTTGGTAGGTATCTGTGGTAGAATGTCTCATGAGGAACCTCTTTCTTTTTGTTTAGTCGAGTTTTTAATACAAAATAATTTTACTACAAAAAGATGGTATAGGTTCCTCATTTTACAACACAAATATGCCCTGTTTTTGATAAAAACGATGCAATTCAACAAAAATTCAACTTAAATCACTGAACAATCAGCAAATTATGCGAAAAACATTATCAACATACGGAAACTCAGGGTTTGTCGTGGTGTATATGGATATGCGTCAATGTTTTCTCCAAAACGATTACCAGGTAATATATCAATTATATAGTATACATAAGGATTTGAAGAGCATTGGCCTTGTCAACAATTTATCAAATGGCGAAAGTTTCACTGAATAATAATCCGGTTTTCCGAGTTTTGCGGACACTGCATAATAGAACACGCTGAAGTACAAAGCTTTTGAGCATTTTATCTAAATGAGTATAATTCAGGATTCTTGGAAGTACGTAAATGCGCCGGAAGTTCGCTAGAGATTCCTAAGGATAGCAGTGTTGTTGAATAAACCCATTAGGCAAGAATTATCACCTTTTGTTGAATAATCTCTATGACCGGAAAGAAGATCCAGCCAGCATACGGAAACTCAAGAAGACGCCGCGATGTTGACACGCTCAGAATGAATAGCTATATTGAGCTTGAAATAAGGATGCAGGAGATAATCGCATGCCGCTTGTTTCATCAAGGGAAATGCTGCTCAGCGCTCAAAAGGGCCGGTATGCTGTTTGTGCTTTCAACGCTGAAAACCTTGAAATGGTTCAGGCGATTCTTGAGGGCGCGGAAGCTTTGAACGCACCGGTTTTTCTGCAAACGACGCCCAGCACCCTCCGTTACGCGCCGCCAGCCCTTTTTGCCGGCATGGCTAGCCGCTTGGCCGGGAGCCTGAAGGTTCCCGTTGCCCTCCACTTAGATCATGGCGACAGTTTGTCCCTGGTGGAGCAGTGCCTGTGGGAAGGTTACACCTCCATCATGATTGACGGGTCAAAGCTGCCCTTTTCCGACAATGTCACGCTGACCAGACAGACGGTCGCCCTGGCGTGCGGCATCCCGGTTGAGGCGGAACTGGGCACGCTTGGCGGCAAGGAAGACGATTACAGCGCCAAGCCCCAATACACTGATCCCGCAGAGGCTGCCGAGTTCGCGGAGAGAACCGGCATTGCCAGTTTTGCCGTGGCCATCGGCACCGCCCATGGTATCTACAAGGGGGAACCCAGGCTGGACCTTGAGTTGTTGGAGCGCATCCGCAGCGCGGTTTCTGTTCCCCTTGTGTTGCACGGGACCAGCGGCGTACCGCCTGAGAAGGTCAGGGCCTGCATTGCCCTGGGTATCTGCAAGGTCAATTACGCGACTGATTTGCGGATGCGTTTTACCAACGCGGTGAAAACGTACCTTGCGGGGCATCCGGAGCAATATGACCCTAAAAAATACCTGGGCCCCGCTCGGGACGCGGTTCGGGATCAGGTCATGGAACTCATCCGTTTATGCGGGTCTGAAGGAAAAGCATAGAAATGAAGACCTGTCTGCTGGGGATTGACATTGGCACTTCGGCCTGCAAGGCGGCGCTGTTTTTTTCTGACGGCACCGTGGCAGCGCAGGCGCACAGCGAATATGCGGTCAGTTATCCCCGACCCGGCTGGGCAGAACAGGATCCCGAGGACTGGTGGCAAGGAGTCTGCTGGGCTGTCCGGCAGGTGATCAAGACCGGCCGCGTCAGCGCAGCGGATATTGCCGCTGTCGGCGTGGACGGGCAGAGCTGGTCCGCGGTAGCCGTGGATGGAAACGGCAGGTCGCTTTGCAAGACGCCGATCTGGACAGATACCCGCGCGGTGAGAGAATGTGAAGAAATCCGAGCCAAAATACCGGAGCGTATACTGTTCGAATTAAGCGGAAATCCTGTACACCCCAGCTACACGTTTCCGAAAATTCTGTGGTACCGTAACAATCTTCCGGATGTGTACCGCAGGGCCAAGCTGATTCTCCAGTCCAATTCCTATATCGTTATGCGCCTGACGGGTAAGGCGACGCAGGACAGATCCCAGGGCTATGGCTTGAGCTGCTATAACATGCGCAACGGCGAGTGGGATATGTCCATCGCTCAGGAGTTGGGCATCAGGCAGGAATTGCTTCCGCCGCTGGTAGACTGTCACCAGGTTGTCGGCCAGGTAAGCCGGGGTGCGGCTCTGGAAACCGGGCTTTCGGAAGGCACGCCTGTTGTGGCTGGCGGGCTGGACGCCGCATGCGGGACCCTTGGCGCTGGCGTTCATCAGCCTGGTGAAACCCAGGAACAGGGGGGGCAGGCAGGGGGGATGAGCATCTGCCTGGACTACTATGTCTCTGATCCGAAGCTGATTCTGAGCGCTCATGTAGTGCCCGGGCGTTGGCTGTTACAGGGTGGCACAACCGGCGGCGGCGGTGCGCTGAAGTGGCTTCGTGAGCAGGTCTGCCCGGAATTGGGGTTTGACCGGATGAGCGAATTAGCCGGTGATGTGCCTGCGGGCAGCGAGGGCTTGCTCTTCCTGCCTTACATGGCCGGGGAACGCAGCCCTATCTGGAACCCTGGCGCGTGCGGTGTATTCTTCGGGATTGCTTATTCAAAAACGCGCGCGCACCTGATTCGCGCGGTCATGGAAGGCGTGGGCTATGCGCTGAGGCACAACATGGATACGGCTGTCGGCGCGGGCGTGAACCCCCGGATACTCCGTGCGATGGGCGGCAGCGCTAACAGCTTGGTTTGGACGCAAATCAAGTCTGATATCACGGGGCTTGAGATTGAGGTGCCTTCAAGCGATACAGCGACAACGCTTGGCGCGGCAATCCTGGCCGGCGTCGGATGCGGGGTGTATAGTGATTTCCCCTCGGCTGTCGCCAAGACCATTGCGGTCAGGCGCAGGCATACGCCGGATGCCGGAAACCGGTATGCTTATGAAACCGGATACGCGCGGTATTTGGAACTATACCGCCGCCTGGAAACGATGATGGACGGCGGAAGACAGGAGTGTGAGCAGTGAAAGCGGCAGTATTATTTGGCAACAGGGATCTGCGGTACACGGATTGGGAAACTCCCGTCGTCCGGCCGGGCACGGTCAGGGTGCGCGTCCGCGCAGCGGGGATTTGCGGCAGCGATGTGCCGCGCGTTCTGCGCAACGGCGCACATTTTTACCCCATTGTCCTGGGCCATGAGTTTTCCGGTGATGTGGTAGAAGTCGGTGAAGGGGTCACATCCCTGAAGACTGGCGACACGGTCAGCGGGATCCCCTTGCTTCCGTGCATGCGCTGCAGGGACTGCGTGCGGGGAAACTATGCCTTGTGCAAGCATTACAGCTTCATCGGCAGCCGTGAACAGGGGGCGTTTGCGGATTATGTCGTGCTGCCGGAAATCAACGCAATTCCATATTATCGCGGAATTCCCTATGAGCACGCCGCTATGTTTGAGCCGGCTGCCGTATCCCTGCATGGGCTGCGCCAAGGCGAATTCCGCGGCGGCGGGAGCGTTGCGGTGTTGGGGTGCGGCACCATCGGCATTTTCGCGCTTCAATGGGCACGGATTTTCGGAGCCCGGAACCTGGCCGCGTTCGATATTGACAGCAGCCGGCTTGCGCTGGCTGAGCGGATGGGAGCCGATTCCGCCATCAATACTCTGGAGCCTGATTTTTTGGACCGAGCCCTGGAGATGACGAAAGGGCAAGGGTTTGACTATGTGTTTGAAACCGCGGGAAACGCTGTCACGATGAAGATGGCGTTTGAACTGGCTGCAAACAAGGCACAGCTTTGCTTCATCGGCACGCCCGGCAGCGATTTAACTTTCACGCCCCGCCAATGGGAAAATATGAACCGGAAGGAATTCCACCTGACCGGCAGCTGGATGAGTTATTCCTCTCCGTTCCCCGGTGAAGAGTGGAGCCTAACCGCCCATTTTTTCAAAAATGGAGGTTTGAGATTTGATCCTTCCCTGATTTTCAGAACCTATCCCATGAGCCAGGCGGCGGAAGCGTTTCAGCTTTATCTGGAACCTTCCCGGGTTCATGGGAAGATTATGCTGACGAACGGATGATGCCTTCATGATACTGACAGTGACGCTGAATGCGTCGGTAGACAAGCTGTACCTTTTGGAAAAGCACACCCCGAATGCCGTGATGCGCGTCAAGGAAGTCCGCGATAGCGCCGGGGGCAAAGGCATGAATGTGTCCCGCGTGGCGGCTCGGCTCGGTGAGGAGGTGACGGCGATGGGCTTTGTCGGCGGCTTTAACGGCCAATATTTCGAGTCGCTGGTAGGACGCCAGGACAGGATTCGCCGCGCTTTTACGCAAGTCGCATCGGAAACGCGCTGCTGCATCAACTGCTGGGACCTGTCAAGCGGCGAAAGCACGGAATATCTGGAGCCTGGCGCGATTGTCTCCCGGCTGGAGGCGGAAGCGTTTGTGAGGGATTTCACGGAGCGTCTTCCATTGGCGGACTTGGTTGTCTTTTCCGGAAGCCTTCCCAGGGGGGTGCCTGCCTCTTTTTACGCGGACCTGATACGCTTGTGCCACAGCAGAGGAAAGGAAGTCCTTTTGGATACCAGCGGTTTTTGCCTTCAGGAAGCGTTGGCGGCATGCCCCGATTTCGTAAAGCCCAACATAGATGAAATTGCCTCGATTGTGGGCTTTCGCCCGCTGGCGAACGAAGACCTGACAAGAGCGGCGGACATCATGCATCAGAAAGGCGCTGAGACTGTAGCGATTTCCTTGGGGGCGAAGGGGGTGTTCGTTTCCTGCGGTCAGGGAAGATACTCCGGGAAGCCGCCAAAGATTCGCCCCGGGAATACGGTCGGCTGTGGGGACAGCATGGTAGCGGGGTTCGCGGTAGGAAGAGTGCGTGGAGAAAAGATAGAAGATCAGATCCGTCTCGCGGTTGCCGTTTCATCTGCCAGCGCCCTGTCAATTGGGACCGCGGAGTTCCTGGACGAGGACTTGTCTGAAATAAAGCCGCTGGTAACAATCCACAGACTATGAACAGCAGACCATTTTTGAACGGGAAAGAAGGACAGGATGACGGAAAGAATTGATCCGGCGCTGGTGCCGGCGCATGTGCTGGCCAATGGGGACAGGATTCCCTGCATCGGGATGGGAACTTTTGGCAGCGACCACGTGCCGCCTGGGCAGGTCGCGGAAGCTGTCGCGGGGGCCATCCGCTGTGGGTACCGTCTGTTTGATTGCGCGTCCGTATACGGCAATGAGGACAGCATCGGAGCAGTGTTTCAGGAAGCGTTCCGGGAAGGCGCCGTCAAACGCGAGGATCTGTTCATTTCATCAAAAGTTTGGAATGATATGCACGGGCAGGGCGATGTTCTGCTGTCCTGCGCGAGAACCCTGCGCGATTTGAGGATTGATTATCTTGATTCCTACTATATCCATTGGCCGTTTCCCAATTATCATGCGCCAGGCTGCGATGGCGACAGCAGGAACCCGGACAGCAAGCCTTTTACCGTTGAGGAATTCATGGCAACCTGGCGACAGATGGAACGCTTGAAACACATGGGGCTGGTCAGGCATTTGGGAATGAGCAACATGACCATCCCCAAGCTGGAAGCCGTGCTGCCGTTGTGTCGAATCAGGCCCTCGCTGGTGCAATTGGAACTCCATCCCGCTTTTCAGCAACAGGAACTGTTTGAGTACCTTGTCAGCCAGCGCCTGCTGCCGGTTGGTTTCTGCCCCATCGGCAGCCCTTCCAGGCCGGAAAGGGACAGGACGCCCGAGGATATCACTGTCACCGAGATTCCTGAAGTTGTGGAAATTGCCGAGGCCCACGGCGTTCACCCCGCGCATATCTGTCTGAAATGGGCAGTACAGCGCGGCCAGGTGCCCATCCCTTTCTCTATGCGCAACTATGTGTCCAATCTCCGCTGTGTTACAGAGGATCCACTGACGGAGGCTGAAATGGCGCATATGAAAAAAGCCGAACGCAACTGCCGCTTCATCAAGGGACAGGTGTTTTTATGGCCGGGGGCCAATGACTGGCGTGACTTATGGGATGAGGATGGAACGATAAAGAAATAATAAGGCATCAAATTACAGTATAAGCGAGGCTGCCCAGTTTATTGGTAGCATATTATTCTTCCTGTGTTTTTATCCAAATTTATCGTACGTACATAATTACATAATATATGATTATGAGTCCGACGCGTCTGCCATTCAACCACATTGACAGGCGCGTCAAAATCACAAGGGATTCTACGCTTCTTGTAAATCTTATTATCATCGATTATGTCTCAACTGCTTCCGCGTCCGCACAAGGGTTGTGAAGCGGGAAATATTGATACGGTATCAACCGTCTCGGATTTTTCATGCCGGACAATAAAATATATAAAATGAAGGAGAGCTGAATGTAAAAAATAAGTAAACATATGATACGCACATTTGTGCAAAATGCGCCTGGCGCGTTGACAGCGTATCCGGTGCCGGATATAGTGAAAACAGTTAAGAAAGACAGGCTTTGCTGACAACTGGACTGAGCAAAAGACACAAGATATTCGTATCGTGTTTGAAAGGACGGAAGAATTGTAATGACAAGGCAGACAAAACGCTTGTTCTCAAATCAAGGGAAGCTGATGGTGCTGGCAATGGACCATGCTCAGGGGGGATTGATGGGAGGCCTGGAAAAGCCTTTGGACCTGGCGCGGCAATATGCGGACAGCCTCCTGGACGGCTTTCTGATGAATGTGGGCCCGGCGGCTGTGATGCAGGAGCCCGCCCTGCTGGGCAAGAAGCTGTTGCTGCGTGCCGGTTTTGGCGGCAGTATGCAGGCAACAGATTTCACCAATGTCCACCGCAACCATGTCAGCCCGCAGACCGCTTTGCGTTTGGGAGCGGACGCCGTGGTGATGATGGTGACCATCGGCGGAGCGGACTACCAGAGCCTGCAGGACGCCGCCAGCGCCATTGACGCCTACCATCAACTGGGCATTCCGGTAGTAGCCGAGATTCTTGCCAGTGACTTCAGCAAGACCATGACCTATGACATCCAGGCCAATGGCGCGCGCATCGCTGCGGAGCTGGGGGCGGATGTTGTGAAAGCTTTTTATACGGAGAATTTTGACAAAGTGGTGGCATATTGCCCGGTCCCCATCATTTTGGCTGGCGGCCCTAAGGATCAGGACATTGCCAGTGTGGCCAGAAGGGCGGTGGATGTTGGCGTTAAGGGATTTGCCTTTGGGCGCAACCTGTTCCAGAACCCGCAGGCCGGGCAGTTGATTCGGACACTGGACGGCATCCTGCGAGGATGAGCGCATCCTGATTTGTAGGATAAGAACATGGACAAAAGCCGCGAGGGCGACCTCAACCTGCTGTACAAGATTGCCTGCTATTACTACCAGGACGGTCTGATGCAGGAGGAAATCGCTGAACTGGAACGAATTTCCCGCTCTCAGATTTCCCGTTACCTCAGCCGAGCCAGGGAGCTGGGCATTGTCAAGGTATCGGTTTCCCTGCCGGACTTTCCCGGCTTTTCAGCCATGGAAAAGCGCCTGGAGGAAGCCCTGGGCCTGGAAAAAGTGGTTATCGCGCCCTGCTCCTCCAACCGGGAGCTGGCCATACAGCGGGCCATCGCATCTTCCGCCTCCATCTACCTGCTGGAGGCGCTGCGCGATGCGCACATCATTGGCTTTGGCTGGGGGCGCACCGTGTATGAGACCAGCCTGCAGCTACCCTTCAGCAAAGGCAGGCAAAACGCATTGTATGTACCGCTGATCGGTGTTTCCGGGATCAATGACTCCGCTTTTCAGACCAATACCATCATCGACCGTATCGCTGAGCGGCGAAAGGGCCGCAGTTACCTGTTGACCCTGCCTACCTTCCGCCAGAAGCAATTTCAATTGGCAGGCATCGATGACGCGCGGATTGAGAGATTGAAGGATTATTGGAAGGTGCTTGACGCCGCGGTCTTCGGCCTGGGCACCATCCGCCAGAGTGAGCATTTCATGGGAGAGGAAGTGAAGCCGCTGTATTACCAGAGGGTGCGCAACAGCGGGGCGGACGGGGAAATCCTCAGCCAGTTTTTCTTCAGGGATGGGCGCCTTTTGGACTGCAGTGACGAGGATTACATCCAGATAGCCTTCAGGCTGCATGATTTAAAAAACATCCCTGTCACCATATGCCTGGCTGGCGGCGCTGAGAAGGTTAAAGGTCTTATCCAGGGTGGAAGATTAGGGTTTTTCAAGCGTTTGGTTACGGACAGCCGCACTGCGGAACTGATGGAACAAGAGCTTAAAGAGGAGGAACGATCGTGAAAGCACTGATGTATCTGGGGGAGAAAAAACTGGCGATACAGGAGGTGCCTGAAGCCCAGGGTTCTTTTGTCGTGGATGTGCTGGGGGCTGCCATTTGCGGAACCGATTTGAAAACCTACCTGAAGGGACACCCCATGTTCAAGCCGCCTGCCGTCCTTGGGCATGAGAGCATCGGACGGGTGCTGAAGGCTGAGCCTGCCACCGGCTTCGCTCCCGGGGACTATGTAGTGACCGCGCCCTATGGCAATTGCGGCAAGTGCGTGATGTGCGGGAAAGACCTGGGCGAGCTGTGCAACAACAAGCACTTTGTACCTACCGGCATGTTCGTGGAGCGCTTCGCGGTTCCTGAAGGCCTGGTCAAGGAAGGTGTTATCAAGCTGGAAGACTACGACAAAGCTTTTGTGCTGACCGAACCCCTGGCCTGCGTAGTCCGGGGCGCGGAAAAAATCGATTTGAAACCCGGATGCAGCCTGCTGGTAGCGGGCGGCGGCCCCATGGGCGCGTTGTTCGCCCGCCTGGGTCAGCAGTCTGGCGCTAAGGTCATGGTGTCCGAACCCAATGCCCTGCGCCGGAAGATGCTGGAATCCATGGGAATCCCCAGCCAGACGCCGGATGATGTGAAATTCGGGCAGTATGACCGCGCGGCCATCGCGGTAAACCTGCCCGAAGTGGTCACGCAGGTCATCGCCGGCGTCGCGCCGGGCGCCAAAATCAATGTGTTTGCAGGCCTGCCCTCCGGCAGCAGTTTTCTGACCGACGCTGCCGCGGTACATTACCGGGCGGTGACGGTAACCGGCTCCTCAGGCTTCGCGCTGCGGCATTTCCATGAGGCCTACCGGATGATCAAGGAGAATCCGGCAGCCTACAGGCAGCTGATTACCAGGGAGTTTCCCATGGAGCAGGCCGCTGAGGCCTTCGACCTGCTGTCGCGCGGCGAGACCTTCAAAGTGATGCTGAAGCCATGAACATCGCGGTATTGGTGGGCAAAGAGGCGGCCGGCGGCCGGGCTGCGCACCAGGCAGCGCGTCTGGCCACGATGCTCAGGGGTCACAAGGTGCATTCGGTGGCCGGCTGGGGCGGTGAGGAAATCGGCGGTACAGTGCATCAAGCGCCGGCAGTGCAAACAGGCTATGTAGCTTCCCTCCATGCCGCGGTGGATACCCTGCATGGGCAGGATCCCGCGTTCTATCTCTTGCTGGGCGGCGACGGCCTGGCCTCCTATGTGGCCGGCCGCCTGGTGCAAACCGGCGCGGCGCGCCCCAAAATCCTGGGCCTAGCGGGCGGCACAGCCAATGTGGGCCCCATCATTGCCCTTACGATGGATGAGCTGGAAAGCCTTTCCCAGGACCAAATCAACTTTGTTTGCTGCGACGCCCTGGAAGCCCGTGACGGGGAGCGCTTTCTGGCGCTGGGCTTCAACGACCTGGTGCTGGGCAGCACCCTGCTGTCCACTATCGATGGCCGGGTGCTCACGATCGATGCGCTGAAGCTGGCGCGGGAAGGCGTGAAAGCGCCGGCCACTCCGATAAGCTGCATCTCAAAGGACCTGCGCGTGAGCAAAAACGGCATGGAGGTGCCTGGCGGGCTTGCCTCTCCGGCCCAGGCAGTGCTGTCTACCCTGCAGCAGGACAACACCTACGGCCGGGCGGTGATGGGCGCTCTGTGCATGGCGGCGGGCGACAGGCACACGGCGGCGCTGACGCTGCTGGACGCGCCTGTAGTCAGCTTCGAGAATCGACCGGAGGGCGAAACAGCCTTTATGACCGCTTCCCAGCTGCTGTTCAGGTCAGGGGACAAACTCAGCTTCCGCGGGCTTTTTCCCGAGGTCTGCCTGGTGGCGGACGGCAACCCCTTCCCCCTTGAAAACGGCAACCTGTGCGTCCGCCTTGTGGAGGACGCGGTCATGGTCTTCGAGAGGAGGTAAGAACATGAGCCTGGACGCTCGAAAGATTCATATCGGCCGCAGGACCTACCGCCTCAACGCGGTGCTGGTGGGCTGGTCGCTGCTGCTGCCCTCCCTGGCGTTTATGATTTTCATTTTCGTCATTCCCCTGGTTCAGGTAATTTCGCTGAGCTTTTCCAATTTTTCCATGATCACCGGCACCGGGAAGAACATTGGCCTGCGTAATTACGAGTACCTGCTGGGCAATGACCGCTTCTGGAACGCCATGTTCAACACCGTCAAGTACGCTGCCTTTAAGCTGACCGTGGATACCACCCTGGCGCTGATGATCGCTGTGATGCTGGACCGCAACATTCCGGGTAAACGCTTTTTGCGCGCCTCCTATTTTTCGCCGGTGGTGGTGCCGGTGGTGGCCTCCAGCCTGATCTGGATTTGGTTTTATGACCCCAGCGTCGGCCCCTTTAACCAGATTCTCTCCTTCCTGGGTCTGCCTACCAGCCGCTGGCTCTACCATGAAAACACCGCTTTGCTGTCCATTCTCATCTTCTCGGTCTGGAAGGGTTTGGGCTACAACATGATCCTGTTCCTGTCCGGGCTTCAGAACATCCCGGATTCCTACCTTGAGGCGGCGCGTATGGACGGCGCCACCGAAATGAAGGTGTTCTTCAAAATCAAACTGCCGCTGCTGCGTCCCATCACCTCCTTCATTATCATGATGGGGGTCATCAACTCTTTCAAGGTATTCACGGAAATCAACGTGATGACGCCCGATGGCGGGCCGCTGGGCTCCACCACCCTGATTGTCAACTATATCTACGACCAGGCCTTTACCAGCGGCCGCATGGGGCGGGCTTCCGCCGCCGCCCTGCTGCTGTTTGTGGTCATTTTCCTGCTGACTGAGCTGCAGCGCGCCATCAATGCCAAAAAGCATGTGGACCTGGTGTAGGAGGCGAACATGACCAGTATGAAAAAATCCCGGCTCAACCGCAGGCCCTGGCTGACCATCATCTTTCTTTATCTGGGCGTGGCCATGATGCTGTTCCCATTTGTATGGATGATCCTGTCCTCCTTCAAGACCAAGGCCGATGTCTACGCCTATCCGCCCCGCTGGATTCCCAGCACCTGGAACTGGGACAACTATCGAAAGGTCTTTGATACCATTCCCTTCCTGCGCTACTACTGGAACAGCATTTTTACCTCGGTTGTGCAAACCTTCCTGCAGGTTGCGCTGTCTATCACCGCGGGCTACGCCCTGACCAAGATCGAGTTCCCCGGCAGCGGGCTCTACCGCCGGCTGATGCAGTCCAGCATGTTCGTGCCTGCCGTAGTCACCATGATTCCCCTGTATCTGACCGTATCCTCCCTACGCCTGGTGGACACCTATGCCGGCATCATCCTGCCCCAGATTGAAACCGCCTTCCTGACCATGCTGCTAATGAGTTTCTTCGCTTCCATCCCTGACGACCTGGTCGACTCGGCTAACATTGACGGCTGCGGCTATTACCGGGTGCTGACCAAGGTCATTGTGCCCAATTCCCGCGGCGCCATTGCCACAGCCACCCTGTTTGCCTTTCTGGGCAACTGGAAAAGCTATACCTGGCCGCTGATTATCACCAACAAAACCTATTACCGCACCCTGCCCATCGGCTTAAAATACCTGGTACAGGAGTCCTCCTCGGAGTATCAGGTCATGATGGCAGCCTCGGTGATGGCTATTCTGCCCATCCTGATCACCTTTATGTTCACCGAAAAGCAGCTGGTCCGTTCCATCACGCTGACCGGCATGAAGTAAACTTATCCTGGCGCCGTCAAGGCGCCCGGCGTATAGAAAGGAGAACAACATGAAAAAGTCCTTGTCACTGATTCTGTCCCTGATCCTGCTGCTTTCCCTGGCTTCCCTGCCCGCGCTGGCCGAGGATGAAATCACGCTGCAGGTCTGGTACGCGGTGTCCGGCACCAGCGGCGAGACGTTCACCGAGCTGGCCAACCGCTGGGACGCATCCAATGACGGTGTTTCCCTGGAGCTATCCTACTCGGGCAATTCCGGCGATACGGCCACCAAAGTCTCCGCCGCCCTGCTCTCAGGCACCGAACCGGACGTGGCTTTGATGTACGCCGGCCCCCTGTACACCAGCGCCCGCGGTGACCTGCGCATGGATGAATGGTACCGGGCAGGCGATTTTGACGCCGAAGACGTGTATGAAGGCATGTGGGAGTACTGCAAGTTCGCCGGCAAGGTGGGCGCGGTGCCCTTCGGCATCTCCACCCAGGTGCTCTACTACAACAAAGACATCATGGAAGCCGCCGGCATCGACATGAGCACGCCCCCCGCAACCTGGGAGGAGCTGTACGAGGTCGCCAAGCAGGCCGTTGAGAAGGGGAATATCAACAACGTGCCCGATTTTGCCGGTTTTGAGGTCTCCGACCCTGTCTGGCTGATCAAGTCCATGTTCATGCAGAACGGCAACCCGGTCGTAGAGCTGCAGGACGGCGAGGTGGTGCCGGTGTTCAACAACGAGAAAGCGGTGGAAGTGGCCAACTTCTGGAAGAAGATGGTGGATGACAAGCTGATGCCCGCGGGCGAGCATGACAACGCCGAGAAGAAGTTCCTGGCCGGCAACAGTGCCTTCATCGCCGCCTCCTCCAACCGCATCTCCCGCTGGACCACCACGGAGTTTGGCCTGGGCGCCATTGAGATGCCCACCTTTGGCGAGAAGTCCGTGGCCCTGGGTGGCAATGTGCTGGTGGTCCTAACCAAAGACGAGCGGCGCGCTGCCGCCGCCAAGGAGCTGGTCGCCTACCTGGCCAGCGCCGAGAACCAGGCCGAGTTCGCGCTGAAGACCGGCTATCTGCCCACCCACAAATCGGCCCTGGAGCTGGATTCTATCAAGGAAGCCATCAGCCAGAACCCGCTGTACAATGTAGCCTTCAGCCAGCTGGCCTATGCCTGGGCCTATACCCACTTTGATGAGATGGGAACCATGGACATGTTCCTCTGGACGGCTGTGAACGAGTTTGAAAAAGGTGCCAAAACCCCTCAGGCCGCGCTGGATTACGCGGTGGAGGAACTGAAGATGGAGATGGAAGACTGACCGATAGACGACCAAAACGTTCAGGCTGGCGCGCCAGCCGGCGCGCCCGCCTGACCCGGAGTGAATGATGAACAAGCCCATGTACGCTTTTTCCACCGGCGCGCTGTATCCCTTGCGCAGCCGGGATGCCGTGGCTCTGATCAAGGAAGCGGGTTTTGACGGCGCGGAGCTGATGCCCCAGTCCTTGTATGACACAAGCGCCCGTTCCCTGCTGGAGATGGAGCGCGTCGGACTGCCGCTGACCTCCGTCCATTACCCGCTGGCATTTTTCCCGCTGCTGTATACCAGCCAGCCGGATATGCTGCTGGATGGCCGCAAATACAGCAGGCAGCTGCTGGATTTTGCCGCCGACCTGGGCACCCGGGTGCTGGTGGTGCATCCGCATACCCCCGGCAAGCCTGAACACAGGGACCTGCTTGAGCAGCCGGTCATCGACAACCTGCTTTGGCTGGCTGACCGCTGTGAAGGCAAGGGCATTCTGCTGGCGATGGAAAACCATCCCAAAACCTGCGCCACCAGCGCCCAGCTGCGCCAATATATCGATTTTCTCAATCATCCCAATATCCTGCCCATGGTGGACACCACCGAGGTACGGGAGGCTGACGGCGATCCGGTGGCGTTTATCAGGGATTTGCCTCCCTGCCACCTGCACCTGAGTGACTTTGTACAGGATCGCAAGCACCTGCCACCGGGGGAGGGGGACATTGACTGGCCGGGTGTGCGGAACGCGCTAACGGATTATCGGGGCATATATACTGTGGAGCCCTCCTACCGCTACTATCTGGATGACATCCCCGCCAAGCTGGAAAAAGACCTCCGTTTTATCCGGCAATTGATTGAAGGAACCTGCGCGATATGATCAGGCACATCCTTGAGGCGTATGCGGTTGGAGACGCCATGGGCATGCCCACGGAGTTCATGACCAGAGATGCCATCAAAGCGCGTTTTGGCGCTGTTGTCGGGAGGCTGCTGCGGCCTGATGAGGGGGAGAAACATCCAAACCTCCCTTACGCTTCGGTCACCGATGATACCGAGCAGGTAGTTTATTTGCTGAAAGCCTACCGGGACGCCGGAGGGGTGGACATGCGGACAACAGCGGCAACCCTTCAAAAATGGATTGAGGAAACCGGCGCGGATGTCAAGGGCTATATCGGCCCCAGCTCCAGGCGCGCCCTGGACGCCATCCGCGGCGGCATGGCGCCGGAGAAGGCTGGCGAAGGCGGAACCACCTGCGGCGGCATCATGCGTTCCCCCGCCGCTGTGCTCTACCGCGCACAGCCGGATTTGGCCGCGCTGAAGAGGGATTTGTACTACTGCCTGGCGCCCACCCACAACACATCCACGGCGCTGGAAGCAGCCGGCGCTTACGGCGCGGCGCTTTTTCACGCCATGAGGGGTGACTGCCTTGAAAGCATCCTGGACGCCGCCTGCGCCTTTGGCCTGGAAATGAAAGCGCTGGCCCCCTACGAAACTTGCGCCCCCTCCTGCGCGGTGCGTATCCGCTACGCCGCACGACTGGCTGGGCGGGGGGACTCGGAAGCGCTGCTTCACGAGGCTTATGAGCTGGTCGGAAGCGGGCTGCCTTCGGCGGATGTCTGTTTCGCGGCGTTCGCCATCTTCTGCCTGGCGGGGAAAGACGTATGGCTGGCCATCAGGCTGGGCGCTTCCGTGGGCGGTGACACTGACACCATCGCTGCCCTGGCGGGCGCGCTGTGCGCTGCCTATGCCAGAGGGCACAATATCCCTGAAACAGTGCTCAATCCCGTTCTTTCTGTCAACCGCGCCTTGCTGGAGGGCTTATGCTGAGCCGCCCGCGGGCCTATCTGGGCATTCTGCGGGGCAACGCCAAGGTCTGCGTCCTGTGCCACCCTTTCTGGAGCGTGCCTTTCACGCTTTATCATTATTACCTCAGCCTTTACCTGAAGGAAGTGGGCCTGAGCGACGCGCAGATTGGCAGCCTGATGGTGGCGGGCACGGTAGCCTCCCTGCTGTTTTCACTTGTTGCGGCGCCGCTGACCGACCGGCTGGGGCGCAGGAACACCACCCTGGTGTTTGACCTGCTTTCCAGCGCCCTGCCGCCCCTCCTGTACCTGATCTCCCCATCCTTTTGGATGGCGATGCTGGCAACAGTGCTGTTCAACAGCAACAAAATCATGAGCGTGGGTTATTACCTGGTGATGATTGAAGACGCTGATGACCGGCAAAAAGCGGTGGCCTTCAACCTTTTCAACCTCATTACCTATGCCGCAGGCCTGCTGATCCCTCTGGCCGGCCTGTGGGTCAAGGCGCAGGGGCTGGTCCGTGCGGAGCGCGCCTTCCTGCTGGCGTCCTTTATCATCATGACAGCGATGATTCTGCTGCGGCACCGCATGTTAAAGGAGACCCGGGAGGGTGAGGCCCAGATGAAGAAAGCAGGGAAGGAACGCGGGCAGGGGGCGTTTGGGGCACTGGTTTCACCCTATGTGAACAGCCTGCGTTTTCTGCGTACCCACCGCGGCGTATTGTACATCCTGATGGCCAATGTGTTTTTCTTTGCTTACATGATGCTGGGCACCAACCAGAGCCTGTATTTCGCCCTTTTTTTCACCGGCCGTTTCAACCTGGACAGCGGGGAGCTTTCCCTTTTGGGCGGGTTGTATTCTGCCGGCATACTGCTGGCCATGGCGCTCATCAATCCTTTTATCCGTTTGCCCGCCCTGTTCGCCAGCCTGAAGCTCGGGCTGGCGCTGACGCTGGCAGGCATGGTGCTGCTGCTGGTTTTTCCCTCAGGCGCAGGGCTCTGGCTGGTTTTTCCCATCTTGCTTTTGTCTGTCAGTTATGGCACCCTGAAAACCGGCCTGGACAGTGCCCTGGCCATTTACTCACAAGGTGAGGCCCGCAGCGGGCTTTACGCGCTTACCAACCTGCTTTCCGCTCTTGCGGGGATGATGGCTGCCGCCTATGTATCCGCCCATTTTGACAGCAGCGCCAACTCCCTGTACCTGGCCTGCCTGGCCTTGGGCATCCTTGTGGCCGCCTTTGTGTGGCTGGCCGGGAAATGCCAGGGAAAGCCCGAGCGAAAGGCGGCTTGAGGCGCAGCGCTTTCCGTTGTGTTGCCGGCCGGCAGCCCGGCCTGTTTTTATTTGTTGATAAACTACGCAGCGTTGCGCAATCCCGGAGGTAACTGCATGGACCTGGTTCGGATAACTTTTGAACAAACCCTCATTCTGGCGCTGTATGTGTTGCTGGGCGCGGGTTTGTTCAAGCTGAAGCTCGTCAGGGAGGAGGGCGTGCCCTCCATGACCAACCTGTTGCTGTACCTGGTTAACCCGCTGCTGATCCTGGACTCCTTCTGTACTACCGCCTATGAAGCCCGCCTGGTGCAGAGCATGCTGACCGTGGCGGTTTTTGCGATCGTCGTGCACCTGCTGAGCATCCTCGTGGCTTCCCTGGTATTCCGCCGCCAGCAGGAAGGCCATCGCAAGGTCATGACTTTTGGTGTGGTTTTTTCCAACTGCGGCTTCTTTGGCCTGCCCCTTCTTCATGCCATTGCCGGCAGCGAGGGCGTTTTCTACGGTGCCGTCTACATTGCCGTGTTCAAGCTTTTCAACTGGACCTATGGCGTGACGCTGATGGACCCTGCTGCTCAAAAGACGGGCGGATTGGTGAAAGCCCTGGTTAATCCCAACACGGTATCCATCCTGATCGGACTGGTGTTTTTCTTCACTCAGTGGAAGCCGCCTCAAATCCTTGAGTCCACCTTTCACAGCATCGGCTTGATGAACAGCCCCCTGGCCATGATCATACTGGGCGTACAAATCAGCGCGCTGGGGGTTTCCGGCTTTTTATCCAGCCCCAGGGTATGGCTGGCCAGCCTCGTGCGCGTGCTTCTTGTTCCGGTCCTGGCTTTGGGCCTGGCCCTGCTGTTTATACAGGACAATGCGCTGGCTGCCAGCGTACTGTGCCTGTCCGCCGCGCCCACCGCGGTGGTGGCCGTGCTGTTTGCCGGGAAATACGGGCAGGATGTCCGCCTGAGTGCGCAGATTGTTACCCTTACCACCCTGCTGTCCATCCTGACCGTCCCCGGAATCATCAGTTTGTTTAAATTGCTTACTTAAACAAATGTTGCTGACTGGCCGCTGCAGGCGGTTACCGAAAGACATGCAATTTATCTTTCGGCATCCGCGTATAAGCGGCAAACAGCCCTGCTGTTTTTATCCTGACTTATAGCTCAACCTCCTTCATCAGGTCAGCAGAGATTACTCGATAGGCCGGACGATACTGTGCCCGGTAAACCGACGAGTGAGACGGCAGCCAGCTTTCGTCCAGGATCCTGTTCAGCATTCCTTCATCAGGGGCGTGGATCAGTCCTAATTTGGCCAGTCTTTTGCAGAATTCCAATACGTCCATCCGTGTAAACTGCATGGGGGAGCGCGATGCCAGCATTAACCCGGCAATGGCCTGCGGCTGAATATGATCCGCCTTGGCGCGCCGAAGGTTCAGCCTGCACCAGGAAGGGCTGAGCATTTCAAACAGCAGTTCCTCAGGATCAGCCGGCACCTTATCCATTTCACGGGCAATATAATCCGTGACCGCATCCCGGGAGGAAAGCAGGTGCCCCACGCCCAGCATGGCCTGGAACACAAACTTCACCATATCCTGCCGCTGCATGGACGGATACCGGAGTCGCTGCGTTTTGAGATGGCGCAGCGTTTCCTTTTCAAAGGTTTCTTTCGTCATGTTCCATGCCCCTTATATTTTATCTTTAGAGAAACATCGTGCTGATTTGCCCGAAGCGCCTAAACTGCATTCCGGACACGGCGCGTTCCTACTGCTTGTTGAGCGACAGCCCCGCCCGGTCCATAGCGATGACCAGAACGGGTATCAGGACAATCTGCAGGATAATGCCGGGAATGGCGTTGGTAAAGGCTCCTGCCAGAAAAAGCGCCCAGGTAAAGCCGCTCCCGGACAAGCCGGACAAAATAACACGCGCTGCGCCCCAAGCGATGCGGCCGGCAATCATGGCAATCAAAAGCACAGCATAGGTGACCCTCTTTTTCCGGGGCAGCCGATGATAGAGATGTCCTGCCATTCCGCCGTAAACCGCCAGTTCAAAGGCCATGGCGACCGCAGCCGGAAACATCGTGGGCATCCCGAAAACAAGTGATCGGAGCAGCGGCGCGATAAAGCCGACTGCCAGCCCCCAGGGCCAGCCGCACATGAAGCCGCAAAGCAGCGCCGGGATATGCATAGGACACAGCATGGAGCCGACTTCCGGGACCTGGCCGGTCACGAAAGGAAGCACCATGGCAATGGACAGATACAATGCCGCGTAGGTCAGTTTGCGGATTTGCAGAGAAGTCAATTCTTGTTCTCCTCTTTATCCATTTTATCCATCAGCTGTTGGATATGCTCCATGGCATCCTTTAGAATCGCGGCGGAGCCCTGCATCATACCCGCCATGTAGGTATTGCACAGGTTCATAGGGATCAAAACCCGGCGCGCCGCGCTGGACGCGACAGCGTTCGCCATAGCCGGTGAAATCTCGCCCTGCATGGCGTTCGCGGTAGCGATCCCAAAGGGACCTGCGATAATTTCCGCTTTTTTACAGGCGACGATAACAGCGTTTTCGCCTGTCGCCAGGTAATCGGCGCAGTTGCTGTTCATCATGGTTTCCGTAGCGATACTGTTTGTGCCCACAGCGGTAATCACCGCGTCCGGGCAAATCTTGCGGATGCTCTCGACCAGTTTGCGGCCCAGCCTGCCGCCCTGCCCGTCAATGACGAGAATGTTCATCAGAATGCTCCTTGGCCATTATAATAGTATATCCCGGCAGGAACGCTGCCGGTAGCTTCCTCTGTCAGCATTTCCAGCGCCTTTCCGATTTCCGTGTCTTCAAACAGGTCGGGATTGGCAGCCTTGGCGATCATCAGCATTGCAGCTGTCCGTAAATACGGCGCTTCGAGGAGCTCTTCAGAAAGGATCAGCACCCGGCCGTTCCGCACCGCGTCAATGACCGGCCAACCGTCCCGGGAAAGCAGTCCGGCATAGACTTTTTGCGCGGCTGCGGTGGAGAAAACACCGCTGCCCAACACGCTGCTGTCTACAATCTTGACAATTACGCCCGGGTTTTTTCGCCCGATCCAGCCATCGTCCACGCGAAGATTCCCTTCCAGCAACCGGGCGGATACGTTGTAGGTTCCGGCGCTCAGAATCAGCTGATGCTCTGGTGACGTTTTGAACACCGTTACATGGTCTTCCGCTGTTTCCCAGTAAGCATTTAGCCGTTGGCACTCAAAAAGGCCACTCATTCGGTCCTGAAGAAGCACCGTGTAGTAAGTCAGCGCCGAATCGGCTTCTTCCGCATCTTCGGATACACCCATCTGCTCTGCCTGACTTGCCGCTACGGTCTGAGTGGCTGTTTCCTCAGCGGCGTCATTCAGCTTTGCGACAGATAGGGACGCGTCCTCTCCGTATTCAAAAGCGCCCTTGCCATCTCCTTCGCCATGAACTGCCCGGCTCGTTCCCGGCACAATCTCTGCCGGCGCGTTCTCATCATACTCTTTTCGAGACGCGTCAGGGTTTTCCCTTGTCTGATCACCCGGTTCCGTGTTCTCATCGTCTTTGTCATCGTTGGAATCAATCCCGGTATCGTCAAGCGAAGGGCCGGACAGGCTGCTGTTAGCCGCATTGGCTGTTTCAGATGTTTCGCCAGATTGCCGCTGCCTGTTGACGGTCGTGCGGCTTCGGCAGCCGGAGAGCATGAGGCACAGCGCCAGCAGGAGAAACAGGCAAATTATCCTCTTGATATTTATTCGCATAAGCACAACCAGTATTTCAGGCGGATACGCTGCTTCCAATCCGCTTTTGTCCACAGGGCGGTTTCTGTTTCCTTCAAAAGACTCAGAGCTTGTTGCCGCTTTTCACAGGGCAATGTGTGATGGCTGTAGACAGCTTCCTCAAATGTTTCCGCACATTGAGAAAAACGGTCGGCATATCCTTCCGGCAGAACGTCCGGCAGCGCGTTGGCCCAGTCCCGATAGAGCAAGTTGCCCGCGCCATGGTCAGTGGCGTCGAGCCAGGAGATGACCTGATGGAAGATTGCGCAAACAGCTTCGTCAATGTTTTCGGATTCAAAGATTTCCCGGGTTTCCTGTGCCTTTTTCCGTCGCGCATTCAGCAAAAGGAAAGGTGCAAAGGGCACAATTAGAAGCGCGGTCGCCAGCAAAAGGAGTAGGATAATTTTCAGATGGTTCACCCAGTGCGGCATGGAAATCTGCTCTTCTTCAACCGTCATCAGCCGGAATTCCCGGCCGGTCAAAGATAGCCGGTTCCCTGTCTCAAGGGACTGGGTATGTACGTGCCGGGTTTCCATTTCCCCAGCGGGCGCTTCCGACACAGCGCCCCCAATCAGTTGCGCCATTTGGCTCAGGCGATCCCGCGCCATCTCAGAGGCTGTCTCCGTGGGAATATCCACGCCGGGATAAAGGAGAATGACCGACAGGAAAACAACCAGGACAAGCGTCGCGTATTTCATAAGAATTTCGCGTGAAGGATGCTGTTTCATCATCAGCAGCGCCAGCAGCCCGTACAAAGGGATGTTAACCCGGGCCGGGAAAGACAGCCCGAAATAAACCTGCGTGATCGTTGTTGCCGCCATGACGCACAATGTCAGCGGATGGCTGCGCACGACAACAGTCAGAGCGATGAGAAAGGCAAGGACGAGAATCAGCAGGATGCCGGCAAGCGTGACGCTTTGATGCTCCGCCACAGGAAAGTATTGGTACGCGTAGGAGTTCACTTCTTCGCTGGCGGCAAAGAGCCGGTTGCATAATGCCTGCGCGCCGTGACGGGCTTCAGGAATCAACAGGAGCAGGAACAGACTGAACAGTGCCGCGGCCGCCAAAACCAATGAAAGCCGTTTTCGAAGCGATTTTTGACTTGTCTGCGTGTCAGGAATGATTTTCCCGATCTCCTCAGCGGGTTCCTGCGTGGCTACGGTGTCCCGGATCAACAAATCATCCTTTTTTGCTGACAGCTTCCAATGGATACGACACACCGGATCGCCGGGCAGATAAACGCGCACATCACCCGGCTCATCTGTTTCCTGCCGGATAAAGGACTTGACGGTCTGTGTCTCGGCTGCTTTCTCTGTTTCCGTGCCATCCGGAGGGAAAAAAGCGGACCGTAAAAGGGGAAGCAGCGGAACAAGCGCAGAGCAGGCCAGAACCACCCGCGTGCCCGTATTGTTTTCAAAGAAATACAGACAGATGCTCAGCAGCAGCCATACCGCGTACCCGATCCGGCGCCTTCTCATTTTTTCAGCATCCTCATGAAGCGGCTGTGATGATCCGGTGTCTCAACTTTTTTCAGAAGCTCATCCAAGACTTGTTTTACCGCGCCTGCGTTGGCGCCTTCTTTCAGCAACACCCGGTGGGCGCACACATCCATGAAAATATCCTGCACGTCCGCTCCGGTGACGTAATCCCGCCCCTCAAGATAGGCCTTTGCCTTGGCCATTCTGTCAAGGAACAAAGCGCCGCGCGGGCTGATGCCAATCTCTATATCTTCATGCTCGCGGGAAGCCATGGTCAGCCTGACAATATAATCCCAAATCACTTCCCTGACGGAGATCGCGCGGACCTCCCGCTGCATGGCGATAAGATCCTCTTTTTCAAGAACGGATTCAACTCTGTCCAACGGGTTTGCATCCTGACGATCACGGAGCATGGTCATCTGTGCCTCATAATCGGGATAACCCAGGGACAGACACACCAGAAAACGATCCATCTGCGCGTAGGGCAATTTTTGCGTACCCGCTGTTCCCACGCTGTTTTGCGTTGCGATCACCAGGAAAGGGACCTCCAGCTGGTAGGTGTTTCCGTCTACAGTAATCTGGCGTTCCTCCATGGCTTCCAGCAGGGCGGACTGTGTTTTGCTGGAAGCTCGGTTGATTTCATCTCCCAGCAGCAGATTGACATGATTGAGCGCTCCCGGACGGTATAAAAAACTGCCGCTGCCTTTTTCATACATGGTAAAGCCCACAATATCAGAAGGGAGCACATCCGGTGTAAACTGGATACGCTTAAAGGAGAGCCCTACTGCCCGGCTCAGCGCGACAGCCAGAGTGGTCTTGCCCACACCGGGCACATCGTCCAGCAGGATATGCCCTTCCGCCAGCATTGCCATCAGGATTTTTTCAACAACCTTCCGTTTTCCGGCGATGGCCTTTTCTATTTCCCGGAGCACATTTTCAAGCCGTGCGCGCATCAGAAGATCCCCCTGAAAAGACAGGACAGCAAGTTTGAAAAAAGCTTGCTGCCATTTGAAATTGTCCGGCCGGACAGCTGCGACTTATCCGGCACCGGACAGTGAGAAGCGTCGACAACAGCACACTTGCAGATCGATTGTTACTTGATGGTAATCCGGCCCTGCGCATCGGCATAGGACTCGCTGATGACATTGTTCAGTTCACCGGCAATGTACAGCCAGAGCACATCCCGTACTACGGCGGTGGTGATGGTGCTCTTCTCGTTCTCCTCGGCAGCGGCCTTGAGCATATAGGAGGAATCCATGCCGTTGTAGTTGGCGTTGCTGGTTATCACGGCATAGGTGGCTTCTTTATCAAAGGGCTTGCCGTTTACTTCCTCAATGGTAACCCGGTTCAGGGAAGCGGCCTTGAACCAGTTGTCGCCATAGGCTTCGCCCTTGTCATATTCCTTCGTCGTATCCACCGTATATTTGAGGCCCGATACCTGCATGAAGGAAGCGCAGGCGGCAACTGTGTCTTCATGATAGGGCAGCCCCTGCGAGGCGGCTTCCAGCGCCTCAAGCAGCTGCGCGCCGGTCATGTAGATCACGGCTACCTTGTTGGGATAAGGCAGCACCTCAGCCAGCTGCAACGCGCCGAATTTGCCTTCCGCCACATCAGCGCGCAGGTTGCCGCCGTTCCACAAGGCGACAATATGCTCAGCATCAACAGCAATCTCTGTGTTGCCGGCGGTGACATCGTCTTCCTCAAAGTATTCATTTATCGTTCCGGAAGTGGCGAACCAGCGCAGCGCGTCAGCCCACAGATCGCCCAGATTTGTTTCACCCTTGCGTGCGGCATTATCCGCGCCATACATCACAAAACCGGAATACGCTTCCAGGGATTCATCCAGTTCGATCTTATTGCCGTGCGCGTCAATAAAAGTCAGGGCATTCGCTGTCGCTGCCAGGCTGCAGCACAGGCAAAGGGCCAGAGCAAAGCTCAGCGTTTTCTTCAAGAAATTCATTAGCATCCTCCTGTTCATCCTGGTCTTGTCAGAGTCCGGAATATAAAAAAGCGCGACAACCCTCTTGGGAGTCATCGGCACCTTCATGATACCGGAATTCTGAATCGAAAAACAACTATCTGGGGCACGCTTGGGCGGCCTTCGCCAGCTTGTGCTGACAACTATTACTTAACATATGCCTGAAGATTTGTCAATTTTACATTGTGTTGAGGAAGTTGCTGAGGTTTGGTGAAAGTCGGATGGAATCAGTATTGCGCATGTTTTATTAGAACACACAAAAACCCATGGTCAGCATGGGTTTTTATGGCTCAGGACATGTCTGATTACCAAATGGAAGCCGGTGTTTTACTCCGTCAGCCCCCATTTGATCAGCTGTTGCCACAGGGGATGATCCTGGCTGAGCACCAGCAGGCTGTTCTCCTTGAAACTGCCCCGCAGGGCTTGCAGGGAACGCCAGAAACGGAAGAATTCCGGATCCGCCTTGTAGGCTTCGTTGTAGATGCTCATGGCGTTGGCATCGGCCTGGGCGCGCGTCTCGCCGGCGGCCTTGATTGCTTCGGCTTCTATTTGCGCCGCCTTCAAATCGGTATCGGCCACCATCTTTCGGTAGGTTTCCTCGCCTTCGCTGCGCAGTTGCTGCGCAACCTTGGCACGGTCCGCCTTCATGCGGTCATAGGTGGTTTCCACATTGGCTTGGGGCAGGATGGTGCGGTGCACCTGGATGTCGGTTACCTCAATGCCGCGGATGACCATGTCACGGTTGATGGTAGTCAGCCCGGCGCGCAGGGCCGCGTTGAGCGCTTCCTTGTTGGAGATGAAATCCTCTGCCAGCAGGCGGTTGATGGCTTGGACAATAACCGGGTGGATCAGGTTGTCCAGCTGGTTTTCCGCGTTCATGGTGCTGCCCAGCTTCAGGCTGAACAGGGCAGGGTCCGCGATGCGCCATTGGGCGTAAGTGGTGATATTGTACTGTTTCTTTTCACTGGTATTGATTGTTTCCGAGTTGGATGTGTAATTGAACAGCAAGGAAGGGAACTTATCCACCTTGTCTACAAAGGGCAGCTTGAAGTGCAGCCCGCTGCCCCTGCTGATGGCTACATCTCCCGAGGCGGTGATCTCATTCACCAAAAGGTCTTCAAAGCGGCTGTGAAAGTCGTTTTGATCATCCACGATGATGGACTTGATAACGCCAAAGCGGCTGACCACTGCCTGTTCAGCCTCGCCCACAATAAAGAAGGACTCACTCAACAAGACCAGGGCGGCGATCAGAATGATGCCGATGATGACCAGCAGCCGGGTGTTTTTCCGCGCGAAACCGCGCAGCATATCAGCCATTTTGTTTATTCGGGGATCAGGCCCGGAGGGGGTGCGCTGATGGAAGTTGTTGAATTGGCTCATCTTATTTCCCTCCTTCCGTTTTTACGGTATCCGTCGCATTTTGCTGCCCCAGATCCAGATGCTGAAGGACTGTATTGTCCCGGTCCACTATGACAATCCGGCCGGCGCCGCCCAGGATGTCCTCCACGGTCTCAATGAGCATGCGGCTGCGGGCGGAACCCGGCTCGGCATTGTATTGCTCCCGCACCGCCTTGAACACCGCGGTCTCTGCCTCTGCCCGGGCGGTCACCTCCGCCTGGTAGGCGAGAGCGCCCTGGGTGAGCTCATAGGCCTTGGAGCGGGTCAGCGGCAGCACCTGAAACTCATATTGCTGCGCCTCGTCCAGGCGCCTTGTCATCTCGTTCTTGGCGTTGTTGACGTCCTCATAATAAGCGGTGACGGCGTCAGGCACAGTGATGTTCTGGATGTGGACGCTGTGTACCTTGACACCCATCTCGTAAGAATCGATCAGCGCCTGGAAATCCGGCAAAACCTCCTGCTCGATGACATCCTTGTTGAGCAAGGCGTCATCCAGCGAGCGGTTTTGGATGTTGCGCCGCAAAATGGCCTCAAAGGCCAGGTGCATGGTGCTTTCAGGGTCCTCCACGTCAAAGAGGTACTCGCGCACATCGCGAATGGTGTACTGGTAGATGGCTTCCAGCTGCACAATGCTGTTGTCGTTGGTCAGCATGACCGATTCATCGGTCACATCGCGATATTCCGCGGCCGAGCGGCTGGTGCCGCCAATGGCGGTGCGGTAGCCGTATTCCTTGTTGTGGATGGTGGTCACGCTGCGGGACACCACAGATTGCACGCCCGGCATGCGCCAGTACAGGCCGGGCCCGTTGGTGTCGGTTACCTGGCCGAAGGTCAATACCAGGGCCTGCTCTCCCTGCCCTACCCGGTACAACCCGGAGAAACCCAGCGCTGCGACGACGGCCAGGACCAGCAGCCAGCCCCAGGCTTTTTTCTTTTTATTCGCGCTCATTTAATCCTCGCTTTCTGATGATTCGTTATGTGCCTTACTAATTTACCCGATGACCCGGATAAAGTCCAGCAGCCATTCCATATAGAGCACATCATAGGGACGCAAACTGTCGCCCTCGCTGAGGCGCTGTTTACCTTCCTTGTCAACCAGCGGGCCATAAAAGGGGGTAAAGCTGTCCCGGGCAATGCTGGCGCGCATGTAATGCAGCAGTTGTCTTGTGTTGACCCCCAGGCCGGGGGAGGTCAAAAAGCGGATCACGCCGGCGCCCAGCCCCCACCACAGGCCGGTTACGCTGGGATCCCCGCGGTCAATGACGCGCAGGATATCCAGGGACCCGTTGAGGTAGCTGCTGACAATCTCGGTATAAAACCGTCCCCAGTCCCACTGCGGCGCCGCCAGGTATTCCACAGGCTCGCCGCGCTCGTCAATCCGGCAAACAAAGGAGAAGACATATCTCGGCAATTCCAGGCTGGACAAGCCCGGGCAGCGCGGCGTATAGACGATATCTGCGCCCTCGCTGGCCGCATGCCGCAAACCCTGCGTGATGGTGGCGGGCTGGTTGGGCAGTACATCACGCCAGACCAGCAACACCTGGGCATCCGCGCGCACGGCTTTGACACCCAAGCCAAAGGCGTTGATGTCAGAGGTATGGCGATTGTAATCGATGCGTGGAGTGATGTAGGCAACCTTCATGGTTTTGGTGGTCATAGCGGCCGCCATCCCGCACAGGTAGGACGCTTCATAATAGCGCCCGTAATAGGTGCTCAGGCGGTAATCCTCGCGGATGCGGGAGTAGACCAGGGTCAGACAGTCGGGATGCTCCAGGGAGAAGCGCAGGGAGGGCAGGGTAAGCTCCGAAGAGGTGATCAGCAGCAAATCCGCGTCGGTGGCCTGTGCTGACAGCTTCTTATGCATATTGCCGGCAGACAGCCCATCGATGAAGCTGGAGGTGACCTGATCGCCCAGCTTGTTCTGCATCGTCTGGCGCCCCAGTTCATGCGCGCCAATCCAGTTGTCCTGGGTGCGCCCGGCCGGGTAGGCAAAGACCACATTGGCGCTGCGTCTTTGAGTGAACAAACGGGAAATCAACCCGGGTGCGGGCGGTTTTTCTGTTGGGGTGAGCACCAGGGTGGGCTCTGCAGGCGGCTTGCTGGCCAGTTCCAGCTGCGGCTGCAGGGCCTTGAGCTGTTCCGTCATCTGGAAAACAGTCACATTCACAGGCAAGCCATACAAGCGAAGGTATTCCAGGAAGGCATCCCCTACGGGCAGGGATGTGGAGATCTGATTCCAGGCGAATTCAAACTGCAGGCACATGGCGTTGTAATTGATGTCCGCCTGGTCAAATTCATGGTCAAAGCCGGCTTCCAGTGCAGCCAGCTGCTCATAGGCGGTCCGGCTGGACAGGCGGATGTTCTTGAAGCGCCCGTGCTTTTCATAATTCAAAAATGCGTAATAAACGGCAATTTCCGGATCTCGTTCGTCCAGCTGGGGTACAACGCGCGTAATGTCCGCGCGGATTGTGGGGGAATCAAAATACTTGAGGATGCTTGTGCGCTTGTTGCCTTCAATAACGTAATAATTCCACAGATACTCATACACCTGAATGGCGTCACGCAGGCCTTCGTTCACATGAATGGCACATAAATTGATCCACTTGCTGGCGAACTCGCTGTTCTCGGGATGCAGCGGCATATAGTTAGCTGCAAAGGAGTTGGCGCGCGCGGAGGTATATGTGCCTACCACCCGGGACAGAGAAACTTCTTGCTGGGGCTGCTTCATATAGGCTACAATGCGAGCCTGGCCGGTTAACTCATCAAGTGTCGCCAGCGTGCCCCGTTCGCCTTTGGAGGTCCGTGCGCTGAATTCGCGTTGTCCCAGGCGCAGGGCTTTGACATAATTGATGCGCGCTTCGGTTTTAAGATTGCTTTCCATACGCTCTGCTCCAATCGTATCGTGCCTTGAGGTAGCTGATGCGTTTGCGTTTTGGTGCCGCCTGGAACTCCAGGTCCAGCAGGTTGTAGCCAAAGCCGTTATAGATGGTGGTTGGACCGTATTGGATGAGACGTTTGCAGTTGCCGTAGTTCATGTGCTGGTGGCCGTGGAAATGATAGGCCGGGCGAAACAGGTCCAGCAGTGTGCGATAGGCGGCAAACCCCTTGTGAAAGGCATCCTGCCCATCG
Source organism: Christensenellales bacterium (assembly GCA_050953005.1). Lineage (GTDB taxonomy): Bacteria > Bacillota > Clostridia > Christensenellales > Aristaeellaceae > UBA6115. The sequence goes on along the minus strand of JBMNLV010000007.1, from coordinate 8,644 downwards.
CCCAGTCCCAGTGCGGGCGAGTGGGTCACCAGGACATCGAAGCCGCCGTGGAAGCTGATCTCCTGCATCCGCCGGGTTATCTGCTTGGCGACTTCCTGCTCTGTATAATGGAAGGGCTTGGGGCTTCTTGAGTTGGCGCCGCCAAAACCCAGGAACCGGATGCCCTTGATGACATGCATCTTCAATTCAAGATTGTCGCAGCCCTCCGGTGGCGAAACGAGCAGGCGCGCGTCATGGTTGCCATGGACATACAGCAGCGGCGCTGCGACCATAGTGGTTAAAAAGGACAGATAGGACGCTTTGAGGTCACCGCAGGAGATAATAACGTCCACTCCCCGGAAGACCGAACGATCAAAATAATCCCAGATATACCGGCTTTCCTCGTCTGCCACCACCAGCGCCCGTATCCGCGTCAAGCCTGTGCCTCCCATGAATAAATCACCTGTCAGTATACAAGAAGGCGCGGTCAGCGTCAAAACACTGCCGCGCTGCGCGGGTCATTCATTGCAGCAGGCGGTTGACCGCCTCATAGATACCTTCCAGCTCCTCAAAGGATGCATAGCGCAGCACGATTCGGCCCTTGTGCAGATCGCCGGCAATCTGCGCGCGCACGCCAACAGCCTCCTGCAGCCGCTCCTGGAAATCGGCAAGCTCAGGAAGTGAGGGCGGATTTGTCCGGGGCTTTGCGGCCGGTGTCTGTTTGCGCGCCAGGGTTTCCAGCGCGCGCACGCTCAGCCCCTCTTCCACTACTTTCAAGGCCAGGGAAATCTGACGCCCTGATGGCGTGATGCCGGCCAGAACCCGCGCGTGGCCTTCGCTCAGCTTACCCTCATACACCAGGTGCTGCACTTTTTCATCCAGCTGAAGCAAACGCAGCAGGTTGGCGACCGCGGGACGGGATTTTCCCAGCCTGCGCGCCGCCTCCTCCTGGGTTAACCCGGCCTCATCCATCAGTGCACGCACGCCCAGCGCCGCTTCCATAGGGTTCAGATCGGTGCGCTGCAGATTTTCAATCAGGGCTGCCAGCATGCGCTCCTGTTGGGGCAGACTGCGCACCAGAACGGGAACATGGGTCAGCCCGGCCTTCATGGCAGCCCGGAAACGCCGTTCACCCGCGATGATGCGGTAACGTCCTTCATGGGGGCAGGCAAGGATGGGCTGCAGCAAGCCGAGCTCACGGATGGAGGCTGCCAGTTCGTCAAGTGATGTCTCCTCAAAGGCTTTGCGGGGTTGGTTCGGATTGGGATCCAGCAGGTTCAGCGGCAGCTGCACAACCTCACCATCCCTGCTATCCCGGGGAAAGAGTGCGTCCAGGCCGCGGCCCAGTGCTGTTTTTTTCATTGGGAAGCTCCTTTTAACCAGGCTTTGTTGTTGCGGACAATCTCGCCGGCCAGGCTCTTGTAAGCCAGCGCCCCGGCACTTTTGGGATCATAGGTGCCAATGGGCTGGCCGTGGCTGGGGGCCTCGCCCAGACGCACGCTGCGGGGGATAATGGACAAAAACACCTTGTCACGGAAGTATTTTTTGACCTCGTCCGCCACCTGCAGGGAGAGATTGGTGCGTCCGTCAAACATGGTTAACAGCACGCCCTCCAGCTCCAGCGTCGGGTTAAAAGTTTTTTGCACCCTGTTGACCGTGGCCATCAGCGCGCTGACGCCTTCCAGCGCGTAATACTCACATTGAATGGGGACCAGCACGCTGTGTGCCGCGCTGAGCGCGTTGAGCGTGAGCAAGCTCAGCGACGGCGGACAGTCGATCAGGATGAAATCATAAAGGGCTGCTTCCGGCTTGAGCATCGTATCCAGACGGAATTCACGCTGCTGCTGGCCAACCAACTCCACTTCAGCCGCGGCCAGGCGAATGTCACTGGGCACCAGCGCCAGCCCGGCCTGTGCGGTGGCTGTGATGGCCTGTTTGAGGGGCAGACGGTTGATGATCACCTCATAGCTGGTTTTGTCACGCGGTGTGATGCCCAGGCCGCTGGTTGCGTTGCCCTGGGGATCCATGTCCACCAGCAAGGTTTTTTTACCCTGGTCAGCCAGACAGGCTGCCAGGCTGACTGCGCTGGTTGTTTTTCCGACGCCGCCTTTCTGGTTGGCGACCGCGATGATTTTTCCCACTGATTTGCTCTCCTTATTCCTCAGCCTCAAGCCACTGCCGCGTGCGCCAGGGCTCATGGCAGGCTGTGATGACCCGGCGAAGCGTATCGGTTTCTTCGGGTGTTTGCAAGTCTCTGTATAACAGATACAGCGCGCGCAACGCGGATAAGCTGCCCGAACGCATGGCATACTCCCGGATGATCGCCTGATGGTAGGAGTTGCGTTCCATTTTTTCCAGCTGCAAGTAAAGCAGTTCATCCGCCATCATGGCAAAATCCCCTGTGCGCAGGCGGATCAGCTGGCTGTTGTCCATTTCCAGCGCCATGCGGCCCTGTGTGTGTCCGTGCACAGCCATGAACAGCAAATTGTCCAGCTGCTGCACCAGATGCGCCAGGCTTTCGCGCTGAGGCTGCCAGGTATACATCAGCCAGGCAGCCTGCGCACACATGGATTCCTGGCAGCTCAGAAAGGCCGAGCCCAGCCAGGGCACCAGTGTCTGGGCCACCTGCTCCGGCGCGATCATCCAAACCCCTCCCTGTTTAACCTCTTAAGTTTTTGTCAAGAAAGTCGAAAATGGTTTCATGCAGCTCCTGACTCCAGAAGCTGCCTTCGTGTCCGGCGCCGCGGACAAGCACATAGGTGCTCTGCGCGCCTGCTGATTGCAGCCGTTCGCGCATCTTAAGCGTCTGGCTCAGCGGAACAAGATCATCCGCGTCCCCTTGCAGCAGCAAGAACGGAGGATATTTGCCCCCGGCTTTTACCGCATACAGCGGGCTCATTTCGCGCAAAACTTCCAGCGGGTTGTTATCACCGAACAGACCCAGCAAAGTATCTATAAAACCGCCTTCCTCACCGGCGGAATACTGTACCAGCGCCTGTTGGTTGAGCTCGCCCTCCCCGTCCAGCAGGTTGTTCAGCTTGTTGCCTTCGTAATCCAGCATGTCTGTCGGGCCAAAGCAATCAACAACCGCGCGCACAGAATCGGAATACTCAGCGTAGTCCGGCGTGCGGTAGCGCGGGTCATCCCCGCTCAAGCCGACCAGCAGGGCGGTATTGCCGCCGGAGGAGGTGCCGAAAAAGGCAACGCGGTCCGGATCCAGGTGAAGTTCATCGGCACGGCTGCGCAGGAAACGGATCGCTGCCTTGGCATCCTTCAAATAGGCCGGAAAAGGATTGCCTTCCTGGGCGTTGCGGTGTGTGATGCTGGCGATTGCCAGACCGCGCTGGGCATAACGGCACAGCTGAGGGAGCTGATAAAACCGGTTTGGACTGGTCCATCCGCTGCCCTGCAGGAAAACAACCAAGGGAAAGCGTGTGGACGCCTGTTCGTCTTGGTTGGGGGTGACCAGGGTAAGTGGGTGCGCAGCGCCTTCACAGGTAAAACTCAAGTCCTCTGTAATGCTGGCCATTCCTGCCAGGCTGGGATTGTGATCAAAGATGGCATCCGGCTTCATGGATTCGCCTCCTGAGTGTGTTTGATTGATTATAACATGCCATAACGGCCAGTCAAAGCGCCAGGGCTGTCCCCGGCGCAGTATCATACGGATGGGCGGCAGCCCGGTAAACTACAAAAGCTGTATGGAATTGGCGGGCAGCCAGAGATGAACCCAGCCATAATCTATGCCTTTTGTATAGAACTCACAGTAGTACCAGCCGCCCTCCTCAAAAAAGACCTGGACCAAATCACCTGTATCCAGGCGGCAGGAGTTGAATTGCGTATAATGGTAGCCCGGTCCGTTATAGGGAATGATTTGGGTGGCAGCCACACCTGACCGTGCCGCTTGCGGCATGAAGGCAGGCACGCCTTCAAACGCCTGGAACAGGCTTTGCGGAAAGTAGCCGATGCCCGGCTGACCCCTGTCGCTGGAGATGCTTGCCAGGACATAGGCGCCGGCAGTGAACAGCGCACGTATTTCGCGGATACGACCGCGCTGGCAGTGTGGCTCGCCATGTGGTCCTTCGGGGAAAAACACCGGATAGCGGCTGTCAGGCCCGCATTGCGGGCGCAGGTCATCGCCGACAAGGGATTTCAAATAAATCCGCTTGCCGGTACCTGTCCATGGTTTTTGCGGCAGACCGGTATACTGCGTTTGCCCCGGCTGTACGGAAGAATTCCACAGCGCGTTTCCGCAGTAAGGGCAATAAACGAAAGCGTTGTCAGAACCCAGGTCGCTTCTGCAATAAGGACAGAACCGGTAGGTGCTGCTACTTTGATTGCCGGGAACAGTTGACTGAAGACTGGCCCAGTGCCCGCTGACTGCCGACGCTGTGACCCAGGCGCGGCGCAGGGAGCGCGCGTCTGTTGCGGTACGCGCGTCATAGAACTCAACCTGTACAAAACCGTTTTCCGAGCCATATACCGTGACGGAGGTATGATTGGGCACATTGTACTGGGCTTCCGTATAGTCCCTGCCCGGACCCCAGTAAGCCCTGGCGGCGCTGGTCATCATCGCGCTGCCCAAGGCCTGCTCCTGGTACAGGGAATTGATATCAACACTGACCCGCTTCAGGCCTGTGTAGGCGCGGAATTTTTTGCCGGAAGCCGTAAAATCAACCTGCACCCACCAGATTTTGTTGTACTTGTCCCAGGCGCTGCTGATGACCTGTACCTGCGTGGCGCTCCATGAGTTTTGAAAATAGGTGCCCGGCTCATCATATTGGGTACCGGGGCCTGTGCGTGTGGACAGGCGCATCAACAAACCTGCTGTTATGCCTTGTTTGGCATTTGCTCCCAGTGAAAAAACGCAAATCAACACAGACAGCGCTGCCAATAACCGAGTATGTTTGCGCATGGACGACACCTGCCTTTCACATCATATCTTCTTAAACTATATAGTGAAGTGCAAGTATTGTAACATAAAGAATGTCAGGGATTCAAACTTGTGCGGACCTCAGCCCGTCTTCCTGCGGACCTCACCGCATCGGTTTCCGGGACAGGCGTTGCCTGTGACGCGAGTTTTTGCTATATTTAAGCAGCTGTCAAAGATTTATAGCAATGGGAGGCTTGTAAAGTATGCCGCAGACCGGACGGAACAAAATATTCTTTGGCTTGGGCACCATTGGACGGGATATGTTTTATACAATGGTTTCTATCTATTTGATCTACTATCTGACGGATATCCTGGACCTCAGCGATGCCACCATGTGGTGGATGACCCTGATTCTCACCGTGTTGCGGATTTTTGACGCACTGAATGATCCCTTCATGGGCATGGTGGTGGACAACACTGGCGGCAAGTACGGAAAGTTCAAGCCGATGATTGTGCTGGGTGCCTTGCTTGGCGCTGTGTTCATGGTGCCCATGTTTATGGATTTTGGCCTGGGTCAAACTGCTTATCTGTTGCTGTTTACCTTTTTGTACCTGGGTTGGGATATCTTCTATGGCGCCAACGATATTGCGTATTGGTCCATGCTGCCCGCGCTGTCCGTGCATCCGGCTGAGCGGGAAAAAATCGGCGCTTTCGCGCGCATTTGCGCCAACATCGGCATGTACGCGGTGGTGGTCGGCATCCTGCCGGTGACCGGGATGCTGACACAGGCTCTGGGCAGCGCCAAACAGGCATGGTTTGTGTTCGCTTTGGGCACCGCTGTATTGATGCTGCTGTTTCAAATGTTCACGGTGATCGGTGTGCGTGAGCAGCGCGGTGTCTTTAAAAAGGAAGAAAAAAGCGGGCTGAGGGACCTGGCTGTCCTGTTCAGGGGCAATGACCAATTGCGCTACACCATCATCTCCATGAGCCTGTTTATGATTGGCTATGTCACAACGACAAGCTTTGGGGTGCATTTCTTTAAATACGCTTTCGGCGATGAAAGCAAATACCCGGTCTTTGCCGGGGTGCTGGGTGTTGCGCAGCTGAGCGCATTGCTCGTTTTTCCCCTGCTGTCCCGGCGCCTTGAACGCTCAAGGCTGTATTCCCTGTCCATGTTGCTGGTGGTAGCGGGCTATCTTGTGTTTTTCTTCTCACCTATGATCATCCTGCCTCTGGGCATCGCCGGGTTCCTGTTGTTTACCGGCCAGGCTTTCATTCAGCTGCTGATGCTGATGTTTTTGGCGGATTGCGTGGAATATGGCCAGTGGAAGCTGAACAAGCGTCAGGAAAGCCTTACCTTTTCTTTCCAGCCCTTGATCAACAAGCTAGGCGGGGCGGTTTCAAGCGGCATTGTCAGCGCTACACTGATCCTCAGCGGAATCAATGCGGCTCAAAGCGCGCAGGATGTCACTGCGCAGGGAATTTTAATGATGAAAATCGCCATGATGGTCTTGCCGTTGCTGTTTATCCTGGCGAGCTTTTTGATTTACAAGCGATTCTACCGCCTTGACGCGGATTTACATGCAAAGATTCTCAAGGAACTGGTAGCGCGCGGTGACCTTTCAGAGAATGCGGTATAAGCAATTCCGTGTCTGCCGTAGTTTGTACGGATGTGATTCGTGGCGGTTTTGCCAGAGAGGACTAAAATTGTGAGTTTTGGCTGCGTTTACGCCATGTTTGAAAGGCGATGAGTGGGTCGGGATTTTACGAATGGTTTTACGAATGGGGTTTTACGAATGTTTTACGAATGGGAGAGAGAAAAGGGTTACGAATGGGGCAAAAAAATAGTGCTTGACACTGTTGCGTGGTGTATGATACATTAACCAGGCACCCCAAACGGGGCGGCGCGGACCTTGAAAACGATACAGAGAAGAGAAGCGAAGAAACGACAGTCGATTCAAATGAGCGAAGGACATGTCTTCCGCTGGTTGATAAGGACGCGGTCTTTATCCGGAGCGGCAGGGATGTTGGATTAAACACAAGAGTTTGATCCTGGCTCAGGACGAACGCTGGCGGCGTGCCTAACACATGCAAGTCGAGCGGAGGTACGGTGAGAGCAATCGAGCAGTACTTTAGCGGCGGACGGGTGAGTAACGCGTGAGCAACCTGCCTATCACAGGGGGATAAGGCGGCGAAAGCCGCTCTAATACCGCATGAGACCACAGTGGTGAAGCCACCGGGGTCAAAGGAGAAATCCGGTGAGAGATGGGCTCGCGTCCGATTAGGTAGTTGGTGGGGTAATTGCCTACCAAGCCAATGATCGGTAGCCGGCCTGAGAGGGTGAACGGCCACATTGGAACTGAGAGACGGTCCAAACTCCTACGGGAGGCAGCAGTGGGGAATATTGGGCAATGGGCGGAAGCCTGACCCAGCAACGCCGCGTGAGGGAAGAAGGTTTTCGGATTGTAAACCTCTGTTCTTGGGGAAGAGAGGAAGACGGTACCCAAGGAGGAAGCCCCGGCTAACTACGTGCCAGCAGCCGCGGTAATACGTAGGGGGCGAGCGTTGTCCGGAATGATTGGGCGTAAAGGGCGCGCAGGCGGCCTGTCAAGTCAGTAGTGGAATACCATTTTTCAAGGATGGAAGTGCTATAGAAACTGATGGGCTTGAGTGCAGGAGAGGTTATCGGAATTCCCGGTGTAGCGGTGAAATGCGTAGAGATCGGGAGGAACACCAGTGGCGAAGGCGGGTAACTGGACTGCAACTGACGCTGAGGCGCGAAAGTGTGGGGAGCAAACAGGATTAGATACCCTGGTAGTCCACACCGTAAACGATGAATGCTAGGTGTAGGGGGTATCGACCCCTTCTGTGCCGGAGTAAACACAATAAGCATTCCGCCTGGGGAGTACGGTCGCAAGATTAAAACTCAAAGGAATTGACGGGGGCCCGCACAAGCAGCGGAGCATGTGGTTTAATTCGAAGCAACGCGAAGAACCTTACCAGGTCTTGACATCCATCTAAAGCTGTAGAGATACAGTGTGAGCGTGCTCGAGATGAGACAGGTGGTGCATGGTTGTCGTCAGCTCGTGTCGTGAGATGTTGGGTTAAGTCCCGCAACGAGCGCAACCCTTGCCGGTAGTTACTAACGGATGGAGCCGAGGACTTTACCGGGACCGCCGGGGACAACTCGGAGGAAGGTGGGGACGACGTCAAATCATCATGCCCCTTATGACCTGGGCTACACACGTGCTACAATGGCCGAGACAGAGAGCTGCGAAGGCGCAAGCCGGAGCGAATCTCAAAAAAGCGGTCACAGTTCGGATTGTGGGCTGCAACCCGCCCACATGAAGCAGGAGTTGCTAGTAATCGCGAATCAGCATGTCGCGGTGAATACGTTCCCGGGCCTTGTACACACCGCCCGTCACACCATGGGAGTTGGTAGCACCCGAAGGCAGAGAGCTAACCGCGAGGAGGCATCTGACGAAGGTGAGATCAATGACTGGGGTGAAGTCGTAACAAGGTAGCCGTATCGGAAGGTGCGGCTGGATCACCTCCTTTCTAGGGAGCGAGCCTGACGCAGGAATGCGGAGGCTGACCCAGGTCGATCGCCCGGTTTACTGATGTAACCGGGGTGAAAGAGATGCTGCGAGGAGCAGCGAGCGGGGACGGAAGTCCCTGAGAAGACCTTGGCGCTGTCCAAGGCGAACAGCGAAGTTGATGGCTGTGGTGGAACCGCTTCTCGAGTCTGTATCGTTTTCAGTGTCCTGCGGGATGCTGAAGCCGGGCGAGTCCGGC
>JBMNLV010000006.1:0-185038 GCA_050953005.1 Christensenellales bacterium | reverse complement strand
AAAACTCCCCATGAACCGGGGAGTGGGGTTGGAGACCGGCGGCGACCTACTCTTCCGGGCCGTTTCCAGCCAAGTACCATCGGCGCTGAAGGGCTTAACTTCTGTGTTCGGGATGGGTACAGGTGATCCCCTTCGCCATTGCCACCGGTAATATCCCGGGCTGCGCTTCCGCGCTCTACGCGCCGCGCGAACCCTGACAACCGCACACCGGAATAACGAGCAGGCGCTCCGCCTTTTTGGTCTCAGTCTGTAAGTTCATGCTCTCGCACTCCCTCACAGCTCCTTAAAATCAAGCCCTCGGCCTATTAGTACCGGCAAGCTGCATACATTACTGCACTTGCACCGCCGGCCTATCTCCTGGTTGTCTCCCAGGGGCCTTACTTCATTTCTATGAATGGGAACCTTCTTCTTGAGGTTGGCTTCACGCTTAGATGCCTTCAGCGTTTATCCGTCCCGTACTTCGCTTCCCTGCTATGCGCTTGGCAGCGCAACAGTTGCACCAGTGGTACGTCCACTCCGGTCCTCTCGTACTAGGAGCAGATCCTCTCATGATTCCTTCGCCCACGATGGATAGGGACCGAACTGTCTCACGACGTTCTGAACCCAGCTCGCGTGCCGCTTTAATTGGCGAACAGCCAAACCCTTGGGACCTGCTTCAGCCCCAGGATGCGACGAGCCGACATCGAGGTGCCAAACACCCCCGTCGATGTGAACTCTTGGGGGGTATCAGCCTGTTATCCCCGAGGTAGCTTTTATCCGTTAAGTGACGACTCTTCCACTCGATATCGCCAGATCACTAAGCCCGACTTTCGTCTCTGCTCGACTTGTCAGTCTCGCAGTCAGGCACCCTTCTGCCTTTACACTCTCCGAATGGTTTCCATCCATTCTGAGGGTACCTTTGGGCGCCTCCGTTACTCTTTGGGAGGCGACCGCCCCAGTCAAACTGTCCGCCTGACACTGTCCACTCACCGGCTCACGGCGCCGTGTTAGAACTTCAGCAACAGAAGAGTGGTATCCCAACAGCGGCTCCCCACTGCCCGAAAGCCGTGGTTCCTTGCCTCCCACCTATCCTGTGCATCAGTTGCCGAAATCCAATATCAGGGTACAGTAAAGCTCTACGGGGTCTTTCCGTCCAGTCGCGGGTAATGGGCATCTTCACCCATACTTCAATTTCACCGGGCCCCTTGTTGAGACAGCGCCCAAATCGTTACACCATTCGTGCGGGTCGGAACTTACCCGACAAGGAATTTCGCTACCTTAGGACCGTTATAGTTACGGCCGCCGTTTACTGGGGCTTCGGTTCGCTGCTTCTCTCGCGATGACAGGTCCCCTTAACCTTCCAGCACCGGGCAGGTGTCAGCACCTATACGTCAGCTCTCGCTTTCGCAGATACCTGTGTTTTTGATAAACAGTCGCTTGGGCCTCTTCTCTGCGGCCTATCCTCGCGGATAGGCACCCCTTCTCCCGAAGTTACGGGGTCATTTTGCCGAGTTCCTTAACAAGGGTTCTCCCGTCCGTCTCAGGATGCTCTCCTTGCCCACCTGTGTCGGTTTGCGGTACGGGTACCGCGCAGATCTACTAGCAGCTTTTCTCGCCAGCGTGAAATCACTCGCTTCCCTACTTGACTTCGGTCCTCTCACACCTCATGCTCTTCGGCCTGCGTTCTTCACTACAGACCACACTCGGTGCTTTCACGCAGTTGACCATCACCGCGCTCGAGCTATCCTTCTGTGTCACTGCTTCATTCTGCGGGTAGTGCAGGAATATCCACCTGCTGTCCATCGCCTACGACTAACGTCCTCGGCTTAGGTCCCGACTTACCCTGGGCGGATGAACCTTCCCCAGGAAACCTTGGGCTTTCGACCGGCATGGTTCTCACATGCCTCTCGCTACTCATACCGGCATTCTCGCTTCTGTACAGTCCACATGTCCTCCCGGTCATGCTTCTGCCCGTACACAATGCTCCTCTACCACTCGCGGTTGTGAACTCCGTCTTCTCTGCTTCCCGCTTTGGCTTTCAGGTAATCCGCTGCGCCCGCATCATCCGCTGGCATCCGAAAGACTTCCCCCGCTCACGCGGAAAAATCCCCGGTTACAACAGTCCCTTCCTTCCTAAAAAAACAGAGTTCACAACCGCGAATCCGACGCTTCGGTGACGTGTTTTAGCCCCGGACATCTTCGGCGCACAACCACTCGACCAGTGAGCTATTACGCACTCTTTCAATGGATGGCTGCTTCTAAGCCAACATCCTGGTTGTCTGTGCAATTACACATCCTTTCCCACTTAACACGTACTTCGGGACCTTAGCGGACGATCTGGGTTGTTCCCCTTTTGCCCGCGGAACTTATCTCCCGCGGACTGACTCCCGTACATCAATTAGCCGGCATTCGGAGTTTGATAAGGTTTGGTAGGCTTTGTGACCCCCGCGCCCAGTCAGTGCTCTACCTCCGGTAATCTTATACGAGGCTAGCCCTAAAGCTATTTCGAGGAGAACCAGCTATCTCCGGGTTCGATTGGAATTTCTCCCCTATCCACAGCTCATCCCCGCCTTTTTCAACAGACGTCTGGTTCGGTCCTCCATGAACTTTTACGCTCACTTCAACCTGGCCATGGATAGATCACCCGGTTTCGGGTCTGCGCTCGCCAACTCCTTCGCCCTCTTCAGACTCGCTTTCGCTGCGGCTCCGGTACTTTATACCTTAACCTCGCTGGCTGGCGCAACTCGCCGGTCCGTTCTACAAAAAGTACAAGGTCGCGCCTTAAATCGCGCTCCCTCTGCTTGTAAACATAGGGTTTCAGGTTCTCTTTCACTCCCCTCCCGGGGTCCTTTTCACCTTTCCCTCACGGTACTTGTTCGCTATCGGTCACCAAGTCGTATTTAGCCTTGGAGGGTGGTCCCCCCTGCTTCCCGCCGGATTCCGCGTGTCCTGCGGTACTCTGGTCACGGCTCGCTGCTTCGGCCTTTCGTCTACGGGGCTGTTACCCGCTCTGGCTGGGCTTTCCTTCCCTATTCGACTAAACCTCCGCTTCGCTTCCTGCCGGACCACAACCCCACTTGCCGTAGCTCATGGTTTGGGCTCTTCCCCGTTCGCTCGCCGCTACTTGGGAAATCGATCTTTCTTTCTTCTCCTCCGGGTACTTAGATGTTTCAGTTCCCCGGGTTCCCTCGCCTGAGACTATGTGTTCATCTCAGCGTGACGGACCTTCTGTCCGCCGGGTTTCCCCATTCGGATATCTACGGTTCTTTGCCCGCTTGCGGCTCCCCGTAGCTTTTCGCAGCTTGCCACGTCCTTCTTCGGCGCTTGGTGCCTAGGCATCCGCCCTATGCTCTTGTTCGCTTGATTTTCTTCTCCTGAACGCTTCAGCTCTTCCAACCCGCGGGTCGGACGCTTCCGGCGCCAGGACGGTCCACCGGCTCTCGCGCGTAGCGATACACGCGCCGGTAAACTCGCTTCTCCTGAGACCAACTGTCGGATGCCTTCCAGCATCCCGGGTGGCACGCTCTCGCCGCCACCTGCGCTGTGCATCCACAGCGCGCAACTGGCCTGATTAACCTTTTCTTGTTCTCGCGCTTCAATTGACACTCTGCCCTTTCTCTCAGAACACGTGCCTTCTCCGCGCGCTTCGGTTTTCTCGTTCTTCCTGTGTGCGGTTGTCAAGGTGCGCCGTCACATACAGTGACGCTGGTGGGTCGCAGTGGACTCGAACCACCGACCTCTCGCTTATCAGGCGAGTGCTCTAACCAGCTGAGCTAGCGACCCGTAATGGTGGAGATTAGCGGGCTCGAACCGCTGACCTCCTGCTTGCAAAGCAGGCGCTCTCCCAACTGAGCTAAACCCCCAAGCAGAAGGATAACCCCTGCAAAGCAAGGGATCACCAACGGTGTCCATCGGATCGGATACCATCCGGTTTCAATGTCCCACAGGACACTGAAAACGATACAGACTCGAGAAGCGGTTCCACCACAGCCATCAACTTCGCTGTTCGCCTTGGACAGCGCCAAGGTCTTCTCAGGGACTTCCGTCCCCGCTCGCTGCTCCTCGCAGCATCTCTTTCACCCCGGTTACATCAGTAAACCGGGCGATCGACCTGGGTCAGCCTCCGCATTCCTGCGTCAGGCTCGCTCCCTAGAAAGGAGGTGATCCAGCCGCACCTTCCGATACGGCTACCTTGTTACGACTTCACCCCAGTCATTGATCTCACCTTCGTCAGATGCCTCCTCGCGGTTAGCTCTCTGCCTTCGGGTGCTACCAACTCCCATGGTGTGACGGGCGGTGTGTACAAGGCCCGGGAACGTATTCACCGCGACATGCTGATTCGCGATTACTAGCAACTCCTGCTTCATGTGGGCGGGTTGCAGCCCACAATCCGAACTGTGACCGCTTTTTTGAGATTCGCTCCGGCTTGCGCCTTCGCAGCTCTCTGTCTCGGCCATTGTAGCACGTGTGTAGCCCAGGTCATAAGGGGCATGATGATTTGACGTCGTCCCCACCTTCCTCCGAGTTGTCCCCGGCGGTCCCGGTAAAGTCCTCGGCTCCATCCGTTAGTAACTACCGGCAAGGGTTGCGCTCGTTGCGGGACTTAACCCAACATCTCACGACACGAGCTGACGACAACCATGCACCACCTGTCTCATCTCGAGCACGCTCACACTGTATCTCTACAGCTTTAGATGGATGTCAAGACCTGGTAAGGTTCTTCGCGTTGCTTCGAATTAAACCACATGCTCCGCTGCTTGTGCGGGCCCCCGTCAATTCCTTTGAGTTTTAATCTTGCGACCGTACTCCCCAGGCGGAATGCTTATTGTGTTTACTCCGGCACAGAAGGGGTCGATACCCCCTACACCTAGCATTCATCGTTTACGGTGTGGACTACCAGGGTATCTAATCCTGTTTGCTCCCCACACTTTCGCGCCTCAGCGTCAGTTGCAGTCCAGTTACCCGCCTTCGCCACTGGTGTTCCTCCCGATCTCTACGCATTTCACCGCTACACCGGGAATTCCGATAACCTCTCCTGCACTCAAGCCCATCAGTTTCTATAGCACTTCCATCCTTGAAAAATGGTATTCCACTACTGACTTGACAGGCCGCCTGCGCGCCCTTTACGCCCAATCATTCCGGACAACGCTCGCCCCCTACGTATTACCGCGGCTGCTGGCACGTAGTTAGCCGGGGCTTCCTCCTTGGGTACCGTCTTCCTCTCTTCCCCAAGAACAGAGGTTTACAATCCGAAAACCTTCTTCCCTCACGCGGCGTTGCTGGGTCAGGCTTCCGCCCATTGCCCAATATTCCCCACTGCTGCCTCCCGTAGGAGTTTGGACCGTCTCTCAGTTCCAATGTGGCCGTTCACCCTCTCAGGCCGGCTACCGATCATTGGCTTGGTAGGCAATTACCCCACCAACTACCTAATCGGACGCGAGCCCATCTCTCACCGGATTTCTCCTTTGACCCCGGTGGCTTCACCACTGTGGTCTCATGCGGTATTAGAGCGGCTTTCGCCGCCTTATCCCCCTGTGATAGGCAGGTTGCTCACGCGTTACTCACCCGTCCGCCGCTAAAGTACTGCTCGATTGCTCTCACCGTACCTCCGCTCGACTTGCATGTGTTAGGCACGCCGCCAGCGTTCGTCCTGAGCCAGGATCAAACTCTTGTGTTTAATCCAACATCCCTGCCGCTCCGGATAAAGACCGCGTCCTTATCAACCAGCGGAAGACATGTCCTTCGCTCATTTGAATCGACTGTCGTTTCTTCGCTTCTCTTCTCTGTATCGTTTTCAAGGTCCGCGCCGCCCCGTTTGGGGTGCCTGATTAATGTACCATACACCACGCAACAGTGTCAAGCACTATTTTTTACCCCATTCGTAACCCCCATTCGTAAACATATTTTTTCTTCTTTCCTCACTCTTTCCTCACTCCTCCCGACTTGTTGCATTTAAATTTTCTTAAATACTCAAAGGTTGTTATTTTTATTTTAGATGGCTGTTCAGCAGAACCCATCTCGTTTTCTGTCACAAAATTATTTTATGGAAGTAAAACATCCTCATACAAATCGTAATATTTTTTTGACATAATATTCTTAGCATATTTTTCAGATGCTGAGCGAGATATTTTATCACTGTCTTTCAGGCAAGCAATTTTCTCTCGCAACGTTTTTTCAAGCGCTTCTACATCACCAAATGTAACAAAATCACAATGTTCATTGATAGCAATCTGTTCTGGCGCGCCAGCCTCAAAACCAACAATTGGGGTGCCACAACAAAGACTCTCAGCTACAATCATTGAGAAAGTCTCTTTTTTGCTTGTCAAAAGTGTAATATCCGCCATTGAATACAATTTTGCCAATTCTACTTGATTGGTTATTCTTCCCAGCATCAGCATGTTGCTTGGATATTTCTTTGTTTGATCGTATGGCCCCGCGATAATGAACTGCACATTATCATTTTTCATGCGATTTGCGATATCGGATACATAATAACCCCCTTTAATGTGATCCGTATTTAAGCTAAAATCTGCAGTAACATGAAGAATAGTCTTAGCTGTTACACTTAATCCCAAAGAAGCTTTTAAATCATCGGTTTTGTATGGTTTAAAAACGTCAGTGTCTATTCCGTTGAGAATGGTCACGTGTTTCATTTTACGCAAAATAGGTGATTGACTTGCCCTTTCCATTAGCCATGGTGAAACTGACACAACAACTAAATCTTGTGAAAAGCCTTCAAATGCCTCTTTCATTTTTAACCAAGAATCATGTGTGCGATCAAACAACCATGACTTTGTCTCTTTTTTCAGGCGCGGGCATTTCCCACACCCTGTTTTCCATTTCTCGCATTCTAATGAATGTCCACAGTTGGCAGTATACATAAACTCAGCGTGCAAGGTTAGCACTGTTTTCATTTTATTGTCTTTAAGCCACTTAATTATACGGTAAATATTGACAAAGTGCCCATTGATACAATGCAAATGCACTATATCAGGTTTCTCTGTTTGAATGATTCGGATCAGACGTTGCGTGGATAGCCTGCAGCCTCCATACATTAATCCGGTAATCCTGGATTCTAGTGCTTGTAATTTTGCATAAGGTGTTCCTACAAGCCTGTATATACCGGGCTCTTTGGATTTTTCACCTTGCCCGTAACAAATTGTTGAAATGGTTCCATGCTTTATAAGTTCGCGATGAATATCATAAACAATTTTTCCGGTGCTTCCTTGCTTGTAAACTGCGTTGATTTGAAGAACTTTCATTAATATACCTCCCAAAAAGCTTTGTAGGGATACACCTGCAAAACATCATCGCCATTGTATCCATGAAAAAAGAAATAAAAGATAAAAAACAGACTGATTACTACCTTGGCAATGATTGCAATTTGATGATATTTTCTCCTTGAACGATTGATGACCATTGGTATAAGGATGGGCGGAAAAAGTAGAAAATAGTAATTCATCCTCATGGCAAGAGGATGTAGCGGCGCAAAAATCTGCAGACATGTTGAGAATAACAAAATATTTCGCAAACCAACAGTTTCTGCACATAGCTTTTTATCATCCACAATAAAAAAAGAAAAAGCAGCAAACAACGCGAGCAATATTAGCATTGTATACGCACCGGTAGAGGACATTGTGCGATATTTTTCAAAACGATGTCCTCCCAAGAAACCTAATAAAAAATCAAAAATAGTAGAATTAAAAATATAAATCAAGATAATGATCGGTACAACAATAATCAAACGCAATCTTGTAACGCGAACATGATATACAGGATAGAGCATCAGCATGATGAGGGCAGAATTATGAAACAAATATGCCAAAATAACAGTCAACACAAAATAAACAGGCCTTTTGTTTTTAACAAAATAATATGCCGGAACAGCCAATGCGATGGCAATTGACTGGCGTAGACCGGAAAAAAACATTTCAAAGAGTGGAAACACCAAAAAAATTGAAATAGTAAGGATTGCTCCCTCGGACTCTTTGGCATACAGATAAGCAACAGGTAGCGTAATAATAAGCGAAACTACCGCTAGAAAAAACTGATCATTTTGGTAAAAAATGGATATTACTTTGTTTAGTATAATGTAAGCAGGCTCACTATTAGAATGACCTAAAAACAAAAACGGCCAAGAGGTGTTGCCAATTAATCGAAATCTCGGTAAATAAATTACTAGGTCAACGCCAACTCCACTATCACGCAGCAATAACAAAAAGATATAGATCGCAAAAAATATGAGGACAG
Organism: Christensenellales bacterium; assembly: GCA_050953005.1. GTDB lineage: Bacteria > Bacillota > Clostridia > Christensenellales > Aristaeellaceae > UBA6115. Next base: position 176,809 of record JBMNLV010000006.1, on the reverse strand, counting down.
TTCTGCGGGTTCTCGCTTGTGGAGATACCGCATATATATGATGAGGAGACAATAAATGATATAAAACGGGAATAGCAACCAAAAAATAGTAGGGCCCCATTCAGCTTCTCCTTGTTCTACACACTCTTGTAAAGTCTGCTGAAAACATTCAGCTTTCAATACTTGTAACAAACCCAAGGCTGTGGGAAAGCGAATATTCTTTGGTAGATGGGATCTGAGCCGAGAGTATCGTCATTATTAAACGTCGTCTTCCCCCTGCACGTAGATTTTGCGAACAGTCCGCCATCATATTAACATAATCTCCTATTGTGTAGCGATTCTATTGAACACCCTATGATATAATCTTCGAACTATCGGTCTGATGCTTCCATACAACTGCGTCACATTTATACAGCATAGCTGATATTTTGATAACAGCTTTTTTTCTTGAGAAGCGTGTATAATATGATTTACAATACTTCTTTGGCCATATAAAGCATTTCTTAATCCATACAAATAAATAAAATTTCTATCCTTTGTGGAATAGGACAAAAAAATCGGTATCAACTCCTTGCTGCTCAATATAAAGTCATGGTTCATGATATCTCTTCCTGTCTGTGTCAATTGATTCTCATGCACCCTGGATCTTACACCAATTGAATCGATGAAAAGCAAATTATACTTCTTGCGAAATATTCTGTACCACATCACTTCGTCCTGATTGTACCGTAATTTCTCATCAAACATGCCGCACTCTCTAAAAACACTCCTTGGGATCAAGAAACTGCATCCATTTAATATTCCATACCTTAACATGCCATTCATCACAACATCCCAAGTATTGACTTTATCAGCACTTAAAATCTTTCTATTCATTCTTTTGAATCGTTGAATTATCAAGGGTTTTGAGTCTTTATCTATCATCTCCACATTTGAATAAACTAAACAATTCTCTTTTCCGGTACTTGTCAATGCTTCTATTTGCATTGATACTTTAGAAGGTGTATATTCATCATCATGAGAAAGCCAGGAGAAGTACTCGCCTTTCATTTTGGAAATGCCATAGTTTAACGCAGAAGATACGCCTCCGTTAGGCTTGCGGTAATAAATCACTTTATCTCCGTAAGATTTTGCGATTCTTTCTGTCGCGCCGTTATCATTTGAGCCATCATTAACTACAATGACCTCACAATTTGGATAAACTTGAGATAGTGCGCTGTTAATCGCCCTGTCTAAATAGTTAGAACCATTATATACAGGAATAATGATCGAAACTAAAGGGATATCTTCCATGTTTTTTCGGCTTTCAACAGGTGATTTATCTATGTCCAAAGCTTGCGCGTTATCAATGAAATCTTTTAACATCAATCCCACCATCCCTGAATTCCTAAAGTTTTCTAAAGTATCTTATCAACATTCTGCATAAAAAGCCAGGCGTCTTGTAACTTGAGTTTCCGTATAGCCTCAACAGGCTCATGGCATTCATACAGTGAAGCCGGTGAATTGGGTCAAGTCGAGGAATAAACGACTCATATTGTAGCAGATTCGTCCTTTCAGGCATCAAAAATGAGGAACCATCCGTCTTTTTGCAGTAGAATTAACTCACCACAAAAAACTCGGCTAAACAAAAAGAAAGAGGTTTCCCATGCGGCATTCTACCACAGATACCTGCCAGCTCAAACACGTAGTTCTGACTTTTTCCGCCAGGATGAGCGTGGACGCGCCAAGAGGCTGGCAGAAGTTCACGGCTGACATGGCGTATGGCGCGCTGGCTACAGGGAGCCGCATCCTGTCCAGGTTCGCGGACGCCTCGAAAGAAAGTATCAGAAAGTAAAAGGTGGCGAAATCTTGTGCCGGTATACGGTTTGTCCGTTTTCTCTGCATGGCGGACGGGTTTCTACGCGCGCAGAGGGAAAACAACGCTCCTCCAAACTCAGGTCTTCGGTCACGCGGCAAGCAAACAGACAACGGAAAGAGCATGATATCGCTTTCCTGCTGTACAGGCTCGGGCTGGGTGTCACGCGTATTCTCGCGAGGGCAAGCACAGGGATCCGCGAATGATTTCACATCGGCAGGCCAAAGTACCGGCAACTGTCCTCCCCCTTGCTGTGTTGACATCGTAAAAACTGAACAGGAGCGGTCAAAGCTTGCTTGCTGATCCTGCTTTGATCAAACCAAGGCTGCCAGGTGTGTGTTCCTCTATTCCCTGACAAAAACTCCCTATCCTTGTCTTCTTCGACATTTCGGATAATTTTCGCAGCAACCCTTGTCTGATTTGTGGTAAACTGATACAGGGTCTGTATGGATGTGAATTGCCGCGCGGATTGACGAAAGTTTATTTTCGCTTTCATCGGTTAACACAAGTTTCCGGTCTGTATCGGAGGTTTAATACTGAACGAATGAGCAAATGCACTGATAAGGCAAGGGTTTTTGATGGCTGCGCTAAGCCGAAAGAATGAGGCGTAGCCGGAGCCTGCGCCGAATGAAAGAGGCAACGCGCATTCACAAAAAGACCGCTCCATCGAAGCGTTTATGATTGAGTTCAGTCTAATGTCCCAATTGTCACCCTCACCTGTTCAGATTGCCTTGTGTGTTTATCGATAGCAGCGAGATCCGTCTTGCCCATGCGTGTTGTCGAGAATGGAGTTCATAAAAACAGTCAGCATTTGATACTATGATGCGAAGAAAACAAACCAAGAGGACGGGAAAGGAGACTGTTATTATGCTGAAGATCGGTTTTATTGATTATTATCTGGACGAATGGCATGCCAATCATTATCCGGAATGGATTGATGCCGTTTCCGGCGGCGAAGCCAGAGTGACTCTTGCCTGGGCCCTGATGGACAGCCCCAAGAAAAACGGCCGGACCACCGCCAAGTGGTGCGAGGAAATGGGTATTCCCCAGGCAAGCAGCATCCAGCAGGTGCTGGAAGAGTGCGATTCCATAATCGTGCTTTCCCCCGATGATTGCCAGCTGCACGAAATGCTGTGCGATTTGCCCCTGAAATCCGGCAAGCCGGTGTTCGTGGATAAAACCTTTTCGCCCGATGCCGCATCCGCCAAAAGAATGTTTGCCAAAGCAGCGGAATATCGCACCCCTTGCTTCTCTTCCTCTGCCCTGCGGTATGCGACCGAATATCAAAATCAGGGGCATCTGGACACCCTGTGCTCCTGGGGTCCCGGGAATTACGATATCTATTCCATTCACCAGATTGAGCCTATGATGATGCTGATGAAGGGTAAAGCCAAACGGGTTATGGCCCTGACCTGCGCTGAACGTGTTTTGCTGATTGTGGAGTTTGAAGATGGCAGGATGGCCACCGTCGATTCTTTGAACGGCAGCCCCTTTATGATGTATTTGTCCGGCGAACAGGGCGAGCGTGTAGTGGAAGCCAAGTCGGATTACTTCAAGATTTTCCTGAAGGAGTTTGTTTCCTTCAGCAAGACCGGCATTCCCCCTGTCACCCCTGAAGAAACTATCGCGATTATGGCTGTGCGGGAGGCCGGCATCCATGCCCAGCAGGTGCCGGGAATCTGGGTGCCTGTCACACGATAAGAAAGCATCTTTCGATACAGCTGAGTTACGGGCGAAATAACCTTGCAAGTCATTGTTTTACAAGGGTTTCAACAAGAGTCCGAGATTAGCTTAATTTGCATTATTCTTTGCTGAGAAACTCTTCCAGCGCATCCGCCGACAAAGGCCTTGAGTAATAGAAACCTTGTATCTCATCACAGGCCGTATTTCTCAAAAAGTCCGCCTGCCCTTTTGTTTCCACGCCTTCCGCCGTAACACTTGCGCTGTAGGCTTTAGCTAACAGAATGATGATTTCTGTGATTGAGGCCTTTTTCCTCTCCAAATCCAGACGCTGTATAATCTCTCTGTCTATTTTAATTCTATCAAAAGGCACCAGCTTCAACATGTGTAATGATGAATACCCTTTTCCGAAATCATCGATGGCTATGGTTAATCCCAACTCTTTTAATCTGTACAGCTTTTTAATTACATCCTCAAAACTTTTAGCGAACAAGCTTTCAGTAATCTCCAGTTCGATATATTGGGGATCTACCCCGCTCTTCTCGATCGTTCTTATAATATCACGAACAAAACTGCCCCCTTGGAATTGCACAACCGATAGGTTCACAGAAACACGCAAAGGCGGAAAGCCCTTTGCGATAAGACGTTTGTGCTCCTGAAGCGCTTGTTCAAGCACCCAAAGCCCCACATCATAAATCAATCCGGTTTGCTCAAGTATCGGAATAAACCTGTCCGGCGGCACCCTTGTGTTGCCGTCGCTCGTCCATCTGAGCAGGGCTTCGATTCCAACGGTCTTGCCCGTTTCACAGCTGACCTGAGGCTGAAACTCCAGGAAAAATTCATCATGTTCCAATGATCTGAAAAGTCTGTTTGTGAATAAGGTGTTCTCCGCAATATGACTCTCCAGTCGTTCTGTGTAGAAAACTATCTTCTCGTTTGTGTTTTCCGCTTCGTATCTTGCCAGGTCGGCATTCTTCAAAAGGGTATCCGCGTCTTTCCCATCATCCGGATATATAGAGATGCCTAAATGGACGACTACAAATAACGCTTCTATTCCCGTCGCGGTTGATATAGGATGGGAAAAAGCCGTTAGCAGTCTCTTGACGCTGTTTTCTATTTGTTCTTTATTCTTGACATGAGGCATAACAACGACGAATTCCCCTTCGCCTACCCTTGAGATATCGCAGCACCCTTCTGACAGATCTTCAAGAATCGCCGCCGATTTTATCATGATCTGCTCCCCTGTGCTATGGCCGAAGGTATCGTTGATCATCCTGAGGTTCTCAAGCTCAATATCTATGATTGCCGTTCTCTCTGATTCCTTCGCGTGATCAATCATCTGCTGCAGTCTCATTTTCAGCATATTCCTGTTCGCCAATTTTGTAGCTTGATCAAAATACGCGGAATTGTACAGCCTTTCCTCGTATAAAATTTTCTTTCTTGCGTCCCCCAATATATTTGCAACAATTTTCAAAAAGTTCAATCGACTTTCTACAAGGCTCATATCCTCTGTCCGGGTATTGTATTCAACGAAAAAAATTCCATCGGTTTCATTATCAACTGTTATTGGTATTGCAAAAAACGATTTTACTCCACCTGACACAAAATGAGTTTTTTGATTTCCAACTTCTTCAAAGGAAATGTTTGAGGTATCTTCACATATAATGGGCATGTTTTGAGTGATCAGGGACTGAAACAGGGGTAAATCCGCCGTCCTGAATTTTATTCCCGGATAATAGGGAAATGGCTCCCGCTCTTCATTTTTCACATACATATTAAGGATTGTTGCATCTTCATACTCATCGCTGATTCCGATTAAAAACGCATGGCTGAATTCAAGTATTTCAACAGCCGTTTCCATCATTTCATCAATTTTCTCATGAACATTTTCACGATTAATCGAAATAAAACTGGAAGAGATTTTTTCAAGTGTTTCTTGTTCTTTTGCAAGCCTTTGAAACCCTTTTATTTTTGAAGCGTATTCGTTGGTCAGATATCGCACAATAATAAAAGAAAGCACAATAAGAATTATTCTTGTTAAATACTCACTTCCGTCAATGACAACGGAAACTTCCGGGTGAACTAACCAAAAAACAATTTGGACAATCACACTTAACACCATAAAGGAATAAGCATGAATTGCGCTGTCAAGGATGACGGTAAACAACAAAAACACGATGTATACCGCCCATATCGTTAACGCCCCTGTTGCTCTGTTTGATACATAAAAATACAGCAAGCCTAACGTGGATATTGCCAGGAAAACGGTGTCCTGGACCGTTTTCTTTTTCGTCATGAACGGGATGGCCCGAACAGCAATCCCCATCAACAACAAGGACGCAGCGAGAAAAATCTCCCGTCCCAAGTCATGTTTCATGCTGAAATAACCAACCAGGAAGGATAGCGCGCTGCCTGCCTCGAATACAATTGTTGCAGTTTTAAACAAACGTGACCGGTCATCAGTTAAATCTTCGGAAGGCTCCTGCAACCGGAATGTTTTTTTGTATTTTCTAATGAGCCCTGATTTTTTCAATACTGAAAACAGCATTATTGTAGGGGCTAACAATAATACGACGGTCAATTGCGGAAAAGTCTTGTTGCCCAAAATTTCAGGCAGTATATCGATTACAGCTACTATCAAGAAAAAAAACACGATAGATATAATAAAGTTTCTTGCCTGCCGCTTTTCATGGGTATGAGATTCGATCTTTCTCCACCAATTTACAAGCAATAAGATACTTACAACCGAGAAAACAACATAGTATGAGTTGAGCCAAATTTTCGCAGCGAACATGGGAGACATGTTCACCCAACCAAATTCAGTTTGCACCATTTGATATTGCTTCTCAACAAGGCATCCATAGGGGCCGAACAGAAGTATATTAATCAAAGCGGGCAAATAAAGTACGACAAGCATTCCGCGCTTATTGAATCGGCGTTCTGTTTTTGTAAGAACCAATATAAAGTGGAGTAAAAAACTGTTAAAACTTCCCCAGCCTAATGCAGAGAAAGACCTCCAAAAAGAACTTACTTCCGCTGTGGAAGCTGAATTTGAAATAGAATGTGAAAATGACCAAATTGCCAATGTGCTTACCAGCGACACAAACAACCAGTTTATATTGCTCTTTATATAATTTGCTATAATGGTCGCACTAAAAATCATATAAAAACAACCACAAATATAAAATATGATTGATAGAATGACATCATATCTCATAGTCATATCCTCCATTCGACGTGCAACCGGGATACCACATGAACCTTCCGGGAATACTGCGCGGGCAGCGACCAAGCCTAATAAGGAACCGTTGAGACGTTTACATGACCACCGTATTCTTCCCTGAAGCTTTTCCCTGATACATAAGCCGATCGCATGTATCTATGCTCTGCCCGATATGATGAATATCCAGAGGACAAACACCGATTGTCACTGTGGTGTTAATAGTTTTATCATGTATTTCAAAATACTCCGTCTCAAGCTTGCCACGCAGCTTGTCCAAGACATGAAAGGCGGTGGTAATATCAACATCATTCAGCAATATCAAAAACTCTTCCCCGCCCCAGCGAAACACAAGGTCTCTTTTTCGCAGGTTTTTTTCTAAAAAATGGCTGATCAACATCAATAAGCTGTCACCGACCTGGTGCCCGTAGGTGTCGTTCAGCAGCTTAAATCCATCGATATCCAGCATTGCGACGCACCAGTCCTGCCCAAGCTGGCTGGCGCTCAGCTTTTCGAAAAATGTGCTCGCGTACCGACGGTTCAGAAGACCGGTCAATGGATCCGTGTTGGCCTCAGTCCTGCTTCTTTCCAGCTTTTCCCGGTTAGATTTCCAAATCACGTTCCAAATGGTATTGCCTATGGTCAGTTGGATGATAGTGCCAAAAAACGCTATGTTAACATTAAAAAAGGCAAGCGTGGTATTGGCTTCTCCAAGATCCCTCATCAGTGTCATATGGTGATTGACAATATAATGATTAATAAGAACTAACGCCATCATGCTGGCCCCAAGGATAACAATCATCAAAACACGTACACGGGTCCTCGCGTAGGGAATGATGATCTGCATCATAAGCGAAACAATAAGGTACACGACTACGAAATTGTCAGTGCCAATATAAACTGCGGACACCAGGGTCTCAGCAATAATTACCCCGGTAAGCAAAATACCGAACAAGGGGTAATGGTGTCTTCGGACCAACCAAAAAAGCGCCAAATCAATCAGTAAACCGCAAAAATAGAGGTGAACCAACGGTGAAACCCTAACAACAAGGTGAAACAATAAAAGAAACAGCTGCATGGATACCGCATACGTGCACGCAACAAAAGAAATCAAAAACAGGTATTTTTCACTGTCATTCATGCGTGTATCACACGGTAAGTGCCTATATAAAAAAAATTCCAGTTTCTCTCTCATCGTTTTTCTTTACTCCAGCAGCAAGAATTCTTGATTGCAACTCATTATAGATTGCATACTCATTTACTGTCAACGCCCTATCCCATAAGACATCTCTCTTTGAAATCGAATAATAAATAGTATTCCGGACACCGCGTCAGATTCGCGGTGTCCGGTATCTGTTTCAGCGTATCTTATATGGGTTTCTTTACCTGCTGGCAGTCTGCTGCATGCCTGTTAGCATCGCCATGCTCACAAAATCCAGAGATTTCAGGTTCTTTGTTGACGCGATTCCCTTCACGCCGAAGTCTACATCGCGGCGCACTGAACGCTGGTGAAGGAGATCCGCCGCAGCCTGCTGGTATTCCTTTCCGGTAATGAAGTCCAAGAACAACCTGGCATTTCCCTCATTCTGCGCGCCTGACAGGATGCCGGCGTAGGAAGCCCCTATCGCGACACCTTCAGAAGCGTATACCACTTCCACCTTGGCGCCGGTCAGCTTGCGCTCGATCGCTTTCTCCTCATTGACAATCCCTACCACAAACTGGCCTGCGGTCACAGCGTTGAGCACGAAAGAAGGAGCTGACGGAGAGGCTACATCAATGGTCCTGGCAAAGCTGTTCACAAACGCGGTCTGCTCGCTCACAGGAGAGCTTACAGCAGGGTCCATATACGCCACACGGCCGGTCAGCTTCTTATCCTTCAGGGATTCCCAGCTGACGATCTTCACGCCAAGCTCACGGGCCAGGTCCTTGTTGACAAGCAGCGCGCTCACGTGCAGCTGGATCGGGGTAAAGGCAGCGTTTTCTACCGCGGCAAAACGGTCATGGAATTTCTTGGCGTTGGCCGTCGTATACGTGATGAACATATCCTGCGCGGCCCGGAAGGACTCCAGGCTGCCTCCCAGGACCAAGCCTCCGGTCACACCGGCCGCGGCCTGCGCACGCGCGAACACGTCAGCGCTGTTCGCGGAGAAAGCGTCCACAGTGATGTCGGGATACTTCTTGGTGAACATTTCTACCATCAGATCCAACTGGGTAACGGGCAGGGAGGAGTACAGCATCAGCCTGCCGGACACGGGCGCTGAGCCAAGAGCCATTGCGGGAACAACGGAGGTGAGGAGCATGCTCAGAAGCAGCATAGAGACTAAAAACTTTTTCATGGATCTTCCCTTCCAAATCTTCCGGCGAATAGCCGTGTAGTAATCTTGCTCATCGGGAATTTCTCCCGGGCACGATAATAATATACCCTAAAAACACGTTTGTCAACAGTAATTTTTCATTTCTTTTTTGTTTCAATGTGTTTAATGGTCTATTTTTAGCCATTTCATGCCATATCTCTGTATACTTTCTGTTAATAGATAGAAATTTTGTTTTTTCATGTTATCATTCACGCTCCTTTGCACTGTCGTTTTGGCCTTGTTCTTAAGAACTGATCCTATCATATTGATTTTCAGCGCCTCCACCAAGTTGAAAGCCGTTCTTCTCACAATTCTCTCACAATACGCGCAATAAAAAACTTTTCCTGAAACAAGCGATGCACAGGATGCCTTTAATTCCATCCTTACAGATTGAAATCAGTACGAGCAGGTAGAGCTTGAAAAACAAGGTTGCTATCCTATTATTGTTTCATATATCCGGGAATGCCATCGTGAGCTTTACCCTATAAACGCGCCAGTGCCTATTGCGCCACAAACAGCCTGATAGCGTTCATTGAACGCGAACCAAAACGCTCTTTGCAATAGATTGTGCATTAGTAATATTTCTGTCGTTAATATGATCGATCAAAGGCAAAACCCCTTCGCTTGCAGTACGGTCTTGAAACCGTATCGAAAACAAAGGCGGTTTTTTTTACTGATGTAAAGCTTTATTCAAAGCAGCGAGGGGTTCTATTGCCCCGCAAAGAAGGAAACCGATAGTATAGCCAAAGTTACTACGTTGATGCTGACTGACGCAGCTGGGCGTTCAAAAACCCGGCTCGACGATACAATAGACGATACAAAAAGAATAGGAATGGAATCTATTACTACCTATATATAACCCTTCAGCTTTTTAGGCGTTTCTGCTCCAATCGCCCTTCCTCCACCAATTTCACAAAAGCCAGACCGATCTTGGGGTCAAACTGCGTGCCAAGGTTCCGGCGGATCTCATCAAGAGCTTCCTCGACCGTTTTTGCAGGCTTATAATTGCGCTCGGTAGTCATGGCGTCAAACGCATCAGCAACCGCCAGGCAGCGCGCGCCAATGGGAATCTGCTCTCCGGCCAGACCGCGGGGATAGCCCTTGCCGTCCCAGCGCTCATGATGCCCAATCGCAACAGGGGTAACATAGTCTAAACTGGGGAGGTACTTAATCATCGCAATGGAAGCCTCAACATGCTGTTTCATAATCCGGAACTCGTCATCGGTCAACGGGCCCGGTTTATCCAGAATACTCTCAGGGACCGCAATTTTCCCTATATCGTGCAGCAAGCCCGCTTGACGGATAATTTCTACATGCTCCTTGTCCAATCCAATCTCCTCGGCCAATTGGACGGCATACGAGGAAACCTGCTCAGAATGATTGAAGGTATAATGATCTTTCGCGTCGACAGCGGCCATCAGCGCGTAAATCGTTTGCATGTGTTGCTCTCCGCTATCAAAGATATCCTGGGTTACGTTGTTGAAATCCTGACCTTTCTCATACAACTGCGTTTTGTTTTTCCCATTCTTCTTTGCTGCATACACCGCGATGCCGGCAAAAGAGACCGCTTCTTCAAAAGAAACAGCGCTGCTCGGATAAGAAGAGATGCCTGCAGAAAAGGTAAGAAAGTGCTGCCCATCTTCCTTGTTCTTGTACAAATACTCTCTTAGCTGCTCACGCACGCTGGCAATCAGATCTACCACCGCTTTTACTTCTTTAAAGGGAAATGCCAGAATGAATTCCTTCCCGCTGTAGCGGCCCACGATCCCCTGGTTTCCGGTTGCAGCCAGCAGCATTTTCGAAAAATCCTGCAGCAAACGGTCGCCCTGGTATGTACCGTATAATTCATTGAAGAGCCGAAAATCATCAAGGCTGACAATCGCGACGGTAAAACTGCCCTTGACAGACTTTGAAAAACTCTGGTTTCCAATTTCCATGAAATAGCGACGATTGTACAAGCCGGTCAGCCCGTCATTATGGGCCTCATCCTGCATCGCTGTGTACAGCATGGCATTTCTTGCGGCGATGGACATGACTGCAGCGGCGGATTCCAGAAATACAATGTCCCCGGGATTACAGATAATGGAATTGTCCGGATCAGCGAACAGAGTTATCGCAATCAGCCTGCCTCCTTCCGTAACCGGCAACGCCAGTCTGATATTCAGGTTTTTATACAGTTGTTTCTCTTCGTCCCACATGGAACGGTAGTGCTGTGTTCTCATAAAATCCCGAAAATGGATCGCGGTGTTTTGTTCTTCCAGCCACGCGACCAGCGGACTGTCTTTTTTTATCACCAGTTCCTCAGCCATCGTAATCTTGGTCTTAACCTCTGCGACAAAATGTCCGTTTTCATTCTGTGTGCAGATGTAAACGGCGGCGCAATCTATATTGCGCTCAATAAAGTCACTAAAAGTTTTGAGAATCTGTGAGCTGTCCAGCGTGTTGTTAATATCCTGGCTGAATCGCAGCAGCTCGTCATCCCTCGCATTGATGCCTTTGGCGAACAGCACATTCAATAGCTTCCTGATCAGGTTATATAACAAAACCGTCAGGACAGACACCAAGGTTGATATCACAATAGTTTCCTGTTCGACATACTCCGGAAAGTATCGTTGATAAACAATATCGACTGCCGGATAAAGTATCGCCAGGAAAACGGTCGTCAGTACGGCTGCAGCAAGGTATAGAGGAGCCCTGCCGGTCACCATCCTGAAGGTAATCAACCGTTTTTTATACAAGGCATAGAAGAGAAAAACAGCGTTAATCCCACAAGCCAGCGGGTCGGCAGGAAAAGAACCCGCTCCGGGCAGAGCCGTGGAAAGAAGAGCAATGAACATGAGAAGCACCCCCAGAATCAAGGGGCGCATTGTGGTTATGGGAATTCCGTTGTACTTAATTCCATGATAAACAAGTCTTCCGCACAGAGATATAGTAAAAGCAGCTAACAGGAACGGCAATATAGTCCAGTATGTCATGGTATAAGTGAAGGACATTTTACCATCGCTTACCAGAACCTGGGGGGACTTGAGGAACATGTCAAATAGGCTCATGACAATCAGAATCGTCCAGGCGATTCCCAGTATGGTATGTGTGAAATGCCCTTTTTTGTTGGTATAGTAGTGTGTAAAATTATATATCATAAAGGGCGCGCTGAAGATCCCTACCAAAGAGACACGGAACCAGAAAATAGGTCCCGGATAAAAGAGCGCGCGCATTGCGGCTGCCCCGCCTGTCCATATTGAATAGGAAACAACCAGCATCATGAAAGCATAGACCAGCTTGTTTTTCCGGGCGCTGATGCAGATCAGCAGCAAGAAAAGGTTCAATAGCAAAGCCGCGGCAGGTATCGCAACAAAAATGACTTGATTTATTGCCATGGATTCCTCCCCTGCCTGTGTTCCAGACCACACAGAAAGCGAAAATCAATTACGTCCGCGCTTGGAGGATTCATTCTCCTCAGCCGCTTGCCGTAAATCTGTTCAAAATGCCGGAAAGAACCTGTGGGAACTATGTTTACACGCAATGGCTCAACTTTAATAAGGCGTTTCAGGCTGTTGTAATCCTGATCAAAATAGCGGAAATAGACGCTCAGGTGTTCCTTGACAACTTCCGCGTCAGAAAGGACACCTTCTCCGTCTTGCCGCATCTCCACAAATAACTGCAAGTACGCATGCTTATCATCATCATATTCCTTAAAAGCGCACCAGTCCTCCACCTGAAGACGCGATAATTCCAATACCTTGAGAATCTCACGCTGCGTTATCCTGGTAAACCCTCCTATATCGATGACGTCCGGCACACGATCCACAAATTCGAACTGAGGGAAATCTATCCCATCCTTGATATTCCTCAATCTCAGGCAGCGAAAAACGTCCCCAACGCGGTAACGTACAAAAGAGCCGCCTTTTAAAACAGTAATAACAATCTCGTACAGCTGATTCGGGCTGAGTTCATCCATCAGGTATGTTCGAGGTACATAAGAGGGATCATCCAAGTTTTTCATCATTTCCCGCTCGGGAATGAATTCATAAAAGCAGGCGTCCGGAAAAAGAACGAATCCATCCCGGCTCCAGGTTTCGGTGCCGATCAAAGTCGGCTCAGTCCCTCCAACAATTTCCAGCGGCTTTTTCCCCCAGAAATTTTCCAGTTCGTTCTTATATAAAGTGGAGTCATTTCCGACACACACAAAGGTGTCTAAATCGAATAAATCTTTCGGCAATAACGGGACGTTGTCCCTGCGTGAACGATACCGCGCAGTCAGCAAGCGAAAAAGCATCCTGGGCGTAAAACCCTTCAGACTCTTTTTACCGTCATTTGAGCCGCTCAACAGGTTCTGGCTGATATAAAACAAAATGCTGCTCATTCCAAAGAACTGATTCATGCCTTTCTTGATAGCCATTTCAAACCCAAGTTTCATCTGTTGGCTGAAAGGCAATGAGAGCGCCTCATCCACAGGAGGCATAAACTGAAAATCAACTTCACCTTTCATCATCTCGGGAAACAAACCGCTCGGATAAGGCAGCGGCGCAAGCGCATAAAGCACCTTCCCATTTGTTTGAACCCGGAACTGTCCCCTTTTTGTGGCGTGCGCAAGCAGGAGAACGGCGAATAAATTGTCTCTGTAAGTATTGAGCATGGCGCGGGAATATGGGGCAGCTTTCTGGGGATGATCCCCTCCTTCCCAGGTTGTTTCGAGCCAGATAACCGGCTTTGCAGGAAGCTCTTCCTCGCGGCGCATCAGCAGCGTGTCGACATAGTTCCCGAATTTTGTTAGGGGAACGCACTCACGAAACTCATCTACAGATTCCGGAGGAGCTTTCCCCATCAGGTTCTTACCCAGCCGGCTGGAGGACAGCAGGTTGATTTGCTCCATGAGCAGATGTTTTTGCATGCGCATGTACTTTTCTAGAGACAAATCCAGAAAACCACAATACTCCTGCCAAATCTGCTCCGGCGGCTCTTTCCTAAGCTTTTCATCAAACCGCATGTTTCATTCCTGCCTGGTCCTTCGTGTCGCGAACGCATCCTTTATACTAGCCGTTGTCGGCAGCAAGAAAGGAACTTTTTTCCGATAGTCATGATATCCTTGAATGGTCTTGGGAAAAACGTAACGGTCCTGCATCCATACATAGATAAGGTTCAAGAAGCTGGCCAACATCCCTGCCCACAGCAGACCACCGCTGCCTAGACCTACCGCCAGGCCAAGGAGTAAAACCGGGAGAAAGAGCGCGGCAGGATGTCGGCAAAGGGCGTACATGCCTTTGTCCTGGAGATGCGTTTTCTCCGCCATCAGGTAAGTTTCCCGGGCTGGCAGGGAAATAAACAACGCGATCACTTCCATCACCATGGCGATACCTGCCAACAGGAATGCCAAGACTCGCAAAGGCAATGCAACTCCAAAACGTTCTTCGGAAGAGGCCGCAATCGCCAGGGAAATAATCAGAAGTATCATTCCAGCGGCCAGCAGCAAGGCTCCCATCCTGCCTTTGTTTCTCAGCTTAAATAAATCGGACAGGAGCATCAGAACAAACGCAGCAACAACACCTACAACAAAGCCCATCACTCACCAAATATCAACCCGACCGTTCGCTCTCCTGTGTAAATGCCGATAGCGACACCGATCCACTCAACAAGGACCTTCGCGTCCGGATCAAAGCGTGCTACCTGCTCCTTCAGTCTCTGCGCTACTTCTTCATTGTTGGCATGGCAGACAAATACCAATCCGCCTTTTTTAGCGCGATATTTATAAAGTCTGATAATCCGATGAATCGCTGCATCAAAACTTCGCGCAATGCCTAACTCCTTGACCGTCCCGCCCTTGAAAGTAAGTACCGGCTTTATACCAAGAAAATCCGCTGTCAGGCTTTTAACCTCTCCAATCCTCCCTCCCTTGCGCGCGTTCTCAAGCTTATACAAACAGAAATATGAGCCAACCTTGTTTCTGATTTGGTCAAGATGCGCTATAATCTCCAAAGCTCCCAAGCCCTTTTGCGCCATCTTTGCCGCTTCTATCGCAAGATAAGCCAATCCGTATGATACTTGCAGGGAATCATATATGTAGATCTCAGGACGAAAACCTTTCTCCCGCATCATCCTGGCCGCAAGGGCTGCCGTACTGCCAGAGCCTGACATCACTGAAGTAACTGTAATGCAGAGTATCTCACTATACTCCTCCGCTTTGGCATAGTGTTCCATGTATATGTTCTGATTCGGGTGGGATGTCGTGGGCAGCTTCTCGTGCTCGCGCATCAAGCGGTACAACATGGGCGGGTCGATGTCGATGTTTGTAAAGTATTCTCGGTTTTCAAAGATAACAACATCCGGTATAACAAATATACCGTATTCTTCTGACAATGAAGGTGACAGGTCAGAAACAGAATTTGTAAAAATTGCACATTTTTTCATGTCATCCCCCCCACCAAGAGCCATTTCCTCAGATAGATTGTAACGCATATCTATCAAAATGTCTATATATTTATTTTGTTTTTATTGATTTTTGTTTCATTTTTGTTACTTTTCTGTTTGGTTTTAGACAGATTGTTTTAATATGTTGAAATATTAGTGCTCTCTTCGATAGTTGATTTACAATTCAATACCGGACACCGCGTGAGATTCGCGGTGTCCGGTATCTGTTTCGGCGTATCTTGTGTGGGTTTCTTTACCTGCTGGCAGTCTGCATGCCTGTCAGCATCGCCATGCTCACAAAATCCAGTGATTTCAGGTTCTTTGTTGACGCGATTCCCTTCACGCCGAAGTCTACATCGCGGCGCACTGAACGCTGGTGAAGGAGGTCCGCCGCAGCCTGCTGGTATTCCTTTCCAGTGATGAAGTCCAAGAACAACCTGGCATTTCCCTCATTCTGCGCGCCTGACAGGATGCCGGCGTAGGAAGCCCCTATCGCGACACCTTCAGAAGCGTATACCACTTCCACCTTGGCGCCGGTCAGCTTGCGCTCGATCGCCTTCTCCTCATTGACAATCCCTACCACAAACTGACCTGCGGTCACAGCGTTGAGCACGAAGGAAGGAGCTGACGGAGAGGCTACATCAATGGTCCTGGCAAAGCTGTTCACAAACGCGGTCTGCTCGCTCACAGGAGAACTTACAGCAGGGTCCATATACGCCACACGGCCGGTCAGCTTCTTATCCTTCAGGGATTCCCAGCTGACGATCTTCACGCCAAGCTCACGGGCAAGGTCCTTGTTGACAAGCAGCGCGCTCACGTGCAGCTGGATCGGGGTAAAGGCAGCGTTTTCTACCGCGGCAAAACGGTCATGGAATTTCTTGGCGTTGGCCGTCGTATACGTGATGAACATATCCTGCGCGGCCCGGAAGGACTCCAGGCTGCCTCCCAGGACCAAGCCTCCGGTCACACCGGCCGCGGCCTGCGCACGCGCGAACACGTCAGCGCTGTTCGCGGAGAAAACGTCCACAGTGATGTCGGGATACTTCTTGGTGAACATTTCTACCATCAGATCCAACTGGGTAACGGGCAGGGAGGAGTACAGCATCAGCCTGCCGGACACGGGCGCTGAGCCAAGAGCCATTGCGGGAACAACGGAGGTGAGGAGAATGCTCAGAAGCAGCATAGAGACTAAAAACTTTTTCATGGATCTTCCCTTCCAAATCTTCCGGCGAGTAGCCGTGTAGTAATCTTGCTCATCGGGAATTTCTCCCGGGCACGATGATAATATACCCTAAAAACACGTTTGTCAACAGTAAATTTTCATTTATTTTTTATTTGGATGTGTTTTTCGGGCTTTTTTCTGCCCTTTTGTTCTTGTTCAAGTATTTTTTCTGCAATTGAATGGAAATGTTGTAATTTTGCGCATTCTGTGGTATCTTTTAAATAACCCCACGATAATGAAGGTGAGGATATGCTAAAAGTGGAAAGAAATGTAAACGGACTGACAATTGCTGATGTTGCCAAGGAGGCCGGCTGCTCTGTAGCTACAGCGTCACGCGTATTGAGCGGTAGCAAATATCCGGTAAGCGCCGCGATGCGGACACGTATTTTGAAAGCGGCCGCAAAACTCGGATATTCCGACAATCTGAAGAAAAGAATGCTGGTGACAGACCAGAATCCTTTCTTTGGAGTGATTATCCCAACCTTTCAAAATCCTCGCTACTTACAGTTTGTCGCAGGTATCGAACAGGTAGCCAATCGGGAAGGCCATTCAACGTTCATTATGAATTCCCACCGCAATCCTGTTCTTGAACAGCAGCTTATCAACAGCCTAATCCAGAAAAAAATCGGATCTCTTCTTTTGATGTCCGTCGATGATTCGTCTGAATCGCTCCGCCACTACCTTGACCTGGGCGGGGTTGCCTGTGTCTTTGAGTCAAACTTTCCGGATATCCCAAACGTGCTTAACGCAAAGGAAAATCGTTTCGAAGCAGGCCGCATCGCAACTGAGTACCTGTTAAGCCAAGGACACCATTCCATTGCTTTCTTGACTACACCTCTGAAACACTTCCAAAGCAGGCGTCTTACCTTGGATGGCTGCAGGTTTGCCATAGAAAAGCATGCCTTGCCCTTTTCCTTTGAAAATATCTTTATGACTTCTGATGAAAGCGACTTAACTGATGGAATTTATGAACTTGAAGTCGGGTATGCTATGGCTGAGAGAATACTGCAGCATTCTAACCGCTATACTGGCATTGTCTGCCAGAATGACATGTTAGCCTTCGGTGTGATTTCTGGTCTAAAGGCCGCCGGCGCGCATGTGCCCAACAATATCTCTGTGATCGGGATTGACAATATTCGCTTTAACAACATTTCATTCCCCCGGTTGACAACAGTTGATACCTTTGCTGACATGCTGGCTCAGCGTGCTACACAGTTAATAATCCGGATGGATGATCAAAATGACACTCATTTTGCTCCCTTGTCAATGAAACCTGAATTGATTGTCCGAGAATCAGTGAGAACGGTCGGCTGACTCAAAAACTTGTTGTTAACAGTATTCAAAAGCGCCTCTTCACTTTTTCAAAGAGGCGCTTTTATATTAGTGTATCTGCTAAATCTTACTGTCTGTTGAGCATCGCATAGAGAACCGCAGTTCCCCAGTTCCAGTAAAACTGAGGGAAGTATCCGAGAAGATCAGACGTGTACAGATCATAGTAGGTATTGCTATACAAGGGAATCATCGGCAGAACCTTAGACCAGTACTCTTGAAACTCCATCCATCTGCTCAGATAGGCGTTGCGGTTGCCGGGTTGATCCTGTGTGATATTTTTTGCAAGCTGAGCCAGTTTGGGATCCTGGACGCCTGAGGTATTCATGGTGCCTTGATACTGTGGACCGACAAGATAAGTATCTGTAGGATCAAACAGATAGGTGAAGTTTGTGCCCAGGAAAAGAAGATCGAACTCCCTTTGATCCTGTCTGTAATACTGACGCAGGGCTTGATCCAGGGGCATACGTACAGTATTCAATTCGCCGCCGATCTTGGAGAGAGAGTTGCGCAGCATTTCAGCCATTAGATCAGCAGCAGCATTGCTCTCAGTAACCGCCATGGTCAGGCTCAGGGGCACAAAGGTGTCGTCCATCTGCTTATGTCGAAGTCCTGCATTGGGATCATAGGGCGTACCATCCAGATTATATACCCATCCGTCCAGTTTCAGGAGCTCTGTCGCCTTATCCAGATTCAGCGTATATGGCTGCATCTTTTCAAGGCGTTCTTTCATCTCCACTGCCATCCACTGGCTTAATCCATAATAGCCATAGACCCTTTCCCCATGGCCCTGCAGGAAATCGCGCGGAAGCACTTCATAGTCAATGGTGTAAGCCAGCGCCTGGCGAAAGATGACGGAACTGGTTATGTCGCGTTCTGCTGCCACGGCCAAGAAGCCTGCGCCAGTGCGCGGATAAGGCGTTGCTACAAAGTTTCCGTTTGCAGCAAGCTCCAGCCCTGCATTGATGACCTGCCCTTCACTTACCTTATTCACCAGGTCAACAGTGCCTTCATTTAATTCCGTAATGATGGATTCATTTTTAATTTCGCGGAAAACAATCCTAGGAATAATCGGAACCTGTCCTTCGTAGTTTCCCTTATAGTATGTGTTGAGCTCAAACTCCGCCTGCCTCTTTGCGCTATCATAATTTGTCAGCTTATATGGCCCGGAAGTAACAGCGGGGTGAGACAGATAACCGGTCTGCGGGTTAAGCAAAGTTTCTCGAAGTGTTTCAGCCGTGAAATCACCACTGATGAAGGCACCTTCACCGGAATCAACAATATCAGATCCGGGAATGAGCACCTTATAAGGCAGCGGATAGTTATTGATGTAACTGAGTTCAAAGTAGTAAGGAAGGTATTCTGCTGTTACAAGCACAGAGAAAGTAAGGTCATCTATCAGGCGGACGCCGGAAAAGAAAGGCTCATCACCGGCGATATACTCTGTGAATCCCTGAATATAGTCTTTAGTGATAGACAAACCGCTGAGTTCCCTGATTTGTGGGGAGGACATTAAAAGGAAATTGAATACATAATCCTTGGCAGTGATATCTGACCCATCACTGTACTTTAAATCCGCATGAAGGGTGACCGTATAGGTTCGGTCTCCGTTTTCGGCAGTAGTGGTTTCCAGTGTTCTGACAACCGTTCTGTTTACCTGATATTCGCCATTATTTGTCCAGGCGATCAGCGGATACTCATGCAGAAGGCTTCGAACGTCAATATCTGCCGTGTTGTTTCCCCAAAGCTCTGAAAAAAAATTACCGTTCATCATAGTCGTGTGACCGATGATCAGGGTGTTCGGATCTCGCTGCTCCGGCACATCCTCGGCTACAGACAGATTGACTATACTGACCAGCAACATTACAGCTGTTGCGAGGACTGCAATTAATCTTTTCACAAACATGCCTCCTTTATCATTATGAATCATGTTATCAGGCTACCGGCGGACATACGCCGGTAGCCTGATGATGTTTAATTATTCCAAACAGTCTGCAACATTGCTTGGGACAACCCCAAGGTCGAAATTCGGAATTGGAGGAACAGGAGTCGGATCGGGAGCAGGAGCAGTATAGACGTTAAAGAAGATAACATCCGTTGGTGCGTTCACCTTCAGGCTCAGCTCGCCGTTTCCAGCATTCCCAACAAGTACGCTGAAGTTAATCTCCATTGTAGAATAGGTCATGTTCGCCTCAGTTCCCGGTATTTCGACAATGGTATAGCTGTAGGTCTGGCCAATATCTTCCTCAGTGAAACCAAGAGGAGAGAAGAGGATATTGCCTTCAGCGTCGTTTGTTACTCTTTGCAGCAGCGTGTCGTCCTGACGTAATTCGAAAGTAAACTCGCCTGCCGTCAGCGCACGTCCTGTCAAGGACTTGGTCGGGTTGATGAAGGTCTCGATGTCAAGTTCGCCGCCCGCCTCGTACGCGTTCACAAACTCGCTGGAGCCTGTCACTTCCGACTTGGTCGCTTCCAGTTCCCCGTTGCCGGAGTCGGTCACCGTTACCTTGAATGTCAGCACGTTCGCCGAGTATGTCATCCCGCTCTCCTGTGGATCAGGGATGTTCTCTACGACCTGTGTAGGTGTAGGTCTTGCCGATGTCCGCCTCGTCATACACCAGGTTCGCGAAGCTTACGTCGCCGTTCAGGTCGTTGGTCCCGGGAAGCGTTGCGTTGTCAGCGTCGTCTGCGCTGCTCAGCGTGAAGCTGAACTCGCCTGCCGTCAGTTCGCACGGCCGCCGGCTTCAAGCTTCTTCGTCACGCCGATCTCTGCGTCTACGTCAAACTCGCCGCCTGCCTCGTACGCGTTCACAAACTCGCTGGAGCCTGTCACTTCCGACTTGGTCGCTTCCAGCTACCCCGTTGCCGGTGTCGGTCACCGTTACCTTGAATGTCAGCACGTTCGCCGAGTATGTCATCCCGCTCTCCTGCGGATCAGGGATGTTCTCTACGACCTGTGTAGGTGTAGGTCTTGCCGATGTCCGCCTCGTCATACACCAGGTTCGCGAAGCTTACGTCGCCGTTCAGGTCGTTGGTCCCGGGAAGCGTTGCGTTGTCAGCGTCGTCCGCGCTGCTCAGCGTGAAGCTGAACTCGCCTGCCGTCAGTTCGCGGCCGCCGGCTTCAAGCTTCTTCGTCACGCCGATCTCTGCGTCTACGTCAAACTCGCCGCCTGCCTCGTACGCGTTCACAAACTCGCTGGAGCCTGTCACTTCCGACTTGGTCGCTTCCAGTACCCCGTTACCGGAGTCGGTCACCGTTACCTTGAATGTCAGCACGTTCGCCGAGTATGTCATCCCGCTCTCCTGTGGATCAGGGATGTTCTCTACGACTGTGTAGGTATAGGTCTTGCCGATGTCCGCCTCGTCATACACCAGGTTCGCGAAGCTTACGTCGCCGTTCAGGTCGTTGGTCCCGGGAAGCGTTGCGTTGTCAGCGTCGTCTGCGCTGCTCAGCGTGAAGCTGAACTCGCCTGCCGTCAGTTCGCGGCCGCCGGCTTCAAGCTTCTTCGTCACGCCGATCTCAGCGTCTACGTCAAACTCGCCGCCTGCCTCGTACGCGTTCACAAACTCGCTGGAGCCTGTCACTTCCGACTTGGTCGCTTCCAGTACCCCGTTACCGGAGTCGGTCACCGTTACCTTGAATGTCAGCACGTTCGCCGAGTATGTCATCCCGCTCTCCTGTGGATCAGGGATGTTCTCTACGACTGTGTAGGTATAGGTCTTGCCGATGTCCGCCTCGTCATACACCAGGTTCGCGAAGCTTACGTCGCCGTTCAGGTCGTTGGTCCCGGGAAGCGTTGCGTTGTCAGCGTCGTCTGCGCTGCTCAGCGTGAAGCTGAACTCGCCTGCCGTCAGTTCGCGGCCGCCGGCTTCAAGCTTCTTCGTCACGCCGATCTCAGCGTCTACGTCAAACTCGCCGTTTGCTTCGTAGATGTTCGTGAAGTTTAGCCCGGTGCCCTCGAACACACCCGCAGACCCGCTTACATTAACGCCGGTCGCAATAATGTTCAGCTTGCCGTCACCAGCGTCGTCCACCGTCACGACCACTGTGTGCTCCGTCGTGTCGTAGGTGATCCCGCCGCTCGGGTTACTCACAGGTACCGTCTCCACCACCACATAGGTGTGGTTGCCCAGGTCGTTGAGCGCCGGGGTTGCCTGCAGGTTCAGGTAGTAGTTCAGAGCCGCAAAGCTGTAGGCGCCGCTGCCTGTCACCGTCTGTGTATCAATCAGGTTCCCGTCGGCCACCGTATCCTTGTACAGCTTGAACTCAAACACGTCCGCAGCTGTCGCGTCGCGCCCTGTGAAGGTCTTGGTGCCGCTCAGCGTCAGCTTGCCACTCGCAGCATAGGTGTTCGTGAAGTTTAGCCCGGTGCCCTCGAACACACCCGCAGACCCGCTTACATTAACGCCGGTCGCAATAATGTTCAGCTTGCCGTCACCAGCGTCGTCCACCGTCACGACCACCGTGTGCTCCGTCGTGTCGTAGGTGATCCCGCCGCTCGGGTTACTCACAGGTACCGTCTCCACCACCACATAGGTGTGGTTGCCCAGGTCGTTGAGCGCCGGGGTTGCCTGCAGGTTCAGGTAGTAGTTCAGAGCCGCAAAGCTGTAGGTGCCGCTGCCTGTCACCGTCTGTGTATCAATCAGGTTCCCGTCAGCCACCGTATCCTTGTACAGCTTGAACTCAAACACGTCCGCAGCTGTCGCGTCGCGCCCCGTGAAGGTCTTGGTGCCGCTCAGCGTCAGCTTGCCACTCGCAGCATAGGTATTCGTGAAGTTTAGCCCGGTGCCCTCGAACACACCCGCAGACCCGCTTACATTAACGCCGGTCGCAGTAATGTTCAACTTGCCGTCACCAGCGTCGTCCACCGTCACGACCACCGTGTGCTCCGTCGTGTCGTAGGTGATCCCGCCGCTCGGGTTACTCACAGGTACCGTCTCCACCACCACATAGGTGTGGTTGCCCAAGTCGTTGAGCGCCGGGGTTGCCTGCAGGTTCAGGTAGTAGTTCAGCGCCGCAAAGCTGTAGGTGCCGCTGCCTGTCACCGTCTGTGTATCAATCAGGTTCCCGTCAGCCACCGTATCCTTGTACAGCTTGAACTCAAACACGTCCGCAGCTGTCGCGTCGCGTCCCGTGAAGGTCTTGGTGCCGCTCAGCGTCAGCTTGCCACTCGCAGCATAGGTGTTCGTGAAGTTGAAGCCGCTCACAACGCCGTTATCAACTGTCACCTCGGTGCCGTTTACTGTCACCTTGCTGACCAGCAGCTGGCCCTGGCTGTTGTCTATTACCGTTACAACTACTGCGTATTCGGTCGTATCGTCCGTGACTCCCGCCACATTGCTCGGAGTCTTCTCCTTGATGACGTAGTTGTAGGTCCCGGCCGCTGTGTAGGTCAGCGCCGTGAAGCTGAAGCCGCCGCCGGCTACGTTCTTCACCTCTTCCGACGCGTCGCCGCTCAGTACAAAGCTGAACTCCGCCGCTGACAGCGCCGCCGGGCGGCCGGTCAGCGTCTTCTGACCCTTCAGCGTCAGGCCGCTCGTCTCCTCCGCCTCGTACTCGTTCGTGAAGTTGAAGCCGCTCACAACGCCGTTGTCAACTGTCACCTCGGTGCCGTTTACTGTCACCTTGCTGACCAGCAGCTGGCCCTGGCTGTTGTCTATTACCGTTACAACTACTGCGTATTCGGTCGTATCGTCCGTGACTCCCGCCACATTGCTCGGAGTCTTCTCCTTGATGACGTAGTTGTAGGTCCCGGCCGCTGTGTAGGTCAGCGCCGTGAAGCTGAAGCCGCCGCCGGCTACGTTCTTCACCTCTTCCGACGCGTCGCCGCTCAGTACAAAGCTGAACTCCGCCGCTGACAGCGCCGCCGGGCGGCCGGTCAGCGTCTTCTGACCCTTCAGCGTCAGGCCGCTCGTCTCCTCAGCCTCGTATTCGTTCGTGAAGTTGAAGCCGCTCACAACGCCGTTGTCAACTGTCACCTCGGTGCCGTTTACTGTCACCTTGCTGACCAGCAGCTGGCCCTGGCTGTTGTCTATTACCGTTACAACTACTGCGTATTCGGTCGTATCGTCCGTGACTCCCGCCACATTGCTCGGAGTCTTCTCCTTGATGACGTAGTTGTAGGTCCCGGCCGCTGTGTAGGTCAGCGCCGTGAAGCTGAAGCCGCCGTCGGCTCCGTTCTTCACCTCTTCCGACGCGTCGCCGCTCAGTACAAAGCTGAACTCCGCCGCTGACAGCGCCGCCGGGCGGCCGGTCAGCGTCTTCTGACCCTTCAGCGTCAGGCCGCTCGTCTCCTCAGCCTCGTACTCGTTCGTGAAGTTGAAGCCGCTCACAACGCCGTTGTCAACTGTCGCCTCGGTGCCGTTTACTGTCACCTTGCTGACCAGCAGCTGGCCCTGGCTGTTGTCTATTACCGTTACAACTACTGCGTATTCGGTCGTATCGTCCGTGACTCCCGCCACATTGCTCGGAGTCTTCTCCTTGATGACGTAGTTGTAGGTCCCGGCCGCTGTGTAGGTCAGCGCCGTGAAGCTGAAGCCGCCGCCGGCTACGTTCTTCACCTCTTCCGACGCGTCGCCGCTCAGTACAAAGCTGAACTCCGCCGCTGACAGCGCCGCCGGGCGGCCGGTCAGCGTCTTCTGACCCTTCAGCGTCAGGCCGCTCGTCTCCTCCGCCTCGTACTCGTTCGTGAAGTTGAAGCCGCTCACAACGCCGTTGTCAACTGTCGCCTCGGTGCCGTTTACTGTCACCTT
Source organism: Christensenellales bacterium (assembly GCA_050953005.1). Lineage (GTDB taxonomy): Bacteria > Bacillota > Clostridia > Christensenellales > Aristaeellaceae > UBA6115. Next base: position 152,012 of record JBMNLV010000006.1, on the reverse strand, counting down.
GCTGACCAGCAGCTGGCCCTGGCTGTTGTCTATTACCGTTACAACTACTGCGTATTCGGTCGTATCGTCCGTGACTCCCGCCACATTGCTCGGAGTCTTCTCCTTGATGACGTAGTTGTAGGTCCCGGCCGCTGTGTAGGTCAGCGCCGTGAAGCTGAAGCCGCCGCCGGTTCCGTTCTTCACCTCTTCCGACGCGTCGCCGCTCAGTACAAAGCTGAACTCCGCCGCTGACAGCGCCGCCGGGCGGCCGGTCAGCGTCTTCTGACCCTTCAGCGTCAGGCCGCTCGTCTCCTCCGCCTCGTACTCGTTCGTGAAGTTGAAGCCGCTCACAACGCCGTTATCAACTGTCACCTCGGTGCCGTTTACTGTCACCTTGCTGACCAGCAGCTGGCCCTGGCTGTTGTCTATTACCGTTACAACTACTGCGTATTCGGTCGTATCGTCCGTGACTCCCGCCACATTGCTCGGAGTCTTCTCCTTGATGACGTAGTTGTAGGTCCCGGCCGCTGTGTAGGTCAGCGCCGTGAAGCTGAAGCCGCCGCCGGTTCCGTTCTTCACCTCTTCCGACGCGTCGCCGCTCAGTACAAAGCTGAACTCCGCCGCTGACAGCGCCGCCGGGCGGCCGGTCAGCGTCTTCTGACCCTTCAGCGTCAGGCCGCTCGTCTCCTCCGCCTCGTACTCGTTCGTGAAGTTGAAGCCGCTCACAACGCCGTTATCAACTGTCACCTCGGTGCCGTTTACTGTCACCTTGCTGACCAGCAGCTGGCCCTGGTTGTTGTCTATTACCGTTACAACTACTGCGTATTTGGTCGTATCGTCCGTGACTCCCGCCACATTGCTCGGAGTCTTCTCCTTGATGACGTAGTTGTAGGTCCCGGCCGCTGTGTAGGTCAGCGCCGTGAAGCTGAAGCCGCCGTCGGCTCCGTTCTTCACCTCTTCCGACGCGTCGCCGCTCAGTACAAAGCTGAACTCCGCCGCTGACAGCGCCGCCGGGCGGCCGGTCAGCGTCTTCTGACCCTTCAGCGTCAGGCCGCTCGTCTCCTCCGCCTCGTACTCGTTCGTGAAGTTGAAGCCGCTCACAACGCCGTTATCAACTGTCACCTCGATGTCGTTTACTGTCACCTTGCTGACCAGCAGCTGGCCCTGGCTGTTGTCTATTACCGTTACAACTACTGCGTATTTGGTCGTATCGTCCGTGACTCCCGCCACATTGCTCGGAGTCTTCTCCTTGATGACGTAGTTGTAGGTCCCGGCCGCTGTGTAGGTCAGCGCCGTGAAGCTGAAGCCGCCGTCGGCTCCGTTCTTCACCTCTTCCGACGCGTCGCCGCTCAGTACAAAGCTGAACTCCGCCGCTGACAGCGCCGCCGGGCGGCCGGTCAGCGTCTTCTGACCCTTCAGCGTCAGGCCGCTCGTCTCCTCAGCCTCGTACTCGTTCGTGAAGTTGAAGCCGCTCACAACGCCGTTATCAACTGTCACCTCGGTGCCGTTTACTGTCACCTTGCTGACCAGCAGCTGGCCCTGGCTGTTGTCTATTACCGTTACAACTACTGCGTATTTGGTCGTATCGTCCGTGACTCCCGCCACATTGCTCGGAGTCTTCTCCTTGATGACGTAGTTGTAGGTCCCGGCCGCTGTGTAGGTCAGCGCCGTGAAGCTGAAGCCGCCGTCGGCTCCGTTCTTCACCTCTTCCGACGCGTCGCCGCTCAGTACAAAGCTGAACTCCGCCGCTGACAGCGCCGCCGGGCGGCCGGTCAGCGTCTTCTGACCCTTCAGCGTCAGGCCGCTCGTCTCCTCAGCCTCGTACTCGTTCGTGAAGTTGAAGCCGCTCACAACGCCGTTATCAACTGTCACCTCGGTGCCGTTTACTGTCACCTTGCTGACCAGCAGCTGGCCCTGGCTGTTGTCTATTACCGTTACAACTACTGCGTATTTGGTCGTATCGTCCGTGACTCCCGCCACATTGCTCGGAGTCTTCTCCTTGATGACGTAGTTGTAGGTCCCGGCCGCTGTGTAGGTCAGCGCCGTGAAGCTGAAGCCGCCGTCGGCTCCGTTCTTCACCTCTTCCGACGCGTCGCCGCTCAGTACAAAGCTGAACTCCGCCGCTGACAGCGCCGCCGGGCGGCCGGTCAGCGTCTTCTGACCCTTCAGCGTCAGGCCGCTCGTCTCCTCAGCCTCGTACTCGTTCGTGAAGTTGAAGCCGCTCACAACGCCGTTATCAACTGTCACCTCGGTGCCGTTTACTGTCACCTTGCTGACCAGCAGCTGGCCCTGGCTGTTGTCTATTACCGTTACAACTACTGCGTATTCGGTCGTATCGTCCGTGACTCCCGCCACATTGCTCGGAGTCTTCTCCTTGATGACGTAGTTGTAGGTCCCGGCCGCTGTGTAGGTCAGCGCCGTGAAGCTGAAGCCGCCGTCGGCTCCGTTCTTCACCTCTTCCGACGCGTCGCCGCTCAGTACAAAGCTGAACTCCGCCGCTGACAGCGCCGCCGGGCGGCCGGTCAGCGTCTTCTGACCCTTCAGCGTCAGGCCGCTCGTCTCCTCAGCCTCGTACTCGTTCGTGAAGTTGAAGCCGCTCACAACGCCGTTATCAACTGTCACCTCGGTGCCGTTTACTGTCACCTTGCTGACCAGCAGCTGGCCCTGGCTGTTGTCTATTACCGTTACAACTACTGCGTATTTGGTCGTATCGTCCGTGACTCCCGCCACATTGCTCGGAGTCTTCTCCTTGATGACGTAGTTGTAGGTCCCGGCCGCTGTGTAGGTCAGCGCCGTGAAGCTGAAGCCGCCGTCGGCTCCGTTCTTCACCTCTTCCGACGCGTCGCCGCTCAGTACAAAGCTGAACTCCGCCGCTGACAGCGCCGCCGGGCGGCCGGTCAGCGTCTTCTGACCCTTCAGCGTCAGGCCGCTCGTCTCCTCAGCCTCGTACTCGTTCGTGAAGTTGAAGCCGCTCACAACGCCGTTGTCAACTGTCACCTCGGTGCCGTTTACTGTCACCTTGCTGACCAGCAGCTGGCCCTGGCTGTTGTCTATTACCGTTACAACTACTGCGTATTTGGTCGTATCGTCCGTGACTCCCGCCACATTGCTCGGAGTCTTCTCCTTGATGACGTAGTTGTAGGTCCCGGCCGCTGTGTAGGTCAGCGCCGTGAAGCTGAAGCCGCCGTCGGCTCCGTTCTTCACCTCTTCCGACGCGTCGCCGCTCAGTACAAAGCTGAACTCCGCCGCTGACAGCGCCGCCGGGCGGCCGGTCAGCGTCTTCTGACCCTTCAGCGTCAGGCCGCTCGTCGGCTGGGCGCTGTAGGTGTTGCTAAATTCAGCTTTTTCCGCTACAACTCCTCCCACCGTGTAGACAATGGAATCAATCACGATGGATCCGGCTTTATTATCCCGTACACTAACAGCTACATTATAAATACTGGTATCGTACGTGATTCCGCCGGACGGATTGCTTTCGGGAACAACTTCCTTCACCTGGAAGGTAAAGACTTCACTCTCCTTGCCTCCAAGGTCGGCCATTTCAAACACGATGGGTGAGAAACTGAAGTTTCCATCAGCATCGTTTTTGCTTGTCTTTGGCGTGGACAGCTTGCCGCCGCTTAACTCAAAGCTGAACTGATCAGCGACCAAGGTTTTACCGGTCAGCGTTTTCTTACCCGTGATTGTCACAGGAACCGAATCATCCGCTGTGTAGCTATTGGTCACTGTCCAATTGGTCTGGGCGTTGCCTGAATCTGGGTTATCATTTACTGTCCCAAGTGTATACTGCGGATCATCGTAGCCAATGTCCAAGCCAGGATGGACTTCCTCAACAGTATAGCTATGATAGCCCGGCGATTGGCTACCGGAAATAACAGGCTTATAGTTGGGCAGATCCTCCCAGGTATATGTCCAATTATTGCCTGCATTCAGTTTGACCGGATCTTTGTAATCATCATTGTTCCGTTTTAGTTGGACAGTTACTTCCTTCCATGCATATTCGGGAGTTGTCGTGCTCCAGTTCTTCGTGACGGTGACATCACGCAGCCTTGCCCCCTTATAATTGTAGACAAAGAGTCCATCTTCTACTTTCTGGAAACCAGAGGGCACGTAATCATTCCCAAATTCATCGGTTTCTTTGACATAGAATGAATAGGCAACGTTATTGGGGTCAGCCAAAATAACGTTCTGCCAGTGAATCGAGTCATTCCCGGGCGGCACCGATACGGGATTCAGACCCGGCACCCGCTCGTTAACCCCATCCGGTCCCGGTGTAGTGCGATACAGGGTGAAATGGATTGCGGGCTTAATGCTGGGAGTCATTGGCTCCGGCGCAAACCAAAACTTTTTAGCCTCAAGGGTCTTTATGTTATGGTAGGTATTGGTAACCGTAAATGAATACCCGCTCCCGGTAACTACCGCGGTATAAGAATTGGGAACGCTGGGCTCATCGATGCTGTAAGTGTATAACAGCCCTTCTTCGTTATGTGTGGGAACATTCTCCCAAGTATATGTGAATGTGGCACTTGTTCCGCCCTCCGGGCTAACGTCCGGCTCTTGGCTCACCAATTCACGGGCTCCGCCAGGCACTTGACGGTATAGCTTCAATTCTACCAGCACATAGTTCACAGCATGCCCGCTGACCCAGTTTTTCGTGGCTGTCACGTCTGTGACGTTACGATCCCACTGGGCGTACAGGGTGTTGTCACCATCGTTATCGACCAGAACCTCCGTTTCCACAGCATAGGATACGCCGGTTCCGTCTGCTTTGGTATTCCAGCCCGTGAAGTTATATCCGGTCCGGATAAAGGGGTTCGCAATCACTATGTGTGTTTCGTTGTTTAAGAAAGAGTAAACTATAGTCGCATGCTCATCGGGCGGCAATGTTTTTCCGCCATTGCCATTGTATGTGAGGGATATTGTCGGCGCGGGGGAAGCCCATTGGGCGTAGAGCGTAATATTTCCGGAAGGAACTGTCACCAGCTCGTTCGGCTGATAAGTTGTGCCGGTGGTTCCATCAGCATTTTTTGTAATCCAACCTACAAACACCTTGTCCGAAGGGGCGCCTATGAAACCGGTCGGGCTCATAACCTTCGCTTTCGCCCCTATCAGATAAAGTCTCGGATCTTCTTTCGTTTGAGGATTATCACCGAAATTTTCATTGTATAAAACTTTCGCAGTCTGGCTCCCGAACAACGGGTACAACTTAAAGTCGCCGGAAACAGGGGTGTCAAAATCAAACTTGACAAAAGAAGTCCCTATATACCAGTACCATCCCAAGAAATCCGTCCCTGGAGGATCGTTCTCCGGGATATCGGCGTTATGCAGTGGAAGAATTGTCTGTTCATCGTGAATAGTATCGCCGTTTATAGTTTCGTAGAATGTGACGGTATAGGTTTCCGGTGTCCATTTCGCATAAAGGGCAAGGTTATGGGCCGGCATCTTTTTCCCGGCCAGGCTATAGGGTGTGCCTTCACAGGCGGAATTGTCGTACCAACCGGAAAAGTAATATGTGATGCCAGCTTCCTCATAAGTCGTGTTTTCATTAAAGCCGGTAGTGTCTTTATTTGAAATATCGCTATCAAAGGGTATATTGCTGACTACCAGCGGGGCATTGCCGTTGTTCTTGTTGAAAGTAAGGTCATACGTGTTTCTCGTATAGTAAATTTTTGAAACTTGACCCGGTCTGAGCGTATCCCATTGTCCTATAGGCGTCACAGTGAAACCGGGGATATCGATACCGTCTTCTACCGTGAAACTGAGGTTCCTCGAACCACTATAGAACGAATATGGTTCTTTTATTTGCGTGTTTGTACCTTTTTCGTAATAGCCGATCGTATATTGATAAGCACTACCACTATACCTGCCATGCACGGTCAGGTCCGCATTCGGCATCGCAGGCGCTTCCGAGTAAGCCGTATTTGAAGTTCTTGAAATATACCAGGAATAATATGGATAGGCAGCTACAGCAGCATTGTACGGTGTTGCCGTGGACTGGCCATACTTGAGCTGCGTAGTGGAAACAGTAGTCCAATTATTAGAATATTGGGCTTTGAGCTCAATGGTAAACGTATATACATTCCTATTGTATTTCACATTGACCACGGTATCGCCGTTGCCTGAAATGGTTTTATTCTCTGCGCTACCGAAGTGGAAACCGGTATAGCTCTTTGAGTCATAGGCGGCCGGGCCATTGGTGGTGCCGGTTTTATAGACTATCTCCTCAAAGGTATAACCATCATCCTCAGCATTTTGCAACCAGTAAACAACCTTGTAGGGCGTATTGGCGCCCGGTTCCCAAACCGCGTGCAAGGTAAGATTACTCGTCACAATATAATTTGAAGCGATGGGATTGGTCCCGTCTAAGGACCAATGCTTGAAAGTATAGCCCGGCCTTTCAGACTCCGGAAGATCGCCTATCTGCTGGCCGCCCTCTACAATTTTGGGCAGAACCGCGGAACCGCCATTGGAGTCGAAAGTGACCGTCCAGGCATCCTTGGTTACCGTATACAGCGTCGTGTCCTGATTAATCGGGGTATCAAAGTCAAACGGCGGCCCTTTCTTGGTTGCGGACCAGTGCGAGAAGACTTTTCCATCCTCCGTGATGTTCAGCGGAACGCCATTAGCATCGACTGTCCAGTCCGGCGGCGTTGCCTCCTTGGTACAGATGACCTGTTCACTATACCCCGCTTCACCCTCTTCTCCCTCTACAAGGACAAAGGAAACATAAACCACAGGCACAAACTGCGCAGTGGCTGTAATGATCTTTGTCCCCTCTACAGTGATGGGCTGTCCGAATTTTATCTCAACCGGATTCCCGCCCCCATCCTGTCCTGACCAGCCGGTGAATTTTCTTCCTTCCTCCAGCGGTACTGCAGGTTCAGTTAATATTCCCTTGTTTTTGATAATCTGTGTGTCCTTCAGCACGCCATCTACCATAAACTTGTAAGTATGGGTAGGCTCTGGCGGCGAAACCTTCAAGGGAAGACTCTCCCCCAGATTAACAGCCGGGGATGTGTCTACCTTGAAAATGAATGCCAAGGCGTTCATGGGTAGCATTCCCAGCAGCATCACCAGCGCCAGAACACCTGCCATGTACTTGCGGGTTTTTACTTTTCTCATGTTCTTACCTCCATTGGGCTACAGCCCTATATCTCGAAATTCAATATAATATATCATTTAAGGTGCTACAGCCTTAAGGAAGGATGCCGGTGATGTCAACCTGCACGCGAACAGACCACCGAATGTTTTCTTCGTTCAGGATGAGATCCAGTTGCTCTTCCGTTTGGCCCGGCAAATCATGCCAGACATTCTCCTGATTGTCCGAATACTGCCAACGCAAGCTGTATTCCAGCTCTTCATAACCAAAAAGCTTGGCAGTGAGACGAATGCTGTCACCGAGATCCACTACTTCCTTCTTCCCCCAATACAGGTAAATCTGGATATATCTGTCCGGATAAAGCTCATCAATTTGCTGCGCAATCAAAACGCCCAGGCTCTCGTCATCTTCCAGAATACCAGTCTCGTTAGCCAGCGCCTGGTTCAAAGGTTCCACAGCGGGCTCCTCGGCAGCGGGCTCTTCCACAGCGGGCTCCTCGGCAGCGGGCTCCCCAGCAGCGGGTTCCTCGGCAGCGGGCTCTTCCACAGCGGGCTCCTCAGCAGCGGGCTCTTCCACAGCGGGCTCCTCAGCAGCGGGTTCTTCCACAACGGGCTCTTCCACAACGGGCTCTTCCACAGCGGGTTCCTCGGCAGCGGGCTCTTCGGCAGCGGGCTCCTCGGCAGCGGGTTCTTCCACAACGGGCTCTTCCACAGCGGGTTCCTCAGCAGCGGGCTCTTCCACAGCGGGCTCCTCAGCAGCGGGCTCCTCCACAGCGGGTTCCTCGGCAGCGGGTTCTTCCACAGCGGGCTCCTCGGCAGCGGGCTCTTCCACAGCGGGCTCTTCCGCAGCGGGCTCCTCCGCGGCGGGCTCTTCCACAGCGGGTTCCTCCGCGGCGGGCTCCTCGGCAGCGGGCTCTTCCACAGCGGCGGGTTCTTCCACAGCGGGTTCCTCGGCAGCGGGCTCCTCGGCAGCGGGCTCTTCCACGGCGGGTTCCTCAGCGGCGGGTTCCTCCGCGGCGGGCTCCTCGGCAGCGGGCTCTTCCACAGCGGGTTCCTCCGCGGCGGGCTCTTCCACAACGGGCTCCTCTGCAACAGGCTCCTCAGCAGCGGGCTCTTCCACAGCGGGCTCCTCTGCAACAGGCTCCTCAGCAGCGGGTTCCTCGGCAACGGGCTCCTCGGCAGCGGGCTCTTCCACAGCGGGCTCCTCAGCGGGGGGTTCCTCGTTCGCAGGCGCTTCGTCCACAGTATTGGTAAGTTCGGTTTCAGGAACCGCATCTCCCACTTCTGCCAACGAATTCAGTACGAACAATGATACCATGCTTAACGCCAAAAGCATAGCAATAATTGACATCATTCGATTCTTTCGATTTGTAAGACGCTTTTTCATGACTGTTGACCTCCCCTATACAGATCCTTTTAATTATTCATCATTTGTGTTAGTTTTAATCATCGGTCGGTTGAAAGGGCTTCTTGAGAACATGCCTTATTCTACCATCAGAAACATAGATTATCAAGCGGTCTTCAACGAGACGATTTTGCATATTTATACAATTTTTTATGAATGCGATAGAATTCTTAACATACATTTGGCGGGATTTAGGTCAGTTTATTCGCAAAATTGATAGAAATATTTCACTTGGATTGATTAACGAGTAAAGCACATACGCACATTTTTCGTTTAAATTTTTTTAAATTTTTTTATTTTTTTTCTTGACTGAAAAACAGCTTGTAATATCAAGGAAAATCGAGACTTTTTTGGATTGTCATACTTTCTTAATATTTTTGAATTTGATTAGAATCGTTTCTTTCCCTCGCTTTAAAACCAGAAAAGTTGTTATGTAATCAGGCTTTTTGGCTTTAAGTCGTAAGAAATCTAAAATTAACACCCAAATTTGACATCTTTGGTAGTGACTTCTTGTTCCAGTATTTTTGAGCCTGCGAAGCTGTATTTTTTTATGCATCATCCTGTAGCAAAGCTCATCAGAATCTCCTGCCGGATGACGCTTCTTTAATATAGCCCAACTTTCAACACAGATGATTCCCACCAAATGACAGAGCCAACGAAGCTGCAGGATGATTTTGAACAGCGCGCCTGTTTCCTTATGAAGCTGAAGACACACCGCGGCTGCCCCACTGCGCCGGCAACAAAGACATAGGGGATGCCTCCTGCCGAATTGTCTTCCTGTCCATAGATTGCTGCTGTCCGAGAAGTCGGGCAATCTACCCTGAATGGTAAATGTTCGGTATCGAGAGCGCGAAAAAGCAGCGAACATGTTTTAGACTTTGGTATGTATTGAGCGAGCGCGGATCGTCTTCTGCAAAGGACAGGGGTGAATGACGCTGTAGGATGATTTGAATAACGCTGATTGCTTTATCAGCTTTGAAGCTAAAGACACTCCGCAGCTGCCCCACTGCGCCGGCAAAGGCGGAAAGGACGCCTCATGCACGAATTACCCGCGCGTATCCATAGATTGTTGTTGTCCAAGTAACCGGACATGCCTCCCGGGACGTTCCTATATGGCATCGTATCTAACGAAAAGACGCTTTCCTAAATTCACAATTTAGACTTCGGTATGTTTTGAATGGCGTGTTTTTGGTTCGGGTATTTTTATCAAAGTACAGGCGCATTGTCTCGCGGGGTGAACTGAACAGAACTCATCGCTTTATCATACGATGTGGAACCTTCTTGCATCTACAGGATACCTTCTGTGCGATTGCCTTCGTATCCGTTGATTGCCGTCCGGGAAATCGGACAATCCGCCCAGGCTGGGCATGGAGGGCATCGGATAAATAAAAAACTGCTGCCCGCAACTCAAAACAGACAGCAGTATGTTTTTGCCATTATGTCCGGTCAATCAGGCGTTGAACAGCTCCTTGACCTTATCAAGGAACCCTTTGCGCTTTTCATACTCGCGCCCGGTACATTCCTTGTCAAACTCACGCAGCAATTCTTTTTGCCTGTCAGTAAGTTTTTTAGGAATTTCCACCTTTACACGCACCACCAGGTCGCCCCGGTTGCTGCCGTTCATCTGCTGGACGCCCTCACCGCGAATGCGGAACACCGCGCCATCCTGAGTCCCTTCCGGAATCTTGTGGTTCACCTTGTTTTTAAGCGTAGGTATCTCAAGGGTAGCGCCCAGGGCCGCCTGGGTAAAGGAGATCGGCATTTCCAGGTACAAGGTGGTCCCCTCGCGGCGGAAGAGCCTGTGTGGCTTTACTGTCAGTGCAATCAGCAAGTCCCCGTTGGGACCGCCGTTTCTCCCGGGTTCTCCGTTGCCGGCCATCACAAAAATCTGGCCGTCGTCAGCGCCTGCCGGAAGAGTGAAATCAGCCGTGCGCTTGCGCCGTACACGCCCGGATCCCCGGCAAGTGGAACAAGGCTCCTTGATGGTCTGCCCTGTGCCGCCGCAGGCTGTGCAGGTACGTACGGTCACCATAAAACCGCCGCCGGAACGCACCTGCCCGGTTCCGTGGCAGGCGGCACAGGTGACAGGCTCAGCGCCATCCTTGCCACCGGTGCCCTTGCAGGTATCGCACAACTCCGCGCGCATGAACTCCAGGGATTTGGATGTGCCAAAGGCGGCCTCCTCAAACTCGACCTGCACATTGATTTTAATGTCCCGCCCGCGTGCGGGGGCGTTGCGCGTCTGCTGGGCACGCCCGCCGGCACCGCCAAAAAGCTGGTCAAAAATAGATTCAAAACCACCAAAACCGCCAAAGCCGCCGAAACCGCCTTCAAAGCCGCCGAAACCGCCCATCTGTGGCGGCCCGTCCATTCCAAACTGGTCGTAAGCCGCGCGCTTTTGAGGATCTGAAAGCACCTCGTTGGCCTCGTTGACCTCGCGGAAGCGCGCCTCGGCCGTTTTATCGTTAGGGTGCAAATCGGGATGGGACTCCTTGGCCAGCTTGCGGTAAGCTCTTTTAATATCCTCCGCCGTAGCTGTTTTGTCCAGCCCAAGCACCTCATAATAATCACGTTTTTTTGTCATAGTCTCCTCGTGCGGCATGATGCCGTTTCATCGTCCGGCGAGCCAGCCGCCGCTGTGTGGCCACGCCCGGGCAGCTTTTGGCATACCCGGGCGCGGATTCAGCTTGTCTGATCAGTATACCTCGCCTTCCACATCAACGCTGCCATCGGGATTGGTATGCGGAGCATCCGTATCGGGGCCCGCGCCATCCTGGGGCTGGCTTTCCTGGCTCTGGTAGAGCTTGCCAAAGATAGCGTAGACCTTTTGCGTAGCCTCATCCATGGCTGTCTTGATGGCGGCTGCGTCATTGCTCTCACGTACCTTCTTGAAGGCGTCAATCTCAGCCTGCACAGCGGACTTGTCCTCCGCAGACAATTTATCGCCATTCTCGCGCAGCTGCTTTTCAATCTCATACTGGAAGGAATCCGCGCGGTTGAGGGTTTCCACCTCTTCCTTGCGCTTCTTGTCTTCCTCGGCAAACTGCTCAGCTTCCTTCACGCGCTGCTTGATTTCATCCTCAGACAGGTTGGTGGAAGCGGTGATGGTTACATTCTGGGTGTTTCCGGTGCCCATATCTTTTGCGGTCACAGATACGATGCCGTTCTTATCGATGGTGAACTTAACCTCAATCTGCGGCACGCCGCGGGGCGCAGCCGGAATGCCGGTCAGTTGGAAGCGGCCCAGGGTTTTATTATCATAGGCCATGGGGCGCTCCCCCTGGAGCACATGGATTTCCACCGTAGTCTGGCCATCCGCCGCAGTGGAGAAGATCTGCGCCTTTTCCGTGGGGATGGTGGTGTTGCGCTCAATCAGACGGGTGAAGATACGCCCCTCGGTCTCAATGCCCAGGCTGAGCGGGGTAACATCCAGCAGCAGCACATCCTTGACCTCGCCGCCCAGAACGCCTGCCTGGATAGCGGCGCCGATGGCGACACACTCGTCCGGATTGATGCCCTTGAAGGGCTCCTTGCCGGTGATGTTCTTGACAGCCTCCTGCACCGCAGGGATACGGGTGGAACCGCCTACCAGGATCACCTTTTCAATCTGGTTGGCTGTCAGCCCGGCGTCCTTGAGCGCGGTTTGCATCGGACCAATGGTGCGCTCAACCAAATCATGGGTGAGCTCGTTGAACTTCGCGCGCGTCAGGGTGATGTCCAGGTGCTTTGGACCGTTGGCATCCGCGGTGATAAAAGGCAGGTTGATGTTGGCCGCCATCACGCCGGACAAATCTATCTTGGCCTTCTCGGCCGCTTCCTTCAGGCGCTGCCAGGCCATGCGGTCCTTTTTCAGGTCAATGCCGTTTTCATTTTTGAACACCTCTGCAATGTAGTCCACAATGCGGTCATCAAAGTCATCGCCGCCCAGCTTGGTATCGCCGTTGGTAGCCAGCACCTCAAACACGCCATCGCCGATTTCCAGGATGGACACGTCAAAGGTACCGCCGCCCAGGTCGTACACCAGGATCTTGTGGGGATCGTCCTTGTCCAGACCGTAGGCCAGGGAAGCCGCGGTAGGCTCATTGATAATGCGCAGCACTTCAAGCCCCGCGATGCGGCCGGCATCCTTGGTGGCCTGGCGCTGGGAGTCCGAGAAGTAAGCAGGCACGGTGATGACAGCCTGGTTAACCGCCTCGCCCAGATAACTCTCCGCATCTTTCTTGAGCTTCTGAAGCACCATCGCGGAGATTTCCTGGGGGGTAAAATCCTTGCCGTCAATGGACACCTTGTGATTGCTGCCCATTTGACGCTTGATGGATGAAATGGTGCGCTCAGGATTGGTGATGGCCTGGCGCTTGGCGATCTGGCCGACCAGACGCTCGCCTTCCTTGGTAAACGCAACAACAGACGGCGTAGTCCGCGCGCCTTCTGAATTTGTGATGACAACCGGCTCCCCGCCTTCCATGACGGCGACGCAGGAGTTGGTGGTGCCCAGATCAATGCCGATGATTTTAGCCATGTTTGTTTCCTCCAAATTTCTAACGATTCGTTTTCAATGTTATTTATGGTATCAGCCCGGAACGACGCGCACCATCGCGTGCCGCAGGACTGTATCACCCATTTTGTATCCTTTGAGAATAACGTCGCTGACTGTCCCCGGCGCGCCGTCTTCGGGCGCGGCCTGGGCGACTGCGTCCTCCAGGTTGGGGTCAAAGGGCTCACCCACCCGGGAAATGACACTGACGCCGCGCGCAGCGAGCGTGTCCATCATCATGCGGACAACCAGCTGCACGCCGGTGTATAAAGGATCGCCCTCACGTTTTTCCTGCACGGCACGCTCCAGATTGTCCACCACCGGCAACAGGGTTTTGATAAAAGCGCGCGCGCCATCATCAAAACTCTCCGCAGCCACCTGGCGGTTGCGGCGGCGGAAGTTGTCAAAATCCGCCTGAACGCGCTGCGCCATTTGCAGGTACTCGTCACGTTGCTGTAAAGCCTGCGCCAGCTGCTCCTCCAAGCCGGCCTCTTCTGAGACGTCAGCCTGATTTTCTGGCTGCAACTCTTCTTCCAGTTCAGGCAGTTCCGGTTTCTTCTTGGTCATAGTTCCTCCAGTTATTAGATGGTATTAAGCATATCGCTCATCCGCCGGCTGACTTGCCGAAGCGTCGAAAACACGCGGGCATATGGCATACGGGTGGGGCCGATCAATCCGATCGCGCCGCGCTGGCCGCGGCTGAGACGGTACTGCGCCAGGGCAATGGAGCAAGTCTCCATCTCCGGAATGCCGCTCTCCGGCCCAATGCATACGCTGATGTCCTTGTTTCCAGCCTGACGAATCAAGGTCAACAGGCGCTCCTTGTCATCCATGACGCTCAGAAACTGCCGAGCCTTTTCGGCGTCCTGATACTCAGGGAAAGCCAAAATATTGTGCGCGCCACAGACCATCAGATTATCCTGGGCATTCTGGCGATCCATCTGGCTGGCTAAATCGTTGATACCTTGAAGCACCCAAGGGTCGCTTGGCAAATGTTCAGCGAATTCCTCAAGGAGCAACTGAACCTCCTTGAGAGTACGGCCGGTAAAGCGTTCACTCAGCATACGGCTGATGGCATACAGGGCATCGGAATCCAGATAACCTGCCACCTGCACCATAGTGTCGCGGATGATCCCGCCATCAGTCACAATCACCAGCAGGGCAAGCGCAGTGGATACCGGGACCAGCTGCAGAGTGGCGATGCGCAAATCCGACTGCGCCGGCATCATCACAAAGGACGCCAGGCCGGTCATCTCCGCCAGCGCCTGAGCTGTGCTGCGTACCAGGTCCTCCAGGTGGCTGACCTTGCGGACATAATCGCGTCCTGCCTCTTCCTTTTCCCCATCCTCCGCCTCCGCCAGCAGCTTGTCCGCATACAAGCGGTAAGCGCGGGCACTTGGCACCCGGCCGGCAGACACATGGGGCTGGCTGAGGTAACCCAGCTCGGTCAGGTCGCTCATCTCGTTGCGGATGGTAGCGCTGGACAGGTGACTCAAGTACTTTCGGGCAACCGTCCTGGAACCCACCGGAACAGCGGTAAGGACATAATCTTCAATGATGGCTTTCAGAATACGCAGCTTGCGATCTTCCATCATTGATTTCCCTCCTTCGTCCGGCGTTGTTAGCACTCGATGCCGTTGAGTGCTAACCCATGTCCAATGTACCATGCATCAGCGGGTCTGTCAAGGGATTTATCAGGCAAAATTTTTCTTGATTCACCAAAGAAATCAAGCATTTGCAGCAAAGCTTGTCCGCCTCGAATATTAATCTTCGATATGTGCGCTGCACCTAAAAAGCCGCCCCGAAGGACGGCCATCTCATCAGAAACCAGTTCATGCGATGTCTTTCAGCTGAATAACATTAGCTGAATGCGGCTGCAAAGTCACGTTAAGCACATTGCCGGTTACAGGCTTCCATTCGCCCCGGGTAAGCCTCACCTGCTCTACACCGATGTCATTATACGATTCCGTGCTTTCGCCGTTCACAGTGATCAAGCGGTATTCCTTTGCCCGCGCTGCGCCTTCCATGGCAATCGACAAGGCACGGCTCTCCAGGGCGTGTTTGTTGACTGCCGCCACACAAAGCATGCCTGTTTCACTCATACGGGTAGGCAGCACGTCCAACACTGACACTTCATCAAGCTGACCGTTTTTGCCAACGACGCTCATGGTCTCCCTTTCATCCATCCAGCCGTCAAGAATCTCATCACCCACATAGTTGACGTACAGGTCAAAGATATGATAGGTGCTGCGCAGGACCATGCCGTCCTCATGGGTAAAAATACAGCCGCGGGTATTCACAACAGGGGCAAAATTAGCCATGCCCACAATGTCGCAGTTGCGGTTGAGGGTGTTCAGGAAACAGGCGGAGAATACGGCGTCCGCCATGGTATAATCAGGGTTATGATCGTTCTTGTCCCGGGGCAGGAGATACTCCTCCCTGGTACGTCCATTGAGTACCTTGGGATGATGCCAACCGCGCAGATTCCACTCGTCATAGGCGATCTTGATACGCTTTTCAAGGCCCATGGCTGTCAGCAGGCCGCGCACCTTGTTAATGTCGGTGTCCAGATCATTGGTGTAAGCCATGGACTGCTCATAATCAGCAAAAGCATTCACTTCATTCAACCTGTCCCAATACTTGTGGATTGAGATCCAATCGAGATGCCGGCCGCAGTGGCTGAGCAGGTCCACATTCCAATGAACATCAGCCAGTGCAGCGGCGGACAGCTCAATGTCGGGATCCACATGCTTCATCAGCTTGGCGGATTCCAGCGCGAACCGCCCCCATTCCCCCACGGCCTTGGCGCCCAGTTCCCACGCGCCATAGTTTTCATTGCCGATGGACCAATACTTTACCTTGTAAGGCTCACGGTAGCCGTTCGCGATCCGCCAACGGGCGAATTCGCCTTCATGGTCAAGGTTGCAATATTCAAGCCAATCGCTCATCTCCTCTGGCGTGCCGGTGCCGGCATTGGTGCAGATATAGGGCTCACAGCCTAATTTGCGGCACATGGCCACATATTCGTCCGTCCCAAAGGTATTAGGATCCTCCACTCGCCATGCCTTGTCAAACACAGGAGCGCGCGAAGGGCCAACTCCTTTCTTCCAATTGTAAGAAGAAACAAAGCAGCCGCCGGGCCAGCGCAGTATGGGCACTTTGATTTTGCGCATAGCGTCCAGCACATCCGTGCGCAGACCTTCGCTGTCAGCGAAAGGGCTGGAGGGATCAAACACGCCGCCATAGATCTGACGATGGAAATGCTCAATAAAATGGCCATAGATCATCTTGTCCCGTTTACCCAGCGTTCTTGAGGGGCTGATATGGAAGTTCGTTTTCATTTAAAACACCCTTTCATATATAAATTTTGGATTATTATATCATATGTTTCGATGTTTCGTTGCCTGCCAAAGCAAAGCGGGCACGCCCCTCTTCTTCCAGGGGTTATATGGTTCGCCAAAAGCTTAGCCAAAACGGAGTGGCGGATCATGCTGAGCATTATACGGACCCTCCGCGGAAGTATCATCACGCAATGCCCTGGCTGCGCTTGCGTATAGCAAAACCGCTTGTTATACTTTTAACTGCCATGAACGCTTGAAAAGAAAAGAAAGGAGAAAACATTGAGCGAATTTGACCCGGGCCTGCGCCTTGAGGAACCGCAATTATCACACGGCCTGCGATTGATGGAAGGCATCATCGGCGGGCGATGGAACCCGATGATTCTGTTTGCGATGGAACAGGGCGCGCGCAGCTATACCGACATCCGCAAATCCATTGCCTTCATCAGCGATACGGAACTGCAAAGAAAGCTCAACTCTTTGATCGAAAGCCGCCTGATTATGAAGGAGAACACCCCGGATGAGCCACGCAAAACGGAGTATCTCCTGACCGGCTATGGCAAGGACATCACCCACATTCTCCACCACATTATGGACCTTTCCATCAAGCACAGCCAGATATCCAACCATATTCCTTGATGCTGCTGACCGCATTTCAACAGATATGGCTGCAATTGTCGCATGAAATTGACAGATTGTTTACTTTTTTGTTAATTTTCCGTGGTATAATAATGTTGCTTTCAAGCTAAGGTATAAAATTCGTCAATTATTAAGGAGGAATACCATGAAACCAATGAAACTGCGCCTGGTAGCCATTCTGACCGCAATGGTAATGATGCTTGGCATACTGCCCGTCCTTGCGGAAGAGCCGGCAACGCCCCAGCCGCCCACAATGGAAGAGCTGATGCTGGCACTGTTTGAAAGCGGCAAAAGCATCCAGACCGATTTCGCCATTAAGGTGAGCCCCAAATTAGGCGAGGTAATCTATTTCCTAACAAAACAGATGCCAAGTGAAGAAGACGCAGCCATACTGGCCACGCTGGTCAACGCGGTCAATAAGCTCAAAACCACCATCATCAACAACACCAATATTTCAGGTGTTGTAGGTACCGACCAAGGCGACCTGTTTAATTTCCAGGCAGCCATCAACGAGCAAACCCTGGAGAATAACATCACCAGCAACCTGCTGCCCGGCCTTGCCCTGAGCGTGGATCCCGCCATGATGAGCAAGATGAGCACAGCAGGCCAAACGCCCGATCAGGCCTTTGCCCCCTATATCAACGCGTTCATGGAGTATATAAACACCATTGAAGCGGCTAAGGAAAAGGAGGAGGGTACTTACGAAATCCCCGGCGTAGGCACATTCAACAGCCGGTCTCAGCGGGAAGTCACCATGCACATGGCCGTCAATTTCCTTGAGAAACTGATGGAGATCTATAACAATGATTCTGCCATGAAGAAGTTGGTCGAGGAAGCTGCCAGCGCTAACCAGGATCTTAACCCCACAGACGAATCAACCACGCCCGAGGACATGGCTCAAGAACTGACTGACACACTCGAGTTAATAAAATCTCAGGAAGACCAGGTCGTGCTGTCAGCCATCACCTATGAGGACGGCAGCGGCAAGTCCTATACGGAGATGACAACCCCTGAGGGAGAAATGAAGAACTACAGGATTGAACTGCTCATCAACGTTCCAAACGCACAGAACGGACAGTACAGCTCTGTGGAGATAAGCGCCAAGATCCTGACAAAAACCAACCTGCCTACTTTCGAAGATATGTTCGACATCGAAGACGAAGCCGACCAGCCTGCCGCCGAGGATGAGACCAGCCAGCCTGCCACTGAAGAAGAAGTCGTCACAGCCATTGACTGGCAGGCGCAGGAAAATGACATCAAGAGCGGTTTCAATTTTATTGATTCCCTGATTAACCTGTCTTTCTCGCTTAAGAGGGAAGCGCCGCAAGTTAACAGCAATTTCGGCATGAACTGGCTAACCGGCGGCATCACCATTGGCATATCCTACAACGACAGCAGCAACATGGGCGCCATGACAAGCGAGGGTTCGCTAAGTCTTGCCCTGATGTCTTCCGAGCCGCTGCTGACCATCAGCTATACCGCCTCGCCTGTTGACGCGCAGCCCATCGCCCCCGTTACCGAGGGCGCTCAGCAAGTAATCATCAGCGAAGACCAGACTCCCGAGGAAGCGGACGCCATGATGGAGCAGCTGATGAGCGTTTTGATGCCTGCCCTTCAGGAGCGCCTCATCGCCGCGCTGCCTGAGGAAGGCCCGACTATTTTGACATTGATTGAAGACGCTCAAGGGCAAGCTGAAGAGGAGATGCTGGAACCCGAAGCGGAATCTGTGGAAGAGCAGCCTGAAGCCGAATCCGAAGTTGAGCCCGAAGCGGAGCCTGTGATCGATCCGGAGGCTGAACCCCAACCTGAAACTGAGCAGGCGCCTGTTACCCCTTAATTAGGGATCCAAGCCATCAAACAGCCCCGAACAAACGGGGCTGTTTCTCTTGAAATCACCTACGCTCAGCAGTTATACTGACGCAGGAAAGGGGAGCGAGATATGAACGAGCAGCAGCTTAGAGAAACCATTTTGTCCCGGCAGACAGAGTTTTCCGGTAAAATAATCACCGTACAACAGTGGAGGGTAGCCCTTCCCAACGGGCAAGAAGCCGGGCGTGAGGTTGTGCTGCACAATGGCGCCGCGGCTGTGGTACCGGTCGACCAGCAAGGGATGGTGACATTGGTGCAGCAGCACAGAGTCGCTATTGACCGCGTGACGCTTGAGATCCCGGCAGGTAAACTGGACCATCCGGGCGAGGATCCCTTCTTGTGCGCCAAGCGTGAACTGGAGGAAGAAACCGGACTGCAAGCCAAAAACTGGCGCAAAATGGCCCATGTAGTCACAACGCCGGGCTTTTGTACCGAACGTATCGCAATATACCTGGCTACCGAATTGCGGCAGGTCAAGGCACACACCGACCCGGATGAGTTTCTCAACCTGGTGCGCCTGCCGCTCAGCCAGGCTGTCATGATGGTGGAACATGGAGAAATCGAAGACGCCAAGACCTGTCTGGCGCTGTTGATGGCCCATCACCTGCTGGCGCAGCCTTCATTCTTGTGGCAGAAAGGCATGCAGCCCCCAACCGTTCAACCTTCCCGCTTCCCGAAAGCAAGGGCCACAGGAAGCCAATGAAACCGGACGGGAACAATCCATGGCTGATACGGCGGCTGCGCGATGGTAAAACCTTGTATGACAAGGTCACTCTGGAAACGCAGGATCTGATAATGCGCCCCCTGCGTCTGCGTGATGCCAAAGACTTCCATCATTACGCAAAGGATCCTGAAGTTGCCCGTTATGTGCTCTGGGATCCGCACGCCAACCTGGCGCAAACACGCGCTGTCTTGCTGGGTTTGATAGCGCAAAGCCGTCAGGAGCAGCTGTTCACCCGCGCCCTTGTACTCAAGGACAGCGGCAGAATGATAGGTACAATCGGCTTGGTATGGCGGGACTGGGAAAGCCATGCCGCAGAAGTGGGATTCTCCATGGCAAAGGACTGCTGGGGACGGGGCCTGATGACACAGGCGCTGACACAGTATCTTTGCTTTGTCTTTACACGCCTCGGCATCCACCGCGTGGAAGCCAGACATGATGCGCTTAACCCTGCCTCCGGCGCTGTCATGCAAAAAGCGGGTTTGTGTATGGAAGGCGTGCTCAAAGAGCGCTTGTTCTATAAAAACCGCTACGCCAGCGTGGTGCTGTATGCCGCCATCGCCCGTGACTGGCTTAAGGAGCATAGCTAACCAGGCTGGCCGGATCCTATGATCTGCACCCCGGAAAAGGAAATGCCCGGAAAAATATTGCTTGACAAAACGAACCGGATGTGGTAGTATAATAAATGCGCCGCAAGGCGTATGCCGCGGGGTAGAGCAGTTCGGTAGCTCGTCGGGCTCATAACCCGGAGGTCGAGGGTTCAAATCCCTCCCCCGCAACCAAAATGGCGGCGTAGCTCAGTTGGCTAGAGCATTCGGTTCATACCCGGAGTGTCGTTGGTTCAAATCCGACCGCCGCTACCAATTTGAGCGCTGTCAAGGAAACCCTGAAAACAAGCACCCCATCCGGATTGCATCCAAAAGAGGGGCGCTGTTTTTTTGCTTCTTACCTACTGATTCCAATTTCTATAATATTTTTTGTATGAACAAGGTAACGCTCTTTGTCCAGAAGTTGGCAAAGCAATCATCTCAAGGATAAAAACTGACTACCCCCTCCTTGTCGACCGAATACTCTCCTTCATCCAGCAAGGTAGATATCGTTACCAGGGACAATCCCAGGGATTGATAATAAGGAATAACCTCCCTAAGCACACCGGGCGTGAACTTTCCATCGTTATGGAAGAGGATGATATGACCAGGACCAACATCCTTGGTAACACGGCGAACGATTTTTTGATGGTTATACGCCGTGTCCCAATCATGAGAGTCAATGGTCCACATGATCACCTCACAGCCCAGGGAACGGGACACCGCGCGCAGCTTTTCGTTTGTGTCACCGTAAGGCGGACGGAAAAGGACAGGCCGGCTGGCGCCGGCAGCCTCAATCGCATCGCTGCAGCGAACGATTTGCCTTTGCATCTTCTCAAACGAAAGCGTGGTCATATGAGGGTGCGAGAAAGAATGGTTGGCAATCTCATGCCCGCGTGACTGAATGTCAAGTATATGCTCCGGATAGGCCTGGGCCCAGTTCCCGGTGACAAAAAAGGTGCATTTGACACCAAATTCGTCCAGCACTGACAAAAGCTCCAGGGTATAGGTATCTCCATAAGCAGCATCTATGGTGATGGACATGCGCGGCTGCCGGGTGCTGACCCGCTTGACTTGGCGGTTGCCGATGTTGTCAACTGCCAAAATAAGATCCTTCGTGTTTGCTTTTCGACCATCCACCCACCAGGAAAGCGATTTTGCCCCCTGCCAGGTATCGGGAACCGTAAAAGTGATCGTTTGATAAGATGAGGATTTGAAGGTCTTGTCAAGCACAACAAAACCTTCTTCGTCCTGAAGCCGCGCGCTGACAGGCTTGCCAAGCTTTTTATAGTTGTCAACCCTCGCTTTAAACCTCAGTTCGCGTCCTTGAAAGCCTATCAGAAAATCACTGCCAAATTGAAAATGCGGCAAGGCTTCAGCCTGGGTGACGGGCAATAAAGCCAACACCATGAACAGACATAACAACAGCGCCAAAAAGCGTTTCATATTCCCCTCCCTCATAGACACTGGCAAAAGAGTTATTGCTTATTCCTCATAGCTGAGCGTGGTAGCGCGATCGGAAACAACGTTAATGAAGGTCTTCCCGCGCTGCAGGCGGATCTCTTCACCGTTTTCATCATAAAAAACCGTCCTTGAGCCGACCGATTCCCTTACCCAGTAGCCCGCGATGTAGCGTCCGCCGGTAAAAATGTCCGCGTTGCCCTCGCCCACTTCCTTAAGCAGCGGCGCGTTTGAAGCGCCGTTGAATTTCAGCTCTGTCCACTGGACAATCAGGTTGGAGAACGTCAGCCCTGCATCCGGCTGATTGGCGTCCACATACAGTGTGTTGTCGCGGTAACGCGTATACTGGTTGGTTTGTTCATCGTAAATATAATAAGAGTTTGAATAAGAGTCCTGCCTTGTTCCATACTTCAAATCAACGCGGCTTGCTTG
The DNA here is from genome assembly GCA_050953005.1 of Christensenellales bacterium. GTDB lineage: Bacteria > Bacillota > Clostridia > Christensenellales > Aristaeellaceae > UBA6115. The sequence continues at coordinate 129,949 of JBMNLV010000006.1, read as the reverse complement.
AACTCCGGTCTCAGGCAGCTCGTCCGTGAAGAGGAAGGGGCGCTGCGGGAAAGTATAGGCGGATACCTCCTGAGCAATCTTCGTCAGGTCGATGCTGTGATGATGCGGGTTTTTATACCCTTTCTTTGCGCCAAACAGGTAGCCGTAGCGATTGCCGGTGCCATCAAACAACAGGTTGACCGGCTTGCTGCGCACCCCATGCTTTCTTAAGTAGTCATTGACATTGGAACCTTTCTTTTCCTGGACACCGACATACACCCAGGCGGCGTCCCACTCCTCACGCATTTCAGCGTGCATGATGCGTCCGGAGCGCACCGGGCCAACATCCTGCGGATGCCGGTAGCCAAACAGCGCCATCAGCCGCGTCAAACTCAAGCCGTCAATCGGCAGCTCATAAATGATGTCAGCATCCACGATACCCCACTGCGGCCACGCGCCGGCGACATTGTCAATATTCACTAAAACAGGGATGTAAGGCGCATCCGTCGGCAAGCCGGTCAGTTGATTCTCTCCTTCAATCACCGGATTGTTTGCCAGCCCTCGGACTGGTTCGATTCCTCTGCTGACAGTAGGATCCACCACCTGGGCTACGCCAATCACCGGCAACAAGATAGCAATTGAAAGCAGAACAATAAGAAGTCTTTTCACGTTACATACACATCCTTTAATAAAATTCATTGATAAATATAATCGTGCAGTTTCCGTCGGGTAGTTTCAAGATCAAAAACAACATAGGAATCCTTGGTGTCGGCACTTTGCTCATGTCTGTAATCACCGGAAGCCGGAAACCCTGTAGTTTCCATGTTCTCCATACCGCGAAACACCGGGACAATCAGGGTGAACAAATCATTGATGCTCAGGTTGGTCACCATGTGCCTGAGGACTTCCGTCAACGCCCGCATTGCAGACTCTATATCTGAATCGCTCATCACTTTGTTGAACAAGGAGGACAGGAGTTTGCGCTGACGCTCATTGCGGCCAAAATTATCATCAAGCTTCCTGATTCTGACATAGCTCAGCGCCTGGGTGCCGTTGAGCAGCTGGGGCTCGTTAAGGTGAGGCACCCCGACAATCTGAGACTCGCCGGCGTTCAGCAGGAGCTCCACACCGCCCAGGCTGTCGATTACCTTGATAAAACCACTGAAGTTGATGGAAACATAATGACGGATATTGAGCCCGAAGACTTCATTTACGGTTTTGACAGCAAGGAGCGGGCCGCCAAAAGCATTGGCCGTATTGATTTTATATTCCCTTTTATGGAAAGGGAGGCTGACCTTCATGTCTCGCACCAGGGATGAAAGGCGGATTTTGCCGGTGTTCTTGTTAACAGACATAATGATCATAGTGTCTGTCCGGCCGTAGTTCAATTTGATACTGCCGGTATCTGTCCCCAACAGCAGGATATTGGTCCAATTCTCATCCAGCCCCGGTGTTACGGAAAGATCATCCGGGGACACATTGATACGAAACTCGTCACTGATTGGCAGTTCCTTGGTCTCATCCAGTAAGGCCTGGTCTATTATGTCATACTGTTCCTGGGTGAGCGAAAAACCATCTGTTGCCTGCCCCATAACAGGCGCCGACACCAGCGCAGCGCACATAAAGAAAATTCCCAGTCGAAGCAAAAGTTGTTTCATTTTATTTAATTCCTCCATTTATGTTGAGGTGCCAAGTATTTCCAGCACATCGACGCCATTTACCCCGGTAGCCTGCATTTCAGCCGCATCTGCCGCCTTTTCATTTACTTCATGCGCATCACGGTATGATGGAAGGATGCGCATCATCAACTCCTTAAGCAAATCATCATCCGCGTGCATATCCAGCGCTTGGCGAAGGGCGCGCAGCGTCCTGTCCACCGCCTCCCGGTCCGGCGCGTTGCCCTTCTCGATAAAAATGCGTTCATCATCCGTGCGCGTGCATTCCTCCACGCGAACCAGCAGCTCCTCATACAGCTTTTCCCCGGGGCGCAAGCCTATTTCCTTGATCTTGATATCCTGATCGGGGACTAAACCGGACAACGAAATCATCTTATTGGCTAAATCTAAGATTTTGATGGGTTTGCCCATATCCAGCACATACACCTCAGATTTCTCAGCTCGTGTGCCGGTGCGCAACACCAACTGGGCTGCCTCGGGGATGGTCATGAAATAGCGGATAATGCGCTTGTCAGTAATGGTAACCGGACCGCCTTCCTCAATTTGCCGGCGAAACAGCGGTACCACGGAACCGGCGGATCCCAGCACGTTGCCAAAGCGCACCGCGGCAAACTGCGTCTGACTATCCTGGCGGCTTTGCACAATCATTTCGCACATACGCTTGGTAGCGCCCATCATATTGGTCGGGTTGACTGCTTTGTCAGTTGATATCAGCACAAAACGGCGGGTCCCGTATTTTTCCGCGGCCATCGCGGTGTAATAGGTGCCAAAGACATTGTTGTGGATGGCTTCCGCACAGTTATCCTCCATCAGCGGTACATGCTTGTGCGCGGCCGCATGCAAAACAACCTCGGGACGGAAACGCTCAAACACCTGGTTGATTCGGTTGACATCGCATACTGAGGCAATGACAATGCGCATATTCAGGCTATCCCCATAGCGGCGCCTGAGCTCCTGCCCCAGGTCGTAAACACCGTTTTCATAGATGTCCAGCAATACCAGCTGCTTGGGCTGAAAACGGGCCAACTGGCGGCTTAATTCACTGCCGATGGAGCCGCCGGCGCCGGTCACCAAAATAACCTTGCCCTGGTAATAATTGTGTGCCTGCGGATCCTTGAGCGAAATCGGCGCGCGGAAAAGAAGATCCTCGATATTGATATCACGCACCAGGCGCTTGCTGTTTTGCTGACTGAGCCGTTCTATCGGATAGTCGTACACCAGAACTTTGCAGCCGGTTTCCATGTATTGTTTGAATAGTATTTCGCGCGCCTCCGGCTCCATCTGAGGCAAAGCGATAATGATCTCCTGGATAGGCAGCTTGTTGATTCGAGGGATTACCTGATGATCCGGCCCTATCACTTGCGCACCATGAATGCTGGTGCCGATTTTGCGCGGATCGTTGTCGATCAGGTACATCGGATGATAACGGGAATTGGGGTTCATAAGCAATTCTTGCGTCAGAAAGACCCCCATCTTTCCTGCGCCCACGATAGCAACATTGATTTTATTCGTTTTCTCAAGCGGGACAGCGCTGCGGCTTGGCAGAAGATCGTCTTGCCTCTTGCGAAGGTATTGGTATAAAAACCGTGAAGCCAGAGTGACCAGCAGCGCAATACTAAAAGCGGATACCGTAATTAAAAGAGGCAGGTGCCGCTCCAGCAAGAAGGTCTCCAGCACCAGGTAAAACGCGCCGCCAGCCAAATCCGCCATGAACATGAGCAAAAAAACACGGTAATCCGCATATCGCCATACCTGCCGATAAATCCGAAACACAAACCGGCAGAACAGGACACTGCCCAGCATTAAAAAAAAGAACCGCGCGATTGAATGGAGATGTATCGTGGATGCCCTGTACATGTAGCGCAGCAGAAAAGCACAGTACACCACACTCAGGAAAACAATGTCAAGGACAATCAGTACCGCAATCCGTGATTTCCCTGCAAACAACTGTCGCTTCAACAAAGAAATTGTCTCCTTACATTGACATTGGCAATTCCCATCTGCCGGATCCACTTTCGCGTTGTCAGCGCCTGTGTCAATAATTTCAACCTTGAAAACCACTTTAAAAAATAAACATAATAAAGACTGTTCAAGGTTCTTCTATCTTAGCACCGAGGCTTTTTGTTGTCAATGACAACCAGCGCAGCGGGACCACAGCGGACCTCTAACCTCTGCGTGACGCCTCAAGCTGTTGCATAAACTGCCGGGCAAAGGTCTTTCCAACCGCTCCGGCTGCATTCAGGGCAAAACAAACAGCGCTATTTGTCAAGGGTGACAAATCCATAGTTGAACAGCCGGGCCATGTCATCCCATCCTCGGTTGCGCGTTCTGCTGCCCAGGATCACGGCCAAAAGCCGTTGCTCCTCCCTGACAGCCGACCCCACATAGCAAAAACCTGCATGACTGGTATAGCCGCTTTTGATACCAACGGCCGCTTCATAATAAAAAAGCGAGGACGGAATCAGCAACTCATTGCTGTTTCGGATAAGCAGCGCGCCGCGTTTCTGGGTCGCGGGCATCTCATAGGATAGCGCTGAGGAGATCGCGGCAAAATCTTCGTTTGCCATCGCGCTAAGGGCAAGGGTTGCCAGATCGCGCGCGGTGGTGTAGTGCTCAGCGCTATGATAGCCATGAGGATTGGTAAAATGCGTGTTGTTTAAACCCAGACTGGCCGCGCGTTGGTTCATTTGGATAACAAATCCCTCAACCGAGCCGGCGCAAATGTCGGCGATGGCATTGGCCGCGTCATTGCCGGAGCGTATCATCAACCCATACAGCAAATCCCGCATGGCCATCCTTTCACCGGGGTAGACAGGCACCAGGGAAGAATCCCGCGGCACCTTCCCGGTGGCGGCAGGCAACACAACCTTCTCCTCCAGATGCCCTCGCTCAACCGCCAGCAACAGGGTCATGATCTTGGTAGTGCTGGCCGGGTAATGACGCGTATCCATATCCTTTTGAAAGAGAATGCGCCCGCTGTTCATGTCCACCAGGATCGCAGCCTGTGCGTTGAGGTATTCATCACTCAGCGTGAGCGGCTTTGAGTCATCAAAGAATTCCGGCGCGCGGATGCCAAAGCCTGACAAATCGGCATCTGTCCGCAGCATCGCGCGCGTGGCCGCGTCCGCCATGCCGCTGACCCGGAGCCCCTGTCCCGTCAGATGTGACTGAAAGGCCTTGAGCGCATTTAAGGTTTGCTGTCCAAAGCATCCATCCGCCTGACCTTCCAGGAATTTCAAATCGATCAGCCGGGTTTGCAAACTGATGACCCGAGGCCCGCTGGCGCCCAAACCGAACGTCAAGAATGGCTCCATGACCCGATCATCAAACAGCAGTGTCAGGGTCTGCTGACCCGCGACGCCATCGACCGCCAGATTGTACCCTTTTTCACGCAAAGCGGCCTGCGCCGAGGATACCGCCTTTTGTGTGCCATCCCCATATCGTCCGTCCACAGCGCCGGATAAAAACCCCGCGGCCAGCAGACGCTCCTGCAAGGCAGTCACCTTGGCTCCGCTGGCGCCCTTCATCAAAACAGCGTTTGTGTTCGCAGCCTGCGTCCGGACAGCAGCAAGCACCACAAGCAGGACAAGTACCAGCGACAGCATTCTTTTCATGGGTTGCTTCCTTTCCGTATTTTCTATACAACGCGCAGGGGCGTTATATTCATCCTCTATGAGGATAATATTAAAATTCCCAAACTTGGAAAACAAGGTTTATTACATTGAATCCAATGACAAAGCGTTAAAAACGGACTATAATGTACCCATCATCATAGGGAGGGCCGGTATGGATTCGCTGAAACTGGGCATCATCGGGTGCGGAGGAATTGCCAACCACAAGCATCTGCCATCCATCAAAAAGCTCGGCAACGCGCAGGTAACCGCGTTTTGCGACATCATTCCCGAACGCGCCCAAAAAGCCGCGGGGGAATATGGCGCAAAGGACGCCAAGGTATACGAGGATTACAGGGACTTGCTCAAGCTGGATCTGGACGCGGTATATGTCTGCACACCCAACCGCAGCCACAGTTTGATTACCGTTGACGCGCTCAAAAGCGGCAAGCATGTCATGTGTGAAAAACCCATGGCCATCAATTACGAAGAAGCGCACAAAATGCTCTCTGCCGCCAAGCTGACCGGCAAGCTGCTGACCATTGGCTATCAAAGCCGTTATCGCGCTGACAGCCAATACCTCAAACGTGCCATTCAGGCAGGCGAACTGGGTGAGATTTATTTCGCCCGCGCCAATGCCGTACGCCGGCGCGCCGTGCCGACCTGGGGCGTCTTTCTCAATGAGCATGAGCAAGGCGGCGGGCCGCTGATCGACATTGGCACCCACGCGCTGGACCTGACCCTGTGGATGATGGACAACTACCAGCCTAAATACGCAGTAGGAACCACCTATCACAAGCTCAACAAGGACCGTGAGACTGCCAACGCCTGGGGCGACTGGGATGTTGACAAATTTACGGTGGAGGACAGCGCCTTCGGCTTTGTGGTGATGGAAAACGGCGCCACTATCATGCTCAGCGCTTCCTGGGCGCTGAACACCCTGGATGTTGAGGAAGCCACCGCCACGCTGTCAGGCACCAAGGGCGGCGCGGACTTCCATGACGGCCTGCGTATCAACGGCGTCAAGCACGGCCGGCAATTTGTGGAAAAGCCGGATCTCAAAGCCGGGGCAGTCGCCTTTTTTGAGGGCAATGCCGCAGACCCGCAAATGATGGAGCAGCACACCTTCCATACCGCTATCCGCGGCAAAGGCGAACTGTGCGTGTTGCCCGAGCAGGCGCTTATGGTCACCCGCATCCTGGAAGCCATCTACAAAAGCGCCGCAAGCGGCCAACCCTACTACTTTGACTAAAACAGGAGAATCAAAATGAAAAAAACACCGATCGCCTATCAACTGTACTGCGTGCGCAACCAAATGGAACAGGACCTGGAAGGTACCCTGCGCCAGGTGAAAGAGTTGGGCTTTGACGGCGTGGAATTCGCAGGTTTCTTCGGGCGCAGCGCCGCGCAAATGAAAGCGCTGCTGGTACAAAACAACCTGACAGCCCTGTCCAGCCATGTACCCGTCCAGCAAATCCTGGCAGATCCACAGGAGGTTATCCGCTACCACAAGGAGCTGGGCTGCCCATACATCGCCATCCCTTACCTGGGCGAGGAAGACCGCCCCGGCGCACCCGGCTTTGCCAGGGTATTGGCCCTGATGTACGGCTTTGGCAGCCAGTGCAGGGATGCCGGCATCCAGTTGCTCTACCACAACCATGATTTTGAGTTCGTCAAGGTATCGGGCATCTATGGCCTGGACTTTATCTACCAAGCCCTGCCGGCGGACATTCTGCAAACAGAGATTGACACCTGTTGGGTCAAGTACGCAGGCGTGGATCCCCTGACCTATCTGGCGTCCTACAAGGGGCGCGCGCCATTGGTGCACATCAAGGACTATGTGTCCGACAACTCCGGACGCACCCCCTACGCGCTGATCGGCCTGAACGAGAATGAGGAGATTGACCGCAGCGGCTTCTCCTACCGTCCTTTTGGCCATGGCGTACAGGACGCAGAAGGTCTGGTACGAGCCGCGCTTGACGCGGGCGCTGATTGGCTTGTGCTGGAGCAGGACGAACCTTTCAGTGAGTCGCCCTTTGAAGATGCCCGCCTGAGCATGGAAACCTTCAGGCATCTTGGTGTCAAATAATAATCCAACTCCCCGGCAGCATTTTGCCGGGGAATTCCATAGCTAAACGGTGAGGTGTGCAATGAAACGCTACAGGGCAGGCATTTTGGGCGCGACCGGCATGGTCGGTCAGCGGCTGGTGACGCTTCTGGCCGGGCATCCCTGGTTTGAGATCACAGTGCTGGCAGCCAGCGCCCAAAGCGCCGGACAGCCTTATAAGCAATCGGTGGCGGGCCGCTGGCAAATGTCCGAGCCCATCCCGCCAAACGTGAGCGACTTGAACGTCATGGACGCGATGGAAATACAGGCGATAGCGCGGAAAGTTGATCTGGTATTTTGCGCAGTTTCCCTGGATAAAGCCGGCACCCTGGCTCTGGAGGAGGCTTACGCGCGGCAGGAGATAGCTGTCATCAGCAATAACTCCGCCTGCCGGGGAATATCAGATGTGCCGATGCTGATCCCGGAAATCAATCCGGAGCACGCCCGGGTCATCCCGGCGCAGCGCAAACGACTGGGCACGCAGCGCGGCTTTATCGCGGTCAAACCCAACTGTTCCATCCAAAGCTACGTCCCCGCGCTGACACCCCTGCGTGATTTTGGCATCCGCGCAATCACGGCCTGCACCTATCAGGCAGTCAGCGGAGCGGGCAAGACATTGGACAATTGGCCACAGATGAAGGACAATGTCATCCCCTATATCGCCGGGGAAGAGGAAAAAAGCGAGCAGGAACCCCTGAAGATCTGGGGCAGCCTCAGCCCCGGTTTGGACGCCATTCTGCCCAGCCAGAATCCGGTCATCAGCGCCCAATGTGTGCGCGTTCCGGTCAGCGATGGCCACCTGGCAGCGGTTTCGGTCAAGTTTGACAAAAGACCTGCAAAAGAAGAAATCCTGGCACGCTGGCAGGATGATGAAACGCTGCCCCGGAAGCTTCAGCTGCCTTCAGCTCCCGTCCCCTTTCTGCGCTACCTCTCCCAGGAGGACCGCCCGCAAACCGCGCTGGACCGCGGGGAAGGCAAGGGAATGGCGGTGGTCATCGGCCGCCTGCGCGAGGACCCGGTGATGGACTGGCGCTTTGTTTGCCTGTCGCACAACACGCTGCGCGGCGCTGCCGGGGGCAGCGTGCTGACCGCCGAACTGCTGTGCGCGCAGGGCTATATTCTGCACAGAAAATAGGAGGATTTCAACATGAGAACACCGATTTTTACCGGCGCCTGCACCGCCCTGGTCACCCCGTTTGACAGGGACGGCATTGATTTAGCGTCGCTCACCAAGCTTGTCAACTGGCAAATCGACAGTGGGATCGCCGCCCTGGTCGCCTGCGGCACCACGGGCGAACCCAGCACGATGGAGGATGATGAATGGGCATTGGCGCTTGACACCGTCATCAAAGCTGCGCGGGGCCGGGTACCGGTCATTGCCGGCACCGGCGGCAACAACACCGCCCATGTCATCCGCATGGCACGGTGCGCGCGCGAACTGGGCGCTGACGCCCAATTATGCGTGACCCCTTACTACAACAAATCCACCCACGCCGGCCTGATCGCCCATTACGAAGCCATCAGCAGGGATGGCAGCCTGCCTGTCATCATCTATAACGTGCCCTCCCGCACAGGGCTGAACCTGGCGCCGGAGACGCTTGCTGAACTGGCCAAACTGGATCAGGTGGTAGGCGTGAAAGAAGCCTCTGGCGACATCATCCGCCTGACAGACATGATGCGCCTGTGCAGCGACAACATCGCCTTTTACACAGGCTCTGACGAGACCATCGTGCCGCTGATGGCCCTGGGCGGGCTGGGTGTCATATCAGTATTATCCAATATCGCCCCCCTTGAAACCGTACAGCTGACCGACGCCATGCTATCGGGAGAGATTCAAAAAGCAGCCTCGCTCCAAAAGCGGTTGATGCCTCTGATTCACGCCCTGTTCATGGAGGTTAACCCCATCCCGGTCAAGGCGGGGCTTGCCATGATGGGCAAGATGAATGACAAGCTGCGTCTGCCGCTGGTCAGCTTGAGCGATAGCAGCCGCGCCGTTTTAAAAGATGAAATGACCAAGTTGGGGCTGCTGCCATGAAGCGTTTGTTGATTTCAGGCGTATGCGGACGCATGGGGCGTCTGCTGGCACAGCAATCGCATGAGCACGGCATGGTGACAGTAGCGGGCGTGGATGTTGTTACCTGTGACCAGGTGGACTTCCCGATGTACAGGCATTTCTCACAGGTGAAAGAAGCCGCCGACGTGCTGGTGGACTTCTCCGTCCCCGAGGCGCTCGGTGACCTGCTTGACTATTGTCAATCACATGCCCTGCCCTGCGTTCTGGGCACCACCGGCTATACGGGCGGAGACATGAAACGCATTCAAGAGGCTGCTGATAATATTCCCATCTTCTGGTCGCCCAATATGTCCCGCGGAGTATACGTGCTCACTCAGTTGGCTGCCAGGGCTGCCCAAATGCTGGATGGCTTTGATATTGAAATCGTCGAAAAACACCACAAGCTAAAGATGGACAGTCCCTCGGGCACCGCGCTGTCCCTGCTGAACGCTGTCCGCAAGCCGGATTCTTTGCCTGTGTACGGCAGGGAAGGAAAAACCGCGAAACGGAAGGCCGGGGAGATCGGCGTGCACGCGGTGCGCGGCGGCACGGTAGCCGGTGAACATGAAATCGGTTTTTATGGCGATAATGAGGTCATCATCCTCAGCCACCAGGCGCAAAACAGGGGTGTTCTCGTTGCCGGCGCGCTCAGCGCCGCCGGATGGCTGACTGGCAGGCAACCGGGGCTGTACGGCATGGCAGACCTGATGGGATGAGACGGCTTTAAAAGACTTTTAATTTCCCAGCAAAATAAAGTCCCCGGCGTCTTTGTCCGGGGATTTGCGTTTGGTTTAAAGTTACAAAATAAAATTGGAAGCGATGGTGAAGAAAATAAACAGGCTGGCAGCGTCTACCAGGGTGGTGATCAGGGGCGAAGCCGCCAGGGCCGGATCCAGCCGGATGCGCTGGGCCAACAACGGCAGCGTACAACCAATGGACTTGGCAATGACCACTGTGCAAAACAAGCTGGCCGAAATCACAGCCGACATAATGACTGTCGCCTGGTTGACCAGCAGCAAGCGGACAAAGGTGACCGATGACAGCGCGATGCCCAGTAGGATACCTACACGGAACTCTGTCCACAGCACACGGAAAAAGTCAGAAAACTTGACCTCACCCAACGCGATGCCGCGAATAATCAGCGTGGAGGCCTGCTGGCCACAGTTGCCGCCTGTGTCCATCAGCATGGGGATGGAGGCGGACAGCAGGATGTTGATGGCCAGCACGCTTTCAAAACGCGCGATGATCGCGCCTGACACGATGGAGGTAAACATCAGGATCATCAGCCAGGGCAGTCGGTTGCCAGCCAGGACAAGCAGCTTGGATTTAAAATAAGGAAGCTCCGAGGGCGCCAAGCCGGACATCTTTTGAATGTCCTCGGTGTTCTCCGCTTCAATAACGTCCATGATGTCGTCACTGGTGATGATGCCCACCATGCGGCCTTCACCGTCCACCACCGGGATGGACAGCAGGTGATATTTACGCACGGTATCAGCAACCACCTCCTGGTCGTCCAGGGTGTTGACCGTAATGGTGCCGGGATCCATAAGCTTGACCAGCGCGGTATCCTCACTGACCACAAGGGCCTTGTGCAGCGGGATGGAGCCGATCAGGTGCCGCTGGTTGTCAAGCATGTACAGGGTATAAACCGTTTCCTTGTCCACCCCGGTTTCCTTGATGCTCTGCAGGGCATCGCGTACGCTCATGTCCTGACTGACCTCGCAGTATTCAATGGTCATCAGGCTGCCCGCAGAATTCTCCGGATACTTGAGAAATTGGTTGATGATGGCGCGGGTGCGGGGATCGGTGTTTTGCAGCACGCGCTTGACAGCGTTGGCCGGCAGCTCCTCCAGAAAGTCCACCGCGTCATCAACAAACATCTCATCTATCAGGGCGCTGATTTCAGCGTCCGCAATGCTTTCCACCAGTGTCTGGCGCTGCTCGGAATCCATATAGCTGAAGACATCCGCCGAAACATCCTTGGGCAGAATACGGAACAGCAGCAGCAATTTTTCCTTTTCAAGTTTTTTCATATACCCCGCGATGTCTACAGGGTTCAGCATCATCAGGGCGCCGCGCAGCTGACCGTGGCGGCTTTGGGCGAGAAGCTGATCCAGCTTCTCTTCAATTCTTTCCCAATCCATTGGAATCACCTCCGAATCATTCATTCGCACACAAAAAGCAGCTTGCCAAGTTCGCAAGTGCCATTGACGCGATAAATGTCAGGTGAAGGGGCTATGCGGGCAGCGCATCACAGATGCGTCGCGATCGCGGAACGCCTTCGTTTGCCTGGCATCTAACGCCGTCATCCATGAATGGCCACCTCCTTTTCTTTAGTAGCATCATTATAAAAGCCCGGCATATCCTTGTCAACTTCCTAAATCACATCCGCTATGCTATAATTTCCAGCGAGACGGAGGACATATGAAGGTTTGCGGCATCATCGCGGAGTACGATCCCTTCCATCTGGGGCACCTGTATCACCTCGGGCAAGCCAAGGCCCAAAGCGGCGCGAACTTCATGGTGTGCGTGCTGGGCAGCGCTTTTTCACAGCGCGGGGATGCGATGCTGTTTTCAACAAGGGACCGCGCGCGCATGGCGCTGGAAAGCGGGATAGATCTGGTTCTGGGAATGCCGGTCGGTTTTTCCTGCGCGCAGGCCAACCGCTTTGCGTGCGGGGGCGTGGGCATCCTCCACCGCCTTGGTATCATCACTCACCTGAGCTTTGGCTGTGAGACAGATGACCTGCCACTCATCAGCGCGGTGGCCCGGCTGCTCAGCCAGCCGGATAAATCTTTCATCGCGGGCATCAAAGATCGCCTGGCTGGAGGCGCGTCTTTCGCGCGCGCCCAGGGGGAAGCCCTGCAAGCCGCCCTGCCCGGCATGCCAAAAGCCCTGATCGGCGCGCCCAATTTCATCCTGGCAGTCAGCTATTTACGCGAGCTTGACAGGTTGGGCAGTGACATCCGTCCCGTTCCCGTGCAGCGCAGGGGCGCTTACCATGGTACAGTTCAGGATTCCTTTGTCTCCGCCGGCGCCATTCGCGCCCTGTTGGTACAAGGCAGCAAAAGCAAAGCGTTCGCGTCCTGCCCGGCTGTCAGCTCATCTATCATGCGCGATGCATATACCCATCTCCCTGACGCGCTGGACAAGGTGCTGCTAAGCCGCCTGACAAGCATGCAGGCGCAGGAGCTGCAAGCTTGTCCCGAGGTTTCCGAAGGCCTGGAAAAGCGTATCCTGGCCATGGCCCGCGAGGCAGACAGCCGGGAGGCTTTGCTGCGTCTGGTCAAAACCAAGCGTTACCCCCACGCCCGCATCAACCGCGCGCTCAGCCAGGCATTGCTGGGCATCACAAGATCCCCGGCTGCTCCGGGTTATGCACGGCTACTGGGTTTTCATGAGCGTGCCCGGCCTTTGCTGCGCGCCATCGCGCTGGCCGGATTTCCGCTGATTTCCCGTCCGGCCCGCAGCGGTGACCCCGGGGTAGCGCTGGACATGCGGGCTGAGGAGCTGTGGCACCTGGGCAGCGGCAGCAGTACTGCCGCTGCCTGGCGGCAACAAATCGTGATTCTATAATATCAATATAAAGGAGTATTACCTGATGAGAGAACTGGATGTCGCCCGGATTGCACAGGCTGTCGCCGAGTTGTTTCTGGAGGCCAACTACGTCATCGGCGCGGATGTGATGGACAAGCTTGCGCAAAGCCGGGCCGGGGAACCGTCCCCCCTGGGATGCATGGTGCTGGAACAAATCATTGAAAACAACACCATTGGAGCGCGCGAGCGTATGCCGGTCTGTCAGGACACCGGGATGTCGGTGGTGTACCTGAACATCGGCCAGGAGGTCCACCTGATGGGCGGCAGTCTGGAGGAGGCGGTCAATGCCGGGGTGCGCAAGGCTTACAGGGAAGGCTACCTGCGTAAATCCATCGTGGCCGATCCGCTGTTTGAGCGCAAGAACACAGGAGACAACACGCCCTGTGTCCTGCATGTGCGCCTGGTGCCAGGAGACAAGGTGCATATCACAGCCATCGCCAAAGGCTTTGGCAGTGAGAACATGAGCCAGCTGAAGATGCTGACACCTTCAGCTGGCGTGGAAGGCGTCAAGCGTTTTGTGCTGCAGGTGGTGGAAGAAGCCGGCCCCAATCCCTGTCCGCCCCTGGTGGTGGGCGTAGGAGTCGGCGGCAGCTTTGAGCTGTGCGCGCTGATGGCCAAGCGCGCCACCAGCCTGCCACTAAGCCGCAGCCATAAAGACCCCCGCTACAAGGCGCTGGAAGATGAGCTTGAACAGGAGATCAACCGCCTGGGCATTGGCCCGGCCGGTTATGGCGGACTAACCACAGCGCTGAAGGTACACATCATCACAGCGCCCACCCACATCGCCGGCTTGCCGGTAGCAGTTAACATCTGCTGCCACGCAGCCAGACACGCTGAAACGACGCTGTAAAAGCCAGCGGGCCAATAAGGAGGAAGCTTTGATGAAAAAGGTTCAATTGCCGCTCACAGATGCGGTCGCGCGCGGATTAAAAGCCGGTGACCAGGTATTGCTGTCAGGCAGCGTGCTGACCGGGCGGGACGCGGCTCACAAGCGTCTGGTGGCATTATTGGAAAAGGGAGAGGACTTGCCCGTTTCATTGCAGGGCGAAGTCATTTACTATGTCGGGCCGGCACCGGCGCGTCCGGGACATGCAGTGGGTTCCGCCGGCCCGACCAGCAGTTACCGGATGGACATCTACACGCCGCCGCTGTTGGCTCAGGGCTTGAAGGGCATGCTTGGAAAAGGCAAGCTGGGGCCTGAAACCATGCGGGCGATGCCCCGGTATGGGGCTGTATACTTCGCGGCAATCGGCGGCTCAGCGGTGCTGATCTCCAAGGCCATCCGTTCCGCCCAAGTGGTCGCCTATGAGGATCTGGGGCCTGAAGCCATCCATCGCTTTGAGATTGTGGATCTGCCCGCAGTGGTCTGCGTGGATACGCATGGCGGCAACCTGTATGAAGAGGGACCCAAACTGTACAAACAGCATGCAATGTGATAGGATGTGCCCACGTTTTTGCTAAGGAGGCGGGACATGGGCAAACGCCTGCGGCAGGTTCATTTTTCGCGGCTCTTGTCAGCGCTGCTTGTTTTGTTGCTGCTTTGGCCGCTGTCGCCTGTCTTTGCCGGAGAGTATGATCCTGCCCGTCCGGAAAACCTGGAGGCGCGCAACCTACGCGCTTCCAGTGCCATTGTTATTGAGCAAAACAGCGGCAGGGTTTTGTTCGAAAAGAACGCGGACGAAATGCGCCCGCCAGCCTCCACCACCAAGATACTCACCGCCCTCCTGGCACTGACCCTGGCAAACCAGGATGAAATCGTGACAGTCTCTGCCTACGCCGCCAGCGTACCGGAGGACGCCTCCAAAATCGGCCTGAAAGAAGGCGAGCAGGTGCGCCTGGGCGACCTGATCCGCGCGACCATGGTGCAATCGGGCAATGACGGCGCCATCGCGATTGCGGAGCACCTGATGGGCTCAGAGCAAGCCTTTGTAAACCTGATGAACGAGGCGGCAGCCCGCTATGGCTGCACCAGCACACATTTCACCAACTCCCACGGTTACCACGATGACTACCACCTGTCCACCGCGCGCGACCTGGCCATTATTGCCAGGGAAGCCATGCAGAACAGCGAGTTTCGCCAAATTGCCCAGCTCACCAGCTTTACCCTGCCGCAAACCAACCTGTCCGATGCCAGGCGTTTCAACAACCGCGCCATTGACTTCCTGCAGGCCGGGGATGACAACAAATATTATTACCAGTACGCGACCGGGATCAAGACCGGGCAGCATTCACAGGCAGGCGACTGCTTTGTGGGCTCCGCTACCAAACAGGGTATCCAGCTGATCTCCGTGGTGCTCAATTCAGGCTCAACCGCCAAATGGCGGGATACAGCGCGACTGTTGGACTACGGGTTTACGCAATTTGTCTCCACCACGGTGGCTGCCTTGTATATGGAAGCGCCCAAGGTGATCAATATCGGCGCCTTCGCGCTGGAAGACAGCGACCTGGGACGGCTGGAACTCAACCTGCGCAAGGTGGATCCTCTGGCAAATGACGCGTTGATCGCTCCCAAGGGCAGTTCCGATGACCAGATGAGCATTTACAACGCGCGCACCCAGATTGAGTACACCCGAACACTGGAAGCGCCTGTCCAGGCCGGCGAGGTCATGGGCATCATGACCTACACGCCCCTGACCCCGGGCGCAGAGCCGGTGCTGTATGAGCTGATCGCCGCGCGCAGCATCCAGCGCCGCGCCTCAATCGCGCCAACGGTAGAGGAAATCAAAGCCTACACGGACGCAGACCCCAATCCCTTCCCCCGCTTCTCGGTGGAATTTCTCATCATCGCACTGTTGCCAGTATTGGCAGTGGTGGTGCTGTCCCGGCTGCTGTTTAAGCTGTTGACACGCAAACGCAAGCCTAAAATCAAGCAGAAACTGGAATACAAGACGCGGTACTACCGCTGAGTCGCGCTGACGCAATCAAATAGCTGCCTGCAAGTTGACAGGCAGCTTTGTTGATGATCATCAAGGGCTACTGGAAATTTTTCTCGTAAATCATGCGCACGCCCTTGAGGGTGAGCAGGTTATCCACCTGCTCAATCGCGTCGGACTGCTGGGCGATGACCGATGCGAAACCACCGGTCGCGACCACTGTCGCCCGGCTTTCCCCCATCTCCTGCTTCATGCGCTCCACAAGGTAGCTGACCTGGCCCACATATCCATACAGCAAACCGGCCTGCAGGTTGGTGATGGTGGTGCGGTTAATAACTTTATCAGGCAGGTTAAGCTCAAAATGAGGCAGCTTGGCGGTGCCGGTAACTACCGCCTCACGCGCCAGGCGCACACCGGTGAGGATGCAACCGCCCAGAAAGTTGCCGTTGCCGCTGATGACACCAAAGCTGGTGGCAGTGCCGAAGTCAATGAAAATGCAGGGCGAGCCATACAGCGCATAGGCGGCCACAGCATTGCAAATCCTGTCCGCTCCCAGGTCTTTGGGGTTTTCATACAGGATATTGATGCCGGTTTTCACCCCCGGCCCCACAAAGTGGGGAGCCTTGCCAAAATAATCATGACACATGTGTTCGATGGTGAAGTTGATGCTTGGAACGACAGAGGAAATCATGATACCTTCCAGCTCCCGGACGGACAGAGAGGACTGGTTGAAAAAATTGGTCATCACCTGGCCATATTCATCCGAGGTGAAGTTTGTGTTGGTCGAAATACGCCAGGATTTAACCAGCTCCCTGTCTTCAAAAACCGCGGTTTTGATGTTGGTGTTGCCGATGTCCATGACAAGAATCATAACGATGAACTACCTCTTTTGTATTTTTTCAAGTGCGATCATTATCGGGAAAGACAGCAAAGCCGAGACCGCAGCCTCTGAAATGCCGGCTATAAAAGCGACTCCAAGAATCAAATTCACAACCTTTGTGGCGTCAAGCGCGGCAAATTGATAAAACAGATACATCAGCCCCAGATAAAACACTGTGTTGGTCATTGAACCGATAACCGCCGCGACAGGTATGGAAAATTTTTTGTCGGTTTTGTATGACAAGGCTTTGTAGACAAGGTGAGTAAACAGCGGCACAAGCAGCCGCGGTAAAAAACACATAATAACAGTTAAAACGGGGCTGGCTGCCAACAATGTCCCGGCAAGGGAACTGGGCGGCGTCAATGACAGCCCCAAAACACTCAGTAAACTCGCTAATCCAAAGAAGAATCCCAGAATTAATCCGGAATTCAAACCAAGCGCCAAGGTGCCAACGATGACGGGCAAGGCAAGAATTGTTACATTGATAAACCCCAAAGGAATCAATCCCAGTGGCGTCAACCCAAACACGAATATCAGAGCGACGAGAATTGCTGTGACTGCAAGATTCCTGGTTTTGTCGTTTTTCATGTGTTCCTCCGTTCAGGCTCACAACGGATGCCCGACGTTCATGGCGGGGAATTCGCTGTCCGGCTCAGAGATGATGCCGGCAAGGTCAATATAGCAAAGGGCCCAACACCCTGTCAATCTGTGGATTTATCCTCATCAGAGGCTTCATCCAGTAAGTTCTTCGCGATGGTTTTCAGGTTGAGCGAGGCTGTGTACACGGCGTTTTTCCGGCGCCCGTCTCTCTGAAGCTCCACCATGGCCTCCCGCAGGCTGCTGCCCCTGGCCAGCGCGTCCGCCAGCTGCCCTTCAAGGCTGACCTCCTCCCGTAAGGAAGCTGAAACACCATCGGCGGCGGGCACCTCCATCACCAAGACAAACTCGCCGCGCAGCAAGCCCTCATCAGAAGCAAACCGCATAAGTACATCTTCCACCCTGCCGCGGATGGTCTGTTCGTGCAGCTTGCTCAATTCACGGCTGACAGACAGCATGCAGCCCGGATACACAGTCTGAATTGCTTTGAGCAAGGACAATACACGGTGCGGGGACTCATACATCACTGCCAACAGCGCGCCGCCGCTCATGGACTGAAGCGCCTCCTTCAGTTCCTTTTGTTTGCGGGGCAAAAAGCCATGGAAAGTGAACGCCTTGTGTTCAAATCCGGCAGCGGACAGCGCTGCCGCGAAGGCGCTGGGCCCGGGCACCGCGATGACCCGGATACCGGCCTGATGGGCAGCCGCCACCAGCAGCGCGCCGGGGTCTGACACCGCCGGCGTACCAGCATCCGTCACCAAGGCAACCTTCAGCCTGTTTGCGAGCATGCGCGCGATCACCTGCTGCGCCTTGCCGGCCTCATTGTGCTGATGGCAGCTCTCCAGCGGCGTGTTGATGCCAAAAGCGGACAGCAGCTTGCGCGTGACGCGGGTATCCTCAGCCAGGATCAGGTCGCATTCACCCAACAGACGCTGCGCCCGGGGGCTGAGATCCTCCAGGTTGCCAATGGGGGTAGCGATCAGGTATAAAACACTCATTTCAGAACCTTTGCGCCACGCGCAGCCGGGCGCTGCGGGCACGGGGATTGGCTTCAAGCTCTTCCCGGCCGGGTGCTGTCGGATAGCCCTTCGGCAAGGTGGCCAGCGGCTGCCTGCCGCACACGCACACCGGCGCGTCCACCGGACAGATGCAGGGATTCTTAAAGTTGGCAAAGGCGTGTTTGACCACGCGATCCTCGATGGAATGGAAGGTAATGACACATAACCGCCCGCCAGGCTTGAGCATGGACATCAGGCTTTCCAGCGCACGGCTCAGCGGAGCAATCTCATCATTGACCGCGATGCGTACCGCCTGAAAGGTACGCCGGGCCGGATGGCCCTCATCTTTGCGTCGCACCGCCTTGGGAATGGCGCGGTCCACCGCGCGCACCAGATCCCGCGTGCTTTCGAAAAGCTGCTCTGAACGCATTTCTACGATAATTTGAGCGATGCGCGCGGCCCATCGCTCATCCGCGTAGTCGCGCAGCGCCTTTGCGATCTCGCGCTCGGGAGCGGTGTTGAGCCAGTCAGCCGCCGTCGGACCCGTGCTTTGGTCCATGCGCATGTCCAGGGGCGCGTTCTCATGGTATGAAAAGCCCCGCCCGGGAGTATCCAATTGCCAGGAAGACACCCCCAAATCCAGCAGGATGCCGTCAAACGCAATGCCCGCAAACAGCCGGTGCGCCTCATGGAAGTTGCCATGCACCAGGGTCAGGCCCTGCCAGGAGGCGAGGCGCCGCGCAGCCGCCTTGAGGGCGTCCGTGTCCCGGTCCAGGCCATACAGCGTACAACAGCCATCAAGCGCCCGGTAAATACCTTCGCTGTGGCCGCCGCCGCCCACCGTACCGTCCAGGTAAGTGCCCCGGGGCTGCAGATTCAGCGCGGTCAAGGTTTCTTCCAGCAGTACCGGAACGTGGCGGAAAACCTGTTCGCCGTTCACCGGCGCAACTCCTCCAAACGTTTCATCAAGGTTTCCAGCATGGCCTCGTTTTGCGTGATTTTCTCCTTTTCCGCCGTCACCAGGGCAGGCGGCGCCTTTTTGACAAAACCCTCATTGGCCAATTTGCCCTGGCTGCGCGCGATCTCGTCACGCAGCGACCGGGCCTCCTTTTCCAACCGGGCCGTCTCCTTGTCCAGATCAACCAGGTCACCCAGGGGCATCAGCGCTTCACCGATCACGCCAACGGCGGACACGGTCTTTTCATCCGGTACCTCTTCAGGCTGCAACAGGCTCAGGGATGCCGCGCCGGCCAGGCGCTGGAAATAAGGTTCGGCCGTTGCCAGGTGTTCCGCCCAGCCCGGATTGGGCTTGAGCAGCACACGGGCCTTGTGCCCGGGCTGTACCTTGAGTTCCTGGCGCACCACGCGGATGGCGCGGATCATATCCATGACACCCTCCATGGCCCGCTCCTCCTGCGGGAAATCCCAGGCAGGATCCGCCTGCGGCCAATCGGCCAGCATGCATGACAATCCCTCATGACCGGGCAGCGAGCTGTAGATCGTTTCTGTCAGGAAGGGCATAAAGGGGTGCAGCAGACGCAGCAGGGCGGACAATACCGTGTACAGTACCGCGCGTGACTGGGCCTTGCGCTGCGCGTCGCCATCGAACAGGTCGCCCTTTGACAGCTCGATATACCAATCACAAAACTCATCCCAGGCAAAATCATAGACAACCTGCGCGGCCAATCCCAGGTCATTGCCATAAAGGTGATCGGTAACGGCGCGGATGGCCCGGCTCAGCCTGGACAGGATCCATTTTTCCGGCATATTGAGCAAAGCAGGCGCAATATGTCCGACCTCGCCCTCCAGGTTCATCAGCACAAAGCGGGACGCGTTCCAAATCTTGTTGGCAAAATTGCGCGCCGCCTCGCTGCGCTCGGCGCTCAGGCGCATATCAGCCCCGGGCGCAACGCCCTGTATCAGGGAGAAACGCAGCGCATCCGCGCCATAGGTATCAATCAGCTCCAGCGGGTCTACGCCATTGCCCAGGGACTTGGACATTTTGCGCCCCTGCTCGTCGCGCACGATGCCATTGATGAGCACGGTATCAAAGGGCGCCCGGCCGGTATGGTGCAGCCCGGAAAAAATCATGCGGGAAACCCAGAAAAAGATGATGTCATAGCCGGTAACCAGGGTGTTGGTTGGGTAAAAAGTTGCCAGATCCTTTGTTTTTTCCGGCCAGCCCAGGGTGGAAAAAGGCCACAGCGCGGAGGAAAACCAGGTATCCAGCACGTCCTCGTCCTGGCGCAGCTGTCCGCTGCCGCAATCCGGGCAGGTATCCGGCGCTGTCCTGGCCACGATAATGCGGCCGCAACTGTCACAATGCCAGGCCGGAATCCGGTGGCCCCACCACAATTGACGGCTGATGCACCAATCACGGATGTTTTCCATCCAGTTGAAATAAATCTTGGAGAAACGGTCAGGATAAAAGCTGATCCGGCCATCGCGCACGGCATCAATGGCAGGCTTGGCCAGCGAATCCATTTGTATAAACCATTGCTGGGACACAAGAGGCTCAACCGTGGCATGGCAGCGGCAGCAACTGCCCACATTGTGCGTGTAGTCCTCGGTCTTGACCAGCAGGCTCTCAGCCGCCAGGCGCTCCAGCACCAGCCGGCGGCATTCCGCGGCTGTAAGCCCTTCAAAATCCGCTCCGGCTGCCGCGTTCATGGTGCCGTCGTCATTCATCACGCGCAGGATCTCCAGACCATGCCGCTTCGCGATGTCAAAATCATTCGGATCATGCGCTGGGGTCATCTTGACCGCGCCTGTGCCAAAATCCGGATCCACATAGGCGTCAGCTACCACGCGGATGACACGCCCGGACAGTGGCAGCGTCAGCTCCCGGCCAACCAGACCAGTATAGCGCGGATCCTCCGGATTGACCGCAACGCCCGTATCGCCAAGCATCGTTTCCGGACGCGTGGTCGCCACCACCACCCCGGGGCCGCCATCAATTGCCGGGTAACGGATGTGCCAAAGGTGGGACTGCTGCTCCTGATAATCCACCTCGATATCCGACAGGGCGGTCGCGCACACGGGGCACCAGTTGATGATACGCTCGCCGCGGTAGATAATCCCCTCCTCATACAGGCGCACAAACACTTCCGTGACAGCATGAGAACAGCCCTCATCCATGGTGAAGCGCTCACGGCTCCAATCGCAGGAGGCACCCAGGCGGCGCAGCTGCCGGGTGATTTGACCGCCATAGCGCTCCTTCCAGGCCCAGGCACGCTCCAAAAAAGCTTCGCGGCCAATGTCCTCCTTGCTCAGGCTCTCCGAGCGCATTTGTTCCACGATCTTGTTCTCCGTTGCGATGGAGGCATGGTCAGTGCCCGGCAGCCACAGGGTAGGGTCGCCCAACATCCTGTGGAAACGGATCAGGATGTCCTGCATGGTGATGTTCACTGCGTGGCCCATGTGCAACTGCCCGGTGATGTTGGGCGGCGGCATCACAATGGTAAAGGGTTTCCTGTCCTCATTCTGACGCGGCAAAAAGGCGCCCTCGCGCTCCCAGCGCTCATAAAGCTCCTGCTCAATCTGCTGAGGCTGGAAGGTTTTTCCCATTTCATAGTTCTGGCTCATCGGTCCTCCTTTTTTATCTCCGAGTAAAAAAGCAAAGCCGCCACATCCTGAAGGACGGGCGACCCGTGGTACCACCTTGCTTCGCAGCATAAATGCCGCCTCTTTACGCTGTATCGGGCGCGCCCGGCGAATAACACCGCGCCCCCTTGGAAGCGACCTTCCGCACGTTCTTCCGGTGCCCTTTCAGCCCGCGGGGCGCCTCTCTGAGGGAAGAATGATGCGCGTACTCCTCTTCCGCGTCGGGGGGATTCCAAAATAAATCTTAGGCTTTCTTCTTTTCCTCATCCATGGCCAACACCTGGACACCGTTATAGGTGCCGCAATTCTTGCAGACATGGTGCGCCAAACGCATCTCCTTGCACTTGGGGCAGGGAACGATTGCCGGCAGGGTGATCTTGTAATGGGTCCTGCGTTTGCGGCTGCGCGCGCGGAAGACTTTCATTTTTGGGACAGCCATGGTTATTCCTCCTGGTTCTTGGTGAACAACTGCCTGAGCACGCTAAACGGATGCTCATCCAGTGTCTCTTCTTTGTTGTGTTCTTGCGGGATATTGAGCGCCGGACCTTTGCACTCGCCTTTACACAGAAAACGAATGGGCAAATCCAGCACCGCCAGCGACAAGACCAAATGGGACAAATCTACGTGGTGCCCGCTGAACACTAAACGCTCTTCCCAAGGGTCCTCCCCCGCCTCATCACGGGGATCCACCCGCAGGAAACTCTCATGCACCGGGACATCCACGCGGTAGTAAACGCTGTCCAGACAGCGGGCACAGTCTGCCAGCGCTGTGACACGTAACCGCGCGGTGATAACCAGCGCCTCATCCTGCAAGGTGAAAAAACCTTCAACCACGGCGGGTTCCGGGTAGGTGACTGTCTGCCCCAGCACATCCATGGATTCCAGCGGCTCCAGGTGCCTGAAGGGGATCGCCGCTCCGGGGGCGCGCATCGCCTCAGAAATGTCCAGCATCATGGCCAAGTCTTCCCTCGTGGTGAACAGACGATATTATATCGGCCATCCAAGATTTTGTCAAACAATAATTTCACAGTCCGCTCAGTCCGCTCACTGAGGCGCGCTGTTGTCCTTAACCGGCGTGATCACGATATGCCGGTTGGGCTCCTCACCCTCGGAATGCGTTGCAATGCCCGGTGTGGACTGTAACGCGCTGTGGAAAATCCGGCGCTCATAGGGGTTCATGGGATCCATGCTGACACGGCGTCCGGTCTTGCGGGCCCGGTTGGCCATCCGATTGGCCAGGCGAATCAGGACCTCCTCGCGTTTTTGGCGATAGCCCTCAGAATCGATCGTGACACGCACATAGTTTTCACGGCCCTTGTTGATTTTCAGGCTGGTCAGGTATTGCAGCGCATCCAGCGTCTCCCCGCGGCGGCCGATCAGAATGCCCTGGGGATCGCCGTCCAGCGTGGCAAATACATGGCCGTCAGCGTCCAGCGCCATGGACACCCCGATCTCAAGCCCCATCAGAGCGGTCAGCTCAAGCAGGAACTGCTGCGCGATGCCTGCAGGGCTGTCAGGCTCGGGCTGCTCAATCACGGTAAGCTCGCGTGTCTCACGGGCAACATTGGGCGCGGGCGGCGCTGCCTGTTCCTCTCGGGGAGGCTGCTTGCGTTCCCGCTGTTTGCGCGCACGGGACTTCTGCTGCTTTTCCGGAGCAGGCTTCTTATCTTCCTTCGTCGGGGGCGCGGGTTTTTCTGTCCGCTCGGCTGCCGGCTTCGGAGACTTGGGTTTGCGCTCCTCCCGGACCGGGCGGGCTGTCTTTTCCGGCTGGTGTTGGGTTTTGACATTGGCCAAGGAATCCTTGAAGACATCCATGGCGTCAGCGTGACTTTCATCATCGATCAAAGTCAGGCGCACCCTGGCGTTCCGGCTGCCAAACAAGCCAAACAGCCCCTTGGAGCCTTCCTCGAGAATTTCGACATTGACATCGCCAATGGATAGACCGTTTTCCTGTAGACCAGCTGAAATGGCTTCTTCAACCGTTCGGCCGCTGGCTTCGAATGATTTCATTTAATTGTTCCTTCCTGGAGTTCTTGCCCCGCAGCAAGTTTGTCCTTCCGGTCAAAATACAGGTTGATAAAGTAACTCATCGCGGTGGCAATCAGGTTGCTAGTTACCCAGTACAAGGCAAAACCGGCGTTGCTGGTCAGGGTAATCCAAACCGAAAAAATCGGGAAAAAGTATTTCATAAAGTTGCCCATGTTCGGCTGTCCTTGCGCCGCGGGCTGCTGTCCTGTGGCCTGGGGATTGATCTTGGTCATCAGCAGCTGGGAAACGCCTGCCAGCACCGGCAAAACCAAATAACCGTTGTACTGTTTGAAAACGTGCAGGGTCGTAATCATCAGGTTGATGCCTTGCTCCATCCCAGGCAGGCTTTGAATTTGCTCGGCATAAACCTGCATGCCAAGAAGCGCCGGTTTGATCGTGCTCTCTACAAAAGCAGGCAGATTCGACGAACCGGCCTGAAACATCTCAAAACCGAAACCGGGAATGACCGATTGAATCCTTTCAACGTACGCGGCCAGGTCGGGGGTTTCAAACGCCGCCTTCCAAACATCCAGCGGAATGGCCTTGATGGCATTAATATCGGGTGCGACGGAAGCAAAGAAGGAGTCCGCAGACCAGATATTCTTCACCCAGAGCCATCCCTCATAAACAGGCGTCTCCCCGGCCAGGAACGCGAAGACATCTTGGACGATCTGCTCATTGGCAATCGCACGCATGGCATTGAACATCGCAATCAGGATGGGCATCTGGATCAGCAGTGGCAGGCAGCCTGACAAGGGGTTGTAACGTTCCTTGCGCATGAGCTCGGACTGCTTTTGCTGCAGCTTGACCTTGTCATTGGCATACTTCTTTTGAAGCGCGTTGAGCTGAGGCTGGATCTTGGACATTTTGCGCATACCCTTGCGGCTGGAGATGTCCAGCGGCATCAGCACAACACGCACCAGCAGGGTGAAGACAATAATGGACCAACCATAATTGCTGATCAGGTTGTAAATCGACTGGATGACGCCAGTGAACAGATTGGTGATAGATGACACTGAGGTTAATCCCTCCTTATGACTGAGTCGGGTGATTCAGGTACCGGGTCATAGCCGCCTTTGGCGAAAGGATTGCAGCGCAGGATGCGCACAAAGGCCATCCATCCGCCTCGCAAGGCGCCATAGCGCTCAATTGCAATGAGGGCATACTGGGAGCAGGTGGGCTGATAACGGCAAGCAGCCGGCAGATGCGGGCTGAGCGCGCGGCGGTAGAAACGGATCAGCCAAAGCAAAAGATGTTTCATCTACATATCACGCAGGACACCCAGACGCGTGAGCTGCGCCGCCATGTTTGAGCAGAGCTCCGTGTAGCTTGCCATTGCTGCGGCAGGATTGGCGGTAATCACATAGCTGCCGTTAGCCAGCACCGGTATCAGTGAGCGGAAGGCTTCACGAAGCCTGCGCTTGACCAGGTTGCGCGTCACCGCGTTGCCTACCTGGCGGCTGACAGAAAAACCCACCTGCAATCTCCTGGCCTTTACATAATGCACCCGGAACAGCTTGCCGGAGGCATGCTTTCCCTTTCGGTAGACATAGCGAAAGTGGCCATTGGTACGAATTCTGTAGCGCTGCTGCATTGACGGTCCCCTCTGCAAACAAAATCCGCCCATGATGCTGCGTTCCCGTGCAAGGGGCGGATGTCGAAACCCAGCAGCCCGGTCACGGCTGCTTCGTCAGGCAGAAAGGACCTTGCGGCCCCTGCGCCTGCGGGCTGCAAGCACACGCCGGCCGTTCTTGGTGGCCATGCGCTGACGGAATCCATGCACTTTGTTGCGCTGGCGTTTCTTGGGCTGGTAGGTACGCTTCATCGGTTTAATCTCTCCTTAACTTTACCTGGCAATCCATAACTCACCTGGCGAATCAGACGCGCTTCCACAGCGCTGAATGACACCATTAGCCTTTATACTATAATATGAGCCCGGAAGCCTGTCAAGCATTTGATTCCGCGTCTTTGAGATTTGCAATACATAACGCTTGACAGGCTCATAAAAGGATGGTATTATTTATGATTGCATCAGTATCGTCATGATGCGTCAAGCCGGAGTTGTTTCCTTATTATTGTTTCTTCGGTCAGGCGCACGGCGGCTGGGCAGCAATGAAGGGGTGATTAGGAAATATGGCTCATGAGGTCCAGATGGGAAAACTGCGCAAACGAATAAGTTTCTCCCGCATCGACGAAGTACTTGACATGCCCAACCTGATTGAAGTTCAAAAGAATTCCTACCGGCGTTTTCTGGAAGAAGATTTCCGGGAAGTGCTCAATGACGTCTCCCCTATTACAGACTACAGCGAGAACCTGGTGCTTGAGTTTGTAGACTATGTTTTGGATAAAAACCCCAAACACAGCGTGGAGCGCTGCAAGGAACGCGATTTGACCTATGCGGCGCCGCTGAAGGTCTTTGTCCGGCTCAAAAATAAGGAGACCGGCGAAATCAAGGAAAGCGAAGTCTTCATGGGAGACTTTCCACTGATGACCGAGCACGGCACCTTTATCATCAATGGCGCGGAGCGCGTAATTGTCAGCCAGCTCGTGCGTTCCCCCGGCGTTTATTTCACCAAGCAGATTGACAAAGCCGGCAAGCAGTTGTTCTCCGGCCAGGTCATCCCCAACCGCGGCGCCTGGATTGAATATGAAACCGACAGCAACGACGGGCTATGGGTGCGCATCGACCGCGCGCGCAAGCTGCCTGTGACCGTAATCCTGCGCGCCCTGGGTTATGGCACCGATCAGCAGCTGATTGACCTGCTGGGCGATGACGAGCGCCTGGCCGCCACCATCGCCCACGGCGATGCCAACATCAAGTCTGAAACGGACGCGCTGCTGGAGATCTACCGCCGGCAGAAGCCCGGTGAGCCGCCCACTGAGGAAGGCGCGCGGGTGCTGCTGCGCAACCTGTTTTTTGATCCGAAGCGCTATGACCTGATGCGTGTGGGTCGCTACAAATATAACAAGAAACTGGGTGTGGCCGACCGCATTAACGGCTTGCGCGCCGCCCAGACCATCACTGACCCGGAAACCGGCGAAGTGCTCGTAAAAAAAGACGCTGTCATCACCGAAGAGCAGGCGCTGGCGGTCCAGAACGCAGGCGTAAACGTTGTCAACGTCAAGGTGGGCGACCGCGTCCATAAGGTAGTAGGCAACAACTTCGCCGACGCGAGCTATCACCTGCCCTTCGACCCCAAGGAGTGCGGCATCCTGGAAATGGTGCACCTCCCCACCCTCAAGTACTACTTGTCCCAGGTTCCTGAGGAAGACTGGAAGCGCGTGGTGACCGAGCACGCAAACAACCTGGTCCCCAAGCACATCATCATTGATGATATCGTGGCCTCCATCAGTTACCTGCTGGGGCTGCCCCATGGCATCGGCACCGTGGATGATATCGACCACCTGGGCAACCGCCGGCTCCGCTCTGTGGGAGAGCTGCTGCAAAACCAGGTGCGCATTGGCATGTCGCGCCTGGAGCGCGTGGTGCGCGAGCGCATGGCCATTCAGGACATCAACGATGTCAGACCCGGCGATTTGATCAACATCCGCCCGGTATCAGCAGCCATCAAAGAGTTCTTTGGCTCCTCCCAGCTGTCCCAGTTCATGGACCAGCCCAACCCTCTGGCCGAATTGACGCACAAGCGCCGCCTGTCGGCCCTGGGACCTGGCGGACTCAACCGCGATCGCGCCGGGATGGAAGTGCGTGATGTTCACTACAGCCATTATGCGCGTATCTGCCCCATTGAGACGCCTGAAGGCCCCAACATCGGTCTGATCGGCTCCCTGGCCACCTACGCGCGCATCAACGAGTATGGCTTTATTGAAGCCACCTACCGCAAGGTGGATCCGGTAACGCACAGGGTAACCGATGAGATTGTCTTTATGACCGCTGATGAGGAAGACAAGTATTATGTTGCCCAAGCGTTGGAGCCGCTCAACGAGGACGGCAGTTTCAAAAATGACCTGGTCACGGTGCGCTGGCGCGAGGACGTGCTGATGGTGCCCAGGGACCGCGTGGATTACATTGACGTGTCCTCAAAGCAATTGGTCTCCGTGGCCACAAGCATGATTCCCTTTCTTGAGAATGACGATGCCAACCGCGCGCTGATGGGTTCCAACATGCAGCGGCAGGCTGTCCCGCTGCTTATCCCCCAGGCGCCGATCATCGGCACCGGCATGGAATACAAAGCCGCCTATGACTCGGGCGTGGTGCTTCTGAGCAAGCACGCCGGTACCGTGGAAAGCGTCTGCGCTGATGAAATTGTCATCCGCGATGAGCTGGGAGAAAAGCATGATTACAAGCTGACCAAGTTCGCTCGCTCCAACCAGTCCACCTGCATCAACCAGCGACCGCGCGTGGATGTGGGCGATATTGTGGAGCCCGGCGACCTGCTGGCTGACGGTCCGGCGACCGAGCTGGGCGAGATCGCCCTGGGCCGCAACGTACTCATCGGTTTCATGACCTGGGAAGGCTACAACTACGAGGACGCCGTCCTTATCAGCGAGAAGCTGGTGCGGGATGATATCTACACCTCCATCCACATCGAGGAATACGAGTCCGAGGCCCGCGAGACCAAGCTGGGGCCGGAAGAGATCACCCGTGACATCCCCAATGTCGGCGAGGAGGCCCTCAAGGATCTGGACGAGTTCGGCATCGTCCGCATCGGCGCCGAGGTACGCTCGGGTGATATCCTGGTGGGCAAGGTCACCCCCAAGGGCGAGACCGAGCTCACAGCGGAGGAACGCCTGTTGCGCGCGATTTTCGGCGAGAAGGCGCGCGAGGTGCGCGACACCTCCCTGAAGGTGCCCCACGGCGAGTCCGGCATTGTGGTGGACGTCAAGCTGTTCACCCGTGAGAACAAGGATGAGCTGACCCCGGGCGTCAACCAGATGGTGCGCGTTTACATCGCGCAAAAGCGCAAGATCTCTGTCGGCGACAAGATGGCCGGCCGCCACGGAAACAAAGGCGTGGTGTCCCGCATCATGCCCGAAGCCGATATGCCCTTCCTGCCGGACGGCACGCCGCTGGATATCGTGCTCAACCCGCTGGGCGTCCCCTCCCGCATGAATCTGGGCCAGGTGCTGGAGGTGCACCTGGGCATGGCCGCAAAGAAGCTGGGCTGGCATGTAGCCACTCCCGTGTTTGATGGCGCCAATGAAAAGGACATTGAGGACACGCTGGAAATGGCAGGCCTGAGCCGCGACGGCAAGACCATCCTGTATGACGGGCGCACGGGTGAACCCTTTGAAAACAAGGTGACCGTCGGCTACATGTACTACCTGAAGCTGCATCACCTGGTGGATGACAAGATGCACGCCCGCTCAACCGGCCCATACTCCCTGGTCACGCAGCAGCCCCTGGGCGGCAAGGCCCAGTTTGGCGGGCAGCGTTTTGGCGAGATGGAGGTCTGGGCGCTGGAGGCCTATGGCGCCGCCAACACCCTGCAGGAGATCCTGACGGTAAAGTCCGACGATGTGGTTGGCCGTGTCAAAGCCTATGAATCCATCGTCAAGGGCAACTCCATCCCCACGCCCGGCATACCTGAAAGCTTTAAGGTGCTGATCAAGGAGCTGCAGGCGCTCAGCCTGGATATCAAGGTCTGGGGCGACAACAAGGAACAAATCATCATCAAGGAGTTTGAGGACGACGATCTGCAGATGCCCAAAGTGCCCGAGTTGAAGGACGTGATTCAGGGTGAGCTGCCCGCCGACCTGGATGACATAGAAATTGACAACCTCAGCCTGTCCCTGGACGACCTGTCCCTGGCTGACGAGATTCATGGGGAAGAAAAGCCCGCAGCCCCCGCGCGCAAAGCGCTGCTGGATGACGAGGACAGTGACGACGACATGGACGATGACCTGGATGACGACCTTGAACTGGACTTTGATGACGACATCGATATTGAGTGACCTGCCCCGGGGCAAGGAGAAGATAATCAATGTTTGAATTGACAAACCTGGAATCCATTCAGATTGGCATGGCATCCCCGGAGGAGATCCGGGAGTGGAGTTATGGTGAGGTCACCAAGCCCGAGACCATCAACTATCGCACGCTCAAGCCGGAGCGCGGCGGTCTGTTTTGTGAACGCATCTTTGGACCGGTCAAGGACTGGGAATGCAGCTGCGGCAAGTACAAGCGCATCAAATACCGCGACAAGGAAAAAATCTGTGACAAGTGCGGCGTGCAGGTCACCCGCGCCAAGGTGCGCCGTGAACGCATGGGGCACATTGAACTGGCTGCGCCTGTCAGCCATATTTGGTACTTCAAGGGTATTCCCAGCCGCATGGGCATCCTGATGGACATCAGCCCGCGCAATCTGGAGAAGGTGCTGTATTTCGCATCCTACATTGTCATCGACCCGGGCAATACCGACAACACAAAAACTGAGAAGTACGCCCTGATTTCAGACGCCGCCTACCGCCAGCTGATGGCCAAGCCCGAGGAGGAGCGCGGCAGTTTCCGCGCCGGCATCGGCGCTGAAGCCATCAAGGTGCTGCTTCAGGACCTGGACCTGGATGCCCTGAGCGCTGCGCTCAAAGAAGAGATTGAATTTCTCACAGAGAAGGAGCGCGACAAGGAAACCGAATCCCAGCGCCGTTCCCATGCCATCAAGCGTCTGGAAGCTGTTGAAGCCTTCCGCCAGAGCAACAACAAGCCGGAATGGATGATCCTGGACGTGCTGCCGGTGATCCCGCCGGACCTGCGCCCCATGGTGCAGCTGGATGGCGGCCGCTTCGCCACCAGCGACCTGAACGATTTGTACCGCCGTGTTATCAACCGCAACAACCGCTTAAAGCGGATGCTGGAAATGGGCACGCCGGATATCATTGTGCGCAACGAAAAGCGTATGCTGCAGGAGGCTGTGGACGCGCTGATTGACAATGGCCGCCGCGGCCGCGCGGTCACCGGTCCGGGCAACCGGCCGCTCAAGTCCCTGTCTGACCTGCTGCGCGGAAAGCAGGGGCGCTTCCGCCAGAATTTGCTGGGCAAGCGCGTGGATTATTCCGGCCGTTCGGTGATCGTGGTCGGGCCCGAGCTGAAACTGCACCAATGCGGCCTGCCCAAGGAAATGGCGCTGGAGTTGTTCAAACCCTTCGTGATGGAGCAGCTGGTCAAGCTGGGCATCTCCAACAATGTCAAATCCGCCAAACGCGCCGTGGAGAAGGTGCGGCCTGAAGTATGGGACATTCTGGAAGACGTTATACACGAGCACCCTGTGCTGCTCAACCGCGCGCCCACGCTGCACCGCCTGGGAATCCAGGCCTTTGAACCGGTGCTGGTGGAAGGCAAGGCCATTAAGCTGCATCCCCTTGTATGTACCGCCTACAACGCCGACTTTGACGGCGACCAAATGGCCGTGCACGTTCCCCTGTCCTCTGAGGCCCAATCGGAAGCCCGCTTCCTGATGCTGGCAGCCAACAACATCATGAAGCCGCAGGATGGCAAGCCGGTCATCACGCCCAACCAGGACATCGTTATCGGCTGCCACTACCTGACGCTGTTGGATCCCAAGGCGCTGGGCGCCGGGCGTATCTTCTCCTCCATGGATGAGGCTGAAATGGCCTACCATGAGAAAGAGATCTCCCTGCATGCGCCCATCCGCGTCCGCGTAAAACGCAGCTTCGAGGGTCAAAGCGGTCGTCGCTTGATAGACTGCACGCTGGGCCTGCTGATTTTCAACTCGGTCATTCCCCAGGACATCGGCTTACAGAAGCGCGAGTGCCTGGACGATATGTTCCTGCTTGAAATTGACCACGAGGTCAGCAAAAAGGACCTGAGCCGCATTGTTGACAACTGCTACCATGTGCACGGTGTTACCGTGACTGCCAAGGTGCTCGACGAGATCAAGCGTTTGGGTTATGCCTACTCCACCAAGGGCGCGATCACAGTGTCCATCTCGGACATCGTGGTGCCTCCGGAAAAGCAGGAGCTGCTGGCAGAAGCGGACACGCAGGTCAGCAAGATCGAACGCAGCTACCGCCGCGGTGAAATGAGCGACGATGAGCGCTACAAGTCCATCATCAACGTATGGAGCAAAACCACCAACGACCTCAAGGGCCGTGTGATGGGTGTGCTGGACAAGAACAATCCCATCTACATGATGACCAATTCCGGCGCGCGCGGATCGGTTGGACAGGTGTCTCAGCTGGCAGGCATGCGCGGGCTGATGGCCTCGCCCTCAGGCAAGACCATCGAGCTGCCCATTCGTTCCAACTTCCGTGAGGGGCTCAACGTTCTGGAGTTCTTCATGTCTTCCCACGGCAGCCGCAAATCTCTTGCGGACACCGCGCTTCGCACGGCTGACTCCGGTTACCTGACCCGCCGGCTGGTGGACGTCAGCCAGGAGGTCATCGTGCGCGAGGTGGATTGTTTTGAAGCGCGAGACGAGCGTATCCGCGGCATCACCGTTCAGCCGATCAGCGAGATTGAGACGCTGGAAGAGCGCATCAACGGCCGCGTAGCCGCTGAGAACGTGGCTGACCCCAGAACAGGCGAAATCATCTGCCACATCAACCAGGAGATTACACCCCAGCTGGCCAAGAGGATCTCTGACGCCGGCGTAACCTCCATGCAGGTGCGCAGTGTGCTGACCTGCCGTTGCCAAAATGGCGTGTGCGCCAAGTGCTACGGCACCAACCTTGCCCACAGCGGGCTGGTGGACATCGGCGAGGCGGTGGGGATCATTGCCGCCCAGTCCATCGGTGAGCCCGGCACCCAGCTCACCATGCGTACATTCCATACCGGCGGCGTTGCCAACGTAGAGGACATCACCCAGGGTCTTCCCCGCGTCGAGGAGCTGTTTGAAGCGCGTAAACCCAAGCGCGAAGCCACCCTGGCTGATATTTCCGGCACAGTGTCCATCCAGACAACCAAGAAGCGCCGCGAAATTGTAATCACCTCCGACACGAACCCCGAGGAAAGGAAATCCTACCTCATCCACTACGGCGCCAGGCTGAAGGTGGAGGTCGGCGACCATGTGGAAGCCGGCGACGAGCTGATTGAAGGCTCGATCAATCCCCACCACCTGCTGCGTATCCTGGGTGTCAAGAGCGTGCAGGAATACCTGCTGCGCGAGGTGCTGGCCGTTTACCATAGCCAGGGCGTAGGCCTGGCGGACAAACACATTGAGGTCATCATCCGCCAGATGCTGCGCAAGGTGCGCGTGGAGGAGTCCGGCGATACCAATCTGTTGCCCGGCAGCCTGGTGGATATTTTCCAGTTTGACGAAGCCAACGCCAAGGCGGTGCGGGAATTTGAGGAAAAACTGGCGGCAGGTGAAGTTAGCGAGGATGATCAGCCACGAGTAGCAAGCGCCAAGCGCGTGCTGCTGGGCATCACCAAAGCCTCCCTGGCCACGGATTCTTTCCTGTCTGCCGCTTCTTTTCAGGAGACCACGCGCGTACTGACCGAAGCCGCAATCAAAGGTAAAATCGACCCGCTGGAGGGCTTGAAAGAAAACGTAATCATCGGCAAGCTGATCCCTGCCGGCACCGGCATGCGCCGCTACAAGAACATCGAGCTGCAGGAAACCTACTAACTGGACCTATAGGAGGATATCCCCCCGGGACACTGTGATGTGTCCCGGGCTTTTATATGCTTATAAAGGTATAAATTTTGGATGAAGTAGCATGGCGCATGGCCGTCACTGCAGGCCGGTCAAAAGCTCGGCGCGACGATGCAATAAAGTTTTACATCAGTATCAATGTTCCAAGCCCTGGCTCCTGTTGAGCATAGCAACGCGGTACACAACCAGGCCAACGCCAACCATTAAAAATCCCACGATCAGCATAAGCAGCTGTTTTTCACCAAAGGGCACGCCCATGATGAAAAAACGCAGGCCGCTCATCCGCGTGACAAAAAAGCGTGACAAGGCAGCGGCGCTGAGCGCTGCCAGAAAATTGGCAGTGGAATAAAAACCGATATAAAGGGTCTGGTTCTCTTTGGGAATATTGATGAAAGCTACGCTGGAAAAAGCCAGGTTAATGCCTGAGGTGCACACAAAACTCCAGATTACCGCGACAGGATACAGGATCATCAATCCTTCGGAAACAAAGGCCAGCAGGGCATAATGCGGCGCCAGCAGCAAAATGGCCAGCGCCAGGGGACGCAGCCAATTGTGCTTTAAAAAGATCCTGCGCCAGACAAAGGTAAGCAAGGTCAGCACAACAACATTAAAAGATGAAATCAGCATGATATAGGAATAGCTTACCTGAATCTCGCGCAGCAGATACAGGGTATAAAAGCTGCCCGGCATATTGACCACCAAGCTCCACAGAACTACCACCAGCACGCTGCGCAAGTACGCCGGTTGCTTCCAGGGCTGCGTCAGCAAAGCCTTCAGCCGTAGTTTATGAAGCGGTTTTTGCACCGGCAGCTCCCTGATGCGAATCAGCTGCCAAATGTCAAAAACCGCCAGCACCAGAGCCAACACACGCAAGGTGGTCAGGCCCCACAGCTCCAGACCGCTTCGCTTGAACAAGTCAACCACACCGGATCCCAACAGGTTGAACACAGCGACAAAGATACCGTTGAGCATGGTAACCAAAGAAAAGAATTGCACCCGCACAGTGGGCGGAATGTGGGCAATATGCCAAACCGAGAAGCCCGGGCCGCTTAAGGCGCTGAGCGCATTGACAAGAAAAACGGAGAAACCCAGCAGAATCAAGCGGCTGTTTGCCTGCGCCGGCAAAAAGGGAATCAGGCCGATAAACACAATGCTGATCAGATGGATAACTACCCGCATCATGATCAGTAAGGGTTTCCTGCGGGTAAAACGTTCCAAAATCACAGGCGTAAGCAGCTGAAGGAGATTGGCACCAAAGGTGAGCATGGTGACCAGCCCCGCAAAGGCGTCATCCGCCTCTAGCACAATCAGCAGACCGGTAAAAAAGTTGCCGCCGATCAGGTTGGCTATAACGTTGGCCAACACGTTGTAATATACTAAAGCGCGCCGCGACTGATTGGAGTCCTCATCCCCCTGGATGAACCAGCCGGAAGCGACGAATTTCCCCATACGAGCCAGGACAGCTTTCTGCCCGGATTGCCTGGTGAACGCCATGAATCAACCTCATCCTTGTCTTGCGCAGACACGCTGCTTTCAACCATTATACACACACGTGATCCTTTGTGAAGGACACGCCCGGAAATAAACAAAAATCCTTCCCGTAGCGAACGCGCGCCCCGGGAAGGTGTTTTCGGTGAGTCTTGGCTTTCTCAGGCAACAACGATCCGCTCAATAATCCATACCAGGTCGCGGATATCCACCGTGTTGTCGCCGTTGGCATCAGCATTGACCTTGTCCTCCGGTTCTGTGCCGTGCACAAGGTATTCGATGATGGTGACCAAATCGCGAATGTCAAGATTGCCATCGTTATTGGCATCGCCGGGATAGGTTTTGGGCAAACCGGCCAGCAATTTGTTGATGACTCTCACCCAGCCGTTGTAATCGTAACCGCCCACAACCTTCTTAATGATCTCCCCTTGCCTGTTCATGAAGTATGTAGTGGGAAAATATTCCGCCCCATCCAGCAAGGCACTGTGGCTGCTGTCGGGAACAAGGTTGGTGTAGGTGGCGTTGCTGCTGGCGAACAGCTCCTTCCCTTTCTGAATCGCCTCCGGATTTTCTTCTCCGTTATAATACAGGGCGTCATATTGCAGCCCGATCACCTCAACCCGGCCGGCATAGTCCCGGGCGATCCTGCCCAGCGCGGGAATTTCCGCGACGCAGGGCGAGCACCAGGTGGCCCAGACATTGTACATGCGAAGCGGGGCAGTGGCTCCGGCCAGCGCGGGGCCTCCGGGAGAGCCGGCAGGCAGCAGCAGCCCTAAAGCCATCACCAGGACAAGTGCCAGGGTCAAACGTTTCATTGTGCGCATATTTCTCCTCCTTTTTTATGGCGTTCATGGAGCAAGGGGTAAACTGGGCAGTTCCTGTGCAGGATCCAGTGCAGGGACAGGACACACACCGCCGATACAGCCGTTTTCATCCGGGATGCCGGTCGTATCGCTTGGTTGAGAAGGTCGGGACACCGGCATCCGTTCCAGATAGTCCTCCGCTCCCAGCCCTGCCGCCCGGGCCAGTTCAATGCGCGCGTTGATCCGGCGCGGACTTTGGGAAGCAAAGGTCATAAGCCCGGGCAGGTCATCATTGAAAGAGACTCTGCTGTTGGTGTACAGCCAGATCCGGGAGGGATTGCCAAAAGCGCTGAGGGCAAGGGGCTGCCCAAGGCGATAGGGCGTATCCAGGTGCCCATGCTCAAGTGTTTGAATATCTGAGAGGTCCGTATAAAACATCAGCAACTCTTCATGCACGGTGACGCCCTCCAGATAACGGGCGGTAGCTGTGAGGCTGCCTGCCTGCAGGCTGACCTCCACACGCCCGATGACCATGCAGTTGCCGGCAATCAGATCCAGCGTTACCAGGCCGTCCCGGCTGAGATCCAGCGGAGTGACCATGTACCATTTGTTTGTTGGCGGATTGCTCAAACGGCGCAGGTAGATGCCCTCCGAACAAGCTGTGTTGTTCGAATAGGTCTTTGCCCCTGCCGGAGCTTGAAATCCCAGCGCAAGCGCAAGCGCTGCAACCATCAGAATTGCTCTGATCTTTGAACAAGGATGCCTCTTGTCGGAAAAACCCATGCCGCCTTTGCGACCTCCCCTTATAATACCGGGACTCAAAAACGGTTGAAAAGCTTTTAGCATCATCCCGGGAAAAAGTCAGACATCAGCCAAAAGAGAATCTCAACTTGACAGAACAAGCCGGAATCGTTCCTGCGCAGCAATCACGTAAGCAAGAACAAACCATCTGCATGGTACCGTTTTAGGAAGTCTTAGTCAAATCAAGGCAAGGCAGGCCCTGTGTGCGTTGGGCAACAAAATCAAAGCCATCACAGCCCCTATCCGTTATGATGGCTTTGATTTAGTGTTTTAATGATTTGATACAGCTGGGAACTGTCCATGTTTTTCCCGTCTCAGCGCTTCAATCTCGCGTAAAGAATCGCCGTGCCCCAGTTCCAGTAGCGATCCGGATTATAATCTGTCAAATCCGGCGTATACAAATCGTAGTAGATGTTGGAGTACAGCGGTATCATGGGCAACACTTCCGCCCAATAGATTTGAAAGGCCAGCCATGCTTCCAGAAAAGCTTCCTGATCCCTGGAAGGCACACGGGCAACCGCCGCGGCCAGGGCAGCCAATTTCTCATCCTGCAGGCCTGACGTGTTGATCGTGCCCTGATATTCCTCACCCACACGATACGTGTCGGAAGGATCAAAGAAATAGACGAAGTTTGTACCCAAGAAAAACAGATCGAATTTGCGTTCTTCCTGTCGGTAATACTGGGCCAGCGCCCGGGCAAGGGGCATTTCCTCAGAAATAATCTCGCCGCCGATTTGAGCCACATTGTCACGGAGCATCCCCAGCACCAGGTAGGCAGCCTTATTCTGGGGAGTCACAACCATCCGCAGGCTGAAAGGCTCCAGGACTCCCTCCGCCGTTTTGCGATGGCGCAATCCTGCATCATCTTTGTGATATTCTTTGCCATCCTTGTTGTAAACCCAGCCGTCAGTGATTAATAGCTGATCGGCTTTGTCCAAATCCAGCTGATACCGGGGCAATTGATTGATGCCGTTTCCAACGGCTTTCAGCATCCACTGGCCCAGGCCATAGTATCCAGAGACCTTTTTGCCATGGCCTTTGAGAAATTCCCGGGGAAGCACATCATAGTCCAGGCAGAACGCCAAAGCCTGCCGTACATGGACGGATGATGTAATGGGACGCTCATTGGCGATTGCCAGGAAACCCGATCCGGTACGGGGATAGGAGCTGAAGCTCAGATAGCCATCCTTAGCAAGGACCAGGGCTTCGTCAATGACTTCTCCATCCGTGACTTTATTGACCATATCCACTTGCCCTTGGGCAATCTGCCGGTGGATATCCTGATTGCGGATTCCCTGAAAGCGCAGCCGTGGAATGCTGGGGATCTGTCCTTCATAGTTGCCCATGTAGTGGGGATTGATCTCAAATTCAGCCACATGTGTTTGGGAATCATAAGACAGCAAACGATATGGCCCGCTGGTTACGAAGGGGTGGGAAAGATAGCCTTTTTCCTTGTCCAGGATGGTCCTCTTCAGGATATCCACGGTCATTTCCCCACTGATGTAGGCGCCCTTTCCATCATCCATCACCCGGGCATTGGGGAGAATAACTGATATGGGATAGGGATTGATGCTGATGTAAGCCATCTCATAATAGTAAGGAAGATACGCGCCTTTGATGCGCAATGTGAAGGTGTGATCATCTATCAGATGCAGGCCGCTGAGTTGCTGCGACAGACCGGCATGGTATCGGTCAAATCCGTCGATATACGTATAGGAGGGCGTCAGCCCGGTCAACGACCGGACATGAGGAGATGAAAGAAGGAGAAAAGAAAACACATAATCCCGGGCGCCGATCGGTGAGCCATCGCTGAACCTAAGCCCTTTTTTGATTGTCACGCGGTAAGTAACATCACCGTTTTTCTCTGTTTCTTTATCCACCTGGTCGACAACCGTCCGGTTAAGCTGGTAATCTCCAGCCTGGGTTTGGGCAATAAGAGGGTACTCATGCAGCAGGCTGCGCACGTCAATATCCGCGGTATTGTTGCCCCACAGGTCAGAGAAAAAATTGCCGCTCAGCATGGTCGTGTGCCCAACCGTTAGCACCGCGGGCTGCCCGGCATTCTCCTGCCGGGCGCCCGCGGGCATGGAAGCGGAACAGGAGAACAACAGACCCGTCATGAGCAAAAGAATCAGAATGCGTTTCATGCTTGTTCTCCATTCCTTGTCAGATTCAGGTAAACAGGATCGCGGTAATCGGTTTGTTTACTCATAGCAGTCACCAACGTTGATGGTTGTAACGCTGCTGGCAGGAGGCGCGGGCCCCCGCGGCACATCAACTTCGTCTGTGACCGAGGGTGCCTGTTCAGAGCTGACAGACACAATGTTGAGCACATTGCCCGCCAGCATATCCCCATCAGTTACGCTGTAGGCATAGATATAGGTCCATGTTTCGCCAACATCCAGCACATCGTCATCATTGATTGACTTCACAGGTGTGACATCGCTCAGATCCGCCAGGCTGTCCTCCAATTCAATGCCGGACAGCGCGATGTCGCCATTGTTCGTCACAGTGATAGTGTAGCTCAGTTGATCGCCCTCCTCATTGTAATCCTCTTCCGTAACAGTTTTGAGAACAATGAGGGAAGGATTATTGCCCTTCGGTGTTTCGTGCTCGCTTTCCTGTGGGTTGTCCGGATCATCCGGGTCAGTGGCGCTTACCCTGTTCAGGATCATGCCGGCAGCGACATCCGCTTCCGTAACAGCGTAGCTGTAGGTCAGCTTCCACACTTCGCCGACATCAAGGTGGCCGTTGCTCTCAACAGACTCAACCAGCGTCATGTCTGAGAAGGATACAAGGGTGTCAGAGATAATCAAGTCTTCGACTATCACCTGGCCGGTATTCGTTACCGTAACTGTGTAGTTCAGGATGTCCCCTGCACTGCGGAACCGATCCTCAGCGGCTTCCTTGACCACTGTGTAGGCAGGCTTGTGGACTACTACCTCATCTTCCACAGGGTTACCGGGATCGTCCGGTAAATCAGGGCTCGTTGCCTTGGCAACGTTCTTCACATAGCCCGCTTCCATATCAGCCCGTGTCACGATATACGTGTATACATACGTCCATGTCTCGTCTACCTCAAGCTTGCCATCAGCCGCCTTGGTCTCCGTCCGCAGCGCGTCCGTCAGCGTCGTAAGGCTGTCCGTCACTACCACGTCTTCAAGTGTCACATTGCCCGTGTTCGTAATGACAACTTCATACCTGATCGCTTCGCCTACCGCGGTAAACTTGGTTTTATCGGAACTCTTGGTAACCGTTATACCGGGCGTCTGCGTCGCGGGTACCTCTACTTCGCCGGGTTTTTCAGGCGTCACCGGCGGTTTGTTCGGGTCAGGATTCGACGGGTCGCCCGGATCAGGCGTCTGGCCGCTGCCGCTCGCGCTGTTGAGCACATTGCCAGCGTCAAGGTCCGCCTGCGTCACTGCGTACTCGGCCTGCATCACAAGCTTCTCGCCGGGCAGCAGCCGCACTGCGCCGTTGGCCACTCCGCCGGTCTGCGTGCCATTAGCCGCGACATGCGCGTAGCTGATATTCGTCAGGCCCGCCTTGGTGTCCGTGATCTCCGCATTAAAGACTGTCACATTGCCCGTATTTTTCATTTCAACGGTATATGTGATCACATCGCCGGCAGCGTGATACGTCATCGGGTTCGCTGTCTTGCTCATCGTCAGCTCAGGCGTCTGCGTCGCCGGCACATTCACTTCGCCGGGTTCTTCAGGCGTCACCGGAGGCTTGTTCGGGTCAGGATTCGACGGGTCGCCCGGATCGGGCGTCTGGCCGCTGCCGCTCGCGCTGTTGAGCACACTGCCAGCGTCAAGGTCCGCCTGCGTCACTGCGTACTCGGCCTGCATCACAAGCTTCTCGCCGGGCAGCAGCCGCACTGCGCCGTTGGCCACTCCGCCGGTCTGCGTGCCGTCAGCCGCGACATGCGCGTAGCTGATGTTCGTCAGGCCCGCCTTGGTGTCCGTGATCTTCGCGTTGAGGACCGTCACATTGCCCGTGTTCTTCATTTCAACGGTATATGTGATCACATCGCCGGCAGCGTGATACGTCATCGGGTTCGCCGTCTTGCTCATCGTCAGCCCGGGCGTCTG
This sequence comes from Christensenellales bacterium, assembly GCA_050953005.1. GTDB lineage: Bacteria > Bacillota > Clostridia > Christensenellales > Aristaeellaceae > UBA6115. The sequence continues at coordinate 89,192 of JBMNLV010000006.1, read as the reverse complement.
CGTTACCGGTGTTTCCACCGTGTCCGGGGCATCTGGCTCCACAGGCTTCGGATTCAACGGGTCGTCAGGGTTCGGCGCCTCGCCGCTCGCCGCGGCGCTGTTTTTTACCTCGCCGGCGTCCATGTCCGCCTGCGTCACCGTGTAGGTGTACGCGTACGTCCATGTCTCGCCCACTTCCAGCTTGCTGTCCGCGGTCTTGGACTCTGCCGGCGTCACCAGCGTCAGATCCGCCAGGCTGTCCGTCACAGTGACATTTGTCAGCGTCACGTTGCCCGCGTTCGTCACGATGACCTCGTAGGCAATCTTGTCGCCCGCGGCCATTGCATTGATTTGCGCGGTGTCTCCGTTAACCGATACCTGGCGCTTGCTCACCGCCATGCCGGGCGTCTGCGTCGCCGGCACATTCACTTCGCCGGGTTCTTCAGGCGTCACCGGAGGCTTGTTCGGGTCAGGATTCGACGGGTCGCCCGGATCGGGCGTCTGGCCGCTGCCGCTCGCGCTGTTGAGCACACTGCCCGCGTCAAGGTCCGCCTGCGTCACTGCGTACTCGGCCTGCATCACAAGCTTCTCGCCGGGCAGCAGCCGCACTGCGCCGTTGGACACTCCGCCGGTCTGCGTGCCATTAGCCGCGACATGCGCGTAGCTGATGTTCGTCAGGCCCGCCTTGGTGTCCGTGATCTTCGCGTTGAGAACCGTCACATTGCCCGTGTTCTTCATTTCAACGGTATATGTGATCACATCGCCGGCAGCGTGATACGTCATCGGGTTCGCCGTCTTGCTCATCGTCAGCCCGGGCGTCTGCGTTACCGGTGTTTCCACCGTGTCCGGGGCATCTGGCTCCACAGGCTTCGGATTCAACGGGTCGTCAGGGTTCGGCGCCTCGCCGCTCGCCGCGGCGCTGTTTTTTACCTCGCCGGCGTCCATGTCCGCCTGCGTCACCGTGTAGGTGTACGCGTACGTCCATGTCTCGCCCACTTCCAGCTTGCTGTCCGCGGTCTTGGACTCTGCCGGCGTCACCAGCGTCAGATCCGCCAGGCTGTCCGTCACAGTGACATTTGTCAGCGTCACGTTGCCCGCGTTCGTCACGATGACCTCGTAGGCAATCTTGTCGCCCGCGGCCATTGCATTGATTTGCGCGGTGTCTCCGTTAACCGATACCTGGCGCTTGCTCACCGCCATGCCGGGCGTCTGCGTCGCCGGCACATTCACTTCGCCGGGTTCTTCAGGCGTCACCGGAGGCTTGTTCGGGTCAGGATTCGACGGGTCGCCCGGATCGGGCGTCTGGCCGCTGCCGCTCGCGCTGTTGAGCACACTGCCCGCGTCAAGGTCCGCCTGCGTCACTGCGTACTCGGCCTGCATCACAAGCTTCTCGCCGGGCAGCAGCCGCACTGCGCCGTTGGACACTCCGCCGGTCTGCGTGCCATTAGCCGCGACATGCGCGTAGCTGATGTTCGTCAGGCCCGCCTTGGTGTCCGTGATCTTCGCGTTGAGAACCGTCACATTGCCCGTGTTCTTCATTTCAACGGTATATGTGATCACATCGCCGGCAGCGTGATACGTCATCGGGTTCGCCGTCTTGCTCATCGTCAGCCCGGGCGTCTGCGTTACCGGTGTTTCCACCGTGTCCGGGGCATCTGGCTCCACAGGCTTCGGATTCGACGGGTCGTCAGGGTTCGGCGCCTCGCCGCTCGCCGCGGCGCTGTTTTTTACCTCGCCGGCGTCCATGTCCGCCTGCGTCACCGTGTAGGTGTACGCGTACGTCCATGTCTCGCCCACTTCCAGCTTGCTGTCCGCGGTCTTGGACTCTGCCGGCGTCACCAGCGTCAGATCCGCCAGGCTGTCCGTCACAGTGACATTTGTCAGCGTCACGTTGCCCGCGTTCGTCACGATGACCTCGTAGGCAATCTTGTCGCCCGCGGCCATTGCATTGATTTGCGCGGTGTCTCCGTTAACCGATACCTGGCGCTTGCTCACCGCCATGCCGGGCGTCTGCGTCGCCGGCACATTCACTTCGCCGGGTTCTTCAGGCGTCACCGGAGGCTTGTTCGGGTCGGGATTCGATGGGTCGCCCGGATCAGGCGTCTGGCCGCTGCCGCTCGCGCTGTTGAGCACACTGCCCGCGTCAAGGTCCGCCTGCGTCACTGCGTACTCGGCCTGCATCACAAGCTTCTCGCCGGGCAGCAGCCGCACTGCGCCGTTGGACACTCCACCGGTCTGCGTGCCGTCAGCCGCGACATGCGCGTAGCTGATGTTCGTCAGGCCCGCCTTGGTGTCCGTGATCTTCGCGTTGAGAACCGTCACATTGCCCGTATTCTTCATTTCAACGGTATATGTGATCACATCGCCGGCAGCGTGATACGTCATCGGGTTCGCCGTCTTGCTCATCGTCAGCCCGGGCGTCTGCGTTACCGGTGTTTCCACCGTGTCCGGGGCATCTGGCTCCACAGGCTTCGGATTCGACGGGTCGTCAGGGTTCGGCGCCTCGCCGCTCGCCGCGGCGCTGTTTTTTACCTCGCCGGCGTCCATGTCCGCCTGCGTCACCGTGTAGGTGTACGCGTACGTCCATGTCTCGCCCACTTCCAGCTTGCTGTCCGCGGTCTTGGACTCTGCCGGCGTCACCAGCGTCAGATCCGCCAGGCTGTCCGTCACAGTGACATTTGTCAGCGTCACGTTGCCCGCGTTCGTCACGACGACCTCGTAGGCGATCTCGTCGCCCGCGGCCATTGCATTGATTTGCGCGGTGTCTCCGTTAACCGATACCTGGCGCTTGCTCACCGCCATGCCGGGCGTCTGCGTAAACGTGATCGTCTTGCTCGTCTTGGTCTCAGGGATGGCCTGAGCAGCGCTTACTGTCGCCACATTCTCAATCGGCGTGCCCTTGTCGATGTCCGCCTGCGTCACGTTATAGGTCAGCTGGCCAACCGCTACTTCGCCAATGCCCAGCGTCGTCTTATTCAGCGTCACAGGACCAAGCTTATCGTCATTCACCTCCAGATTGGTCAGCGTCACGCTGCCCGAGTTCCTGACGATATAGGTATAGGTCACCTTGCCCGGCCTTGCGAATATATCCCTGTCCGCACCCTTTGAAACCTCTGCCTGGGGCGATTGCTTAAACGTAATCGTTTCGATCGCTTTGGCTTCAGGGATATTCTGAGCCGCGCTCACAGTCGCCTCGTTTTTAATCGGCGTGCCTTTGTCCATATCCGCCTGCGTCACGTAATATGTCAGCTTGCCTGTTGTGCTCTCACCCACTGCAAGCATTGTCTTGAGCAGCGGAACGTCATTAAGCCTGTCATCATCTACTGCAACATTCGTCAGCGTCACATTGCCCGTATTTGTCACCGTGTAGGTATAGGTCACCAGGCCGGGCGCTATCCACTCCGTTTTGTTCGCGTTTATCGTCACCGATGCCTTGGGCGTCTGTGTAAATGTGATCTTTTCTTCCGCATTCGTCGCCGGGATGTTCTGCTTGGCAGTCACTGTCGCCACGTTCACAATCGCAGCGCCCTGGTCAATGTCGTCCTGGGTTACCTGATAGGTCAGTTCGCCTGTCGCGCTCTCCCCTACGCCAATTGTTGTCTTGTCAAGCGTCACTGCGCCAAGTATGTTGTCATTTACTGCAACATTCGTCAGCGTCACGTTGCCCTTGTTTGTCACCGTGTACGTATACGTCACTGTGCCGGGCGCTGTCCAATCCTCTTGATCCGCTGACTTTGTTACCTCAGCACTCGGGTTTTGATCCGCGTCCACATTTACTGTGCTCGGACTCGCCGGATACGCAGGATTGTTCACGTCAGGCAGCGCCGGGTTTTCCGGATCGGGCGTATAGCCGCTGCCGCTCGCGCTGTTCCTTACATAGCCTCTGTCCAGGTCTGCCTGCGTTACCGTATACGAAGACTTCATCACCAGTTTGTCGCCCGGCAGAAGGACCGTTTCGCCATTGGTTGCAGGACCAGCATTTCCACCCGCCGGCTCATGCATATAGCTGATGATCGTCAGCCCGGGCATATTGTCCGTGATCTCCGCGTTGTAGATCGTCACATTGCCCGTGTTCTCAAGTGCTACCGTGTACGCGACCACATCGCCGGCAGCGCTGTATGTTGTTTGGTTCTCATCTCCATTGATCGACTCGCGCTGCTTAGAGATCGATAGCTTGGGGTTCTGAGCGATCGTGACCGTCCAGACGGCTGTCAAAGGCGCGATTTCTTCAGCTGTCAAAGTCGCTGTGTTTTCAATGTCCGCGCCCTTGTCAATGTCCTCCTGTATCACGTCATACATCAGCTTGCCTGTCGCGGTTTCATTCGGCGCGAGCTTATTCTTGCTGAGCGTGACCGCGCCCAGCTTATCGTCTTCGACCGCAACATTTGTCAGCGTCACGTTGCCCGTGTTCGTGACCGTATAGGTATAGGTCACCAGGCCGGGCAAACTCGTCTGATCCTTGTCCGCCGTCTTCTCAATTGTAGCGGAGGGGGTCTGCGTGAATCGGATAATCTCGCTGGCCTGCGTTGTCGGCGGGAGCCCCTCATCCGCAGTCACTGTCGCGATGTTTTTGATATCCGCGCCCGCGTCGATATCTTCCTGCGTTACGTTATAGATCCATGTGCCTGTTCTCCGCTCACCGGGCGCAAGCGTTGTCGAACCTTGCAGTGTCACGTAACCGGGCAGGGGCATCTTGTCGTCATGCACCTTCAAGTCCGTCAGCGTTACATTCCCCATGTTCGTGACCGTATAGGTATAGGTCACCGAGCCAGGCTTTGTGAACGTCTTCTGATTGGCAATCTTGGTCACTGAAGCCAGGCGATACTGCTCCGCATTCACTGTGACTTCACCCGAACCAAACGGTGTCACAGGTTTGGTCATATCAGGCTGCGTCGGATTGGCAGAGTCTGGCAAATAGCCGCTGCCGGCCGCCACGTTTCTCACAAATCCATTGTCCAGATCGTCCTGCGATATCTTGTACGAAGCCTTCAGCACCAGCTTGTCGCCCGGCTGCAGATTCGCTGTGGTTCCATACGTTACAGGGGTGTTCGTTCCGTCCTTCGCGACATGCGTATAAGTGCCGATCGTCAGATTGGCCATCGTGTCCGTGATGCTCGCGTTGAGGATTGACACGTTGCCGGTATTCGACAGTTCCACCGTGTACTCGATCATTTCATTCACGGCGCGATACGTCGTCCGGGACGCCTTCTTGCTCAGCTCCAGCCTGGAGTTTTGCGTAAACGTGATCGTCTCCGTCTTTTCGGTCGTCGGGATGTCCTGATCCGCCGTCACCGTCGCCTTGTTCGTGATCGGCGCGCCAGCGTCGATATCCGTCTGCGTCACGTCATACGTCAGCGTGCCGGTCGCGATCTCACCGGGCAAAAGGTCTGTACTGTCCAGCGTTACCCCGCTTTGCAGGATATCATCTGTCACCGCGACGCCCGTCAGCGTCACGTTGCCCGTGTTCTTTACCTTGTAGGTATAGGTCACTCTGCCGGGCTTTGCCCATACCGTCTGATCCGCTTCCTTCTTCACCGCGGCCGACACGACCTGAACGCCCGGAAGGTTATGATCCGCGCTCGGAGCGCCCGGGTCATCCTCGGGAACCTGCGTGCTGCTCGCGCTCGCGCTGTTCGCGATGACGCCCGCGTTCATGTCCGACTGCTTCACGGTATACGTGTACTCATACGTCCACGTCTCGCCTACGTCAAGCTTCCCGTTCGCGCTCACTGACTCGACAGGCGTTACCTTCGACAGGTCCGTCAGGCTGTCTTCCGCTACAACGTTCTCATGCGTCACGTTGCCCGTGTTCTCCACGATGACCGTGTAGGTGATCGTTTCGCCCACCGACGTGAAGTTCATCTTGTTCGCCTTCTTCGTCACCTTCATGCCGGGGGTCCGCGTTAATGTGACTGTCTCTTCAGCTCTGGTCTCAGGAATGGACTGGTCCGCCGTCACCGTCACTATGTTCTTGATCATCGGGGCCGCGTCGATATCCATCTGCGTCACGCTGTACGTCTTCGTAAACGTCTTGCTCTGGCCTACGTCAAGCGTGACATTCTCTGCCACTACGCCAAGCTTGTCGTCAGCGACCTTCACATTCGTCAGCGTCACGTTGCCCGTGTTCGTCACTACGTATGTATACGTCACATTGCCCGGCTTGTTCAGCGTCTTGGGACTCGCCGTCTTCGACACCTCGGCCAATGGAGTCCGGGTGCCCGTGATATTCAATTCGGCAACCTTATCGGAAATGTGCGGGTGCGACACCTTCACGCTGTTCCTGACATACCCTGCGTCAATATCCGACTGTTTCACGGTATACGTGTACGTATATTCCCACGTCTCGCCTACATCCAGTTTCCCGTTGTCATCCACAGACTCCTCCCGCATCGTTGCCACCAGCGGCACAAGGCTATCTGTCACTACAACATTCTCAAGCGTCACGTTGCCCGTGTTCTTCACTTTGACCGTGTAAGTGATCGCCTCTCCGGCCTGGGAGAATCCGCTCACGTTCGCGCTCTTTTCCACTGTCAGCGCGGTGGTCCGGTCAAACGTGACCGTCGCGCTGTCCTTGGTCTCCGGAATGCCCTGGTCCGCTGTCAGCGTCGCCACGTTCGTGATCGCTGCGCCCGCGTCGATCTCCGCCTGCGTCACGTCATGCGTCAGCTGGCCTGTCGCGACCTTGCCAGGATCAAGATCCTGCTTGTCCAGCGTGACCGCGCCAAGAAGGTCATCTGTCAAGACTATATTCGTCAGCGTCACGTTGCCCGGGTTCGTCACCGTATAGGTATAGGTCACCAGCCCGGGTTCATCAACGACTTCGGGATCAGCCGCCTTCGTCAGCGTGGCGCGGATATCCTGCTCGCCCTGCAATGTATGGCTCGCGACGGGATCGTCAGGGCTTCCGCCGGGATTGTCAGGGTTCGGGATCCTGGCGCTGTTCGTTATGAAACCCGCGTTCATGTCGTCCTGTTTCACGGTATACGTGTACACATACGTCCATTGCTCATTAACGTCCAGCTTGCCGTTCGCGTTCAATGATTCCGTCGGCGTCGCCGTCTCCAGGTCTACAAGGCTGTCTATGATTTGTACACCGGGAAGCGTCACGTTGCCCGTGTTTGTCACTTTGACCGTGTATTCGATCTCTTCGCCAACGTCCGCAAACGTCGCCCTGTCCGCGCTCTTTTCTATCTTCACCCCGGGCGACAGCGTGAACGTGATCGTTTCCGTCGTCTCGGTCGTCGGGAAGTTGTTCTGGGCCGCCGTCACCGTCATTTTGTTCGTGATCGGCGTGCCCGCGTCGATATTCAACTGCGTCACGTTATACGTCTTCGTAAACGTCCCGGTCTGGCCTACGCCGATCGTGACATTCTCTGCCACTGTGCCCAGCTTGTCGTCCGCGACCTTTACATCCGTCAGCGTCACGTTGCCCGTATTCTTCACCGTGTATGTGTATGTCACCGTGCCGGGCGACGACCACACCCTTTGATCGGCTTCCTTCGTCACCTGCGCCTTGGGGGTCTGCACAAAGGTGATCGTCTCTGTGGCAGTTTGGTCAGCAAGCTCGTTGCATTTGAAAGTCGCCACGTTGGTAATTGGCGTGCCCGCGTCGATGTCCGCCTGCGTAACCTGATAGGTCTCCGTGATTCTCACGATCTGGCCGGGCGCGAGCTGCGTCACACCGGCACCAAGGTTCACCGAACTGAGCTTATTGTCGGAAAGCGAGGCGCCGGTCAGCGTCACATTGCCCGTATTCCTCACCTGATAGGTATAGGTTACCGTACCGGGGGCAATGAACTCGTCTTGATCCGCGTACTTGATGATCTCGACATTGGGCGCATCGATAAATGTTATCGTCTCCGAGACCTGGGTCAATGGTATGCTCTGTTCGGCGGCCAAGGTGGCTATATTCGTGATCGGCACGCCCGCGTCGATCATAGCAGTGGTCACGTCAAACGTCTTCGTGCCTGTCGTGAACTCGCCGGGCTCAAGATTTTGCTTGTTCAGCGTGACCGTGCCAAGAAGGTCGTCTGTCACGGCTATATTCGTCAGCGTCACGTTGCCCGTGTTCGTTACCTTATAGGTATAGGTCACCGTACCGGGGTCTCTCCATACCGTTTGATCCGCTTCCTTGGTAAGTACGGCAAAGGGATGCTGCGCGAACGTGATCGTCTCCGTCTTTTCGGTCGTCGGGATGTCCTGATCCGCCGTCACCGTCGCCTTGTTCGTGATCGGCGTGCCAGCGTCAATATCCGTCTGCGTCACGTCATACGTCAGCGTGCCGGTCGCGATCTCACCGGGCAAAAGGTCTGTACTGTCCAGCGTTACCCCGCTTTGCAGGATATCATCTGTCACCGCGACGCCCGTCAGCGTCACGTTGCCCGTGTTCTTTACCTTGTAGGTATAGGTCACTCTGCCGGGCTTTGCCCATACCGTCTGATCCGCTTCCTTCTTCACCGCGGCCGACACGACCTGAACGCCCGGAAGGTCATGATCCGCGCTCGGAGCGCCCGGGTCATCCTCGGGAACCTGCGTGCTGCTCGCGCTCGCGCTGTTCGCGATGACGCCCGCGTTCATGTCCGACTGCTTCACGGTATACGTGTACTCATACGTCCACGTCTCGCCTACGTCAAGCTTCCCGTTCGCGCTCAATGACTCAACAGGCGTTATCTTCGACAGGTCCGTCAGGCTGTCTTCCGCTACAACGTTCTCATGCGTCACGTTGCCCGTGTTCTCCACGATGACCGTGTAGGTGATCGTTTCGCCCACCGACGTGAAGTTCATCTTGTTCGCCTTCTTCGTCACCTTCATGCCGGGGGTCCGCGTTAATGTGACCGTCTCTTCAGCTCTGGTCTCAGGAATGGACTGGTCCGCCGTCACCGTCACTATGTTCTTGATCATCGGGGCCGCGTCGATATCCATCTGCGTCACGCTGTACGTCTTCGTAAACGTCTTGCTCTGGCCTACGTCAAGCGTGACATTCTCTGCCACTACGCCAAGCTTGTCGTCAGCGACCTTCACATTCGTCAGCGTCACGTTGCCCGTGTTCGTCACTACGTATGTATACGTCACATTGCCCGGCTTGTTCAGCGTCTCGGGGCTCGCCGTCTTCGACACCTCGGCCAATGGAGTCCGGGTGCCCGTGATATTCAATTCGGCAACCTTATCGGAAATGTCCGGGTGCGACACCTTCACGCTGTTCCTGACATACCCCGCGTCAACGTCCGACTGTTTCACGGTATACGCGTACGTATATTCCCACGTCTCGCCTACATCCAGTTTCCCGTTGTCATCCACAGACTCCTCCCGCATCGTTGCCACCAGCGGCACAAGGCTATCTGTCACTACAACATTCTCAAGCGTCACGTTGCCCGTGTTCTTCACTTTGACCGTGTAAGTGATCGCCTCTCCGGCCTGGGAGAATCCGCTCACGTTCGCGCTCTTTTCCACTGTCAGCGCGGTGGTCCGGTCAAACGTGACCGTCGCGCTGTCCTTGGTCTCCGGAATGCCCTGGTCCGCTGTCAGCGTCGCCACGTTCGTGATCGCTGCGCCCGCGTCGATCTCCGCCTGCGTCACGTCATGCGTCAGCTGGCCTGTCGCGACCTTGCCAGGATCAAGATCCTGCTTGTCCAGCGTGACCGCGCCAAGAAGGTCATCTGTCAAGACTATATTCGTCAGCGTCACGTTGCCCGGGTTCGTCACCGTATAGGTATAGGTCACCAGCCCGGGTTCATCAACGACTTCGGGATCAGCCACCTTCGTCAGCGTGGCGCGGATATCCTGCTCGCCCTGCAATGTATGGCTCGCGACGGGATCGTCAGGGCTTCCGCCGGGATTGTCAGGGTTCGGGATCCTGGCGCTGTTCGTTATGAAACCCGCGTTCATGTCGTCCTGTTTCACGGTATACGTGTACACATACGTCCATTGCTCATTAACGTCCAGCTTGCCGTTCGCGTTCAATGATTCCGTCGGCGTCGCCGTCTCCAGGTCTACAAGGCTGTCTATGATTTGTACACCGGGAAGCGTCACGTTGCCCGTGTTTGTCACTTTGACCGTGTATTCGATCTCTTCGCCAACGTCCGCAAACGTCGCCCTGTCCGCGCTCTTTTCTATCTTCACCCCGGGCGACAGCGTGAACGTGATCGTTTCCGTCGTCTCGGTCGTCGGGAAGTTGTTCTGGGCCGCCGTCACCGTCATTTTGTTCGTGATCGGCGTGCCCGCGTCGATATTCAACTGCGTCACGTTATACGTCTTCGTAAACGTCCCGGTCTGGCCTACGCCGATCGTGACATTCTCCGCCACTGTGCCCAGCTTGTCGTCCGCGACCTTTACATCCGTCAGCGTCACGTTGCCCGTATTCTTCACCGTGTATGTGTATGTCACCGTGCCGGGCGACGACCACACCCTTTGATCGGCTTCCTTCGTCACCTGCGCCTTGGGGGTCTGCGCAAAGGTGATCGTCTCGCTGACCGTGGTCTCCGGCAGACCTGCTTCGCTCACGGTCACGGTCGCCGTGTTGGTAATCTGCGCGCCCGCGTCAATGTCCGCCTGCGTCACGTTATACGTCTTCGTGCCTGTTGCGCTTTCACCAATGCCCAGCGTCGTCTTGTTCAGCGTGACCGCACCAAGCTTATCATCTGCCACCGCCACATTGGTCAGCGGCACGTTGCCTGTGTTCGTCACCGTGTACGTGTACGTCACCGTGCCGGGCGCTGACCACAGGGTCTGACTTGCCTTCTTGGTGATCAAAGCGCGGGGATCCGGGGTAAAGACGTTGGTAAACTTGCTTGAAGCCCGTTCCGGCGCCCAAGTGATGTCTAAGTCTCCGTTTCCGGCATCTTCCACCGTCACAATGAAACGCAATATAGTCGGATCATAAGCCATCCCGCTCTCCCCGGAGACAGGAATAACTTCGTTAACGGTGTAGATATAAGACTTGCCAATATCCTCCTGCGTAAATTTAATTTCATCTTCATTATCACCAAAGACAATGGAACCATCAGCGGCGTTTGTCCTGGTTTGCAGCACATCGGTACTGCCCTGCAGCCTGAGTTCATAGCTGAACTCCCCGGCCTGCAAAGCGCGCCCCTGCAGCTCCTTGGTCGCCCAGGTCCGGGCGGGCAGGGAGCCTGCGGCAGTATAAGTGTTGTTGAATGTTTTGTCACCGGAATAGGTGCCCGTTACAGCCAGAACGCCATCATACGCGTCAATGGCGGCGACATTGACGGTCAGCTCAATCTCCAGCGGGTCATACGCCATGCCTGTTTCCGCAGGTTCCGGCACGATTTCACGAATGAGAAAGTGATAGGAGTCGCCCGCATGGGAAGAAGAATAATCAAGAGGACTGAAGATGATGTTGCCATCCGCGTCATTGGTGACAACTTCATATTGCAGCTCCCAGGGTTCAGACTCTCCCTGAGGCGTCCATAACTCAACCAGTTCAAACTCGAACTCGTCCGCCTTCAAGGGACGGCCTGCCAGCGCCTTGGTCACCTGGGGCGTAAAGCTGCCCTGGGCTTTATAGACGTTGTGTATCTCCGTGCCGTACTCATATTTTTCGAAATTCGCAGGCACATAGGGGTCGCCGGCTGCATTAACTTCCTTCACAAAGAAGTAATAGGGTTCGCCAGACAGCGAGTTCAGGTGGATATTGCTCCAGGAGAAGAAGGATGAATAGATTTCCGGGTACCACTCATCCTGCGTCTTGGGCGTACTGGCGTCAACGGTAATCAGGCCTAAATCCGGTACAGCTTCCATCTCCGCCTCCGTAGCGACGGGATTGGTGCTGCGATAGAGCTTCATATATACCGTGGGCACAGGCGTATCCGGGTTGATGTCGACCCAGTGCTTGGCGCCGGTGATTTCGCCCGTGGGCTGGACATAGGTATTGGTCACGGCTGTGCCGGCAAGACCGTAGTCCGTTTCATACGGGCTTTGATATGCACGGGTATAGCCTGTGACCTCCTTCTCCTTGAAGTAGTAGGTATAGGCATTGCCGTAGATGTCGGTCTGATCCAGGTCAGCCCAGGTATAGGTGAACTGGCTTGCCGTTTCCGTGGAAGGACTGAGGGTATAGGCCTTCCCCGTCACTTCCTCCAGCGCGCCGTTTTCAACCTTTCGGTACAGCGTCAGGGGCACAGCGACATGATCGGCTTGCGCGCCGTTGACCCAGGTTTTAACGGCTGTTACGCTGGTCTTGGGCGATACGTAGCTGTTGGTTACATACGCGCCGTTCGGTGCGCACAAAATCCCATCGATCGTTTCAGAGGCGGAATAGGTACGGGTATAGTTGGCCTGTTCATCCTCTGAGAAGTAATAAGTGTAGGGATTTCCGTCCGTGTCGTTTTGCGGCACCGTCCAGGTATAATCAAACCGGCCGGATGTGCCTGAGGCGGGGCTGACGACAGGCGATACCCCCGTAACCAGCCCCAGGGTGCCCCCCTCGATTTTGCGATAGAGTTTTAAAGGTACCGCGGTATGGTCGGCCTCAATGCCGTTTTGCCACAGCTTGGCAGCCGTTACCGTGGTATCAGGCGAGGTATAGGTATTGGTCACCGTCGCGCCGTTGTGGGCGTACTGCACGCCGTTTACTTCAATATACCGGTTGTAGACGCGAGTATAATTGGTGGGTTCATTATCCTCGATAAAGAAATATGTATACGGATTGCCGTTGATATCGGTCTGCGCAAGGTTTGGCCAGAAACCGGTAAATGTGTTGGACGGCCCCACCATCGGGGTCACAGTCGCCTGGAACCATTCAGCCTCCTCCATGGTGATGGGCCCGACGGGGTTCTCGACATCGTCGGTTGTGCGCCAGATGCTCAGCTTCACGCGCTGATGGTCGCTTTGCGGGCCACCGACCCACAACTTCGTGGCAGAGAGGCTGACGGTCTTTGGCACCTGATAGGCGTTTTCAATGACGCTGCCGGGCAGCGCGTACCATACCCCATTGAGCAGGTAGGGGTTGCTGAGCGTCATCTCGTAGCCCGCGACCGGGTCTTCCGTAAAACCGTACAAATACTTGTTGCCATCGGCATCCGTATCGGAAAGGCCGCTGTAGGTATAGGTATATGTTTTATTGTTGGTGGTTGTTCCGGTGTCCACTGTCACTTCTTCGGCGCGCGTGTATTCATTCGGGGCAAGCTCTTTTACGCTGTTATCGGTAAATCTGCGCCACAGATGCAGGGCAGGCGCGACATGGTCGGCGCTTGGCCCGCCAATCCACTTCTTGGTGATGGTAATGGTGCGCTGAGGAATCAGATATTTGTTTTTGACCGTGTTGTTGTCGGGATAGGTGGTTTCGTAGTTGGCAACCTCCTCCTCCCGCACCCGGTACTGATACTCCACCCGCGCATTGATATTGTCCGCATCCCAGGAGGCGAAGCGGGTAAGCCCTGTCCAGGTATGCTGGTTGTAATCCGCTGTCGTCAGCTCATAATTCGTACCCGTTACCCGATTCCAGTTAACGCCATCCGTGCTGCGCTCCAGATAGAGCGTAACGGCTTGCGGGCGGTTGTTGATACCGTCCACCCAGGACTTGGTGGCGGTGAAGCTGGTGGTTTGGGACACGTTGGTCACATACAGACTGGCCGAGCTTGCGGTGTCATAATAATAGCCGGCAGGCGCCGCGGCTTCCGCGATCTCGTACTCATAGTCCACGGTTGGGTTGGCCGGGTCGTCAACGGAGGGCATCCCCGTCCAGGTATGCTGCCAGTTATTCGCCGCGGTAATGGTGACAGGCTCGCCCCAGGCCACTCTGTGTACCGTGGGGTTCTCACCCCGAATGGTCTGATACAGCTGCAGCGTGACGCTCGCGCCCGCGGGAGGCGCTTCCCCCACCCAGTATTTGGTGCCGGTTAAAGAGTCACGGCTTAATGTGTTGGTGATGGTGGTCTGGCCCGCAATATCCACCAGCGTCATCTTATACCGCGGAGGCACCACCACTTCCCGCGCCGTATAAACATGCGGGGTGCCGTTGGCTTTTAGCGCGGGCAGCTTTGTCCAGGTGTGTGAAAAAGAATTTCCCGTCTGCTCAGGCACGAATTTATAGCCGCCATAGGCGTTGCCGTCCTGATACAGTTGCAGCTGAATGGACGGCCACGCTTCCCCTGAAGGCTTCAGGTTGTTCGGGTCTCTCCATTCCTTGATTGCTGTATAGCTGGTGGTTTGATAGGTATTGGTGATGGTCGTGCCGGTTGCGCTGTGTTGATATGCCACCAGATAGCTTTCCGGCGTAACGGTCTCAACCGCCCGATAGCTCAAGGAGCGGCGCTGGCTGTCCTCAAGGGGCAGATCGTACCAGGTGTAGCTGGTGGTGCCGTCGGTCATAAGGACCGGGGCGCCCTGATCCACAAAAGCGCCGCCCGCAACGCTGACCTGCAATTGCACCGTAATCGAAGGCTTGACAGCGGGCAGATGATCCCCCGCCCAGACCTTGTTGACAGTGAAGTCAACAAACTGATAGGTATTGGTAACGGTCAAGCCTTCCTCCAGCTTGGTAAAGCTGGGCGGGACATAGTCCGCGCCGGAGGCATCCGTTTCTTTTACATAGTACTCGTATTCAAATCCATAGCCATTGGTGTACGGCTGGTTTTCCCAGTATACGGTGGCGCTCTCAACCTTTTTGGTGCCTACGGGAACCTCGCTGTTATCAGCGTATTTGCGGTACAGCGTAAACCAGATATCCGGCCTGTCGCTGCCCGGAGGCAAGAAGTTCCAGCCCTTTTGGGCGGTAACGATAATGAGCTGCTCCCACTGAGCGTACAGGACGTTATCCTGCCCATCCACCAGCACGTTCACGCCGGGCATATACCACAGTCCGACGCCCATGGGGGCGGTATTCCAGCCAATGAACTGATATCCTGCCTTTGTATAGGAAGGATTCTCAATGATGGTGTGGGTCTGATTGTTCAGGAGGTTGTATACAACGTCGTTGCCTTGACCGCCGTTGGCCTTGTAGGTCAGCCGGGCCTGGAGTTTGGGACCGAAGACAGCGGTCAGGGTTTTGTTGCCGTCGATAAAGATCTTGTCATTGGCAACATAGATCTTGCCGCTTTCATCACCGGAAAGCTTCCAGCCCAGGAAGACCTGCCCGGCGGGCGGCGTGATGGTGCCCGGCAGAACATCCGCGTATGAGCCTTCGAGGTACGTTCTGTAGTCAACGACCGTTCCGGTACCCGCGCCGGGAGAATAGGTCACGCTATAATTCTGTACGCTGACGTAATAGGGGTACAGCTCAATGTCCTGCGTCAGCTTTGTAGCAAAGTTAAAGGTAGTATAAACACCGTTTTCCTTGGTGGTCCACGCGACCCATCTGTAGTTGGCCGGCACTGTGATGACGGTATTGGGATCGCCTACGAAAAGGGTATGCCCGTACACGTCCTGTACAGTAGGAAAGAGCGTCTGGTAGATGGGTTCGTTATAGGGCAGCGTGTGCGTCGTGGAGGCTGCGCCCGCGCTCATGGACTGATACACGGTGGCATGCACATGCGGAGGATCCCACTTGGCATATACCATCAGGTCGCCGACGCCCATTTTTCCAGTCGCGAAATCCATGGGCTGCGTACAGGCTTCATCCTTATACCAGCCCTCAAACGTATAGCCCTCCGGCATGCCGACCGGCCTGGATTGGGGAACATAGCCGACAAACGAGCTTAAAGGCTGTTCAAATAGAACGGTTACCTCCCTGTCAACCGCGTTAACATTGTAGAAAGACAGTGTGTAGGCGTTGCGCGTATGGAGGATATGGAGATCCCTGAGCCCGTAATACTCTGTTTTTCCGGGCGCCGTCGGCTGCCAGGTAGAATAATAAGTGGAGTAAAAATACGCTACCGTAAAGCCAACATATTTGTTTGTCATAGTAAAGTAAGAATAGTTTGACCTGTTGGTGTTGTTCGGCGCGTCCGGGTAATTGTAAGTGCCGTCAAGATTTTGCTTGTAATGATAGATATAATGCAGCCCGGTTTCATCAGACCAGCTTCTGAGAACCAAATAATCTTTGGGATAGGTATGGGACTCGGCGTTCAGGTCGTCATAGATAAAAGCGTCCAGGAAGGTTACCTTTGTATAGTATCTGCCGTACATGTACTCTTGCCAGTTATAGCCATTCATAAAGCTGTAACCGTTTTGCGCCAGCGACTGACCGTAAAGCCCGGTATATGTGGCAACTGTGGTGAATCGTGATGAATACTGAGAAGGCCCCTGCTGGAAGACCATTGTCAGCAGGTTTCTGTCGTAGTAAACATTCAAAATGGTGGTGCCGTCGCCATTGACAATCTTGGACACGGATTTGGCAGCATTGTAATGGAAACCGTTATAATTCATCGCCATGTCCGCGGAGGTCGGGGACACCGAGGTTCCCGTTATCGCCTGGCGCACGACCGATGTGCCCGCGAAATCGTAGGTTTTGTCGCTGTCGGCGGCGTTTTTGCTGTCGCTGATGGATTGTTTCCAAAAAACGACGGTGTAATTCGTAGAAACCGGCGTCCAGACAGCGTACAGCGTAATATCGCCGGTAATCGGCTGGCCAAAGGTATAAGCCGGGCCTTTATCGCTCAGCGACCAATGGCTGAAAGTGTAGCCCGGGCGCGTCATCGTCACGTTCGGCGCCTGTGTGGCAGCCCCCGGCGGCACAAACTTGGGCGCGACATAATTGGCCTGATGGCCTGAAACAAAATAGATATAATTGCCCGATTCGATTTTGGGCCAGAGCTGCTGATTGGCTGTCCCAACGGTGTAATTCTCGCCGACCGGGCCATCGGTCAGCGCCCGGTTTTTATACCAGCCGGTGACTGCCTGCGTGGAGTCGATCGGCAGCACAACATCGCCGGTAGGAATCAGGTCGCCCGTGACACCTGCTTTGGTTCTGTAAACGCTGGCAGTGGCGCCCGCGCTGCTCATAAAAAAGACATAGTAAACCGGTTCAAACCGGGCTATGGCGGCAATTGTCTCCGTTTGTGTGACAGATATGGGATTGGAGGGCCCAAAGAGCAGCTGTTCGTTCCCGACATACCATCCGGTAAAACGATGGTCCGTTTTTCTCGGTACCTCCGGCTCTGTCAAATACTCGCCGTCTTTGACGATCTGCGTATCAACCGTTTCGCCGTTCGCCTCAAATGTGTAGGTGCGGGTATACACCGGCGGATTCGTAGGAATGATGCTCCGCAAAGATACGCCCTGGGTGTAATCCGTGGTAATCAGCGCCGCCAGCACATCTATGGGAAGCATGGAAAACAGCATCACGGCAGTGAGGGCCAACGCTGTAAATTTCCGAAGCCTGTTATTCATCCCTTTATCCTCCCCCTGTATCCTCCAGAGCAAATGTTCCGTCTATCATAACAAGTTGCAATATATATAAGGCATAACAGCCAGGCTTGCGCCTGGCCTTGCCTTATTCAATATCTATTATATCCTCAACATCGATTATGTCAACCGCCACCCGGAACAGCCAGTCGAGATTTTGCTCAGTAAGGACAAGCGTACAGGCATCGCCCGTGATGCCCATATCCTGCCATTCCTCCTGGTCATCGGCAGTATACTTCACCTGCCAGCGGATGATATATTCCAGCCCCTCATAGCCCGACAGCTCGGCATGGATGGTGATCTGATCCCCCATCTCAGGCACGGGTTTGCTGCCCCAGGTAGCGTAGAAGCTTACCTTGCGGTTGGGATACATGGCGTCAATTTCTTCCTTCAGGAAGACACGGGGTTCCTCAGCCACGAGCTCCTCGGATACAGATTCTTCAACCATGGACTCATCAGCTACGGATTCTTCAGCAACAGGCTCTTCAGCTACGAACTCATCAGCAACGGGTTCTTCAGAAGCAGGCTCTTCAGCAACAGGTTCCTCAACTACAGGCTCTTCAGCAACAGGTTCTTCTTCGGCTACAGGCTCGTCTTCAGCTACAGGCTCTTCAGCTACGAACTCATCAGCTGCAGTCTCGTCAGCCATGGGCTCATCATCTGCGGATTCTTCAGTAACTGGCTCTTCAACAACAAGTTCTTCTTCGGCTACAGGTTCGTCTTCAGCTACAGGCTCTTCAGCTACGAACTCATCAGCTGCAGTCTCGTCAGCCATGGGCTCATCATCTGCGGATTCTTCAGTAACTGGCTCTTCAGCAACAGGCTCTTCTTCAGCAACAGGCTCCTCAGCAACAGGCTCCTCAGCTACGAACTCATCAGCAACGGGTTCTTCAGAAGCAGGCTCTTCGGCAACAGGTTCTTCTTCGGCTACAGGCTCTTCAGCTACGAACTCATCAACTGTAGTCTCATCAGCCATGGACTCATCAGCTACGGGTTCTTCAGCAGCGGGTTCTTCAACGACAGGCTCTTCGTTTACTGACTCTTCATCAACATAGTACGCCATCAGGTAAACGGGCTCCGTGACCGGGGTATTAAAATAATACTCCTTCTCAGGATTCCCCTGAAAAAGGATATCCACCCGATACCAGTGAGAGAATCTCATGCCGGCAATCTCGGGAGGCCAAATGGATGAAAGGACTTGCCCTTCTTCAAGGTCAATACTGTCAATCAATTGACGGTCCGCACTATAGAAAGAACAGGTATGTGCCAGCGTTGGCTGTGCTGCCGCATGTAACATACCGACTGTTGATGACAAAACCAGAAGACTGACAAACACAAACGCAACAATCAAAGCTGTCTTTCTTTTCAGTTTCATGAATTACTTAACCTCCAACCTATTTCAAATGCGCGCTTGGCTTTTTACAAAACGAATTGTTTTTGACCAAGATTATAATGGTAATTAAAGAGGAGCGGTATGTCAATATGCTTTGCACTATTTTTGATTTTATTTCGTCTTCGTAGTACAAAGCGAAACCGGCAACTCATCCTCTCCTCCCCCATAAACATCCCGCAATGTTTATATCATGTTTGTACAACAAGGTCAACTTTTATTGTATTAACAATATATGAACGAATTTTTATTAACTATTTGGTGCCGTTTAATACATGGAGTAAAGCAGGATCGGAGTGATTTTATTGTAGGACTTTTCAGATAAACTCATATATCAGGATAGTAAAGTATTGCATAGTCTTGAAAGGTTCAAGCCTATTAAATCTTCAGAACGATTTCTTACATTGTTATCTATTTTAAGACATATTCATTTAATATGCATAACCTGCAACAAAAACGCCTCGCTTTTCAAGCGCGGTGCCTCTGTTGGTGCGGTCGACGAGACTTGAATTTAACTATCCCGGTTTTTAGCGTTTTTTGCGTTCCATAGCGTTTTATTGTGTTTGGGGTAACATTTGGGGTCAAAATTGGGGTCAGAATTTCGCCTTGGAAGCCTTGATATACCTAACTAAATCGAGAGGCCGGATTTCTAAATTACATATCTTTTGTAACCTACCCGCCAGCGACCAATATTCAATATATCCGCCAGCTACCTGGGATGGGCACATTTCACATTTTAAGGCAATTTCCCGGCCTGCTGTCTTTTAGATAGGTGGGGGTTTCCTCTTGTTATCGTGTAAAGTCGCCACAATCGCACAAAATGAGCCATTCCGGGCATCATCCTCGCCATTTACTCCGTCGCCGAATATCAGTTCAGATACAACAAGCACCCCAGCGCTGTGGGATGCTTGTTGCTGCATTAACCGAGACTATTCCTCTGCGTTTCCGTCCCGGTCGTTACTCATATTCACTGCAAAAAGGGTGATGTTTGAAGGAGTAGCCTCTTCAGGCTTATTTTCAATGAAATCAATCATCGCCTCTACATCATCGATATGGTCAAGCTGCCACATGATTCCATTAACAAAATTGTCGTCGTTTCGGATGCGGCTTAGTTTTTTGGCAAGTTTAAGTTGGGCATTGTATAGTTCGTCGTTAATCCCCTCATTCATTTTTTTGCTCCCGGTTAATGACGTTCTTTGTCGTCCACGTTAGCATTATAACGTCGGTATGGTTGTCATTTGGTTTTCGGTTTTGCCCTGCCGGTGCGCTTATAATTGTCGATAGCCTGATTCAGCGACACACTGTTTGGTCCGGTCACCTCATCAGGTGTTTGCTCACCCGTATAATCATGTTGCCATCCGCACACGCAACAAATTTCAAAATATACGGTATCTTCGGGCTGTTTTGTGCCGCAACAAGCGCAATATTCCGGGTAATTATACATCGCTTTTTTCCTCCCGCCATCCTTTATACTCGGTTTCTGCCTTGTTTCTTAAAAAATATTCGTACCCTGCCTTTTTGTCGGGATGTTTGGGCTTGAACATTCCGATGAGCCCTTTCTCGTAGCTCCCCGTTGACATGTCGTTGGTGTCGTGATTGTAGCGAATGATTGTTCCATCCCCTCTGGCAAACCCCTCAATTTTCCCTCCGACCGGTCTGTTTAATTCCCGAAGCGCTGCCGCTTCGTATTCTTCCTCGCTGGAATAAACACCTTTGTACTTGTCTTTGTGGTCGCTCCAGTGTTCTTTCCGGAGGTCTCTGCCATCAGGCTTTTTCTTAGGGTCCGGAAACCCTCGGTCGACATCGTTAGCTCCTTCTGCAAGTCGTTTCCATGCATCGGGGCTTCTATATTTTTCTGGTTTCGTGCCACCACGCCTTGTTGTTGGTCGGTCTTTCTTTTCGAGCGTTGGCGTCGGCGCATGCTCTTTACTCTCTGGAGTATTTTCTTCTTTTTTCTCCTGCGAATGTCCTGTTTTCTTTTTCGCGAGCTGCTCCCTTGCAATCTTCGCCCAGCCTTCGTCGTTGTTCAGTAGGGCCTACATTATCTTCCCGGAACCGCCCTACCGGTATTATTATAGTTCTCTTTTGCTTGGTTTAAACTAACACCATCGTTAGGTCCACTGCCTTCATCGGGATAGTCAACAGCATACGGTTCGTCTTCCCATCCGCAATTCCGACAGTTTTCAAACTCATAATACTCACCGGGAAGTGGTTTGCCACAAACCGGACAGTTTGTTTCATATAGTCTCTCGCCTTTCATACTGCCTCCCTTAATTTGATTAGATTGGAAGATATTTGGAGTTTTTAGGAGGTATGGGCTTGCTGGCGGATGGGAGAATAGCAAAAGCCGCCAGCCTTTACAACGAGAACGCCAGTTCTTGAATTTGGCCGGAGCCGCCAGCACGCAATTTGCCCTGCGTCCTGTTTACCCTGCTGGCGGCTCAGTTGTTTTGTTCCTTGTCGTCCTTTCTCCATCGTCCTCGTATTCGTCCTCTCCCTCGTCGTTTTGCTCCTCGTCCTCATCGTTTTCATCATCGTCGTCGTCCCAGTCGGATTCCTTTCATTTGCCATTTTATACCTCCATGCCCAAGCAAAACCTTGTTTCAAAACCATTCAAGAGAATCTCGGCTACTACTACTCCATAGCCTTCACGATGGACAAATACAGCCATGTAACCGACAGCACGAAGCAAGCCATCGCGGAGCGCATGGGCACATTTTTGAAGGCGCTCAACTTGTAGAATGTTCCCTTGAATTTATCGTTTATAATTCTATTTGGGGTCAAATTTGGGGTCAAACAACAAAATTCAGCACATAAATACCCCTGAAAACTCAATGTTTTCAAGGGTTCTTTGTTGGTGCGGTCGACGAGACTTGAACTCGTACGGTTTTCACCACACGCCCCTCAAACGTGCGCGTATGCCAGTTCCGCCACGACCGCAGACAGCAAAAGTGATTATAGACAGCCAGTCAGAATCTGTCAAGCAAAAACAACACAAACCGCTGCAAACCGCAACAAAACCAACAAACCTCAAGAATTCTCCGTGCCGTGTGTTATTTTCCGGCAGGCTTTGGAAGAAGCGGCAAAAGCTTGCCAAAAACGCCTTGTCTTGCGCAAAGGCTGGCCATATAATAGAAACGTCGATTCGCGGTCTGTGGTTGAAAGCCGATGCCAGTCGCAGGCAAAACGGCCCACGTAAGCCGGTGAAACACCGGTGAGCATGGTGCGGTCTAGAGGTAAGTCCGGCCGGGCGAAAGCCCGAGAGGGCAGCGTGGGGCGCGAACGCGCGGAGCCAAGCCCCAGCCGGCGGGTGTGGGGGCAAAGACCAGGTCAGCGCGAATCGCTTGCTTTGACATAGAGTACCAAAGCAAATACATCAAAGCACGGCTTTGGTATGCGGAGTTTATGAAAGCGAGTCCACGCTTACCGCAGGCAGGATCTCTGCGCAGGTAAAAGGTTTCGACATAAGCCAATGTACAGATAAGCCATGCCGATCTTTAAGCCATCCCGTTCGCCGGTATGGTTTTTTCATTTGAAAACACATTTGGGACTGCTCTGTCTCCTGCGGGAGTTTTGATGAAATGCGGGCGCTTAATGATTGACAAGGCTAAATAATGACAATAAAATGAAGCAATGATGAAGATTGTTTTACATTTTGTATTGTATTCCCTGTTGAAGGGCGGGAAGATCTGGCGGCGACCGGCAGCCATCCTGTGCCTGTCAGCCGCTCTGTTGGCAGCGCTTCCGGCATCGGGCGAAGAAACATACTTTGTTCTGGAATCGCCGGACAGCGTACGTCCCTACACAGTTACAAGCCTGCGGCTGCTTTTGCCCTTCGATGGCCAGCTGCAGCTGTTCGCGGATATTGGCGGGGAACTGATACCCCTGACCGCCGGACAAGCCGCCGGTCAGGGCGAATTGGTGCTGCCCTTCACGGGGCTGGACGCAGCCGGTGAGCCGCTTCCGTCCGGGTCCACAGTGCTGACCGCGAGACTGACCGGTCAGGACCAGGCACTTGAAGCAAACGTGCGGACCAGGGTGCTCCCGCCTGCCGCCGGACTAAAGTATGTAATTCTGTCGCGGGAAAAGCTGCCCAGCCGGGGCGGTGAGGACCTGTACGCTGATTACCAGCTTTCCCAGGCGTCACGCCTGCTGATTCAACTGTACCGCGCTGATGACATGCAAACCCCATTGCGGACCTGGAACCTGGAGCGCAAGGACAGCCTGCCGCACGCCTTCCGCTGGGACAAGAAGCTGGATGGCCTGCCTGCGCCGGAGGGCGATTATGTGCTGACCTTTGAAGTGCCCCGCGCGCAGCAGGGCGCGCTGGCGCGTTCCTTCCGCCTGACCGGCGAGGCAGCCGCGGCGCAGGCTGTCACCGCCCATGAGCCGGGCATGTTTCTGCCACTGGATGCCAAGGATCCGGCATCGGTTTGGCGCGCGATGATGGCGCCGTTGGTAATGGTCAACATCGCCGCCATGCAGCACCAGCTCATCTACAGTCTGCCGGACACCGCCTCCCCCAGCCTGGGGATGGTCCACGGCCAGACCGCAGGGCTGGAGGTGCTGGAAACGGACATAAACGGTTTTGCGCGGGTCAGGGCAGCGCGCCATGGTGATGGCGCCTGGATCACCGGCTACGTGCCCCAGGACAAGCTCGTCATCATCCAACCGGATGACCGTTACGGCCTGTTGCTGGACAAGGAGGCGCAGACGCTGACCGTTTACCGTTCCGGCCTGCCCATCGGCAGCCTGCAAATCAGCACCGGCGTTTACGTGCCTCCTGGCACCAACTCCTTTGACACGCTGGCAGGCGCTTTCATCACCCAGGACCGCATCGCGGAGTTTACCAACGAGGGGTTCCGCTTCGAGCATGCCATGCGCATTGACGGGGGCAACCTGCTCCACGGCACAGGCTATAAGGTAATAAACGGAACAAAGGATTATTCGCAGCAGCTCGCGCAGCTGGGCCGGCCCGCCTCGCACGGATGCGTGCGCGTGGACCACCGCATCAGTGAAGCGGGCATCAACGCCTGGTGGCTGTATGCCAACCTTCCGCGCAATACCAAGGTGCTGGTGCTGCCCGTGGCAAAGTCTGTCCCTGAAACCGCCAAATCGCAGGCAAAGGCTGCAGGTGACCCGGCGGCAACGCAAAACAGCCCGCAGGCGGAAGGTATTCTGCCACCTGAGCCTGTTCTTCCGGCACCGGAAGACCTGTCAGGCCTGCCGGAGTTTCAGGTGCAGGAAGACATCCCGGACAGCCAGGCGGCATCGCAAACAGGCCTCTCCGCAGCACCTTCCGCCCCCTTGGGCAATACGCAAATTACACTGACCTTTGGCGGGGATTGCGTGCTAGGCAGTGAGGAGCGCAGCCGGAAACTGGAGGAATCCTTCGATTCCGTGGTGGCGCGCCAAGGAGAATCCTGGCCTTTTTCCGGGCTGGCGGATATCTTCCACACGGATGACCTGAGCATGGTCAATCTGGAAAATGTTCTCAAGGACAACTCCTCCGGGATGAACCCCCGGCTGCATAATTTCCGGGGGCCAAGCGCCTTTGCCAATATCCTCAAACTGGGCGGGGTCGACCTGGTCAACCTGGCGAACAACCATTTTCCGGATTATGGCCAGGAAGGAAAGAACAGCACAAGGAGAGCCCTGAATAACCACGGCATCCCCTATGCCGGGTACAGCAGCCTGCACATCGCCACCTTTGGCGAGGTGCGCATCGGCTTTGCCGGCATCCGGGAAACCATCTTCCATCAAAACCGCGGACGCATCGCCCAGGAAATCGCTGAGCTGAAAAAAAGAGGCGCGGATTATATCGTCTACACCTGCCATTTTGGCGTTGAATACGAGCCCAATCACAACGAGCTGCAAACCCTGATGGCGCGCACCGCCATTGACGCCGGCGCCAATCTGGTGATCGGGCACCATCCGCACCTGGTGCAGGGCATTGAGCGCTATCAGGATGGCTTGATCTTTTATTCGCTGGGCAACCTGGTGTTCGGCGGCAACCTGGAATTGACCACCTTTGACGGCCTGCTCGTACAAGTCCGACTGGACTTTGAAGACAGGCTTCTGCGCAGGACTGCGGTGCGCCTGATCCCGGTCATCACCAGCGGCGCGAGGCCGGCCAACGACTTCAGGCCGCAGCCTGCAACAGGAACTGACAAGGAAAGGATCCTGCAGGCGATCAACGCGGACAGCGACCGGGTATACCCGGAGCAATTTGTTATAACGCCAATGGAATAAGGAGCGCACGTACGCCCAAGCCATTGCGCCGCGTTCCGCTATCCGTCGTAGCGGCTGATCAGGTTCTCAAGTTTGTTGAGGAAGCTTTGCTCACCGAAGGTATTGATCTTAAAAAACATCGCCTGGGAACCTCCTGCGGTGACCGCGCTAAGAAAAAGATCGCGCCCCTTGCCCACCAGGGTAACAGACAGGCTGACGCGGTTGCCGCCCAACCAGCTGTAGCGCTCGTACACGCGCGTGATCACGCGCACGTCGCCATCACGCCAATCGCTGCCATCCTCATACGTGGCGGAAATAGAGCCGCCAACAATGCCCTGATGGATGTAATTGATAAAGCTTTCAGCATCGCCCTGCAGTTCACGTTCCAGTTTCGCCATGGTTGCCCTCCTGTTTTCTCGTGCAGCAACAAATAATACCACCGCTCCTGCGTGTCTTGTTTATATGGCCAGGTCCTTTCTGGTGTAATGGATGATCCCCACAATCAGGATAAAAACCGGCGCGATATAGCCCAGGCCGATGGCTTCCCACAAGGGGCCGCCATTGTCGCCGATGCGCCCGATGTCCGTATAGTAATAGGGCGTCAGGTGTTTAAAGGTAGCCACCTCGCGGTTGATGTTGATAAACAGGTTCAAAAAGTAGAACGCCAGCACCAAACCCAGGCCCGGCACAATGCTGTCGCGTTTTTTCATGCAGGAGATGCCAAAGCATAAAACCGCTACCTGCAGGTTCATCAGCAGCATGGACAGGTGAAAGTCATAGAACTGTTTTTGCGGGAAAGTCTGGCTGATCAAACTGGCGCCAAACATGGCCGCCAGCATAAAGATGCCGTTAAGCACAATGATTTGCAGCAGCATCGCGAAGAACTTCTGTATCAGCACATTCAGGCGTTTAATTGGATGGTGAAAGAGAAACTCCGCGGTGTGGCGGCCTTCCTCGCGCGCGACGATGTTGATGGCCGTGACAGCGGCAAACATGCCCCCGCCCAGGCCGGCGAAATTTCCGTTTTCCAGGCCGTAGTAATTCATAAAGTCAAACATATCCATGCTGGACAGGTTGAACATCTGCCCGAAGATGCCCAGGCGTTCCACCATGGCATTGAACACTGTGGAATAATTGGCTACCTGCGGATAAAGCTGCATGGACAGCACACCGAAAAAGGACAGTGAGAGAGCCCAGATCAACGTGGTTTTCCAGTGGAAGCGGATCTCATTGCGAAAAACGATCACTTTTGCCGGCCGCCTTTCTCATAAAAATGCAGGAAGATCTCTTCCATGTCCGGTTCCGTGATGGTTAAATCACTGAAGGTGACCTGCTGTAAATCCCATAGAAGCCGTTTGCAATCGCCCTGGAAAAGAAAGCTGACGCTGTGGTCTCCCCGGGTAGGATTGATGGCGCCGGCGAAATCTTCCGGAAAATGATCGCAGCCGCGCAGCGTCACGCGCTTGGCGGCATTTTTTGACAGGGTTCCCACACTGTCCTCTACCACCAGCTCGCCCTCGCGGATGATGGCCGCGCGGGTGCAATGCTGCTGGATTTCTGAGAGGATATGGCTGGACAGGAAAATGGTGGCGCCCTGGACATGCCGCTCATTGAGCAAATCCCAAAAGGCTTTTTGAATCAGCGGATCCAAACCGCTGGTCGCCTCATCCAAAATCAAAAGCTGAGGTCGGTGCTGCAAGGCCAGCGCGATGGCCAGCTTTTTCTTGTTGCCAAAAGACAGCTCCTGTATTTTGCGGTTCATATCCAAAGACAGCGCGCCGCATAAGCGGCGGGCTTCCAGGGCACAATCCCGCCTGCGCAGCTGGGCAGACATCCGCAGCGCATCCGAAACGCGCATGCCGGGGTAGTAGGATACCTCAGAGGGAATATAGCCGATGTCCGAAAGAATCTCGCGTTTTCTGCGGTTGACATCGAAACCGAAAACCTCCGCCTTGCCGGCATTGGCCCGAATCAACCCCAACAGCACGCGGATGGTGGTTGACTTTCCCGCGCCGTTGGAGCCGATAAAGCCATAGATATCCCCTTTGTTGACGGTGATGCTCAGGTTGGTAATCCCCCGGGCGCGCCGGTAGCGCTTGGTAAGCCGGTTGGTCTTGATGACCGTCTCCATGCGTTCCTCCATGCAAAGATTTCTCTTGCATTATACCATCATCCGCAGCCCAATCACAGTATGTCGCGGATTTACAAGACGGGCTGGATTTAGTACACTGTAGAGGGAGGATGAGTGATGTATACGCAAGACGATATTGATTCTTTGGGCAAGCAGTTACGAAAACGGGTGCTGGTTTGGCTGATACCGGAGACCATGTTGCTGGCAGTGATTGTCTTCAGCTTCACCCGGCGGATGGAGTGGCTGACCGGCCTGTCGTTGGCGCTGCTGAGCATGCTGCTGATGTTTTCCCTGAGCATGTCCATTTTTCCGGTCAAGCGTTACCAGCGGTTTTTATACAATGCGGTCAAGGGGCGCAACCGCGTGGACCTGGTCCATTTCGCCAGCATGGACACAGAGCTTGTCTACCGCGAGGGAGTGCGCTTTTATCCTGTAACCATGCGCGCGGATACTCTCAAGGAAGAGTATGAGGAACGCCAGTATTATTGGGATGCCAACCTGGCGCTTCCTGACTGGCAGCAGGATGAATTCCTGCGCCTGACATCCCATGAGAAGATGATCACCGCCTGGGAACGGGTTTTGAAGGAAGCATTATAAGCGCTCAACGGGCTTTAGGGGGTTTCTCAGCGCTTGTGACTGCGCCACCAGCCCGGTCAGGTTCCCATCCAACAGGTCGGGCAGCAGCACGACCGCGTGGATAGTATACTGCTGACGACGGATGCGGGTGGATTGAATCACCCGGGGATGCGCGGGCGGCGCCTGGGCGGAAAAGCTCAGCACCAGGTGGTGTTCAGGCCAACGCTTGTCGCGCTTGCGAAAAGGCAGGCTGATATAAGCGAAAGGACGCGGCGCACAAAATGAAATCGCGGTCTTGTGTACCCGGATCTCTGCCCGGGGCGCAATGTCCAGTAAAATCTTGTGCAGGCCAAGATAAATCGCCAGCTTCTCCGGTTCCCCGGCAAAAAAGTCCAGCTGTGTGCTTGTCACTTCCCCCATGTTTCCCCTCCTATGATCAATCCAGCCGGCCCGCGGAGCAGCCGATACAAACGCTCCCTGTAAATTATTTAGCAGGAGGACTCTATGAGCCAACACCTGATGCACCTGTACACCGGCAACGGCAAGGGAAAAACAACAGCCGCCATGGGCCAGGCCCTGCGGATGCTGGGGCACGGCAAACCTGTGTTCATTGCCCAGTTTATGAAAGACGGAACCTCCGGCGAACTGAAGTCCCTGAAGCGGTTTGATTTAGCCACCGTGTTTGAAGGCGCACAGCTTCAGGGTTTTTTCGGAAACCTGACACCGCAGCAACAGGAGGAGGCCCGCCAACGGCACGGAGAAGCTCTGGAGGCCATGACTGAAGCAGTCAGCCGCCTGCGGCCGGCTTTGACCGTGCTGGACGAGCTGTGTGTCGCTTTATTCATGCGCCTGGTCAGGCAGGAGGATGCCCTGCGGCTGATCAAAACCGCATTGCAACATGGCGATGTCGTGGTCACCGGGCGGTACGCGCCGGACAGCCTCCTGGAAATGGCTGATTATGTTACCAGGATGGAGGCGGTCAAGCACCCGTTTGATACGGGTACCCCGGCGCGGGAAGGCATCGAGTGGTAAGCGGTCAATCTTTCGCGGCAGGCGGCTGATAGCTGGAAAACGAAGCATTCAACCTATCTCATGAAGGCGCCAGCAGTTCAAAAGGCGCGCCCTGTATCTCATAGGTCCTCGACCCGGAATATACTGTGACTTGCAGCCGGTAGACGCCGGCAGGCATTGCCTTGCCGTCCATTCCTCGCCCATCCCACCATAGGCAGGTACCCTCCTGACGTAAATGCAAAGGTCTTGACATCTGCCGGGTAGCCAGCACAGCCACCCGCTCGCCTGTATGATCCAAGACCTGGGCGCTCAAGGTCACCGCGCCAAGGTGGCGCACAATGAAGGCAGCCTCCTCCCCGGCGCCGGGTGTGAAAGCGGGCGCATTGTCAACGCGGATTTCCTGCGGTTGATCCCGGGTCTGAACGCTGAGCAGCACGCAGGCCTGGGGACTGGCGCGGTCTTCATAAACACTGACCAGCATCAGGAGCAGATAACCCGACAAACCGCCCATACCCGGCTGCAAACCCAAGGCGGCTTCCTTGCGCCCCGGCAAAACGATGCCATCGCCGCGCCCGGCTTCGATGATGCTTTGTGGCGCCCGGAAGCGCCAGGCGCCTTCGTGCTCATATACCAATTGATAGGCCAGACGCGCCTGGCGGTTGAGCGTGTAGGAAAAACGGATGGGCTGCCCATGCTCGGAAATCAGCGGGCTTTCCACCTCCAGGCCGGTCACGGTGCGCAGGTCGTTTGCCTGATGCCCGATCCGGTAGGCGAAGACGACAAAATCATCGTTTTCGGGATAGGCCTGCGGGGTGGAGGCCCCATAGGCGCTGAGCTGGTGAGCGTGCAGCTCCCGCAGGGTAATTAACCCGTCCCGGTTTTGGTCAGCCGCGTAACGCCCCTCTGCGGTAATGCCCTCTGTGAGCGCCTGGGCAAAAAAGCTGCCTCCCTGAACCGTACCCGCGCCGTCTGTCCACAGAAAGCTGGGCTCCAGGCCGCCAGCGCTGGTGAGCACCTTGAAGTCCGGCCCGGAAAAGGCGGAAGCCACGCGCGGATCATCCAGACCCTTGGCAATGGCAGCGCCGCTGAAGCAGGCGTCCAGAACAACCACTTTCTTGCCCGGAATGGCGCCCAGGGCCTCAGCAATGTCCTGACCATACAGGATACGCTCCTCAAAGCCGTCACTGAGCAGGGCGGCAAAATCCTCATTGTCCTTGACGGTGACGCCATGTGTGCTTAAATAAAAAAGGCTGATGTCCTCCTGTGACGCGCCGGCATAGGCCTCTGCAGCCAGGGAAGCCAGGCTCCCTCGGTCCAGCGCCCGGTTGACACTGACACGGATGCTGCGGTAGCCGCGAATGTCATACAGCAAGGCACGGCGCAGGGCGATGAGGTTGTTGTAGGAGGAAGGCATCGTGTCCGGCTGGGTAACAAAATCATCGCAGGATACCAAAAGCGCCCGCAAGACAGGCAGCGGTTGGGTATCGTCCGCATGTACAGGCAACAGGCTGGCAAGCAACGCAAACAGGAGGAGGCAGGCAAACATGCGTCCGGCCATTGCCCCACCTCCCCACTCAATTGTCAGACTGCGTTTATCCTAACAAAGCGCACAGGGCGCGTCAAGTCAGCCGGATTGACAGCGGGGGCCCGGGCGCATACACTTAGTGCACAATGAAACGAGCATGCCGGGGTGGTGATCAATGATGGAGACGCTACGGTTGACAGGACGTCGCATGGTATTCTGGGGCGCTCTGGCTTTGGTGGCCTGGTCATTTTATGAATTGGCCATCCGCTTTGAGGAAATGGTCACCTGGCTCTCGCCGGTCTTCAGCCTGGTGTCCGATGGCAAAATCACATTCTGGGATTACCTGAGCCGCCTGGAGTGGGCGCGGTTGCGCACCCATGTCTTTCTTGTAATTTGCGCGTTGTTTGGCGTCTTCGCGCTGCTGACCCGCCGGCACCCGATCGCCGGGTTGATTTCTATCCCCATTTGCATTCTGCTGATTCTCTTTTCCCTGGGCAGCACGCCTTTGATGGCAGCCAGTATCTGGCAAAAATTTAAACTGATTCCAGCAGCCTTGATCCTGTTTGGCAACCTGTTGATATTTATCTCAAACATCCGGCGTGCCAAAAAACCGCAAGCCGGCGCGAACCAACTTTCACACACCACGCAGCCATACGACCCTTTCAACATCGGCCGGGGGCAATGATGCTGAATGAATGAGACAGATGAAAAGAGCCGCCCTTGACGGCAGCCCTTTTATAATTGAATAACCCATGAGAACCAAGATCAGCCCTTTTTGCTTTTCTCCTGCCCATAGTAGGCGCCGGCACCATGCTTCCGGTAGAAATGCTTGTCGCGCAGCGCATCCGCGGCCGGCGGCACAGCGGGGTTAATCTGCCGGGTCCAACGCGCCATCCTGGCCACTTCCTCCAGCACGCCGGCATTCATCACAGCGTCCTCCACATCCTTTCCCCAGGCAAAAGCGCCATGGGACCAGCACAGCATGGCCGGGATGTGCAGCACATTGATACCGCGCTCCCTAATGGTCTCTATCATCACCAGGCCGGTATTTTTTTCATACGCGCCGTTGATCTCCTGCGCGCTTAAAGCACGCGCGCAGGGAATGGCGCCTGCGAAATGATCCGCGTGTGTGGTGCCATACAAGGGCAAATCCATCCCTGCCTGCGCCCAGGCTGTTGCTTCGGGCGAATGGGTATGCACAATACCGCCGATCTCAGGAAAGGCACGGTACATTTCCAGGTGGGTGGGCGCGTCAGAGGAGGGGCGCAGGCTGCCTTCAACCGCCTTCCCCTCCATGTCCAACACCACCATGTCCCCGGCCTTCATGGTGTCATAGGAAACCCCGCTGGGCTTGATCACCACCAAACCGGTGGCCGCATCCCGGGCGCTGACGTTACCCCAGGTGTATTTCACCAGTCCTCGCCGGGGAAGTTCCAGGTTGGCGGCAAGCACCCGTTCTTTCAATTCATTTAACATATTGCTCCTTACCGGATGTGCCGGACAGCGGCTTCTTCAACCTTTAACCCGGCTTCAAAGCGCTTCATATAGCAATCAAAGCCCTGCACATCCTGCTCATCCGGCGCCATGGTACTCACGGACATGTCCGCGAACACGCGCTGATCAAGGTAATCTCCCAGGCTCTCGCCCGACTCGCGCCAGGCCATGTAGGCGGCAAGCAACGCGATGCCCCAGGCGCCTCCCTCATTGGCGGTATTCATCACGGAAACCGGTGTGTTCAGGGCTGCCGCGGTAAAGCGCTGGCCCGCATCCCCATCTTTGTACAGGCCGCCATGGCCCAGGATACGATCGATCTTCACCTGTTCTTCCTCCAGCGCGCGCATGCCGATCTTAAGCGTGGCCAGGGAAGTGAAAAGAATGCTGCGCGCCAGATTGGCGTAGTTCAGACGGCTCCCGGGCGCCTGAACAAGGAAGGGACGCCCCTCCTCAAAGCCCGTGATGTGCTCCCCTGAATAGTAGCCGCAGGTGATGAGGCCGCCGGCGTCCCTGTCGCCTTTCAACGCGGCATCAAAGAAGACCTGGTAAAGCTTCTCCCGCTCGGGCGCCAGATCCATATGCGTCATAAAATCACTCATCAGGGCAATCCAGTTGTTCAGGTCGGTGGTACAGTTGTTGCAGTGCACCATGGCAACCGGCTTGCCGTCAGGCGTGGTAACAATATCGATCTCCGGGTGCAGCTTTTTGAGGTTTTTCTCCAGCACGATCATCGCGAAGATGGAGGTGCCGGCGGACACGTTGCCGGTACGCGGCGCGACCGCGTTGGTCGCCACCATGCCGGTGCCGGCGTCACCCTCGGGCGGGCACAGGGGGATGCCCTCCTCCAGCGCACCGGTCGCATCCAGAAGCTGAGCGCCGCGGGCGCTCAGGCTGCCGGCCTGCTCACCTGCCGCCAGAAAGGCGGGCAGCAGATCCTCCAGCTTCCAGGGGAATCCATGGTCTTTGATAAGCCGGTTGAATTTGCTGATCCTGACCTTGTCGTATTGCCCCTCATCATCAATGGGGAAAACGCCGGAAGCGTCGCCCACACCCAGAACCCTGGTGCCGCTGAGCTGCCAGTGCACATAGCCTGCCAGGGTGGTCATGAAACGGATGTGCGGCACATGGGCTTCCTTGTTCAAAATGGCCTGGTACAAATGGGCAATGCTCCAGCGCTGAGGAATCGCAAAATCAAACAGGTCGCTCAACTCGCCCGCGGCCTGCGCGGTCATCGTGTTGCGCCAGGTGCGGAAGGGTACCAGCTGGCGGTCATCCCCGTCAAAGACCAGGTAGCCATGCATCATGGCGGAAACGCCAATGCCGGCAAGACGTTTGATTTGCAGGCCATAGTCCTCGGATACGCTGCGCGCCAGCGCGCCATAGGCAGCCTGTACGCCGGCCATGACCTCCTCCAGCGGATAGGTCCACACGCCGCCCTCAAGCCGGTTCTCCCAGCGATGGGAGCCCGTGGCGATGGGCCTGTACTCGCGGTCGATCAGCACCGCCTTGATGCGTGTGCTGCCCAGCTCAATGCCCAGGGAGGCTTGACCCTGCTTGATACAGGAAATGGTTTGTTCGCGGTTCATCTTTGCCCTCCTTAACGGTAGTAGGCTTCACCCAGCATGATCTCCTGCTTGAAATGACGCAGGTTGGTGTGCTCGTCGATGACCAGCGCCTCAATGCCCATGTGCTCAGCCCAGTCAACCATTTGCTCCACACTCAGATCATAGCTGAAGGCGGTGTGATGCGCGCCGCCGGCTAAAATCCAGGCTTCCACTCCGGTGGCAAAGTCAGGCCGCGGCGTCCAAAACGCGGTAGCTACCGGCAGCTTGGGCATGGGCTTTTCAACCTGCTTGCAGTCCACCCCAGCGATAATCAGCCGGAAACGGCGCCCGAGGTCGATCAGGGAAACAGCAATGCCGGGGCCGGTTTTGGACGTAAAGACCAAGCGCGCCGGATCCTCACGGGAACCCATGGACAGCGGCTGGCAACGGATGGCAGGCTTGCCCTGCGCCAGGGTGGGACATATCTCCAGCATGTGCGCTTGCAGGATCCCTTCCTTGCCGGGGACCAGGTTATAGGTATAGTCCTCCAGCATCGAGGTGCCCTTGGGGTTCTTGATGCCGCTTGTCATCAGCTTCATCAAGCGCACCATGGCCGCTGTTTTCCAATCTCCCTCAGCGCCAAAGCCATAGCCCTTTGCCATCAGCCGCTGAATGGCCAGGCCTGGCAACTGCTTGAGCGTTCCCAGGTCGTCAAAATGCGTGACGATCGCATGGTAGTTCTTTTCCTCCATGAAACGCTCAAAGCCCAGTTCAATCTGCGCCTGGACCGCCACATGGCGGCGGAACTCATCCTTGTCGCGGCCATCCAGGATGATGTCATATATCTTATAATACTCGTCCACCAGCGCGTTGGTATCCGCCCGGGAGACATCAGCCACGGCGGCAGACAGCTCGGTCACCGGCCAGGCATCGACCTCCCAGCCGAACTTGAGCTGCGCTTCCACCTTGTCGCCCTCGGTGACCGCCACGTTGCGCATATTGTCCGCCACGCGCATAACGCGCAGCCGGCCGGATTCTACAATACCCACGGCCGTGCGCATCCAGGAGGCGACGCGCGCGCGCACCGCAGGGTTCTTCCAGTGCCCGGCGACCACCTTGCGCGCCAGGCCCATGCGGGTGACGATAT
Organism: Christensenellales bacterium; assembly: GCA_050953005.1. Taxonomy (GTDB): domain Bacteria; phylum Bacillota; class Clostridia; order Christensenellales; family Aristaeellaceae; genus UBA6115. The sequence goes on along the minus strand of JBMNLV010000006.1, from coordinate 54,863 downwards.
GGCCATACTCGCGGCCGCCGTGAGCGGATTGGTTCTCGTTCATGAAGTCCATATCGATCTCGTCGTAGGGAATCTCTTCATTAAACTGGGTGTGCAGGTGCATCAGGGGCTTGGTGTTGGCCTTGAGCCCGGCGATCCAGGATTTGGCCGGAGAAAAGGTATGCATCCAGGTGATCAGGCCTGCGCACTGCGGATCCTGCGCAGCCTCCGCAAAGGTTTGATGGATATGCCGGGCGCTGATGAGGACCGGTTTGAGCAGCAGGGGAAAGGGCAGCTCATTTGAGGCGTTGATCTCCTCCACCATGATCCGGGCGTGCTCGGCAACCTTGCGCAGGCACTCCTCGCCATACAGGTCCTGAGACCCGACACAAAACCAAAAATTGTAATCACGCGCACTCATGACGTTTATCTCCTCCCAATTTTAATCTTTGTCTATATTATAACGCAACAGCGCTATATTTCAAAGTCTAGGCACAGACGTTCATTTTCCGCTGACTTCACGCTGACCCTGGGCATTCCGTGCAGGAAGACCTCAAAGGGACAGGGTGAGTCCGTAGATACTGTCAATGTCTCCCCCTCACGCTCCAGGGTGAACACGGCGGCTGTCCCGCCACGCAGATCCGGCAAGCTGGCTTTCAGGCCGCCACTGCTCAACCGCCAGGCCTGCTCCGTTTGGCGGATATCCACCGCCCGGCGCGCCCGGTCGATGTCAAAGTACAGCCCGCGCTCCAGCTCCCCTTTGAAATGCACCACTTCAACGCAGATAACATCATCCATGAGCGAGGAGAAGGAGAGCTCCAAAGCCGGCATGTTCAGCGCGGCGTCACGGTTGCCCGCCACCTGCCGGGTGGCTGCCAGCACGCTCAGGTCATTGTCCTCCCGCCTTGCCCGATAGACCTGGGCCGCGCAGCTCATGTCATATTCCGACCAGGTCAGCCAGTAGCTGTTTGTAAATTTCACGCTTTTCCCTCAAACCTTTTATTTGATTATATCTCAGCCATTCATAAAATGGTGTATCATCTTTGTTTGATTTACATTACGGATACTTTCGGCAATTCAAAAACCTGTGCGCCCAGGAGACTGGCTTCCACCTTGTCATGGGTGACCAGCACCAATGTACGGCCCGCGTTTTCATCCAGGATGATCCGCGCGGCCTGCTCCCTGGCGGAGGCGTCCAGGCCCTTGAAGGGCTCATCCATCAAAAGCAGCTCATAATCCGCCAGCAGCGCGCGCGCAATGGCTACACGGCGTTTCATGCCGCCGCTGAATGAGCGTACCGGCTTGTCCAGCGCGTCCCCCAGGCCCAGGCGATCCAGCAGCTCAAGGCCGCGCTCCTGCCGGGCGCGCCCTGTCAGCATTCTCAGGTTGCCGGGCGCGCTGAGGTGCTCAAGCAGCCTGTCCTCCTGGAAAACCACGCTTTGTGGATGAATGGCGCTGATTTTGCCCCCGTCCGGTCGTTCCAGCCCCATCAGCATCCGCAACAGCGTGGTCTTGCCGCTGCCTGAGGGCCCCATGAGGCAGCTTACTTTGCCTGTTGGCAAAGCCAGCGTAAAGTTTTCAAACACTGTATGCCCGCCAAAACGCTTGGTGACATGAAAAAAGCCCAGCTGCGCACTCATCGCAAATCCAGCCATCGAATGCTCAGGTCCATCAGCCTGCGCAGAGAATAAACGCACAGCAGGCTTAGCAGCACAATAATAACCGTCCAGGCGAACAGCTCCGCCGTATAATAATTAACCTTGACACTGTACAGTTTTTCGCCAATGGTGCCCGGCGGGATACCGATAACCTCCGCGGCGACCCCGCTTTTGAAGCATAGGCCGAGCGCGCTGACCGCGCCGGCACGCAAATAGGGCGCCAGCTGGGGTAAATTGACATACAACAACCTGCGCAGCGGCGAAACATTAAAGATAAAGGCCATTTCCGACAGTTTTGGATCCCGGCCGTGAAGCCCCTCCAGCAGATTGGAATAAATCACCGGGAAACCGATGACAAAGGCAATCAAACTTGACAGCCACTTTGTAGATACCAGGATAATGGCCAGAATCACAAAGCTGGCCACCGGCACAGCGCGCGCAGCCGACACCAACGGCGCGGCCAGGGCCTGCGCCAGCTCCCATTTGCTGGCGGCGGCCGCCAATACCAAAGCGAAGGCGAAAGCAGCCAGAAAACCCAGCAAAATGCGCCAGGTCGAACGCCCGGCCACCAAATAGGTGCCGGGCTTTGACAACAGCTCAAACAGGCTGACCAGCACGCGCAGCGGCGAAGCCAATAGAAATTCATGTCCTACCGCTATAGCAGCCGCCTGCCACACAGCCAACCAAAAGAGCAGCCCCAGCAGACGTGCCGGGGCGCGCTTGATTTTAGGGTAGGTAATAGAAGGCATCGTCAGGCAGCGATCCGCCGGTTGAAGCGGGGTTCTGCTCAAAAAGCATCTGATAGAAGGATTCTAATCGGCGGACCATGTCCTCACCGCTGATAAAGGTGATGCCGCAGTAGGGCAGTGCCTTTTGCGCAACCTGCTCGTTGATGATGTCGAAACCGCCAATCAGCCTGGCTGCCTCCGATATGTTCTGTGACACAAAGGCGGCAGAAGCTTCATAATCCGCCAGGAAACCGGCCAGGCGCCCGGGATATGCGTTGATAAGCTCAGCCCGCGCCACAGTCACGCCGGTGATCAGCGTACCGGCACCCAGGGCCTCCCATTCAGCGTTCAAATCCAGCGCGATGCGGATACCGGGATTTTTGGTTTGAGCCACTGTCACAAAGGGCTGAGGCAGCATCGCCAGGCCCGTGGAATCCGCCAGCAGCGCCGCCAGGGCTTCGGCATGCTCAGCCTTCCACTCAATCGTGACGTCCTCAAGGCCTGCCTGCTTCAGCAGATGGTTGAGCACGTATTCGGGCGTGGAAGCCTTGCCGCTGGCATACACAGTGCGGCCGGCAAGGTCAGCGGTCCGCCGGACGCTCTCCCCCTGCTCAACAATGTACAGGACGCCCAGGGTGTTAATATTGACAACGCGCACAGCCCCCTGGGTATTGGCATACAGAATGGCCGCCAGATTGACCGGCAGGCAGGCTATGTCCAACTCGCCGCGCACAAGGCCCGGTACCAGGGCATCCGGGCTGGCTGCCAGGGTAAATGTATAGTCCGCTGTGTCCTTCGCGTCCTCCATCAGCTTGACAAGTCCCATAGAAGTAGGCCCCTTGAGCGCGCCAACGCGCAGCGGAGCCGCCTGTGTTTCAGACCAGCCGGGCAGAACGGCAAGCAGCAACAGCAACGCTATAACCAGGCTGAATGTTTTTTTCATGATGTTTCCCCTTCCCTCAAGAACCTCTGGCGCCCTGTCTATACAGCCGTTTCTTCGCCGGTCTCATGGCGGTATTTCTTCTGGGGCGCGTAGTGGGTATGCAGCAGATGATGCGCCTTGCGGCTGTTGGGCTTTTCAAGGAATTCGCTGTACAGGCGCTGTATGCCCGGGTTTTCATGACTCTTGCGCAGCGGCATCTTTGCATCCGCCTGGTAAAGCGCCCGGGCGCGTATCTTGCGCGGATCCGCGCGCAGACGGCCTTCAGCCGACACAAAGGGCTGGCCACCGCCATCAACGCAACCGCCGCGGCAGCCCATGATCTCGATAAAATCATATTGCTTCTCGCCGCGCTTGATGCTGTCCAGGAGACGTTTCGCATTGTCAGTGCCATGGGCGACCGCCACGCGCAAGGTAAAGTCACCAATGGGAATATTGGCCTCCTTGACGCCCTCCAGGCCGCGAACCATATCAAACTCAAGCGTATCCAGCGTCTTTCCGGTAATGGTCTCATAGGCAGTTCTCAGCGCCGCTTCCATCACGCCCCCGGTCGCGCCAAAAATGGTGCCAGCGCCGGTGCTTTCGCCCATCAGACTGTCAAACTGCTCATCAGGCAGGCTCAAAAAATCAATGCCGTTGGACTTGATCATACGCGCCAATTCACGCGTGGTAATGACCGCATCCACATCTGGCACCCCCATGGCGGAAAGCTGATCACGGTCGGCCTCAATCTTTTTGGCTGTGCAGGGCATAACGGATACAACTGCCAGGTTGCGCGCAGGAATGCCGGTCTTCTCCGAATAATAGCTCTTGATAAGCGCCCCCATCATCTCATGGGGCGACTTGCACGAGGACAGGTTGGGGATGAACTCGGGAAAGAATGTCTCACAGTAGTTGATCCATCCCGGGGAACAGGAGGTGATCATGGGCAGCACGCCCTTGTTCTGGATGCGGCCAACCAGCTCGGTCGCTTCCTCCATGATGGTCAGATCAGCCGCAAAATCAGTATCAAATACCTGGTCAAAACCAAGCCGGCGCAGCGCCGCCACCATCTTCCCGGTAACGTTAGTGCCCATGGGCAGGCCGAATTCCTCCCCCAGCGCAGCGCGTACTGCAGGCGCGGTTTGTACCACGACATGCTTGTGGGGATCGTGAATCATGCGCCAGACCATGGGGGACTCTTCCTTTTCGCGCAGAGCGCCCACAGGGCAGGAGGCAATACACTGACCGCAGCCGATGCAGGCGGTATCGGACAAGGGAAGCTTGAACGGGGATTCGATACTGGTTTTAAAGCCGCGTCCGACAGGCCCGATCACGCCTACAGACTGAATTTTATGGCAGGTGGACACGCAGCGCCGGCAGAGGATGCACTTGTTGTTGTCACGCACGATGGAAGGAGAAACATCATCCACCAGGTACTCTGTGCGCTCACCGGCAAAGGCGTACTCGTCGGTAACCTCCAATTCCAATGCCAGGCGCTGCAGCTCACAGTTCTGGCTGCGCACGCAGGAGAGGCACTTTTTGTCGTGGTTGGACAAAATCAGCTCCAGCACAGTTTTGCGCGCGTGGCGCACACGGCGGGTGTTGGTCTTGACTTCCATCCCCTGGGTAGCCGGCAGCACACAGGCAGCCTGCAGGGTACGCGCGCCAGTCTCGACAACGCACATGCGGCAGGCGCCAATCTCGTTAATTTCTTCAAGAAAACACAAGGTCGGGATACGGATGTTGGCTTTGCGCGCCGCGTCCAGCACAGTAGCGCCCTGCTCCACCTCGACCTTGATACCATCGATGGTCAATGAAATCATCTTGCTCATGTTGCCCTCCAAATCAAACCTTGATGATGGCGCCAAAATGGCACTTTTCAATGCAGGAACCGCATTTGATGCACTTGTCGACATCAATCACGTGCCTGCTGCGCGGCTCGCCGGTGATAGCGCCCACAGGACACACGCGGAAACAGGCGGTGCAGCCACGGCATTTGTCAGTAATCTCCAGGTGCAGCAAATCCTTGCAGTGACGGGCCGGACAGCGCTTGTCCCGGATATGCGCCTCATATTCCTCGCGGAAATATTTGATGGTGGACAGCACCGGGTTGGGCGCGGTCTGGCCAAGGCCGCACAGCGCCGTATCCTTGATGGACTCAGCCAAGATCTCCAATTTTTCCAGATCGTCCTCCTCACCCTTGCCGGCTACAATCCGGTCAAGGATTTCAAGCATCCGGCGGGTACCCACCCGGCAGGGCGTGCATTTTCCGCAGGATTCATCCACGGTGAACTCAAGGAAGAAACGGGCAATGTCCACCATACAGTTGTCCTCGTCCATGACGATCATGCCGCCGGAGCCCATCATGGAGCCAATCTCCACCAGGGAATCGTACTCAATGGGAACGTCTATGAGGCTCTCCGGGATGCATCCCCCGGAGGGGCCGCCGGTTTGCACCGCCTTGAAGCGTTTGCCATTGGGAATACCCCCGCCAATATCATAAATCACCTTGCGCAGCGGCGTGCCCATGGCAACCTCGACCAAGCCGGTATTATTGATTTTGCCGCCCAGCGCGAACACCTTGGTACCCGGTGAGCGCTGGGTGCCCATGGAGCGGAACCAGTCAGCGCCTTTGAGCAGGATCTGCGGTATATTGGCAAAGGTTTCCACGTTGTTGATATTGCTGGGCAGGCCGAAAAGCCCCTGCTGAGCCGGGAAGGGCGGTTTGGGGGTAGGCTCCCCGCGGTATCCCTCAATGGAGGTCATCAACGCTGTTTCCTCACCGCATACAAAGGCGCCCGCGCCCAGGCGGATGTGGATGTCAAAGCTGAAGTCCGTGCCCAGAATACCCTTGCCCAGCAAGCCGTACTCACGCGCCTGACTGATTGCGATCTCCAAGCGCTTCACCGCAATGGGATATTCTGCGCGCACATAGATGTAGCCCTCATCAGAGCCAATCGCATAACCGCACAGCGCCATGGCTTCCAGCACCGAGTGGGGGTCGCCCTCCAGTACGCTGCGATCCATAAAGGCGCCGGGGTCGCCCTCATCAGCGTTGCAAATGACGTACTTCTTGTCACCGGGAGAATTGCGGCAAAACTGCCACTTGAGCCCGGCCGGGAAACCGCCGCCGCCCCTTCCACGCAAGCCGGATTCCTTGAGGACGTCAATGACCTCCTGCGGGCTCATTTCAGTGAGCGCCTTGGCCAGCGCCCTATAGCCGTCAAAAGCTATGTATTCATCGATCTGCTCCGGGTCGATCACGCCGCAGTTGCGCAGGGCCAGGCGCGTTTGGTGCTTATAAAACTCCATATCGTTGAGGGATTGCCCGCCGGCGGGTACCTCATCATCATGATGGTAGACCAACTTACGCACGATGCGTCCCTTGAGCATATGCTCGGACACGATCAGATCCACGTCCTCAGGGCGCACGCGCGAATAGAAGGTGCCCTCAGGATAAACGATGACCACCGGACCGGCCTCACACAAGCCAAAGCAGCCTGTCTTGACTACGCTGACTTCATTGTCCAGCGCGTGCAGCTTCAGCTGCTCATTAAAACGGTCAATCAAGGCGCTGGAACCTGAGGAGGAACAACCGGTGCCACCGCATACCAGGATATGAGAACGGTAAAATTTCATTGAGCTTACTCCTTCCCCGCGCTGCCAAGCTGACTGGTGATAATATATTCGGTCACCGGGTTCCCGTTGACGATATGGTCGGTCACAATGCGCCGGGCCTTGTCCTCATCCAGGTTTACATAAGTAACCTTTTCCTGTCCGGGGATAAAGACATCCGCCATGGGCTCAAAGCGGCACATCCCGATGCATCCGGTCTGGGACACGGTCACATGGCTGAGTTTCCTTAGCGCGCATTCGGTCATGAAGGCCATCATGACCGGCCGGGCGCCCGCCGCGATGCCGCAGGTAGCCCATGCCCACTACGACGCGCACCTCGTCGCTCCTGTCCTCCCGGCGCTGGTTGAGGCGGTCCAGGGTCCGCTGGCGGATTTGTTCAAGCTCACTGAGAGATTTCATCAGGCAATTCCTCCAAAACAGTTTTCTGTTATTTCCTCAAGCTTTCCCCGCAGCCACAGGGCCACCTCGGGGGTGTTGACGGGCACGGGATCCAGGGTTTGTTTCAGCAGGCGAGTATCCAGCTCCTCCTGCCCACGGTCGGATGCCAGGCACAGGCTGAAGTCCGGTGTGTCAGGGTTGGCCAGCACCAGACCGGCCAACGTATCCGCCAGGCTGCCCAGAGGCGGGCAATCAATGTGGGTGGTATCGAATACCGCTTCCAGCCGGGTACCTTTTCCGGGCGTGCTCTCCAGCGTCAGGCTACCTCCGGTCCTTAAAGCCTGCTCCCGTGTCAGCGGGATGCCAAAGCCCAGCTTGCGGGTGGTCCTGCTGGTCCCGAAGGGGCTGAGAGCCGCCTCCAATGTAGCCTTGTCCATGCCCCGGCCATCATCCAGGATGACCATCTTCAGCAATCCGCCGGTTTCCCGCACAAGGGATACCTCGATCAAACGGGCGCCGGCTGTGACGCTGTTTTGCACCAGGTCCAGCAGATGCAAAGAGATTTCCCGCATCAGCCTTCGTAAATGGCCAGGATGGCGGGGATGCTTTCCGGTGTTACACGGCCGTGAACCTCATCATCAACCGTCAGCACCGGCGCCAGGCCGCAAGCGCCCAGGCAGCGTGTAGCCAGCAGGGTGAACTTGCCGTCCTTGGTGGTGCCGCCGGGCTGGATACCCAGTGAATCGGCCAGCTTGTCCAGTACCGCCTGGGCACCCTTGACATAGCAGGCAGTGCCCATGCATACGCTAATGACATGTTCGCCCTTGGGCTCCAGCGCAAACTGTGAATAGAAGGTAGCCACGCCATACACATCGCTCAAGGTCACGCCAAGGCCTTCAGCGATCTCAATCTGGACATCCTCGGGCAGATAACCGAAGATATCCTGCGCGGCTTGCATCACCGGCATCAACGGGCCCGGAGTGTCTTTGTGCTCCCTGATGACCTGGCGGAGCTGTTCCATTTGTTGCGCCTTTTTGTCTGTCATTGTGTGGTTTCCCTCCTTAAAGTAAGTATGGTCCAATCAATTTGCCGGCAAGGCCATAAAACGCAGCAAGCTGGCAATGTCTTTCCCGGACGGCAGTTTGTAAAGCGGCTCTGAGATCATGCCCAGCTGATGGGCATCGGATGAATGAATGGCCCGGCAGCCGCTGGGCAGGGCCTCCCCCGGGGCAGTTTCTACCGTATGGAATCCGGCATCCGGCGGGACAAAGCCCAGCACCCGTACCAGGCCATGACCACGATGGATGTGCGCAGGCACCGGTACCCCGCCGTGATTCCGTACCAGATCGCAGGCCTGCTCCAGCCCAAGGTCCAGCGCGCCGATCAGCAAGGCATCCTCCTCGCCCAGCACTAGGTCACGGCTGTCCATGAGCAACTGCCGGCCGAAACGCTCCGGACGGTTGGGTATCCCGGGCAGCAGGGTCCTGATGACCTTCCCCGCCGCCAGCGCGCCGGTCAGATCCGGAAAATAAGCCAGCAGGTGAACCTCCTCGCGGGTACACAGCTCCATACCGGGGACAAACAGCAGCCCCTCCCTTGCCGCGGCCTCCATGCAGGACTCCAGGTTGCCGGCTGTATTGTGGTCCGTCAGCGAGATGATATCCAGGCCTTTGAGCCTTGCCATGGCGCAGATGTTCGCCGGGGACATGTCATCGTCCGCACAGGGGGACAGGCAGGAGTGGACATGAAGGTCGTAGAAATACAAGGCTCAACCTTCCGGGGAGGCCATTAACCCGGCGGTATACAGCCTACCGCACACTTCATAAGCGGGGTGTGGCGAGGACAGCACAGCGACTCCCTCCTCCCCCGCCTTGTCCAGTACCGCCTGTTCCATTGAAAGGCCGTCGGGCAGAATCACGCAGGCCATCTCATGCAAAGCGGCAACAGCGATGACGTTCAGGTGCGTCTGCACCGTGATCCATGCCATCCCGGGCTGTCCGCGGGCCATGACCCAGCTGAGCAGATCGCATACATAACCGCACTGCGCATCCCGCCCGGGTGTCCCGGGGCAAAGCGTTCGAGCCTCAAGCAAATCGGCCAGTTGACAAAGTTTCATCCGCCCTCCTTTACTCCCGCCGGGTCTTGGCCAGGTCCACCATGGTCTGAGCCAGGCCCTTGAGGGTGTCTTTGAGCACATAGATACAATCAGTTTCATTGAACAAGCCGCGCACAATGTCCTCCGCAAAGGAGCGGCAGGTAGGCGAGCCGCAGGAGCCGCAATCATATCCCGGCAGCCGCTCGACCAGGCGGTTGATCTCTTCCAGGCGCTCCATAGCCCCCTGGATGCTCTCATGCAGCTTCATGCTGTCATTGGCCTGGAGGGGCTGATCGAAATACACGGCTTCCGCGGGCAATTGCTCAGCCGGGGCGATCCCGGGGGATTCCGGCAAGGCAGCCCGGATCTGCTCGAGGGTGTTGCGGGCAAGATAGGCATTTTCATACACCAGCGGCCCTCCGATACATCCCCCGGGACAAGCCAGCGCCTCAATATAATCCAGCCCGTCAATGCTGCGGTTTTCCACCTCCTCCAGCACCTGGATGACTTGGTCAATGCCATCCACGCTGATGCTGTTGTGCGGCCCCACGGCAGCAATTTCCCCGCCGGAAGCAGCCCAGCACAAGCCTTCGCGCGAAAACGGCGAAGGGCCTGTGTCCGGCGGACAATTGCCCAACAGGGGCTTTATATGGCTGAAAACCTCCATCATCGATACTGCGCCATCCACCTGGGAGGTCTCATGCCCCAGGGGTTTACGGATGGCTGTCATCTTGGCAGGGCAGGGGGTAATAAAGAAAATACCGATATCCTCCGGACACGCGCCGTATTCCTGTGCAGCTTGTCGGCGCGCCATCTGCGCCGCGACCTCCATGGGCTGGCGCAGGGGAATCAAGTTGTCAAGCAGCGAGGGGAAGCGTGTTTGTATCAAGCGAGTAACTGCCGGGCAGGCTGAGGATATCATCGGCCGGGGACGGTCCGCCAAATCCAGTTGGGCTTTCACCGCCTTGGTCAATAGATCCGCGCCGCGCGCCACATCAAAGACCATCGAAAAACCCATTCTCAAAAGCGCTGCGCGCACTTCGCCGGGCATGGTGCTGTTGCGAAACTGCCCGTACAGGGTGGGCGCCGGCAAGGCGACCGGAAAAGCGAAACGATGGATGTCCGACAGGTTGTCTGTCAGCGCGATCTTGGCATGGGAGGTGCAAGTGCGGATGCATTCGCCGCAGTCAATACAACGTTCATGCAGGATGTGCGCCTTTCCGTCATACACGCGAATCGCCTCCACCGGGCAGCGCTTGAGACAAGCGGTGCAACCGCGGCACTTGTCCTCAACCAGGCGAACGGAATAAAAACTGTCCATCGCTCTCCTTTACTGCAGATGAAATTTCATGACCATCAACGTGCCGACGCCTACCTGGCTGGCAATCAGAAAATCGTCGGTATTGCGCATCATATTGGGCAGTCCCATCCCGGCGCCGAAGCCCAAACCACGCGCATCCTCCCCGGCGGTAGAATAACCTTCCTGCTTGGCCAACTCAACATCCGGGATGCCGGGGCCACGGTCGTACACTTGAAGCACAATCCAACTGCCGTCAATATCCAGCTCAATCGCGCCGCCCAGGCTGTGAATAATCAGATTCATCTCCGCCTCATAGGAAGCAATCGCCACCCTGCGGATGACCGTGCTGTCTACCCCCAGCTGCTTAAGCTGCCTTTTGATGTCAGCGGAGGATTGGCCCGCATTTTCATAGGCGCCACGCTCAACCGGGTAAACGGAATGGATCACAGCACCTGCTCCGCACCTTCCCGGGAGGCCCATTTCATGGGCGTTCCCCGCATGCCGGCGCCATAAAGCAAGCCCGCGCTGGTAAACATGGTCTTGTTGACGCTCATGAGCACAATGCCCAGTTCCTTCGCGAGCGCAACCACATCCTCAGGCGGTGTCTTGCCGCGCACGAATACGATGCATTTGAGGTCCAGCATTTGCGCCGTGCGGATGACATGCGCGTTGGCAATGCCTGTCAGGATGACGGCGCCTTCATGGACAAAAGCCAGCACATCGCTCATCAGGTCTGAACAACAGGCAGACTCCACGGTGATGCCGAGGCTTTCATGGCCTGTGATCACCACCGCGTCCAGTACGCGCGCTACCTCTAGCAGACGCATGGCGCCGGACTGACGCTTCTCCGGGGATACGCCGGATTCATCGGCGGAAAACTGGGCACCTGGCATGGGAAGTGTGTTTGCGGTCATGGCTGGCCTTTCTTCAATGACGATCGGGGAATTGCCGGGCACGTATGCCCAAACTTCGCTGATTATAGCAGAATCCTTCAATAAATAATAGACAGGGGAACAAGTTGTCGGGACATTAACGTCCCGCCAAGGCTAAATCCGTCCCATTCGCCTGTCTCCTGACGCTATCCACCTGGTTCGCGCCGCTCGCCCTATGCTATAATAAAATTAAAATAGAAATCAAACGGAGGGCATCATGCTCAAGATAAAACACCTGCGCAAGACATATGGCGACAAACTGGCCGTTGACGATTTGTCCCTGCACATCAAACCGGGCGAAATCCATGGCTTTATCGGCCATAACGGCGCGGGCAAGACCACAGCCATCAAAGCCTGCTGCGGCCTGCTGCAATTTGACGCAGGAGAGATCCATATCGATGGCCTGTCCATTAAGGAACACCCGCTGGAATGCAAAAAACGCACCGCCTACCTGCCGGACAACCCGGATTTATATGAGTTTCTAAGCGGCATCAAATATTTAAACTTCATCGCTGATATCTTCGGCCTCAGCCGCCAGCAGCGCGAGGAACAAATTGAGCGGCTGAGCCAGGAATTTGAGCTGCGGGATGACCTGGCCCAGCCCATCAGCACCTATTCACATGGCATGAAGCAAAAGCTTGCCGTCATCTCCGCCCTGATGCATCAGCCGCGCCTGCTGGTGATGGATGAACCCTTTACAGGTCTGGACCCCAAGGCATCCTTCCTGCTCAAGCAAAAGATGCGCGCGCTGTGTGATCGGGGCGCTGCGGTGTTTTTTTCCATCCATGTGCTGGAGGTGGCCGAGAAGCTGTGTGACAAGGTAGCCATCATCCGCAAGGGCAAACTGGTCGTGGAGGGCACCATGGAAGCGGTGCGCGGGCAGGACTCCCTGGAGGAGGTCTTCCTGGAGCTGGAGGGTGAGCATGATTAAATCCCTGGTTGGCATCCAGCTGCGCAGCTCGATGGGTATGCTGCTGCGCATCGGGCAAAGGAAAAAGAAAAGAGGCCTGGCCGGGAAGCTGCTCGTCGCCCTCGCGGTTGTTTATGTCCTGGGCAGCATCGGGATATCCCTGGGTATGTTTTTCTATACCGCGCTGGAGGCCTTTCATGCCGCGCAGCTTGACTGGCTTTATTTTTCGCTTGCAGGTTTGTCTGGCTTTATCATCAGTTTCATCGGCAGCGTATATCTGGCGCAATCAACCTTATTCAATGCCAGGGACAATGACCTGCTCCTGTCCTTGCCGCTTCAGCCAAAAACCATCCTGTTGTCCCGCACCGCAAGCCTCTGCCTGATCGCGTTGGTGTTCCAAAGCGTCGTGCTGCTGCCCGCCCTGGTGGTCTGGTGGGTGCAGGCGCCCTTCTCCCCGGGGGTCCTGCTGGTCTTTTCGCTGTGCGGGCTGCTGCTGCCATTGATGACCACCACCCTGTCCGTCCTTCTGGGCTGGATGCTGGCCGCTGTTTCAGGGCGGATCAAACACAGGAACCTGATTATCACCCTGCTGTCCCTGGGCTTTTTAGGCCTGTACCTGTGGGGGTACGGCAAGCTTCTGGACGCAATGAACGACCTGCTCGCCCGCGGGCATCAAATCGCTGATGCCGTTCGCAGCGCCCTGTTCCCTGCCTACCATTTCGGCAGAGCCATCGCGCTTGTCCATCCGGGCAGCCTGCTGCTGTTCGCTGTATGCGCGCTGCTCCCCTTTTTGGTATTGATGAGCGTGCTGTCCCGGCGATACATCCGGCTGCTGACCACCAAGCATGGCGCGGCAAGAATCCAATACAAGGGCGGCGGCATGAAAGCCGGCAGCCAGATGACAAGCCTTGTTACCAAGGAACTGCGGCGTTTTTTCTCCAGCCCCATCTATATCACGAATTCGTCCCTTGGCCTGTTCATGATGATCGCGCTGCCTTTTGTAGTGCTGTTTGACAAAGGCGGAACAATACAAACGCTGATAGCGCAGCTGCGCCTGTCGGATAGCATGATCAGCGCGGCAGCCGTGCTGGTGCTGGCCTTTCTTTCCAGCACGGTCTTTATTTCCGCGCCCTCCATCTCCCTGGAGGGCAGAAGCCTGTGGATTTTGCAAAGCCTGCCGATCAGCCCGCTCCAGGCGCTAATGGCCAAAGCGGCAAACCATGTGCTGATCAGCCTGCCTCCAATCCTGTTCTCGGGCATTTTCACGGGGATCCTGCTGAAGCTGAATGTCTTTTATCTGTTGATGTGCGTCCTTCTTCCGCTCGCGGTCAACGTCTTCACAGCGCTGCTCGGCCTGGCGCTCAACCTGCGTTTTCCCAAGTTGGACTGGCACAATGAAGCTGTCCCTGTCAAGCAGAGCATGAGCGCCTTCCTGACGATGACGCTGAGCTTCCTGTTGGTGGCAGGCGCGGGCGCCTGCTATTTCCTGCTGTTGATAAACAGGATGAGCACAAAAGTATTCCTGCTCCTTGGCCTGGCGCTGTTTTGTCTGGCCGGCCTGGGGATCTTCCTGTACCTGAGCAAAACGGCGCCAGCAGCCTGGAAGGGCCTGAGCGAAGCCTGAATAACTTAAACTTCTGGAATCTTGACCTCCACCTCACGCCCCAACGCCGCGGAATCCGCAATGGCGTTGATGATGGCCTGGTTGTAGAGGATTTGAGCGGAGGGCACCGGCGGGGGCAGCTTAAAGATGACAGCGTCCAGGAAGGAGCGGATTTTTTTGTCGAACAAGCCGGCCTCATCCTCATCCAAAATGGGAATGACAGTCTCCACCTGCTCGCCGGCCAGATCATAATACAGCGTCATCGGGCCGCCAACCGAGCCGTTCCAGCACTCGGTGGAGGGGATGCGCAGGGCGCCCTTGGTGCCCAGCAACACGGTGTCCCCGGGGGTGTCCAGGTGCATGGCCCAGGAAATGCGGAAATCCAGCACCAGCCCGCCCTCCAGGCGGATAAAGGCCGCGGCGAAGTCATCCACGTCAAAACGCGCGGCGTCCTCGGGCTTTTGATAGTCAGTGGAGGTGCCAAAATAGTTGGAGGTATACCCCGAGGCGGTCAGCGGCCTGGGATAGCCCACAGCGTTGAGCACCATGTCCAGGGAATAGCATCCGATGTCGCCCAGGGCCCCGATGCCCGCGGTCTTTTTCTCAATGAAGGTGCTGTTGGGAATGCCGCGGCGGCGGCCGCCGCCGGTTTGGATGTAATAGACCTTGCCCAGGGCGCCTGACTCCACGATTTTTTTGATCTGCTTCATATTGGCGTCCATGCGCGGCTGAAAGCCTATGGACAGCAGCTTGCCGCTGGCTTTCTCCGCGCGGATGATGTCCGCCGCCTCCTCAACCGTCGCGGTCATGGGTTTTTCCAGCAGCACATTGACGCCTGCCTTGAGCGCGTCGATGGTGCACACCGCGTGCTGGGTGTTATAGGTGCATACGCTGACAGCGTCCAGCTTTTCATTGTCCAGCATGGACTTGTGGTCCGGATAGAAATTGCAGCCTGTAACGCCGTAGCGCGCGGCAAATTTTTCAGCCTTGCCGGGGATCAGGTCAGCCATGGCCACGATTTCGACATCGGGCTGCTTGAGGTAGCTTTCGGTATGCGCCTCGGCAATCCAGCCGGTGCCGATGATGCCCACGCGCAGCTTCCTGTCCGAATAGACGCGTTCCTCACGGACTTCCTGAGTGAAACTGGATAAGACGCGATCGGTATCTGACATGTTTATCTCCTTTCAGGTGCCTGTTCCGCCGCAAAAAGCATACGCGCCGTCAAAGCGGCTTACAGACTTTCTTTTGTCTTATCGTATCATTGTTAAAGGTTTTCGTAAAGGTTAAACGGCAAAGCATCGCCAAACAATATTTGCGCCATGAAGCTGAATGGGTAAAATATGAGTGGGCACCGGGAACAACACCAAGGAGGCATGATTATGAAGCATTTTGACATCGCAGTGCTGGGCGCGGGCAGCGGATTGATGGTTATGGAAGGCGCGCATGAGCATGGCAAGACCTGCGCGGTCATTGAAAAGGGCGCCTTCGGCGGCACCTGCCTCAACCGCGGCTGTATCCCCTCCAAGATGCTGGTGTATCCGGCGGATCTGATCAGGGAGGCCCAGCGCGGCAAACATGTCGGGATCACGTTCGGCCAGCCGGTGATTGACTGGGCCAAGGTCTCCACGCGGATGCGCCGGCAAATTGGCGTCAATCGGAAGTTGGAGCAGGCGATCACGCAGACCGAGGGCGTCACGGTATATCAAGGCGAGGGCAGTTTTGTGGACGCGCATACCCTGGACATCCGGATGAAGGACGGCCGTTCGGAGCAAATCAGCGCCGATACCATTGTCATCGCCACCGGCAGCCGCACGCGCGTGCCGCACATTCAGGGCCTGGAACAGACCGGCTATCTGACCAGCGAATCCTTCTTTTCGGACCGCTTCCCGGACAAGCCCTACGAGAGCCTGCTGATTATCGGCGGGGGCTCCACAGCGCTGGAGTTTGCGCACATTTTTTCGGCCTTCGGCACCAAGGTAACCGTAGCGGTGCGCAGTGAGACCATCCTGCGCGGTCTGGACGGGGACATCGCGCCCTTTGTAAAGCGGCAGCTGGAAGATATCGGCGTGCGAATCCTCTACCACGCCGGGGCGCAAAGCGCGCGGATGCATAACGGACTCAAGGCAATGAGTTTTGTTGACAAGCTGACCCGTCATGAATATGAGGTGGCTGCTGAGGAAATCTTCCTGGCGCCAGGCATCCTGCCCAGTACCGACACCCTTGCCCCGGACAAGGCCGGCGTCCGGATGACGGCGGACGGTTATGTCATCACTGACAAGAAGCTGCGCACCAGCGTGCCCCATATTTACGCGATCGGCGATGTCAACGGCAAGTTCCCCCTGCGCCACAAGGCCAATTACGAGGCCGATGTTCTCAACAACGTCCTCTTTGGGGACAATACGCGCTCAGCCAATTATGACAGCGTACCCCGGGCGGTGTTCACCTGCCCGCAGGTGGGCAGCGTAGGCCTGGGTGAGGAGGAGGCGCGGAGGCTTTACGGGGACAAGGTGCGGGTCTTCCGCAACGCGTACTCAGACATCATCGCCGGGATCTCCATGGGCTATTCAAAGCGCCGGGAGGATGACGGTTTTGCCAAGATTATCACCGATGACAATCAGCGTATCCTGGGCGCGCATGTGGTAGGCGCGCAGGCAGCCCTGATCGTGCAGCCTTATGCCTACCTGATGAGCGCAGGCGGACCCGCGCAGGCTATGCATCACGGTTCCTGGCTGCCCATCCGGCACGCGATGACCATCCACCCGAGCTTCGCGGAATTGGCTGCCTGGGCGCTGATGTATCCCCAGTCAACCCAGTAATCTCCACATACATGAACAACCCGCGCAACAATGGCGCGGGCTGTTTTGTTGGCAGCTGATTCATTCTTCGATTCTCTCAAAGCGCGCGACGCGCCGGCCGTCCACCTCCACCGTTTCTTCAAACACGGCAAGCGGGCGCACCCATAACTCTCCCTCGCCATACAAAGCGCGGTAGACCACCATATCCTCCAGGGTTTCTGAATGCCTCGCCAGGCCGAGCACCTCATAGCGCTTGCCTTTGAAATGGCGGTAAATGCCGGGACAAATCAAGCTGATTCCCCCTCCTCCTCAGGCAAGGAATCTTCGCAGCAGGGCGGAAAAACCACCGTCACCCTTGTGCCCTGGCCAGGCTTGCTCATCAGCTCTACTTTAGCCTTGTGGTATTCGGCAGCGTGCTTGACAATGGACAGGCCCAACCCGGTTCCGCCGGTTGACTTGGAACGGCAGTTGTCAGTACGGTAAAAACGCTCAAACACATGGGGCTGGTGCTCCGGCTCGATACCGATGCCGGTGTCCGAAACGGTGAGCACCGTATTGGCGCCGGCGGTAACGCGCACGTCTACACTGCCATTATCCACGTTGTACTTGATGGCGTTGTCCAGGAGGTTGGAACACAGCTCGCCCAGCAAGACCGGGTCGCCCAGGACAAAAGCATCCTCCCCGGTAAAGCTGACCTTTACGCCTTTCTCCTGCGCCGCCAGCGACAACAGTTGACAGGCTGAAGCCGCAGTCTCACACAGGTTGACCTTCTCGCGCTTGCCGGTCAGATTGCCTTCATCCAGGCGGGACAGCCGCAGAATGTCCTCCACCAGGTCCAGCATCCGGCTGCTTTCCTTGTGGATAAGGTTGTAGATCCCCTGGGCATCCTCCGCCTTGACCATGCCGTTTTCCAGCAGCTCGGTATAGCCGCAGATGGTGGTCAAGGGTGTGCGCAGCTCATGGGAAACATTGGCGGTAAAGCGCTTTCGCATGGCCTCGCCGGCCAGCTTCTCGGTCTGATCACTCATCAGCAGCACGCTGTCCGGACGCCCCTGGATGCGGTTGGCAGTCAGCAGATAATGCCGCCCTTCCTTTTCCAGCACGCCGTTGGCAATACCCTTCTTGTCCAGGTCGTTCAACAAGCGAATGATGACCAGGCTTCGGTTGAGCTCCGTCAGCAGACGGTTGCAAGCCTGCTGGGGCTTGACATTCAGGATGCGGCAGGCCGCCGGGTTGATCAGGCGCACCTCGTGCCGGCCACTCAGGGCAATAAAGCCCTCCTGCATGCCGTCCAGCAGGGTGTTGAGCTCCTGCCGCCTGGCCTCCAGCGCCTCCATCTGCGTGCGGTTGTGGCGGTTTTGGGCGTCAATCCGCCGAATCAAAGGCAACAACTCATCATAGACTATCACTTCTTCGGGGTGGTCCGGATCGATGGCCAGGATGGGCGCGATCAACCGGTCCCCCAAAAAATTGGCAAGCAGCATAATAACCAGCAATACAATGAGCAGGCCGAAAATCAACCAGGGCGCAACGCTGGTCGCGATGCCGCGCGCGATGCGCTCTGGCGCCGCAACGCGCAGGATATTGCCGTCCTTAAGCAGTGTGGCCTCATAAATCGCGGTGGTGCGCGTGGTATCTGAATACCGCACGGCGCTGCCGCGGCCCGAAGCCAGTGCCTGGCGGATCTCCGGACGGTCCATATGGTTGCTCAGGGGATCATTGGCCCAGTTGTCGAACAACACCGTGCCATCAGGTGAAATCAGGGTAACCCGGGACTTCGTGAAAACATTTTCCAATTGTTTGGTGTCACCACTGTCACCGATGTAATCAGCGATCATCCGGCTTTCCTGCACCAGCTGCGCGGAAAGCTGCTCGCGCGCGACCGACTTGACCACAGCAGCCGACAGCAGCACTGCAACCGCGCCGAATACCAGAATCAGCGCAATGAAGCCCAGCATGATCTTCCGTTTCAAGCGTCTTCTTCCTTCACGTCTTTGAGGCGGTAACCAACACCGCGCACGGTCTGCACCAGGCTGGCGGCGTCACCAAGCTTCACGCGCAGGGTACGGATGTGCATATCCACCGTACGCGTATCACCCGCATAACTTGTATCCCAAACCAGGTTGAGCAATTGATCCCTCGAAAAAACCATGCCCGGCTTTCCCATCAGACACTGCAGCAAGCGGAATTCCATATTTGTCAGCGTAATTTGACGGTCATCCACCATCACCTCACGCCGGTCACTGTCCAGCACAATGGGGCCAACCTCCAAACGGTTTGACGTATCAGCCTGGCCGCTGCGGCGCAGCACCGCGCGGATGCGCGAAAGCAGCTCCATGATCCCAAAGGGTTTGACAATATAATCGTCTGCGCCGGCGTCCAGCGAGCGCACCTTGTCCATTTCTACATCTCTGGCGGTAAGCATGATCACCGGGATGTGACGGGTGCGTTCAGCCGCACGCATCTGGGACAGCAAGGTAAAGCCGTCCACCCCCGGGAGCATTTGATCCATCAAAACCAACCTGGGCAATTGCTCACGCATGGCTTCCATAAAACTCGGGCCATCTTCAAAACCCCGGGCCTCATAGCCTGCCTGCTTCAGCGCGTACAGCACCAAATCGCGGATGGCCTGGTCATCCTCTACCGAGTATATCATTGCAGGCGTTCTCCTTTATAGACGCCGCTGACAGCATACTCCACCCACTCAGCGATGTTGACCGCATGGTCTGCGCTGCGCTCAAAATACTTGGCAATCATCAGCATATCCAGCAGCTGCATGCCGTCATGGTCCGCCCCGTTGCAGGCAACCTTTCTCATCATATCCATGATGTCCAGCTTGACCTGATAGAAAAGATCATCAACGATGTCATCATCCTTCATCACATCCAGCGCCAGTTGCTTGTCGCGCGCCACATAGGCATCAATGGCCTTGTGCACCATGCGTGCCGTCTCCTGCGCCATTTGCTTCAGATGCGGCGGGAAGGGCAGCGGCGGACCATCCAGAGGCATGCTCATTATCTCTCCAATGTCGCTGGCCTGGTCGGCGATGCGCTCCATATCGGTGATCATTTTCAACGCCGCAGAAATCAATCGCAGGTCACGGGCTACCGGCTGCTGCATCAAAATCAGCCGCAGGCAGAGGGTTTCGATATCGCGCTCCTTGCGGTCAATTTCGGCGTCACCCTCCTTGAGGATACGCGCCGCTTCCAGGTTGCGTGTGGAGAGCAAATCCCCCGCGCATTCAATGGCGCGCTCGATCATGCTGCCCATCATGATGATCTCGCTGTTAAGTTTTTGCAGTTGCTCATCAAAACGCAGACGCATTATCCAAACCTCCCGGTAATGTAGTTTTCTGTGCGATGATCAGTCGGATTTGAAAACAACTGTGCAGTGTCGCCCATCTCCACCATTTCTCCCAAAAGGAAAAAAGATGTAATGTCACTGATGCGCGCAGCCTGCTGCATGTTGTGTGTCACAATAATAACAGTATATTCTTTTTTGAGTTCCAGGACAAGGTCTTCTATTTTTGAGGTGGAGATGGGATCCAGCGCGCTGGTGGGCTCGTCCATGAGCAACACCTCCGGCTGCACAGCCAGGCAGCGCGCGATGCACAGGCGCTGCTGCTGGCCGCCTGAGATGGCCATGGCACTCTTTTTCAGGTCGTCCTTGACTTCCTCCCACAAGGCGGCCTTGCGCAGGGATTGCTCCACAATGGCATCCAGTTTGATTTTGCCACGTACCCCGTGGGAGCGCGGACCGTATGCAATGTTGTCATAGATGCTCATTGGAAAAGGATTGGGCTTTTGGAACACCATGCCCACGCGTTTCCTCAGCAGATTGACATCCATCTGCTGGTGATAAATGTCTTCCTCATCCAGGAGGATCCGGCCTTCAACCCGGCAGTCCGCAATCAGGTCGTTCATACGGTTGAGGGATTTGAGCAAGGTGGACTTGCCGCAGCCCGAGGGGCCAATCAGCGCGGTCACACTGTTCTCAGGTATCTCCATATTGATTTGCTTGAGCGCCTGAAAGCTGCCATAAAACAAATCGACTCCCTTGATGTCAAATTTGATGCGGCTCTCCTCCGCGCTCTGAACAGCCCTGTTGTTCTGTGCGAAATTAGTCATCAGTCAACCTTTCCTGGTTAGTCGTTTGGCGATCAGGGAGGACAGCCCGTTCATCAGCACAACGATGATCAGCAGCACAACCGCCACCGCGAAGGCTTCATTGATAAAACGTCCCTCCTGCTGAAGCTGGTAGAGATGGACGGACAGGGTGCGTCCGGATTCCATTGCGCCTGCGATGCGCGTGGCTGTGCCTGAAGTGTAAATCAAAGCAGCTGTTTCTCCGGAGATACGGCCGATGGACAGCAGCACCGCGGCCAGTATGCCGGGAGTAGCCACCGGCAGCACAATGCGCACAGTAGTCCGCAGCTTGCCCGCGCCCAGTCCATAGCTGCCCTCACGGTAGCTCATGGGTACAGCCAGCAGGGATTCCTCAGTCTGGCGCAAAATGAGCGGCAAGGTCATGATGGCCAGCGTAAGCGCGCCTGACAACAGCGAGATACCAATGCCCAGGGTGACCACAAAGGCCAGCAAGCCAAACAGGGCATAGATGATGGAGGGAATGCCCGCCAGGGTCTCCGCCATCACGCGGATCAGCTTCACCAGCTTGCTGCCCGGTTTGGCGTACTCCGCCAGATAGATGCCGCCAAAGACGCCCACCGGCACAGAGAACAGCAGCGACAGCCCGGTGATGGACAGCGTGTTGATAATGGCATGAAGCATGGACACATTGCGCGAGGTATACTTGATCTCGAACATGGACGGCTGCAGGTAAGGGATGCCACGCACACAGATATAAGCCACGATCAGCAGCAAAATTCCTATGGTCAAAAAGCCGGACAGCCAGCACAGGGCCTTTAGAATTTTGGAGCCCCAGTGCCCGCGTCGCCGGGACGGAACGGAGATGTCCGGGGCCAAGCCCCTGTCAGTCAGCGCGCTCATTGTGCAACCCTCCGGCGATTAATAAAGGAAAACAGGTAATTGACGGCCATAACAATCACAAACAGCACAACGCCCGTGGCAATCAGCGACTCGCGGTGCAAATCCGCCGCATAGCCCATCTCCATGAGCACGTTGACCGTCAATGTGCGAACGCCCTTAAGCAGGCCGCTAGGCATGCGCGGGTTATTACCCGCCACCATGATGATGGCCATGGTCTCGCCAATCGCGCGGCCCAGGCCCAGCACAATGCCTGAAATGATTCCGGGACGCGCCGCAGGCACCACTGCACGGAACACGCTGCTCTCATGCGTGGCGCCCAGGGCCAGGGAGCCCTCATAATAGGACTCCGGCACCGCATTGATCGCGGCTTCCGCTGTTTGAATGATGGTAGGCAGAATCATGATGGCCAGCAGCACGCCGGCTACCAGAACACTTTTGCCTGTGCCGCCCAGGTTGACCCGCACAAGGGGCACCAGCAGCATCACGCCAAAAAAGCCATAGACCACCGAGGGGATGCCTGCCAGCAGCGACACACAGGGTTTCATAAAGCGCACCACAGGCTTTGATGCAAAACGCGCCATCAGGATGGCGGTCAGCACGCCTATCGGCGCGCCAAGCAGCACAGCGATGAAAGTGACATAAAAACTGCCGACAATCATCGGCAGGATACCAAAAATGCCCTGCAGCGGCGCCCAGACCTGGCCGGTGATGAAATCCCAGGCATTGTACTGCGCAAAAAAGGGCGCGCTGCTGATGAACAGAAAGGCACAGATGGTAAGCACTGCCAGAACGCAGACACATGCGGAGGCCAGGAACAGCCCCCGCATGACGCGTTCAGTCAGGTTGCGATGTTGGGAATGCATGCTTTATTTGTTGACGTCTGCCCAGGTTGTGATTTCACCGGTAAAGATCAGGCGTACCTGATCCATGGTCAGGTTCTCGATGGGGTTGACGGGATTCTTGATGACCGCGATGCCGTCAATGCCGATGACCATTGCAACAGCGCCGTTGTCCTTCTCGGAGCTCTTCAGATCGCGGGAGGCCATGCCCAGGGTGTAGGTGCCGTCCAGCGCGCCGGTGACGCCTGCGGATGAACCGGTAGCCTGCACATCGATCGTGACGCCGGGGTTGAGCTTGATATAGGCTTCAGCCAGCAGCTCCATAACAGGGGCTACGGAAGTGGAGCCGCCCACCACCAGGGTGCCGGACAGACCGGCCGGAGCGGTATAGGAGGGGGTCTCCTCGTTGCTGACGGGCACCAGGCCATCAGAAGCGACTACTTCCTGTCCTTCGCGGCTCATGACGTACGCCATGAAATCCTTGGCAATTTCATCGGTGATTTCACCGTTGAAGACTACGTTGAAAGGACGCGCGATAGGATAGGTGTTGTTGAGGATGTTCTCCGGGGAGGCTTCCACGCCGTCAATCTTGAACGCCACGACCGCATCATTGAGCAGCACGGAGGACAAAGAGGCGTAGCCAATCGCATACTCGTTGGACTGGACAGTGGTCATCACCAGGGAAGTGCCGCTGACAAAGTCAGCTTCCAGATAGGTATTGTCGACTTCCTTGCCATCAACCTTGGTCATCACACCGGTCAACTCGGTGAAAGCGCTGCGGGTGCCGCTGCCTTCCTCGCGGGAAACCACCGCGATGGTCTTGGAAGAATCAAACTCAGCCAGGGCCGTAAATCCGAAAGCGGACAGGGAGAGTACCAGGAACAGGGCCAGAATTTTACGGATCTTCATAAAAATACCTCCTTTTAGTTGTGCTCATGCACAGCCATACCATACGGCAAGTATGTAAAATCCCGGATCCGGCCTATGTAAAAACTTTGTAAATTGCTGTTTGCCCGTTTGTGGGCTAATACAACACTTTGCTCAAAAAAGCTTTGGTACGCGGGCTTTTCGGGCGGTCAAACAAATCCCCCGGGCTGCCCTGCTCATGAATGCGGCCCTCGTCCATGAAAAAAACGCGGCTGGACACCTCCCGGGCGAAGCCCATTTCATGGGTGACGATGACGCAAGTCATTCCCTGGGCAACCAGGTCCTTGATGACCTGAAGCACCTCGCCCACCATTTCCGGATCCAACGCGCTGGTCGGCTCATCAAACAGCATAACCTCCGGCGACATAGCCAGCGCGCGCACTATGGCCAAACGCTGCTTTTGCCCGCCGGAGAGCCTGCGGGGATGCTCATTCGCCTTGTCCTGCAAACCGATGCGCTGCAGCAGCTCATCAGCCCGCCTGTCAGCCTGCGCCCGGGTGCTTTTTTTCAGCAAAACAGGCGCCAGGGTAATGTTTTCCTTGACTGTAAGGTGGGGAAAAACATTGAAATGCTGGAAGACCATGCCCATCTTCTGCCGGTGAAGGTTGATGTCCACGCCCTTGTCAGTCAGATTGACGCCGTCAAAAATCACCTGGCCGGAAGTGGGAACCTCCAACAGGTTCAGACAGCGCAAAAAAGTGGACTTGCCCGAACCCGAGGGTCCGATAATGGAGATGACCTCGCCTTTATGGATGGTTTCGCTGATGCCGTCAAGCACTTTGAGCTGACCGAAGTTCTTGACCAGATCGACTGTTTCAATCACTGGCTTTCAACCTCCTTTCAAAGGCATTAATCAGCTTGGACAGGGAGAAGGTGAGCACGAAGTAAATGACGCCCACGATCAGGAAGGGCTCGATCACCGTGAAGGTAGACCCCTGCGCGGTCTTGTAAACGGTCATCAAATCTCCCACAAAGAAGGTTGAGGCCAGGGAGGTCTCCTTGATGACGGTGACAAACTCGTTGCCCAGCGCGGGAAGGATGTTTTTGACTGCCTGGGGCAGCACGATGCGCGTCATGGTCTGGCGCGTGTTGAGACCCAGGGTGCGGGCAGCCTCAGCCTGACCCGGATCCACTGCCTGGATGCCGGCGCGCACAATCTCGCAAACATAGGCCGCAGAGTTCATCACCAGCGCCACTGTCACACTGGCAAACTTGGAAAGGTTCAGCATGGGCAGCACCTCAGGCAAAAGGAAGGTGATCAGATACAGCTGCAGCAGCAGCGGCGTGCCGCGGATAACTTCAACATAGGCGGAAGCCAAGCCGCTGATTGCCTTGAAGCGGCTGCGCCGTGTAAGGGCCAGCAGGCTGCCGAGAACAGTACCAAAAAGCACCGTGATAAAGCTCAGCAGCAACGTCAGCCCCGCCCCCTCCAAAAACAGCGCCCAGTAGCGCCCCCATACCTTGACCAGGTTGGGTCCAAAATTGGTAAACATCCAAGCTTCTCCTTTCCTTCCCTACAGGGCCTCAGCAAATCGGACTGCGCGCAGCACCATCTCCGGCGTAAGGGGAGCCGGCGGCTGCTCCATATCCGGCTGCGCCAGGGCTTGGGGCAGCCAGGCTTCAATGTCATCAGGCGCCAGGCCGATCTCCGCCAGACTTGAAAGGGAGCCGACCTCGCCCAAAAAAGTCTTCAGCCGCGCCGCTTCCGCCTTGTTCCCTTCAAGCGCCAAAAGCACCACGCTGCCCCAGGCAACCGCGTCGCCATGAAGAACCTCCAGAAAACCCGGCATATCCCTCAGGGCATAGTACAACGCGTGCGCCAGCGCGCCGTTGAGACGTTCCTGAACCAGCAAACTGACCAGGCCGGTGTTGACAATGCACAGCTGTGCCGCCAGGCGGAAGACCGGGCTGTCCTGTCCCCGGGTCATGTCAGACAAGGCGGAAGCGCCATGTAAAAGCAAGGTTTCAAAGCCAAACCGGGCAATGGACAAACCCAGGCGGTCCGTGAAAGACAATTCTTGATCCGCGCCGGCTTTATAAGCCGATTCGACCGCCTTGGCCAGGCTGTCGCCGATGCCGGCGCGCAGATACATGGCAGGCGAACGGCTTAGAATGCCGGTGTGCAGACAGACATAGGAAGGCGGATGGTCCAGGAACAGGAAGGGACCGTCCGCGCTGCCCGGCGGGTCATGCAAAACGCTCAGCGCGGTGAGCGCCGCGCAGGTAGCCGGGATGGTGGGCAAGGTGATGACCGGCAGCCCCGCCAGGTGCGCGGCGGCCTTGGCTGTATCCAGCGCTTTGCCCCCGCCCATGCCCAAAATAAGCCCTGCCCCCTCCCCGGCAGCTTCCTGAGCATAAGCCCGCGCCTGCCGGATGGTGCACTCCCCTGAAAACTCGCGGATCCTCAGCATTGTGCCGCTGCCGGAAAGGGCTGATTCCAGCTCAGGCAAACCCGCACCCAAGGCGCGCTTGCCGCCAAGCAGCAAAACAGACTGCGCGCCGCGGGCCTGAATAACGGCAGGCAGACCGCAATAAGCGTCCGGACCCGTAACGATAGGCGGACACCCGGCAAAGCCGCTGTTGACGGATAACATTAAATCAGTCGCCTTCATGACACCAATTTCTCCAGTCGTTTGAGAGCCTCCCGCAGGCTGTCGTCCGAACGCGCAAAATGCAGCCGGATCAAGCCGTCTCCGCGGCTGTCCGGAAAAAAACTGCTTCCCGGCACCGCCGCCACACCGATCTCCCTGGTCATCCACTCGCAAAAATCCAGGCCATCCATGCCCGCAAAGCGCGCCCGGGAGAGAAAATCGCTGATATCCAGCAATACGAAGTAGGTGCCCTGCGGATCGTTGTGCGGCAAGCCCAGGCGGTCAAGGCCGCTGAGGAATAACGCTTTCTTCGCGGCGTACAGCGCGGCCAGTTCACGGTAGTAATCCTCCTGCGCCAGCAGCCCGGGCAGCGCGGCCGCCTGCAGGGGGGCTGCCGCGCCCACTGTCAGGAAATCATGAACCTTGCGCGCGGCTTCCACCGCGGCTGCCGGGCCAATCAGAAAACCCAGGCGCCAGCCGGTAATGGAATAGGTTTTGGACAGTGAGCTGACAGTCAGGGTATGCTCCCACATCTGCGGCAGACCGGCCAGGCGGATGTGGACACTGGGCGCGTATACGATGTGCTCATATACCTCATCGGTAATGACCCAGGCGTCATGGGTCCGGGCCAATTGACCGATCCTGGTGAGTTCCCCGCGCGTAAAAACCTTGCCGCAGGGATTGGATGGGTTGCAAACCACCATCGCTTTGATACCCGAGCGGAAGGCTGCCTCCAATGCTGCCCAATCCACAGTGTATTCCGGCGGCAGCAGCGGAACATAGACCGCCTGCGCGCCCGCAATGATAGCGTCCGCCGCGTAATTCTCATAAAAGGGCGAGAAGATCCCCACCTTGTCCCCGGGGTTGATCAGCGCCAGCATCGCGCAAATCATGGCTTCAGTCGCGCCGCAGGTAACCAGCACCTCCTCCTCCGGATCCACGGGCCGGCCAATCTCCCGGCTTTGCTTTTTCACCAGCGCCTCACGAAAGGCACTGGCGCCATAAGTGATCTCGTACTGATGCGGCCCTTCATGAGCAACGCGGGTCAGCGCGTCGCGCAAAGCGGCGGGCGGATCGAAATCCGGAAATCCCTGGGAGAGGTTGATGGCTCCGTGCGCGTCCGCGATGCGGGTCATTCGCCGGATGACCGACTCGGTGAACTGAGCGGTACGGTAACTGAGCTGCGGCATGTTTGACTTCCTTTCAAAATGCAAATTCATGCACTATAGCGCGCAGTTTACCATGATTAATTCATTTTGTACAGTCTATTTGTATTATTATTCATTATTAACATGAAAAGGCATTTACCTTCCGGTCCCGTGCATGATAAGGATCAAGCGCAAACGGGAGAAGATGTTTTTATGCTGTTTTTATACATTCTTCGGCCGACAGAATAACTCTGAAATTCAATTTAAATATTGATTTTGTTGGCTTTTCTGAATTTCTACTATGTTTATTTATTCGCTATTTGTGTATTGACATTCATCGCCGTCAGGGATACAATCCGCTCATACCAAGTTTGAAGGAGGTACCCCCCATGAAAAAGCTGATTGCCCTGCTGCTTGCTGCCCTGGTTATGTCCCTGTGCCTGTCCGGCCTCGCAGCCGGCCGATTGGATGCCATCAAGGCCGCCGGCAAGTTGGTGGTGGGCACCTCGCCGGATTACGCGCCCTATGAGTTTTTGGACGCTGACGGCAAACCGGTGGGCGCGGACATCACTTTCGCCCAGTTCATCGCCGACAAGCTGGGTGTGGAACTGGTCGTAGAGTCCTACAACTTTGATGCGCTCCTGGTCGCGATTGCCGCGGGCAAGGTTGACCTGGCCCTGGCCGGCCTCGACCCCAAACCCGACCGCACATCCAGCATGGCGTTCTCTGACATTTACTACAATGAAACCAACCAGATCATCCTGATCCACAAAGACAACGCCGACAGCATCAAAATGCTGGAGGACTTCGCGGGCAAGGGCGTGGCGGCACAAAACGGCACGCTGCAGCAAACCCTGGTGACCGAGCAGCTGCCCGGCGCCACGCTGGAGCTGATCACCCAAATCCCTGACGGCATCATGATGCTGATGACCAAGCAGGTCGCCGGCATGGCGCTGGCCAGCCCGGTGGCTGAGCAGTATGTGGCCAACTATCCTGACCTTGTCTATTGCGAGAGCAAGTTTGACTACTCCTCCATGGGCATCGCGGCCGCTATTCCGCTGGACAAGTCAGAGGGTCAGCCGGAATTGACCGCGGATCCGGAATTGCTCGCAGCGATCAATGAGGCGGTCAAGGAAGTGGTGGATCAGAAACTGTTCTACCAGTGGATGGACGAGGCGGTCATCCTCAACAATTCCCTGAACCAATAGCGCCTTCAGGGCGTATAGCGCAGGGCCTGCCGACACCGGCAGGCCCTGTTGTTCGTATGGATTGATGGTTTAGGTTTAGGACTGTTCAGCCTTGGGCTTGCGGGCACGGGCGGCAGGTTTTTTGGCCGGTGCGCTTTCCGCGTCCGCGGCCGCCTTCTTGACAGCTTTGGCGGCGGTTTTGCGCGGCTTGGAGGCTGCCTTGGGTTTTTCGGCTATCTCATCCGCGGGCGCTTCCTTCGCTTTCGCGGGCTTGTCGGCCTTGGGAGCCTTTTTGGCGGTATGCGGCTTGAGCGGCTCAGGAGGCATGGCCTCCTGCCGCGGCGCCGGCTGCTGTGTTTCCTCCGCTTTGCCCGGGCCCAGCAGGGCAGGCAGCAGCTTGTTGTACAGCTCCAGGTAGCGTCCCGATGAGTGCAGCCAGGAATAGTCCTCGGTCATGCCGCGATGCTGCAGCGTAGCCCAGACATCCTTGCGCTCATGGTAGAAATACAGGGCGCGCCGGATAACATTCAGCATGTCATGGGCGTTGTAGTTAAAGAAGCTAAAGCCGTTGCCCGCGCCGGTAAACTCATTGTAGGAGAGCACGGTGTCGCGCAGGCCGCCGGTCTCACGCACAATCGGCACGGTGCCGTAGCGCAGCGCGATCATCTGGGACAGGCCGCAGGGTTCAAAGGCCGAGGGCATCAGGAAAAGGTCTGCGCCCGCGTAGATGCGGTGCGCCAGATTGTTGTCCATGACGAACCGCGCGGCAACCCTGCCCGGGTAGTTTTGCTCTGCCCAGCTAAAGAGGTTGACATAGCGCGACTCGCCCAGCCCCAGACAGACCAGCTGCAAGTCTTCACGCATGATGTCGGCGATGACATAGTCCACCAGGTCCAGGCCCTTCTGGCTGCTCAGGCGGCCAATCATGGCGATAAGGGGCACCTCAGGGCGCACTTCAAGGCCCAGTTCCTCCTGCAGCGCCCGTTTGTTGACCGCCTTGCCGGACAGATCCTCCACAGTATAGGTAGCCGCGATGCGCTTGTCACGGGCCGGATCAAACTCACGCACATCCAAGCCGTTGAGGATGCCGCTTAAGTGGTTGCGGCGCGCGCGCAGCAGTCCATCCAGACGCTCCCCATAGTAAGCGGTCTGAATCTCCTCGGCATAGCTGGGGCTGACGGTGGTGACTTCATCCGCATAGACGATGCCGGCTTTGAGGAAATTGACGTTTCCAAAATATTCCAGCTTGTCATCAGTAAAGACATCGTTGGGCAGGCCGAGCATGTCCTGGACATCCTTGATGCCGAAGATGCCTTGATATTGCAGGTTGTGAATGGTAAACACGGTACGGATGCTGTTGTAGCGCGGCAGGCTGTCATACTGGATGCGCAACAGAGCCGGGATCATCCCCGTCTGCCAGTCGTGCGCATGGATAATGTCCGGGGTGAAAGGAATCAGCGGCAGGGCATTGAGCACCCCGCGGCAGAAAAAGGCGTAACGCTCATGCTCGTCCCCACCCACGCCGTAGATATAATTGCGTCCAAAATAGTAACGGTTGTCAAGGAAATAATAGGTCACACCGCTCCGCTCAAGCTGCTCAATGCCGCAATACTGGCGGCGCCAGCCCAAGCTCACCTCGAAATCAGCAGTGTGCACCATCTTGCGCTCATATTCCTCGGGAATCATGCTGTACTTGGGCAGGATAACCCGTACATCATGGCCCTGCTCGGCCAGCGCGGGCGCCAGGGAACCCACCACATCAGCCAAGCCGCCTGTTTTGCAAAAGGGAACACATTCACTGGCAGTAAACAGAATTTTCAATCATCTTCCTCCTTCCCGGAATTTGCAAACCAGTCAAGACTATCAAACAGATGGTTAAATTGTCAAATTCTTGGCGACAACCAGGGGGTAGGAGCTCGGGGCGATGAGGCGCACGCTTTCACGCAAGGTAACCTGCTTGTCCAGGATGCAGTTTTCCACCTCCGCGTTGCGGGAAACGACAGCGTCCTGCATGATGATGCTGTTCTTAATCACCGCGCCGGGCTTGACCACCACGCCGCGGAACAGAATGCTGTTCTCGACCGTGCCCTCAATCAGGCAACCATCAGCCACCAGAGAGTTGGTAACCTTTGAATTCCCCAGGTAACGGGCGGGCATCTCGTCGCGCAGCTTGGTCCACACAGGCTTGTCATCCCGGAAGGCCTGTCTGCGAAAAGAATCGTTGAGGAAATCCATATTGGCCTGGAAGTAGGTCTGTACCGAATCCACCTCCCATACGCGGCCGGGGCACTCATAAGCGCCCACACGGTAAATGCGCTCGACCACCATCTGGGCCAGCATATCGCGCGAAAAATGGTGCTGGCCGGAGGCGACAGCCCGGTCCACCATGTCGATGAGCAGCTCGCGCCGGACAATAAAGGCCCCTATGTAAGTGTTTTCAAAACGCGGGATAATCGGATCAAACTCAATGCGCTCCACCAGGCCGTCCTTGATGTCCAGATAGCGCCCGCGGCCGTTTCGACGCACATTACGGTCCCTGGTATACAGCAGGGTGATGTCCACATTGTTTTGCAGATGCTTGTTGAGCATGTCGCGGAAATCCACCTGGTAGAGCACGTTGCTGTCGGTCACCACGATGTTGCGCTCCACCGAGCGGCGCATAAAGTTCATGTTGGTGTGCATGGCGTCCAGCAGGCCTTCATATACGCCGACATTCTCCCGGGACATATACGGCGGCAGGATGGTCAGGCCTGAACGCTTGCCATGCAGATCCCACTCCCGCCCGCTTCCCAGGTGGTCCATCAGGCTGTGATAGTTTTTTTGCATGATAATGCCGATGTTTTTGATACCGGAATGAATCATGCTGGCCAAGGTGAAGTCAATCAGGCGATAGCGCCCCACCATGGGCAGCGCGGCGGCGGCGCGGTAGCGGGTCAGGTCCTGCAGCTCATCCACGCGCTCACCGGTATAGATCATGCCTACAATGTCCTGTTTCATGTGCCCTCCTCATTCGCCCAGCTGCTCGCCGGCCCTTATACGTGTGCCAGGTCCCACATGTGTGTTGCTGCCTACCACGGCGATGTTACCGCTCTCCTCGCCAATCACGGCGTTCTCACCGATCACGGCATTCTCCGCAATAATGGCGCGGCGGATGAGCGCACCCTTGCCGATCACCGCGTGCGGCATGATGACCGAATCAATCACGCGGGCGCCCTCACAGACATGCACATCCGCGGACAGGACCGAATGGATGACCTCGCCATAGACCTCGCAGCCCTCAGTGACCAGGGAATCACGGATAACGCTCTTGCTGGAGGCGTAGTGCGGCGGCTCGCCCACATTGCGGGCATAGATGCGCCACTTGCGGTCATGCAGGTTGATGGGCGGCGGTGTCTGCAGCAGGTCCATGTTGGCGTCCCAAAGGCTTTCAATGGTGCCGACATCCTTCCAGTAGCCCTCAAAGTTCCACGCGACCAGCTTCTCGCCGGCGGCCAGCATGGTGGGGATGATGTTCTTGCCGAAGTCATTCTGGGAGGTCGGGTCCGCCTCATCCTGTTCCAGGTAGTAGCGCAGCTTGTCCCAGGAGAAGACATACACGCCCATGGAAGCGTTGTTGCTCTTCGGGTTTGCGGGCTTCTCCTCAAACTCAATGATATTGCTGTCCGCATCGGTATTCATCAGCCCGAAGCGGCTGGCGTCCTCCCAGGGCACCTGGCGAACGGCGACCGTCAGCGCAGCCTGGTGGCGCACATGGTGAGCGACCATTTCGGCATAATCGCATTTGTAAATATGGTCTCCCGAGAGGATCAGCACATAATCCGGGTTGTATTGCTTGATGAAGGCCAGGTTTTGGTAAATGGCGTTGGCTGTGCCCTTGTACCATTCCCCCGCATCACCCCTGGAATAGGGCGGCAGGACAAAAACGCCGCCGGTGTTGATGTCCAGATCCCAGGGCGCTCCGGAGCCTATGTAGGAGTTGAGTTCCAGCGGCTTGTACTGCGTAAGTACGCCAACCGTGTCGATGCCTGCGTTGGCACAGTTGGACAACGGAAAATCGATGATCCGGTACTTGCCGCCAAAGGGGACCGCGGGCTTGGCGACATGGCGCGTCAGGATGCCCAGTCTGCTGCCCTGTCCGCCTGCCAACAGCATAGCGACACAGGATTTACGTTGTTGCATCTGTCGATTCCTCCTTATCTTCCACCCCTTGCGCAAGACCTGTTGAATCAAGCTTTGTCTTGGCAGGTTCAGGTTCCCGTTGATAGTGAAAATAAACAGTGGCCAGAGGCGGAACGCAGACCTGCACCGACCAGGGCAGGCCGTTGCACAATTCCTTCTCCGCCCTGACGGACAGGGCGTTGTACTGGTTGGATCCGCCAAACTCCTTCAAGTCGGTGTTGAAGCACTCAGTGACCGTGCCCGGCCCAGGCAGGCCGAAGCGGAAGATCGGGTAGAAGGCGGAGGTGAAGTTGGTCATGCAGATGACCGCCTTGCCTTCCAGGTCCATACGCATGAAGACCACGATGCTGCGCTCCTTGTCATCAGGCGTGAGCCATAAAAAACCGTCCCAGCTGTTGTCAATTTGCCAGAAAGCGGCATGCTCCCTGTAGAAATGGTTCAGCGTGCGCACACAGCGGCACAAATCAGGGTGCCGCTCATATACCATCAGGAACCAGTCCAGCTGCCCGTCAAACTTCCACTCAATGAACTGGCCGAATTCGCCACCCATGAACAGCAGCTTCTTGCCCGGGTGCGCCATGGTATAGCCATACAACGCACGCAAGCCGGCGAACTTTTGCCACAAATCCCCCGGCTGCTTGTCCAGCATGCTGCGCTTGCCATGAACCACCTCATCGTGGGAGAAGGGCAGGATAAAGTTTTCATTGAAGGCGTAAAAGAGAGAAAACGTCAGCTTGTCATGGTGCCAGCGCCGGTAAACAGGGTCAAGCTTGATGTAGCTGAGCATGTCGTTCATCCAGCCCATGTTCCACTTGAAACCGAAGCCCAGCCCGCCCTTGTCGACCGGGTGGGTGACCATGGGATAGGCGGAGGACTCCTCGGCGATCATCATCACACCCGGAAAATCACGGTACACAACCGTATTGAGGTGCTGCATGAAGGCGATGGCATCCAGGTTTTCCCGGCCACCGTGCCGGTTGGGCAGGTAATTGTCCTCACGGGCAAAATCATGGTAGAGCATGCTGCTGACCGCGTCCACCCGCAGACCGTCAGCATGGAAGTACTCCAGCCAGAAGCAGGCGTTGGACAGCAGGAAGCTGCGCACCTCGCCCCGGGCAAAATCAAACATCATGGTTCCCCACTGGGGCATCTCGGCACGGCGAATATCCGCGTGCTCATAACAAGGAGTGCCGTCAAAGCGGCGCAGACCAATCTCATCGCGGGGGAAGTGCGCGGGCACCCAGTCAAGAATCACGCCGATGCCCGCCTGATGCATGCGGTCAATAAAGGACATCAGCTCTTTGGGCTTGCCGTGGCGCGCGGTTGCGGCGAAATAGCCGGTGACCTGATAGCCCCAGGACATGTCCAGGGGATGCTCCATCACAGGGAGCAGCTCCACATGGGTATAGCCCATCTCCTGAATATAGGGGATCAGCTGGTCGGCAATCTCGTCATAGGTGAGCATCTGGCCGTTCTCGCCGCGCCGCCAGGAGGCCAGGTGCAGCTCATAGATGTTGACGGGGCTGGTGTAGGGAACAAAGGTTTTCCTGGCCTCCATCCATTCGCCGTCGCCCCAGGCGTAGCCGTCCATGTCATACAGCAGGCTGGCAGTGTTGGGACGCAACTCACCGGCAAAGGCGTAAGGATCGGCCTTGAGGGTCCATTGGCCGTCCACACCCTTGATGGCATATTTGTATGTTCTGAGTTTTTCTTCCGCACCGGCGTAATGAAAGCAAGTCGGGTCAATCTCCGGTGTAAAATAGATATCCGGCAAACGAATTTCCCAGGTGCCGTCGTGCTGTTTGGTCATGGGATGGCGCTCATAATCCCAAAAGCAAAACTCTCCTGTCAGGCTGACAGCCTGCGCGTTGGGCGCCCATACGGTAAAATGCCAGCAATCCACATCCTGCCAGACAGGATGCGCACCAAAAAACCGGTAAGCATAGCGATCCGTTCCCTGATGAAATCTTTGTCTGTGCGCGTCGTCGGGGGGCAGATAGCGCAAGGTCATTCCTCCCTTCTTTCAGGACGAACGAGGTCCAAGCGATTTTATTCTAAGCGAAGTATACCATAGACCACCCGGTGACGCAACGAACAAAGCGGTTGCCAGGATTGACAAAACAGGCGCGGCAAAGCCAGGTCCGGCCCGCTTGATTGAAGTTATTTTACAGCAGTGTTATGATATCTTCAGATTGCAGGGAGGTGGACAGCATGTCAAACAGGCGCGCGTTCAGGCTGTTTGCCCCGCGGCGAAGGCGTCCCGTAGGCTGCCTGCTGGTGGCAGCGCTGCTGCTGGCTGCCCTGGTGATGGCGCTCAGCCTCAACAGCCTGTCCAACAGTTATGTGCGCCTGGAAACTCGCCGGGTGACTGTGCTTAACCTGCCCAAGCAGCTTGAAGGCTTTACCATATTGCACCTGAGCGACCTGAACGCCGCCAGTTTGGGGAACAAGCAGGAAAACCTCAAATCCGCATTAGGCCAGGAGCGCTATCAGGCGGTTGTTCTCAGCGGCGACATGGTAGGAAAAAGCGGCCGCGTGCAACCCCTGCTGGAGATGCTGGATCTGATTCCGGATGATGTGCCGGTCTTTCTGATTGCCGGGGACTCGGACCCCTTGCCGCTGATGGACCAGCCCCATGGGGATGGCGAGGTGCTGTCTGACTATCTGCGCCAGGCGCAAGCGCATGGCGCCATCTATCTGGAGATGCCCTATCCGCTTGAAAACGAAGGGCAGACCATTTGGTTTTGTCCGGGCGACCTGTTTTTGATCGACCTGGACAACGCGCTTTTTGCGCTGCGCGAATACGTTTCATCCCTTCAAGCAGCTGAAAACCCCTATGAGCCGCTGACCGGGGCGCGTCTGCGGCACGCGCAGCACCGCCTGGCCGTCATGGAAGCCTCCAAAGAAGCCATGGCGCAGATGAAGGAAGGCGACATCATCATCGCCGTGATGCACCATCCGCCTGACAGCGTACAGCTGGGCGAGCTTTCACAGCAAGTCCGGGAGGCGCATCTCCCAAGCCCCAGCCTGTTCCTGGCCGGGCAATTCAACAACGGCCAGATACGTCTACCCGGGCTGGGCCCGGTATACATCCCGCCCCAGCCGAACGGCAGCGGCGGCTTCTTCCCGGGGGATGAGGGATTCACCGGCCTGTCAATCATCAAGGGCTACACGGTACACATCAGCCCCGGGCTTGGAGTGTCAGGCTACTATCCCCTGCCCTTGCGTTTTTTGAACCGGCCGGCTGCCACCCTGCTGATATTGACCGCGCGCATGACACGTTAGGAGGCTGCATGAACAGCAAAGGAATCTACTACAACAGGGAATTGAGCTGGCTTAATTTCAACGAGCGTATTTTGGATGAGGCCACCAACCCGGATAACCCGCTGTTGGAGCGCGCACGCTTTTTGTCCATTGTATCCAACAACCTGGATGAGTTTTTTATGGTGCGCGTCGGCAAGCTGGAGCGCAAAAAGGATATGGGGCGAATCATCACGGACCCGGCGGGGCTGACGCCCAGGCAACAGCTGGAATTGGTGCGGCGCAAAGTCAAAAGCCATGTTCACCATCAATATGAGGTACTCAGCCAGCACATCCTGCCCGAGATGGACAAACAAGGGCTGTGCCTGCTTCATCCGGAAGCGCTCAACCCCGATCAGCACCGCTGGCTGTCGCAGTATTTTGAAACACAGGTGCTGCCAGTGCTGGCGCCCCGGACACTCAACCCCCAGCACCCCTTCCCCATCCTGTCGGCCAAAGCCATTTATATCGCGGTGCTGCTGCAATCCGATAAAGGCGGGGAACCGCAAACCGCCATCGTCCCGGTACCCAGGCAAATGGCGCGGGTGGTCATGCTGCCCATGGGCCGCGGCAAGGCGCGCGGCGTGCTGCTGGAGGACGTGATCGCCATGTTCCTGCCAAGGCTGTTTTTATATATGGCGCCGCTGATGCACATGCCTTTCCGCCTGACACGCAACACCGACTTTGTGGTAAACCTTGACGACATGGACAACCTGCTCAACGAAATGAGCAAAAATGTCCAGCGCCGCTCCTATGGAAAGATTGTGCGGCTGGAAGTGATGGAGGGCGCGGCCAAGCCGCTGCTGGCAACCATCCGCGAAGGTCTGCAGATCGCCGATGATGCAATTACCCAGGTTCAAGGCCCGCTGGATTTACGTTTTTTCATGCGGCAGTTATGCAATCTGCCCGGCTTTGACCACCTGCGCTACCCCTTGTTCACGCCGCGGACAGACAGCCGCCTGATGGCCAGGGAAACCATCTTCCGCACCATCAGGGGCGGCGACCTGTTTTTCCATCATCCCTATGACAGCTTTGACCCGGTCATCCGTTTCCTGTCAGAGGCAGCGACTGACCCGCAGGTTTTGGCCATCAAGCAGACCCTCTACCGGGTTTCCTCCCGCAGCCCGATGATTGACGCGCTGGCGCGCGCCGCGCAAAACGGCAAACAGGTAACAGTGCTCATAGAAGTGCGCGCCCGTTTTGACGAGGAGCACAACATCGCCTGGAGCAAAGCGCTGGAGAAGGCCGGCTGCCATGTGCTGTATGGCGTGCCGCGCTGGAAAACGCATTCCAAAATAACCCTGGTGGTGCGAAGGGAAGCGGACGGCCTGAGACACTACACCCATTTTGGTACGGGCAACTACAACGACGTGACCGCCAAGCTATACACTGACATGGGCGTCATGACCTGTGACAAACAGCTGGGCGAAGATGCCGCTGCCTTCTTCAACCTGATTCTGGGCTATCGATATACTTATCCGATGCGCGAGATGATTGCCTCGCCTTACCATCTCCGCGAGGCCATGCTCACCCGTATCCGCCGCGAGGCGGACAGCGCAAAGCAGGGCCAGAGAAGCGGCATCAGCATGAAAATGAACTCGCTGTCCGACCCGATGATGATTGAGGAACTGCTGGCGGCTGCCGGCGCAGGCGTCCCGGTGCGGCTGATGGTGCGGGGCATCTGCTGCCTGAACTACCGCGAGCATCCCAATTTGCAGATTTTTTCTACTGTAGGGCGCTTTCTGGAACACCCGCGCATCTACAGTTTTTACAACGGCGGGGAACAGGAAGTGTATCTGTCCTCAGCCGATTTGATGCCGCGCAACCTGGACAAGCGCGTGGAGCTGACCGTTCCCGTCAAGGACCCCGGCATCCGCCGGCAGATCCTGTCAGTCCTGGAATTGGGTTTCCTGGACAACCGAAAACGGTGGAAGCTTGTGCGCGGAAACCAATATGAGCGCGTGGCCCGCGCGCTGCCGGCCATCAACGCGCAGGAGGAGCTGATCATCTCCGGCGACCCCTTGCTTGACAGAAAATTCCGCCAAAGATAGAATCAAAAACATCACAGCCACCAAGGCAGGCTCAGCAGAAACAAGTGGACAGGGGCAAAAAGGAGCATGGCGCACATGATTCAGATTTATAACAGCCAAAGCAGAAAAAAAGAAGATTTTGTTCCCCTTCAGGCAGGCAAGGTCGGCATGTACTGCTGCGGGCCCACCGTTTATGATTATTTCCACATTGGCAACGCCAGGCCTTTCATCATGTTTGACGTGTTCCGCCGCTACCTGGAAAGCTGTGGATATGAGGTGACCTTTGTCCAGAATTTCACTGACGTGGATGACAAGATGATCGACCGCGCACAGCGCGAGGGCACCACCGTCAGGGAACTGGGCGACCGCTTCATCGCGGAATACTGGCGCGACGCAAACGCCCTTGGCGTACGTCCGGCCACGGTCCATCCCCGGGCAACCGAGCATATCCCCCAGATCATCCGGATCATTCAGGGGTTGATGGACGCGGGCATTGCCTATGAGCACGAGGGCAGCGTCTATTACCATACGCCCGCCTTTCCGGGCTATGGCAAGCTGTCCGGGCAAAACCTGGAGGATCTTGAGAGCGGCGCGCGCGTGGACGTGGACGAGAAAAAGCGGAATCCGCTTGATTTCGCTCTTTGGAAAGCCGAAAAACCGGGCGAGCCCAGCTGGGACAGCCCCTGGGGAAAGGGCAGGCCGGGCTGGCACATCGAGTGCTCCGCCATGAGCATGGAGTACCTGGGCGAACGCTTTGACATCCACTGCGGCGGCCAGGATTTGCTCTTCCCCCACCATGAAAATGAGGTGGCGCAGTCCGAGGGCTTTACCGGGCACCCCTTTGTCAACTACTGGATGCATAACGGTTTTCTGAACATTGACAACGCCAAGATGTCCAAGTCCCTTGGCAATTTCTTTACAGTACGCGACATCCTCAAGGAGTATGAGCCCGAGGATGTGCGGATGCTGATGCTGTCCGCCCACTATAGAAGCCCGCTTAATTTCAGCCGGGATATGATGGCCCAGGCCAAATCCTCCCTGACACGGCTGTACACAGCGCTGGAGCGCGTCAGGGAACTGGCGCAAACCTGCCCAATCAAAGACATGGCGCAGGCCGACCTGGATGTGCTGGAGCAAGTGGAGACCGCGCGGGAAACCTTCCGGCGCGGCATGAACAACGACTTCAACACCGCCGAGGCCATGGGGGCGCTGTTTGACCTGGCCTATCTGGCCAATACCGCGCTCAGCCCGGACAGCGCCCGCCAAGCTTGCCAGGCCCTGTTGAAAGCGATGGAGGATATGGCGGCTATTTTCGGCATCCTGACGCAAACAACGCAGCAGGTGCCCGAGGAAGTAAACGCTCTGGCGCAGTGGCGCGCACAGGCGCGTAAGGACCGTGACTGGGCGCAAAGCGACGCGTTGCGCGCGCGGATCGCGCAGCTGGGCTGGCTGGTGGAGGACACGCCCCAGGGGCAGAAGCTGCGCCGGGGGTAGGGGCAGGATGCGCAGGCGGCCTTCCCGGCACAAGCTGTGGCACGCCCTGGGCATCTCAGCCCTGCTGGCTTGTCTGGCGATTCTGGTCGCTCTGGCAGTGCCGGCGTTCAGGGACTTTCTGGCCCGGGGTTCCCCGCAAGCCTTGACGCTGCGCCCCGAGGCGGCGCAGGCGCCAAAGCCAAGCTTCCAGCCGTCGCAAGGCCTGCTGAATCTGAACACCGCCACCAAGGAACAGCTGATGAGCCTGCCGGGCATCGGCGAACAGCTGGCGGAGCGGATCATCCGTCAGCGAGCCCTTCACCCCTTTCATTTTGTGGAGGACTTGCGCGTCGTCAGCGGTTTTGGTGACAAGCGCATCGCCGCTCTCAGGGAGCTGGTGTATGTGGAGGGGCCGGGCAGCAGGGATACGGATACGCCAACCGATTAAGCACAAGCATGATTGATTAAAGCCGCGCGCCCTGATATTGGGCGCGCGGCTGTTTTATACGATTTGGAATAAGTATTTTATAGCATGGACAGCTCAGTCAGGGCTTGGGGATGGCGCCCGGATGATTGATCGCGTCCCAAGTTTTCTGACCGACCACGCCGTCCACCTTGAGCTTGTTGTGGTGCTGGAAGGATCGCACCGCCTCGTAGGTCTGAAAATCGAAGTAGGATTCAGTATACTTGACGGTCAGATAGCCCAGCGCAACCAGCTTCGTCTGCAGCTGCTTGACCATGTTGCCTGATCCTTTGTACTTGAGGGGCAGCTTTTCAACCACAGGCGGAGGCGGGGCATCTGCCGGGATGGCGCTCCCGCCAAAGAGCTTGTCCCAGGTTTTCTGGCCAACGATTCCGTCCACAGGCAGGCCGTTTTTCTTCTGGAAGGCCTTCACCGCATCATAGGTGTCATAGCCGAATTTCTTGTCCACAGCGCCGCCGGCAAGATAGCCCAGGCTTTGGAGTTTGGTTTGAATCTGGCCTACCTTGTCGCCGCTATCACCATGCTGGATGCGCAGCACTCCGGAGCTTGGCGGTGATCCGGAAGCCGGAACGGGATGGGGACCAAACAGCGTGTTCCAGGTATCGACTCCAACGATGCCATCCACAGACAAACTGTTGTTTTTCTGGAAGGCGCGCACCGCCAGATAGGTCTGATAACCAAAACGTCCGTCCAGCGCGCCGACATTGTAGCCAAGCGCGTCAAGCTTCTGCTGAATCATCAGCACACCGGGATTCTTATCATTATACCTGTAGGGCAGCTTGGACAAAGGATCAAAGGGCAGGGGGGGAAGGGGCGGAGGAGGCGGGGGCAAAGCGCCTGTCAGGGCCGCCCAGGTGATGGGGCCTACCACGCCGTCCACCTTCAAGCCCATATCCTTTTGATATTTGAGGACTGCCTGGTAAGTCGAAAAGCCGAACTTGCCCTCCACATCCTTTGTGTAATACCCCTGGTCGCGCAGCAGACCCTGCACCGTTTTGACTGCCGGCCCTGAATCTCCATAGGCAATGCGCTGATACAGCGCCGCGCTGGAGGCTTCGCCCGTGGCTTTGATGGCGCCGGGGCTGAACAAGACGTAATTGGTAACTTCACCAATCACGCCATCCACCTTCAGGCCGTTTTTATCCTGGAAGGCTCTGACAGCCATATAGGTGGTATAGCCGAATTTGCCATCGATCTCCCCTTTGTAGTAACCCAGCTCAGCCAAACGCGCCTGAGCCTGGTTGACCTGGCTGCCGGAGGACCCGTACCGCAGGTTCTCTGCCAGGGCATTGGGTATCAACAGGCCAATCATCAGCACAGCGCCAATGATTCCTGCCAGTATGCGCCTCTTCATCGTCTGCACTCCTCTCCTATGGATATGGTATATATCGCCAGTATTGTCAGGCTACCTTACTATATCGCAAAAACGACCTGTGCGCAAGACGGAAACATCTATATTAAGGACAAAAGCAAGGATTCCAGATTTTAAAGCAAATCCAACCCCGTGACAAACTGGTCGACATTAATTTCATCATCCGCAAATCTCCGCATCAGCTGCAGCATTTCTCTTCCTTCGGCAGAAGTGT
Source organism: Christensenellales bacterium (assembly GCA_050953005.1). Classification (GTDB taxonomy): domain Bacteria; phylum Bacillota; class Clostridia; order Christensenellales; family Aristaeellaceae; genus UBA6115. The sequence goes on along the minus strand of JBMNLV010000006.1, from coordinate 13,177 downwards.
AAACATAAGGGCCCGCATCAGGGAAATACAGGTGAGGGGCTGCCGTATGGTACTTGGCCAGCCAGTCCGGGGAGATAAGATACTTCCAATCCTCCGTCTGCATGGATTTCAGAACATTGCTTTGCCGTTTCAGCTGTTCTTCCAGTTCCTGTCGTTTGGCTTTTGATAAATTGGAATCATTCAACTGAGCAATGGTAAGATCAATGCGCTTCTTCTGGTCTGCGATATCTTCATCCAGGTGAGGGCGCTCAAGTGCCTGGCTGTCCATGAAAGCATAACTTGCAGTATAAGAAGACAGATGGGTGATCACATGTTCAAGATAATCAATCGACAGTTTTTTCTGTCCACTTTCAGCACCAGCACAAAGCAAACTCAGTCTTCCCTTGAAAAGAACTGGCTGGTCATTCCTGATTCTAAGCGGCATCGCGCGGGAATAGCCATCCTTGATGCCGATGATCCCAAAGCCCATCAGCTCATTTTCGAAGAGCTGCATATTTCCTTCACCTGCTCGCGGTTCTGCCTCGCACAGCGCTATTCCCACATTCACAGTTCGTTCCAGCAATGCGCGAAAATCCTCTGTATTAAAAACCGGCATCCTTCCTTCACACAGCATGGGCAGCGTGTAGCAATCCAGCAACACCGGAAGCAAGTAATTTACATAGGATCGCCTGTTATAAAGGCTTTCATCCATCATATTGCAGACACGGATTTTGGGCTCTGGAGTTTGTTTGATTCTTTCCACCCATTGTTCCAAAAATGTCAGCAACTCCATGTAGCTGGTTGGTGCCGGGATGTCGCTTAAGCCCGCAGCCTGCCAGGCATCCTCACAAGTTCCAAAGCCGCTTAGCAGGATGCTCTCAGGTACGGCATAAATCCTGCCATCCTTTGTTGCCGCATCCACTATCGCAGGCCACATGCGCCCAAGGGTAGCCCTGATGATCTTGCTCTGAGACAAATCGGCGCAAAACTCTTCAGACATCAAGCGTTCTCTGCTGTAATGCCCATCCAGGCTGAATAAGTCAAAAGGCGGATTGTTCTGATTGAGCGCCAAAACAAACTCGTCGGTGGTATTAAACCAGGTATTGTCGCTGTTGAAAACAAGATCAGGAAAGGCCTCGGAGAAAGATGAATAAGCAGGATGATGTGCGTCGGGCGCAGAAACACGCTGGGTAAACAGGGTTTCAGCTGAAATACTGCATAGCAGAAGGCATATACCAGATACTAAGGCAATTAAGCGTTTCATTCCGTTCCTCCCGGCTGTAAAAGCCATGCCGCATGAATGATGATATTCATGCGGCATAGCGCAGTTGATTATTTCAGTATCACCAAGCTGATTCCATCACAGCCCGAGAGCTTCATCACATCAGGAAATTTATCCAATCCTATCATTTGATAAAGCGTTACAACAGGCCAGGAATCATCCGCCAGGGAACCCGACATGCTGATGCCGTCGGGGAAGGGCTCGTCATCAACCGTTCTGTATTCCCAGGTGTATAGTGTTTGATAGACATTCTCTCGCTTCACTCCGGAGCCAGCCTCAGCTTGTGTTGTCAGGTAGATGCCGGCCACGGTTTGTTCCGCTTTCAGGGACTTCACAGTGTAACCGTCAAGCTGGTCATTGCCATCGGGCGTATAGTTTTTTTCAGTCATGGTTTTGTTGACGGGAATAGAGATCATTTCGTCAACACGCCATTCTTTGCCGTCAAACTGTTCCTTGGTTTCAGGATTGATTTCACGAACATGCAGGGTCAGCATAGCTTTGAGCGTCTCATTGACCTGATCAGGCTTGGTTTGCAGCATTTGCATCTGCAACAGGGTGCCATCCTCTGCGTAGAATTCATCCATCATTTCCTCGCCGTGAAGCAGGTCAAAATCAATGGTCAGATAGGGATAGACGATATAGAGCGGTGTCTTGATTTGCCTGGCGGCTTCGATAAAGGTGGTTTCCCGGGGCAGCTTCAGCCGCCTGGCCTCGATTTCCGGGATGCGGTCTGACATGTCGCCGCTGCCTGCCACCAAAACGGCAGGGGACTTATCAGCTTTGTTTGCATGAGCGGTCATCAGCACCACCCTGCCATCCGCCAGCAATTCACGCAGGGTGATTTCAAGAGGGCCTACGGTAAAGGTCTTGTTCTCGGTTTTCGCCATGAGGTTCAGGGCGGACTCGGGAAGCCTCGCCCGGAACCTGTCCATGAAGCTGATAATTCCAAGCTCGTTGGCAGCCAGGGCCACCGCCATGGTAAGGATGATCAATGAAACGGCAATCAAAACCGTCCTGAATGATGTTTTTTTCATGGGTTCTTCCTCCTTGACGGAACGGGCTGCATGCATCAGCGCCTGGAAACAATCATCGGGCATGGGAGGGAAGGCCTGTTTCAGGTCAAGGTCTTTTTGCTTGTGCTTATTCATGCCTCCAGTTCCTTTCTCAAATGTTGTTTGGCCCGGTAGATACGCCCGCGTACTGTAGAAAGGGGCAGGCGCAGTGTTATTGCGATTTGTTCATAGTTCATGCCCTCTGCGTATCGCAGGACCAGCGGTAGACGCAGTTTTTCAGGCATTGATTGGATGATGATGGAAAGTTCCGGATTCGGCGGATCCACAGCAGGTTCCTGAACGGTTTCAAGGGACACCAGGCCGCGCCTTTTGCGCTGAATATTCCTGCTCTCATTGATGAGAATGCGGGTTACCCAGCTGCTGAAGTACTGTGGCTCCTTCAGGCTACCGCGTTTTTCCCAGGCTTTGAGAGCTGTCTGCTGCAAGGCATCCTTGCAGTCATCATTATTCTGAAGGATGGTAAATGACACGCGGTAAAGCGTCTGGCTTATGCGTTCAATTTCCCGCACAAAAAAATCCTTGTCCATTCGATCACCTCAAGTAGCGCTACATTCATTAGACGCTCCAGACATGTCATTCGTCACGTCTGATACTATTCTAAAACGATAACGCATCAATTAACCACCTGCGATGGGTGATGGAAGCGACGCGTTGGACATCCTCAGCCAACTCCTTAACAGTCAGGCACAGACGGTCAATCACTGCCTCCAGGTTCTTAAAAATCTCATTGCGGAAGCCTTTCTCCCGCACTTCGTCCCAAATCATCTCAATGGGGTTGAGCTCGGGGGTATAGGGTAGCAGCGGAAATAGTTCTATGCGGCTTGGTACAACCATGGCAGATGAGCGGTGCCAGGCCGCATTGTCTAATAGCAGCAAGATATAATCATCAGGATAGGCCTTCGAGAGTTCCTCCAGAAAGACATTCATACAGTCTGTGTTGGCATAGGGCATTACTAGGCTGAACAGCTCGCCATCCTCTGGCGATACTGCGCCATACAAGTATCTGTATTCCCGGATGTGGTGACAAGGTACGCTGGGGCGAACACCCTTCCTGCACCAGCATCGCTTGGGCTTATTGATCCGTCCAAACCCAGCCTCGTCCTGGAACATTACCCGAAGTTTTGGCTGGCTCTTTTTCAGGATTTTTATCTTTTCGGTGATTTTTTTTATAAGCTTCAATCGCTTCTTCACTGGCTTTCTTTTCATGCCTGCTGCGAGGCATGACCTTACGCCATTTATGACGACGCAACAGATAGTAGATCATGTTCCGGGTGACTGAATGACCAACCGCTTTTTCATAGGCCTGATGGATTTCCCGCGTTTCTATGATTTGGCCTGCTTCGCTCCGGCGCTGAAACTGCAATAGAAAGGCTGTTTCCTCTTCCCGGCTCATATAACGGTGTTCGTTGTGGTGCCGTACGCCTACGATGGCTTCTATGCCTTCTTCTTGGTACCTTTTGACAATCCGATTCACGCTCGTTCTATGCATCCCCGCAAGCTTTCCGGCCTCCTCACTGCCCAATCCATCCACCACTTTCAGTTTCAGGGCCAGCAACCGACGGGTAACATGAACAGGATGCTGTTTCTTTTGAGCCGCAAGGATTTCTGAACGCTCTGCTTCTTCAAACACCGGACTTTTTCTGCCCATATCTTCCACCTGATTTCTTTGTAGACTGCAGATTCATTATATCAGGTTTCTTCTATTCCGTGAAGCATTAACGTTTGGAAGTAGTATGAAATAACTTTTAGCGTGTTGGCACAGGATTGGGAATATATTCAAATCATCACAAAGTGAAAATATCTATGATACCGAAGCAGTAATAATCAGGAATAAACACCAGCATCCATTGGGTTTTATGCCCCGTCAGCCAGCAAATGCAGAGCGGCCACCGCCTGGGACAAGGTGGCGACCTCAATCATTCTCAGCCCCTTGGGCACCTTGAGCTTGCCGGCCCTGGGACAAATGACCTGCATAAACCCCAGCCGGGCGCATTCAGCCAGGCGGCGCTCCAAAAAGGGAATGGGCCGCACCTCGCCCAGCAAGCCTACCTCGCCCATGGCAGCCACATCGTGCGGCAGGGTCTTGTCCGACAGCGAGGAGGCCACCGCCAGGCAAACCGCCAGGTCGGCCGCCGGTTCATCCAAGCTCAGGCCGCCCGCGACATTGACGTATACATCCTGATTGTACAGCCGTAGCCCCGCCCGTTTTTCCAGCACCGCCAGCAGCAAAGCCACGCGCCCCTGGTCAATGCCGTTGACAGTGCGCTTGGGCGAGGGGTAAAAGCTTTGCGCAGCCAGGGCCTGCAAATCCACCAGCATCGGGCGGCTGCCTTCCATACAGCAAAACACCACCGAGCCTGAAATGCCGGCAGCCCGGTCGCGCAGCAAGGTCTCAGACGCGTTTTCCACCGCGCGCATGCCCTCGCCCGTCATTTCAAACAAGCCCAGCTCGTTGACTGAGCCATAGCGGTTCTTGTTGGCGCGCAACAGGCGGTACTCACGCTGGTGATCGCCCTCAAAATACAGCACCACGTCCACCATATGCTCCAGCACGCGCGGCCCGGCGATGGCGCCTTCCTTGGTCACATGGCCCACCAAAAAGATGGCGCAGCCACTGGTCTTGGCATAGCGCAGATACACCGCGGCGCTCTCGCGCACCTGGCTGACCGACCCGGGCGCGGAGGCCATGTCCGGCCTGTACATGGTCTGGATGGAATCGACCACCACATAATCCGGCTGCAGCTGCGCCAGCTTGTCCTCCACCGCGTCCATGGCGTTCTCCGTGAGGATCAGCACCTTGTCCTGCCCGGCGCCCAGCCGCTGCGCGCGCAGTTTGATTTGCCTGGCGCTCTCCTCCCCGGTGATGTAGAGCACTTGCCTGCCCCGCCGTGCCAACTGGGCGCATGCCTGCAGCAGCAGCGTACTTTTGCCCACGCCGGGCTCACCGCCGATCAGCAACAGGGAGCCCTCCACGACTCCCCCGCCCAGCACACGGTCAAACTCCGGAATGCCGGTGGACTGGTAGACGGTTTTATCCGCTGTGATGTCAGGCAGCGCCTCTGCCTGCGCGCCGGTACCCCCAGAGCGTTTTTGTACGGACTTGGCAGCCGCGGGCGTTTCCCGGACAACCTCCTCCAGGGTGTTCCAGGCATCACAGCCCGGACACTTTCCATACCACCTGGCTGTTTCAAAACCGCAGGCGGCGCATACAAACAGGCTTTTTTTCTTCAATGCCTTTCCTTTCTTGCCAGTCCGCTCCCATACGGATATACTCACACCAGGGAGGGTATACAAGATGAACACTGCGTTTATTGTGGGCGCCGGCGACTTTTGCAAGTCAGGGCTGCGCCCCAGGCCGGGCGATATGGTCATCGCGGCGGACGGCGGCTACCGGGCGCTGGCGCGGGCGGGCATCCGACCCGACCTGGTTCTGGGCGACATGGACTCTCTTGCGTGTCCTCCCCGGGGCATCCCGCTGCTGCGCTTCCCGCAGCGCAAGGACCTGACCGACATGGCCCTGGCCATTCGTCTGGCCAAAAACCGCGGCTGCACCCGTTTTAAGCTGTATGGCGCCCTGGGCGGTCGGCTGGATCATGCCGTAGCCAACCTGCAACTTTTGTCGAGCCTGGCGCGGGAGGGCCTGCGCGGCGTCATTATCGGCCGGAATATGATCATCCACGCGCTCAGCGCGGGACAGCTCAGCCTGCCGCCATTGCGGGAGGGCAAGAGCGTATCCGTCCTGTGCTGGGGCGAGCCGGCCACAGGAGTCACCCTCAGAGGGCTTTCCTACCCTTTGCGGGACGCCGTCCTGAACGCCTTTGAGCCGCTTGGCGTAAGCAACGCGGCCACCGGACGGCCGATTCACATCAGCACACGCACGGGGGTTGTGCTGGTCTTCCTGCAAACGGCTTCTAGGCGTAACGGGTCAGATAACGCTGCACCATCTCCATGAGTTCCTCCTCGCGCCGCTCAATATCCATCAGCAAGGTCATTTGCGCGCGGGTACGCACCAGGTTGTGCCGGGGTGAATTGACCTTAAAGTATACATCGCCATCCAGATAATCCGTAAAAAAGCGCATGGCCAGCTCGGCTGTCATCACTTTGATGCCCAGGGGCAGCCGCTTGAGCTCCTCCTGCGAGAGGATGCCGGTGGTCTCCTGTATAAAACCGCGGGTGAAAGCGCGCGTCTTGTCCATGTCCAGGCGGATCAGGCTGGTATTCTCCTCATCCTCCCGTGCGGTGGAGGCGCCAAAACGTACCGCGTCGCCGTAATCATACAGCGCGGAGCCCGGCATGACCGTATCCAGATCAATCACGCACAGCGATTTGCCCGTTTTATCATCCAGCAGAACGTTGTTGGATTTGGTATCGTTGTGCGTGACCCGCAAGGGGATAACGTTGCTGTCCATCAGACGAACGATTTCACCCATCATGCGGCGGCGCTCAAAGAAAAACTCGATCTCATCCTCTACCTCGCGGACACGGCCGGCCCTGTCCTTGTCCACGGAACGCACAAAGGCGTAAAAGCGCTTGGTGGTGTTGTGAAAGTTGGGGATGGTCTCCGACAGCTGCACAGCCGGAAAATCAGCCAGGTTGCGCTGGAAACGGCCAAAGGCGCGCCCGACCTCTTCCATCTGGACGGGATCATCCACAACGTCCAGCGCCAGGGCATCCGGAATATAAGTGTAAGCGCGCCAGACACCGTGGCGCGCGTCCTTGTACATGACATCGCCGTCCACCGTGCGCACCAGTTCCAGCACATAGCGCTCATCATAGCCGCCCTGGCGGATCAGGCTGGCTTTCAGGTGATTAGTAACCAGAGCAATGTTTTGCATGACCAGCTGGGGATCTTTGAACACATAGGTATTGATGCGCTGCAAGGTGTACATCATGGTCCGTTCGCCGTTGCGGTAGGTAGTGTCTCCTGAATAACCAACAATTCAGCCACACAGGCACGCCAACGGTACCGGCGTGTCTGTTTTTGTGCTTTCCGACCGGCGAAATAGCGCTGCCAAAAAGAGCCAAATGTAGAGCCTCAGCCGCCTGAACAGGTTCCGGGTCAGGATGGCGGCATGAATGTCCACCTCGCTGGTGTGTTTCTGCCGCATCATCACCAGATCAAGCCCATATCGGCGCTTGCAAACACCGATACATCCCTCAATATGACTCCGCTCTCCTGACTCCTGTCGCTCCAGTGCCAGCGCTTCCTCATACACCTGTCGGTCTTTGGGTGGTCGTCCCAGTTTGGGACCATTCAACCGGATGCCACGCTCCCTGCACCAGGTGAGATTCTCCCTCGTTCGGTAGATCCTGTCTACCAGTCCCCGCTCCGGATAGTGGCCCGTTTGCTCCTTGTATCGCTCCATCGAAGCCATCAGTGTTTTGCTTTCGTTGAAGGCATCCCACGAGATTTCCTCAATCCTCGCATAGCCATCGCTCAGGCTCAGCGCCACCTTCGCACCGAACTCCACCGACACTGCCGCCTTGCCCCGAACAATCGGTCGCACCCAGGGCTGGTGCAGGCTTACAATCCGGTCATCCACCCGGTGCGTATTGCTGTCATACATCTCCTGCTGCTGCGCGTACAGCAGCTGGATCACTGCCATGCGCTCCAGCTCCTTTGCGCTCAGCGCGTCCGGATATTTGCTCAGGATGGCTTCCAGATAACCGAGGTTCCGTTTGACATAGCCCAGCTGCTGACGAATCGCTTTGCGAATCTTCTTGCGCGTTGGTTTCCGGTCCCGGGCAAACCGCAGCCAGTCCCGCCTGGCCAGGTTCCGGTAGGTTCTGGGCTTATTACCTTCCGTTGCGCCTGCCTTGTGCGCTGTATCAATCATCCCTTCCAGCAGCTCCCGCCCTTCGTTGAGCAGCGAAGCATCGGTGGGAAAACGGATGTTCTGCGGAACACAGGTCGCGTCCAGGATCAGCGTCCCTCGGTTGACCGGGCCTCCTCCCTCACTGTCAGCGTCATCATGATTGTCGTCATCGGAACCAGGCTCCTTTTCTGCTTTCACCTTTTTACGGCCAATCACATAGTCATTCAACTCTGACAACATCTCCGGCGTGATCCGCTCCCGAAACCACGTCATCACGCTGGGGTCAAAGGGCCTGACGTTGGTATATTCCGCAAACCCCAGGAAGTACTGCAGATAGGGGTTCTCCCGGATCTCTTCCACCGTGTCCTCATCTGAAAAACCATAGCGCTTCTTGATAATCAAAGAGCCGATGGCCATCCGGGCCGACTTTGCCGGCTTCCCCTCCCGGGGGTTGCTAAACAGTGCAGCATACCGCTCCTCAAAGACTTCCCAGGGGATGAGCTCCGACATCCTTACCCATCTGTTCTCGGAATTCAGCCTGACGCCACCAAACAGCGTCGCGTCTTCAAAAAAGGTCGCCTGGCGTGCTTTCTTCTCGTACATACCGTTTCATCTCCAGTTCAAGTGCAAGGGTTTTGCGTGCTTTCTGCAATTATCCTTGCACACATGATACCAGAAAATGGCCGGAAGATGTGGATTTGTCTTGTGTTTGGAGTTGTTCAGCAGACACTAGGTAAGCACATAGGTGTCGTTGATGTTGCCACTGGTCATTTCCTGGGAGGAAACATAGCTGCCCATAAAGCGAAAGCGGGGCAGAATTTCCTTGATGTCGTTATATGCCATGCGCGCTCCTTGTCTGAACATTTCCATATATTCTACCCGTCACATGGCTGCGTGTCAATCAAGCCGCTGCAGCTAAGCGGCCAGTAACTCAAGCTGCGCTGGGCGATGACCAAAACCGCCAGGTCATATCCGGCAGCATTGCGCTCAAAATCCGCGCAGCCGCGCACAAAGCGCGGGCTTGAAGCGCTGACGGCCAGGCAGGCGAACAAAGCAAGCCCGAAGAAATCCCTTGCCATATACACCGTTGGGCCGTCAATGTCCAAAGCGGCGTTATCTTCAGGATCATCCGGGCTTCACAGCGCGGCGGCCATCAGGGACACCACCGGCAGCGCAAGGCAAAGAAAGGCCAGTGAGGTATCAGCCCTGGGTGTTCAAAACAGCATAAAAAGACAGCACGCTATCCTTCTCCAGGTCCATCACAAACACCAGCCACGGGCCCTCCGGCTGCCCGGGCAGGTGATAGATCAGCAGGTCATAATCCTTCAGCGCCGCCTCGCCGTAGGCTGCCAGGATATCCTGCCCGGCGCTGCCGATGCCAATGCCCCGCCTGGTCACATATTCACCGCCCAGCACCATGATGGTTTCCACCACATCAGCACCGCGCACGCCGCGGGGCAGGGTGCCGATCAAAAGCTGATCATCGGAAAACTCCCGGTCCTTGCCGGGAAACAGGCAGCTGTCCACCTCGCGCTTCGTCAGGCGGATGCCCTCCCGATCCAGGGCCAGGAGCAGGGGCGCTGCTGGCACATCCAGCGTGAGGACCTCCTCACCCAGCAGAACATCCAGATCCTCCGGGGTCAGGGGCAGGGCGGCGGGCGCAGCCAGCGCGGCCGGCAGCAGCAGGAAGGCACACAGCAGGCAAAGAGCCGGCATGGATTTATTCCAGGCCATTGACTACCTCCATGATGGTTTGATAGGAGGGGCAGTTGAAATAAAGATAGGCCGCCAGATCAAAGGTCATTCGCACGCAGCCTCCGGTAGCTGGTGTGCCAAGCTCCTGTAAACCCCAATCGGTGACCTCAGCCTCGTCCGGCCCATTACAGGGGATGCCATGCAAATAGCGTCCGCGCAGGTAGGTGATGCCGTGAGGGGCCTGTGACTGGGAAAAGCGTACCCAACGCTGTTTCAGCCCCAGCGGATAGCGCCCGGAAGGAGTGGGTGTGCTGCGCTTGCCCAAGGCGGCGATTCCCCGGATAACCGGCTCGCCGCCACGCTGACCCTGGGCGTCCAGTGCATACAGCGATACGCTGAAGTCCGCCTTGTTGACCAGGATCTCACAAGGCGGCGGATCGCTGTCGGGCAGGTAGCGCGTCTCATGGGTTTTGAGAGTCTTGCCAACCACGTAGCCTTCCATCCCCCGCGCGCGCAGCAGCAAAAAGTAACGGGCAAAGCCGATGACCTCCACCTGCTCCCCGGCATCCAGGGCGGCAAGCACCCGGCCCCGGGCTTCATCCGGCAGCGAGTACATCGGCAACGCTTGATCCAGAACGACCTTGTGCGGCCGTACCGGCGCGTCAGAAGCCAGGATATCGACAGCGCCGATATGGACATAGCTGCCCTGTTCAGTGCGGAACCATTGTTTTCCCCACAGCTGGTGCAGCTGCACCAGCTGCCCCGGCGCCACCGGCTGGGGCCGCGAGGAGCCGGGCAGGTAGGCGGCATCGCCCGTGTACACCGCGTAAGTGCGGTTCATCTTTTCCCCCTGCTCAGGCAGGGGAGTCAGGTAGCGTACATCGACAAACCCCTGAACCATGCCGTCATCGACATACCACCAGCTGCCCGAGGATGACAGGAACGTATAAAGGCGCCCGGGCTGCAGCCAGCCATCGCTCGCGCTGTCCGCCTCAGGCAAGCTCATCAGGGCCCGGGGCGCTTCCACCCCGGCCAGGCGCGGAACGGCAAAGGCCTTCAGCAGCAGAGCCTGCACGCTTTCCGCCCTGACAAACAAGCCGGAGTTCTTCAAACGCAGGAAATCCCCGGCCTGCGCATCCACCTGGTACAGCCTGCCCGGCTCCATGGTTTGCGCTGGTGTTTGAGCGTCATCCACCCCGGAATAAAGCGGATTTTCCGTTTGCGAATAGACCAGCATGGTCTGCTCCGCCACCTCACCGATAGCCCCTGTATGCTTTCTTTGCACATAGCCCACCTGGCCCATGGTTTCAACCCGCAGATAGCCGCGGTTTTGCCCGGTCACCCGCAGGAGCTGGCCTGCCTTGAGGTTGGTCAGCGGCTGCGCGCCTGCCAGCGGCCAGGACAAAAGCGGCTGCTCCAGAGCGCTGTACCTGAGGGAGGGCTCCAGCGGCTGATCACGGCGGAGCTCCTCAAGCTTATCGGCATATACATAGCCGCGTACGCCCTGCGCCTCCACATACAGCATAAACTTGGTGCGGCCCAGCACCTTGAAGGGCGTCTCCGGCAGCAGGCGCAGCAGCACCTCAGCGCCGTGCAGGGATTGCTCGCGCAACAGGCGGACATCCCAGGCGAACATCGTTTTTCCTTCGCGCCAGTCACTGACCACCCTGGGCATGGGGAGCAGGTTCGCGAGGCTGACAAAACCGGATACACCCGCTGCCCGGATCCACCCAAAGCCTTTTTGAGCGGGATCCGCCGATACCCGGATGACAAGCGGCGTATATTGCGGAATCCGCAAAAGCACCTCGCTTGACCGGTCCGGCTGCGTGTACAGGCTTGTTTCCGATTCAAAATACCCCTCTGTTGTTTGAACCTCAAAGTCCTCAGCCGCCCCTTGAAACATCGTCAGAGCCATGAGTAGCGCAAGCATCACAACAACTGCGGCGCGCCGCGCTGAAAAAAGAAATTGGTTCTTAGCCGGAACCGATGTGCAATCCATGCTTTCCCCTTTGCCGCGCCCGGCCTGCCCGGGACGCACTGTGTACGTCTGCGATTATACACACGCGCTCTTTCAATGACAAGAAAACGAACGCTCTGCCCCGGCGATGGCAGCGGGAATCCTGTCAAGGTCGCATAACGATTATTCAACGCAGGCAAAGGGCGGATTCATGCATGGGCTGGCCGTTCCCGGCAGGAATCCTGCCGTTATCCGCAGCGAATGACCACACGCCGCTGCTTGACAGGTCAAAAGCGGTGATATACGATATTCCCGCGGCCAATTGACCGCGAAAAGGCATCGAGGCAGTCAAACAGGCTGCATAAACCACGCAAGGCTTATGGAGAGTTGTCCGAGTGGTTGAAGGTGCGGTACTCGAAATCGTGGTCGCTATCCGGTAGCTCCCTGACCGGAAACCCTTGATTTTACGGGGTTTTTCGGGTGTCTTTAACTGAATATTTTTCTTTGTTCTCCCCATCAGTTCTCCCCGTTTTCTGAGGTGCTGATGTTGAGATAAATACGGAGACGTATCGAAGTGGTCATAACGAGAACGACTCGAAATCGTTTGATCCGCAAGGGTCCGTGGGTTCGAATCCCACCGTCTCCGCCAGAATGTCCGCCAGTAGCCGGTTTTCCCGGCTGCTGGCTTTTCTTTTTTAGTTCGGAGCAAGTCCCAAACCATTGAGCATCGCGTCAGCCGAAGTCAGCTTCGAGCTATAATCCAGATGTGCGTAAATGTTTGCCGTGGTTGAGAAGTCGCTGTGACCAAGCCATTCCTGAATCTGCTTCATGGGAACACCGTTTGCCAGAAGTAACGAGGCACAGCTATGTCTCAAGTCGTGATACCTGATGTGTCTCAGCCCATTTGCCTTGAGCAGCTTCGGAAAACTCTCAGTAACATAGTGGGGCTTAATTAGATCACCAATCTCGTTTACGCAAACATAACCGATGTAGTCCTTGATGTAGCTGCGTCCGCACAAACGACGGTTTTCCTGCTGTTCTTCTTTTAGGGCGAGAAGTCTTTCTCTCATGAAAGGAACAAGCGGGAGCGTTCTCATACTCGATTTGGTCTTGGTGGTGTCGGATGCGACCAGAACGCGCTTGCCGTCCAGGTCACAAGAAGTAACTGTGTGACGGATGGTGATCGTGTTCTGCTCAAAGTCAATAGCATCCCATTTCAGACCGATTGCTTCACTCCGGCGCAGACCGTAGAATGCGCCAAACAGAATAGGCAGCTCAAGTTTGCTTCCTTTTGCAGCCTCAAAAAGAGCGTTGACCTCATCGGCATCATAGAAGCTGCCGACATAGCGATCCTTCTTCGGACGTTCAACCTTAT